>NZ_ALAB01000027.1 GCF_000280055.1 Alishewanella aestuarii B11 | reverse complement strand
AAGGTTTAGTCCTTGCGGTAGCGCTTAAACCAGGCCAGCGCATGCTCCACCTTGGCAATTAACCATGACGGCCGGTTAGTGACACCATGGTAAGCATCGGGTACCCGCACCATGGCACTATCAACCTGCCGTAACTGCAGTGCCTGATAGTATTGTTCAGTCTCTGCAATAGGTGTGCGCCGGTCTTTTTCACCGGTAAACAGTAACACCGGCGTGCTAACGTTACCCACTAAAGAAAGTGGTGAGCGCTGCCAGTAATGCGCCTGTTCATCCCAGGGGGTACCGGGGAACTGATTACGGATTTGACCAACATAGCTGTCGGCAGCCAGGACTTTTGAGGTCCAGTTAACCACCGGATTGGTCGCCGCAGCAGCATTAAAACGCTGGGTTAAACCTACCGCATACAGGGTTGCTATGCCACCGGCCGAACCGCCTGCGATAAACAGGTTATTCTGATCGATAAAGCCTTTCGCCAGCATCGCATCGACCCCCGACATATGGTCTTTAAAGTCATGCTCAGAGGAATAATTGTAGTGCAGCAGCATCGCAAAGCGCTCGCCATAGCTGGTACTGCCGCGGTAGTTGTTATACAACACCACATAACCTTCAGCGGCATAGCGTTGTAGCTCAGCAGCAAACTGCGGACCATAGGCCAGATGTGGTCCACCATGAATTTCCAGGATCAGCGGATATTTTTTGCTGGGGTCGAAATCAGGCGGCGTAATATACCAGGCCTGGATTTCTTCATTGCCGGCAGTCGAAGTGTAGCGGATCTCCTGCACCTTACCGAGCTGACGCTGTGCCAACAACCCACCATTGAGATCGGTAAGGGTGCGGCTGGCCTTATTCCGAAACACGGCCACTTCGGCCGGGCGCTGGCTGCTGCCCTGAGTGTAAGCCAAGGTGCCATTGCTGGCGACGCTATACATGCCGCTTAAGTATGGCCGGCCCCAGCTGGTACCGCCCAGATCTGAGACTAAGTCGGTCATGCGGTCGCGGGTACTGATTTGTGCAACCTTAGTCAGGCCACGATCAGCATACTGGAATACCAGGGTGTTATTGTTAACCCAATTTGGATTTTCGACACTACGATCCAGCTCAGCTGCCAACATCCGGATCTGCCGTGAACCCAGATCCAGCAGCTTCAGTTTACTGTTAACGTAAGATACGGCATCCGGCCGGGTAAAGGTAAAGGCCAGCGTTTTACCATCTGGCGACAACGCTGGTTCCGCTTCTTCACCGTCTAAGCTGGTCAGCTGGGTCAGTTGTTGATTGCGCAGATTCACCTGATATAAGTCGGCCTGGCGGCTTTGTAACTCCCAATCCGGATGACGGTTGGCGGAGAAAATCAGGTTTTGGCTATCGGTTGTCCAGACTAAGGGCCCCCGATGTTCAAAAGCACCAGTGGTGAGCTGTCGCTCTACGCCACCATCAGCCGGTAGTACAAAAATCTGGGTGTAGGCAGATCGCATAACGCCGCGACCATCTGCCTGATAATAAGTACGCTCGACCACGATGGGGCTGGCGGCCCAGTTCGCGTTAGCGGGTTTTTTCGGTTGATAAACACTTTTGGCAAACTCGGTGGCAGGAGCGGGTACGTCTGCCATAAAGGCAATCTGCTGACCATCCGGCGACCAGCTAAGCTGACCGGGACGCAACTGCACCTGGCTAATTGCTGCCGTTTTTTGCTCCTTCAACCAATACACATAAATCTGACTGCTGCCATCACGTTCAGAAACAAAGGCAATACGGTTATTATCCGGCGCCCAACGTGGCTGACTGTAGCTAAAATTATCGGCAAACAGCGGCGAATGGGCGCCGGTATCAAGATCCAGTAACCATAAGCTGCTCTCGGTACGATCAGTCATGACATTATTTTGCTGCCGTACATAGACAACACGTTTGCCATCAGGCGAGATTTGCACATCGTTGGCACCAGCCAGACGGAAAATATCTTCGGCTTGCAGTGGCGTAGCAGTATTGATATTTGCGCTGCTTGCCAGCACCGCAGGTGCAAAACTGATTGCGGCTAATAGGCCAGCCAGGGGTAACAGTTTCATAAAACCTCTTGCGTGATTATTTTGTCTGTACCTTACCTGTTCCATACCGCACTGCAACTAAAAATCCGGCAAAGCTCATAATTTTCAGGACCATCGTAAGAAAGCGTCAGCTTCTTTGATCTGGATGCTGGCAAAGCTATTGCGGCCTGACTAGGCTTTGCTTGTTTGTACAAATTAGCGCCGGTTTCGCTGATATTAGCGGACCTGTTGCCAGATTAACGCGGGAGAGTTCTGATGCGTAACCTTATCGCTTATTTACTGCTCAGTGCCTTGCTTTACGGCGCGCAGACTATGGCTGCCGGGCAACTCTGGCTGGTAACACCACAATCGGCTACTGCGGTAGCTGTCGGGAAAGATACCGCGTCACCGCCAGCGCAGCAGGTACAGGCCTTTCTCAGCCTCGATATCCGTAATCGGGCAGTCACCAGCTTTGATAGTCAGCTGTTGCAATTACAGGGCACTGGTATGCAGCCGGTGTTGGTAATGCAGTACTGTTTTGAGCAGCAAAGTTTTATCTTCCAGCCTGACTGGTTGGGGCCAACAGGCAATAATGATCTTTGGCTCAGCTCCGCCTTACTGCAGCAGCTTGGCTTGCCACAGCAACGCTTGCCAATGCAAATCGATGACTTTACCGAGCAATTTAGCGGCCAGGCCGATGAAAGTACCCAGATCCAATATCTGAGCCGGCAGATCACTGTTCGCGGCATAATCCCAAGCCGGCTGACCTTGCCCGGACCGGCTAACTTTGTGATCCGCAGTGATTGTAACCCGCCACCACAACAAGAGCGCAGCGTTATGCCACCACACTTTTTGTTATGGTGCGATTGCCCACAGGACGATTTAGCTCAGTCATTACAGCAGTATTTAACCGGCTTATATCGGCAGGCTGGGGTGCAGGTGCGGTTTGGTGTGCAGCGGTTGTAATGGAGCAATGCATCATACTGGTTAGTATCAAATGCCAGAAAAATTACTGACGAAGAAAGAAACACGCAAAAATTTTTACTCATTCCAGGGTATGGTTCTAATATAGGTATTCTTGAGTCGGAGTTTTCCAAAGCCGTTTGTGAGAAGGCCAAAGCTATCCAAATAACACCTTTTGATTTCGCTAGTGATATAGAGTGGCTTCTTGATGGGGGCGTAATGAAACGCCGATAGTATGAATTTAATCACAAACCTATAAGACAACAGGCAGTTCACGCTAAAAAGTTGAGTTTGCTCTGTTACTACTGCTCAGTTTCGAAAACTAGGGATAGCTTGGCATGAAAGTTTTGAAAATGGGAGCATTATAAATACCGGATAGTGGATCAATGGCCAGCAGACTCCCGGAAACTTCAGATACTTTACCCCGCTTCAAAACTTTAAGTTTTTATTTCCCAATATGCCTCAACTTGTTAATATAATGTTTTATTGTCTTCTATATTAAAAAGGATGTTACATGATTAAATTCAAACTATTTGGCCTGGTAATACTTTTCTTATCAGCTTGTTCGAAAAACCCCTACGAGGCATATCCTGGCCTCTGGGAGAGGCAAGACGAAAACCGTAAAGAAGTTATTGAAATAAAACAAGCTGATGGCATTTTCCTACTTAATACCACTGTTTTGAAGGATAAGCATGATAATAGCAATAGCCACAATTTTAGTGCTCTAGCCAAAGTTGACGGTCAACTGAGCTTTAACAACGGTTTGAGTAACATTTTTTTAGTGTTGTCAGAAAGCGATACTTTGATCGTTGGAAAGGATAAGTATAAGCGTATCTCATCTAATAGATTAGATGAGATAAAAGCTGAACTAGCCAAACTCGAGCAGGAAAGAATCGCAACCCAGCAACGGGCAATCGAGGAGAGAGAGCAGGAGCGTCTGGCGCAACAGGAGAGCATGCGACAACGAAATCTAGAAAGAGAAAAGTGCCAAGCTTTGCTTGATAAAATTAATGTTGAAATCGCGGGTATTAAGCAATTTAGCGCCAATAATGCAAAATGGACTGCCGAATACGAGAAGATTAAACAAAAATATACCGAGATAGCCAAGCAATATGTGAATTGCAAGCCAGATTTTTTCTAAAACCTAATGTGAATTAGTCTCGACTTAATCTGACAGACACCGTGAAAAACTGGTAACTGTCAGATCAAGTCTGAGCTAGTACACTTAAGAACTGGCATGCGCTGTCGCCTCGTAAACTTAAGAGCTTTCAGTGCTTACGTCGTTTTCATCATTTTGTTCCGTTTTAGCGGGTTTCGATATATCCCACGTTTACAGCTCATTTTCTTCGTACAAGCAATACGCGGATTATTTTGGTATACAAAATTTAATCAAATAGAAATATGGTTGAAAAACAAAGTGCGGAGGTTGTACGATGTCGGTAGCACAGAGGTAGCACCGAGCTATTTTCAGGAAGTAGGGTAAAACAACAAGCCTTTAAAAATGGTGGCCCCAGCTGGACTCGAACCAGCGACCGATCGATTATGAGTCGAGTGCTCTAACCAACTGAGCTATGGGGCCGTACAAACTAAACTTTTGACTTTTGTGCTAACACATCCCTGATGATCGGCACTCAGCTCGGCCATCCACGGCCTCGCGCTCAAGTCTTTCGAAGTGACGTTAAGTCACTTCTCATCACCTACGGTGACCGCCTTTCGCCTAAGCTATGGGACCATGCAAACGCGAGGAAGTATAAAAACTTTTACTAACTTTGTCATCCGGCTTCTGACACTAACTTCAATTGGTTGCTGCTTTTTTACGCTGAAAACGCTTAAAACACCAAAGACGCTAAAAAGCGCCTTTGGTTTCTAGCGGACAGAGCTGTAATTACTCGTCCAGGAAGCTTTTTAGTACTTCAGAGCGTGAAGGGTGGCGCAGCTTACGCAGGGCCTTGGCTTCAATTTGCCGGATCCGCTCACGCGTTACGTCAAACTGTTTGCCCACTTCTTCCAGCGTATGGTCGGTATTCATATCGATTCCAAACCGCATCCGCAGAACCTTGGCTTCGCGGGCGGTTAAGCCAGCCAGTACTTCGTTAGTGGCGTTTTTCAGGCTTTCCATGGTCGCAGAGTCCAGTGGTGATTCACCGCTGGAGTCTTCGATAAAGTCGCCCAGATGCGAATCTTCATCATCACCAATCGGCGTTTCCATTGAAATCGGCTCTTTGGCGATCTTCAGTACCTTGCGGATCTTATCTTCCGGCATTTGCATCCGTTCTGATAATTCCTCTGGTGAGGGTTCGCGACCCATCTCCTGCAGCATTTGCCGTGAAATACGGTTTAGCTTGTTGATGGTTTCAATCATATGCACCGGGATACGGATGGTCCGCGCCTGGTCAGCGATAGAGCGGGTAATGGCCTGGCGGATCCACCAGGTTGCATAAGTTGAGAACTTATAGCCACGGCGGTATTCGAATTTATCTACCGCTTTCATCAGGCCGATATTACCTTCCTGAATTAAGTCCAGGAACTGTAAGCCACGGTTGGTGTACTTCTTGGCAATCGAAATAACCAGACGTAAGTTCGCCTCTACCATTTCTTTCTTGGCGCGGCGGGCTTTAGCTTCACCAATCGACATCCTGCGGTTGATATCTTTAATTTTAAAGATGCTGAGGCCAGTTTCTTCTTCGACCTTCTTCAGTTTTTCAATGCAGCGAATTAACTCGTCTTTGGCTTCCGCCAGTTTTGCTGAATAGGGTTTGTTGCCACTGATTTCGGCATCAACCCAGGCAGTTGAAGTTTCGTGGCCGGTAAAGGCTTTAACGAAGTTTTTCTTCGGCATCTTGGCGTATTCAACGGCGTGTTTCATTACCAGCCGTTCCTGCACCCGCACCCGGTCCATCATCTCACGCATGTTTTTAACCAGGCGGTCGAATTGCTTAGGTACCAGGCGGAAGCAGCGGAAGACTTCGCTTAGCTTTTCAATTTCGGTTTTGGTAGTGGGATGCTCACGACCGTTTTGCACGATCGAATTGCGGGTCACCTCGTACTGGGTACGCAGCTCGGCAAATTTTTGTTTTGCCAGCTCCGGATCCGGGCCGCTGTCGCCGTCATCACTGTCGGCATCGCCGTCTTCGTCGCTGTCATCGTCAGTATCAGAACTGTCGTCCTGATGTTCTTCCGGTAAGTCGGAGCCGATATTGCTACCCATTACCGGGGCATCATCGACTTCATTCGGGTCAACGAAAGCCGAAACGATATCGCTTAAGCGGATTTCTTCCGCTTCGTATTTATCCCACTGTTCCAGCAGGTAAGTAATGGCTTCCGGATATTCGGCAACAGAGGTTTGTACCTGGTTAATCCCGTCTTCAATGCGCTTGGCGATATCGATTTCGCCCTCGCGGGTTAACAGTTCCACGGTACCCATTTCGCGCATATACATCCGCACCGGATCGGTAGTACGACCCAGTTCTTTGTCTACGCTGACCAGCGCCTGAGCCGCTTCTTCCACCGCATCTTCATCGGCGGTGGCATCAGACATAATCAGATCATCGGTATCAGGGGCACTTTCGAAGACCTGAATACCCATATCGTTGATCATGCGAATAATATCTTCGATCTGATCAGAGTCGATAATGTCTTGTGGAAGGTGATCGTTTACTTCGGCAAAGGTCAGATACCCTTGCTCTTTACCTTTCAGGATCAGGAGTTTTAACTGCGACTGAGGACTTTGCTCCATAGAGACTTATCTTCCACCAAAGTTGATTAATCTAAAAATGCGAACTGGCGATTATAACAAAGCGGGGCTTTTCTAGCCAGCCGCCATTAATTCACCGGACGCGGTTTTTTGCTTTTCAGCGCTTGTAGCAACAAATGATATTCCTGCCATTCGGCTTTTGTTAGTTGCTGCAGTTTGTCTTTTCGTTCCAGGGCTTCCAGCCGCTGTTGCAGATATAAATCCTCAATTGAATGAAAAGTATCGAGGAAATCCTGCGTCAGTTGCTCGGGCGCAATTTGATGTTCCCAACTTGCTAACTTTAACAGTATGGTATGCTCTGGCAGATCTCTCCAGTATTCCAGCAATTGTGCAGTAGTAATTCCCGGTTTAGCCAGAATATGCTGCTGCAGGCTCAGCAATAAATTGATGCCGGGCAAGGCGGCGTCGGCCAGCTCGGGGGCATCCGGCATAACCTGTACTAAACCCGGATTTTGCAGTAATAGGGCAATAGCCCGGCGCATTGGCGTAATTTTTAGCGTGGTCGATGGTGCCACTGGCCGTGCTTTGGCCGGAGCTTTGGTTGTGCGGGCACTTTGGCGGCCGAGTAAATTATCCAGCTTGCTGCTCAGCTGTTCCTGATAATAGGTGCCTGGTACCTGGCGGATCAGCTCCGTAGCCTTAGCCGCCAGCGCGGTTTTTCCGGCATCAGAGCTGGGGTCACTTTCAGCCAGTAAATGTTCAAATAAATATTGGCTGAGTGGTTTGGCTTGCGCCAACCGCTCTAAAAAGGCGGCTTTGCCTTCTTTTTGCACCAGTGAATCCGGGTCTTCACCATCGGGTAAAAATACAAATTTTAGCTCCACACCGTCTTTTAGTTGTGGCAGGGCATTTTGCAGCGCGCGCCAGGCAGCATCGCGACCGGCGCGGTCACCGTCATAGCAGCAAATCACCTGGCTGGTATAGCGAAACAACGTATGAAAATGATCTGAGGTCGTGGCGGTGCCCAAGCAGGCCACCGCAAAGCGGATATCGTGTTCCGCTAATGCCACTACATCCATATAGCCTTCGACCACCAGTAACCGTTCCAGATGGCCCGGTTGCTGCCGCGCTTCATACAGACCATACAGCTCACGGCCCTTGTGAAATAGCCGGGTTTCCGGTGAGTTCAGGTATTTAGGCTGGCCATCACCCAGTACCCGACCACCAAACGCAATCACCCGGCCGCGCTTGTCGCGAATGGGAAACATCAGGCGGTCACGGAAAAAATCAAACTCGCGGCCGTTGTCGTTGCGGCTAATCAGTTTTAAATCGTAGAGCTGGTCGCGTTTGGCTTTACTGTTGGCGTTAAAATGCTTCAGCAGCCCATCCCAGCTCTCTGGCGCATAGCCCAGCTGGTAGTCGGCAATACTCTGTGCACTCAGGCCGCGTTTGGTCAGATAGGCCTGCACCTCTGCGGCTTTCGGATGTTGTTGCAACTGCTGCTGATAATAACTGGCCGCTTGTTGCATTAGCGTGTAGTCATCAGCCTGGGCTTGTGGTCTGTTATTAAATTGGCCTTTTTCGCGTGGCACTTCCAGATGCAGATCTTTGGCCAGCTCTTCAATGGCTTCAACAAATTCCAACTGCTCAAATTCCATCATAAAGCTGATGGCATTGCCATGTGCGCCGCAGCCAAAGCAATGATAAAATTGCTTGTCCGGGCTGACAGTAAAAGACGGGGATTTTTCGTTATGAAAAGGGCAGCAGGCCGTGTAATTGCGGCTACCGGCTTTTTTAAGCGGTACGCGCTTATCAATCAGTTCTACTATGTCCGTGCGGGCCAGTAGCTCATCGATAAATTGACGGGGAATTTGTCCTGCCACTGTTGTCCTTTTTATTCGGGTCTTAGAAAAAGACAAACCGTGTTCATAGAACACGGTGTGCAGATAAAGCATTTAAACCAGGGCTGGTGAGCCCTGCACCGTTATCCGGCAGCTGTAACTTAGTACAGGCGGATACGACGTGCGTTTTCGCGAGACATTTTCTTCGCGTGACGCTTAACAGCAGCAGCTTTCTTGCGCTTGCGGATCCACGTTGGTTTTTCGTAGAACTCTTTCGCACGTACGTCAGCTAAAACGCCGGCTTTTTCACATGAGCGCTTGAAACGACGCAGGGCTACGTCAAACGGTTCGTTTTCTTTTACTTTAACTACAGGCATTAAATTCTCACCTCAGGCCAAAACTGGTTTTCGTTAACCAATACGATTAAAAATGGTGCGGTATTCTACGCAAAAAGCACCACTAAAGTAAAGCGCTTGTGCGATCTTAAATCAGATCCTCTGGCGACCAGGGCGCCAAGCCGCTACAATGCACGTTTTTCAGGGCGCTGAGTATAGCGAAGTGCGATGCACTAAGCGATCTTTTTCCTGCTTTTCCGCCCGAAACAGAGGTCTGAACGATGCGAGTACTGGGAATAGAAACTTCCTGCGATGAAACCGGCATTGCCATCTACGATGGTGAGCGCGGCCTGCTGAGCCATGTGCTGTATAGTCAGATACCACTGCATGCCGATTATGGTGGCGTAGTACCGGAATTAGCATCGCGTGATCATGTGCGTAAAACCCTGCCATTAATTAAACAGGCGTTAAACGAAGCGGGGCTGACGGCAGCCGATATTGATGGCGTCGCCTATACTGCCGGCCCCGGCCTGGCGGGTGCGTTACTGGTCGGGGCAACGTTGGGCCGCAGTTTAGCCTTTGCCTGGCAAAAGCCGGCGCTGGCGGTACATCATATGGAAGGCCATTTGTTGGCACCGATGCTGGAAGAGAGAGCCCCCGAATTTCCGTTTCTGGCGTTGCTGGTCTCAGGCGGTCATACCCAGTTGGTGGCAGTGAAGGGCATCGGGCAGTATCAGTTACTGGGGGAGTCGATAGACGATGCCGCCGGTGAAGCCTTTGATAAAACGGCCAAGTTGATGGGGCTGGATTATCCGGGCGGACCGTTACTGGCGAAACTAGCCACGCAGGGCGATGCGAAAAAGTACAGCTTTCCGCGGCCGATGACCGATCGTCCCGGGCTGGATTTTAGCTTTAGTGGCTTAAAAACCGCGGCCTCGATGGTGATTCAAAAAGAAGGCAACTCGGCACAGGTGCAGGCTGATATCGCCGCCTCTTTTCAGCAGGCAGTGGTGGATACTTTGCTGATTAAATGCCGCCGCGCTTTGGAGCAAACCGGCTACAAGCGGCTGGTAATTGCCGGTGGTGTTAGTGCTAATGAATCACTGCGCCAGCAACTGGCGGCATTAATGCAAAGCCTGAAAGGGGAAGTGTATTATCCACGCAAGGAATTTTGCACCGATAACGGCGCTATGATTGCCTTTGCCGGTTACCAGCGTTTAAAAGCCGGGCAGCAACAGGATTTATCGATTGGTGTTACGCCACGCTGGCCACTGGAGCAGCTGCCAGCGATTTAACGCGGCACTTATGGAAACGGTCGCAAGCGGGTTATTCGCGTACCCGCTTGGATTTATCCCAAATCTTACTTTCCTGCCGGCGGTAGAGCCGGCGGATATTTTCATGATGACGGGCAATAATCAGGATACTTAGCATCAGTACCGGCAAGGTATAGAGTGGTTTGATCCACCAGGTGAAGAGCGGCGCCAGCGCGACGGTGATCAGCGCACCGAGCGACGAATAACCGGTCAGTAATACTACCAGCAGCCAGGTACCAATCAGCAAGCCCGCCAGATCCAGTCCAATCGGCATCATGGCGCCAAAGGCAGTGGCCACGGCTTTGCCGCCTTTAAAGCCAAAAAATAATGGATAGATATGCCCCAGGCAGGCGCAAATCGCAATAATCCCCAACCACAGTGGTTCAATTTTCAGAAAGTATGAGCCCCAGACCGGGATAGTGCCTTTCAGGATATCGAAGACCAGCACCAATACCGCTGGCAATTTACCACCCAGGCGCAGCACATTGGTGGTGCCGGGATTACCTGAGCCATGAAAGCGCGGATCCGGCAGACGAAATAACTGACACACCAGCACGGCCGACGAAATCGAACCCAGCAGGTAAGCAGCTAACATCATGATCAGGATCAGCAGGGTCATTCCGTGGTTCCTCAGCACCCATTTTTGCGATACTATGACGACAGTTTATTCGGGCAGCAGAATACGGGTGTTCCTGCATTTCACCTATCCGACCAGCCTACCTGAAACGAAAAATAACGCAATGCGGAATTCACCGGATGGATATCGTTTTTATCAAGCAACTTGCCGTTGATACGGTGATTGGCGTTTACGACTGGGAAAAACAGATCAAGCAGCGCTTATTGCTGGATCTGGAACTCAGTTATGATCTGAGCCTGGCCGGACACAGTGACGAACTGCGTCACACGCTGGACTATGCCGTGATTAGCGAACGGGTAGTTGCGTTGATTACTGCGCAACCGCTTGAACTGATCGAAACTGTGGCCGAGCGGGTTGCCCAGCTGCTACTCAGCGAGTTTGCGACCCAGGATGTTAAAGTCACAGTGTACAAGCCGGGTGCCGTGCCTGCGGCGCAAACCGTTGGTGTCAGCATTCAGCGTAGCCGCGAGGCGCTAAGCTAATGGCGTTGATTTATATTAGCGTCGGCTCGAATATCGACCGGGAGCACTACGTGCGCGCTGGTGTACGTAAACTGGCCGAACATTTTGGTGCTTTGACCCTATCCTCAGTGTATGAAAGCGAAGCGGTCGGTTTTAACGGCGACCCTTTTTATAATCTGGTGGTCGGTGTCGAAACGACGCTGAGTCTGACCGAGTGCGTCACGCTGTTAAAAGAAATTGAAGATCAGTTTGGCCGGGTGCGCGGTGCGGAAAAATTTTGTGGTCGCACTCTGGATCTGGATTTACTAACCTACGATCAGCTGGTGTGTCAGCAGCCGGTTGAGCTGCCCCGTGGTGAGATAACCGAAAATGCGTTTGTACTCTGGCCGTTGGCCGAAATTGCCGCGGAACAAATTCATCCGTTAACCCAACTAAGCTACGCGACTTTGTGGCAAAACTACAACAAACCCCAGAAACTCTGGCCAATTGATTTTTCATGGAGTGACTAATCTTGAGCATGCTTGAAGTGATTATCCTGTCGATTATTCAGGGTATTACCGAATTTTTACCTATTTCTTCTTCTGCCCATTTAATTCTGCCGTCCGCCATTTTCGGCTGGGAAGATCAGGGCATTGCTTTTGATGTCGCGGTGCATGTTGGCACCTTACTGGCGGTGATGTTGTATTTTCGACAGGATATCGGCCAACTTACTGTAGGCTGGGTCAATTCCTGCCGCGGTAAACAAAGCACTTATGGCACACTAGCCTGGATGGTTATCGCTGCCACTATACCGGCAGGTTTGGCCGGGCTGATTTTTGCCAGCGCCATTGAAACCTATTTGCGCTCGCCCTGGGTGATTGCCATTACCACCCTGATCTTCGGCTCCTTACTTTGGTATGCCGATGCCACTGCCAAACAACATACTGTGATGGAAAAGATGGGCTGGCGCCAGGTGTTGATTATTGGCGTTGCCCAGGCCATTTCGCTGATCCCGGGCACCTCACGCTCAGGGATTACCATGACCGCAGGCTTGATGCTGGGGCTGGATCGAGCCAGCGCCGCCCGTTTCTCGTTTTTATTGTCGATCCCGATTATTGTACTGATTGGTGGTTATCAGGCCAGTAAGCTATTAAAAGAGCCACAAGCCTATGATTTACCCGCGCTGGCTGCTGGCCTGGGTTTATCCTTTATCAGTGCCCTGATTTGTATCCACTTCTTCTTAAAAATTATCAGCCGGATGGGGATGCTACCCTTTGTTATTTACCGGCTGTTGTTAGGTGCTGGTTTGCTGGTGTTTTTAACCTTCTTTCATTAACGGCATCAGGTTTTGAAGGCGGAGATGCCTTTGCATTAAATGCTGTTTTTAGCCTGCCGCCAGTGAGACGCTAGCGCAGGCTAAAGAAAAATACCAGGCCGGCAGTGAACAGGTCGGCACGACCCGAGCGGCCAAGGCTGTTGCTGTAGCTGAAGTCGAGCTGTAACCGCTCTGGGATCAGCTCCGCCAGATAGCCAATTTGATAAAGTGGCCGGCCAGCCTGTTCACGGTACAGTTCTGCAAATACCCAGTGATTTTCCCGGACGGCAAACTGCGCTGAGACGCCGGCGACCCAGTCGTTTGTTGCGCTATCGCGCTTCAGGTGGCCCAGGTTGGTATGAATAAGGACGGCGTCATCTGCCAGGCTTCTGGTGTAGGCTAGGTTTAACAGCCAATCACCCTCTTGCCGGGCGTCAGCAGCAAACTGATAAGCCAGTTGCGCGGTGATACCAAAGCCATTGCTCTCAAGCGTTTTCAGCTCGGTCTTGGCCGCAAAGGCATACTGCTGTGGTTCGCCGCCCGGTGTTTTGGCAAGGCCAATACCCCATTCCACGCCAAAGGCCCGGCAGGCCGGTACCGCCCAAAAGGTATTGGCGCCAGCCTGGCGTTCAACCCAGCTTTCCAGCTGACAGTGGTCGACGATGGTGGCATCGTCGTTTAGCATTGGTCTACCTGCTAAGGCAGGTAGCGTAATAGCCGCCAGGCTCAGGCTCAGAGCAAGCCGGGTAAGGACTAACGATTTGGATGGGGCTAAGGTTGCATCACGCAAAGCAACATGGTTCTGCTGTAACATGTGCCTGTTCCTCTTCGGTTAGGGCGAAGCGGCCACCAGGGCTAACAGTTAGGTCTAATCAGGTTTTAACGGCAACATTCAACAAGCCAAGACATTTGGAGGCGTGCAACATCACCACGCTAAATAAGGTGGATAGCGATGCGCGCACAAAAAACGGCAGCAGAATGCGTTAGTTAACAGATTAAATGGGTAGAGAGTGCCTGAAACGGTAAAAAGGCTCAAACAAAACACCAGTTGACGATCTCAGTTGCAGTGCGCAACTAAAAATACGTTGTAAGGTTATTGTTTGTGGTAGAGCAGGAGAGGATTCGCGAAGAATTACAGTCACTACTCTGTCGCTGACAGAGTAGACACCAAAGGAGCTACACTATCAGACGCTTTTTACTGAAACAGGCCACGGCCTACTTCCAGATTGTTCGCCCACAGTGGGTCCTCGCTTTGGTTAAAATTGCTGCGCAGTATAAAGATTGAACCGTAGCTGTCAAGTAAAACAGCCCGATGTCACAAAACCTTCATTTCAGGCCCTGCAGTCGCAGCTGTTGTAAGCGCGCCTGTTGCAATGCCTCTTTAATCGCCGGGCCTGTGATACCCGTAGCCATGACCTGTTGCGCTGTTACCTTAAGTGCGGCCTCTGCTAACTGTTGTAAATAAGCCGCCTGCGCATACTCCGCCTGCTCAAAGCCGGTACGGCCGCGCAGATCGGCGGTGCAGCAAAGCAGAATATCGTTCAGTCGCTCTGGTTTGCGCCATAAATCTATCGCATTGAAAAACTTCAGCACGGTGCTGGCTTTTAGCTCCTGGGCGCGGTGCACCAACTGATGATACTCGCAGACCAGCAGCGCCAGTTCACGGCAACTATTGGGTACCCTTAAGCGCTCACACAGCTGCTGGATTAACGGTAAACCCGTATGCTCGTGGCCATGATGGGAAGGTAACAGCTCGGTTGGGGTAACACCTTTACCCAGGTCATGCACTAAACTGGCAAAACGGACTTCGATTTTTTCTGACAGCTTGGCCGCTTGTTCCAGCACTAGCAAAGTATGGACTCCGGTATCAATTTCCGGGTGCCATTTTTCCGGTTGGGGTACGCCCCACAGCGCAGCCAGCTCCGGCATCAGGGCGTCAAGCGCACCACATTGCTGTAGTAACGCAAAGTAAGCGGCCGGGGTTTGTGTCGCAAGCGCTTTGGCAGTTTCGACCCACACCCGCTCTGCACTCAGGGTTTGTAATTCGCCACTGCGACTTAGTTGTTGCATCAAAGCCAGTGTTTGTGGTGCTACCTTAAAACCTAAATGGGCATAGCGGGCATAAAAGCGGGCAACCCGCAGCACCCTGAGCGGATCCTCCACAAAGGCAGCAGAGACATGGCGTAGCAGCTTGTGGGCAAGATCCTGCTGGCCGCCAAAGGGATCAATTAGCTTGCCGTCAGCGGCTTTAGCAATCGCATTAATGGTCAGATCACGACGGGCGAGATCTTGCTCCAGCGTCACATCAGGCGCAGCATAAACGCTAAAACCGGTATAGCCAGAGCCGGCTTTACGCTCGGTACGGGCCAGGGCGTATTCTTCTTTGCTTTTCGGATGCAGGAATACCGGGAAATCTTTACCCACCTGCTGATAGCCCAGTTCCAGCATCTGCGCCGGGCTGGCGCCGACGACGACATAGTCACGCTCAGTAAAGGGATAGCCCAACAGTTCGTCGCGCACGGCGCCGCCAACAAGATAAATTTGCACACGCTTTCCTGATTGCTGTTTTTTTGCCATTATACCCGCCTTGGCCTAATTTGCAGTGCTGATAAACAGGATAGCGATGTATAGCGGATTTTTTGGTTTTAGCAGCCCGCCGTTTTCGATAGCACCCAACCCGGACTTTATGTTTTTAAGCCCCCGCCACGCGGAGGCTTTGGCTCATCTGCGCTTTGGTCTGGGCGATGCCGGTGGTTTTGTGCTGTTAACCGGCGAGGTCGGTACTGGTAAAACCACGGTATCGCGCAGCCTGTTGCAGGAGCTGGATGAGCAAACTGATGTTGCCTTTATCCTAAACCCAACGCTGTCGGAGCTGGAACTGCTGGCAGCAATCTGTGATGAGCTAAAGATCCGCTATAAAAAAACCGACGCCAGCCTGAAGTTATTGGGCGATAAAATTACCCAGCGACTGCAAAAAAATCATGACGCCGGCAAAAAGACCATCCTGATTATCGATGAAGCTCAACATTTACAGCCGGCGGTACTGGAGCAACTGCGGCTGTTGACTAATCTGGAAACCAACACCAAAAAACTGCTACAGGTGATTTTGATTGGTCAGCCAGAACTGCAACAACTGTTACAGCGCAACGATTTACGCCAGCTGGCACAGCGGATCACCGCCCGTTATCATCTGCTGCCGCTGAACCTTAGCGAAGTGCAGCAGTATGTGCGTTTTCGGCTGAAAGTGGCCGGCTGTGAGCGGCCGGTCTTTAACGACAAGGCAGTGAAAAAGCTGTACGAGCTCAGCGGTGGTATTCCGCGTTTACTTAACCTGCTGGCTGATCGGGCGTTATTGGCAGCCTATGGTAAACAGCAAGCGGTGGTTGAAGCCTACGAAGTGCAACGTGCTGCGGCCGAGATCCTGCCGCTGAATCAAGCGTCGACGACTGAGAAAAGCCTGCCAGGCTGGCTCTGGCCGCTATTAGCGTTGTTCGGTATAATTCTTGGCTTCTTACTGGCAGTACAAGTTCTGCCGCTGTGGCGTGGAGACTAAGATGTCGATCCTGATGGATGCGTTAAAACAACAAGCACCGGTTGCGGCACCGGTTTCACAGTTCTGGCGCAATCTGGCGATTAGCCTGGCCTTGTTATTGGCAGTGTTAGCGGGTTTTATTGCCGGTTATCTGCTGCTGCCAGGTAAGACAACTGCTATTGCAGTTACCGAGCCCGTTGTTACCCCAGCCAGTAGCACCACTATTGCGGCCACACTGTTGCAAGCGCCGGCCGTGGCGGTTGCACCAGCGCAGTCGGCTAAGGTTGAAGCGCCGACGCCGGTAATCGAAACGCTGCCTGAAGCGCAACCTGTAGTCACGCTAACCACCAATACCGCCCGTGCTGAGCCAGTGGCGCAGCCGGAGCCGGAAGTATCGGCGGAGCTGCGCGAGCGTTTTGCCAGTGCTCTGGCTGAGACGGAGCAAAGTCGTCCGGCGGCCAATCTGACCGCACACAGTGCGCCGGCGCAGGATGTTGGCATGTTGGATCTGACCTTACAACGTCAGTTACCGCGCCTGAAGTTCGAAGCGCATGTGTTTGCCACCCAGCCAGCACAGCGCTGGGTCAAGGTGAATGGCAAGTCGTTACAGGAAGGGCAGTGGATCACTGCTGATGTGCGCTTGAAAGAGATCACCCCGCACTATGTGTTGCTGGAGTTTGGTAATACGCTTTTCAGTATGCGAGCTTTAAGCGAGTGGTAAGCGATTACAGGTAATTCCTGACATCCAGCCCCAGTTTTCGCAAATCCACACAGGCTTCGATCTGTTCTTCCGGAAAACGGGCCAAATCTACCACCTTAGGCGGAATATGGTGCTGATGCACACTATGGTAGAACACCTTTACTTTCGGTGCCGTCGGCTTTTTGCTGTTGTTTTCCAGTACCAGCGCCAGCCGGCCGGTGCTGAGTTTGACTACTGTACCCGGTGGATACACACCGATACATTTAATAAAGAGCTGCAGTAAATCCCCATCCAGCTTGGCGGGCGCCAATGCCAGTAACTGCCGGGCAACCACTATTGGATTAACATAGCCATGCTCCGGTGCTGACATTTGTTCGTATTGGTTGACGATCGCTAACATCTTACTGCCATTATCCAGTTGATGATCGCGGATCGGCGGCTGGCCAGTGCCATCCGGGCAGGCGCAATGCTGGCTGATCCACAGTGAAATATCACCGGCCAGGGCCGCGCTGCGCTGCAAGACGGCGAGGCTGGTGCTGATTGCCGCGGCGTCTTCGGCGTGCAATAACTGCGGATTTTGGGCTTTACCGACATCATGTAACAGTGCGGCCGTGATCAGGGCCTGAATTTTATGCTTAGGCAAGTTCAGAAAGCGGGCAAAAGCGGCCATGTAGATAGCACAATTTAAACTGTGCCTAAGCAGCTGATCACTTTGTTCCGCAATACGCCCCAGGCAAAGTAACACATCGGGGTTGCGGCTAACCGCATCAGACAAGCCGGCACTAACTTCATGCACCAAGCTAAGATCAATGGCTTCATTATGGGCGGCAGCTTGCAGTACTTGTTTTTGGATGGCCTGAGTCTGTTCTATCACCCGGGCTGCTTTAGGTTGTTCATCGGCAAACAGTGCCCGAAAGGCGGCCGGTTCAGCGCTGGTGGCTGGTTCGGTTGGTGTCGCGACAGGTTCTGCTGTGGGAGTCAGCTGCCGGGCCGGATCAATCGCCACCGCCAGCACGCCTTGCTCGCGTAGGCGGCGAATAGTTTCAACGCTACGTACCCAGCCGGCATGCTTGATTGCCAGATCACCGGTTTGCTCCAAAACCTGAACGACATAGCTACCAGGCTGTAGCTGATCAATGGTTACGCGCTGATAAGACATCTATCCTTGCCCTGAATCCTTAAACTACAACTACTATCATAGCAAAAAGCCCACCATCTGGTGGGCTTTTACGTTGATTTAACAAAAAAATCCGCTATTAGCCGACGTTATCCGCCATCGTCATCAGCGAGGCATTACCGCCGGCCGCTGTGGTATTGATGGTTATAGTCTTTTCGGTGACCAGACGGTGTAGCATGCGCTCATCGGCCGGTGAGGTAATCAGCGGCAGAATGGCGCCTTCACGTGCCGCAATCAACTCAGCGGCCAGTGGCTTCAGCGCGCTGCTGACTTCGATAATGGCGCCGTTTAATTCCGGATGCGCCAGCAAGGTGGTCAGACAATCCAGCCGGACTACTGCCAGTAAATGCTGTGGCATACCCGCCGCCAATAGCGCTTTAATACAGGCCTCGGCTTCTGGCAGCTCGGCATCCTCCACCGCGGTGATCACGGCGTTACCGGCCGCCAACGCGGTGATAATGCTCAGTAACCAGTGGCTAAAGTTGCTGCTGTCATCGCGCAATAAGGCCAGAATGCCACGTGGATCCAGCACCAGCACGTTACTCTCACCGGTTGGTCCAGGCAGGTTAATCGGACGGTTTAATTCCAGTTCAACCCGTTGCAGTTTGGCGCGGGCGACCATTAACACCTGCTCCAGATCCGGCTCCTGGCGACTTACCACCTGATTGCTGGCTAAGGATGCCAGAAATTGCCTTAGCACGGAGGTACGCGCCGTGGTTGGCAGCTGTGACCACTTTTGCTGTGCCACTGCAGCTGCCGGCATCGCATAAGCCACAGCACTGCTGGTGGTTTCGGCCAGTAAGCGGGCTTTTTTCGCTTCATCCAGCGCTGCACAATCAACACTGAGGTTGTCTTTTACCAGTCGCTCCAGATACAGCGGGCCACCGGCTTTCGGACCTGTACCAGACAGACCACGGCCACCGAAAGGCTGCACGCCTACCACAGCGCCAATCATATTGCGGTTAACATAGATATTACCGGCTTTGATTTCACGGGCGACCTTGCTGGTAAACTGCTCAATCCGGCTGTGTACGCCCATGGTCAGGCCATAGCCGGTAGCATTGATTTGCCGGATCACATCTTCCACCTCTTCGGCCTTAAAGCGGATGATATGTACCACCGGACCAAAGACTTCACGCTCCAGCACCGTCAAATCGGCAATTTCATACAGGTGCGGTGCGAAGAAATAATGCTCGCCCTCTGTCGGAATAGCACAGGCATAATGTAGCTTGGCTTTATCCTTTAAATAATTCACATGGCTGGTTAGCCGGTCATGGGCTTTGGCATCGATAACCGGGCCCAGGTCAGTGCTTAACCAGGCCGGATCGCCAACATGCAGCTCGGCCATGGCACCTTTAATCATCGCAATAATCTTATCGGCCACGTCTTCCTGCAGGAATAACACCCGAAGTGCCGAGCAGCGCTGGCCGGCACTCTGGAAGCCAGATGAAATCACATCATCGACCACTTGCTCTGGCAGGGCAGTAGAGTCAACAATCATACAGTTCTGACCGCCGGTTTCGGCAATCAGTGGTACCGGCTCGCCGCCGCGCTCGGCCAGTTTACGGGCGATCCAGCAGCCAGTTTCGGTAGAGCCGGTAAACATCACGCCCTGCACCCGCAGATCTGGCACTATGTGTTCACCAACCTGACGACCCGGTGCAATCACCAGTTGCACCACATGCTCCGGCATACCACATTCGCGCAGTAATTCCACAGTACGCAGCGCAATCAGACTGGTTTGTTCTGCCGGTTTGGCGACCACGGTATTACCCACTACCATCGCTGCCGCGACCTGACCGATAAAGATTGCCAGTGGGAAGTTCCACGGGCTGATACATAAGAATACACCACGCGCCTGCTGTGGTTTGGCACATAGCAGCTCGGCCTGATGGGCATAGTAACGGCAGAAATCGACCGCTTCGCGTACTTCAGCTACCGCATCAGCCAATACTTTGCCAGCTTCTTTAACACAGAGAGTTAATAATTCGTCGCGGTGTTGCTCCATAGCATCGGCTAACTTACGCAGCAGCGAGGCCCGCTCACTGATGGTTGTCGCTGACCAGCTGGTAAAGGCCTGCTCAGCGTTAGCCAGCAGTTGCTGCATTTGCTCCGGGCTATGATGGTGCAGATAACCGATAACTTCTCGCAGGTTCGCCGGGTTGACCACAGCTACCGCACCTTCAACTGCTTGCTGGTTGGTGATTATCTGCTCAAATTCCGACATATGCTGTTTCAGCGGTGTCAGCTGGTTAATATCGGTCAGATCCATGCCTTTTGAGTTCAGGCGGCTGGCGCCATAAAGATTCGCCGGCAGCGGAATAGACTGATTGCGTTTCTGGCGCCAGCTTTTTACCACTTCAACCGGATCTTGCAGCAGCGATTCGACCGGAATGCTCTCGTCGATAATATTGTTGACGAAGGAGCTGTTGGCACCATTTTCCAGTAAGCGCCGCACCAGGTAGGCCAACAGATCCGAGTGTTCACCAACAGGGGCATAGATACGGCAGGGCACTTTTTCATTGGCAACCACTAAGTCATACAGCGCGTCGCCCATGCCATGTAAACGTTGGAATTCAAAACCGGTCAGATCGCCAGCCATTTCCAGAATAGTGGCCACGGTATAGGCATTGTGGGTAGCAAACTGCGGATAGATGCTATCGCGGTAAGCCAGCAGTTTTTTGGCGCAGGCCTGATAGGAGACGTCCGTTGACGGCTTGCGGCTAAATACTGGGAAATCGTCCAGCCCTTCCACTTGTGACAGTTTGATCTCGGTATCCCAATAGGCGCCTTTTACCAGGCGCACCATCAGCTTACGACCGACTTTTACCGTCAGCTCGCGCAGCCACTCAATCACATGCAAGCCACGTTTCTGATAGGCCTGAACTGCTAAACCAAAGCCTTCCCAGCCGTTCAGATCCGGATCGCTGAATACCGCGCCAATCACATCCAGCGACATATCCAGCCGATCGGCTTCCTCAGCATCAACGGTAAAGCCAATATTGTAAGACTTGGCAGCCAGTGCCAGCTGTTTCAGACGCGGGACCAGCTCCGCATGCACCCGGTCCAGATGGCTGAATTCGTAACGTGGATGGATAGCCGATAATTTCACCGAAATGCCCGGGCTCTTAATCGGGCCGCGGCCGTTAGCCGCTTTACCAATGGCATGGATCGCCGTCATATAGGCGGCAAAGTAGCGGTCAGCATCGGCCATAGTGCGGGCGCCTTCACCCAGCATATCGTAAGAGTAGCTAAAACCTTTGGCTTCCATTTCCACCGCACGCGCTAAGGCTTTGTCGATGGTTGTACCCAGTACAAACTGAGTGCCCATAATTTGCATCGCGTAACGCACCGCCTGACGGATCACCGGCTCACCTAAACGACCACAGGTGCGTTTTAATAAACCAAATTGCTGTTTACGCTCGTCGTCGGAGTAATTCACCAGCTTACCGGTTAACAACAAACCCCAGGCCGAGGCGTTGACAAAGAGTGAGCTGCTGTTGCCCAGGTGCGAGCTCCAGTCGCCCTGTGACAGCTTGTCGCGGATTAAACGGTCAGCGGTGGTTTTGTCCGGTACCCGCAACAAGGCTTCAGCCAGACACATCAGCACCAGACCTTCTTCGGTTGACAGCGAAAACTCGTTTAACAGCGCATCAACACCGCCTTTGCCAACCTGCGACTGGCGGATATACAGCACTAGCTGACGGGCCCGTTCCCAGGCACGGCTACGGGTTTTGGCATCAACCTCGGCCAGCGGCAGCAGAAAATCTAACACCTGATCTTCATCGGCGCGGTAGTGATTGCGGATGGTTTGACGCAGCGGGTCGGTAGTAACCAGTGAACCGTTAAACAGCATAGAAAAATATCCTGAAAGTAGGCCATATTATTGGCGGCATTGTAGAGAAAAGGCTGCCGCATAGGGTGGTTATTTTTTTAATTTAACCGTATATAATTCTGTCAATAATAGCCAAAACCCAAAAAAATACTGCCATGACGACGAACAGCAAAATTAAAGCGTTAGACCGGATCGATATTAGTATTCTGGATACGCTGCAAAAAGAAGGGCGTATTGCCAATGTCGACCTGGCAAAGAAGGTGAATTTAAGCGCCAGCCCCTGTATTGACCGGGTAAAGCGGCTGGAAAAAGAGGGTTTTATTGAAGGCTATGGTGCCAGGTTAAACAGCAGCAAACTTGGCTATGGTACTGCGGCCTTTATTCAGGTCACGCTGGACCGCACCACCAGCGATGTGTTTGATAAGTTCCGCGATGCGGTGGTGCAAATTCCTCAGGTGGCGGAGTGCCATATGGTGGCGGGCGGTTTTGACTATTTACTGAAACTGCGGCTGCCGAATATGGAAGCCTACCGCAGTATTCTGGCGCAGATTGTGGATTTGCCCGGTGTGGCGCAAACCCATACTTATGTGGTGATCGAGCAGGTCAAAAACGACCAGGGCTTGCCGCTGAAACTGCATGCCGATGCGAGTACGCCACCGGCACAAAGTTAGCGAGCCGTGTTACATCCAGCGATCGCTGTTACGACGCTGTGGTATCAACTTGGGCAAAATCAGCCCGAATAACAGACCAAACAGTAAGATGGCACCGCCCAATACCATAGGTTGCTGCCAGAAGCTGGCTTGCTGCGCATCCAGTTCATTACTAAGCCGCTCGTTAGTGCGTTTTAGCTGTTCCAGTTCGGCCAGCGCCTGGTCGCGCTCCAGCGTCAGGCGCTGCACCACTTGTTGCCCTTGACCGCTATCCTGTTCCAGCTCAGTTAAACGGACGCTTTGCTGTTCAAAACGGCTCTGTAGTTCCGTAAACTGCGCCCGCAGACCCGGGGTTAAGCTCAAGTGTTCTTTCGGTAACCAACCGCTGCGGTTATCCTCGGTTTGCACCTGGACATAGCCTTCTTCTTCAGCCAGGCGTAGCACGCTGCTGCCAGCGGTCAGGGTGCCAATAATCCGGTATTGATTACCCGGACCTGAGTGCAGATAAACTACCAGATTATCGGAAATAAAGGCTGGGGTAGCGCTGGTTTGCGCCTTAACTACAGACACACAAAGCAGCAGGCTAAGCAAAAATAACCACTGACAAAAGCTGCGAAATAAACTGAACATAGGTATCCTGACCAAAATCAAAGCAGTAGTGCATGGGTATTGGCGATGATAGGCAGTTGTGTAGCAGTTTACAAGGGCTAATACCGGCGCTGTGTTATTGCAGGAGAGATCAGTATGAGTCTGGAGCTAGAGTTAAAGTTTTTAGTCGGTGCAGCCGACGCACCGCAAGTGGGTAAGCTATTGGCGCTCTATGGGCAAGTTACGGCAAACCCTGCTCAGCCGTTACTAAATGCCTATTTTGATACCCCACAGCAATGGTTCCGTCGCCACGACATGGGGTTGCGAAGCCGGCAAAAGCAGGGAAAATTTGAGCAAACCATTAAACTGGCGGGGCAACAGCATGGCGCTTTGCAGATCCGGCCCGAATATAATCTGCCTTGCGCTGGTGTGGTGCCAGAGCTGGCTGCCTTTCCAAGCAATATCTGGCCGGCACAGGCCGAGCCTGCAGTACTACAACAGCACTTGCTGGAGCTGTTTCGCACTGACTTCATCCGGCAGAGCTGGCAGCTGACTTCGCCACAGGCACTGATTGAAATAGTCTATGATCAGGGCGAGGTACGCTCCGGTGAGCGCCGGCAGCTGATTTCTGAACTGGAGCTGGAACTGCTGGATGGCGACGCCCTGGCGTTGTTTGACCTGGCGGAGTTTCTGTTACAGGCTTTGCCACTGAGGGCAGGCTGGTTGAGTAAAGCGGCCAGAGGGTATCAGCTTTATCTGCAGCATGGCACTCCTTATCCGCCTGAAATCCCACTCTCAGTACTGCCAGCGGAACGTTTGCTACGACATTTACAGCGCTTACAGCAACTGGAGAATTGTTATAGCCAGCAACTCAATCTGGCGCTGCTGCAGGATGTCGCAGCTGAGCTGCAGCTGCTGACGGATATCCTGCAGGATGAGGGCGAGCAACTGCTTGCCAGCCAGGGCCGTGGCCTGTTGCGCCAGCTTGCTGAGCAGCGGGGGTTGCTGTTCAATCAGCAAAGTTATCAATTATGGTTGCTAAAGTTGTCCCGTTTGCTGTGGCAACGCCAGCAATCCGGCTGCTGAGGAAAAAAGATGACAAGCACTGAATCAATCGTCACCACTTTAACGCCATCACAGCAGGCTAACTTGCATCTGTTGCTGCAGGCCAGCAACTTTCTGGCCAGAACACTACAGCAACAACCGGCATTAGTCAGCGAACTGATTGAGTCGGAACGGCTGGCAAGTAGCTTACAGCAGGGGTTTAGCGATCCGCTGGCGCAAACAGCGGATCTCAGTGAGCAGCAAGCCTTTGCCTTGCTAAGACAATACCGCAATTCCAGCCTGAGCCGGATCCTGGCTGCGGACATTCTGCAGTTACAACCGATCACTGCCAGCCTGAGTCAGGTTTCCGCGCTGGCAGATTGCCTGATCAACAGTGCTTATCACTGGGCGTACCAACAACTCAGTGCTTTGCACGGTACCCCGCTGGATCAGCAAGGACAGCCGATGCCACTATTGATCCTGGGCATGGGCAAATTGGGCGGGCGCGAGCTCAATTTTTCATCAGACATTGATCTGATTTTTACTTATCCGGCCAATGGTGAAATTGCCGGCAGCCGGCGGCCGTTGGAGTATCAGCAGTTTTTTACCAAGTTAGGACAAAAACTGATCGCCGCCCTGCATCAGGTGACGGCGGATGGTTTTTGCTATCGGGTAGATATGCGGCTACGCCCTTTTGGGGAAAGCGGCCCGCTGGTACTGAGCTTCGCGGCACTGGAAGACTATTATCAGGAGCAGGGCCGGGAATGGGAACGTTACGCCATGTTAAAAGCCCGGGTGCTGAATCCGGATCCCTGTCACAGTGTGGAACTGACTGCTTTACTGAAGCCATTTATTTATCGGCGCTATATCGATTACTCGGCCATTGAGTCGCTGCGGCGGATGAAGCAGCTGATTGAGCAGGAGAATCGCCGCCGTAACCGGCGTGACAATATCAAGCTGGGGGCCGGTGGCATTCGCGAAGTTGAGTTTATTGTGCAAACCCTGCAACTGATCCGTGGCGGCCGGATCCCCAGTTTGCAGCAAGCCTCTATTTTGCTGGCGTTCAAGGCGCTTCGGACAGAGGGGATCCTGGACGCAGCCAGTGCAACCATGCTGGAGCAAGACTACCTGTGGTTGCGCCGGGTTGAACAAGCGCTGCAAGGCATGGAGGATAAGCAAACGCAAACCCTGCCGACCGATCCTGAGCAGCAACAGATGTTGCTGACGGCTTTGCAGCGGCCGGATTGGTCCACACTGACCGCCGAGATTGAACAGGCGATGCAGCGTATCCATAGCCAGTTTAAACAGGTGATCGAGCCCGAGCAGCAATTGGAAGCCGAAGAGATCAGTCTCGGGCGGTTGTTATGGGATAGTGAGCTACCCAGCACTGAACTGGCGGAACAGCTCGACTGGTTGGATAGCGAACAGGCTGAACAGCTGGTTGCCCAGCTGCAGCAGTTTAAACAGGATTGTCAGCGACGCTCTGTCGGGCCGCGCGGCCGCGATTACCTGGCCAAGTTGATCCCGCGCTTACTGCATTGGCTGGAACAGCAGCAGGCTTCGACGGCGGTATTAAGCCGGATCCTCGGAGTGTTCCGGCAAATTGTTACCCGTACCGCTTACCTTGAGTTGCTGTTTGAAAATCCACCGGCCTTGCAACAGCTGGTCCTGTTGTGCGCGCAAAGCGGCTGGCTGGCCGAGCATCTGGCCCGTTATCCGATGTTGTTGGATGAGCTGATTGATCCGGCGCAGCTATATCAGGTTGCCAATAAAGATGATTACCGGGACCGTCTGCGGCTCTATCTGTTGCGGGTGCCGGAGGATGATTTGGAGTTGCTGATGGAAAGCCTGCGGCAGTTTAAACAGGCACAGCAGTTACGCATCGCAGCCGCCGATATCAGTGGGGTGTTGCCACTGATGAAAGTCAGCGATCATCTGACCTGGCTGGCCGAAGTCATTATCGAACAGTTGGTTGAGCTGGCCTGGCAACAAATGACCGAGCGTTTCGGCTTACCAGCCGGCGCCAGTCAGCAGGATAAAGGTTTCGCGGTAATAGGTTACGGTAAGTTGGGGGGGCTGGAACTGGGGTATGGCTCCGATCTGGATTTGGTGTTTGTGCATCAATGTCAGAGCCAGGCGCCAACCAGCGGCGAGCGGGCTATTGATTCGCTGCAATTTTACCTGAAGCTGGTGCAGCGCATTCTGCATCTGAGTACCACCCGTACCAATAGTGGTGTGCTGTATGAGATTGATACCCGCTTGCGACCATCCGGGAATTCGGGCTTGCTGGCGATCCATATTGATACGTATCAGCAGTACCTGCAGCAAGAGGCCTGGACCTGGGAGCATCAGGCGCTGGTGCGTGCCCGCCTGATCGTTGGTTCGCCGGCCCTGAGTGCCCGCTTTACCGGGATCCGGCAACAAATCCTCAGTCAGCCCAGAGAGTTGGTGAAATTACAGCAGGAAGTACGCGACATGCGGCAAAAGCTGCGCCAGCACCATGGTGCCGACAGCACGGATGTTAAACATAGCGTCGGCGGTATTGTTGATCTGGAGTTTATCAGTCAGTACCTGGTACTGGCTTATGGCGCACAACATGCCGAGCTCTATCAATACAGTGACAATATCCGGATCCTGGAGGCGGCGGCTCAGGTTGGCTTAATTAGCCCTCAGCAAGCGGAACAACTTGCCGAAGCTTATCAGCTGTTACGAGGGGTGGGTCACCGCGCCACGCTGATGCCGGCCATGCAAAGCAATTTGCAGCACAGTAACGAACAGCGGTTGGTATTATTGCGCCAGGCCGTCAACCAGGCCTGGCAGCAGTGGCTTAACGACGAGCCGGCAGGGATGGTGCCGTAGCGATACAGCTCTGCCGCAGATACTCATGTTCCAGATCGGTCATCACCAGAGCCCGTGCCCGCGGGCAGTACCAACCGGTAACCCGTTGTTTAAAGTCGGGACTGATGGTAAATGCCAGTTCTTGTACGGTATCCAGCAGGGTACCGTTGGTTTCAAAGAACTGCTTAATCACATAGTCGCGTGGTAGAGTCCAAAACAGTACCAGATTTTCTTGTTGTGCGTATTGGCCCAGCGCCTGCTTGACTGTTTCACCGGCCTGAAAACGACGACGGGTATTAGCGCCGCGCCAGGCTGGATCGGCTGCCGTTACCTGAAGTTCGCGCCGGCGTAGCTGAGGGATCAGGTCTTTGCTGCTATCTTGCAGCGTAATAATATACTCACTCTTAGAGCTGCCCTGCATAATGCTATTGCGGAAGTTGGCATAAAACCGGCTGAAGCCCTCTGCTGCGGTATTGGTTTTTTCCGGATTGATCAACACATCAGGTTTAATCACCAGAAAATAGATCAGCACTATGCCCAGCAGCAGTAAAATCACATTAACAAATACTTTCATAGGTCGCTCCGGCGCCAGATTTAGTAAAGCGAGGGCGCATTGGGATCCGGTCGGGTTTTAAAGCGCCGGTGCAGCCACATATATTGTTCCGGGTGTTGCAGTACCGCCCGTTCAACCCACTGATTTACCCGGGTCACATCCAGTTTATCGTCCCCGCTGGGGAAGTCTTGAAACGGCGGCAGAATTTCAATCTGATAACCCTGATAGTCAGCTAAGCGACTGGTGATAACCGGGATCACGACGCAGTTAGCGGCATTGGCAAACAGCAGGGTACCGGTCGTGGTCGCAGTCTCAGCAACAGCAAAAAAAGGCACAAATTCGGCGCGATTGCGGCCATAGTCCTGATCCGGCAGATAAAAACACACTTCCTGGCCATTCAGGGCCTGGATTAGCCCTTTGACATCGCGCTTGCCGATCATATATTTATTCGAGCGGGCGCGACCATGGTACTGCAGGTAGTCCCACAGGGGATTATTGTTCGGCCGGTAAAAGCCGACACTGGGATGGGTTAAGCCGAATACCCGGCAGGCCGCTTCCAGATGCAGAAAGTGGGCGGCCAGTAATAACACACCCTTGCCTTCAGCCAGCGCCTGTTGAATATGCTCATAGCCTTTAAAATGGGCCAGCTTACGGATCCGCCAATCTGGCCACCACCAACCAATCACGGTTTCCAGCATAGCTTTGCCACTTTCTTCGGCGTTACGCCAAAGTAAGGTTTCGCGCTCGGCTGCAGCCATCTCGGGAAAACACAGCTCTAAATTACGACGTGCAATCTTCTGACGGGATTTCAGCACCTTGAATAATAAGCGGCCAAAAGTGGCGCCAATGCCCATTAATACGCGGTAAGGTAGCCAACTTAGCAGGTATAAAAAGGCTGCACCCAGCCATAACAGCCAATATTGCGGTAATAAAAAACGCCAACTAAAACGGGGAGCATTCACCACTATCTACGCATCCGAAAACTCAGGTTGCTGGTATTGTAACGGAAAAATGACTGCGGGAAAGCTGAAACTGGTAGGAGCATGGGCGGGTGCAGCCTGAGCTACACCCGCAACCAGCTTAGTTGGTCAGGGCTGCGTTAATTGCCAGCAGGTCCTGTTCGGTCAGATTACCTGCTGCCTGCTTTAGCTGCAGCTGGGCCAGAATATAGTCATAACGGGCACCGGCCAGATTACGCTGGGCGTCAAACAGGTTGCGGGTGCTCAGCAACACGTCAACGATAGTCCGGGTACCAACCTCAAAACCGGCTTCTGTGGCCTGCAGTGCGCTTTGCGCCGAGATCACCGCTTGTTCCAAAGCGCGGATCACGGACATCTGTGAGTTGACGTTATTAAAAGAACTGCGCACCTGCCGTACGACGGAACGATGGCTTTGTTCCAGTGCCTGGCTAACTTCAACATAATTTGCCTGCGCGACCCGTACGCCTGCTTCGATACCGCCACCAGCATAGATGGGTACCGACAGATTAATACCGACCGAGCTGCTATCGGCGCGGTCAAAGCCTGAAGTTTTCGAAACGCCCAGGTTTGCGGTGGCATCCAGGGTTGGTAAGTGACCGGCTTTGGCCAGTTCGATATCCAGTGACGACACATCCAGCGCAATACGCTGAGCCTGTAACGTCAGGTTATTTTGCTCGGCAATATTCATCCACTCGCTGACCATCTCTGGTGATGGCCGTGAGGCTGAGAACTTATCGGTATTCAACTGCGCTATTTCAGCATGATACTGGCCGGTAATTTCGCGCAGCGCTTCGCGGGCGTTTTCCAGTGCATTCTCGCTACTGATGCCACGGGCAACGACGCTGTCAAACTGCGCTTGTGCTTCATGCACATCGGTAATGGCGGTTAAACCCACGGCAAAGCGTTGTTTGGTTTGTTCCAACTGGCGCTCTACTGAGCGTTTTTCCGCTTCGACAAAGGTCAGGTTATCACGGGCCCGCAGCACATCAAAGTAGGCACTGGTCACCCGGACAATCAAATCCTGCACTTCGGCGTTGTAAACGGTCTGGCTTTGTAGCGCGACCTTTTCCGCGCGGGACAAACCTTGCCAGTTGCTCCAGTCGAACAATGATTGTCGGGCCTGGATACCGGCGCCGACCGTGTTACTGCCGCTAAAGCGCAAGTTATCGCGGCTGCTACGCGTAACATCGGCGCCGAAACTGACTGACGGCAGCAAGCGCGATCTGGACACATCAATACGGGCTGTGGCAGCGTCACGGCTGGCAGCCGCGCGCTGTACTACCGGATCTTTTTGGGTGGCTAACTGATAAACGGCTTGTAAATCCTCAGCACTTAATTGCAGGCTGAATAAGCTCAGAGATGACAGCACCAAGGTGCTTAAAAGGGTTTTTTTCATCTTTATAAATCCTGATGGTAAAGGAAAGTGCGTATAAGTGCCCAAATGATAACCTGTTAACCTAAACTAGGTAATGATTAAACCGTAAAGTTACCCTGAAGAGTGTAACAAAATGTGAGGACACCTATGTCAGAATTCAAGGTACGTCAGTATCCTGCTTTTGCGGCAACAGATCTAGAAATAATCGATAAAAGCACCGTTTTTCAGGGTTTTTTCCGGATTGAGCGCTGGCAACTGCGGCATAAATGTTTTGCCGGCGGCTGGAGTGACGTGATGACCCGTGAAATTTTTGAGCGTGGTCAGGCGGTCGTGGTGCTGCCCTACAATGCCGGGACCGACGAAATCGTGTTAGTGGAGCAATTCCGGGTCGGCGCTGTTAGTAGCGGCCAAAGCCCTTGGTTGCTGGAAGCTATTGCCGGCATGATTGAGCCGGGGCAAAGCCCGGAGCTGACGGCGAAGCGGGAAGCGGTAGAAGAGGCCGGTATTGAACTGACAGAGCTGATGCCTATGTTACACTATTACTCCAGCCCGGGTGGCAGTACCGAACGGATCCAGCTATTTCTGGGGCGTTTAACCGCGCCGGTCGCGGAGGGGATCTTTGGTTTGAGTGCCGAGCATGAAGATATTAAAGTTCATGTCATGCCCAGAATGCAGGCTATGCAGCTGCTGGCTGAAGGTAAAATTGATAATGCCGCCACAGTAATTGCCTTGCAGTGGCTGGCGTTGCATCTGTCTGACGTGACAACACGCTGGGGAAGCTGATTGCTAAGAAAGTCGTATATACCCTACCTGCCGGATTTTTTGAGCTTGTGCGAGCGCAACTATGCCGCTTTACACCGCTTACTGCCGGCTTTGTCAGAGGTCGGAACCCACAGTGATATTCAGTTTGGGATAGCCAGCCGTTACCGGCTAACTATTCTGGAGGTTGCGCCCTTTACCACCCGGCTAAAGATTGCGCTACTGCAAGATGAGTCGTCGTCGTACCAGCCTGGCTTTTTTCAACCTGATTTTGACGTACAGTTATATCACGATGCCCGCCTGGCGGAAGTGGTGCGGGTACAGCAGCAATGGCGTTTTTCGGCAGTCTATCCTTATCCGAATCCGACGATGTCCCAGCCGGACGAAAAACGGCAAATTAATTTGTTATTACGTGACTGGTTAAAACTCTGCGCCAAGGCGGGTTATCGAACCGAACCTGAGGTGTTTCGTTAAGCATGAAATCTTTTGTTTTTCCGCATCAGCACAGCTATCGTGTAGTCCAGTTGACGGATTGCCATTTGCTGGCGCAGCCTGATGGCTGGTATCAGAGCTGCCAGCCGGCATTGCATCTGCGGCAAATTATTGCGTTTTTGCAGTCTGACCGGCCTGACGCGGTAATTCTGACCGGGGATCTGACGCAGGATCACAGTGCCGCAAGTTATGCTTTGCTGGCAGAATTACTCAGCCCACTGCATTGCCCGGTATTTCTGGTGCCGGGTAACCATGATGATCTGCACTTGCTTACAGAACTCTCGCAGCGCAGGCCTTTTGTTGCGGCCGAGAGTCTGCTGTTGGCTGATTGGCAATTATTCTTATTGGATAGCAAAGGACCGACGCCAGCCGGCAGCTTTCCGCAACCGAAACAACAGGCGCTACAACAGCAGTTTAGACAGAGTACGAGCGCGCACTTTTGGCTGTTTATGCATCATCATCCGCAACCCTTAGCCTGTTTTATTGATCAATACGGCCTGACCGAACAACAGGTATTCTGGCAGTTGCTGCAAGCTGAACCCAGGGTTCGCGGCCTCAGTCATGGTCATGCTCATCTGGCTTATCAACGCCAGCTACAGGGGATTCAACTGGTCGGCTGCCCTGCCAGCTCAGTGCAGTTTTTGGAAACGCCAGACTGGCAAACCGTCAATCAGGGGCCACAATGGTGTGAATGGCAATTTAGTGCCGGCGGTACTGTCCGCTGGCAGTTTAAGAGGATTTAATGCTTTATTATTTACATGGTTTTGCCAGCTCAAGTCAGTCGGAAAAAGCCCGCCTGACGGTGGATTATTTTTCAACTTTACCCGGGGTTCAGATTACTGCTCTGGATTTACCTTACACCCCGGATGCAGCCATGGCAGTATTGGCGCAACAAATCACTGCGCCGCCAACAGCCATTATTGGTAGTTCACTGGGTGGTTTTTTAGCGACGGTGTTAGCGGAGCGCTATGGCTGCCGCGCCTGTTTAATTAACCCGGCAGTAGCACCGCACAAGGTGCTGGCGGATTATGTTGGTGATTATCACCATCCGGTATTGCAACAAAGTTACCAGGTGCGGGCTGAGCATATGACGCAATTAGCCAGCCTGATGCCCTTGACGCTAAAGCGGCCAGAACAGTATTTTGTACTATTGCAAAGCGGCGATGAGGTGTTAGATTACCGCCAGGCTCTGGAATATTATCAGGGCGCCCGTTTTGAGCTGATTGAAGGCGGTGATCATAGCTTTGTTGGCTATCAGCAATATCTGACACAGATCGCAGAATTTTGTTTGCAACAGCCGTAAACAGGAAGCAACTACAACAATATGACTGAACAACTCTATAACGCCGAATCCATTGAGGTGTTAACCGGTTTAGAGCCGGTACAACGCCGTCCCGGCATGTATACCGACACCACCCGGCCAAACCATCTGGCGCAGGAGGTTATCGATAACAGTGTCGATGAAGCCCTGGCAGGGCATGCTGATCTGGTGCAGGTGATCCTGCACGATGACCAGTCGATCGAAGTCATTGATAACGGCCGTGGTATGCCGGTGGATATTCACCCGGAGGAAGGGGTCAGCGGCGTCGAGCTGATTATGTGCCGGCTGCACGCCGGTGGTAAATTCTCCAATAAGAACTATCAATTTTCCGGTGGCTTACACGGCGTCGGGATCTCGGTGGTCAATGCGCTGTCCAGCCGGGTTGAAGTCAGCATCCGTCGCGATGGTAATGTTTATGAGATGGTCTTTGCGGATGGTCACAAAGTTTCAGAGCTGGCGATTACCGGTACCGTAGGTAAACGTAATACCGGTACCCGGGTGCGGTTCTGGCCCACACCGTCCTATTTTGATTCGCCTAAATTTTCCGTCAGTCGCTTATTGCATGTGCTGAAGGCTAAGGCCGTGCTATGCCCCGGCCTTACGGTTAAATTTGACGACAAAGTTAACCAGCAACAATACCAATGGTGTTATCAGGCCGGGATCCGCGATTATCTGGCCGAAGCAGTGCAACAGTATCAGGCCTTGCCTGAGCAACCCTTTGTGGGTCAGTTTACGGCCAGTACCGAAGCCGTAGAGTGGGCACTGCTGTGGCTACCTGAAGGCGGTGAACTGATCACCGAAAGCTACGTCAACCTGATCCCAACGGCGCAGGGTGGTACTCATGTCAATGGCCTGCGTCAGGGCTTGTTAGAAGCGATGCGTGAATTCTGCGAGTTCCGTAATCTGTTACCACGTGGCATTAAACTGTCACCGGAAGACTTATGGGATCGCTGTGCTTATGTGCTATCGCTGAAAATGCAGGATCCGCAATTTGCCGGCCAGACTAAAGAACGCTTGTCATCCAGGCAGTCGGCGGCCTTTGTCAGCGGCATTGTCAAAGATGCCTTTAGCTTGTGGCTAAACGAGCATACCGATATTGCACTGGCACTGGCCGATTTCTGTATTAATAACGCGCAGCGCCGCTTAAAAGCGGCGAAAAAAGTCGTGCGTAAAAAAGTCACTTCTGGCCCGGCGCTGCCCGGTAAGCTGGCCGATTGTGCGGCCCAGGACTTGGCCCGTACTGAACTGTTTTTAGTCGAAGGGGATTCGGCCGGTGGTTCTGCCAAGCAGGCACGCGACCGTGAATTTCAGGCAGTGATGCCACTACGCGGCAAAATCCTTAATACCTGGGAAGTCGAGTCCTCGCAAATTCTGGCATCGCAGGAAGTGCATGATATCTCGGTGGCTATTGGTATTGATCCGGACTCTGAGGATCTGTCGGCGCTGCGTTATGGCAAGGTGTGTATCCTGGCTGACGCTGACTCTGATGGTCTGCATATCGCAACCTTACTTTGTGCGCTCTTTGTGCGGCACTTCCGTCATCTGGTGGAACAGGGCCATGTGTTTGTTGCCATGCCACCGTTGTACCGGATCGATATTGGTAAAGACGTTTACTATGCGCTGGATGAAGAAGAGAAGAACGGTATTCTGGATCGGATTGAAGCCGAGAAGAAACGTGGCAAGGTCAATGTGCAACGCTTTAAAGGTCTGGGTGAAATGAACCCGTTACAGCTACGCGAAACCACCATGGATCCGAATACCCGGCGCCTGGTGCGGCTGACGATCGATGATGCGCCGCAAACGCTGGAGCTGATGGATATGCTGCTGGCAAAAAAACGTGCCCATGACCGTAAGGACTGGCTGGAACAAAAAGGAGATCGGGCAATTATTGCCTGAGCACAGGGAGTACTATGAGGGCCTGGATAAGATTGCCACTGACCTTCTGCCTGCTGCTGTGCAGCGTGCTGTCGCTGCTTAGCCCTGGCTATGCCGCTGAGATACCGGATTGGCTACAGCATCTGGCAGAGTTAAAACATCGGGCACCGGATCAGGTGTTACAGCAGCTGGAGCAACAACAGGCCGAGTTTTACCGCCTGACGCCCAGGCAACAGGCGCACTGGCTGAATATCAGAGCTGCGGCACTGAGTCATCAGGGACGTTATCCGGAACAGCAGGATGCGGCCCGGCAGGGGCTGGAGTTACTGGGTGAAGAAAAAAGTTTACTCACAGCGGAACTGTTGTACGAGCTGGGCTATGCCCGTGAAATGCAGCTGGCGCTCAATGAAGCCTTAAGCTGGTATCAACAGGGGATGGCGGTTGCAACAGCGCTGGGTGATGCCAAGCTAAGGCTGCGCGGCGTGGTGAATATTGCCGCTGTCGATTCGCTGCAGGACCGCGATCAGCAAGCGTTGCAGGCTCTTAAGCTGGCCTACCAGGAGGCGGAACAGCTGCAGGATAAAGAATTACTGGCTGATGTGAATGCACAACTGGGCCTGATGTATTCTTCGCTGGCATTTGAGCAGGAGGCATTGGGCTTTCTGGAGCGGGCGCTGGCGCTCTACGATGAGTTAGGCTGGCAACGTAATCAGGTGACAGTATTGTATAACCTGGCCCGTAATTACAGCCACTTGCAGAATTATGAACTGGCACTGCAAAGCTTTGATCGGATGCTGAAATCGGCTGAGCAAGAACAGGACTTACTGAGCCTGTATTATGCATACAGTGGTCTGGCGATCACTAACAACGAGATGAACCGGCCACAGCTGGCGCTGGATTATATGGAAAAAGCGGAGCAGTATCTGAATGTTATCCAGTCAGATTACTATCTCGCCGGCCATTACTACGAAAAAGCGTTAATTTATCAGCAATTGCAACAAAACTCCCTGGCATTGCAACAATTACAACTGGCTGAAGAGCGGATGCAGCAGCTGGATGAAAATAAAGATAGCAATATGCTGCTGGCACTTAGGTTATTAAAAGCAGAATTGCTGGCCGAGCAGGGGCAGTACGAGCGGGCTTATCAGAATTTGCTCAGCTTTGTGCAAGGTTTTCAGCAATTTCGTGACAAAGAAAATGAAATTGAATTAGCCAAGATCCGCATGGGCTTTGAAGCTGAACGCGAAGTGGCGCGGCAAACACTGCTGGAGCAGGAGCTGCAGGTGAAAGCGTTGCGCTTGGCCGACAGTGAACGGGCCCGGCAGATCCAATGGATGTGGCTGGGTATCGCAGTGGGAATTATCGCGTTACTGCTGGCACTGGTGATGCTTGCCAAACTGAGTAAAGCTCGGGGCCAGCGCAGCGGGCTCCAACAGACTAAACAGGAAGAGTGATGACAGAAACCCTGATTGCCGCTGACGGTACGGAACAGTTACCGCTGCGGCGTTTTACCGAAGACGCCTATCTGAACTATTCGATGTACGTCATTATGGACCGGGCCCTGCCACATATCGGTGATGGCTTAAAGCCGGTACAGCGGCGGATTATTTACGCCATGTCAGAGCTGGGCTTATCGCATCTGGCGAAATATAAAAAATCGGCCCGTACTGTCGGTGACGTGCTGGGTAAATATCACCCGCATGGCGACTCGGCCTGTTACGAAGCCATGGTGTTAATGGCGCAGCCGTTCTCATACCGCTATCCATTGGTGGATGGTCAGGGTAACTGGGGGGCGCCGGACGATCCTAAGTCGTTCGCGGCGATGCGTTATACCGAGGCTAAGCTGTCGCGCTTTAGTGAAGTGCTGTTATCGGAGCTGGGCTCAGGCACGACTGACTGGATCCCGAATTTTGACGGCACCATGGACGAACCTAAGGTGCTGCCATCACGCTTACCGCATATCTTACTGAATGGCACCACCGGTATTGCTGTGGGCATGGCAACCGATATTCCGCCGCATAACGCCCGCGAAGTGGCCAATGCCTGTGCTGCGCTGCTGGATAACCCACAGGCCAGTGTGACCGACTTGCTGCAGTATGTGAAAGGTCCGGATTATCCGACTGACGCTGAAATCATTTCGTCAGCCGACGATATCGCAGCCGTGTATCAGACCGGTCGTGGCAGCATTAAGATGCGCGCCCTGTATCAGCAGGAAGACGGCGATATTGTGATCACAGCGCTGCCGCACCAGACCTCGGGCTCCAAGGTGCTGGAGCAGATTGCTGCGCAGATGCAGGCGAAAAAGCTGCCGATGGTATCGGATTTACGTGATGAGTCGGATCATGAAAACCCGACCCGTATCGTAATTGTGCCGCGCTCAAACCGGATTGATGTTGAGCAATTAATGCAGCATCTGTTTGCTACCACTGATCTGGAGAAAAGCTACCGGGTTAACCTGAATATCCTTGGTTTGGATCACCGGCCCAAAGTCCGCAATCTGGTGGAAATCCTTGGCGAATGGCTGACTTTCCGCCGCGATACGGTGCGCCGGCGCCTGCAATACCGGCTGGATAAGGTATTGGATCGCTTGCATGTATTAGAAGGTTTATTAATTGCCTTTCTGAATATTGACGATGTGATCCGGATTATCCGCACCTATGACGAACCCAAACCTGAGCTGGTCGCCTTTTTCGGCATTACTGAACGTCAGGCCGAAGCCATTTTGGAATTAAAACTGCGGCATCTGGCCAAGCTGGAAGAGATGAAAATCCGCGGTGAGCAGGATGAGCTGAGTAAAGAGCGGGACAAACTGCAGGCGATTTTAGGCTCCGAGAAAAAGCTGACCAAACTGATCCGGGATGAACTGTTGGCTGACGCTGAAAAATATGGTGATGAGCGCCGCAGCCCGATCGTACAACGCGAAGAAGCCAAAGCCTTAACCGAGAAAGAGCTGCTGCCCAGCGAAGCGGTGACAGTGGTACTGTCGGAAAAAGGTTGGGTCCGCTGTGCCAAAGGCCATGATGTGGATGGCAATGCGTTAAGTTATAAAGCCGGTGATGCCTTTAAAGCACTGGCCAAAGGCCGCTCTAATCAGCAGGCGGTATTTTTGGACTCCTCCGGCCGCAGCTTTGCCACTGAAGCCCATGAGTTACCGTCGGCGCGCGGTCAGGGCGAGCCGTTAAGCGGTCGCTTTACCATTGTCGCTGGTGAGAGTATTGAGCATGTGCTGCTGGGTGATGAGAAACAAAGCCTGCTGCTGGCCTCGGATGCTGGCTATGGTTTTGTCGCCGAATACGGTGATTTGCTCAGTCGCAATAAAGCCGGTAAGGCGGTACTGAGTTTACCGGTTGGCGCTAAGGTGTTGCCGCCGGTGCTGGTTGGCGATCCGGAGCATGATTTGCTGCTGTGTATTTCTAACGAAGGGCGGATGCTGTTGTTCCCGGTTACCGAGTTACCGAAACTCAGTAAGGGTAAGGGTAATAAGCTGATGTCGATTCCGTCGGCCCGTGCCGCCAGCCGCGAAGAATATGTTACTCAGCTGGCGGTGGTGCCGGCAACCGGCAGTGTCACGCTGGTGGCGGGTAAACGTAAACTGTGCCTGAAAATGGATGATCTGGTGCATTATCAGGGTGAGCGCGGCCGGCGTGGTAATAAACTGCCACGCGGCTTGCAGCGGATTGATGAAGTGATCGTCAATGGCAGCAGTGATCAAACCAGAGACGCCGAGCAATAAGTTATACTAGGCCCCTTGTTATTCTTTGACCTTGCAAGGGGCCTGTTTTGGTTGCCGTTGTTCGTTTACTGCTGTTAGCGCTGTTTTTTATTGTCAGTACTGTGGCGGGCTTACTAATCTGTTTGCTGCGCCCGTTCCATCCCAACAATGTGTATTGGTTTAGCCTCTGGTATGGCAGGGTGTCCTGGATCCTCGGTATTGAGGTGGAAATCCGCCGCGATCCGGCGATCCAGGCTGGTGAACCCTATGTGTTTGTCGCCAACCATCAGAATAATCTCGATCTCTTTACCTTAAGTGGTTCAGTGCTGCCGCGTACTGTAACCATTGGTAAAAAAAGCCTGAAATATATTCCGTTTTTTGGCCAGCTGTATTGGCTAAGTGGTAATTTCCTGATTGACCGTGATGATAAAACTAAGGCGCTAAGCACTATGCTGGCGGCGGCCGAGCGGATTTCCAATCAAAAGATCTCGGTGTGGATGTTCCCGGAAGGCACCCGCAGCTATGGCCGGGGTTTACTTCCCTTTAAGATGGGCGCCTTTCATATCGCGCTGGAAGCCAAAGTCCCGCTGGTACCGGTCTGTATGAGCAGCACCCATCAACAGTTTAAGCTTAATTGCTGGAATAATGGTAAGGTGATTATTCAGATGCAAGCGCCGGTGGAACTTAGCAAAGAGCAGAATATCCGTCAGTTCGCCAAAGATCTGCGCAACCAGATGGCGGCGCAGATCAGCGCCCTTGATGCTGAGCTGGGTAACGACTACACTTCGCAGCAACAACCGCAATCAGAGTAATAACCCATGGAAAACTGGCAAGAATTTACTGAAGAAACTATCGCTGCCTTATTAGAAGATGGCAGCGATCCGGATGCGATGTACACTATTGAGCATCACTTTTATGACCAGGATTTTAATAAACTGGAAAAGCTGGCTGTTGAATTATTTAAGCTGGGCTATGAAGTAACTGACGCTGAAGAAGTGGAATTTGAAGACGGCGGCAGTGCCTGGGTATTTGATGCCATCCGTGAGCAATCCCTGGAAGCGGCCAGTATTACTGCTGATGCGATCAAGCTGGAAGCGCTGGCGAAAAAGCATCAGGTCGAATATGACGGCTGGGGCACCTACTTTGAAGGTGATGAAGACGAAGAGTGGGACGAAGACGACGAGGAGTAAGCCCGTCTGCTACCGACTAAAGCCGCTGCGTTAATGGCAGCGGCGCAGTTGTCAACTCAAAGACAAGGATGAGTTATGCTCGATTTTATTTGGAACATGTTCCAACATCGTCAAATCGGTCAGCTGAATGCTTCTCTCGCTAATAACCTGGAAAAGAATAAAGGGTATACGGATTTAATGGTTGATGGGGCACCTTCACCCCATCAATCTGATACCACCCTCAGATGGTTGATAGGTCGACTCCGTAGTTGAGTTCCTCTGCGAAGTCCGGCAGTCCGTAACCGATGGTTTTCTTGTAGAAAGGAGAGACCTTCGCAGTCGGTGCCTTCTTCTTGTGCTTCGTGGTGTAGAGCATTCGTGCCCGCATCACCTCGAAGGAGTAACCGCGCCCTTCACGGTTCTTGTCCTTGGCCAGTCGGTTGATGGACTCCGTGTAAGCGTTGGTGACGGGCATGTCCGTCTCGAAGTAGGTCATGGTCTCTTCGCGCCAGTTTCCCACTGCCCTGACCAGATCGCTCCAGACTTCCTTTTGGCCCTTCGGGATGGTGGCTATCCACTCGTCCAGGGCGGCTTCTGCCTGGAGCCGTGTGGTGGCGTCCCAGATGCCGTAGAAGCGCTCCTTGTGCTCGTAGGCGGCCAGCAGTTGCGGGAACGCGCCTGTCCAAGTCTCCATGATGAGGCGCTCCCGGTCTGAGACTTCGTGAGCGCGTTTCAGCAGGATTTTCCGGTCTCCCTTGAGAGTCCGGCTCTGGGACGGTTTCAGCTCCTTTCTGAGGCCCTTGCGCACTCTCTCTAGGGCATCGTTGGCCATGCGCACCACATGGAACTTATCGACCACGATACGGGCCTGGGGCAGCACAGCCTTGACCGCTGCCCGGTAGGGGTTCCACATGTCCATGCTGACGATCTCGACCTTCTGCCGGTCTTTCAGCTTCATCAGGTAGTTGGTCACCACGTCCTGGCGGCGGGTGGCCAGCAGGTCGAGCAGGGTTCGCTCCTCAATGTTGGTCAGAATGCAGCGGTAGCGCTTGTTCAGGTAGGGGTCGTCTCAGAATTCGGAAAATAAAGCACGCTAAGGCGTAGTCACCCCGTGACTCCCCCGCGCCGATGCAGCGAGCTTCGTTCCGTCTTGCAGTGACACAATCAGCGGGCAGGAAACGTTCCCTTTCCGCGCATGGCAGGCGCACACCAGTTCAGACAGCACGGCCTCCATGCGTGCCAAGTCGGCCATCTTCTCGCGCACATCCTTGAGCTTGTGCTCGGCCAGGCCGCTGGCTTCCTCGCAATGGGTGCCATCCTCCAGCCGCAGTAGCTCGGCGATTTCGTCCAGGCTAAAGCCCAGCCGCTGGGCCGATTTCACGAACCGCACTCGTGTTACATCCGCCTCGCCATAGCGGCGAATGCTGCCATAGGGCTTGTCTGGCTCCGGCAGCAGGCCCTTGCGCTGGTAGAACCGGATGGTCTCCACATTGACCCCGGCCGCCTTGGCAAAAACGCCAATGGTCAGATTCTCAAAATTAATTTGCATATCGCTTGACTCCGTACATAACTACGGAAGTAAGCTTAAGCTATCCAAACCAAATTTGAAAGGACAAGCGTATGTCTGAACCACAAAACGGGCGCGGCGCGCTCTTCGCCGGTGGGCTGGCCGCCATTCTTGCGTCGGCCTGCTGCCTGGGGCCGCTGGTTTTGATCGCCTTGGGGTTCAGCGGGGCATGGATCGGCAACCTGACGGTGCTGGAACCCTATCGCCCGATCTTCATCGGCGCAGCGCTGGTCGCGCTGTTTTTCGCCTGGCGGCGCATCTACCGCCCGGCGCAAGCCTGCAAACCGGGTGAGGTCTGCGCGATTCCCCAAGTGCGAGCTACTTACAAGCTCATTTTCTGGATCGTGGCCGCGCTGGTCCTGGTCGCGCTCGGATTTCCCTACGTCATGCCATTTTTCTATTAATCACAGGAGTTCATCATGAAAAAACTGTTTGCCGCCCTCGCCCTCGCTGCCGTTGTTGCCCCCGTGTGGGCCGCCACCCAGACCGTCACGCTGTCCGTACCGGGCATGACCTGCTCCACCTGCCCGATCACCGTCAAGAAGGCGATTTCCAAGGTCGAAGGCGTCAGCAAAATTGACGTGACCTTCGAGACACGCGAAGCGGTTGTCACGTTCGATGATGCCAAGACCAGCGTGCAGAAGCTGACCAAGGCAACCGGAGACGCGGGCTATCCGTCCAGCGTCAAGCAGTGAGCCACTGAACCCGAACCTGGGGCGATCATGGGACTGATTACACGCATTGCCGACAAGGCTGGCGCGCTTGGCAGCGTTGTTTCCGCGATGGGATGCGCTGCCTGTTTCCCGGCTATCGCCAGCCTGGGCGCGGCCATCGGCCTTGGCTTTCTACAGGAATACGAAGGGTTGTTTATCTCCAAGCTGCTGCCGCTGTTCGCAGTCGTGGCTTTGCTGGCGAATGCACTGGGCTGGCTGAGTCATCGGCAATGGTACCGCAGCCTGCTCGGGATGGTCGGCCCAGCCATCGTGCTGGCGGCCATGCTCTTGTTTTTTGGCAATTGGTGGACGGCGAACCTCCTCTATGTCGGTCTGGCCTTGATGATCGGGGTGTCGATCTGGGATCTGCTCTCACCGGCCAACCGCCGCTGCGAACTACCACCCAAACACGGCTAACTGCATTGGCAGTTGCCGAAACGAAAAGGAACGATGCAATGTATTTGAATATCACCGGAATGACCTGCGACTCGTGCGCGACACATGTCAAGGACGCCCTGGAGAAAGTGCCGGGCGTGCTGTCGGCGCTCGTGTCCTACCCGAAAGGCTCCGCGCAACTCGCCACCGATCCCGGCACCTCGCCAGAGGCGCTGACCGCCGCTGTGGCCGGCCTCGGCTACAAGGCCACACCCGCCGATGCCCCATCCACTTCAGCGCGGGGCAGACTGCTTGGCAAGGCGCTGGGATGGCTGGGCGGTGGCGACAAGGCTGGTGGTGATGGGGACGGACTGCACGTCGCCGTTATTGGCAGCGGCGGAGCCGCGATGGCGGCGGCGCTGAAGGCCGTCGAGCAAGGTGCGAACGTCACGCTGATCGAGCGCGGCACCATCGGCGGTACTTGCGTCAATGTCGGCTGCGTGCCGTCCAAGATCATGATCCGCGCTGCCCATATCGCCCATTTGCGCCGTGAAAGCCCATTCGACAGTGGCATCGCGGCGACTGTGCCTGCGATTGATCGCAGCAAACTACTGGCCCAGCAGCAGGCGCGCGTCGATGAGCTGCGCCACGCCAAGTACGAAGGCATCCTGGACAGCAACCCGGCCATCACCGTGCTGCATGGTGAAGCGCGTTTCAAGGACGACCAGAGCCTTGCCGTCCGTTTAAACGATGGCGGCGAGCGTGTGGTGGCGTTCGACCGCTGCCTGGTCGCCACGGGTGCCAGCCCGGCCTTGCCGCCGATTCCGGGCCTGAAAGAGTCACCCTACTGGACTTCCACCGAGGCCCTGGTCAGCGACACCATTCCCGAGCGCCTGGCCGTGATCGGCTCGTCTGTGGTGGCGCTGGAACTGGCGCAAGCCTTTGCCCGGCTGGGCAGCAAAGTGACGATCCTGGCACGCAGCACGCTGTTCTTCCGCGAAGACCCGGCCATCGGCGAGGCCGTTACAGCCGCGTTCCGTGCCGAAGGGATCAAGGTATTGGAACACACGCAAGCCAGCCAGGTCGCGCATGTTGACGGCGAATTCGTGCTGACCACCGGGTACGGTGAAATACGCGCCGACCAGCTGCTGGTCGCCACTGGCAGGGCACCGAACACGCGCAGCCTGGCATTGGAAGCGGCGGGAGTCGCTGCCAATGCGCAGGGGGCCATCGTCATCGACAAGGGCATGCGCACCAGTACGCCACACATTTATGCGGCTGGCGACTGCACCGACCAGCCTCAGTTCGTCTATGTGGCGGCAGCGGCCGGCACCCGTGCTGCGATCAACATGACTGGCGGCGATGCGGCCCTGGACCTGACCGCAATGCCGGCCGTGGTGTTCACCGACCCGCAGGTCGCCACCGTGGGCTACAGCGAGGCGGAAGCACATCACGACGGGATCGAGACCGACAGTCGCACCTTGACCTTGGACAACGTGCCGCGTGCGCTTGCCAACTTCGACACACGCGGCTTCATCAAGCTGGTCATCGAGGAAGGTAGCGGACGGCTCATCGGCGTGCAAGCGGTGGCCCCGGAAGCGGGTGAACTGATCCAGACGGCGGTGCTCGCCATTCGCAACCGTATGACCGTGCAGGAACTGGCCGACCAATTGTTCCCCTACCTGACCATGGTCGAAGGGCTGAAGCTCGCGGCGCAGACCTTCAGCAAGGACGTGAAGCAGCTTTCGTGCTGCGCCGGATGAGGAAAAGGAGGTGTTCAATGAGCGCCTACACAGTGTCCCGGCTGGCCCTTGATGCCGGGGTGAGCGTGCATATCGTGCGCGACTACCTGCTGCGCGGATTGCTACGTCCGGTCGCGTGCACCACGGGCGGCTACGGCTTGTTCGATGACACCGCGTTGCAACGGCTGCGCTTTGTACGGGCTGCCTTCGAAGCGGGTATCGGCCTGGACGCACTGGCGCGGCTGTGCCGGGCGCTGGATGATGCGGACGGTGACGGTGCGTCTGCGCAGCTTGCCGTGTTGCGGCAACTCGTCGAGCGTCGGCGCGAGGCTCTGGCCAGCCTCGAAATGCAACTGGCCGCCATGCCAACCGAACCGGCACAGCACGCGGAGAGTCTGCCATGAACAGCCCAGAGCACTTGCCGTCTGAGACGCACAAACCGATCACCGGCTACTTGTGGGGCGCGCTGGCCGTGCTCACCTGTCCCTGCCATTTGCCGATTCTCGCCATTGTGCTAGCCGGCACGACGGCCGGCGCGTTCATCGGGGAGCACTGGGGTATTGCAGCCCTCACGCTGACCGGCTTGTTTGTCCTGTCTGTGACGCGGCTGCTGCGGGCCTTCAAGGGAAGATCATGACCGCTTCCCAGCCAGCCGAGAGTGGGCAGCTTTGAGCTTCGCTACCAATCTGGAGGAGTACCACCATGAACGCAAACGCCCCGAACACTGCCAGTTGCACCACCTGCTGCGTATGCTGCAAAGAAATTCCGCTCGATGCCGCCTTCACCCCGGAAGGCGCGGAATTGTATAGGCGTAGGTGTCAGTCAGATCCATCCGGCTCGGCATTGGTGTTTGCTTTTTTACCCAACAAGCTGCTGGAAACGAAAAGTAAGGCACCGAGGACAATTGCAATATCAGCCAGGTTGAAGGCCGGCCAATGCCAGTCTCGCCAATAGAAATCAAAGGAATCCACAACATAGCCGCGAAAGACCCGGTCAATCAGGTTGCCCATGGCGCCACCGAGGATAAGACTGTAAGCGATGGCTTCTCCTTTATGACGATTTTCAAGGATCAGCTTGATCAGAAAAATCGAGACCACTACCGCGATTCCGATAAAAAAGTAGCGCTGCCAGCCTCCACCATTCGCAAAAAGACTGAATGCGGCACCGGTATTCCATACGTGTACCCAGTTAAAGAATGAGGTCACTGAAATAGACTCGCCATATGCCATTGATTGTTGCACCAGCCATTTTACGGCCTGATCAGACGCTGCCAGCAGGCCGGAGATGGACAACAGAGCGTACGGTGACAGATGTTTGCCAAAAATGGACATTGCTTAATCCTTGAGCGCCAGAATGCGTCTAGCACCGTTAAGTACAATTACCCCCGCGATGGTGCCGATAATCAGATCCGGATAATTGGACCCGGTCCACGCGACCAGAGCGCCGGCGGTGATGACCCCCAGGTTGATCACCACGTCGTTGGCCGAGAATATCCAGCTTGCCTTCATGTGCGCCCCGCCCTCCCGATGTTTGGATATGAGCAGCAGACAACTGGTATTGGCAATCAATGCGACGAATGCGATAGCCATCATCACCAGCGATTCAGGCTCACTACCGAATACAAAGCGTCTCACCACCTCTATGAGTACGCCCACAGCCAAGATCAGTTGCAGTACACCAGCAACATGCGCGGCACGTAGCTGCATTCTCACGCTATGTCCAACCGCATAAAGTGCGAGCCCGTACACGGCCGCATCGGCGAAATTGTCCAGGGACTCTCCAATCAGGCCGGTGGACTGGGCGATCAGGCCGGCTGTCATTTCCACTACGAAAAGGAGCGCATTGATGCCGAGCAACCAGCGCAGAGTCCCGGATTCTTGCGTGGCAGAGGCTGCCGAGAACTCGGCCGCCTTGATGGTCTCCGGATCGGCAGCGACACTTTCCTGAAGCGAGGCGCCTAGCTCCAAGGTCTTCAGCTTCGCGGTGACGGGCTCGACCTCACCGTCATGCACGACCTTCAACCGGCGGTTCGACAAGTCGAAGGACAGTGCCCGAATCCCCTCAACGCCGTTCAGGGCCAGGCGAATCATGCGCTCTTCTGATGGACAGTCCATCTTCGGCACGGCATAAACACTGACCCATTCCCCCGACGCATCGGAGGAGGCCTGCATATCGGTATCCGCCGCAGGCCTTGCATGGTCGCCACAGGGGCCTCCGCAGTTTTTACTCATGATATGACTCCACTTGAATGTGATCGGGTTTTCATTTAAAACTATATAGTCGCTATAAGGTCAATAGCGTAGATAATCCGTTGCGGAGGAACCCGATGCGTATTGGTCAGTTGGCACAGTCAGTAGGGGTAGATACACAGACGATCCGCTTCTACGAACGGCAGGGCTTGTTGCCGCCGCCTGGTCGGCAGGAGAACGGTTACCGTGTCTATACCGAGAAACACGTTGAGCGGCTGGCCTTTATTCGTCGCTGCCGCATCCTGGATCTGTCACTGGCAGAAATTCACGAACTAAAGCGCTATCAGGACGACCCTCATCAGTCCTGTACCGCTGTCAACGCCTTGCTCGATGATCACATCTCTCATGTGCGGTCGCAGATAACCGCTCTGCAAGCGCTTGAGAAACAACTCGTTTCACTGAGAGCGAGTTGCAACGATGACCGGGAAGTTGAGGCGTGTGGGGTTCTTGCTGGAATTAGCGAAGGAAACATGCACCAGCAGTAGGTGAAGCATCAACCAGATAATCCGATGAGATGCCGGTCTGTCTCACTCTCATGCAAAGGTAAGATCAACCATTTAATCCGCTTACCCAGAATAAATACCAGGACAACAAAATTTATTCCTCAGCCGCCCGCTTAAGGGAATTGGAACAGCGTCATGAGCAGCTGAAGTTGGTCACCATGGCAATGTGGACACTGTTAAAGGAACATACCGGACTGACCGAGTCAGAGCTTCGCAAGTACGTTGATAAAGTCGATCTGATGGATGGCAAAGCCGATGGTAAGGTTGATACCCGTGAAAAATGTAACTGTACTCTGTGTGGCAGAACTATCCTGACAACTGCCCTGGCTTGCCCATATTGTGGCGGGCGACTGCACCGGAAAAGTGTATTTTCCCGAGTATAGCGTAACAACTGTAATTTCACTTAAACCCAAAACCGGGGATCGAACATCACTGGTCTGGCAGCAGTCTCGACGATAGTCCGCTGACCGACCGCGACACCGGCTTTTCAGTTATTTTGGCCTGGAGCCGGTTTTTTTAGATATCACAAACTCCAACCCTGTTTAAAAGTGCTGGCCTGACGGCGGGAAATTTCTACCCTCAGTTCGGCACTAAGACTCACGTCAAAACCACCACTGATAGTCGGTTCGATCTGCCGGATATATTGGGTGTTAATAATCCAGCTGCGGTTAGCGCGAAAGAAGGTCTCGGCGGGCAATTTTTGCTCCAGCGCGCTCAGGTTGCGGTAAATCATCGGTTTACCGGCGGCAAAGTGCACCCGGGTGTAGTTGCCTTGCGCCTCAAAGGCGTAAATATCGGCTAGCGTGACAAAATAGCAGCGGTCACCGTCTTTTAAAAACACCTGGCTTTGTAATGTCATCTGCGGGCGTTGGCTGGGTGCCGGCACCTTTGCCAGCGCGGCCTGTAAGCGGGGTAGGGTAACAGGTTTTAGCAGATAGTCAGTAGCGTGGTAATCAAAGGATTTGAGTGCGTATTGGTCAAAGGCGGTGACAAAGATCACATGCGGCAGCTTACTCTGCTCCGCCAGTTGCTCTAGCAGCTGAAAGCCATCGGCCCCCGGCATATCAATATCCAGTAGCAATAAATCCGGGCTAGTGTCTGCGATCTGTTGTAATGCCTGGCTAACATCGGCCGCTTCGCCAACAAGCTCAATCTGTGGGCAGTGTTTTAACTGATTTTTCAGCTCCAGCCGGGCTAAGCGGCTATCGTCAACCAGCAGTACTTTCATCGAGCGACTCCATGGGCAGACAGATCTCAGTCAGCACCTGATGCTGTTGCTGTGTCAGTTGCAAACTGGCACGGCCCTGATATAGCAGACCAAGCCGCTGCCGGATATTAGCCAGTCCTACGCCTGTGCCGGTGGTACCTGGTTGGAGTTGGCCGTCATTGCTAACCGTTAAACACAACTGATTATCGGTAATCCGGGCGCTGATCGCAATGCACCCCCCGGCCGGTAGCTGGCTAATGCCATGTTTAATCGCATTCTCTACACAGAGTTGCAGCAATAACCTGGGTACGGCCAAGGCCAGACAGGCCTCCGGGATCTGCTGTTGATAGCGCAAACGTTGTTCAAACTGAATCGAGCACAGCGCCAGATAATGCTGCACCACTTCCAGCTCCTGCGCCAGAGGCACTTTAACACCAGCTCGTGGGTCCAGGTTGTAACGCAGCATATCGGCCAGCACGCTTAACATCTCGCGGGCTTTTTCCGGATCTTCCAGGATCAGCGCACGGATATTATTTAGCGCATTAAACAGAAAATGCGGTTGTAGCTGATTGAGTAAGGCGTCGAGTTGGGTAGCTTGCAGTAAGGCGGTGGTTTGTCGCAGCTGTCGTACCTTGGTTATTGCGAAATAGAGCGCAGACCAGAGCAGCATAGCCCAGAGCATATTCAAAAAGTTACCGCTGAAGAAAATGTGTTTAACCACAAACCAGCGCTGTGCCTCAGGGATGGGAAAGCTATATTCTGTGTAGCTCATTAAGAAGAATACCATCACAAGTAGTGTTGTTGCCACGGCTGCAATCAAAATACTGCCAACTAGTAAGCTTGTGGCCTGCCCCAGTACACCAGCCTGCTGCAGCTTGCGCCGGTATAGGTTACGCAGCAGATGCGAACCCAGGGCGGTACTGCCGACCAGTACTGCACAGTAGAGCAGCTCGGTAGCGACAGATATCTGTCTGTTGTAGATAAGTAAACTCATCAGGACATACAGTAGCCCCCAGCCACTGTATTGCAGTAGCGTATAACTTGCTGACCGGCTTAACGTCATGGTTGTTTATCCTGTGGTAATAGGGTTGTAGCGGGCTTGGCCAGCCAGTCGGCAAATAATGCCATGCCCTGTTCGGTAACGGGAAGCGCAATATTAGTCAGGATCACCAGCCCCTTTTGCTGTGTCGGTTCGAATACCACCAGGCTGCTAAAGCCAGCGGTTTGACCGGCATGCCAATGCCAGCCCTTAGCGGTCAGCATCCAGCCTGGTGTCATCGCCGGTTGATCGCTCAGTGGCAGTGGTGTCAGCCATAACTGCAGTAGCGGGTCGGTGTTGGCCGTGGCGAAGATGTGCTTAAGCATGCCCGCCATATCTTCAATACTGGCGATGACCGCGCCGGCACCGGCCAGGCTATCAAACTGCCAGTTAGCGACCTGTTCACCATTAATGGCATAACCACGGGCAAGTTTAGGCCACGTTGCGGTTGTGCCGGTGTGCTCTGGCAGTGAAAGTTGTACGTTGGCCGTTGGCATCGCCAGTGGCTGGAATACACGCTGCCGCATCAGCTCAGCATAGGGCTGCTTTAACTCAGTCGCCAACAGCCAACCCAGCAGACCATAGCCATAGTTGGAGTAGCCAAACTGGCGCTCAGTAAAGTCGGTTGTGGTTAGCGCGGCACGCAGCTGATTATCGTGGTAACTGGCATAGGGGTTACGTAAATCCTCCAGTGGTAAATTAGCCGGCAGTCTTGGCAAACCACTGTGATGAGTCAGTAAGTCGGCAAGACTATACTGATGTTTAGCCAGTTCCGGGCGGGCAAACTGCTGTGCCAGCGACCGGTCGAGGTGCCAACGCCCTTGTTGCACCAGGCTTAACACTGCCAGCGCGGTCAGGGGTTTGGTTATCGAGCCAATTTCAAATAAGGTCTGCCGGTCCACCGCTTGACTAGCGGCTTGCGGTTGGGTGTCGGCCAGGCCATGCAGTTGATACTGCACCCGCTGCCTGTCCACCAGCGCGATAGCAACGCCGTGCTGGCCAAACTCCTGTTTCAGCCAGCCGGGTAACTGTTGTAACGTCAGTGGCTCAGTGGGTGTCAGGGCTTTTTTTTTAAATTAAGCGGCATGGCCCGGCCCTGAACAAAGGTACCCTGCCACTGGTCTTGTTGCCATTGCCCCTGATAGCTGGCGCTGATCATTTTAGCGCTGAAATTAAGCTGGCTATCGCTGACGCTAAACTGGTCGACAGGAATCCCATAACTCTGTTGTTTCGGGCTATCCAGGGTCACATGATAACCGCCGGCAATCACGGCGACATTCAACACCAAGGGTAAGCTGGCGTTATTACTCAGTGCCAGATCGCCCGCCCACTGCTGCTCATGTTCCAAACGCTGCAGATCAGTTTTACTAAGCCGGGTGAGCGTAATGGGCATTGCTCGGCCCTGGGTAAAGACCCCCTCCAGGGTTTCGCCGGCAAAGCGGCCATCAAAGCTGGCACGTAATGAATCAGCGGCAAATTTCAGGTGCGTGCCCTCCAGCGTCATGCTGCTGGGCGGAATAGCTTCCAGGCTTTGATTTGGGCTTAACAGTGAAAGTTGGTAGCCGCTATCTTCTGCTGTCAGTGTCACCCCCAGCACGATACCAACGCCGGGAGCCAGCTCAAGTACACCGCGCCAGTGACCGCTGTAATCATCAGCCAGGCTACCAAAGCTGGCCAGTAACAAGCTGCTGCTTAGTAAAATTTTTTTCATCGCATGTCCTCCGTGTTATTCCAGCTTACAGGATAATGCCGCATTTTGTACGCTTGGGTGATTTTATGATAAAGGGTTTGACGGCAGGATAACCGGCGGAAATCCGGGATGAAGGCGATTAGAGATCTGGGCCTGCCGGTATCCGGTGATACCGGCATCCTAGCTGAGTGTCGTTAACCGCCGCCCAGCCGATCAAGCAGCCGGTTACGCAACTGATCCTGCAGATTACCTATTTTGGCATTTAGCAGTTCTTCCAGTTTGGCTTCCATGGCCTTGCTATCGGTTTCTTGTTGCTGTAACAGGTTTAGCCACTCTTGTTGTGGCCCCAGTTGCTGCGCCAGGCGGTTATCCAATTCGGTACGCAGCTGGGTTTGTAGCTGCGCGATTTTTTGTTTGGCTTCGCCCAGCAGCGCATCGCCCAACATCCGATCCAGTGAGGAGCGGATTGTCACTTGCGGATTGGAGATCAAGCCTTCTGCCAGCACATCCAGCGGGATCTGTCCCTGGCGGTTCAGTAAAGTGACGAGCTGGTCCAGATAGCGGTTACCGGTTTGGTCAAAGCGGGCATTTTTTAACAGCACTTTGGCCTGCTGTTTTAGCTGATCATCGGTCAGTTTCAGTGAGCCATTGGCACTAAATAAGCCCGCCAGCAGTGTCAGCGCATTTTGCTCGCGGCCCAATGTCAGATTTTCCAGGGCCATGCCTTCGAGCTGCCAGCTTAGGTTAGTGATCATCTGCTCCAGAATGGCAAAATCGCCATTAAGTTGCAGCTTATCCAGTCTGGGCAGGCCCGCGACATTCAGTTTAAAGCGGGTTGCCACGTTATTGATTAGTTGATGTTGGGTAGTAATGTCCTGCATGGTTAGCAGGCTCTCGGTGCCAGCCAGTAACACCTGAATGCGCGCTTCTTTAACCCAGAAATCCGGAAAGGGCTGATTCGGATCCAGCGGTTTTGCCGGGGCCGGTTCGCCGTCCTGCTGCAAATAGGGTTTGGCCAATTGATAGAGTGCTTCCAGTTTCTGGATTTCACGCGCCCAGACATCGCCCAGCAGGATCTGGAAAATCGGGGCCAGGCCGCCTTGCTGAATATTCGCCAGTTGCTGCAGCTGTTGCCAGTCCTGCTCGGCAGCAGTGCGTACTGCTTTAACGGCTGCACTCAGGGTATCGCGGCTTTCGGTCAGACTTTGTTGCAACTCGCGCAGCTTGTCGCGTTCAGTGCGTAATTGTTGCTGCAGGCTGGTTAATTGCTGGGTTTTGGCGGCCAGATCTGCCGCGTCGCTGATACGGCTGTCGGTTAGCGCCTTAATGCTGCTTTGAAACTCAGCCAGCTGGTCCGGTGTTGGCAGTTGCTGGCGCAAGGTGGTCATTTTTTGGCGCTGCTGCGCGGCCAGCTGTTGTAACTGTTCGCCCTGCTGCAGCGTCTGTAGATTGGCTCTGGCCAGAATGGCATCAGCGGTCGGGATCTCGACTTGCAGTAAAGAGGCTAAATCCAGCGCATTATCATTGGCCGGCGGTACCCGGTATACCTTGCCGGGCCGGGCTCTTTGACTGCCGTATGCCAGCTCCAGTACTTCCAGCTCTTCAACGATATAGTAACCTTTTAAGGCCGGCCAGGGGTCGACTCGGGCATAGGCTTTGGCAAAGCTGATGCTATTAAAATCTGGCTTTGCCGGATCGGTAAGCTGTACGCCATCAAGCTGCAACGATACCGGTAACAGGCGCAGCGATACACTGTCGACATTCACTTCGGCGCCGGTGATCTGCTCCAGCTCACTGATTAAGATGCTTTTAATAATACTGTTGGCCAGCAAATAGGCCACCAGCAGCAAGGTGAGCAGACTCACCGGAATTAACCAGAGTAATTTTTTCATTAACCGATCCTTATTGGTTTGCAGGCGGGCTTAGTAATATAGTTTAGAGGATAATGCCTTAGCTTTCATCACTTTGGTCAGACAATGCTTTAGAAGTTCCATTGCTCCGTTGCGACCAGCAGCAGGGGGCTGCGGTAAAAGGCCCTGCAATCGGGCGCGCCTGGCAGTAAGCTAAAGCCATTGCCATAACAGAAAATGAGGCTGTATGCGTTTACTGGGATTAGGTTTAACACTGTTATTACTGGGCTGTCGGCCGGCGCCGTTACCGGATGTCGAACCAGGGCGCGATCTGCAGTGGCTGGACGCCCGGTCGGCGCAGCAGGCATTAGCCAGTAATGAGATCAGCAGCGAACAGTTAGTGCAGTTTTATCTGGCACGGATAGCCGAGCATAATCAGCAAGGCTATCAACTACATGCCATTACCGATATTAACCCGGACGCCCTGGCGCAGGCGCAGCAATTAGATAAAGAGCGGGCAGCTGGTCAAATCCGTTCGGCGCTGCATGGGTTGCCGGTGCTGTTAAAAGCCAATATCGCTACCGCTGATCAATTGTCTACCACTGCGGGTGCCCTTGCATTACAAGGGCATTTAACCTCGCAGGATGCAGAATTGGTGCGGCAGTTACGTGAGGCCGGTGCTGTGATTCTGGCAAAAACCAATTTATCAGAATGGGCGAATTTTCGCGGTGAAAACTCGGCCAGTGGTTGGTCCGCCCTGGGTGGGCAAACCCGTAATCCGCATCTGCTCAGCCATACGCCCTGTGGTTCCAGCTCCGGTGCCGGGGCGGCTATTGCAGCGGATTTTGGGTTGTTGGCAGTAGGTACTGAAACGGATGGTTCTATTATTTGCCCGTCTGCCATTAATGGTATCGTCGGTATTAAACCCACCCGGGGGGCTGTGTCCGGCGAGGGTATTATTCCGATCGCCAGCACCCAGGATATTGCCGGCCCTATGGCACGCCGGATCTATGATGCAGCCTTGTTATTGGAAGCCATGCTGACGCCCGCCGCCCGTGAAGCCATTCCGGCTTCGCTGACAGCAGCGGCACTGCAGCCGGCGAATGCCGGCAAGGTCCTGCTGGTGCGCGCTTACGACGAGCGCGAGCCTGCTGTGGTATCGATGCTGGATAATACCGCTCGGGCATTAGCGGCGGCCGGTTTTGAGGTGGTGGAAACGGCGGAATGGCAGTTACCCCCGGAGTTATATCAGGCCGAGTTTAGCGTATTGCTGTACGAATATGCCCGCGATCTGCAGCAGTGGCTAACTGACTATCAGGTGCCAGAGCAGGTCAATACGCTGCAAAAGCTTGTTGCGTTTAACCGCGCGCAGGGCGAGCGGGCGCTGGCGTTTTTTGGTCAGGAATATCTGGAGCAGGCGGCGGCGATCGATCTGGTTGCTGCTGAAGCCGACTATATTGCAGCGCTGGCACAAAGCCGCGCTCTGGCTGAGGCCGCACTTAACCAGTATCTGCAGCAGGGTTTCTCGGCGATTATTTTGCCCTCCTATGGTCCGGCCTGGCCTATTGATCATGTCAACGGTGATCAGTTTAATTTTGGCACCTCGACGGCAGCTGCGGTAGCCGGTTATCCGTCTATTACCTTACCCGGCGGCTATAGCGGGGTGTTGCCGCTCGGCATTAGCCTGGTCGGTTTACCCTGGTCAGAGCCGGAGTTAATCCGCATCGCCGCCTTGCTAGAGCAGCAGCTGGCTGCATATCGGCGGCCGGGGTTTATCCCGGCGCTGCCAGCGGATAATGCACAAGCTACACCGGCTCAGCCTGAGCCAACGCAGCCAGAATAGAGCACGCGTTGGCGCTGACTGTGCCACCACAACAGGCATTGTGTAATTGCTGCAGTGCCTGTTGCAGCCGTTGCAGCTCGGCACGCTGTTGCTCTATTTCCTGAATTTTTAACGCGACCTTGTCTTTAACATCAGCACAGACCCAGGCACTTTTGTTATCTTCAATGGCCAGCAGCTCGCGGATCTGCTGTAAGCTAAAGCCAATAGCCTTAGCACGCAGAATAAAACTTAAGCGTTGCACATCGCTCGTGCTGTACTGGCGATAGCCGGCGCCAGAGCGTGGAGCTGTTGCCAGTAAGCCCTGTTTTTCGTAAAAACGAATCGTATCTACCGTGACGTCAAATTGCTGAGCCAGTGCGCCAATTTTCATACCGGATACCTGAGTTGCTAAAATTATTGCTGCGAAGGCGGTCTATCACTACCGCCCGACAGTTTAAGTATAAGTCTGGAGTCAGCTCCAGAGTCAAGTCCGAAAAAAGCGTGTTAATACTGCTTGACTCTGGAGTTACTCCAGATTGCACAATACACTGGCTGAACTATCTGATGGAGTACTTGCCATGTCTGCAGCGAACCTGAAGGTGCTGATACCTGTTACCAAACTGACCTGTGCCGGCTGTGTGCGCCGCGCGACAACGGCACTTAGTGCTGTACCAGGCGTGCAGCAAGCCAATGTTAATCTGGCCAGTGGCAACGCCGAGTTAAGCCTGGAGGCCGCGACAGTACTGCCCCAGGTTGTGAGTGCGTTGGAGCAGGCTGGTTATCCGACCCGCACCGAAGCTTTACTGTTTAGTATCAGCGGTATGCATTGCGCGTCCTGTGTCAGCAAAATTGAGCAGGCCTTACGGCAGATCCCCGGCGTATTATCGGCGCAGGTGCAACTGGTCAATAGTCAGCTACAACTTAGCCGCATCAGTGGGTTGGCACAGACCAGCGAGTTACTGGCAACGGTGCAACGTCTGGGCTATCAGGCTAAGGTCGTGGATGAGCAGCACGCCGATCCCGAACAGGAGCAACAGGCGGCTCAACGTCGCTTAAAGCGTCAGTTTTGGCTGGCGCTGGCCTTAACACTGCCGGTGTTTGTGCTGGAGATGGGTGGGCATCTGCTACCGGCTTTTGCCGCGCTGTTACAGCGGGTATTACTGCCAGAGCACTCCGCCTTATTGCAATTTACGCTGACCACTTTGCTGCTGGCCTGGCCGGGGCGGGATTTTTTCCGCATTGGTTTACCAAACTTGTGGCGCCGCAGTCCGGATATGAATTCTTTAGTGGCATTGGGTACCCTTGCGGCCTGGAGTTTTTCGACGCTGGTGACCTTCGCCCCTGAGCTGATCCCCCAGGTGAGTCGCCATCTGTATTTTGAATCGGCAGCGGTGATTATTACCCTTATCCTGCTTGGGCGTTATCTGGAAGGGCGGGCCCGGGGCCGCACCGGTGCTGCTATCCGCAAGTTACTGGGCTTAAAAGTCAGTCAGGTCAGAGTGCGGGTGAATGACAGCTATCAGGATCTGCCGCTGGCGGACCTCAAGGTCGGCATGCAGTTTTTAGTGCGTCCGGGTGAGCGGATTGCTGCTGATGCACGGGTGATCAGCGGTGAATCCTGGGTCGATGAGTCGATGCTCACCGGCGAGCCGCAGCCGGTGGCAAAGCAGGCGGGCACTGTGGTCACCGGCGGTACGCTTAATGGTACTGCTGGTGCGCTGCTCTGTGAAGCTAAGGCCGTTGGCGAGCAGACGGTGCTGGCACAAATTGTCCGCCTGGTGCAGCAGGCACAGAGTAGCCGGCTGCCCATTCAGGCGCTGGTCGATAAGGTTACCGCGGTATTTGTGCCGGTGGTACTGCTGATCGCGCTACTAACGGCGCTGCTCTGGTTATGGCTGGGCGGTGAGCAGGCCTTAACGCAGGCCCTGGTGAATGCGGTGGCCGTGCTGATTATTGCCTGCCCCTGTGCCATGGGGTTAGCCACACCGGTGTCGATTATGGTCGGTACCGGCCGCGCGGCTGAGTTGGGGGTACTGTTTCGCCAGGGCGCGGCCTTGCAGCAATTGCAGCAAGTCAGGCTGGTGGCCTTTGATAAAACCGGTACCCTGACCCAGGGTAAGCTGGCGCTGACTGATATCGTTGCGACGGCCGATTTAACCGCACAGCAGGTGTTAGCTATCGTGGCCGCCTTAGAGCAGTTTGCCGAGCATCCGCTGGCGCAGGCGCTGGTCGCGGCCGCTCAGGCGCAGCAGTTACCCTTTGCGGCAACGACGGAGTTTCAGGCCATTAATGGTCAGGGCGTTACAGCTTTGGTTGACGGTAAACGTTATTATCTGGGGAATCTGCGGCTGCTGGCTGAGCAGCTGCCGGCACAGTTCCCGGCAGCGGAACTACCGAATGCCAGCCAACAACAGCAGCTGCAGCAGTTAACGGCGGCTGGCAAAACGGTAATTTTCTTAGCGGATACTGAGCGGTTGCTGGCGATGATAGCGCTGGCCGATCAGCTGCGACCGGAAAGTCAGGCGGCGGTGCAAGCTTTGCAGCATGCCGGCTTAACGGTGGTGATGGTGACCGGTGATCAGCTGGTAACGGCAAAGGCAGTGGCAAAACAGCTAGGGATTAGCGAGGTGCGGGCGGGGGTATTACCCGAGGGTAAGCAACAATTAGTGGAGCAGCTAAAGCAGCAGTATGGCAAGGTGGCCTTTGTTGGTGATGGTATTAACGACGCGCCGGCGCTGGCCGCCGCCGATGTCGGCATCGCCATTGGTACCGGCACCGATGTGGCGATAGAAGCGGCCGATGTGGTGTTGCAGCGCAGTGATGTAGGAAGCGTATCGCAGGCACTGCAGTTAAGTGCCGCTGTGATGCGCAATATCCGGCAAAACCTGTTTTGGGCCTTTGCCTACAATGTGCTGCTGATCCCAGTGGCAGCCGGTGTGCTGTACCCGTTTACCGGCACCTTGCTGGCACCGGGACTGGCGGCAGGCGCTATGGCATTAAGCAGTATCTTTGTGCTGAGTAATGCCTTGCGGCTGCAGCGCTTTCGGTAGCGGCTATGGCTTTTCCAGCGTTATCGCAATAGCGGTTTTAACAGGTGGTAAAAGATACAGACTAAACCTGCCGCCTCAATCAGTAATAGCAACACCAGGGCCAGATGCTGCATAGCATGGCCCTGAGTTTTTAACTGATGGTGGACATAGATCCCCGCGGTCAGTGCCAGGCTATAAAGGCCCAGCACCAGATGTGTCAGCAGCATTTCAGTACTCATCTTAGCCTCCTAACCGGACCAGCCCACGATCACTGTCACCACTGCGGTGATGACAAAAATAGCCGTGGCGAGCAGCATTTCTGCGACGATAGCCATTTGCAACCGCCTTGGATCTGAATGTTGTTGCAGTGCGGGTACCAGCCTGAGTTTATTCAAGGCTCCTAAACTCAGCAAGCCAATAACTAGCAGTATTTTAGCAAGCAGCAGTTGGCCATAGCTAGTGCTCCAAAGATGCTCTGGCGCGGATAACAGCAGCCACGTCATGCTGACGCCGCTCAGCAGTATTAGCAGCAAAACCCCGATCATGATCTGACCAAACTGGTGCAGTAACGCATGCAGCCTTGCGGTTGGACTATGGCGGCAAAGCCGCCACAGCAGTGGCAGGGAGCCTACCCAAAAGCCAACAGCCAACAGATGAGTTAGCAGCAGCAACTGCCCTGGCAGGCCAAAGCGCAGCAGGTGTCCGCCTTGCAAGAAACCGAACATCAGTAATAGCAATGCCAGACTTTGCAGCAGAATTGGCAGGTATTTAACCTTTAGAAGCAACAGGCTAAGCAACAGCAAGCCAAAGGCCGGCAATTGAAGACACAGCGTTTTTCCTGCGGCGTCCGGCCACAGAAATTGCATCAGTTCCCAATCAAACATGCCTCCCATGCCCGCCATGGCCATAGTTCCTACCTGCAGCAGAAAGCTGCTTAGCACGCTAAAAGCACCCAGGCCAAACACCAGCGCCTGACCAGGCCGGCTTAGCGGTGCGCTAAGCCGGTGCCGCTGTGCCAGCCAGTTGCAGAGCATCAGCCCCAGTGTGATGGCCGTGCACAGATAAAGTAAGATCCGGCTTGCGGCAGCCCCTTGCTCCCAGTACATGATTAAATGCCCTGTGACTGCAATGTCAGCAGTCTCGCGTGATGGTGCTGGTGCTCATCCGCTTCAGGTTGCTTGCCAGGGGAGGATTCTGTTGCGTTTGGATCAATACTAAAGTCAATGACACCGCTGACCCTGTGGCCGTCAGCGCCTATGGCAGCCCAGGCAAACTGGTAGCTGCCAGCCTTCAGTGCCGGCAGTGTAAACTCAATATGATCGGTGGCTTCGGTATTGCGGCGAAAGCCAAATTCAATGGCGTTATAATCCAGGCTAAGCTCCAGCGATAACATCCGCACCGGATCACCAAAGTGTAGCATCACCACTTTAGGGGATGTTGTGAGCACGGCGTCCTTTGCCGGAATAGAGAACATTAGTGGGGTATGAGCTAAAGCTGCAGTGCATTGCAGGGCAAAGAAGATCAGGGCTGCCATCAGGCTAGCTAAAGTTTTCATCATCATTTCCTTCAAAAATTTAATTGGTTTTGTATGGGGTACAACAGCATGCCCTGGTTTGGACCAAGACAGCCTTGCTAAACTGGGTTTAAAACCAAATCTATCAGCAGGTTTTGGGAGGTTGGGTGGCGCGGTTTAACAAAACGCTTAAATCAATAAAATCTAGGCTAGGGATGGGATCCGTTACCTGGGTAGCTTGAGGCGAACTCTGCTCGAAAGTCAGCGTAGCGGTGACACAGCAACTTGCGCACAGACTACAGACGGGAGTCGTCGCTTTGGCGGCGGCCTCAGGCTGAGATACATCGGCTTGACGAGGTAATTCCACTGTGCTGTTTAAAGGTTCTGCACTGGCTAACTGAGCTGAGCTGTTATCACTGGCCTGGGCATGGCTATCAACCTGCTTGCTGGCTGACTCTGCAGGCTGGTGCCCGAGATGACAACCAGCCATAGCAAAACCAGTCACACTTTTCAGCAGCAAGGCAGCAATCATCAGCAGAGCGGTACAGCGCATTAGGGCACCTAAGCATTAAATTCTGCGTAAACTTTAGCGAACTTTTCCTCTGCAGGCAAATATTCTGCCCTGTGGTATCGGCTGCATTCTGCCACTTAATCTGGCCTGTGTTTTGATCTACTTGCCTTAGTAATTTTGACAATTACAAGACGAAAGCGTAAATTAAGCGCATCTCAACTCTGGTAACTGCAGATGCTCAGCACTTTTGTACAACGGCAAAAAATCTGGGCCATCCCGATGATGGTTAGCCTTGCCTTGTCCTGGTGTTTGCTGTTTTGTCAGAATATGGCACAGGCGGTAGAACCGCCCTCAACAGCGTCGCATAGCGAACATCTGTCACTTTGTCATAGTAAGCTGGCGCAGCTTACTGTTACCGATACTCAGCTGGTGCTGGCGGAAGCACCTTGCAGCGGCTGTGAACAACTGGCCGCAGGCAGTGATCCGCTGCAACTGGCCAGTTGCGCCATCCTGGTCAGCTGGCAATCAGCATACCAATCCGCATTGTTGCCTGATGGCGACAAGAGCAAGCCCTACTGGACACAACCGCCACCACAGCATGGCCCACCGCTTTACTTACGTAAAAACCTTCTGCTGATTTAAGCCTGTACCTGATATGTCTGGTAGTCGCAGCACGCTGCGACTGAGTCTGTTTTTTTGGTATAGGGTGTTTTATGTTTCAGGTAGCTCAAAATAATGGCCGGGGGCAATGGCGAGCCTTCAGTACGCAAGGTATTACGCCGCTGGCGATGACTGCCCTGGTGATCGGCTTATCCGTAGCAAGTTTGCCGTTGTTGGCGCAAAACCATGGCCATGCCCATGCGGGGGCAGCGGGTTCAGCCGTTAGCCCGGCGCAGGATCCGCTGGCGAAATTACAGCCGGCACAGGAATATACCTGCTCCATGCATCCACAAATCCGTTTTAGCGATCCGAATGAGCGCTGCCCGATCTGTGGTATGGCACTGATCCCGGTTGCCGCCGAAGAGAGTCACACCGTAAGCGGGGAGCAGGTCGAACTGCGCTTAAGCCCCAGAGCCGCCGCCCTGTTGCAAACCGCAGTGATGCCGGTACGGCAGGCTGCCAGCAGCCAACACCTTAGTCTACCCGGTACCTTAGTTGCCGATCAAAGCCGGGTGCAAACCATCAGCGCCTGGACCAGCGGTCGCATCGAACAGGCTTATGTTAACCGCACGGCGCAGCAGGTGCAGGCCGGTGAGCCGATGCTGGAAATTTTTAGCCCTGAGCTGATTGTGATCCAGCAGGAGCTACTGCAGGCTAAGCAGTTGTCGGCGCGCAGCAGTTTGCCAGCGGGCAGTACCCTGGACGGCGCACGGCGTCGCTTACGTTTATTGGGGGTGCCCTCAGCGCAAATTGAGCAGATCCTGCAGCGTGAGCAATTACAGGATACGGTGACAGTCAGTGCACCGGTCAGCGGTATTGTCACTGAAAAATTCGTTAATCAGGGCGCTTACGTCAGCACCGGCCAGCCATTATTTACCGTACTGGCGCTGGATAAGTTATGGCTGGAGTTAGCCGCCTTTGAATCCCAATTACCCTTACTCCAGGTCGGACAGCAGGTAGAGGTAAGTGTGAAAGCCTTACCTGGTGAAACGCTGAGTGGCCGCATTGAACTGATTGAGCCCGAGCTGAATATCGCCAATCGTAACGCCAGGGTGCGGGTGTTGTTGGCAAACCCGGATGGTAGATTAAAACCCGGTATGCTGGCACAGGCCAGTATTCAGGCTGAGGTGAAAGCCAGCTTATTGGTGCCGGCATCAGCGGTACTTTTTACCGGTAAACAGTCACTGGTTTATGTCCAGCCAGATCCGGCAGAGCCGCGGTATGAACCGCGTCAGGTCGAACTTGGCCTGCGTCTGGGTGAAGAGTATCAGTTGCTCTCTGGCGTCACTGCGGGTGAGTTAGTGGTGACGCAGGGCGCGTTCCGGCTGGATAGCGAACTGCAAATCCGCGGCCTGCCCAGTATGTTAAATCCAGCTGTTACCCCTACACAGCATGCAACCGCTACGGCGTCCCATACTCACAGCGCGCCGCAAGTCGCAGCGACACCAGTGCCAAATCCGGATGGCTTTGTGGTGCCGGCGGAGGCACAAAGCGTGTTGCTGCAGGCTTATGCGCAAGCTTACGAGGCGTTGGTGGCTGACGATCTGGCAGACTGGCAGCAGGCGACTTTGTCGCTGCAGCAAGCGGTGGCGGCGGTTGACTGGCCTGAGCGGTTCCCTAGAGTGCTTAGCGCGCTAAATGCCGGTGCCGGCGAAATTATGGACGTCACTGAAATTGCACGAGCCAGGGCACTGTTCTACCGGCATAACCTGGGTTTATTACGGTTTGCTGAGTTGGGCGTACTGGCTGATGGCTGGTATGAAGCCTATTGCCCGATGGCTCGCGATGGCGAAGGGGCCAGTTGGTTACAGCGCGAGGCTGAACTACGTAACCCCTATTTTGGCGCCATGATGTTGCGCTGTGGCGATATTGTACGCCGTTTTGGGGCGGAGGGCTAAGGCATGACGACACCCTTGCAACCTGAAGCGGGCCAGACGGAGAACCAGCAGGGTTTCGGCCGTTTTATGGCGCTGTTATTACAGCAAAAGTTGTTGGTGTTCTTGGCCTCGGTGATCTTGCTGGTGGTTGGCATTGGCGTGGCCCCCTTTGGCTGGCAGCATCAGCTGCCACTTAAGCCGGTGGCGGTGGATGCTATCCCTAATCTGGGCGAAAACCAGCAAATTGTGTTTGCCGATTGGCCGGGCCGTTCGCCGCAGGATGTGGAAGATCAGCTGACCTATCCACTCAGTAGCGCCCTGATGGGCGTGCCGGGGGTGAAAGATGTGCGCTCCCTGTCGATGTTTGGTTTTAGCAGCATAGCGCTGATTTTTGAGGACAATATCGAGTTTTACTGGGCCAGATCGCGCATTCTGGAAAAGCTGGCCAGTTTACCGGCTGATACCTTACCGCCTGGTGTACAACCGGCGCTGGGGCCGGATGCGACCGGCCTGGGGCAAATTTTCTGGTATACGCTGGAAGGGCAGGATCCGCAGGGAAAGCCAGCTGGCGGCTGGCGTTTAGATGAACTGCGATCTATTCAAGACTGGTATTTACGCAGTGGTTTGCTCACGGCCGAAGGCATTAGTGAAGTGGCGGCGATTGGCGGCTATCAGCGGGAGTATCAGGTAGAAGTCGACGCGAACTTGTTGCGGCTTTTTGAGGTGACACTGGAGCAGGTCACGGCAGCGGTGATGGCGGCGAACCTGGATGTCAGCGCCGGCAGCCGTGAGCTAAATGGCGTTGAATATCTGATCCGCGGCCAGGGCTTTGTCAAACAGCTGGCCGATCTGGAACAGGCGGTCGTCAGGCTGGGGCCGGACAATGTGCCGATCCGGGTACAGGATGTGGCTAAGGTCAACTTTGGCCCGGCGCCGCGACGGGGTGTGCTGGATGTCGCCGGCGCGGAAGCGGTAGGTGCGGTGGTTACAGTGCGCGAGGGCTATAACCCCAGACAGGCGATTGCTAATCTGCAAACCCGTATCAGTGAGCTACGGGCCGGTTTACCGGCAAAAGCCGTTATTAACTGGGCGGATACCAGCTTAGCGCAGGTCAGTGACTTTGCTGCAGAACAACAATTGCCGCTGCCCGGCGCACAGTTTACTGAGCAAAGCGACAGCGTACAACATGCCTGGCGCAATTGGTTACAGCAACATCCACAGCAGAGTTGGCCGCAGTGGTTAAGCTTAAGTAAAGTGGAGCTGGTGCCGTTTTATGATCGTTCGTTACTGATTGATGAAACGGTCGCGACCCTCGAGACGACGCTGGCGTTACAGATTTTACTGACCACCCTGGTTGTACTGGTGGTGCTGTGGCAGTTCAGAGCGGCACTGGCGGTGAGTTTAATGCTGCCCGTGACCGTGCTGGTCAGCTTTATCATGATGCGTTACTTTCAGGTGGAGGCGAATATTGTCGCCTTAGCCGGGATCGCGATTGCCATTGGTACCATTGTCGATCTGGGCATTATCTTTACCGAGAATCTGTTGCAGCAGCGGCAAGCTACGTTACAGCAGGGGCTGCGTTTTAATGCTGCTTTGGCGATCCAGCAAGCCGGGCGCGAGCTCGGGCCTGCGTTACTTACCGCCATCAGTACTACCGTGATTAGCTTTTTGCCGGTGTTTGCCATGACTGGCGCCGAGGGTAAATTATTCGGCCCTCTGGCCTATACCAAAACCTTTGTGCTGTTAGCTGCGGTGTTACTGGCGGTAACCTTGCTGCCTGTGGTGTTGTACTGGCTGTTTGCCGCACAGCCGGCGCGGCTTAGGGCGCTGTTAGCGCAAAAATGCCGCGGCCTGATCCCGCAGCGCCTGCAAGGCATACCCACTATGCTGCTACGCCGTGCCCATGGCGTGTTAATGCTAGTGCTCTTGTTGACGGTATTGATTTGGCTATCCCAGCTCTGGCTGCCACTGGGGCCGGGGGCTGGCTTCTGGCAAAATCTGTTGCTGGTAAGTGGCTTGTTATTATTGGTATTAGCGGCCTTTTGGTTATTCTGGCGGTTATATTTGCCGCTGTTGCGGTTATTCCTGCGTTTTAAACTGCCATTTTTGCTGTTGCCACTATTGGTGGTGTTAACCGGACTTTCGATCTGGCTGGGGGCGGCACGGGTGATCCCGGGGCTTAGCACCGAAAGTCACTTGGCACACCGTTTCCCGGGATTAAGCCGGGAGTTTATGCCGGCGCTGGATGAGGGGGCCTTTTTACTGATGCCGACGGTCATGCCGCATGCCGCTATCAGTGAAGCGCTAAGTATTTTGCAGCAGCAGGATCAGGCGATTGCTACTATCCCGGAAGTGAAAACGGTGGTGGGTAAAATTGGCCGTGCCGACAGTGCGCTGGATCCGGCGCCGTTATCGATGATTGAAACGCTGATCCAATATCACAGCGAATATAAAACTGACGCACGGGGCAAGCGGCTGTATTTTAAATATGACCGGCAAACTGACAGCTTTATGCGTGATAGCGATGGCGAGCTGATCATTGATCCGCGCGGCCGACCCTACCGGCAGTGGCGTGAGCATATTAAAAGTCCGGATGATATCTGGCAGGAAATTGTGCAAGCGGCGCAGTTGCCCGGCGTCACCTCGGCACCTAAGCTGCAGCCGATCGAAACCCGTTTACTGATGCTGCAAACCGGCATGCGCGCGGCGATGGGTATTAAGCTACAGGCACCGGATTTAGCCACGCTGGAGCAGATTGCACTGGCGTTTGAGGCGGCATTGCGCGATGCCCCGGCCATTTCGCCACTCACCGTAAATGCCGAACGGGTGGTGGGCCAGCCGTATTTAATTGTCACGCCCAATCGGCAGCAAATCGCGCGGCATGGTTTAAGTATGCAACAAGTGCAGCAAAGCTTAAGTACTGCCCTGGCCGGTATGGATGCCGGTCGCACCATCGAGGGGCGCGAGCGGTATCCGATCCGGGTGCGTTATCAACGCGAGCAACGCGATAGTCTGGAGGCGATAGCACAAGTACTGGTGGCGACGCCAGCCGGCTATAGTGTGCCGTTAATTGAACTGGCAGAGATACGCTACGAGCGCGGCCCACAGATGATCCGCTCGGAAAATAGCTTTTTAACCGCCTACATTACCTTTGGCGCAGAGCGTGGTATCGCCGATGTCGAAGCGGTCGCGCAGGTAGAGGCTTATTTGCAACAACTGCTTAGCCAGGGCGAGCTGACATTGCCGGCTGGCGTCAGTTATCAGTTTGCCGGCAGTTACCAGCAACAGCAAAGTGCTGCGGCGACACTAAGCTGGTTGGTGCCGCTGGCGCTGACCTTGGTGTTTATGTTGCTGTATTTACAGTTTAAGCAGGTCAGTACCGCGCTGATGATTTTCAGCAGCATTGCCATTGCCTGGGCTGGTGGTTTTATCGCGTTGGATGCGTTCGCACAACCGGACTTTTTAAACAGCCAGTGGTTTGGCGCCAATCTGCGTGAGCTGTTTAATCTGCAAAGCTATAACCTGAGTATCGCGGTCTGGGTCGGGTTTTTAGCCTTATTTGGTATTGCTGTCGACGATGGCATCGTGATGGCGACTTACCTGAAACAGCAATTTGCCGCCCGGCCGGCAAGTAGCAGTGCCGAAGTGCACGAGTTAGTGTGTGCGGCGGCGGCCAAACGCATTCGCCCCTGTTTAATGACGTCTGCTACTACGATACTGGCGCTATTACCGGTACTTAGCTCCACTGGCCGCGGTGCTGATCTGATGATCCCAATGGCAATACCGACACTCGGCGGCATGCTGTTTGTGCTACTGAGCGTCTTTATGGTGCCGGTGCTTTATGCTGCCCGGGAGGAGTGGCGCTTGCGCTAGGATTTGGCAAAGTGCGAATCAGATACTGTGGTTTGCAGTTTATTACCGCCTGTGTCAGAATAAAGGTATATCCCAGTTGGATATACCTTTTGTTCGTTGCGTTTCAAGATGGAGGTGCTTATGGAAGCCGCCGTATTTAAAAGTAACAAAAGCCAGGCTATCCGTTTACCTAAGGCAGTCGCGCTGCCTGATGATGTTTCCCGGGTTGAAGTCGTGGTGCTGGGCCGTTCCCGCTTAATTACGCCGGCCGGTGAAAGCTGGCAGAGCTGGTTTGATGGTCCGACAGTCAGTGAAGACTTTATGCAACAGCGTGAGCAACCTGCAGAGCAAGAACGGGAGGCTTTTAAGTGATCAGGTATTTGCTGGATACCAATATCTGCATTTATACGATCAATAATAAGCCTACCGTGGTACGTGAGTATTTTATCAGGCATCAGAATCAGTTAAGCATTAGCAGCATAACCCTGATGGAATTGATTTATGGTGCCGAAAAGTCAGCTGCGCCAGAGAAAAATCTTGAAGTACTGGAGGGTTTTGTCGCCCGATTGCAGGTGTTACCCTATGATGAGGCTGCTGCTGAGCATACAGGGCAATTGCGCGCCGAGCTTGCGAAACTAGGGCAGCCAATAGGTCCTTATGATCAAATGATTGCTGGTCACGCCCGTAGTCTGGGGTTGATAGTGGTAACCAATAACCTAAGAGAGTTTAGCCGGGTACCAGGGTTACGCACAGTTGACTGGACGCAAACTAATCCATAGCAAGCCGCTATAGCGCCGGTCTGTCTTGCAAGGATTGCAGCAAGGAAACAGCCAGCGCCGAACGAGTTTGGTCAATTTAATGCCAGTGAGTAAGTTGACAACTTAGCTCTGGCGTTATTCAGTTGCCAATTGCTGCAATAGCCAGTCACGTAGTAGCGCAGTATTGTTAATATTGCTTTGATAGTACCATTTGCCTGCAGGTATATAAGGTTCATTGTGACCGCGGGGTCTATTGCGGTAAACCTTTTGTGGAATTGACAGGCTACCGAGTTTACTGGGTAACTCAACAGTACGGATATCCATATAAACGGTGTCAGCAAAGGTAGGTTGACCTACATGAAGTGCGCCAAGCGGCAGTAGAAAATCTGCAAAGTCTAGACAAGCACTGGCGCAAACGGCATCGGTAAGTAAAATGACCCTGGCAGACGTAAGCGATGGGCTTAATTCCGCTTTGATGTCAGCTTTTGTTGCGGCAAGGCTTTGCGGCACTAAATCTTTGCCAGTATGCTGAGCCATTCGACTAGCCAATGCTTTGAATTCAAGTGTAATATCAGAATCTTCGCCAAATTGCTCAGCTACTTCCTGCACAATTTCTGCAGCCATAGCGGTATTTTGCGTGCTGGCTCGCCAGTACGCCATACCCCGTCCCATAATAGGTAACAACCTGTCATATACATGAGCTTCGCCAAAAAGTGCAATTGCTAAGTCTAAGCCCCATTGCGAGTTGCCTCCACCATTACCACGGACATCAAAAACTATCACCTTAGCGTGTTTTAACGCCTCCAGTTCTGCAGTAATTTGTTGTAACTGTGATTGTTGTGGGACAGATGGCGTGAAAGTGGGTAAGCTAATCCAATAATGTTCCGGTGCAAACATTTCTAGCCGGAAATCTTGGTTAGTATTGACTGATTCGTTATGTTGTAGCCATTGCTGTCGTGAAGTGGTTCGCCAATGCAGAGGCAAGACTACATGGTTGTTTTGATATGTAAACTCGCATTCTGTCAGCAGTTCACCTTGCCAGCTGCCATCCATTCTAAGGATCAGCGGTGTATAGTTTATTTGTACAGCGGTCAGTTCTGGTAGCAGTATGTGGTAAGGGAGTACCTGCTGTACTAAAAGTTGTTGTGGCGTTAAGCCATTACACTGTTTGAGAACAGCTCCAATTGGTGGCAGTGTCGTTGGCCATTCATCAGCCATGGAAGTGACAACGGTGTCTACTCCTTGTTTTTGGATAATAAAACCAGGCCATTGCAAACGTGTGCGTTGATGCCTAAATGAAAGGTCAACATGGCCGTCAGCGAAGCCTGCAATATACTTGCGCTGGATATTTAATACGCCATCTAAATCGCTTACCGCTTCGATGCTGTCTACGGCTTGACGATAACCGTTTTCCAGCCACTGATTAAACTCTGGATTTTGTTTATCAATAACGCCTGGATGGTTGTCTTTCAGATTTTGGTAAATAAAATCAAGGTCTGCTTTAGCCAACTGTTGCCATGGCGAATGAGCAGCATCTAGTGGCGATGAGACGGCAAGGCAAACAAAGAATGCAATTTTTTTCATTATAATCAGAGTATAAGTTTATCAATTACAGCAATGTAACATGATATATTTGGCTTTGCTACATGACAGGTGAGGGAGATATCTGAGCTAGTTTGTCAGGCAACAGCTTGTCAAGAAAATACCAATGCGATTGGAAATATTGAAAGACATCACAATACCCTGTTCATGGCTATTGTGATGCCAAATATCAACTAAGTTATTGGTGGTAACTGATATGCTGATGGAAACGCACCGTTAAATCATCGCGCTCTGGTTGTAGATTCAAAGCTTTAGCAAAACGACGCAGCGCGCTTTCTACTTCATTCATAAAGCGGCCATAACCCATATCGGTTTGGTCGTCTGGCGTGGCGAAAATGATCAGCTGCATCATTTCTACCAGCTTATCGCCCTGCAGGTCGCTGACCAGCTGGCCTTGTTTGGCGCTGGGGTCAAAACCAATCATCTGCAACTCTGTGCCCTGGCTGCTTTTATCAAACTGGCTATTGCGGACCAGCGGTAATAAACCATTGGCCAGCACGGCCAGATGTTGCAGTTTTTCTTGCTGACAGGCCGAGACAAAGTGATCGGCGATATGCTGATATAGTGGCAGATAGGGGCTGCTGCTGTGCAGATCCAGCTTTACCTGCTCTTTTAGCCGCCGGCTTAGCGGTAAATTGACAATCACATAAGTCAGGGCGCTATGGGCCGGCAGTTCAGCTTGCCGGGCTTTATAGCGGGCATCGATAGAGCGCAGTTTATAGCCGTAGCTTTCTTTACTGCCTTTGGCTTTGGCGAATAAATCATAGGTCAGATGCTGGTGATCACGGACTTTGATTTTCAGCTCTGCCAATGCCAGGCGGTTACGCAGCTCGGTCAGTAATGTCGTCACCTGCTGGTGAAAGGCTGCGGCATTAGAGCGCAGTGGCTGCTCGGTGGCCAGAAACAACAGGCTAATTTTCCGTGCCCGCACTTTGGCATCATAGAAGCTATGCTGGGCTTCATGGTAGCTGGGGTTATAGAAAAACAGAATTTGCTCGGCAGTTTGCAGCACATAGGCTTCCTGGTGGAAGCGCACTACCGGTGTTTTACCGTTCGCAATCAGGTGTACATTGCGCAGGCCAAACTGATCGGCCAGTTCAAACAGCTTTTGGCTTAGCGCCTGATACAGCGCTAGGTAGGGGGCGTCTGTGCTGCTTGCCGGGTAGCGGGCTACCAACTCATCGGACAAAACAAACTCAGCCAGCAGGTATTGATTATCGCGGGCCGACGCGGGCAAATAAACCTTGTGTTGCGAACTGACGGGCATAACCGTACTCCTGTACAGATTAAAATTGCGCCAATTGTAGCAAAAAGGCTGGCAAGAGTGCCAGCTGGTTAACATTATTTAAATCCTTGAGTGTTATCAGGTTTTTTTGCAGAGGCTGTGATAGCCCGTGTATGCATAGCAGGATGTTTTTTAAAAAATTCTGCTAGAATAAGCAGTTATTACCTTTTAACCGCCGCCTGAACTCTGGATAGATGATGTCTGTAACCTTATTAATTGATTATTGGCTAATTGCCATTACTGCACTCTTTGTCGTTGTTAACCCGCTGACAACGGCTTTTATCTTTGTTTCCTTATTGCCAAATGCCAATGCCATTCAGCGTAGGCGGGCTGCCAAACGTTCCACCCTGGTCTCGGCCGGGATCTTTTTGTTATTTGGTTTGCTGGGCAGTTTTATTTTTAAGGTATTTGGCATTACGCTGGAAGCCTTTCGCATCGCCGGCGGCCTGATCCTGTTTGGTATTGCGATGAGCATGATGCAAAAAGGTCTGGATGATGGCGAAGAAGCAACAGGTAAAGAGCCGCATCCGGATGGCAAGCTGGCGAAAGATGTGTCGATTATTCCGTTGGCGATCCCCTTTATTGCAGGCCCCGGCGCCATTGCCACCGTGATGATCCTAACCAGTGAAGCGCAGAGTTTGTGGCACTTTATTACGGTGTTCCTGGCTATCGGTATTACGACCTTTTCCTGTTATCTGGCAATGATTTATTCGCATGTACTGGTGCGTTATATCGGCGAGACCGGTAAAGAAATTATTACCCGGCTATTCGGCTTGATCCTGTCGGTTATTGCCGTGCAGTTTGTGATTAACGGCGTGCTGGATATATATCGCAGTTTATAAGTTGATAAGACAAAGGGGATGTCAGGCATCCCCTTTGTTTAAGATGCTTAGGCGATTAGGATAAAGCCAACAAAGGCAATAATCGCCGCAATTAGCGCGTATGGAAATTGCGTAACGGCGTGACTCATCAAGTTGCAGCCAGATCCTTGAGCCGCTAGTACGGTTGAATCACTATAGAAACAGGCCTGACTACCAAACGAGCTGGCAGATAACAGCGCACCGATAACCAGTGGAATATTAGCATCGACCGCCGTAGCCAATGGCATTACGATCGGAATTGATACCGCAAAAATCCCCCAGCTCGAGCCGGTAGCAAACGCCAGTAACGCCATGGCCAGAAACACCAGTGCTGGTAGCATTTGTGCAGTCATATAAGGTGCCAGATTCTCAATAACAAAAAGTGGCAGGCCTAATTTGTCGCAGACATCTTTAAAAATAAAGGCGGCAATGACGGTACTGATGGCTGGCAGCATGGTTTTAAAGCCATTCATCATCACGTCCATCATTTCTGACAGCGACATCAGCTTTTGTACACCGTAATAAATCAGCGAGAACACCAGCGCGGCAATCACGCCTTTTAATACATCTGGTTCGCTTAGTGAGTCACCCAGCAATACGGTAAATACAATCAGCGACAGCATCGGCACCATAAAGTTATGCACCTTGCCTTGCTTATTGCTGCTTTCAAACTCTTCTTCAATTGAGCTGACCGCATACTCATCACTGGTATGGTAGGGCATTTCTTCAGCGGCATGATGCTGTAAACGTACTGGCTGGCTTGGTGAATCGGCCAATTCACAGTCGATCGGTTTACCTTGCTGCATAGCAAGCTCAGCTTTCTTCATTGGGCCGATGTCTGGCATCAGTTTTAGCGCTACCAGCATCACTACGATTACTGCTAGTATGGGATACAGCATATAAGGAATGGCCTCGATATAAACGGCGACACCTTTGCCTTTTTCGGCGATATCGTTATCCTCCAGTAAGCCACCAAAGAACACCGCCCAGGTAGAGATTGGGACCAGTACACAAATTGGCGCAGCGGTAGAATCGACGATATAAGCCAGCTTTTGACGCGAGACTTTAAATTTATCGGTAACCCGCTTCATCGCTTCGCCAACAGACAGCGCATTCAGATAGTCATCGACAAAGATAATACAGCCCATAATAAAGGTCATAAACATCGATGAACGTTGGCCTTTGGCTTTCTGAGCGCCAAAACGACCAAATGCCACTGCACCGCCAGTATGAATTAATAAGCCAATTAGCGCACCAAAGCCGGCACAGACCAGAATTAACCAGCCGATGGTTTCATCCTGCATCACGTCGACGGCAATATCGGAAAAGTTTGAAAGCGACTCAGTGGGGCTGAGTAATAACAAACCGACCACTGCACCCAATACTAACGCCAGTATCGGGCGCTTTAACCAAACTGCGAAAACCAATACCACGATCGGTGGAATTAAGCTTAAGGCAGAGGGTGCTGCAAGGGCGGCCGCTTCGGCCGCCGCGGCAATAGGTTCGGCCAGACTCTCTAAAGAAGCATCTGCTGACATGGTTGCTTATTCTCGTAATAAAAGCCGGGATAGCCGGCAAAGTTAACTGAACCGTTGCAGCAGATTTACAACTCAACGGAGCGGAACACTGCGTGGTGCTCTGGCTAAACGGGCGGTTTAGCTGCATAAGTATCCAGCGCAGGTCTGTCTGATCTTTATGCAGACAAACGCGTGCATCATAGCAAAAAAACGATTTTGCACAATTGGAATCTTTGTGCCTGATATAGGGCGACAGCTGTCAGCTATTTTTACAGCCTGACATTTGCGTTGAAATTAACTTTCGCCAAGTCAAGTAGTTATTTTATGGCACGCTCTATGCTAATTCATGGTTGTAGTTAATCGTCAGACGAGCATTGAGCAAGCTGATAAAACATTTTGCAGGAGCGAGAAAATGAAGAAAATTTTGAAAGGTGCCATCGCAGGGGTCGCGTTGTTATTAGCGCCCTTCACCCAGGCTGCAATGGTCACGCAATGGGACTATACCGTTACGTTAGGTTGGACTGGCTGGACCTTTGGGGCTGGTACAGGAACTCAGTCAACATCAGCATCTCTGCTAACCTGGGGTGCACCCGGTGGTAGTCACGATGTGATTGGTGGTGGTCGTAGTGGTTTAGGTATCACCGAATCACCGGCTAATGGTACCATCAATACCAACGGCCCTTTTGCATTGACTAATATTATCACGCACTACAACAACCCGATCAGCGCTTCTTATGCAACGCTGACCAACGCAGTGTTACAGTCAACACTGTTGTTAACACCAATTAATCCGGTGGATGACACCTTAGACTTACTGGTAGCAAATTTCAGTATTAATTTTATTGAAACACCGAACCAAAGTCCTTGCCCATTCCCATCGTTATCGGTATGTGATGATATTTTTGTTATCTCAACTGATGCGTTGAATGCGTCTTTTGACTATAACGGTTTTACCTACTTTATCAGCATTATTGAAACCAGTGGTTCTTTAAATCCAATGGACGCTGCGACCTGTGCGCAAGCCGGTATTGTTGGTCCATGTTTTGGCTTTAAAACCCAGGAGAACCAATTTACCGACGCCCAGTTCGCATTCCTGATCACCACTGAACCTGTGACTATCGTTGCTGCACCTGGTGTGCTGGCGCTGATGGGGTTGGGTTTAATGGCTCTGGTCGGTGTACGTCGTCGCAAGCAGTTAGTCGCATAGTATCAATCGTTAAATAAAAAATGCCGGCATAGTCCGGCATTTTTTATGGTCAGGTTACCCCCGGAAAGGGGGCTGTCGGGATAGAAATTACCGACTACTATAAGGCGGCGATTTCGGCCTGCTGCGCCTGCAGTTTGCTTACTGCCTGCTCCAGTTCAGCGAGTTTAGCGCGCTCCTTCTCTAGCACCGCTTCCGGTGCCTTGGCAACAAAGCCTTCGTTGTTCAGCTTGCCCGCAACCCGGGATAACTCTTGCTCGGTTTTTTCCAGTTGCTTGGCAATACGGCCCAGTTCTGCTGCTTTATCAATTAAACCCGCCATTGGGATCAGCAGGTCCATGCTGCCAATCAGCTGAGTGGCGCTGGCTGGCGCCTTAGCATCAGCCGCCAATACCTCCAGGCTGTCCAGTTTCGCCATTACCAGCAGGAAATTACGGTTTTGCTCCAGTCGGCGCTGCTCTTCTGCATTAAGATTACGCAGCAATACCGTTAATGGCTTAGACGGCGCAATATTCATTTCGCCACGCACGTTACGGATAGCGGTGATCACGGCTTTTAACCATTCCAGATCGGCCTGCGCCGTTTCATCCACCAGCTCGGCCTGATAAACCGGATAGGCGGCCAGCATAATGCTGTCGCTGTTAATACCGGCCAGTGGCTTAACGGCTTGCCAGATACTTTCGGTGATATAAGGCATAATCGGATGCATCAGGCGTAACAGGCTTTCCAGCACGGTGATCAGCGTATGGCGGGTGCCGCGCTGCTCTGCTTCAGAGCCTTTGAACAACACCGGCTTGGTCAGCTCCAGATACCAGTCACAGAACTGGTTCCAGGTAAACTCATACAGTGCAGTGGCGGCCAGATCAAAGCGATAGCTGTCGAAGTAATGCCGTACTTGTTTTACCGTTTGCTGGTATTGTGCCAGGATCCATTTATCGGCCAGTGACAGCACCTTATCGTTGCTGTTAAAGCCGCAGTCCTGGCCTTCGGTATTCATTAGCACATAGCGGCTGGCATTCCACAGTTTATTGCAGAAGTTACGGTAACCTTCTAAGCGTTTCATATCCCAGTTGATATCACGCCCGGTAGACGCCAGTGCAGCCAGCGTAAAACGCACCGCATCGGTGCCGCTGGCCGGAATACCCTCCGGGAACTGCTTGCTGGTACGGTCGGCAATTTTCTTTGCCAGCTGCGGCTGCATCATATTGGCAGTGCGTTTTTCCAGCAGTGCGTCCAGCGTAATGCCGTCAATCATATCCAGTGGGTCAATCACATTACCCTTGGATTTTGACATCTTATCGCCGTTTTCATCCCGGATCAGGCCGGTGACATAAACTGTCTTAAAGGGTACTTGCGGCTTACCATCGGCATCTTTAATAAAGTGCATGGTCATCATGATCATCCGGGCAACCCAGAAGAAAATAATGTCAAAGCCGGTCACTAACACATCGGTAGGATGGAAGTTCTTTAAATCTTCGGTTTGCTCTGGCCAACCCAACGTCGAGAATGTCCACAGCGCCGAACTAAACCAGGTGTCTAGCACATCATTATCTTGATTCAGGCTGACACTAGCTGCCAGCTGATATTTACTGCGCACCTCAGCTTCGCTACGACCGACATAAATCTTGCCGTCGGCATCATACCAGGCTGGAATCCGGTGGCCCCACCACAGCTGACGCGAGATACACCAATCCTGAATATCACGCATCCAGCTGTAATACATATTCTCGTATTGTTTTGGCACAAACTGAATATCGCCGTTTTCTACCGCTTCGGTCGCCGTTTTCGCCAGTGGCGCAACCCGCACATACCACTGATCAGTCAGCATCGGCTCAATTACCACGCCGCTGCGATCACCATAAGGCAGGGTGTTGTTGACCTCTTCAATTTTTTCCAGCAAGCCGGCGGCATCAAAGGCGGCAACGATGGCTTTGCGGGCATCGTAGCGGTCCAGGCCTTGATATTCAGCCGGGATGGCAATCTGCAGTTCAGTATTTGGCTGGCCGTTAATATGGTAGCAGTCTGCGCTCTGACGGATAGTGGCATCCGGGGTCATCACATTAATCAGTGGCAGTTGATGACGCTTACCGACTTCGTAGTCGTTAAAGTCATGCGCCGGCGTGATTTTGACGCAACCGCTGCCTTTGCTCATGTCGGCGTGTTCATCAGCGATAATCGGTATGCGGCGGTTGGCCAGCGGTAATAGGATGGTTTTGCCAATCAGATCTTTATAGCGCTCGTCATCCGGGTTTACCGCAACGGCGCTGTCACCGAGCATGGTTTCCGGGCGGGTGGTCGCCACCACCAGATAGTCTTTACCATCGGCGGTCTTTATGCCATCGGCCAGCGGATAACGCAGGTGCCAGAACTGGCCTTTTTGCTCTTTGTTCTCGACTTCCAGATCCGAAATCGCGGTATGCAGTTTCGGATCCCAGTTTACCAGGCGTTTGCCGCGGTAAATCAAATCATCTTCATACAGCCGGACAAAGACTTCCTGCACGGCATTCGACAGGCCGGCATCCATGGTAAAGCGTTCACGGTCCCAATCGACCGAGTTCCCCAGGCGGCGCATTTGTGAGGTAATGGTACCGCCGGATTCAGCCTTCCATTGCCATACCTTTTCAATAAATTTGTCGCGGCCAAGCTCGGCGCGGCCGGGCAGACCTTCCTGCGCCAGTTTACGCTCTACTACCATCTGGGTGGCGATACCGGCATGGTCAGTACCAACTTGCCACAGCGCATTTTTGCCCTGCATCCGCTGATAGCGGGTGAGCGCATCCATAATGGTTTGCTGGAACGCATGCCCCATATGCAGGCTACCGGTAACATTTGGAGGCGGGATCATAATGCAGTAGTTATTACCCGGCCGGTTATCGCCGTTCGGTTTAAAATAGCCCTTGCTTTCCCAGGCCTGATACATCGCCTGTTCTATTTCACTGGGGTTAAAGGTTTTTTCCATCTGAGTGATACCTGTAAATTCAGTCGGCAGTAATCGTTTCCGGCAGAATGCCCGCCTGTCGATACTGCTTGTAGCGTTCCCGCGCCTGCGCTTTTAGCGTTGGCTCGGCGGGCACAAATTCAATAATTTGGTTAAAGCGCCGGGCAAAGTCCGGTACCTGATCGGCCAGGTTAATTAACACCTGGCGGCTGGCTTTGGGCGCCTGCCAGCCAATTTCTACCGGTGCGCCGCGTTGCGGGCCTTCACCGGCCAGGTTGTGCGGCACAAAACTGTCTGGCTCAAATTGCCATAACAGTTCATCCAGCACTTCAGCGCTTTGTTGGTCGGCAGTATATACGAAAACCCGTTGTTTGGCGCGGTATAGCTGGGCGCAAAGCTGGCAGGCTAAAGCAAAATGAGCTGGCGCAGGCGTCAGCTCATTAGCTTGGGAACCGGTACTGGCTGCAGCACTTTGCTCAGCCAGCACATAGAAGGTAACCTGCATCAGTGATCCTGCTGCTGACCAGTACGATTGATCAGGAACTGGGTTAGCAATGCGACCGGCCGGCCGGTTGAACCTTTGTCTTTACCGCCACTGCGCCAGGCGGTACCGGCGATATCCAGATGTGCCCAATGATATTTGCGGGTAAAGCGTGACAGGAAGCAAGCGGCAGTAATGGTACCGGCAGCGCGGCCACCCAGGTTGCTAAAGTCAGCAAACGGGCTCTCCAGCTGATCCTGATACTCATCCCATAGCGGCAGGCGCCAGGCACGATCGCCACTTTGCTCCGAGGCATTCAGCAGCTCATGCGCCAATGGGTTATGGTTACTCAGCAGGCCAGAGGCATGTTTACCCAGTGCAATCACGCAGGCACCGGTCAGGGTCGCCACATCAATCACCAGCTCAGGGTCAAAGCGTTCGACATAGGTCAGCGCATCGCACAGCACCAGCCGGCCTTCGGCATCGGTATTCAGCACTTCGACGGTTTGGCCTGACATGGTGGTCAGGATATCACCTGGCCGGTAAGCGTTGGCATCTGGCATATTTTCCGCTGCTGCCAGTACCGCGACGATATTTACCGGTAACTGCAGGTTAATCACTGCCTGCATGGTACCCAGCACTGAGGCGGCACCACACATATCAAACTTCATCTCATCCATGCCATCGCCCGGTTTCAGGCTGATACCGCCGGAGTCGAAGGTCAGACCCTTACCAACCAGTACCACCGGCGCGCTGTTATCGGCCGCGCCCTGATATTTGATCACCGACATTTTCGGTTCATTCACTGAACCGCGGCCAACCGCCAGGTAGGAGTTCATGCCCAGAGCTGACATTTCGGCTACGCCTAATACTTCAACGCTGACCTTATCCGATAACTTACTCAGTGCTGACGCCTGTTCGGCCAGATAGGCCGGGGTACAGATATTCGGCGGCATATTCCCGACATCTTTACACTGCTTAATACCGGCAGCGATAGCTAAACCATGTTCCACTGCGCGCTCGCCAATCGTCAGATCGCGGCGGGTCGGCACATTAAATACAATTTTACGCAGCGGGCGGCGGGTTTCGTCCTTTTTGCTTTTCAGCTTATCAAAGACGTAGAGGCAATCCTGTGTGGTTTCCACCGCATGACGTACTTTCCAGTAGGTATCGCGGCCTTTAACATGCAGCTCGGATAAAAAGCATACCGCTTCCATCGAGCCGGTTTCGTTCAGGGTGCTAATAGTTTTGGCGATGATCTGACGGTACTGGCGCTCATCTAATTCGCGCTCTTTGCCACAACCAACCAATAATACACGCTCACTTAATACATTGGGCACATGGTGCAGTAACAGCATCTGGCCTGGTTTGCCTTCCAGGTCGCCGCGGCGTAATAAGTTACTGATATAGCCTTCACTGATTTTATCCAGTTGCTCGGCTACGGCGGACAGCCGGCGTGGCTCATACACACCGACCACAATGCAGGCACTGCGTTGTTTTTCCGGACTTCCGCTTTTGACGCTGAACTCCATGTTTACTCCTGATTCTAAGAGACTGTGCTACTATGGGCGCTGATCGCATACAGCAGACGCGGCAGCCACAAGGTATGGTGCTGAAATTTTACCGGGTTTTACTGAAAAAGCTCGGTTTTAATGCCGCTTTGCCCGATAATAAAGTGTATAAATACCAAGTTTACTGAAAAATCACCAGCTTTCCAGAGAAAAGACAGGTTTTTAGGGGGCATTTTTGATTATTTTTCGTTATCTGATTGGTGAAGTCTTTCGCGCTCAGTTAGCTGTCTTTGTTATTCTGACCACCATTATTATCAGTCAACGTTTTGTAAAAATCCTGGCTGACGCCTCTGAAGGCGAGATCCCCGGCCAACTGGTACTGAGTATCGTGGCGTTAAAGTTACCGCAGCTGGCGGTGATTATTCTGCCGCTCAGCGCCTTCCTTGGTATCCTGGTGGCGTACGGTCGAATCTATGCCGACAGTGAGATGACAGTGCTTCATGCTACCGGCGTCAGCGAATGGTATGTCACCCGCCTGACGCTGCTATTATCGGTAATGATGGCGCTGCTGGCCGCCAGTGTTACCCTGTATTTCAGCCCTTGGGCAACCGAGCGCGAATATCAGCTACTGGAGCGCGCCGAATCGGACGCCGGTTTATTTTCGCTGGTACCAGGCCGGTTCCAGCATACTTCGAATGAAAAAGCAGTGATTTTTGTGCAGGAGGTCAGCCGCTCCGGTAACCAGCTGGCCAAGGTGTTTGTCGCCCAGTCCGTCGAAAAAGACGGCGGCAGCCAACAGGCTATTGTTTATGCCTCAGGCGGTGCCGTATATGAAGATCCGGAAACCGGGGCGCAACTTATGACGCTGGAGCAGGGGCGCCGCTATGCCGGTGATGGCCAGTCACCGGCTTATGAAGTGATCGAATTTGATCGCTATCAAATCCAGATCCGCGAACAGGAGGTCGAGCAGCGGCGACGTAAACTATCCAGTTTAAGTACGCCGGCGCTGTTAAAAGAAAGCGGTAGTGAGGCGATTGCCGAATGGCATTGGCGGATTGCGATCCCGCTATCAATCCCAATTTTAACCCTGATTGCCGTGCCACTGAGCCGAGTGAACCCGCGCCAGGGCAAATTTGGCCGGTTATTACCGGCGCTGCTGCTGTACCTGTGCTACTATGCCTTGCTGATTATCGCCCGCTCGGCGCTGGAGGATGGCAAGATCCCGCCGCAACTGGGCATGTGGTGGCTGCATGCGGCCGGTTTGACGCTGGGGACGGTATTGATCCTGCGTAACCGGGAAGGGGCGCAGAAGATCCGGGCCTGGGTAGCGGGGCGCTAAGATGATCAGAATCCTCGACCTTTATATCGGTAAAACCATTCTTACTACCTCGGCGCTAACCTTAAGCGTCTTGCTGGCGTTATCAGCGATGTTCCGTTTTATTGACCAGATGCGTTCTATCGGCCGCGGTTATTACGATATGGTGCATGCTGCGCTGTTTACGCTGTACAGCGTGCCTGGCGATGTGGTGATGTTCTTTCCAATGGCGGCGTTAATCGGCGGCCTGATTGGCCTGGGGATCCTGGCCAGCAGCAGCGAGTTGGTGGTGATGCAGGCTGCTGGCTTATCGCGGCTGAATATTATTAACTCGGTGATGAAGTCGGCTGTGCTGATGGTACTGGTAATGATGGCGGTAGCAGAGTGGGGGGCACCGGTGACAGACCGCGCTGCGCGCGAGCTCAGAATTAAAGCCATCTCAGACGGTAATGTATTTGCGGCGCGGCAGGGAGTCTGGGCCAAAGACGGCAACAGCTTTGTGAATATTAAAGAAGTCGACGATCTGGGGAATCTGAAAGAGGTGATTATCTATCAGTTTCAACCGGATCTGGCGCTGGCCCGGGTGGTACGGGCCGAAGCGGCGCAATACCTTGATGATGCCTGGCGCTTGCAGCAGGTTACTGAACTGACCTTTAGTGACGAGCGGATTGAGCAACAGCGACTGCCAACCCAGCGCTGGCGCTCTACGCTGACACCGGACAAACTCAGTGTGGTGAGTATTAAACCGGAAATGTTATCACTGCGGGGGCTACGCGAATATGTCGATTACCTGCAGCAAAATGGTCAGGAAGCCAGCCGTTACCAATTAGCCTATTGGCGGAAAATTCTGCAGCCGGTTACCCTGGCGGCGATGTTGCTACTGGCATTGTCCTTTATTTTTGGCCCGCTCCGTAGCGTAACCATGGCGGCCAGAGTATTGCTGGGCATTCTGACTGGTTTTGGCTTTTATATGAGTAACGAGGTATTCGGGCCGCTGGCGCTGGTGTATCAGTTGCCGCCATTAGCTGGTGCTGCTGTACCCAGCCTGCTGTTTATTGCTATTTCGCTGTACTTTATGCGGCGAAAAATCTAGGTGTACTTACCGAACCTTACTCAGCCCGCTTTAGCGGGCTGTTTTATGTAAATTCAGCACCTTACTTTGATCTTTGCTAAGCACAATCATCTGACTGTTGGTCAGCTGATCCTGCAGTGCCAGCCCTTTACCCCTGCGTAACCAGAGCCAGAAATTGCCAAGGCTACCTAAAGCCAGCAGAGCTCTGGACAGTGCCTGTAAAGCAGTTAATGGTTCACCGCTTTGGCTGACGACCAGCAACCGCCATGCCCGCATGCCGAGTGTTTGGCCTGCTTTACACCAGAAATACACATAAAAACCGAGAATGACACTGAGCAGGTAGACGAAATACAACCACCGGCGCCAGCCACTGGTGATATAGGCAGCGATATCCTGCCCGGGTAACAGGGTGATCAAGGCACTCCACACCAGCACTTGCACAAAAAACATGGCCAGGCCAGCGGCCAGCATAATCAGCGCACAGAGAATTAACACATCATAAATAATGGCTGCTAAGCGCCGTGCAAAGCCAGCCCGTGGGGCATCCTGATACATAACCGCTCCTGAAGATAATAGCGTTAGTCTAGCATGAGGCGTCAATGGCGCCCAAGAGTTGATAACACTGTACGCCCTGTCGGCTAGCATCAAAAGGATTAAGAAACACGGAGGGTTTTGAATCCACCTCGTCTAAATTGGTGCTATTTTAAGCAACTGTGGTGATAAGGCAGTGAAATGTCACACAAAGCACTTGCGCCTGCCAAGCGGCATCGTATAATGCAGGCGTTTACCTCAAACAACTCCTCTCTGCCTGGGTGGCGAAATCGGTAGACGCAGCGGATTCAAAATGCAATGCGTCTAAGATAGTGGTAGACATAACTCATTGAATAGTCTACGATTTAAGAGTTATTAAAAGTGCAGCGGTTATGCAAAGTTTTGCAAAGTCCTGTTTCTGCACTAGTTACAAGATAAAAGACCTCTCAAATGCCTGGGTGGCGAAATTGGTAGACGCAGTGGATTCAAAATCCACCGTTGGCGACAACGTGCCGGTTCGAGTCCGGCCCTAGGCACCAATCAAATTTTCAAAGTTTGTAATTATTACTCCTTTCTTAAAAACCGGATTAAGTACACAGAATCTATTGAAGTTTATTCGATAGGCTTAAAGGTCTGGAATTTAGTTGTGTTTTGCTTTAACTTCTCATTAAAACAAATCCAAGGGAAAGGGATGTTGTTAAAATGATTACAGGACAAACAAAAAATGCAGTACTAACGACCGCGTTAGCTTTTCATTACCAGGTACTGATTGGCTTGGATAAATGCTTTTTACTTGAAGAAAGCCAATCTGTTTGGTTTGAAAAAGATGGTGATGTGAGTCTGTTGTCACCAGATGCTTTGGCATCGACCCAGACAGAAGTTAAAGATTATTCGGCTCCACTTACTGACCACCACGAAAACCTCTGGAAAACACTCAAGAACTGGTTAGCAAAAGAGTTTGACCACACCCAATATGGTGGTTTGGTGCTGCATACCACTCAGGCTTTTGGTGCAACTTCCCGGCTAAATGATTGGAACACGCAAACAGCTGAGAAACGTTTACAGGTACTACAACATATTTTTGCTGAGCGCACCGATGAGCAGCTTAATGCTGAAAAGCTATCTGAAGTCATAAAAATACAGAAAACTGTGATGGCTTTTGATGAGGCTTTGCTAAAAAGTGTACTTGGCAAAGTTACCTTGTTTACTGAGGCCGATAATGCTCAAGCACTAGAAAATCAGATTCTGGCTAAACCTGTTGGCATTCCGAAGAATAACTTAAACAGTTACCTTGATGGGTTAGTTGGATTTGTATATGCGCAAGCAACGCAGCAATCTTGGACCATTAGCCAGCAGGCTTTCGTAGCAAAGTGTGAAGAGTTAACAGCCCTTCTGTGTAAAAAGGAATTCACTTTTCCGGTTTTTTCAGGGTATGAAGCGTCGGAGCATGAAGTTGAACTACATCAAGACAGACCGTTCGTCCAAAAAATAGCTGAAATAGATCATCATCAAATGATCCCTGATGCTGTCGGCAACTGGCTAGAACTGCAAAACTCTCTTTTAGAGCAACTTGATGAATATCCTTTATACAAAGATAAAACGATGACCTACCAGAACCAGCTAGTAAAAAAGTTTAAGCTTGCTCATTCAAGTGCCCAACTCCAAGCAGTCGATGTGCTTAAAAGTTCGAAGTTACTGTATAACAAAACCATGGAAGAGCAAGCGCTCAATATGGGTAATGTCATCCCGCCGATTGAGTACAAAAATGGTTTGATCCACGATGCCATGGACGATGACGAGAGAAATTTAAAGTGGAAGATTGAGCCATGAGTAGTATTGTCGAAGCTCTGTACGAGTTAAAGTACAACCCATTTGAATATGGGCCATATCTTGCCTCGTTTTACACACATTTGGATGAGTCAGAAAACAACTTGTTGCTTGCTCCGTTGGTCATTCCGCTTTGTAGTCATCTTCTTTACAGCCATAAGCTCTATAACTCGAACAAACGAAGCTCAATTTGGTCAGTTTTTGACGACCGAACCAAACTCTATGACCTACAAGAGCGAATTGACGGGTTTCAAGACTTAACAGAGCAATGCATTCAATACTGCTTAATCAATGACTGGCTATCGGTTAATGAGCAACGACTATCTCTGGCGGTATGTGATGTGGCTGATTCAACCTTTACCTCTCAAAAAAGTGCAGAAAAGTTAGGTAGCTTATTTAGCGGGCACTCAGTGGTCGAGATTTATGCGTTTTTAGGAGTGAAACCGCGATGAAAACACTTATTCATGAAATAGGCGTGATTGATAAACAAGGAATCAAACACCCCGTTAATTTTAAAGCTGGGCTAAATGTTGTTACTGGTAAGTCATCGACAGGTAAAAGTGCTTTAATAGAAATATTTGACTACTGCTTTGGCAGTAGTGAAAACACCATCCCAAAAGGCGTTATCACCACCAGTGCAGCCATTTACTATGTGGCTCTTGCAGTTAATGAGCAAGATATGGTGATTGCTCGTGATCCCGATATGGCTACAAAGGCTTTTTTTCGTCGTGTAGACGCATTCAACACGACAGAAATTGATCGAGACTACTTCAATGCCAACTATTTTCGACCTTTAAAAGAATTTACAAAGCATTTAAGGGGCTTTTTCTTAGATATAGATGATGTTGATGAGTCGCTCCAGACTAGAATTAATCGAGGCCAAAAAGCTCCTACACCATCTATTCGTAGTTTTTCGTCGTTTATCCTTCAACATCAAAACTTGGTTGCCAATAAGCATGCGTTATTTTATCGGTTCGACGAGAAGGAAAAGCGAGATCAGGCTATTGAGCATACAAAGATATTTTTAGGGCTTGTCGATCAAAAATTCTTTCACCTATCACAAGAAAAAGAAAGACTAAATGCAGAGGAGCGACGATTAGAGCGTCAAAAAGAAACCAACAAGCGTACGTCCGAAAGTTATAAACAGAAAGTCGGCCCTGTTTTAAGTCAACTATACGCTTTGATGGGCTTTAAAGATGTTCCCTTATCCTTGGACAAGGTACTTCGGCACCCTCAAGATGCCAAAGACCAACTCGATGTCATCATCGTTGCTGAGAAAATAAATCATAACTCCGATGCAATAACGCAACGGTACATGCAATTGAAACAAGCTCGTAATCAAAAAACGTCTGAGTTAAGGCAGTTACAGCGGCAAGCATCTTCGATTAAAAAGCATATTCATGAAGAGGAACGATTTGTTGATAACATAAAACAGTTTAGCTCACCCAAGCATGTTCATATCTCCGCTTCAATATGTCCGTTTTGTCAAACCGAAAAAAACAGCTTACGTGAAAGTGCTGAAAAACTTCAACAGGCTATCTCAAAAGTATCGGGAAATCTTGCGCAAGCTCGCCCGATGAAAGCAAAGTTTGAATCCTCTTTGGTCGAAGTTCAGCGTACTATTGAAGTTGTAAATAGGGCATTGACTGAGCTCAATCAGCAAATAACAGAGATTGAGAAAACAGAGAAGCAGTTAATAGAACAAAAGAGCCTTTATGAGAGTATTGTAATGCAGAAGGCAAAGCTATTTGCGCTTCTTGATACCCTTAATATGGCTGATGACGCAGAGCTTGAAAAAGAAATTAAAGAGGTTAGGAAACAACTCAAGCAAATTACTGATGCGCTTAAAGTGTACGATGTGAAAAAAGGTTTGACACATGCATCGGATAAGGTAAACGAATATATGTCTGTAATTGGCAGTCATTTTGAGTTTGAAGCCAGTTACAAACCAATTAATCTTCATTTTTCATTTGAAACATTCGATCTTTACCATTTAACACCTGACGACGAAAAAATCTATCTACGCTCAATGGGGAGTGGTGCAAATTGGCTATACTGCCATGTAACGTTATTTTTAGCTTTGCATAAGTATTTTGCTGAGCTGGGCGATAAATGTGCTATCCCTTCAATACTGTTTTTGGATCAGCCTACTCAGGTGTATTTCCCTAACTTCAACCGCGATAACTCTGCGACCTTTGAAGAACAAAAAAAACAAGAGGCTGAACAGCGTAAAACCCTTAATGTTGGTCAAAATATCGACGAAGATATCAAAGCTGTTGAAAATCTATTCAGTCAGCTATCCACATATTGCAATGACCTCAAATCAAACATTGGTTTTAGTCCGCAGATCATAGTGACTGATCATGCCGACAATCTAAAACTATCAAACGGGGTTGAGTTTGAGTCGCTGGTGAATGGCAACAGATGGCGTAATAGAGGGCTAATTGAGCCTGTACCAGAACAAGTGAAAAAGGCTGATTAACATAATTAAACACTCAAGGACCAGTTATCTTAAAAACTTATTTTGGTGAGTAACTTTTACGTCTGCTTCTTTGGTCGAGAGGTCACCCGACCTCTCGAAATACTGTTTACTCAGATTTAAGAAATACCCGAAGTGAAAGAAATGATTTCGTCGGAGATACATCAAGCCAGTTACACATATCAATGAATTCCAACAAATCCAGCCCACGCTGTGCCTGCTCAATCTTGCCAAAATAGCTATGCGGTCTGCCACTTTTCGCTGCCATATCGCGCATAGTATACCCTTTTGCCATGCGCTGTTCACGTACCCACTGACCTAAAGCTAATCTGCGTGGATCATCGTTGTTAATGTTTTTGCGTTTTTCAATCTTGCTCATGATGTCACCTCAATATCAAACACGCTCATTTCAAGCCAGTAGGTTAAAAAGTTATCTTCCCATATCGGGTAGATTTCTCTGGCGACTTCGATCGGGTAATAGCCTGATATGTCTTGAAACGTACCAGCGATAAACTCAAAGTCGAGCGCTTTTACAAGTTCTGCATAATCCCCGATACCTGCATAACAAAAGTCTGTGATGTAGCAGAGGTCATATCTGCCGCTTCTGCCTGTGATCATGATTTCAACCGGATGGTAGCCACCATGTTCAGCACTGTATTTCGGATCACGAAAGTTAACGGTGACGAACTCTGCCATCGGCTCTTTTACAGGTTTTATTAAGTCGATAAGTGCATCGATCAATCGCTTTGACACAGGCAAAGCAAGCCCCTCGTACTGAATACGCATAGGTGTTTTCCTCTATGTTATTAAGATGTGCTAAAAAATGTATGGGTGTGTTTGCATCAGGCTAGTGAAGCTATCAAGGCCGATAATCAGATGGTCGAGCACTTTGATGTCCAGCACTTCAGCGGCTTTAATCATCCTTTCGGTAAAATTAATATCTGACTGACTGGGTTTTGGGTCGCCAGACGGATGGTTATGTATCAGCAGAATATTCGGTAAATTCAGTAGCACAGCAGTACGCAGTATTTCAGCAGGACGAACCTGAACCGCATTGACTGTGCCGGTTGCAACGACTTCAAAACAGTTAATGTCGTGCTGTTGTGTCAGGTTCACGACGATAAACTGCTCTTTTGTTTCATACTTCAGATAGTCAAATAGCTGTGCGATGCGCTCAGGTGAGTTAATGTTCTTACCTGTGATATTGCACACCACTTCTTTGAAACGATACTTCACATCGATTTCGCGTAACGTTGGCATAGCACCTCCAAAACCGTTGAAACCTTATAGTTGCTAAGTGCAGTAATAAACATATGCACTGTCAAAACCTCTGAAACTGCCAGAGCGCAGCAACACTCTGGCAATCACTTTCATGGTTAAGCCTATTTTTTCGGCTCTTTAGGTTTTGAGGGTTTCTCCGGTTTCGATTGGATGATTTGCTGATCTAATTCACCCGCTTCAACCGCTTTGATGATGGCGTTAATCACAACAGGCAATTGTGTTTTGTCACCGACATCAATTGCGGTTTTACCTTTATCAATCTCCATCGCCTTAAAGCCGACACGAATTTCAAAGAAGTAATGTTCTTTGTCATCAAAGTACCAAGGCCGTACGGCTTTGCGTTTGCGTACTACTTTTTTCTCACCTGTTTCTGGATCAGTTACCTTCTTTTCACGATAAGCTTCAAACGGTTGACCGTCTAACATGGCCTGTGCAATTGCTAACTGCTCATCGAGCTTTTCGATGAGGCGTAAGCGTTTGCCGATAATGGGTGGTTTAGGCTCAATTTTTGGGCGAGCGATAACCTTGAGAGAACTCAATATGCTTGTCATAGGTATTTCCTTTGTTAGTCGCTGGCGCTTGTTACTAAATTAGTGAACAAAGCCAATCGAGGGGTTGGGTTGTTTACGTTTATTCTCGTCGAGCAGCATATTTAGCGCTGACTGACGATGGTCTTGCTTGGGTTGAAACTTCATACGTCTTGCGATGATCGCAAAATCGCCTGGGGTTAAGTACTTGAGTGTGCTGAGCTGCTGTTGTTCGTCTGCTGATAGCTTAGAAGCGCTTAGGATGCGACGGAACAGCATCAAGACTTGCTCTGTATGCAAGTAGTCGCACTCAAGCTTAAAATCGAATCTACGCAGTACGGCTTTGTCTAACAGTGTTTCGAAATTAGTTGCAGCAAACAGGGGCTGTGTAAAGCACTCCATTTGCGTCAGGATTTCGTTAACGAGCTGCACTTCATGATGCGCTTTTAAACGTTCGCGATTGACCAGTAAACTGTCAACTTCATCGAGTAACAGTACCTGTTTGTTTTGATGCGCTTCTAAAAACAGATTACGTACATTCTGCTCACTGTCACCGACATACTTGCTTAAAATGTCAGAGCATTTAACGCGCTTCATTTTCAGACCTTGTTCTTGTGTCATGTGATGCGCGTAGGCTGTTTTACCTGTACCAGGAGGACCACATAACAACACACGAACAGGTTGTTTCGCTTTTAGTGCATAGGCAATATCATTAATCACCTGCTTGGGTTGTTTAATGTTAAGTAGGCTCACATCGAACGGCATTTCTTGCTGGTAATCCATGGGTTGTTGCCACAAACCACACGCATCTAAGGTATGTTCAATCACCTCTAGTACGGTACTTTCTGCTTTGCGTCGTTTATCACCTATGGTGCGTGACACATAAGCCGCGTTACCAATAACTGCGGGCGTGATGTGTTTTATCGCAGCAATTTTATCAATGGTATCGTCACTGATATTCAAGCCTGTAACCGCATTCGTCGTCAGTTCACGCAGCTTTGTTTCATCAGGTGAGGTGACTTCGAGTACCAGCTTAAAGCGCCTGATATAACTGTCTTCTAAACAGCCGATGTAGTTTGTTATCCATATTGCTGGCACCGTATTTTGCTCCAACGTCTGATGCAGCATATCTTTGCTATAGGCTTTATCCGCGTTGTAGAAAATACTTTCACACTCATCAACCAGCAGTATGTTTTCACTACTGCCACGAAGCAGCGTCTGCACGGTCGTTAAGTACTGTAAGCGCTGACTACTGACGTATTTGGTGTTATGCGGATTGTGCAATTTGCCGTCTTTTACAACCTGACTGCCAACTTCATAAAGTTTACGGTCAATATGTGCAGCAAGGGCGCGAGCAAGTTCAGTTTTACCTGTGCCTGCATAGCCATAGAGTAAGATGTTCACGCCAACATGCTTTGCTTGTGCGGCATTCTTTAGATACCGCAGCAGTAAATCAGTATTCACATACTCAAAGTTGTCGATGTCGAATTGTGCAGCAGGACTCTCAACTAAAAAGCGAGATAGTACTTGTTCGCATGACGTTACCACCTCTTTAGTCAGTAGGTGCTGGATCGGCTGTGAGATTTCAATCCACTGCAACAGCGTTAGCGAATTGTCGGTGGCAAAGATGCCACGATTCATCAACGTTTCGACCGCTTCCGTGATTTCATGCCGTGCTAAATCACTTATTTCCTCGAAAAACTGCATGAAGTCGTGTGCCTCATCCGGTAGCTCAAGGTTATCAAGCAAGAACTTCGCATGCGGGTTGATGTTCATCAGCAGAATAAACTCAAGTAACACCGCAAACTTGGTGTTTACTTCGAACAGCTCACACAGTTTTACGAGGTTTTGGCGTACTTGCGCGGTCTTTTTTACTGACGGGTCTGGTATGCGTAAGTACTCGGCAAGTTCATGGTTCGAATAACTTTCAGAATATGAAATGCCTGTACCAATAACACGACTAATCATCGGTACTGATAGCTCAATCATAAAGAGTGCATCAGGTATTTCGGTGAGTAAGCGATAACATATCGCGCCAGCCATATGATTTAGGTGACGTGATGGTGATTTATGTTTAGCTTTTGCCATTCTCGATACCTTACTCATAACGCAGTGCCGCAGCGGCTTGTTGCATAAACTGCACATCGCGTTTATCGTAGATAGTGGTTGTGGTAATAGCCGCATGGCCTGCCATCTGACGCACGGTATTAAGGTCAACATTTTGCTCTAGCAAGCGCGTAATAAAGGTGCGTCGCAGGTCATGCGGTGACGCATTTTCAACGCCTATTCGCTTTAACTTGCTCTTAATCAGTCTGAACACGAGTGATACACTGATAGTGCTATCAGGACTGACTTTGCCGCCTACTTGCACCGGACAGAACAAGAAACCTGCTTGTTTTGAACGAAGCGCCAGCCAGTTTTGTAGATGTTGCTGACACCATTCAGGCAAGAACACAGTGCGTGATTTATTGCCTTTACCATGACGCACGAGCAGCGTTTGCTTGCTAAGGTCGAGGTCTTTTATATCAAGCGCCACCAGCTCAGAGCGTCTAAGGCCAGTACCAAGCAGCACTGCGAATAAGGCAACATTGCGAATACCTGTTGCTGATGTTGAACGAGTTAGCATCTCGAATAACGATTTAACCTGCTGTTTAGTGAGCGCTGTGCCTTGAAACTCAGGGTATTTAAGCTGACTGATGGTACTTAGCTGCTCAAGTTGTTCAGCATTAGCCTGTTTCATCATGACCGCGATTTTAACGATGCTTTTAAGCGCCACTTGCGCACGGTTGATCGAGCGAGGTGCCCAGCCCTCATGCTGTAACAGCGTGCGGATTTGCAGCATTTCTTGATAGTTGACGCGATTAAAACGGGTCACATCGTCAAGCGGCCAGCCCATGATGCGAGCAATACTACGCAGTTGTGAGGCAATAGATACCCTGCTTGTTGCCGACAGTTTGCTTAGGTAAAGCGCGTACGGCGAAGCTGTACTCATAGAGTACCTCCGATAGTTAAGTAGTGATTTTTTGGGTTGTAAAACGGGAGAGAAATGTGATGTAAGAGGCTGAATTATAGCATAAAACCACTTAAAATTCAGCCTCTATTTTTGACACGCATAATCTAGCAGTAATCAAACCTTGGCAATTTTTCAACCACGACTGAATGCAGTTATGTTGAAAATCAGTTTTTTAATGGCATCCTTTTGTTTGGCATTAAACCAAGTCAGGTTAATGTGCATCTTGTACTTCTCAATCAACTTAAACATAGCCTTCAGCTGCTTCTGACGCATCGATTTATTTTTAACGGTCAATTGTTTTAACATTTTTGCGGTCAACAGATTGCCGCTCTTATCCAACTTTTTCGAATAGTTGCGTAAGGTTTTGATAGCTCCTAGCTCCAGAAACTGTTTCGTCAGTTGTGAGTACTCTAGGTAAATCAGAGGTGAATATACTGCTTTAGCACGAAACATAGATGACAAAGTTTCCAGCTCCGGCAGTTTAATTTTTTTACCATTATTACCCTGTGGTATTGAAACAACCTCTAAGCGCACTAACTCAAATGGGTTTAAGTCAGGGCCTGAAAGCGTTACAACATGATTCTGGCGTTTCCCTAGTTGTTTAGCAATTTTGTTATAAATCACAGTACGGGACTTACTTTTACTGCCAACATAGAACGTCTGACCTAGGCCATCTTCAGGTTTCTTGGGGATGGCGTTGTACCTTTGAACATTACTCGTTGCTAAAGGGATCATAGCCGCAGGAATACCAACAAAGTCTAAAGCCAGATCAATGCGAGTTACTGTAGCTGCTGTAAGTGTCTTTAGCAGGTTTTTAAATATCCCAGTCTGATCAAGCGCTTTGAAAATGTCCTGAATTTCCTCATTTGAGAAACGAGCAGGGTTAAACGAAAATCGTAGTGCTTTCTGCTTTTTACCTTTTCGCTTCCAAGTACCAAATGAAAAATATAGCGGCTCGCTCTTGGTTTCATTTGGCTGAAGAAGACGAATTTGGTATGTACTCCGATAATAATTCCTAATTTTTTTCTCTTCTGAGTACTGATTATGGTTGCCTAGGTCTTTTACTGCTACCAAGTTATAGTCACTAAACTCACCATGCTCAAAAAACTGTGTAATCGCTGCTACCTCTGATTTTGTTGCTGATGCGGTAAAATTAATGGAGTCAATCGTGGGTAAAAGCCCCCACTTTTCTGGATCTGATAATTGGCTACGTAAAAGCATGTCATATGCAACCAAGAATTCTAATGACGTTTCTGGCACTTGAGGCTTTGCGCTGTATGATTTAGCCAGTGCATTTAATTCAAACTCTGCAATAGTACGACGGTTAATGATTGTCTGATAATCTTCTGGGGCAACACACTTGTTCATTAGGTGCCGAAAGGCACCTAATGAAGCTTGCAGTTGCTCAAAGCTATCAACATTAATGGATTTTGCTTTGAACTGCTTAGTCATGTTAAACCTCCAACAAATCCTGGTTAATTTTCCAGTACACAGTTGGACGGCCACCCAGTGTCGAGTCTGATGAACGTTTTTTGAACAGTTCGTACTGGTTAAGAATCTCTAACAGTGACTCCACCAAAGCAGCCCCCTTAAAGCCACGCCATTCCTTTTTGATGACTTGGCTGACGGTAAATGATTTTGATGCCAAGTTAGATGAGATCAAACGTTCCAAAAGCTCTAACGCTTTTGCTTCACGCTTCGTTTCATTAAGGCCAAACGCGTTTTTAAAATGAACCTCGTTAAACTCAACATATTCTGCCGCGCACTCAACATCTTCAAGTTCAATAGTTAACTCGGAGAAATTTAACTTCTTAGTACGGAAAAAGGCGTTAACGAGTGACACGGATGCAATAAAAGGGAACCGTTTACCATAAAGAGCCTCAATCACTTGGTTATCGGACTCTTGCGACATTTTGTATTCATACTCAGTTTGTAGCTGCTTCAAAAGAGCTTGAGCGTCTTTAGTGGGTAAAACTGCCACCCAATCTTTAAAAGTAAATGTGAGCAGGTTATCTATTATTTTTCCCCATAACTTCATATAACCGTCAACTTCTGCATCATTCATTGCATCTTGGGATACTTTATTTCTTTCACAGAAGGCAATCAGAGAAAAGCGCTGAATCAGTCCATCGTTCACAAAGTTTACAATTTTTTCTAGGGTGTCTGGCTGCGTACAGCCCAGCAAACTTGCTTTCTTACTCTTAGTTTCATATGTCTGATTCCCATCAATATGATTTGATTGACTATTACCATCCATAAGGTCAATTAGCAGTTCTTTAAAAAGGCCACCTGCTTCTTGAGATAGCTTTAGAATTGAACCAACCTCATCTTTGTTTATGATAATCGGGTAGTCAGTTTTGCTAACAGCTTTTTGCAAGGCTGATTTAGTAAGACTATTAAGCAAAATATCAGGTATACCCTCGTCTTGCTCTAGCTCTTCAATGCTCTTTTGAATTCTGGCTATCTCATTTTTCAGTGCTATCACATCTTCATTATTTTCTATATCTACATCTTCTTCTTTTCTTAACTCCAATATGAGTTTTACAATTTCATTGGCCTTTTTCTTCGCTATTTTTCGTAACTCAGCGATTTGTAATAAATCTAAATCTGAAGGCTTGCGAGTTGAATGTTTACGAATCGCTGCTGTTACAGCAGATAGTGCTGTATAAAGTGTTCCGGATTTACCAGTGCTAGGGTTATCAACTATGAGTCCAGACATATTGGGTGAAATACTGAATTCAGAATTGTTTTTGAACGGTTGTACATAAACAATTCTGGAGAGCAGGTTACTAATAATCACATAGATGCAGATAGCCGCATAAGCCATACTGGAATTTGAGCGGATAGCTATTGCTGTTGCCACTTTAAGCAAAAGGTCTGGCAGCATAGACTCCTGAAATCTAGGACTCGTAACCTTACTCGCATCCTTCAGCTTCTTAACTTGATGTTTGCATATGTCTTTCGAGTTAAGATCAGCGTCATTTCGAAGATCAGGTTTTAGAGCTGAGAATCCCTTACTTGGCGTCTCTTTAGCTTCTTTCACTGTGTTTGCTGGCGTTTGTTTCAGAGACTGAGTTTTCGCCTTAGTCGATACATTTGCTGTTGTACTACCTTTTTGAACAAATTTAGATTTGCCATGTGATGGCACATTGATTGTTCTGCGGAAGTTTTTGCTTTTAGCCATTTTTATACCCTCATGATTAAAGTTAATGTCAGCTGCACGACTCAAATCCATCAGAATTTGAGTTGCTGTATTGCGGCCACATGAGAAGTTTGCTGGATTTCAAAACAAGCAGTTAGACACCAAAAAATAAAGTTGCGATAACTTGCAATGCCTTAGAAGCCGCATTAATACTGGGCTGCGGAGATGGTGAAAATTATTTTGAAATATGTTTCACACCTTTAGTTGACTAAACACGGCTGTAGAGCTTGTCAGATAAGGGTTTTATGGCTTACCTTTTTTGGGTAAAAATACACTTAAACCAACAAATTCTAACGAAAATTGTTTGTGATGATATTTAATCAGTTTATTCAGAGACTTATCTTAGATTTTTTAGGAGATACACACATTTGGTTTTTTGCGAAAATGCATAATATGGTGTAAATATCTGGTCTAGTTTATTAGATTCTTTCTGCACCTATAATGGGAAATGTTTTAATGTCGGATAAGCCGTATTCAGCTCGTAGACCTCATTGCTCCAATAAGATCGGTACTAAAGAAAATCCAATCATGCTCGTGCCTGAGAGCGCACACAGGCCGAAGCTGGTTAAACATCTTTACCCAGACTTTATACCCAGAAAGCCTGAAGATGAAAAAAAAGCCGATAAGACATCTGATGGTTTAAGGACGAATAATGGAGGTATAGACCTTAATAAATGGGGAAGTAGTGAGCGTAACTACTATCTAGAAAATGTCATCAACAATAGGTTTTTAAGCCATCTGGAAACGAAGTTAGCACTTAAGCTGTACAGCATTTTTACTCACAAAGGCGAATTTTACTTTCCTGGTTATATATTCATTGTCCGTGATACGCCTGATTTCAGTGTTTTCAGCAGACGTTTCGATAATTATATTTGTGTACTCAACTACCATAAAACAGAGGAATACCATTACTATTTCAATGGGCTCTATGATTTGTATGAGGATCTAGAATTGCTGTTTGTCGAGGACTACCACAAACAGCTTTCCAATGCTTTAGATAGCTTACATGACTTTGGATACATTACAGTAACTGATATTGTGGAGGAGAATTTAGATTCAAATCGCCACCCGAAAACTAGTGTAATACCCAAAATTGATACTAAAGTGGTTAAGAGAAAACCAAGACTTAAGCATATTAGGATAGGTCGATGGATGGTTCATACACCTGTTTGGTCTAAGTTGTTACTGCAAGTACCGTCAGAACCCTCAATACCACAGAAACCAAAATCAGCTAAAAAAGCTGAAGAGGCGGCAGACATTGTTAAGTCTTAGAACATTTCAGACTGGTAGCTGTTACTGTCTGGTAGTGGTTTAGCAATAGTAGTAGTGATCAATTTTTACACTGCCGAAACCTCTGAAACCATTTATGGTTAAGGTGGTTAATATTGATCGTATTTTAATAGTATTAGGGTAGCAGTGAGGTAAGTGGTTGATTATCTTTAGCTACTAAGCTACTAAGCTACTAAGCTACTAAGCTACTAAGCTACTAAGCTACTAAGCTACTAAGCTACTAAGCTACTAAGCTACTAAGCTACTAAGCTACTAAGCTACTAAGCTACTAAGCTACTAAGTATAGGTCTATGCTGATCGTAGAGTAGTCTTCTACCACTTGTGATTGTGATTGTGATTCTATTGCTACAAGAAAGTATGGCTTCGCCATACATACTGCACTTCGTGCAGGGATCTATTGGATCTGATTGTGGTGGTGTATTACTAATATTTCACTGCTAATACCCTCATAACTACTACTATATACAACGATATAAGAAAGCATTGTATTATTACATATAGTTATATAGCTGTTTTTAATGCTGTTAGGTACAGGTAATAGCAGTTTTGACAGTGATTTTCAGTAAAACGGCTTAAATTTGTATTATGTTCGCATGGGTTTTGACTGTTTTGACAGTGATTTCTAATGATAAATGCCTAAATCTGCATTGTGTTAGCCTGGGTTTCAGATGTTTTGACTGTGCATTCTTAGGTAACGCATACTATTTATTGTAGCAGTGTCAGTGCAGCTTGTGGTCTCTGGTTTGCTTGCGACAGCACTGTGGTACTGGCCTGCTGCAAGATCTGAAGTCGTGTTAGCTCAGCTGTTTCTTTAGCATAGTCGGTATCTCTGATCCGGCTTCGAGCTGCACTAACATTTTCCTCTATATTACTCAGGTTTCTAATTGTCGCCTGAAAGCGATTTTGCGTGGCACCAAGTTTAGCTCTAGCGCTATCAATTGTGTTGAGCGCTTCGTCAATGATCTCAAGGTTAAGTCTAGTTATTAATTCTTCATCTTCAGGCGGGGCTATCTGAAAAGGCTGAATTCCCACTTGATCAGGAGATAGGCCAGTAAGTTGTGATACGAAAGCTTGAGTTGCAAGAGCAGAAGGTTCATCAGCTGCCGAACCCGTCAAACGAAACTGGAGTTCAATACCAGGTGGTACTTGAAATGAGCCTGTTGCGAAGTCGATTGATGCTGTGAAATTGATTTCCGGTGAAGCTGCATATTGAAGTGCTAAACCAAAAACTAGCATATTAGTATTTGTATCGTTGCCAAATGTAAGTTGTCCTGGCACTAGTGGAGATGGCGCAAAAGGATTACCTGTAAACTCATCTTGAACGGGCCGGAATGGTAAGCCATTAACACTGACTTCTAGCCCTTGAATTACTCCACTTATCGGTGGGTTTGGAAATGAGTATGCTATGTTCCCCGGATTCCTAACTCCCGTTACTCGTGCTGAATTAATACCTGCTGTGCCATCAACAACTATTTCAGATAATCTGAGCCCTTCAGCGGTCCAACCCTCATCACGCTCAAGATTAACATTTATATTCTCACCGGCATTGGCACCAACTAGGAAGTCTCTATTTAGTCGGCCGTCAAGAAGCGGGATCCCAGCGAAGCTGGTAGTTTCGGCAATTCTAGTTATCTCTTTATTGATCTGTTTAACTTCATTTTGAATAGCTGTTCGATCTTCCTGACTGTTGATTCCGCTGCGAGACTGAATAACCAGAGTCCGCATACGTTGAATAGCCGTTGTCATCTCATCTAACGCGCCTTCAGCAACCTGAGATAATGATATACCGTCATTAGCATTTCTGATCCCCTGATTAATACCGTTAATCTGACTGGTTAGTCTGTTAGAGATTTGCAGGCCAGCAGCATCATCAGCAGCAGAATTAATACGATAGCCCGAAGCTAATCTCTGAAACGTCTGATTTAAAGGCGTATTCAAATTGCTTAGCATTCTCTGTGCGGTAAGCGATGATAGATTCGTACTGACGAATAACATTAACTATAATCCTAGGCGTATAGTCCTTATATGTAGGCGTTATCGTCACGAGCTAGACAGATCTTTAGCGAGATCCTGAAATAAATTTACCTGAAGCAGGTAAAGTACTGAGCTTACGCAAAGCCTATAAGCGCTAGCAGTGTGCGCTAAGCTTAATCGATGGGGTTGTTTGAATCAGGGATGAGATCTTTGACAGTGCAGTTTAACGCTGTAGCAATTTTCAGCAGTGAGTCTAGACTAGCATTTGCAATACCACGTTCTAGTCTGCTTATGTAACTTGGGTCAACACCAGTCGCATGTGATAGCGAAAGCTGAGTCAATTGATTAGCTTTGCGTCTGTCACTGATGTTTCTACCGAGTTTTTTTAAAAATTTGTCGTTCATAGTGCTTCCCAGAAAAATCATGGGGACTATGCGGTTTTGGTAGATATAGGTCTATAGGCTATAATCCTAGGACTATAGGTCTAATTGATGCGCGGCAGTTTTGTTCTTGTTAATGGTCAATAAAAGGGATTGTTGAATAGTGGCTTTGTGCCAAAAACGGACATTGACTTTGGCTGTTACTGAATTGCAGGTTTTAGTTAATCCACGAATAAATCTCCCAAACACCTGCACTATCCATCAACAGTATAAGCTGATTTAACGTTTAGCATTTCTTATTAAGTTTTTAACCACGGTCTTGCGGGCGCGAAACCGCTAGAGCGCTTAATTAGCGAAATGATGTACGCTTGGAAGCAATTGATTTAGCGTGGATTAAAGGTTAACTTATTCTGAGTAAAATTCATAAAAGAAGGCAATAGCATTTGCGTCTTGCTGGTTCTTTGAGTAAAGGATAAAAGCTATGCTGGTGATAGGTATTACGAGCATAGGTGCGCAAGGCGCCCCAAACTTTGCGTTAGGTTCGGCCTTGTGAAGAGCCTAGATGAAGTACCGAAAAACGAGAAGTGACAACGAGGACGATGGAAATGTGGCAAGAGATATGGAATACAGTGCTATCGGAATTCTCCGATGTCCAGGATGCGGAGCAAGTTACACGTATCACACTGCGTCTTCTCGTTGCTGCAACCCTTGGAGGCCTATTGGGATACGAGCGGGAGCAGCAAGGCAAGAGTGCGGGGGTGCGAACACACATGATGGTTGCCATAGGGGCGGCACTGTTCGTCCTCATTCCCCAACAAGCAGGGGCATCAAGCGCAGATCTGAGTCGGATATTGCAAGGTCTGATTGCAGGTGTCGGGTTTCTTGGCACCGGAGCCATCATTATGGGAAATAGAGAAGTAGAGACTCGGGGGCTGACGACGGCGGCAAGTATATGGGTAACAGCGGCAATCGGCGTCGCTGCAGGAATGGGACGGGAAACGACCGCCGTCTTGAGCACTCTTATAGCTTTACTCATCCTTTCTGTAGTTCCTTGGATTTACCGGACTAAAAACCAAAATAAAGAGTGATGCGCAAGAACAAAATTTGCCGTCTAACAATTAGCTATCCTTTCAGTCGCTTCGAGCCGCAGGTAAACTCAAGCGTTATTTCTGCTTTTCGCTCAAAGCACCTATTTAGCTTCAGGCAGATCAACCCAACTGGTCGTGTATTGCGGTGACAACATACCGCGTTTCATTGACCAGTCTTGTTTTATACCCTGACTAGCAAACCAGACCTTGCCTTTACCGCTGCCGTTAAGTTTATCAATGACTGTCATCAATGCTTTGCTTTGATAGCTTGGCGGTTCAGGTTCAAACAAGCTGCCTTGATAAACACCATCATAAAAATCTGACAGCATCACTCCTGACTTGGCGTAGCGATAGCCATCACGCCAGATCTTGTCGAGCAGCTTTACTGCAAGACTGATGAAATCACGAGTGTCAGCGCTTGGCGTTACAAGCGATGTACTGATGCTGTTTGCGTAGTATGGGTCACGTTCTTTATCGCTAAATGGGCTGGTTCGCAGAAAAACACTCAATTGCTTGGCTACTTGCTGCTCTTTACGCAGTTTCTGGCAAGCACGACTTACATACTCGCTGATCGCTTCCTGCATATGCTGTTTGCAGATAATCCTCTCACCGAATGAACGTGAACTCACAATTTCCTTTTTAGTTGGTGCTACCTGTTCCAGTTCTGAGCATGATTCACCGTTTAGCTCCTGCACAATACGAGATACCACTACTGAAAATTGCTGGCGCATAAAAGCAGGTTCTGCATCAGCCAGATCAAGAGCAGTATTGATCCCGAGTTTGTTAAGCTTTGCCGTTAATTTGCCACCAATTCCCCATACTTCACTAACAGGCAACAAGCTCATTAGTTTGCGTTGTCGTTCTTTATTTGTCAGATCAACAACACCGCCTGCTTTAGTCCACTTTTTAGCCGCATGATTTGCTAACTTAGCCAGTGTTTTAGTCGGAGCGATACCAACACATACGCTAATACCAATCCATTGTTGAATCGTACTGCGCACTTGCTGACCGAATTGAGTTAGGTCAACGCAATTACTCACACCTGTCAGGTCAAGAAATGCTTCATCAATAGAGTAGACTTCAACCGCTGGAGCCAGTTGCTCTAGCGTTGTCATTACCCTGGCTGATATATCGGCATAAAGTGCATAGTTAGATGAGCAAGCTAATACTTTGCCGGAATCAATCAGGTCTTGGATCTGGAATGCTGGTACTCCCATCTTTATGCCAAGAGCTTTAGCTTCTTTAGAGCGAGCCACGACACAACCGTCGTTATTAGATAACACGACAACAGGAGTATTCTTGAGATCTGGCCTGAACATCTTTTCGCAGCTAGCGTAAAAGTTATTGCAGTCAACAAGTGCGAAAGTTTTGGTTGTCATGGCCTTCTTATTTTACGTACCACGTTAGTAACTACACCGAAGATTTCTAACTCGTCCTCTGAGGTAATTTCAATTGCTTGATACTTAGGGTTGTGTGGTATCAATCTGATAGTAGGGGTTAAGCATAGCTCTTTAACAGTGAACTCATTGCTAAGTGCAGCGACAACAATGTCCCCATGCTTAGCCTCAATAGCCCGATCCACTACCAGAATATCGCTGTCATATATACCGGCGTCCTGCATCGAATCACCGCTAACTTTTACGAAAAACGTTGCAGCAGGATGCTTAATACAGAGTTCGTTTAGATCCAAGGTCCTCTCAACATAGTCTTGTGCGGGGGAGGGAAACCCAGCGGCAACCCTATTGCTGTAAAACGGTATAGGTAAGTAGCGTCTTACTGTTGATACCTTGCCAAGAATTTCTGCTGACATATCACACCTCAACATACTGTATTTAAATACAGTATAAGGCGAAGGCAGGAAAAACGGTAGTGCATGATTAGTTGGTGTTGAATTTGAAAGTGTCGTCCAATTCATATACATTTATTTTACGTAAAATTTAATGATGATAATCAGTATGGAGACGATAGAGGTTAGCGAAGCGCAGTTCAGGCAACAGCTATGGAGATGGAAATCAGTAGGCCGGACTCTTCTAAACTTACCGAAAATTGAAAAGCGTGATCACAAGTTAAGAATATCAGTCGTCAGCGTAGACAACATAACGTGCTACTCACTCAAGAAATCGTTCGAAAGCTATCAGCAGCTATTAAACTGGTACGGTAGCATATTAGACGAATTAGAGTGATCAAGCGTCCTGATTTGTGTGATTAGTGTTAATTTTCACTAGACTAGTGACAAGCCCATCAGATTTGTCTAAGTTAGAGACAAGAACAGTACTTTGTCTCTGATTTAGAGCAAAAGACGCACTTTAATATAGATTAAAGTGCAAAACTAAATTCTGCAGTGAATAAGTCTCAACACTACGGGGAAGTTATATTTATGGCGCATGAAGTATCGATTAACTTGCACACGAAGCTGGTTCAACACAAAGATATTGAAATCGAGGTAAAAAAGGATGGTGCCAAGTTAGGGGATTTACTAATTAGTAAGGGAAACATCGAATGGCTACCTGCTGGGAACAGCGTTAACAAGTACCGTATGAGTTGGTCGACATTTGCGGCGTTCATGGAAGAACATGGTAGAAATGTTCGCATAGAATAAAAGTTCAAAATTTGATGTTGTGATGTTTAAAAGCAACCTACTGTAGGTGTCATTCATAATATGCAATTTAACCTTCTGCCCGCGTTCCTAATTTTTCTGGGGTCATATCTACCACTAGCAATAATATTGGCAATTCAAGATATACCTTCAAGTTGGTGGTCAAAATCAATTTGTTCGCCAGATATAATGTTCAGCGATAAATGCAGCTATAACCCATTCATGAATCCAAGTTTGTCTTTAACATTTCTTGGGATCAGTGTGTTTGCTATTCTTCTTGCGCGATCATCACTTGGAAAAATTTCATATCCATTCCGCATCGAAGTGAAAAAAGCTAAGGCCATTCCAAATGAGATAATAAATTATACGTTTCCTTATGTAGTGTCATTTATGGGGATTTCGTATAGCGAACCTCAAAAGTTACTTGGATTTGCAGTGTTCTTAGTATGGATGTTTGCTATCACTTACAAATCTGGACAAATACTTATGAATCCATTGCTTTTGATTTTGGGTTGGAGGCTTTATGAAGCAACAATTCAGATTAACAACGTTGAAAAGGATGTCAGGGTTTTAAAGGCTGGCATGTTATCTCCAGGAACTTCAACAGCACAGACAATTCAAGAATTTTATATAATCAAAGGATGAATACATGCGGCCTGATTTTGTATCACTACGTAATTTTGATTATGCTAATAGCACAGTACATCTTTGGGTTTTTAAACGTAGTACCACTGCTACAAAATTTTCGGCATGGTACGCACAGACTGACAATGTATTAAATAATAAAATTATAGGTGTTGTTCAGTCAGAAATGAAGCGTATTACGGAGTGTGCGAACTATACACATCTTTCTCAAACAAATGAAAATAGTTGCTTAGAAACGACTATTCAGGGATGCAATTTTACTGATCTAAAAAATCTTGTCGATCGTCCTGAGCCAGATCACCGTATTCGATCTTTAAAAGATCTGCGGAATGCCAGCGGATATTTGGTTAAGTTTTCTAACAATGGGCAAGTGATTTATGCCGTTAAACGGACTGCTTCTAATTGGAGAACTTCATACCTTAAAACCCACATAAATATAGTTTTTAACAATGGTGAGCTTTCTGCAGCTGAAGATAATGGATTCGCTATTGAGAAATATTTTGATTTTTATGCACTGAATGGAGCCATCTTTATTTCAAATAAAAGCGCTTTTGAATCTGTTATGGAACATCGAGCTTCATATGCTCAAGCATTTTCTAACCTTCAATTGAGACCAGATTTCTCGGGTCTTTTTACTGATATTCAAGTGATTAGAAATTACGTCGGTACAAACTCAATTCAATTAAGGAGAATGGCGCGCATCGAAGAAAGAGGTTTGTTTACTCGACCTGGTTTCCTGTCAGCCGTTCAGTTGGTAAATGGTCGACGTAATTGGGGGTTAAATTTTGACAATGATACTGGTCGACTAATTCCATGTGAACAGACAGTAAGAACAATTATGCAAGTTCTTTTAGACCATCGTCTGCTTAGTGAAGTGACAGAATTGATCTACGACGTCCCTGACGCTGTTCAAGTTTAATGCTAAAGGTGACATGTTCATTATGTACTAAATGCGCATGCCAAATTGATGTTCTTCGTTTTCATTGGTATTGCTAATACTGTAATCACTATACAACTTTATAAAGTTTTCCTGCGACGAAGTCGCTTCGTCGAGCAAGTTACGACTCTGTAAAGCTTTAAAAAGTGAAACCGCGTAGGCTTGGCAGTTAATTGATTTTTCAGGATTAAACTCTATGTCAGTAAACGCGTCATACTGGTCAAGTTCGGCATGCAGTTCAGGATTATTTTTGAGAGCATTAACATATAGCCAGTCGTAAAAAGCGGTCATAGGTGATATTGGCCAAACTTGCCCATAAAATCTGAATGATGTGACTCTTCCTGAGTCTTTTAACCGTGGATCTTTTTTAGCTTCGATAGATGTTGCATTTAACAAATCAATGTATTGCTGGCCAGATTCAAACACCTTGCTACTCTGATAGGCACATTCAACGCTAAAAGTTCTTCCGTATCGTTTTGTTTTTATCATTAAATTAAAGGCACTTAATTTTACACCAATGTCTTCCTTTGATTTTGAGCTTACTTCCAATATTTTTTTAATTCCACTAACTTTATTCTTAGCTGATGAATGTAATTCATCAACTGACTTCTGCTTTTGGGATATAGCCATTCCAGCGTGCCATTTAAAATCTACAGGCACAGCTTTTACTAAAAATTTACCACTTTTAGCTGGAATGTATATTGGTCTGATCGCCATGTTACCCCCTGTTTATCGAGACGCCGGTATAACCGTTTTGTCTACTTTGCTTTCTATTATCAAAAACCCCCCAACCGTTCTTAGCCGAAGATTTAAACCCAGAATAGTTCTTCGCGAACTCAGCTCTTTGACTCTCCCGTTCAAAAATACATCCAATTATTAAATGAGGTTCAATGGTGCCGTAAACTAAAACTTCAGCTTGTACGTCCGTTGGGTCGCAAGGCAATAAATATGGATGTTCAGTTCTAACAGTTACTACTTTCCCAACAATTGTTTCATCGAACATTTTTGATAATGCTGCAGGTCCAGTAAAATTGCTAGGGGCAAGGTGTCTTACTTGGTTGCAAGCGGCATTTGTAGGGTAGAACAAACACGGTTTAGTTAATAAAATTTCAGGTTTTACTGCGATTACAACCCAAGATGTTTGCGGATTTTCATTTCTAAGCTTGTAAAGCATAGAGCAGTTTGGGTAAGAAATTGATAAACAATTTGCATCAGTCTTGCCATCCACACGGATTGTGTCATTGGTGAATCCATTTATTCTGTTATTTGGGTTATCAATTACAGCTCTTGGTTGTATTCCGTGCGTCATAATTGACGGTAAATTTTCTAGTCGGGTGAAGTGTATCAATGCAGAAATATTTCTACTTTCTAGGATATTGTTAATGGTCAATTTCTAAGTTCCTTTTAAATGTATTTTAATCAAGTATCAACAGTTTGAGTTTGTTCTTTGACGCTTTATTATTTAATTTTCAAATGAAAGTTAACGTTTCAGAGCTTTCTCCGCTGCTTTAATAAGGACATATTCTGGAAACGCAGGATGTGTTTTTCCATTGATAAATTTTTTCGCTGATGGTTCATCCTGTTCAGCACAAATCTTTATGCACCAACTAAGTATTAAGTGATAATGCGTTGAATCGATTTCATGGCTTTTACAAAAAGATTCTACATCAATAAATTTCCCCTCAGATTTCACAGCCTCCAGCATTGAGCCTAGATGATTGAGTCTCTCTTCATGTTCTAGAAATTTTTGCTTAGTTTGTACCTCCAGCCGCTCTCTCTCTTCAATTTCAATTAATAATGCCTGGACAAGTCTTTTGACATCTGAGTCCTTATTAGAAACTTTTAGAATGGGAGGAGGGTAGGTTCCGTACTTTTGGATTGATGGCAAGACTTCATGCGTTACCCACCTTTGAAACCTTTTGCACGCAGGGCTATTGTCTCTTAAGATAATCCTAAAAAGGCCTGGTTGAGTAACATATGTTTCTTGTCCAAACCCTTCTTTCTCATCTGGTTCAAGAACCTCGATCTGTGCTTTGATCAGGCCCATCAATCCCTCTGATTTTCCACCTTTGGCAAGCTCTGAGTTCTGTTTAGCGAGAAGTGCAACAATATCGTGAAGAGAGAATAAGACGTCTTCTCCACGATACAATGTTCTTATATTTGAGCCACCCTCAGGGTATGTAAGGATAATGCTATTGATATCGTTTTCCATTACTCATCTCACTGAAAAATTAATACGTGTAATCTTGGGGTCAATGCTACGCTTAAGAAGTGATAATGCATTTTCTGACAGGCTTCATTGCTTAATAAAATCCGGTCAAAATAGTAACATCCTTGTTCAAAAAGTTCCTTACCTAGTGTGGCAATCAGGACAACAGTGAGCACAGCCATCAATTTTACGTCCCTGATAACGCCTCCTAGCTTCTGATACCGCTGACTGGCAATTAGGGTGCTCACCCAAGTCTATTCTGTTACGAGGCTCTGGGAGCCAGTAGCAGGTATTGGTATTATGAACTTCATGTTCACCGGTTGATTGAGCGTTTGAGTTTAAGATGTATCTAGCCATAGTATGGCTCCTTAAATTGGATTGTAGTTACACAATAAAGCCTCTAATAAAGAGGCTTTCTGTCAGATCAATTTGGGGTTGATCTGTAATGTTCACGAACCTTTGTCCCGTCATTTCGGGTATGTGCAGGAACATGAACTTTCTTTTTACCACCTTGGGTTTTCGCCATGGTGTCAACTCCTTAGTTGAAAGTTTCAACTAGGCTGCTACAATCCAAACCCCACATTTGGGGTAGCAACCGTACTCGGTTGGTACTGCGATCTTCGGCCGAGTACCAGTCGGCCTTAGATCCTTCAACCTAACCCTCACTACATATGGTGTTTAGTTAGGGCTTAAACACAAGATAGTGTGTGTTTTGTATTTATGCAAGCGAGAAAACTGTCAAAATATACAGTGTCATTTTTGTGTTAGTGCTCACCAACCTGTTATCATAATTGCCCGGTTGCTTACCAATATTGCAACCCTTTTTGTGGTTTTTTTATACAACTTTAAAATTCTCTTTTTTATATACATCCTTTTCGTTTGTAGTTCTTTTCCCACTGAATAAACCGATCTTTCCATAGTTTTACTAACGATTCCTGATGTCCCCACTTTTTCTCGATTTCCCTTTTATCCGGTATCACCACACCTGATAGTTGCTGACTAAACATGCGAGGTATCACATGGCTGTAATGACGCTCGATCATTTCAATACTAGTACCACACTGACGTGCGAGCACATCAATGGTTACCTTTTGAGCCACCAGTTCCCATGTGATAAACGAATGACGAAGTGAATATAGTGTTCTTTTGCCGTGTGGTGATTCGTCAAGGCCAAGTTCTTTCAGTGCAGCATTAAAGGTACGGCTGATTTCTTTAGTTTCTGAACCATCAGGTAATCTAAACAGAAGATCTTTTGCCTGTCGATTTGGAAAACGTTCTGTCATTCGCCAGATTGTACGTTGTAAACTGCGTTTGCATACGACTTCACGAGTACCAGTATGCAGTGTCGTTTTACCCTTACGTACACTTATATAAAAGGTTGCCTGATCCTCATGGCGCTCAATATGAAGATCACCCCATGTTAGGTTGTCTAGCTCAGTACCTGGTCGCATACCAGTATTAATCACAAATTCCGCATAGTCTTGCGTCAATTCGCGGATCTGCTTTGTTACCTCTTTCCGACTGTTTTCCTCCATATCAAAAAGTTTTTCAAGAATGCGTTCGTATTCGGCAGGTGTAAAAGCTGCTCGACGAACCATATTTGCGCCATCTGCTGCAAGTGCTGGTATTTGTGAGGCAAGCATCCACTTATTTTCAACAGCTTCTTTGAATACCAGTTGCAGTGCAGCGTTATGTGTTAGAAGGGTAGAACGAGCAGGCTTACGTTTCATTTTCTCTTCGCGCCACTTATCGAAGGCTCGAAGTGCGTCAACGTCTATGCTGGTGATGAAAGTCCGGTCGAAGAATGGGATATGGTATCTGTTTAAGCAGCCTATATAGTCTTCATAGATGACTTTACCCGCACCACGTTCCATATCATGTTTCATGGTAGCAATGGCTTTTTCAGCAACATCCTTGAACCGTTTACTGGTTGTCAGTGTGTTAGTTTCGAACCGTATCTGATGCTCTACGAATATGCGGTGTGCTTTGGCTATTGCCTTATCTTTGTCTTCTTCCTTAGTTGCCTTGCAATACCACTTACCATCAATGACAAATCTGGCATACCAGCGTTTACTGTTATTCTGAAGAAAGATGTATAAGCCTGTGGTAACATCATGACGTTCAAGTTGTACACTCATAACCACTCTCCATACTGTTGATTCGAATCTTTGGCAGTTGGAAATAGGCTAAGAGAGCCACAGTTATAGAGTGCAAAAGGTGCTGTTTTTATGAGCAAAACTTGCTCTTTTGGCTGACGTTTAAGCATGATAGCAGTCCGAAGTTCTTGCAAAGAATTTGCAAAGTTTCTAAAAATGAGTGTAACTCATTGTTTTGTTGACTGCTATTCTATTTGTAGTCTGTTCAAAATCCACCGTTGGCGACAACGTGCCGGTTCGAGTCCGGCCCTAGGCACCAAATTTAAGTTCCACAATTGTTATTTTTCCGTTATTGTACATACAAGATTTTATTGTATGGACTTTATAGTTGTGGCTGCACCATTTGAATTAACACTTGTTGAAGAAAAACACGAGAAAATAAAAAAACTTTATGATTCTGGATTGTCACCTCTTGATGAAATTTCAGAAATCGCTTCTCAATGTTTGAAACTCATAGCCAATCTGAAATTTGATGATTACGGAAGTGTAGGAAACAAAAATTATATTTGCTATCACGAATTAATTTACAGCAGGCCTATAGCAACGGAGCTTTTTATTTCTGATCCAGAAGAATTTGAAGCATCTTGGTTAGATTTTATTGAGAAGATTGATTCTGAAAATTGCAGTTGTCAATTAGAGGTTTTAAATATTGATCGTATTATTTATACAGCAATAATGAGCTTTGCGATCTGCTATGATATTTGGAAAAATAGTAGTAGAAAAACTCCTGGAACACATTTTGAAATTCTTCTAGGTAGTATCTTTAGTAGGTTTTTTATCAATCACAATCGCGGAAAACATATATCACTACCAGATGGTGAAAGTTTATCAACAGATATTTGCTTTTCAAATAAAAATGAAATATTTGTTTTTCCAGCAAAAACTACAACGAGGGAGCGTATAGTTCAACCTTATGCTCACCAGCGGATTCTAGACTCGATATCACCTGGTCAATACAGAAGCATACTTCTTTGTGTAAGCGAAACGCAAAGGGACAACAAGAAGAAAAAAGTCAATGATATTTGTGTTCCTGGCACTATTAAGCTGTATCAAGAACACTTATCAAAGTTAACTGGAATTTACTATCTAGATCCTCCTGTACGTTATCTCAGCCAAGATATTCTCAAACTTGTAAAAGTAGGTTCAATTGGAGAGCTATTAAAGAGTGATTTAAGTAATATAATAAAATTAAATCAAGTTGGAAATGAGTAGACTTTAAAGTCTACTCAGGAGCTGATTCAGAAAATAGATAACTGCAATTCATTTTTTCGTATAGAAAGTTCTTCTGATTCTATATTTGATAAAACTTTCTTTATTTGTTCTGCAACAGCTTTAGCTAGTGGAGGTGGTACAGCATTTCCAATTTGATACCTAACTTCTTGCCTACTCCCTTGAAAATTCACACTGTCAGGGAATCCCTGTAATCTTGCTGCTTCTCTAGGTGTTAGTGGTCGGTTCTGAAGAGGGTGCCCATAACGACCTCGCGTAAAACTATCAAAGCCTCCTGTAATTGTTGGGCATTGACCATTCCAAAGTAGGCGGCCGTAGACATCTGGCCATCCTCCGCTTTTGGTATCTGCTTTTTTATGACACTCTAATCTTAAATCAAAAGGGATGTCTTGCCATCCACCACCCTGAGGCACATGAGAAAACCTTTCTATGTTTATTTGTGTGACTCGGGCTCTCTGATGATTGAAATAATCTGGATGTTCAGAGTAGTCCATTGGAGGCTCAGGTAAATCTCCTATTATTTCACCGACAGTGCGCCATTTTTCAACCGTTGGTTTTGGTTTTATGAACGGTAGTTCAAAATCTTTACGAATTCCTACTAAGATAAATCTTTCGCGTGTCTGTGCCAGACCATAATCGGCTGCATTATAAAAATGAGGGTAAAGTCTATAGTTTTCAACGTAGTTCTCTAACTCTAATAATTGAGAGAGACCCCTTTTTTGTCCGAAAATTGCGACATTTTCAAGTATAAATGACTTTGGCAGTAATTCTTTTACAAGTCTCGCGTACTCTTTAACTAAGCCATTTCTTGGATCATCAAATATGTGTGCTCCTCTCCGTTGCTTTGAAAACCCTTGGCAGGGTGGTCCTCCACTGAAAAGGTCAAGTTCACCAGTTTTTAAATTGGAATATTCTTTAATAAAATCAGATTTAATCTGTGATGCATCAGCAACAATACAATTATTAGATATGCTTGTTTGATAAGTTTTGACAGCCCATTCATTGAGGTCAAAAGCCATTTTTACATCGAACTCAGCTTGGTCAATGCCAATTGACATCCCGCCTGCTCCACAGAAGCTCTCTATACAAGTAAATTTTTTCTTCATTTAGGATATTTCTTTAAGTTAGCTCACAGGACCATATTGGACTGTATATTAATACAGTTTAACGGGTAAGTGTGATTTTTGTATAACCCTGTGAGGGGTTTCAGCTTGATGCGTTTCAACTTATTGAGTTTAATAGAAATGTTATTATATCTTTTGGTTCATCAGTAGAGATTATTGTGGCATTTTGATCATCAATAACTATATCGGGATATCCATCGTCACCTAAATTCTCTGCTGTGGTAATCGTATAGCGTTTGCTATCAGATTCTCGATTGTCAGGGTTTTCGAAATCAACCCATAACACAAAATACAGACCATTCTTCATGTACCAAAAACTTGGACAGACATCGTTGTGATAACTCTTGTCATGAAGTTGTGGAAAATCGCTTAGGTTAAATCCAAGATTGAAGTTAGCACCAAACGCTTTTTTATACAGCATATAAACCTCAGTTAGTTGTCAGGGCAGCGCGGGATTTTTACTGCCCTTAATTCATATTTACGACTGCTGTTTAAACGAAACTTGCACGGACAAGAATGATTTCATCGGTGATACATCAAGCCAGTTACACATATCAATGAATTCCAACAAGTCCAGTCCTCGCTGTGCCTGTTCAATCTTGCCAAAATAGCTATGCGGTCTGCCGCTTTTCGCTGCCATATCTCGCATAGTATACCCTTTTGCCATGCGCTGTTCACGTACCCACTGACCTAATGCGACTCTACGTGGATCATCGTTGTTGATGTTTTTACGCTTATCAACCTTACTCATGATGATACCTCCACCTCAAAAACCCCCATATCCAGCCAGTAGGTTAAAAAGTTGTCTTCCCATATCGGGTAGATTTCTCTGGCGACTTCAATAGGGTAGTAACCTGTTATGTCCTGAAAGGTGCCAGCGATAAATTCGAAATCGAGTGACTTCAACAGCTCGGCACAGTCGCCAATACCTGCAAAACAAAAATCGGTGATGTAGCAGAGTTCGTATCTTCCACATCGGCCTGTGAGCATGATTTCAACCGGATGGTAGCCGCCTTGTTCAGCGCTGTATTTCGGATCACGAAAGTTAACGGTAATGAACTCTGCCATCGGCTCTTTAACCGGCTCAATGACTTCGATAAGTGCATCGATAAATCGCTTTGATACAGGCAAAGCTAAGCCCTCGTACTGAATACGCATAGGTGTTTTCCTCTCGATAAATGTTGGGTTGTGCAGCTAAAAAATGTGCGGGTGTGTTTGTTGCAAGCTGGTAAAGCAGTCAAGGCCGATAATCAGATGATCCATCACTTTAATGTCCAACACTTCAGCGGCCTTAATCATCCGCTCGGTAAAGTTAATGTCTGACTGACTGGGTTTCGGGTCGCCTGACGGATGGTTATGTATCAGCAGAATATTCGGTAAATTCAGTAGCACAGCAGTACGCAGTATTTCAGCAGGACGAACCTGAACCGCATTGACTGTGCCGGTTGCAACGACTTCAAAACAGTTAATGTCGTGCTGCTGTGTCAGGTTAACGACGATAAACTGCTCTTTTGTTTCATACTTCAGATAGTCAAATAACTGTGCAATGCGCTCAGGTGAGTTAATGTTCTTACCTGTGATATTGCAGGCCACATCTTTAAATCGATACTTCACATCGATTTCGCGTAACGTTGGCATGGCACCTCCAAAACCGTTAAAGCCTGTTAGCTGTTCAGTGCTGTTATTAGCGCACTGTCAAAACCTCTAAACTGCCAGAGTGTTGTTGCACTCTGGCAATCACGTTCATGGTTAAGCCGTCTTTTTCGGCTCTTTAGGTTTTGAGGGTTTCTGCGGTTTAGCCTGCAAGATTTGTTGATCTAACTCGCCTGCTTCAACGGCTTTGATGATGGCGTTAATCACGATCGGTAGCTGTGCTTTATCACCAACATCGATTGCAGATTTTCCTTTATCAAGCTCCATAGGTTTAAAGCCGACACGGATTTCAAAGTAGTAGTGATTGTTATCGTCGAAGTACCAAGGCCGAACCGCTTTGCGCGTGCGCACGGTTTTGCGCTCACCCGTCTCGGGGTCTTTCACTTTTTTATCGCGATACGATTCATAAGGCTGACCGTCTAACATGGCCTGCGCAATCGCTAATTGCTCATCGAGCTTTTCAATCAGTCGTAAGCGTTTGCCGATGATTGGTGGTTTAGGCTCAATTTTTGGGCGAGCGATAACCTTGAGAGAACTCAATATACTAGTCATAGGTATTTCCTTTGTTAGTCGCTGGCGCTTGTCACTAAATTAGTGAACAAAGCCAATCGTTGGGTTGGGTTGTTTACGTTTGTTCTCGTCGAGCAGCATTTTCAGCGCTGACTGACGATGGTCTTGCTTGGGTTGAAACTTCATGCGTCTTGCGATGATTGCAAAGTCGCCAGGTGTTAAGCGCTTGAGTGTACTGAGCTGCTGTTGCTCGTCCTGAGTAAGCCTAGAAACGCTCAGAACGCGACGGAACAGCATCAACACTTGCTCTGTGTGCAAGTAGTCGCACTCAAGCTTAAAATCGAATCTACGCAGTACGGCTTTGTCTAACGCTGTTTCGAAATTAGTTGCAGCGAAGAGCGGCTGCGTAAAGCACTCAAGCTGTGTCAGGATTTCATTCACTAACTGCGTTTCGTGCTGTGCCTGAAGCCTGTCACGACTTGTCAGTAAGCTATCGACCTCATCAAGCAGCAGCGCGTGTTTGTTGCGATGGGCGCTGATAAACAGCTGTCGAACGTTCTGCTCACTTTCACCGACATACTTGCTAAGGACATCTGAGCATTGCACCCGTTTTAGCTTGATGTCATGCGCTTTTGTTAGATAGTGCGCATACGCCGTTTTACCGGTTCCAGGTGGTCCACAGAGCAGTACGCGAACCGGCTGACCTTGCGATACCGCATGATTGATTTCATCGATAACGGATTTCGGTTGCTTAAGGTTAAGCAAACTTACATCAAACGGTATTTCCTGCTGATAGCGCATGTCGTTTTGCCACAGTCCACAGGCTTCAAGCGTATTTTCAATCACCTCTAGCATGGTGCTTTCGGCTTTGGTTCGCTTCTCACCGACAGTCTTTGTGACATAGGCCGCGTTACCGATAATGGCCGGTGTGATGTGTTTAACGGCTGCTATCTTTTCAACTGCGTTTTCACTGAGGTTAAGGCCATGCACGGCCTGTTCAGTTAGCGCTTTTAACTTGCTCTCATCCGGTGAGTTGATTTCCAGTACCAGTTTAAAGCGGCGTAAGTAGCTATCTTCAAGGCAACCAACATGATTGGTTATCCAAATCGCTGGCACCGTGTTGCGCTCCAGCGTCTGATGCAGCATATCTTTGCTGTACGAGCTATCAGCGTTTAGAAAGATGCTCTCACACTCATCAATCAGTAACAGGTTTTCTGTACTGTTACGAAGCAAGGTCTGCACGGTTGTCAGGTACTGTACACGTTGACTGTTCACGTACTTAGTACTGTGTTTCTGCTGCAACTTGCCGTCTGCAATAACCTGACTGCCTATCTCAAATAACTGCCGGTCAAGCTCTGAGGCCAGCGCACGCGCTAACTCTGTTTTACCGGTGCCAGCACAACCATACAGCAGCACATTAATACCGGTATGCTGAGCAGCCGTCGCTTTTTGCATATACCTACGCAGCAGGTCGATGTTCACATAGTCAAAGTCTGACAGCGTAAATGCCGGAGCAGGGCTTTTGACTAAGAAGCTTGCCAGTATTTGCTCGCAGGATGTCACGACACTTTTTGTCAGCAGATACTGAATAGGGTTCGACATCTCTAACCACGGCAGATGCTGTGGTGCTGAATCGGCACTCAGAATGCCTTTTGAAATCAGTGATTCCATCGCCTCAATAATGTGATGCTTATCGAGGCCACTGATGTGCTCGTAGAACAGCATTAGGTCATGGTCTTGGTCTGGTAACTCAATACAGTCGATTAAGAACTTCGCGTGCGGGTTAATGTTCATGATGAGGATAAACTCAAGCAGGATGGCGACTCGTTCATCCAACTCGAAGATATTGCATAGCTGACTGAGATTTTGTCTAACCTGCTCGGTTTTCTTCGGTGCTGGATCAGGAATTTTCAGGAGCTCCAGCAGCTCAAAGTTCGTGTTGTAATCGTTGTAGGATAAGCCCGTGCCTATAATGCGACTGACCATCGGTAACGTTAGCTCAATCATGTACAGCGCATCAGGTATTTCAGTCAGTAAGCGATAACACATCGCGCCAGCCATATGATTCAGGTGACGCGAAGGCGATTTATGTTTAGCTTTTGCCATTCTGGATACCTTACTCATAACGCAGTGCCGCAGCTGCTTGCTGCATAAACTGCACATCACGTTTATCGTAGATTGTGGTTGTGGTCATAGACGCATGGCCTGCCATCTGACGCACGGTATTAAGGTCCACATTTTGCTCTAGCAGGCGTGTAATAAAGGTGCGCCTTAGGTCATGCGGTGACGCATTCTCAACACCAATACGCTTTAACTTGCTCTTAATCAGTCTGAAAACGAGTGACACACTGATAGGGCTATGGGGGCTGACTTTGCCACCTACTTGAACCGGACAGAACAAGAAACCTGCTTGTTTCGAGCGCAATGCCAGCCAGTTTTGCAGATGTTGCTGGCACCATTCAGGCAGATAGACCGTGCGAGATTTATTGCCTTTACCGTGACGCACCAGCAGCGTTTGCTTGCTAAGGTCGAGGTCTTTAATCTCAAGTGCGACAAGCTCAGAGCGTCGAAGGCCTGTACCGAGCAGCGCCGCGAACAGGGCAACGTTACGAATACCGGTGGCAGAGGTTGAACGCGTTAGGAGGTCAAATAACGATTTAACCTGCTGCTTAGTCAGTGCGGTGCCCTGAAACTCAGGATACTTCAGCTTACTGATGGTACTTAGCTGCTCTAGTTGCTCTGGATCAGCTTGCTTCATCATGACCGCGATTTTAACGATGCTTTTAAGCGCAACCTGGGCACGGTTGACAGAGCGAGGTGCCCAGCCTTCGTGCTGTAACAGCGCACGGATTTGCAGCATTTCCTGATAGTTGACGCGATTAAAACGGGTCACATCATCAAGCGGCCAGCCCATGATACGTGCAATGCTACGCAGTTGTGAGGCAATAGATACCCTGCTTGTTGCCGACAATTTGCTTAGGTAAAGCGCGTACGGCGAAGCTGTACTCATAGAGTACCTCCGATAGTTAAGTTTGATTTTTAGGTGGTTGTAAAACGGGAAAGGGGTGTGATTTAAGAGTTTGAATTATATCATAAAATTGCTTGGAATTCAGCCTCTATTTTTGACTCACGTAACGATGATATTAGGTATGACAATGATTTAAAGTGTCGGAGTCCATTTACCTGAAAAGTTTTTTTCGTACAGTTGTTTAGTAAGGGTAACACAAACTAAAGAGCATCGTTCTGTTAGAAAAGTAGGCTGTTTTATATCTTGTGCACGATTCTTGGACTCAGCTTCTTTTTTTCTTGCCTTGCGTCCAAGATAACTATTTTCATATTTAACTTCTGTAACGGTTAGATATTGGAAATCGTGAAGCTCTTGAAGAGCAGCTATAACGTCAGTGCGTGTAAAATTGATCGACATTTTCTTTAGTTTAGGTAACAAATCTATGAATTCTATATTCAGATAAATAGCCAAATGTCCTCGCGGGTGCCCTATGCAAAGTTTATTCATGCTTGAAACTTCGTCACTATGACTAATGATAAAGATTTGTTGCTCGTCAGGCCACATATGTATTTGTATAACCATCCAGATGGCTAGCCTTAGCGCGTTTAAAGACAGATTTGGATTTGATAGTAGATTCTTAAGAAAAATCTGTTCAATGTCATAGACTCTCTCTTTTCTTCCGCGAAATTTACCAAAATCGATTGAGACTGGCTCAAGAGAGTTTCTAGCTTCAGGATTAAATCTAACGCAACGACTTATCCTTGGTCTTGGTGTATTTATCTTTTCCAAGACCAAGGGATTCGTTTCGGTTCCAAACTCAAATTCTGATGTTTTCACTTGCAAAGTCCCCGACATTTTTTCGACTATCCTAAAAACCACTATCCCATAAAAAACAATAAAGTCAATGAGTTACGGATATCGCTTTTTGATGTTTTTTAACTGAAAAAGTTAGAAATTTTCGAGAAAAATAACAAGTTAAAACAATGGCTTACCAGTGTGTTTTTTATGGTTTTTTCAAAAAGTTACAGGGAGGTAAAACGGTCTCTCAATGATATTGTTTGTTAGTGCCAACACGATTGGTAAACATTAACAGCAGAGGTGACTTGTGGAATCGTTAAAGAACATTAGCAATACCAATTCAGATTTATTAGCAGGCGTTTCCGATATTGATTTAACACCGGACTTATCAGCGCTTTCATTTGTGATGGGGTATACAGGTTCAGGTGTAAATTTACTTATCAGAAAAGACAATGATGAATATAGCTCTAGTGAACTAAAGAATTTAATAAATAGTGGAAACTCAGACTTTCATCGCTTAGGTTGCAAAATAGCCTGTGACGAATCTAAAGCAGACCCATTTTTCTTTGTCAGGTATATCGACGATGGCGAGCATGATGAACATGAGTTTGGAGCATTTATCAAGGACCATCCTGAAGCACAATTGCACATTAAGACCAGGACTGCTTTTGAAGCTGTTTATCTGATTGACGGTTCTCGTAAGGAGCTCGAAGATTTAAAGCAATATCTTGGAGAAAAAAAGAGTATAAAAATTTATCGTTGGTTTACTGTCAAAAAGGGCGCCTATTCAGTCGGAGCTCTAAGTAAACCGATGAGTCTATACCGATTTTATTCACTAATGGGTGGCAAAAAATGGATAGCGCCAAAACCATTTCGAGAGAAAGAATCACCTATAAGAATGCTAAACCAAGACATGATGCCAGAGCTGTTATACAACTATGTAATGTCGCAAGCTTCGTTAGATGGCACAACAGCGGACTATGCATTCGCGGTGAATACTTCGTTAATAGGTACTTCGATTTCAAAGTTCTTGAGAGTTGATACCGGTTTTGATGATAATAAATTCATATCACCCAACCTTTGGACTTGCTTGGTTGGTGTCGCTGGTTCTGGAAAAACTCCAGCCACAACAAGTGCATTAAATACATTCAAAAGGTTTATCGTTCCGGCTGACAAAGCCGAATCAAATTACAATCTCAAAATTGATAATGCGATCGCTCATGCTACTGAGAGAGATATTAAGAAAGAGGTTCAAACCGCTTTTGACGAAGGGAAAGTGATTGATCCAGCCAAAATCATAAAGACGATCGGTAAAAAAGTCAAAGTGCTGAATGTTGAAGAGGAAAGTGTTGCGAGTGCTGAGATGCTGCTCCTCACAGATTTCACTCCAGCAGGTTTTAACCAATTATTAACAGGTAAAAATGTACCTCTTGTCGTATATGCAGACGAGTTTCGGCAATTACTGAATAGTTTAAACAACAATTTAGATATGCGAAGCCTCTTGATGCAGTCAGAGTCAGGTAATGCGATTCTTTCAAGAAAAATCGCAACAGCTCAACTGAAAACAGTTAAAGATGCTACGGTAACCGTTATAACGAGTATTCAGCCTGATGCGTACAGACCGCACATTACAGAAGCAAAAAATGGCGAGCAAGGTGGTAATGACGGACTACTTAATCGTTTCCAGCTAACAGTAGTCAATGTTACACCGACAACCGAAGAGTTTCAGTCTCAGAAGCGGCTATATAAGAAAAAAATGCTCTCGTTTTTGAATGCTATCGATGAGTTTATTTCAAACGCTTTAACGTTTGATGGATACAAGGTTGTCAAGTTGTCAAAAGAAGCCAATGTTAAGTTTAATAGGTTTAAGCAAAAGCTTAACGAGGTTCAGAAAAAAGATAACCTAAATGAGTTAATGCAAAGTCACTTGTACAAGAATACTGGAACCGTTTTGAAAATTGCTCTCGTTTATGAGCTTGTATTGAACTATGACGACGATGAAAAAGCGATTAAAGACTTTAGCAAGATCAGTTCAAAGGCGATGGTTTACGCGATTAAAACTATGAGGTATCTATATTCGCACTCAAAATCGATTTTCGATAATGCTGAAAGTGACGTCCATGGGGGTGCTGTCGATTTGCTAAACCGACTCACTAATCTTGATCCAAACATCGCATATACAGCGAGCGAGATATCACAGAGAGACTGGAAAGGTTTCAAGAGAGACACTAGTAAGGTAGAACAGACTCTGAAGTACATTGAGAATTTCGGTTATGTCAAATCAGAAAAGCTGCCTAAAAAAACCGTGTGGCATATCCATCCATTACTGAAGGTTGTACTCAAATTTTAACTTGTCAGTTTGGACACTAATCACACTGGTTGAATCGACATTAGTGTGATTAGTGTGCGTTTTTCGTAAGCATATCGAACATAAACTCTGTTGAGCGTAAACGAGGTTCCAGATTTTGAACACTAATCACACTAAACAAAATAGCGATAAAAATCACTATAATACAACTAAGCTTTCTGATTCTATTATCAATACAGATCAGACATCAGCTACAGTTAGCAGTAAGATCTCATTACTGATCACTAAGTCTAGTAGTGATTACCTTGATAACATTACTCATTACTCAGCTGCTACCAATAGACAGTTACAGCCATCTCAGTACGCTGATCTGGTCTATAGTAGTCGTATGGATGACTTAGTTAAGCCTGAAATTAAAAACTGGTTTAGCCTAAAGCCTGATGATCAACAAGTAGATAAATTTAAACTATCTAAGTTATCCAGTTTCTTAAGTCTATTCCTCAGTAATCCGATGGCATTTGGTTCGAGACCACTCGTTGATATGCTGTATCTGACCATAGATGTCACTCGAAAAGAGCTGAAACAGCTAATAGATATACATTTAAAGCAGCTACCAACCCCGTTCAAGGTGTTAAAAAGGGGTAGAGCAAGCCCTGTTAGGATCAAAAACTATCAGGATGTTTACCAACACTTTGCTCTTTTAGGTGCTGGTAACGAGGATAAGATTGCTATTTTTTGGGGTATTCATCCCAAAGTGTTGGCTGCTAGACCTAAACAGCGATTACTAAAAGTTACTATCAATCCTGCGCGTTATTCCGAAACTGAGTTACAGACATTTTTTGGCTGGTTAAAAGACTCGATTGGAGTTAATGCCAAAAAGAAACTTCTGACTGCAAATGTTACGCGACTAGACATTGCGCTTGATGTTGTCGGTCTTCATCTGCCCGAACTGATTGTCAATCAAGCAGGTTGCACAGAATATGATTATTGGCCAAATGAAACCTCAGATGACGAAGTAGTTGGTACTCAACGATTAGGTGATCCAGGCAGTGGTCACTTTCGAGCATACAACAAACTGCAAAAGCTGCTGGATAGCGGGCCTTTTAGAATTCCTATTCTGTCATTCAAAAAGGTTCCGTTTCAGCCACTGCAAATAACTAGATTAGAACGTGTTCGTAAACCGCATGACACTGGTGGTCTGAAATTGGGTTCAATTTGGCACGAAGCTCAATATTTCTTGAAGGGAACGAAAATTTACTGCCCACGATTCCTGTTAAAGCTTAGTGAAAAACAGCAGAAACAGGTTCGTAAATACGGATTTATGTACTGGTTCACCAAGCTTGGCGGTAATAGTGTGATTAGTGTGCAAGATCTGGAACCGTTGGAGTTAAAAATTAACCATAACTTATTAGAGGCAGAACAGAGAAAAGTACTGAAACAGCTTAAAAAGGCCATCATTTCTGCCTGATCTTAGTAAAAATGGCAGTACCACTCTATTGAAGTAATGTCAGTGCTGCCTGCGGTCGCTGATTAGCCTGTGATAGCACTGTGGTGCTGGCCTGCTGCAAGATCTGAAGCCGAGTTAGTTCTGCCGTTTCTTTAGCATAATCAGTATCTCTGATCCGGCTGCGAGCAGCGCTAACATTTTCACTAATATTACTCAGGTTTCTAATTGTCGCCTGAAAGCGGTTTTGCGTAGCACCGAGGTTTGCCCTCGCGTCATCGATCTCCTTAAGAGCATTATCAATAATACCAAGATTAAATTCAGCTGTTTCACCTTCTAAAGGTGGTTCAGTGTAATAAGCAGGAGTACCATAAAAATCAGGTGTTGAAAGCACAATATCACCGAAAGGTACTACAGAGTTGAGTCTGAACTGAACTGTGCCAGCATCAACACGAATATCGTTAGTACCAAATCTTGTGTATTCAAAATCTGGTCTAATGCTCTTTACAGCTTGAGCGAGTAAATCATTATTTCCAGAATCATCAAATGGATCAAAATTAAGAGTTGGCAAGGTAACAAAACCAGTATCGTTTACGTTAACTTGTATATTTGACCAAGGGCCAGATAGCGATACCATATTAATGGTTTCACCTGGCTCATACCTCCGGCCTGGCACAGCTGGCTCAATTACACCCGGATCTCCCACAAATACTTGATCAATTCCGAGAGCAACAGAGCCATAACCACCAGTTCGATTGAGATCAATAGGAATATAGTCTTCTGGCTTTGCATTGGCGCCAACTAAAAACTTAGTTGCCAGACTGCCGTCCAGTAGCGGAATATCGCCAAATTTCGTTGTAGTAGCAATTCGACTGATCTCTTCTGATAGTGCATTAATTTCCTTTTGAATTGCACCTTTATCCTCAAGTGAGTTGATACCGTTGTTTGCTTGTATTACAAGAGTTCGCATACGCTGAATAGATGTTGTCATCTCGTCAAGTGCACCTTCAGCAACTTGTGCAAGCGATATTCCATCATTAGCATTGCGAACACCCTGATCCATACCGTTAATCTGGCTAGTAAGTCTATTGGAAATCTGAAGGCCAGCAGCATCATCAGCAGCTGAATTAATGCGATAGCCAGAAGCTAATCTCTGAAAAGCTTGGCTTAGCGGCACGTTCAGGTTATTGATTGACCGTTGTGCTGTTAATGAAGAAATATTGGTATTAACAAACAATGACATAGACTATCCATGAAATAGGTTAGAGATAGGCATTACTTGCCTTAAAATCACTAATTGAGGACTATAGTCCTCATTTGTCTTAGTTATCGTTCCGAAACCTGAAAACTTTAACGTGACTTGAGCTAGTGGACGCTAAGCTCATGATCTGATTAATCTTAAATATTAAATCTTGCTAATGAGGACTATAGTCCGTGGCAGGTTAATCCTCTATTTACCATAGTGTCTGCTCCCGATTTTGAGAGCGCACAATGGCTGATCTGGCAAAGCAATTAGGTGAGAATATTCGCAAGAGAAGAGTTGAGATTGGCTTGAGCCAGGACAACCTTGCGCTTAACGCGAATATTGATCGCAGCTACATTGGTCGGATTGAACGCGGAGAAGTTAATATCACTGTCGAGATGCTTTGCAAGATTGCGGCTTATATCAAGATTGATCCGCGCGAGTTGTTGCCTGAATATCTGCCCGAAAATTAATTCGTCTTATTTTCACTTTGTGTCAATAGCGGTCATTGAATTAACATCAAAGCGAATACACAGTGTTTTTGCTTTTCACCATAAAACAGGCACGCTTTTTACAAACCAACAGGCACATTTCTTTGTTGCTGAAGAAGGAAAAACTCAAATTTAGATACTTAGCGAGGACTAAACTAAAAATACCAGGCTAGGTAAAAGTAATAATGCTTCAACACGCTTTTGGTCGTAACTAGCAGTCGTCGTTTGTTATTAATTTTAATTAATACGTTGTAGTTGCTGTGTCATCTGGTAATACTAGAGAAAGCGTGCCAGTACATTATACAAATGTTAAACGTTGAACCGGCATTGATAACTAGTAGTATTTCCGAAAGTGTTGACGTTTTGAGGCAAGGATCTATAGATGGCAAAAAAGAGGGATAGCTATAGTGATAATGAGCACAGTATTCTCTATGCGGAAACTGGAGGGTGCTGTCCATTATGCACACAGCCAATTCTTTTTCAGAAGAATGGATCAAAAAAACCAAGTAAGGGCTATGAAGTTGCTCATATTTACCCATTGAATCCTAACCAGTCACAGACCAATGCGCTCATCGGGTATCCCGTTCCTCCTGACATTAACTCTCTTGAAAACGTCATTGCTCTATGTCCAACGTGCCATACTAAATACGACAAAGATTTTAAGCTGGATGAGCTAATAAGGCTCAGAGAAAATAAGGATAGATATCTGAGTGAGGCAAGAGCAAAACTCACTGCATCGCAGCACACAATTCAAGATGAAGTCTACGAAATATTGGATGCAATTGCTGCATTTGATTCTGATGAAGCTGTACTGTCGCCTACAAATTTTGACATTTCAACAGTGGATAGAAAGTTGAAAACAGGTATGAGCCCACTTCAAAAGCGTGAAATAAAATTTAATGCTATCAGCTTCTATGTGCGAATACGGGATCACATTTGTAAGCTGGAGAAACAAGATCAAGCCTCCGTCAGGATTCTTCAAAATCAAATTAACTCGTACTACCTTGTAATGAACAAGCAAAATCCTGAAAACAAGGATCTAGTATTCAATTACATTTCACAATGGATCAGTATGAGAACCAATAAGTCAATCTTGGCTGCGAAGGTGCTAACTTCTTTTTTCGTTCAGAATTGTGAGGTTTTCGATGTTGGTACCAAGTAAGTTTACGAGGCTTGAAGAGTCCACTATCTTCAAGATGAAATGTATTCTGACCAATAAAAATGACATCGAAAGTGTTCTTGATGTATATGGCAGAACAAAAGATGTGTTCTACGATGCTAGCGAGTTTCTCCATGCGCTTGATGTCTTGTACGTTTTGGGGTTGCTGAATATTGATGATAATACAGGGTTGATTGAATATGCTTAAAGAGATTCAGTGCCCCTTCTTCAATCATGCAAGAATTACTTTTCATAAAGGGCTCAATATCATCTTGGGCGATGATGATGCTAAGAATTCCATCGGCAAGTCTACGGCGTTGATGGTTATAGACTTCGTCCAAGGCGGCGACAGCTTCCTTGAAGATGAGGCGGGGGTCATTAGAGCACTTGGTCATCATCACTATAATTTTTCATTTGTATTTTCAGGGAAGCCTTATTTTTTCAGTCGTTCAACTGACGCCTCTGATGTGGTGTACGTCTGTGGTAGTAACTATGCGAGACTTAATGAACTGCCTGTGGAGTTATACCGCAGGAGATTAAAGGAGCTCTATGGGCTAGAAAGCCTAGAAAACTCCTTTCGCTCTATTGTGAGTCCGTTTGCCCGCATTTGGAAAAAGGGAGGGCTTGAGCCTGATCATCCATTTATCTCCGCCCCTAAAGAGCCTTCTGGAACAGCAGTGGGCCGTTTAATTGATCTCTTCGATCGCAGCAAGGATATTTTTGCTGAGAAGAAGGTTATTGATGAGCAGAAAGAGCGCAAAAAGATCATCGCTGCCTCAATGAATGCGGAAATAATCCCCAGCATAAACAAGGCTAAGTACAAAGAAAACACTAAGACCATTGCTGAGAATTCTGTACAGATCGAACAACTCAAGCAGGGATTTAGTGGGGCACTAAATGCCTACGAGGCTCTGTTTGACAGAGGCTTGCGGCGTATGCAGCAGCGTAAGGACGAGCTTGTAAATTTGAGAAATGGGCTCCAAGGAAAAATAAATAGGTTGCAGCGGGAAATTTCAGGTATCACTCCGAGACTTGCCGCCAATATTGCGCTTGTTACTGAATATTTCCCTTCCGTTGACGTAACAAGACTCGAAAATGTAGAGGCATTCCATCAGAGGATTGGAAGTATCGTTAAGAAGGAACTTAAAGATGAGCTTTCTTCTGCTCAAGCGGAAGAGACAGCTCTTACTGCCGAGATTATTTCATTGGAACAGCAAATTGAAACTGCTTTGAAGTCGAAAGGTATGCCGGATGACATGTTTAAACGCATATTTGACTTGAAGGAAATTACCGATAAGGCAGCTGAAGAAAATAAATACTATGAGCAAAAAGCAAAACTTGAAGAAGCTATAAAGATATCCGGGCATCGGCTAGATGAAATTTATGGAAGCATTTTCCTTGATATCGAGGCTAAAATAAATTTGAAGCTGAAGGCATTCAACAAGGTTGTTTACGGTCCAACAAGAAATAGCTCGGAATTGCGAATTAAAAGCTCTAACTCCTATAGCTTCACGTCCCCAGCGGATTCGGGGACTGGGAAGTCATATGCTGGCTTGATCGGTTTTGACATGGCTATGCTATCTCTGACTAGGCTGCCGTTTGTCATACACGACTCTGTCGTTTACAAGAATATTGAAGTCGCTGCTATAAAGCGGATCCTCAGAATTTTGGCCGTTATCAAATCAAAGCAAATTTTCTTGTCTTTTGATGAGGCAAAGAAATTTGGCTGCCAAGCGGAACAGCTGCTGAAGAAATTCTCAGTCTTGAAGTTGAGTCACAATGATCTTCTTTACAATAAAGATTGGCGCGATAAGAAGTAAATGTCACTGCTACTTTATCCCATGGCAATATGGCGTCGATACGCTCAATAAACTCGTCGACAATAAAATGGTGCTTCGGTGAAGTTTTTTACCGAAGTAGCTAAAACTTAGCCCGACATAGGTAATGGCGAAAATAATCAGCCGGTGTTTGTTGCTGCTTAACTTTATTAATGGCGTTGTTCAGTGCAAGAGGACGGCGTTATCTTCCTAGTGTAAAACGAGCAGAATTGAACGAGTGATCTGCTGGCAGTTTTTTTCAGACTTACCTGCAAATTGACAATTGATAACTATGCTGTCAGCTTGGCAGCAGACAGTGATAAGGGAAGCTGCATATTTTGAATGTATACTTATTTGGAAAATTAAAACATATCACCTTTCGCCCGCTACTGTTGATCTTGATAGCACTCTTGTCTGGTTGCGCTACCAACAGGGTTTTCCTACACACCTATGAGATTGAGCAGGAAGACATAGACAAAATAGTCGCGTCCCTCAAAGAAAAAAAGTTCGACGTTGAGGTTTCAGAGCGGATGCCTCCTATACTCACCTTCGGTAGTTTTATTATCTATCCCCGAGATTCAGGGGATAACGAACCGCTGGTGCAGATTTTAGATGCCATTGGCGAGCATGGTTACTACACAAACTTAATTGCTCAAAACAGAGTGAAAAACCACTACTATACAAAAAAAACCAATATTGGCCTGTATTTGATAAACCCTCGCGCACAGTTACTCTCTGCGCAGCAACAGCTGGAAATGCAATTTCCTGTTAATTTAACGGAGGTGACTTTCTCAAGCACAAACTGTATTCGCCTGTTTTCTCTGGAGTTTGCAAAAGATCATACGGCTATGATTCGCCAGGCCATACCGAAGAGCAACGACAAGTGGACATTTCAATGGCAGCAAACTGAAGACCGGATCATCATCAGTGTTGATGATAAAACCATTAACTACACCGTAGAGAAAAACTACAAAAGGTCAGGAAATCAAAGTGAGCTACATTTAACGATTTTTCCTGGCAACGCATTAGCCCTGGGAATAAGCGAACCTCTCGCTTGCAAATATGAAAGCACAATCCATCTGGTTGACTGAGGAATGACCAGAGTTCTCGTGCTCTCAAGGTTTTAAATTTGCAGAATTATAGGGGCAGATCAAAACTAACCGAACCTTCCGCTTCACGCTCAAAGCACCTATTTAGCTGTAGGTAAGTCTACCCAACTGGTAGTGTACTGTGGCGATAGCATACCGCGCTTCATTGACCAGTCTTGCTTGATTCCTTGGCTGGCAAACCAGACTTTGCTCTTACCACTGCTGTTAAGTTTATCGATGACGGTCATAAGAGCCTTGCTCTGATAGCTAGGTGGTTCAGGTTCAAACAGGCTACCTTGATATACATCTTTATCATAGAAATCTGACAGCATCACTCCGGCCTTCGCATACCGATAACCGTCACGCCAGATCTTATCAAGCAGCTTGATTGCGAGACTAATAAAATCACGAGTGTCAGCGCTCGGTGTTACAAGCGATGTACTGATGCTGTTTGCATAGTACGGATCACGTTCTCTATCACTAAATGGGCTGGTTCGCAGAAAAACGCTCAACTGCTTGGCTACTTGTTGCTCTTTACGCAGTTTCTGACAAGCACGACTGACATACTCGCTAATCGCTTCCTGCATCTGCTGTTTGCAGATAATCCTTTCACCGAATGAACGTGAACTCACAATCTCCTTTTTAGTTGGTGCTACTTGTTCCAACTCCAAACATGATTCACCGTTTAGCTCCTGCACAATACGTGATACGACTACTGAAAACTGCTGGCGCATAAATGCAGGTTCAGCATCGGCCAGATCGAGAACCGTGTTAATGCCTAGCTTGTTTAGCTTTGCCGTTAACTTGCTACCAATTCCCCACACTTCACTAACAGGCAATAAGCTCATAAGTTTGCGCTGCCTCTCTCTATCAGTCAGGTCAACAACTCCACCGGCTTTTTGCCATTTCTTAGCTGCATGATTCGCTAACTTAGCCAGTGTTTTAGTCGGCGCGATGCCAACACAAACGGTAATGCCGATCCACTTTTGAATCGTATTCCGTACCTGTTGACCGAATGCTGTTAGGTCGACGCAATTCGTTACACCTGTTAGGTCCAAAAACGCCTCATCTATCGAGTAGACTTCAACTGCTGGTGCGAGTTGTTCTAGCGTCGTCATTACCCTAGCTGATATATCGGCATAAAGTGCGTAGTTCGATGAACAAGCTAATACCTTGCCGGAATCAATCAGGTCTCGGATTTGGAATGCTGGTACTCCCATCTTGATACCAAGAGCTTTGGCTTCTTTAGAGCGAGCTACAACACAGCCGTCATTATTAGATAACACGACAACAGCTGCATTTCTTAGATCTGGCCTGAACATCTTTTCGCAACTAGCGTAAAAGTTATTGCAGTCAACAAGCGCAAAGGTTTTCGTTGTCATGGCCTTCTTATATTACGAACCACGTTTGTAACTACACCGAAGATTTCTAACTCGTTCTCTGAAGTAATTTCAATTGCTTGATACTTGGGGTTGTGTGGTATCAACCTGATAGTCGGTGTTAAGCATAACTCTTTAACCGTGAACTCATTGCTAAGTGCAGCGACGACAATATCTCCATGTTTAGCCTCAAGAGCGCGATCCACTACCAGAATATCGCTGTCATATATACCGGCGTCCTGCAACGAATCACCGCTGACTTTTACGAAAAACGTTGCAGCAGGATGCTTAATGCAGAGTTCGTTTAGATCCAGAGTCCTCTCAACATAGTCTTGAGCAGGGGAGGGAAACCCAGCGGCTACCTTATTGCTGTAAAAAGGTATAGGTAGGTAGCGCCTTACTGCTGATACCTTGCCTAAAATTTCTGCTGACATATCACACCTCGAAATAGTGTATGGATATACAGTATAAGGCGAAGGCAGGAAAAACGGTAGTACATGATTAGTTGTGTGTTGAATTTGAAAATGCCGTTCAATTTATCTACATTTATTTTACGTAAAATTTAATGAAGACATTCAATATGGAAACGATAGAGGTTAGCGAAGCGCAATTCAGGCAACAGCTATGGAGATGGAAATCAGTAGGCCGGACTCTTCTAAACTTACCGAAAATTGAGAGGCGAGGACATAAGCTCAGGATATCGGTTGTTAGTATCGACAACATAACGTGCTATTCACTTAAGACGCCATTCGATAGCTATCAGGAGTTGCTAAACTGGTACGGTAGCGTACTCGATGAATTAGAGTGATCAAGCTCCGAAATTGTATATATAGTGTTAAATTTAACTAGAGTAGTGACAAGCGCATCAGATTTGTCTAAGTTAGATACAACAACTGCACTTTGTCTCTGATTTAGTGCAAATGACGCACTTTAATGTGTATTAAAGTGCAAAATTAGCTCACTAACGTGACTCGTTAAAAAATAACTATAATAGGGAAATGCTATGGCTCATGAAGTATCAATTAACTTGCACACGAAACTTGTTCAACACAAGGACATTGAAATTGAGATAAAAAAAGACGGTTCAAGGCTAGGTGAGTTGCTAATCAGTAAGGGAAATATCGAATGGCTACCTGCTGGGAACAGCGTTAACAAGTACCGTATGAGCTGGTCTGCATTTGCAGAGTTCATGGAAGAGCATGGTAAGAATGTTCGAATAGAATAATTCGTTCACACCTTTTTTGAGAATGGAATTACAAATGACCAGAGATAACTTTACAGAAAAAACTAAAAGAAACCTGGGAGAAGCTGTAGGTTTTTGCTGTGTTAGGCCTGGTTGTGGCAAAGTCACACATGCATTTAACCGTGAGACAAGTTCGATGTACGGAATAGGGAATGCTGCGCACGACTCAGGTGCAGCGAGGAATGGTCCTCGATATATAGAGACGCTGACAAAAGAACAGCGAAAATCATTAGAGAATGGGGCTCATCTATGCCCGACATGTGCACGTCTTGTTGATATAGACCCTGAAAGATTCCCTTATGGGACAATAAGCAATTGGCAACTATTAGCGGAAAAACATCGACAATCAGGTCTCACGTCGCCAAACCAACCATATGGAATTGATTTTAGAGATGCATGCATCGCATCAAAAAAATTCCTTGAACTTTGTAGTTTCGAAATTCAAGTTAATCCATATTACATAAGTAAAAATATTATAGATATAATTGAGGGTTTTCTGTGCCGTTGCCAAAATTTCCATTCAACAAATGAGATGTGCGCTTTATTCCCTCACTTAGTCAATATTCAAATTCAAATGATAGATTCTTTGCGGCGGATTATAAAAGAGATAAAGTCTTCAGGAATGTGGATAAACCATAATGGCGATTACCATTTAGCCAGAGAAAGTGTTTTTAGGGTTGGAGAAGTGAATGCAGTAACTAAATCACGAGAAATAGTAAATGAAACGCTGAGAGACTTTTTTAACCAAAGGGTTAAATTAAGTGAAATTGTATATTCACATTATCCAAAAGTGGATTTATATTCTTGGTGAAGTTTTTTTAATTTCATGTGATATTCAATTTTTATTTCAGTTTGAAAGATAATAGTGTGATTCTTGAGTTACTTCTGTTACAAGATAATTCCGAAGATGAAACGTTCTATTTTCTTGAAATCTGGTGTTTTTAAGTAAGCTAGGATATTCCTCAAAATTTAATTTGCTTACTATCCAATCAAAGAAAACAAACGGATTCAAAAGTTTCTGGCTGTCAATTCTTATTTCATTTATTGCGCCGACTTGTAAATGACATTTTGAGTGAGAGTTTACTCTTGAGTCATAATCAAGCCTTATATGAGATGTATTTACTACATCAATGCCTTTATCAATCCAGCTTTCTACACCGAAAAACAAGTCTTCTAAAATGTCTAACCCGCTTTCCTCTGCGCTTTCGAGGATGTCATTATAAGCATTTGAAATTTTAAGAGGTACTGGGTAATAAGCTAATTTCGCTTTTGTGATATGATCACCTTCCTTTTCAAAAAAGAATTGTATGAACGATTTATCGAAAAGAAGAAATGAATATTGTCGACTGTCTATTAGTTTTTGGTATTCACTTCCGTAGATCTTTCTGTTGAGTATTCCTGATCGATAGTTTGGCCAAGATATTATATCATTTTCATGGATGTAGTTTGATTCCAAAATTATATCTTTATAATGTGAGTTGATATCTCTTAGTGACCTTAAAATATACGTAAAGTCCATTTACGATTACTCCATATCTAATCTTTGCTGAATAAACTCTCTTAGCAACTCAGGGTTTTCTCTACTCAAGCGCTCCAATACAGTTTGATCATCCTCATTTACAGTAGACGATTTAGACAGTAAAAGTCTACGCCGAGCAATTTCAGTGTCGTTTGGTCTTATATATTCAAATTTTGGCAAACCAAGGGTAATCGCATTTATTTCAGCCTCTAGTTTTCTCATATATTCACCATGGCCTGATATGTAGCACCAACCTCTTGATCTTGTCATAGCAACAAAAAATGAATTGCGCATTTTGAATGAGTAATCTTCAGTTACTCCATGAGAATTAGCAACAAAAACAATATTTGTTTCATTTCCTTTAGCCCTAAAAGGCGTTGTTAGTACAACGCAACCCTCTTCATAAAAGTGCCTATTTGACTCAATATATCCAGGCATAATAGCTTTAATTTCAAAATGATTCAGTGCTGACCGAACTCTTTTAAGGAATACCTCTGAATTCTTGGTGTCTAGTGTAACTACAAAAATTTCATGAGCCTTTATCCCTTCGTTTTGTATTAATTTGTTAATTTTATTTGCAATGTATAATATCTCTTCACTCGAATTTGAGAAGCAATTAACATTAATTAGTTTCTCAATTTGTCCTTCATTATCCTTAATTAGTTTTTCTAGTTGATTTAAGCTATTGCTATCTAGTCTTTCTACTTCAACTCGGTCACCTGCAACGATAGTATCTTTATATTGAGGCGAATTTACTTGGTATCCAAGAGCTTTCCAATCTTTTACTCTATCAACACTATCAACTACACCGTTCGGTCTCTTGACTCCTAAAGCAACACCATGAGCAACCATGAGAATATTTCTTGGGTTACGATAACAATTAGGTAGTATGAAATCTTTGCTTATACCACCTTCATACTCACCAACTAATGCTTCCTCATCAAATCTAAATTCTCCATTAGATTTCTTTCCAAATAACTCATGGAATTCTCGAATTTTGAGTTCTTTAAGAGATTGGAAATCATCATACGCTACAACAATTCTTTTAGGATCTTTTGTTATTTTATATACAATCTCAAAAACTTTATTTGGAAAGTCTTGTGCTTCATCTATGAGAACTAAATCATATATAGGATTAAAGTTGTCACCTATTCTCTCATCTAAATGTGAAAAAATAGAAGTAAGTTGATCCCCCCCTCTGGGGATGTCTCTTAGTGTAAGTGGTGATATCCCATAAATTTCACACAACATGGAATACAAACCCTGTCCTGAAGTTTTTCCTCCCCAAGCGTGCAAAATATCAATAGCTCCAATTGGTAATGCCTTTTTTGCTTCTTTAGCGTAGTAGTCACCAATTTGCTTTTCTATGGAATGATATAAGCTTTGTGTATTAAATAAATATAATATTTTATACTGAGGTAATCTGATAGCCGCTAAGGCAGCTTTAAGTGAAAGAACTACTGTCTTGCCAGTTCCTGCCAAGCCACGAATCCGTTGTGGGCCATTCGGTATCTGCATTGAAACTTGTCTTTGTGCGCTGTCTTGTTTGAATGTCCTTTTGAGTGACATTGAGATAAATTCGCTAATCAATTCAGGCTTTTTATCAAAAATACTAGAGTTAGCTCTTTGGTAATCCCAAGTTCCTTCTATCAAACTTAAAATATCGTCAAATTGCTCCTGAGAACCATTCCATCTGTTATTAGAAATTATTCCAATGATTTCTTTTTCGAAACGCTTAATGCAAATTCCGTCAGATATTAGATTTTCAGATTGAACGAATCTTTCAACTTCTAATTCATCATTTTCAAAAAAAACAGTTATTAATGTGGTATCTACCGAGGCTTTCTTTAATTTTCTATTATATAGGTTTGGAGACCTTTTTAATCTGGATTCAATTTCATCTCTGTAATGCTCTAAAATAACGTCCCTGGAATTAATTGCTCCTTCAGATGTTTTCCAGACTCTGCCATCCTCGATAATTTCCTCAATTCTTTCACTTACGATATCTATGAGTGTAATACCATACTCTTTAGTAACGACTACAAATGATGGTACTTCTTCAGGTGCCGGAGCTCCTAGAACTGGAATTTTATATGCGCAGTAACCGTCTAGATTGGCAAGAGTTCTTCGCAAAATGTTCCAAATTTGCAAGTCGTAAGGAATGCTGTCAATTTCTAGTGAACCGGGTAAAAATTGCATTGCCATGAATTACCATCCGTATAGTTTTGCATCTTTATGTTAGCTAGCGTCAATGATTTTATTTGTAAATATGATAATGTTAAATATTTGTTTATTATATTTGATTTTGTTTTTCAAATAAGCTTTTTATGACGATTATTAGAGATTGCTTTTCAAATAAATAAATTCTTACACCTTGTCCTGTGGTGTAAGTTAAGTGTTTATTGTTATTTTTTTGAAATTGTTCAACCTTATTTATAGTATATTAAAGAGGGTTATATTTGGTTTTGCGTTCTTATTTTGAATTCTAGTTTAAGGTCTTTAACAGGCAGCTATAGTCCAAATAAAAATTTATTTGTAAAGGTTGCGCGCTTTTTGTACTGCACTCTTCGGTCTAGCACCTGTCAGCCTTCGGCGATTCAGGCTGATATTTACGACACATGTTATATTATTCAGTGTTACCATAAAGTAATTTGAATTATTTACTTTTTCAAGAAAAACTCGATAATAATTTACGGCATGAATTTATGTCTGTGGTACTAGCCACAATCATAATTTTCATCTTATTTATCGACATTGCAAGCTGTTTTTCTGAATTTCTATATACACCCTTTGCGTTTGTAGTTCTTTTCCCACTGGATAAACCTATCTTTCCATAGCTTCACCAGTGACTCCTGATGCTCCCACTTTTTCTCGATATCCTTTTTGTCGGGTATTACCACACCTGACAGCTGCTGACTAAACATGCGCGGTATTACATGGCTGTAATGACGCTCGATCATTTCAATACTCGTACCACACTGACGTGCAAGTACATCAATGGTTACCTTTTGAGCTACCAGTTCCCATGTGATAAACGAATGACGCAGTGAATACATTGTTCTTTTGCCATGTGGTGATTCGTCAAGGCCAAGTTCTTTAAGTGCAGCATTAAAGGTACGGCTAATTTCTTTGGTCTCCGAACCATCTGGTAATCGGAAAAGCAGATCTTTAGCCTGCCGATTTGGAAAACGCTCTGTCATGCGCCAGATTGTGCGTTGAAGGCTGCGTTTGCATACGACTTCACGAGTACCAGTGTGTAGTGTGGTTTTACCCTTACGGACACTTATATAGAAGGTGGCCTGATCGTCGTGTCGCTCAATATGAATATCACCCCATGTCAGGTTATCTATCTCAGTACCTGGCCGCATACCTGTGTTAATCACAAATTCCGCATAGTCTTGCGTCAATTCACGGATCTGCTTGGTTACCTCTTTCCGGCTGTTTTCTTCCATTTCAAAGAGCTTTTCAAGAATGCGTTCGTATTCGGCAGGTGTAAAAGCTGCTCGACGAACCATATTTGCACCTTCTGCTGCAAGTGCTGGTATTTGTGAGGCCAGCATCCACTTATTTTCAACAGCTTCTTTAAAGACCAGTTGCAGTGCTGCGTTATGGGTTAGAAGGGTAGAGCGTGCCGGTTTGCGTTTCATCTTTTCTTCACGCCACTTGTCGAAGGCGCGAAGTGCGTCAACGTCAATGCTGGTGATGAAAGTCCTGTCAAAAAATGGGATGTGGTATCTGTTTAAGCAGCCTATATAGTCTTCATAAATGACTTTACCCGCACCACGTTCCATATCGTGTCTCATGGTAGCAATGGCTTTTTCAGCAACGTCTTTGAAGCGCTTACTGGTAGTCAGTGTGTTTGTCTCGAACCGTATCTGATGCTCAACGAATATGCGGTGAGCTTTGGTTATTGCCTTATCTTTGTCTTCTTCTTTAGTGGCTTTGCAATACCACTTACCATCGATGACAAATCTGGCATACCAGCGTTTACTGTTATTCTGAAGGAAGATGTATAAGCCTGTGGTAACATCATGACGTTCAAGTTGAACACTCATAGCCATTCTCCATGCTGTGGATTCGAGTCTTTGGCAGTTGGAAATAGGCTAACAGAGCAACAGTTATAGAGTGCAAAAGGTGCTGTTTTTATGAGCAAAAGTTGCTCTGATGGCTGATGTTTAGGCATGATAGCAGTCCGAAGTTCTTGCAAAGAATTTGCAAAGTTTCTAAAAATGAGTGTAACTCATTGTTTTGTCGGATGCTATTCTAATTGAGGTCTGTTCAAAATCTGCCGGGGGAAACTCCGTGTCGGTTCGAGTCCGACCCTAGGCACCAAATCATATATTATCGCCACTCTCATTTTTTACAATGTCGTTGAGCATTCACATATCAGCGTTCAGGGTGCTATAGCAGGCAGCGACTACTCGTTGCGAACTGCTGGTTGGTAACGCAACAAAATCCTCTGGATAGTGCCATCATCTATCATTAACTGCAGCGTTTGCTGCACCCGACTTGCTAATTCTGGCCGATTAGGGTTAATCGCGCAGTAGACGTTATCTGGTGCTGTCCAAAGCGGGTCTGCATGCAAGCCTTCACTATTAAATTGTTGCTGATGATATTCATAAGCCCGATCCACAGTCAGTACCGCATCAAGTCGCTGTTTTTGCAGCCGCATCAGATTGCTTTGTAGTGAGATGGCGTCATCCCGAATAATCAGGCGCTGTGAAAAGACTGCATCAAATTCAGGGTAGCTGAAACCACGGTCGGTGCCGACCCGCTTACCCAATAGATCAGTGAGCTGGGTGATAGAAAGGCTATGACTTCGTCTTACGATAACCTGGCGCGTTGTAAAGAGGCTGGGACTCCAAGCCAAAAGCTCTGGCTGCTCTACCCATGCCGGACTCAGAAAGCAGGCGATGTCAGCTTCGTCACTACGTAACCATTGTTCCACCCGTCCCCGGGGTAAAGGTAAAAAGTTCAGGGTAATTGTGCTGCGGCTGGCAAGAGCTTCAAGAATATCTTTGCTGATCCCCCCAGCTAGATCGCCACTCTCGTCAAACAGTGCATAAGGGGGCGCGTTAGAGTTACTGACGATAGCACGCAGTGAGCCGGTATCGGCGACCACCGGCGCCGTGGTTAATATCAATAAAATAATCAATAACAAGCCGCGCACCTACACCTCAGATGAATACCGCCGCACTTTTAACTTAGCATGCTATATCCGAAAAACAAGCGAAGTATAATTCGGCTAACTATTTCAATAAAATATGACTAAAATCCCGGCTGCAGCTGTTGTAGAGTAGCTACAGCTAACGGATTCTCGACGATGTCATTAAGGCGCAATAACGTCAGTCCCTGATAATTGCCATTTCGTAGCACTTGTTGCAGGTTACTCCAGCCCTCGGCATGATAGAGACCTGCGGCGAGCGCATTTTCGCCTTTTAATATAACACCCTGTCTACGTGCTTCTGCACCAATCCAGTTCACCAGTGTGCTTGGCATAGAACCTGCCTCACCCTCTGGCTCATCAGACATTTCGAGCGCGGTAAAATGCACTACAACTTTGCGCTGTTGTTTGGCTTTCGGAGCTGCCAGAGCGATTATTTGCTGATAACCCGGCTCAGGTGTGGAACTGAAGGCGGCATTCGCATCAATAATACCGGCCGCTAACTCTGCGGTACGAGCGCCAATGTCAGAGTTGATTGTCCAATGAATACCGGGGATTTTAAAACCCAATGGAATTTCGGCTGGTAGCTGTTGGAAAGCGTATTCTGCATAGCGCAACATCCTGGCGCCGTGTGCCACCAGTGCTTGGTGATACCATTGCAAAAAGTCTTGCCTGGATGGCTCGACCAGGTATTGGTTGCTTGCTATCGCCTGGTCCCAGGACACTGGGAGTGCGATCTCTGCGAAGTTTTTATAAGCAGTGCCCCAGCCTGGGTTGAGTGTGGCGATGCTTTGATAGCGTAAATTGTCAGGCGCAATACCCTTTCTTTGATAATGTGTCCAAATCCAGCCAGGTAACGGGATATCGCAGTCGTCCCCCACATTACCGCCGCATTGATGAAATGCCATAATGGGGATAATTTTTAGTCCGGCAGCGCGAATATCTGAAAAAACATCATCATAGTACTGCCAGACAAATTGTTGGTCGCCGGCTTGCTCCACCAGCCCCCACCAAACATCTACTGAGATTGCTGTTATTCCAAGTTTTTTGCGACCTTGAGTTGATGCTGAAATTCACTGCGCTCCCTGACAATTAAGGGCGCCATGGCATTAATCTCTGGTAATGCCTGTACCGGCCATGTTAAACAAAATAACAGTGAACAGAACAACATCACTTTACGCATGACAGCTTGCCGATAAGTAAAGACCCGCTACTCTAGGCCGAAAAGTCCCTGCTGTCAAAATGGCGACTTTGCCAACCTCGCCAGAGTCTGGCACTGTGTTATTATCAATTCTGTTTTCCAGAAACTACGCCATGTTATGGTAGTTACTGAGAGTGTAAGACCTTAATCCGGGTATCCTTATGTCACAAATCTTCAGCAATGTTGCCGTTAGCAGAGCGTTATTGCTCCTTATTCTGGCTGCTGGCGTGTATTTTTTTATTGGCTTTCTGGTACCGGTGCTGGCGGCGCTGATTATTTGTTTTGCTAGTTGGCCGGTATATCAGCGGTTAGTCAGGCAGTGTGGCAATAATACAACCCTTGCCGCGACGCTGGCGCTGATTCTGATTGTTTTGTGTCTGGTGGTACCGCTAACCTGGGTGTTTAGTTATGCGATAGCAGAAATGAAGCTCTGGATGAAATGGTTATTGGCAGCGAATCAATCGGGAGCGCCAGTACCCGATTGGATTGCGGCCTTACCGGGTGTAGGAAGCTGGCTGGCGCAAGTTTGGCAGGATTATTTAAGTGAACCTCATCAATTGGGGCATGCAGTCAGTGTGATTAGTGGTGAACACCTGAGCGGGATCTCGCGTACTGTATTAAATCTGGGCTGGCAAACGGCCGGCGCTTTGTTAACCATTTTATTCATGCTGATCACACTGTTCTTTCTTTACAAAGATGGCGATAAATTTGCGGGTCAGTTAGATACGGTCGGGGAGAGAATTTTACCTGCGCGTTGGCAGCGTTTCTCCCGGGTGGTGCCTGCCACCGTAAGCTCTACGGTGCTGGGCATGACCGTGATTGCGATTGGTGAGGGGATAGTGCTAGGTGTCGCCTATTGGATTGCCGGGGTGCCATCTCCGGTTGCTTTTGGTGTGATCACTGGTTTTATGGCCTTGATCCCGGGTGGGGCACCGCTGGCGTTTACGCTGATTTCACTTTATTTGGTGGGAACGGGCGATCTGACGGCAGGTATTGCCTTGTTCTTATGGGGCAGTATTGAGCTGTTTATTGTCGATAAAACCATCCGGCCAACGCTGGTCGGTGGGCCAATTAAGCTGCCTTTTTTACCTACTTTTTTTGGTTTAATCGGTGGGGTAAAGACTATGGGGCTGGTCGGCTTATTTATTGGTCCGGTGCTAATGGCGCTGCTAGTGGCAATGTGGCGTGAGTGGTTACGGGAAGTGCCGCCGGCCGCTGAGGTAACCGAGGTAAACTCCAGGGTAGAGGTGGATGGCAGCAGTTAAGGTTTGGGCCGGGCCCATTTTAAGGCGGTTGACGCCAGAGAGGTTGACGTTTTGGCTGGCAACCGATGCCCCGGTAAGGCCCGATCTCACGCTCACACCACAAGATGGCGCCGCGATTAGACTGTCGCAAGATCATTTAAAAGCCGGACATACCGAACTTAAAGCCGGTGCCAAGCTGTACTTTCAGTTGCTGGATATTCACCTGCCAACCGCCTTGCCAACCCAGCAGCCAATTTACTACCAGTTATTATTAAACGGTGAGAGCTGGCAGCAGTGGGCGCCGGATCTGTGCTTTGCCGATCAGCCTGAGCCATTTTTTGTCTTACAACCTGATGTGCGGCAACTGTTGCACGGCTCCTGCCGTAAACCGCATCATCCTGCTGCTGATGGTTTACTGCAGGTGGAGCAGTTACTGGCCGAGACGACGCCGGAGCAGTGGCCGGCACTGTTAATGCTAAGTGGCGATCAGATTTATGCTGATGATGTGGCCACACCCATGTTAGTTGCCATCCACCATTTACTGCCGCAACTGGGCTTGCCAGATGAAACGCTACCCTGCAGTGAAGTCGCCAGTGCCGGCGAACTGCACCAGCGGCAGCCTTACTATCTGAAGCGGGAAGCCTTGTTGCCGGATAATAAACTTAGCCGCGATATGGTGACTAAGGTATTCGGTGGAGTACGTAAACCGGTATTTACTTCAGACTCAGCCCATAATCATCTGATTAGTCTGGGTGAAGTGCTGGCAATGTATTTATTGGTTTGGTCGCCGCAGCCCTGGCAACAGGTTCTGGCGAGCGGGGGATGGCCAGCTGCGCCGGAACTGGACGCACAGCTGCAACAACAATATCAACAACAGCAACAGATATTGCAGCAATTTGTTGATGGGTTGCCGCGGGTTAGAAGAGCCTTGGCGCATTTACCGGTGGCGATGATTTTCGACGATCATGATATTACAGATGATTGGAATTTAACGGCGGCCTGGGAGCAGGCTGCTTATAACCACGATTTTTCGGTACGGATTATTGGTAATGCCTTGTTGGGCTACCTGTTGTGTCAAGGTTGGGGTAATTGTCCTGAAGCCTTTAGTGCGGACTTGCTGCAACAGGTACAGCAGGTGCTGGCGCAGCCGGGGCAGGACTTGCACGATAAATTACTGCAGCAGTTATTTCGTTTTAACCAATGGCAATACCAGTGGCCGACCGAGCCGCCACTGCTAGTGCTGGATACCCGCACTCAGCGCTGGCGCTCCGAGCGCTCGCTGGAGAGTCCGTCTGGGTTGATGGATTGGGAAGCCATTACCGATTTGCAGCAACGCCTGTTGGGGTTAGAGGCAGTGATTCTGGTCTCGCCGGCGCCGATTTTTGGTGTAAAGTTAATTGAAAGCATTCAGCGGGTATTTGCCTGGTGTGGTAAGCCGCTGTTGGTTGATGCGGAAAACTGGATGGCTCATCCGGGTGCCGCCCATGCCATGCTCAATTTGTTCCGGCACCCGAAAACGCCGCGGCACTTTGTTATTTTATCGGGTGATGTGCACTACTCCTTTGTTTACGATATCAGGTTTAGGGGTAAAAGACGTGGACCTGACTTGTGGCAAATTACCAGCAGTGGCCTGAAGAATGAGTTCCCCAAAAAACTGCTCGATGTTTTTGATCGCTTAAACCGTTGGCTGTACTCGCCACGCTCGCCATTAAACTGGTTTACCCGCCGCCGTCGGATGCAGGTAATACCTCACAAACCGGAAACGGCCGATCCCGGCGAGCGGTTACTAAACGCTTCTGGAGTCGGGCTGGTCACCCTCAATGCTGATGGTTCGCCACGAGAGGTCATGCAGCTGTGTGCCGATGGGCGTAAGATTCGCTTTGTGTTACGTGAAGAGGAAGGGCGCTGGGAATAATCAGTGCTGCTCCAACTTGCCAAATCAGCTAAACCTTATACACTGATAAAGCGTTTAAATTCGCTTCTTATAATAATAATTAAAAGAAAACAAACAGATAGGAATATGCTGCTATGGGTGCACTCACTAAATCGCTGCAAAATATCAGCGTGCGTACCAAATTATTAACCGGTTTTCAGGCCAGTGAGCAGACTGCGATGGCCAGTACCAACCTAAGCCAGCTGGGTAATGATTTACAACAAGTCGCCGCACGCTTTCGGGTAGCCTAGTCGCCGATGCTGAACGATTTACTGGAAAACTTGCTGCTGTCGTTATCGATGGATCCCGTGCTGGATAGCGGTGATAAGGCGCGCGCAGAGCAACGTTTATTGCAAAGTTGCTTGCAGGGGCTGGCAATTAGCCGGGCCAGTATCTGGTTATATAACCCGCAGCGTGACGCTATCCAATGCCAGCAAATCTGTTGTTTGCAGGCTGGGACCAGCGATGCCTTGCCGGTATTAAGTCGTCAGCAGTTTCCGCGCTATTTTGCTGAGCTGGATAAAAAGCGGGTGATCAATGCCAGTCAGGCGCGAACGGATCCGGCAACGTCGGAATTTACCGAGTCTTACCTGTTGCCACAAGATATCTGGTCGATGTTGGATGTACCACTGCGCTATCAGGGCGAAGTTATCGGTATTATCTGTTGTGAGCAAACCGGTGCGCCGCGGCAGTGGACCGATGAGGATGCTGGCTTTGTTGGCGCCTTATCTGATCTGTATGGTCGGATTCTAGCGGCGGCAGAACGCTTGCGCTATCAGCAGCAACTGGAACGAAGCAACGAGCGTCTGGAAAGCCTGGTGTCAGAGCGCACTGCGCATTTACAGCAAACATTGGATCAGTTAAGACAAACCCAGCAACATTTAATTGAATCGGAGAAAATGGCCTCCTTGGGTAGTTTGGTTGCCGGTATTGCACATGAAGTCAACACACCGGTTGGCATCGGTTTAACCGGGATTTCGCATTGCAATTATTTGTTAAACACGGTCCAGCAAAGTATCAACGCCGGCACTTTGGGGAAAAGCCAGCTGCAGCAGACGTTGACGGAATTACAAAGCTCTGCTGAATTGGTAGAACGCAATCTGTTACGGGCAGCCGAGTTAATCAGCCAATTTAAGCAGAGTGCTGTTGATCAGTCACACTACGAGCTGCATCGTTTTGCGATTGATGATTACATTCTGGCTGTCGTCAATACCTTACTGCCTTTTTGTAAACAGCATCAGGTGCAGATTGAGCTGGCTCTGCATAGTGGCGTCACGCTCAGTTCTTACCCCGGGGCGATTGCGCAGGTGCTGACTAACCTTATCACCAATGCCTGTATCCATGCGTTTGAAGACTTAGCAGCTGACAAGGTGCCGTTGGTCGTGATCGAAACTGAAGCCCTGGCAGCAGATCGGGTGCAAATCCGGGTGACCGATAATGGCTGTGGCATCCCAAAAGATGCACAGCAGCGGATCTTCGAACCCTTTTTTACCACCCGACGCGGTCGCGGCGGCACGGGGCTTGGGCTATCAATAGTGTATAACATTGTGCAGAAAAATCTGCACGGCGCGATCAGTGTGGTCTCTAAACCAGGTATTGGTACCCGGTTTAGTGTCCGGCTTGATGACTTAGCCCGGTAACGGAATAAACTCTTCCTCATCGCCAGGAACTTTGGCAAAGCGTCCGGCTTGCCAGTCGGCTTTGGCCTGCTCAATCCGTGCTTTACTGCTGGAAACAAAGTTCCATTCGATAAAGCGTTGGCCAATGCTCTCGCCGCCAATCAGCGCCAGCTGACAGTCAGTGCTGGCGCAAACTTCCAGCTCAGTCTCAGCGCTTAATACCACCAGTTGTTGTGCCTGAATGCGGCTTCCCCGCAGCGTCAGTTCGCCGTGCGTTAAATACAGCGCCCGCTCAGCGGCTGGTGGCAGTTTCAACGTTTGCCCTGCCTGTAAACGAGCCTCCAGATAGAGTGTTTCGAAGAAGGTTTTCACTGGCGAGGTCACACCGTATGCCTCGCCAATCATCACCCGAACTGGCACGCCAGCCAGCTCCAGGGTTGGAATACTGTCAGAGGGATAATGATAGAAACCAGGATCACATTCTTCGTCGGCCTCTGGCAGCGCCAGCCATAACTGCAAGCCATGCAAAGGATGTGCTTGTTGGTGCACTTCGGGCCGTTCACGTTCAGAGTGCACGATGCCACGCCCAGCGACCATTAAATTAATATCACCTGGCTGAATTGCCTGATAACTGCCCAGCGAGTCGCGGTGCAGAATTTCGCCGGCAAACAGATAAGTCACTGTTGCCAGGTTGATATGAGGGTGGGGTCTGACATTAACCCCGCTACCGGCCTCAAACTGCGCCGGGCCCATTTCGTCGAAGAAGATCCAGGGACCGACATTACGCTGCTGCCTCACCGGTAGACAACGACGCACGGTAAAACCACCGAGATCTTTGGCTTTAGGTTCGATAATCATCGCGATGCCAGGGCAGCTTTGCCCCAGTTCACAATCCGCATCAATCTGTGGTTGTTGATTACTCATTATTTGCTCTCCATGGTCTGTTAGGGCGTGTTGACGTTTGCTGCTTATATTTTGTTCACACTGGCGGCGCTTTGATCGCGAAACGAGGAGCGCAGTTTAGTTATTCTAAATAAGTGACGAGTGACAATGAGCAAAGCGCCGCCAGTGCGAACCCTTCGGGCAGCGTTTGGCTGGCGTTTCTACTGCGTTATCGCTTATTCATGTAGAATAACTACACATCACAAGCTCTGCCTTGTATAAACACCAGCCAAACAGCTGCAAAAACAAGCAGCAAACGTCAACACGCCCTAATCATTACTCAGGTAGCGTAAGTGACCTAAGAAGCTACGTGCTACCGGGCCAAGTGTATCAGCATCATTAAAATTCAAATAAAAAGTGAAGGTACGGCTGCTGCCACGGGGGAGTTGTAAGGGTAAGAGTTCACCGTTATCCAAAAAGGGTTGCACGGCGTGCTTAGGTAACCAGGCGAAGCCCAAATTCTTACGTAATAACTCAATTGACGTTGCAACATGGCTGACAGTCCAGCGTTGTTCTGATCCCAACCAGCCGACATCTTTCTTCTGATGCTGTGTCGAATCACGTAACACGATTTGCCGGCACTGTTTCAACTCTTCCAAAGCCAGCTCCCGTCTTGGCTGAGTTAGGGGGTGTTGCGGCCCAGCCACGGCAATAAACTCGATTTGACACAGGTCCTCATTCAGATTATCCGGCAAGGTAAAAGGTGAGACCGCGATTTCTGCTTTACCCTGGCTCAATAACTCATTGGCGCCAGACAAGATAGTCTCCAGTAATTCGATCCGGATCAGCGGGTATTCCGCTGAAACGGCGGCCAGGGTCTGATAGAGAATATCGCGCGGAAAGGCCTCATCCACGGCAATACTCAGTTTGGATTCTACGCCGGCTTTTAAATTCAGTGCGACATTTTCCATCCGATCTGCTTCGGCCAGCAAAAAGTTAATCCGGCGTAATAATTGTTCACCGGCAGCGGTAAGCGTCGTTTTCCGGCCTTCCACCTGCAACAGCTGGACATCAAGAGTTTGTTCCAGTTTGAGCACAGCGTGGTGTACCGTAGACTGGCTCTTATAGACAACTTCAGCTGCCTGATGGAAACCACCATGTTCGGCGACGGCTTTAAACATCCGCCATTGTTCCAACGTTGAACGTGCCATCTGTCGCTCCTGCAAAAGAGGCAGTTTGCCGGCTTAGGCAAACTGCCTGGCGAAGTTAGTGCTTGCGGCTGATTAACGCATCGACAGATACTTTACCCGCCCCGCTGAACAGCAAGGAGACACTGGCTGCTAATAACGCTAAGCCAAACTCGTAGCCATTGTTGCTCATAAACAAACCGTTTTCAAAGTGTACGCTAAAGATGGCAACCAACATGGCGAATGCCAGTGCCGCCGCGGCAGGCCGGGTTAAGAATCCGAGGATCAACGCCAGGCCACCAAAGAACTCTGCCGCGCCCGCCAAAAAGGCCATTTCCACACCAGGAGTTAAGCCAATACTGTTCATCCAGGCGCCGGTCCCTTCCAGGCCGTAGCCGCCAAACCAGCCAAAAAGCTTTTGCGCGCCATGAGCCGCAAAAATAATCCCGATCGGAACCCGCAGCGCTAAGGCACCCCAGCCTGCTTGGGTTGTAGTAATTTGTTGCATTAACGCTGTTGCTTTATTCATATCGGTAACCTCAAATTAAGTGAATTTTTTACTGTTGTCGAACTAACTGCTGTCGATGAGGTAACTATAGTGCAGATTATTGATTGTTAAAATTGGATATAATTTATCTATTTGTTCTTATTTTCAGAATGTTTTGCTGGACTAAGCCAAAGTCTTATAGGTGGTATCTGTAACTTTTGTTAGAATCCACTAATGGTCTTTCTGGATGCCAGGCTGATAGATGAAAATAGCAAGCAAAGGTTCGGTAACGCTAGCAGAGTTGGAGCCGGACGCAACATTTTGGCAGGCGTTTAATCTTGGGCTTCGGCTAGAAGTCCAGTTATTAGTTAACTCGGCGTTTCGGATCCGGGCTGAGTTAGTGGGTTTCGAAAAGCGACAATATCTGTTGCTTAGAATCGCTGCGACTGAACCGGCACTGCCAAAAAATATACTGTCACAGAAAACAGGTTTAATTTGCCGTTTTGTGGCAGAGGCCGAGCAGGGCAGAGTTTATGCTTTTAAATCTGAAATTTTAAATGTCATAAGCCATCCATACCGGTTGTTGGTTATTCGCTATCCGGAAGTGGCGCAGTACTTATCACTGCGCTCTGATAAGCGCAACCCGGTGCGCATCCCGGTTAAGATCCAGCTGGCAGCCGGCGAGCAAATTGAGGCGGAATTGTTAGATTTGTCGGTAAAAGGCGGCTTATTGGCCTTAAGCCAAGAGGCTCCGTTAATAGGGCGCGGCGAGCAGTTAAGTCTGTTGTTACCTGACACTTTGCCGCCGGTCACGGCCATGGTGAAGCGCAGTACCCGACCCACCGGTACGGTGCGGCTTGGCTTAGAGTTTGCTCAGGCGCTGCCGTTAGCCAGCTTTGAACGTTTGATGCAGCTTAGTCACGACAAGTAGCGTTATGGTTACTGGCGCGCTCTCAGTGTCTGCAGCTCTGTGTTAGCCCGCTAAGGTCGGGCTAACAGGCAATCTCGTGTTACAGCGGTAAATCAAACCATAGCGCTTGCAGCGGCCCCTGCGTTACCACGCCCTGCAGCTTGTCGACAGCTGCGATCTTTAAACCATCGCCTGCTGCCAAGGTTACATTCGCCAAGGCCAGCTCACCCTCTATCAGATGCAGATAGTAAGCGCGACCGGCTTGTACCGGAAAATTTAATACTTGCTCTTTGGTTAACAGCAGCTGCGCCAAAGCGGCATCCTGCTTGATGCGCAAGGTGCCATCACGGCCATCGGGGGTGATGACCCAGGTTAAGCCAGCCTGGTTGCCAAAGTCCTTTTGCTGATATCCTGGCTCACCATCGCGCTGATTTGGCTCAATCCAGATTTGCAAAAATTTTAGGATCTCTGTCTGGCTGGCATTATATTCGCTGTGATAAATGCCTTTGCCGGCACTCATTAACTGGAATTCACCGGCCGGCAAAATTTCTTCATTACCGGCAGAATCTTTATGTGCAATTTTCCCGCGCAGCACATAGCTGATAATTTCCATATTGCGGTGACCATGGGTACTAAAACCGGCGCCGGGTGCTACCTCATCATCGTTGATTACCCTTAATGCTGAGAACCCCATTTGCTGTGGGTTGTAGTAATCGCCAAAGGAAAAGGTATGCTGGCTTTTCAGCCAGCCAAAGTGGGCACGGCCACGTTGATTAGCGCGAACAATCTCTAACATCGGTACCTCCGGATGTGATAATACTGAACAACGAGCAGTGAGCTGCATCAACCGCGGTAGCCTGGCAGGCTGAATAAAACGAATATATCGAAGAAAATTCAATAATAAATTCTTTAAAATAGAGCATGGCAGGGGCACACTTGTTGCAGCATTACTCGCGGTCATTCTGCTTGCTGAGCCTATGCACAGCCGGTTGCTGGTTGCGGGGGGGGCTGGTATTGTCAGGGCTGGGCTTGGTGTTGTTATGTGGACGTCGTAATGTACGCTAACGTCGATCAACGAAATGGAGTACTCATGCAACTATCTAGCTGGCAGAGCTATTGGCGACAAAGTGTCGACTTTGTCAAAGCCTATTGGCAGCGTTGTCAACAAGATCAGATCCAGGTAATCGGCGGTTATCTGACCTATATTTCGTTACTATCGCTGGTGCCGCTGGTGACAGTGATGTTTGCGATGCTTAGTGCGTTTCCGATGTTTGCGGAGTTTCGCACGAATATGGAGCAGTTTATCTATGCCAATGTCATCCCGTCGCGCGGAGATGAAATTCAGGCCTATCTCACGCAGTTTATCGGTAATACCGGCGGTATGACGGCGATCGGCATTCTGGCGCTGGTGTTTTTTGCCTTATTGCTAATTCACAATATTGATAAAACGCTGAATAAAATCTGGCGGGTCACCAGCCGGCCGCGTTTAATTATCTCGTTTTCAATTTACTGGATGATTCTGACGTTGGGCCCCATCCTGTTTGGGCTGTCGATTGGCGTAACCTCTTATCTGGTCAGGCTAAGTACCTTTGCGGACGACTATACGCCGGGTTTCTCAACCCTGGTGCTGGGTGTGGTGCCTTATCTGATGTCACTGGCAGCCTTTTTTATTTTATATCTGGTCGTGCCCAACCTTAAAGTCCGGGTTAAACATGCGCTTTGGGGGGCCTTATTGGCGATGGTGCTGTTTGAGTTATCCAAGCGGGGCTTTGCCTTTTATGTCACAAACTTTCCGACTTATCAGACGATTTATGGTGCCCTGGCGCTGTTACCCATTTTGTTTGTCTGGATCCATTTATCCTGGATGGTGGTATTGCTGGGAGCGGAACTCACCGCCTTACTACAACAGCGGGAAGCGGGGGAGTGTCGGGAAGATGAAGTTTGTCCGGTGCCGCAGCGTGCGGACAAATCAGTTGCAGCTGAAACAGAGTAGTCAATGAAAGCATTAATTCAAAGAGTCAGTCAGGCCAAAGTTGAGGTCGCCGGCAGCACAATTGGCGTAATCGAACGGGGTTTATTGGTGTTATTGGCGGTTGAAGCCGGGGATAGCGAAGCCGATCTGCGTAAATTGGCTGAGAAAGTTTGCCGTTACCGGGTATTTAGTGATGACAACGGTAAGATGAACCTGAATGTACAGCAGGCAGGTGGAGCCTTGCTGGTGGTGTCTCAATTTACCCTGGCGGCGGATACCCAATCCGGTCTGCGTCCCAGCTTTACACCCGCAGCAGCACCGGAATTGGCGCAGCAATATTATCAGGCATTTTGCACTTACTGCCGTGAGCTGGGGCTTAAGGTTGCAACCGGCCAGTTTGCCGCCGATATGCAGGTTAGTCTGACTAACGACGGCCCCGTTACCTTTATGCTGGAGAGCCGCTAATGGCAAAAACCTTAACCCTGATCAGTCCGCAAACTCCGGCACAGTGGCAGGCCTATTATCAGCTGCGTTGGCAGGTGCTGCGCGCACCCTGGCAGCAACCGCCGGGTTCAGAGCAGGATGAGCTGGAGCAAAGCAGCTTTCATCAGATGCTACTGGATCCACAAGGGCAGGTCGCGGCTGTCGGGCGTTTACATCAAGTTGATAGTGACACTGCTCAGGTCCGCTATATGGCGGTCGCTGAGTCATGGCAGGGCAAAGGCGCCGGTAGCCGAATTTTACAGGCGCTGGAGCAACATGCCGTGCAGCTGGGGATGAAATATATCGTACTAAATGCTCGTGACAGCGCGCTGGCGTTTTATCAGCGTCAGGGGTATCGGGTCGTTGCAGCAGCGCCGACCCAGTTTGGTATTACGCATCAACGGATGCAAAAACAACTCTGTTTGGCCGGTAGTCCAGCAGAATGGCAACAATGGTGCCAAAGTCTGCAACAAACCTGGCACCGCACTATTCCGCTCAGTGCCTATATGCAACTGCAGATCGAACAATGTGATGGTTATCAGCTGCAATGCACGGCACCGCTGCCACCCAATATTAATCTGCACCAGACCATGTTCGCCGGCAGTATCTATACGCTGGCGACGTTAACCGGCTGGGGCATGCTGTATTTACAGTTACAGAGTCTGGGCCTGCATGGCGCACAGGTGCTGGCCGATGCCAATATCCGCTACCTGAAACCCATTCGCAGCCAACCCACCGCAGTGTGTAAAGTTGCGGCAGTATCTGGTGATCTAACGCCATTGGCCGCAGGCAAGCGGGTAAAGCAGCAAATTCGTGTCCAGCTGTTTGCTGAGGGTGAGCTTTGCGCGGAATTTAGCGGCCTGTATGCGGTGTTGCCGGAGTAACTGAATGGCAGAAAAAGTACTGATTATTGGTTGTGGCTGGCTGGGACAACAACTTGCGCCGTTGCTGGCAGCAGCAGGTTACCAGGTTTTTGGCAGCCGCCGCACCCAAGCCTCAGCAGAGGCTTTGCCGGCGCCGATCCAAGGTATCGCGCTGGATTTTCAGTCGCCCTGGTCTGCTGCACAGTTGGCGCTTTTTCAGGATGCCTGGCTAATTTGCACTATTCCGCCCGGTGCTCGGCAAGGAGGAGTGTCGGACTATCCGCAGGTATTACAACAGCTAGCGCAGCTATCTCAGGCTGCAGGGATAAAGGGTGGGATCCATATTAGCTCAACCGGTATTTATCAGGGGCTCAGTGGCGTCGTTAACGAGCGGAGCGAGCTGCAACTGACTCAGCCACGGGTAGCCCTGTTGGCAGCCGGTGAGCAGGCGCTGCAACAGCAGGATAACTGGCTAACGTTGCGTTTATCCGGTTTAATGGGGCCTGGCCGGCATCCGGGGCGTTTTGCTCAGGGGCGGGTGCTGAGCGGTGCGATGCAGCCGGTCAATATGGTGCATAGTGCCGATGTGGCAGCGGCTGTGCTGCAGATCTTAAGCCGTTGGCCCTTACCCGCAGCCTGTTATAACCTGAGCGCGCCGCAGTACGTGACAAAAGCCGAATTCTATCAAGCGGCGGCTCAGAGCCTGGGGTTGACCGCGGCCAGTATTGATTTGAGTGCCGCGGCGATCGAGCCTGCCCGCCAGGTGTGCAGCCAGCGCTTTATCGAAGATGCGGATTTTAGCTTTCAGTTTGCCGATCCCCGCACCGCCTTGCCGCTCTGCAATTAGATTTTAAACCGGGCCGCGCCCTCGGTCAGTTGTTGTGCCAGGCGGGCCACTTCCTGACTTTCGCTCATCGTTTGTTCGGCCTGAGTGGCACTTTGCTGCGCCAGGCCAACAATTTCGTGCATCCGGTCGTTGATAGCTTGCCCCAGCTGTTGCTGGCTTTGACTGGCCTGATTGACGGCACTGCTGATCCGCAGCGTGGCGGAAATCGCCTCTGTGACTGCGGTCAGGGAGGCAACCAGTTCCGTCATGGTCGTCACACACTGTTCGGCTTCCTGTTTACCGGTTAATACTGCGGCGACCGCCTGCTGACTTTGTTGTTGCAAATGTTCAATCATCTGCCGGATTTCACTGGTGGCCTGCTGGGTGCGTCCGGCCAGTGAGCGTACCTCATCGGCGACCACGGCAAAGCCACGGCCTTGCTCACCGGCACGCGCCGCTTCAATGGCGGCATTGAGTGCCAGCAGGTTAGTTTGCTCAGCAATGGCGCTGATAGTGGTCAGGATACTGCCGATATTGGTTGACTGATCATCGACCTTATTCATGATCTGGCTGGTGCTAACCAGCTGCTGTGCCAGCTTATTAATACGCTGGTTGTTGGCCCCCGCCAGTTGACTGATTTGCTGGCTTTGCTGCAAGGCCTGCTGCATGGCTTCACCGGCATCAGCGGCGTGGACTGCGACCGCCTGGGTATTTTCTGCCAGTTGCTCAGTAATTTGATTTACGCTACCGATTTGCTGCTGCTGGGCATGCAGCGACTGGTTGATCTCGCCGACCGCAGTGGTGGAACGCTGCGCCGTACTGCTCAGGGCACTGGCATTTTGCTGGATATTGGTCAGTAAGCCACTTAAGGCATTGATCAGGCTATTGACCTTTTCCGACAAGGCACCAAATTCATCTTGCTGTTCGATATGGAGCTTGCGGGTCAGATCGCCCTGCGCGATATAGCCCAGCACATGGTTAATCCCAGCCAGCGGTTTTAACATCGCGCTAATAGTAAAATAGGCGGTGGTCGCCGCCAGTACGACCAGCACCAGCATCATAAACCAGGTTCGGGTACTACCGGAGCTGAGGGCGCCGGAGGTTTGTTGTTGCAGGGTACTAAAGCGCAGCCCGGCTGCGTTAACCACCTGATCCAGCAGCTCCAGCGCCAGCCCGACTTGTTGTTCCGCGGTATTCAGGGCATTACGGGCTTGCTGCAAGGCACTGAGTTGTTGTTGCTTTAAGGTCAGTAAATTAGGCTCAGCACCGAGCGCATCATTTAGCTCCTGCCAGTGCATAGCAAAATTCTGCCACAGGCCATCGGTATTAATTGACTCGGCTAATTGCGCCAGATAATCGACATTAACCTGCATATCGCTGAGCGCAAAGCTAACGTTATCCTGATTGCGCTCCAACTGGCTGTACTCGCTATAGGCTGCAGTTTCCCGCAGCGTATTCACCAGACCAACCAACTGACCGTCTAAGCGGCCGGCGGTGCCGGCAATAATTTCTGCAGTTTGGCGGTTACGCGGTAATTCCAGCTCTGACAGTTCAATCAGGGCGGCGCCGGCTTCATCGAGCAGGGTTTCCAGCCGCGCCAGCTCAGTGCTCAGCTGCTGTTGCAGCCGTAAACTGCTCAGGCGGGCGCCAAACATTGTGCTGGACGCCTCGGTGTAACGGTTGGCATGTTCGGTGGCACTATTCAGACTTTGCTGCAGCTCGCCGCCCAGATTTAACTGTTGAAACTGGCTCAACAATTGATTAAATGCCTGTTGTTGCTGATTGAAGTTCTGCTGATATCGCTCAATATCGGCTTGTTGCTCGGCCGTAAAGCCGGACGCGGTCAGACGGGCCAGCTGCAATAACAGGATCTGTGCCTGATTGCTTTGTTGTTGCGCCGGCACGGCCAATTCGTTCATTTGGGTATTGGCGGTAGTGACACTGCGAAAACTGCTTAGAGCCGATACACTGGCGATCAGTAATAGGAGGGTGATAAAGCCAAAGCCGATAATGACTTTATGCGCAACGGTTAACTTCATAGCGTAAGCCCCTGTCTGGCCAGATTTTAGTATAGTGATTTTTGAGCGTCTGGTACGCCGTTTTGCGTTAGAAGGACGTTAGCAGGTTTTTAGATACTGGTCTAGCCAGTAGTAGCAGAGAAAATGCCCGGCAAAGCCGGGCAAAGGTAGGTCTGACTGTTAGAAGCTGCAGAGCAGTTGCGGCGGTATAAATTGGTTCAGTTTTCCGTCGCGGAGTAAGTTGGCGCTTTGTTCGATATCCGGGCCAAAATAGCGGTCCTGATCATAAAAAGCGACCTGCTCACGCAAAATGGCTTTGGCCTGCTCCAGAAGCGGGGTAGTTTTTAGTGGCGCACGGAAATCCAGCCCTTGCGCTGCCGCCAGATACTCTACCGCCAGTACGCCGGTGGTATTCTCGGCCATATCGGCTAGTCTACGCGCGGCAAAGGTGGCCATCGACACATGGTCCTCCTGGTTAGCTGAGGTCGGCAGGCTATCTACTGAGGCCGGATGCGCCAGCGATTTATTTTCCGACGCCAATGCCGCTGCCGTGACCTGCGCAATCATAAAGCCGCTATTCACGCCGCCATTCGGCACTAAAAACGCCGGTAACTTACTTAAGCTGGCATCAATTAACAGCGCCATCCGCCGCTCCGACAGGGCACCAATTTCGGCAATCGCCAGTGCCAGATTATCGGCGGCCATCGCCACCGGCTCGGCATGGAAGTTACCGCCCGATAAGATATCGCCATCGTCGGCAAATACCAGCGGGTTGTCGGTAACACCATTGGCTTCTACCGCTAACACTGCGGCTGCCTGACGGATTTGTGTTAAGCAGGCGCCCATTACCTGTGGCTGGCAGCGCAGCGAGTAGGGATCCTGCACCTTTTCGCAATCTTTATGCGATTGGCCGACTTCTGAGCTATCTTGCAGCAGGTGGCGGTAAATGGCGGCTGCGTCAATTTGTCCTTGCTGGCCACGAGCCAGATGAATACGCGGGTCAAAGGGCGCGCGGCTACCCAGGGCGGCTTCCACGCTTAACGCGCCAACCACACTACCGGCGGCAAACAGATCTTCGGCCCGGAACAAACCTTCCAACGCCAGGGCCGTAGAGGCCTGGGTGACATTTAACAGCGCCAGACCCTCTTTGGCAGCCAGCGTCAGCGGCTTTAAACCGACCAGGGCTAAGGCTTCTTTTGCATCATAGATTTGGCCTTGATAACAGATTTCACCTTCGCCAATCAGCGGCAGCACCATATGTGCCAGCGGCGCCAAATCACCGGAGGCGCCGACTGAGCCTTTTTCCGGAATGCACGGATAAAGCCCGGCGTTGACCATGTCAATTAGCAGCTGGATCACGCTTAAACGGATGCCAGAGAAGCCACGTGCCAGGGAGTTAATTTTCAGTACCATCATTAGCCGCACTGTGCTGTCGGCCATAAACTGACCAAAACCGGCGGCGTGCGATAATACGATGGAGCGCTGTAACAGTTCCAGCTCTTCATGCTTGATGCGGGTATTGGCCAGCAGGCCAAAGCCGGTATTAATACCGTACACCACTTTGTTTTGCTTAATAATATCGGCGACACAGGCGGCTGACTTTTCGATAGCCGGGATCGCAGCTGGATCCAGTGTCACCGTGACCGGGCCTTGCTGCACGGCACGTAATTGGGCCAGTGAGAGTTTACCTGGCGTTAAATGTAGGGCATAAGTCATGATCGTTTCTCTAGTTAGCAGTGCGATTAATCATCGGCAAGTCAAGGCCCTGTTCTTCGGCGCAATCAACGGCAATGGCGTAACCGGCATCGGCATGGCGCATTACGCCGGTGCCCGGATCATTCCACAGTACCCGGCTTAAGCGGGCGGCAGCCTGCTCGGTACCGTCAGCCAGGATCACCACACCACTGTGTTGGCTGTAACCCATACCCACACCACCCCCATGATGCAGCGATACCCAGGTGGCGCCACCGGCGGTATTAAGCAGGGCGTTTAGTAATGGCCAATCCGATACTGCATCTGAGCCATCCAGCATGGCTTCGGTTTCGCGGTTCGGGCTGGCAACGGAGCCGGAGTCCAGATGATCGCGGCCAATAATAATGGGGGCTGAGAGTTCGCCGTTTTTCACCATCTCATTAAAGGCCAGCGCAATGCGGGCGCGATCTTTTAAGCCGATCCAGCAAATCCGTGCTGGCAAGCCCTGAAATTGAATGCGTTCACGCGCCATATCCAGCCAGTTATGCAGGTGCGGATCGTCCGGGATCAGCTCTTTTACCTTGGCATCGGTTTTATAGATATCTTGCGGATCGCCAGACAGCGCTACCCAGCGGAAGGGGCCAATGCCCTGACAAAACAGTGGCCGGATATAGGCGGGTACAAAGCCAGGGAAATCAAAGGCATTAGCTACGCCAACATCCTTTGCCATCTGGCGGATATTATTACCATAGTCAGTTGCTACCGCACCGCGCTGCTGCATAGTTAAGATGGCTTTTACCTGTACGGCCATTGAGGCTTTAGCGGCCGCGACCACTGCATCTTCATCCTCCGTACGTTTGGCTTTCGCCTGCTCCAGCGTCCAACCCTGTGGCAGATAGCCATTCAGCGGGTCATGCGCCGAGGTTTGATCGGTGACCACATCCGGCGTGATACCGCGGGCCACCAGCTCGCTAAACACGTCGGCCGCATTGGCCAGCAAGCCGATTGAGGTCGGTTTACCGCTGGCTTTGGCTTGTTCTAACATAGCCAAAGCTTCATCCAGCGAGTAGGCTTTTTGATCCAGATAGCGGGTCTTAAGCCGGAAATCGATGCGGCTTTCATCCACTTCACAGGCCAGCATATGAAAGCCCGCCATCGTCGCGGCCAGTGGCTGGGCGCCGCCCATGCCACCGAGGCCGCCGGTCAGGATCCACTTGCCTGCTGCCTTGCCGGCAAAATGTTGTTTGGCAATGGCGACAAAGGTCTCATAAGTCCCCTGCACAATGCCCTGAGTACCGATATAGATCCAGGAGCCGGCCGTCATCTGGCCGTACATCATCAGGCCTTTGCGGTCCAGCTCGTTAAAGTGCTGCCAGTTGGCCCAGGCCGGCACCAGATTCGAGTTGGCGATCAGTACCCGTGGCGCATCCGGATGCGTCGGAAACACGCCAACCGGTTTCCCGCTTTGTACCAGCAGGGTTTGGTTATCTTCCAGCCGGTCCAGTACTTCGACGATTTTATCAAAGCAGGCCCAGTTGCGGGCGGCACGGCCAATACCGCCGTACACCACCAGCGCTTGGGGATGTTCGGCCACTTCCGGATCCAGATTATTCATCAGCATGCGTTTGGCGGCTTCGGTTTGCCAGCTTTTAGCGGTGATTTGGCTGCCACGGGGGGCGCGGATCACCCGGCTTTTATCAATGCGGTTATCGTTCATAGCAACTGTGGTTAGTGGGGTAGGGCAAAGTTAAGGTGGCCTCCCAGCCGGTAACGACTGCCGGGAGAGGTTAAATAGGCCAGGCTGACCGCGCCGTCACGGCTAAAGGTGCGGCGGGTCAGACGCAGGCAGGGTTCGGGTTTTTTCAGCAGCAACTGCTGACAGGTAAAATCATCCGGCCAGATAGCTTCAACAATATGCTCGGCTTCGGTCAGCGGTGCGATCTGACTTAAATACAGATGCGGGGTGATTTCCTGAAAATCCTGTTGGGTATACAGCGGCACCTGTTTCGGGTTGACATAACGCGCTTCCAGTTGCAGCGGTAGAGCATCGGAGTAATGCACGATCAGCGAGAAGAATACCGGCTCATTGCGTTTTAACCCCAAAGCCGTCGCCACGATAGTCGGGCAAGGCAGCTCGGTGAGCTGTAACAGCTTAGCGCGGTAGGCATGACCACTGCTTTGCACCTCATCGGCAATATTGCGAATTTCCAACAACGAGGACTGCGATTTTAACGCGGCGACAAAGCTACCGACGCCCTGGGTGCGGTACAGGATACCCTGTTCGGTCAGTTCCTGTAACGCGCGCCGGGCCGTCATCCGGCTGACGGAGAACTGTTCTGCCAACTCATTTTCGGATGGCACCCGGCTATGTTCCGGCCAGGCGCCGCTTTCGATCTGGCGCAGCATAAATTCTTTAATTTCGGCAAATTTTGCCATAGCGAGGCTGACCTGTTAGCAAGGGTTACGCAGTGATGTGCTAAAAATAGCGGATCTTAGTTGTATATACAAGTTTTTCAGTTAGACTATTTGCAAAGTGGTTGAACAGCATAACACCCCGGCTACGTAGCACCGCCGCGGTAAACAGGAGCACAGAATGGCAGACTTTGATGCGGTATGGCTAAATGCGAAGCTGGCGACGATGACGGATAACGGTAGCCCCTATGGTGCTATTGCGCACGGGGCATTGGCGGTTAAGGATGGGCTGATTGCCTATGCCGGGCCTCAGGCCGACCTGCCGCCTTTTGATAGCCTGGCGACACCCCTTTATGATGTGCAGGGGCAATGGCTGCTGCCGGGTCTGATCGATTGCCATACCCATTTGTTGTATGCCGGTAACCGCGCCAATGAGTTTGAACTGCGTCTGCAAGGAGCCAGTTATCAGCAAATTGCCGCGGCCGGCGGCGGCATTGCCAGTACCGTTCGAGCAACCCGCGACGCCAGTGAAGAAGAATTGTTTAAGCTGGGTAAAGATCGTTTAAACGCGTTGCTGCGGGAAGGGGTGACTACGGTTGAAATCAAATCCGGCTATGGTCTGGATTTAGCCAATGAACAAAAGCTTTTAGAAGTGGCGGCTTTGCTGGAGCAGCATCATCCGGCCAGTATTGTCAAAACCTTTTTGGGCGCCCATGCGTTACCGCCGGAATTTAAAGATAATGCTGATGGCTATATCGAGGCGGTGTGTCAGATGTTGCCGACTTTGCAGCAGCTCGGCTTAGTAGATGCCGTAGATATCTTCTGTGAGGGCATTGGTTTTAGTGTCGCGCAAAGCCGCAAGGTGTTTGCGGCGGCAACGGCGTTAGGTCTGCCGGTAAAAGCCCATGCCGAGCAGTTATCGAATCTGGGCGGCAGTGCGCTGGTGGCTGAGTTTGGCGGTTTATCGGCCGATCATGTTGAATATCTGGATGAAGCCGGTGTGGCGGCGATGGCGAAAGCCGGTACTGTCGCGGTATTGTTGCCGGGGGCCTATTATTTTCTGCGTGAAACCCAGCTGCCGCCGCTGGCGCTGCTGCGGCAATATCAGGTACCGATGGCGGTTGCCAGCGATCTGAATCCCGGCACCTCACCGTTTTGTTCTTTGCAGTTGATGCTGAATATGGCCTGCACGCTGTTTCGTTTAACCCCGGAAGAAGCCCTGCTCGGCGTCACCCGTCATGCTGCAACTGCGCTGGGGCTGAAAGATCGGGGGCAACTGCAAGCAGGTATGCGGGCAGACTTTGGCTGTTATGCGATAACTCAGCCGGCTGAGCTATGCTATCAGTTTGGGGTATCGCCGTTAAAACAACTGGTGATAGCCGGCAGTCTGTGCCGGCTACCATAACAGCACTTTACTCCACCACAGCAGCCTGGCGTTGTTTGCCGAGAATAAAGGCCTGCACCAGCTGGCTCAGTACCTGACCACAATGGTTAAGTCCGGCGCTAACACCTGAGGGATGCTGCGCCGGCGCAGCTTCTGCCAGATGCAGGTAGGCGGTAGCGGGTAAACGGGCGATTTGATACACCGCCTGCTCTGCCTGCGCCACACTGATACCACTGTAATTCAGCGCACTGGCCGGCATGGCGGTAATGGCATCAGTATCCAGCTCCAGTGCCAGCGGCGTATGAGCACTAAGCACCTTGTCGCAAGCCAGATCCAGCGCTTGCTGCCAGCTTAGCTGTTGGCGGACAAAAATCTGCTGGTAGCTGATAAAATCGGCACCGGCAGCCGACAGTGCTGCCAGGCTGGCGGCATTATTTTTTTGCTGGTGCAGGCCCAGCACCAGATAATGCTGCAGTAGCTGCTTCTCCATCGCATAGCTAAAACCATTACCGCTATGGCGGCCTTCCAGCGCACGAAAATCAGCATGGGGATCAATATTGATACAGTTGGCAGCCTGGCCAGTATGGCTGTGTAGTGCCTGCAACAGCGGCAGCGCATTATTATGACCGCCACCAATTACTATGGGGGTAAGACCGGCAGCAAAAATCGGCGCGACCGCCGCACCAACCCGTTCGTCCAGCTCAGCACAGAGTTGCCGGAGCTGCATCAGCTCCGCGGCATGAGCGGCGTTCAGATTGCTGCTCTGCTGCTGTAAATCGGCACAGCTGACTTCACCCAGCACTAACAGCTGCTGCGCATCCAGTAAGCTGTTTGCTTGCAGATTCAGAAATTTGCTTAAAAACGCCTGCCAACCCAAGTTGGCACCGGGCAAGCCACAGTTGGCCCGTGGGCCGATATCTTCGGGAATGCCCAACAACACAAACTTTCCGCCCGTTGTGGCATGCCGGGCTAAATTCGAACCTAGGTCCAATGCCGGATCCGGCAGTTGGCATTGTTCGGCCAGACGGCTTTCACCCGGACGGGGTTGAAAAAAGGCGCTTAACTGCGCCTTTGTAAGATAGTGAATCGCAGGCATCACTTACTCAATATCCAGCGCTTCCGGCGATAAAATAATGCCAGTACTGTCAGCATACAGATGATCGCCCGGTAAAAAAGTTACACCGGCAAAATTCACCGGTACCTCGGTTTCACCAAAACCATTATCGTCAGCACCAATCGGAATGGCATTCACCGCCTGAATACCGATATCAAAGTCTTCCAGGGCATCCAGATCGCGCACACTGCCATAGCAAACAATGCCTTCCCAGCCATTGGTGGCCGCCAGCGAGGCCAGTTCGGCATCAATCAGCGCACGCCGGGCCGAGCCGCCGCCGTCAATCAGCAATACCTTGCCAATGCCATTATCAGCCAGTACCTGACGGATCAGGCCATTATCCTCAAAACATTTAACAGTATGGATTTGTCCGCCAAAGGAGCGGCGGCCGCCGTAGTTTGCAAAAATCGGTTCAACGACATCAACCTGATCCGCATACAGATCGCACAGTTCAGACGTATTATATTCCACGGTTAACTCCATACCAGAAGAAGGGGTGTGCTCAGTATAACCCGCTGACATATAAGCTCAAGCGGAACTTATCGCCTTTTGGCGCCAGCGCTGCAGCGGGCGGCAGCACTTTTAATCGTCGCTGTCATTTTTTCGTCATTAAGCTTGCTTAGTATCCGGTTAGTTATTGCACAACAGGATCACTGTCATGTTGCTAAAACGACTGGAATACTGGGACCATGCTTTTTTCTGCCGGCTATTCGCCAGGAGCTCCTCGCTGCTGTTGTCGCGCGGCAGTTACTGGATATCGAAAACGGCCGATGGTCCACTGTATTTATTACTGGTGCTACTGCTGCTGGTGCTTGAGGTAGCAGATAGTTGGCAGTTTACCCGGCTATTATTGCTGGCGTTTGCGATAGAGCTGCCGTTGTATCTGTTGTTAAAAAACACTATCCGGCGGATGCGACCGCAGCAGGCGGTCAGGCTGCACCCGGTGGTAGCGCATATCGTACCCTCTGATACCTTTAGCCTGCCATCCGGGCATACTGCTGCGGCCTTTGTGGTGGTAACAGCGGTTGCGCTCTGTTTTCCGGCCTGTTTCTGGTTAGTGTTACTGTGGGGGCTATTAGTTGGTTTGTCGCGCATTATGCTGGGTGTGCACTTTCCGCTGGATATCCTGGCTGGGATCAGCCTTGGCGTTGCCTCCTGCTACAGCGCAGCAAAGCTGCTCTGAGCAGGCGGTGTCACAGGCTTTTAATATTGATCAGGGGGTCGCGACTGGCATTGGCAGCTTTTAGCCGCGCCAGATATTGCTGCCATAGGGTTTCCTGCTGGCTGGCCAGTTGTTGCAGGTAGGCAAAACTATAGAGGCCGGTGTGATGGCCATCGTCAAACTGCAATTTTACCGCGTAATGACCAACAAGGGTGATGGCGCTGATCCCAACCTGCCGCTTATTGGCGACCAGCCGTGGTGTGCCATGGCCACGCACTTCGGCGGATGGCGAATGCACCCGCAGAAATTCCGCACTTAAACTCTGGCACTGCCCCGCGGCATCCAGCAGATCCAGGATCCGCCGTTGCCGGTGGTAATGCAGTTTTACCAGTGCTGTCGCCATTACAGAATAAACCGGCTCAGATCTTCATCCTGCACCAGGCTACCCAGATGCTGCTCAACATAGGCCGCATCAATGGCAATTTGTTGCCCGGTATGGTCGGCGGCATCGTAGGAAATTTCTTCCAGCAACCGCTCCATCACCGTATACAGCCGCCGGGCGCCGATATTTTCAGTGGTTTCATTAACCTGAAACGCCGCCGCAGCGATACGTTTAATGCCATCTTCGGTAAACTGAATTTGCACACCTTCAGTGGCCAGCATGGCACGCGCCTGCTCGGTTAATGACGCCTTGGGCTCCGTCAGAATACGCTCAAAATCGTCGGCGGTTAAGGCTTCCAGCTCGACGCGGATCGGTAACCGGCCTTGCAGTTCAGGCACCAGATCCGACGGCTTGCTCATCTGGAAGGCACCTGAGGCGATAAACAGGATATGGTCGGTTTTGACCATACCATGCTTGGTATTTACCGTGCAGCCTTCGATTAATGGCAGCAGGTCACGCTGTACACCTTCGCGTGACACGTCAGGGCCGCTGGTTTCGCCGCGCTTACAGATTTTGTCAATTTCATCCAAAAACACGATACCATTTTGCTCTACTGCCTCCAGCGCTTCGGCTTTCAGCTCTTCCGGATTGACCAGTTTGGCGGCCTCTTCTTCAATCAGCTGCTTAAAGGCATCTTTAATTTTCAACTTACGTTTTTTCTTTTTCTCACTGCCCAGGCTCTGGAACATGCTCTGCAATTGCGAGGTCATCTCTTCCATCCCCGGCGGCGCCATAATTTCTACGCCAATGGGCCCTTGTGACAGTTCCAGTTCGATTTCTTTGTCATCTAACTGGCCTTCACGCAGTTTTTTGCGGAAGATCTGCCGGGTATTAGAGTCGGTGCTGGCTTTTTCCGGCTCGCCCCAGGCGTCTTTGGGTTTGGGTAACAGCGCATCGAGGATCCGCTCTTCCGCGGCTTCTTCGGCCCGAAAGCGGTTTTTGGCAATGGCCTGTTCGCGAAACATCTTTACCGCGCTGTCTGTCAGATCACGGATAATGCTTTCCACTTCCTTACCGACATAGCCGACTTCGGTAAACTTGGTCGCTTCGACTTTAATAAAGGGCGCATTCGCCAGCTTGGCCAGGCGGCGGGCAATTTCGGTTTTACCGACACCGGTTGGGCCTATCATCAGAATATTTTTCGGCGTCACTTCCTGGCGCAGCGCTGGATCTAATTGCATGCGCCGCCAACGATTACGCAGCGCGATGGCGACAGCCCGTTTGGCTTTGTTCTGGCCGATAATATGGCGATCCAGTTCGTGGACTATTTCTCTTGGGGTCATATTAGACATGGGCTACCTGCTTACAATTCTTCGATAGTCTGGTGGTGATTGGTGTAGACACAGATATCACCGGCAATTTTCAGGCTTTTTTCCACGATATCGCGGGCGCTGAGCTCAGTATTTTGTAATAACGCGGTGGCGGCTGCCTGGGCAAAGGGGCCGCCACTGCCAATGGCAATTAAATCATGTTCTGGCTGCACCACATCACCATTCCCGGTGATAATCAGTGAGGTATTGGCATCGGCCACCGCCAACAGGGCTTCCAGCTTTCGCAGCATACGATCGGTACGCCAGTCTTTCGCCAGTTCAACGGCGGCGCGCATTAAGTGGCCCTGATGCATTTCCAGCTTGGCTTCGAAGCGTTCGAACAGCGTAAAGGCATCAGCGGTGCCGCCGGCAAAACCGGCCAGTACCTTATTGTGATAGAGGCGGCGAACCTTGCGGGCATTGCCCTTCATTACGGTATTACCCAGCGAGACCTGGCCATCACCACCGATGGCAACATGGCCATTGCGGCGAACAGAGACGATAGTAGTCATAAAAAAAGCCCTATGGCGAAAACATAGGGCTTAAGTAAGGGGGACAGCCGGATTTTTCAAGTCCAGTTACGGACCTGACAGGTATTAATCCCCATTTGCCGTAAGCGGTTCATATCGGCAGTGGCGGCCCGGCGCGATTCATAAGGGCCTACTACCACCCGGAACCAGACGCCGTTGCTGCCTTCGGTGCGTCTGACATCGGCAGTAATGCCGGCAAAGGCAATTTGTGCTTTCATCTGTTCAGCCTGGCCTTGCTGGCGGAAAGAGCCGCACTGTAACACTGCTGGCACGCTACGTTGCTGCTCGGGGACTTCGACCGTAATTTCACGGTTTTCCAATTCTTTAATATATTGGTAAGGCTCAGATTGCGGTTTGGGCGGTAACTCATCTTTCGCCGGCGCCTTAACCGGTGCCGCTGCAGGTTGACTGCTACTGACCGGTTGTTGCTTTAAAAACCACAGACCATAGACAAAGACGCTAAGTGTCAGCAAGGTAAGCGCAATCAGCAGCCAGGGCTTATTAGTGGCCGCCGGCGCCTTGGCGCGACTGCCTCTGGCCTGACCTTTAGCGGGTGCTTTCGGACGGGTGGCGCGCACATAATCTTTTTGTGGCATACGACTTATCAATTACCTGTTTTTCTAATCACACTGTATTCTACCCGGATCGGCAGAAAAGGAAATAACGCAGCTCCGATCTGTTACCAAAACAAACCGTGGCGCTGCAGTCAGTGGCTTGCGCGGCTTAATTTAAATCCAGCGCATCGACATCGAGCTGCCATTTGATTTTACGGCTCAGCGGCCATTGCGATACCTCTGCTAAAACCTGACTAAGCAGTTGATGCAGCAGCGGCCGTTGTGCGGCATAGAGGTGTAATTGCCAGCGGTATTTACCTGCCCGGCGTTCCAGCGGCGATAACAGAGGGCCGAGCTGTTGGACCTGAGGTTGCTGCTGACAGTAGCTGGCAACCTGCTGTAGCCACTGCTGGCAAAGCTCACTCTGATGGGCTTCTGCTCTGAATAGCGCCATATACTGACAGGGGGGTAACAGGGTTTGCTGGCGCTCCAGCAGGGCACTGCGGGCAAAGGCGGCATAACCGTTTAGCATGATGTCCTGCAGCAAGGCGTGTTCCGGATGTTGGGTTTGCAGTAACACCTTGCCTTTATCATGACCACGACCGGCCCGGCCGGCAACCTGGGTCAGCAACTGCCCCAGTTGCTCAGGAGCACGAAAGTCGGCGCTATACAGGGCGCCATCGACGTCGACAATCACCACCAGAGTAACAAAGGGGAAATGATGGCCTTTAGCCAGCATCTGGGTTCCCAAAATCAATCTGGGGCCAGGTTGCTGAATTTCGGCTAACAGGCTGGCGAAAGCACCTTTACGCCGGGTACTGTCACGGTCAAGCCGCGTTACCGGAACCTCTGGAAACAACACACTCAGATGCTCTTCCAGTTGCTCGGTACCTTGACCGACCGGCGCCAGCCGGGTACTGCCACAGCCGCCGCATTGTCGTGGTACGGCCCGGGTAGCACCGCAGTGATGGCAGACCAACTGCCGGCTATGTTTATGGTAAGTGGTAAAAGCACTACAACGCTGACATTCGGTCAACCAGCCGCAATCCTGACAGCTGAGAGCCGGTGCAAAACCGCGACGATTTAAGAACAGCATCACCTGTTTGCCCAGTTTCAGCTGTTGATGCATTTGTTGAATACTTTGTGCGGCCAGTCCGTATTGTAAAACCTGTTGCTTCAGATCAACCAGCTCCAGCTGCGGCATCGCCTGACCACTGGCGCGGGCTGTCAGTGTCAGCTTGGTAAAACGACCTTGCTGACAGTTATACAGTGACTCGAGACTCGGCGTGGCCGAGCCAAGCAGGATCGGACAACACTCCAGTGCTGCGCGCTTAATCGCCAGATCCCGGGCGTGATAACGAAAGCCGTCTTGCTGTTTTAGTGACAGGTCATGTTCCTCGTCAATAATAATCAGTCCGAGCTTGCGAAAAGGTAAAAACAGTGCCGAGCGGGTACCTATTACCACAGCTGCGCTGCCACTGGCCGCTTGCAGCCAGCAGTTAAGGCGTTCGCCGTCACTTAAATTTGAATGCCAGACCAGTACCGGGGCCCGGAAACGTTTGCTAAAGCGTTCCAGCGTTTGTGGGGTCAGGCCAATTTCCGGTAGCAATACCAGTATTTGCTGACCAAGCTCCAGCAGGGAGGGGATGAGCTGCAGGTAGACTTCGGTTTTGCCGGAGCCGGTGACACCTTCCAGCAAAAAGGGCCGGAAGCTGCCCTGGGCCTGATTAACAGCGGTTACTGCCAGAGCCTGATCGGCGGTTAATTGCAACGCAGGCTCGGCTAAGCCCCGATAGTGATAGGGCGCGATCTCGGTTTGGAACGACTCGACCAGCTCCTTGGCCATTAATTGCTTCAGCGCACTGCCGCTGTAGTGGCTTTTGACGGTCGCTTCATCCAGCGCTTGTGTTGTCAGGGCCTGCCACAGTTCTGCCTGTTTAGCCGAGCGCGAAAAGCTTTGCAGGTGAACGGCTTTACCGCTGTCGGTCAGTCGGTACGCACGGGGCAGGTAGTCAGCGAGTGGGCGGCCTTCACGCAACAGTGCGGGTAAGGCGGCTGTGAGGACCTCCCCCAGTGGATGGTGATAGTAATCTGCAGCGAAGCTAAGGAGTTGGCGCAGCAAAGCCGGCAAGACCGGCGTCTGATCGATCACGGCAAGCACCGGTTTAAGTTGTTGCTCACTGACGTCGGGTTTAACCGCTAATTGCCAGACAATCCCCACCAATTCGCGTTTACCAAAGGGCACCCGCACCCGGCAGCCTATGCTCACCTCAAGTTCAGGCGGTAACAGGTAATCAAAATGCTGGCGCAAGGGTACGGGCAGGGCAACACGGATCGCAGTCACAGCAGCTTCCATAGCAACAAAATCAGGCTTTAAGTTTAAGGAAGCGCGTGCGCCTTGCCAAGCAAAACAAAATTCTGTGCTTTTCCGGTTTTCTGGTTGCAACTTCAGCGGCTATCTATTAAGCTACGCGCCCTAAATTAACTGTAATTACGTATGGTGTCTGGCGATAAAAAATGCGACCAGATGGCGATACGGCCTAACGAGGTAACCCATGAAACCAGGTATCCACCCGGAATACAAAGAAATTACTGCAACCTGTACTTGCGGTAATACCTTCAAAACCCGTTCAGCTCTGTGCAAAGACATCCACTTGGACGTTTGCTCAGCTTGCCACCCGTTTTATACCGGTAAGCAGAAAGTGTTGGATGTTGGTGGTCGTGTTGACCGCTTCAAGAAGCGTTTCTCTGTACTGGGCAACCGTTAATCGGTACCAAGTACGAAAAAACCGGAGCCTGGCTCCGGTTTTTTATGCCCTATGCTCAGCGAGAGCATAGGTTTCAGCATTTGTTACTAGTTTTACTTGCCACCCGCCAGGGCTTCAGAAATTGAGCCAGAGCTGCTATCCGGGCGGATAACACCGCAGTTACTGCCACTTTGGTCGCAGCTGACGCCCCGGATCCGGCTTCCTACCGAGCGGCTGTCGTACTGTCCGGTGGCAGTTAACCTTCTGACAATGCCTTCCAGCATATTATTGGCCTGTAATGCCTGGCCTGTTACCCGGATCACTTCAATATTCTCGACTTGCCGTAATTCATCAACCAACGTCTGGTGTTGCTGATCAGCAGCGAGTAGAGCTGTCACTTCCTGCAAGTAAGGACGGGCGGATACCTGTCCGGCCAACACTAACTTCCGGTATAGCTCGGCGGCGCCCGGCAGATCCTGCTCGACACCGGCGCCATGTTGTTTTAACTGTGCCAACAGCAACATGGCACTGGCCAGTCGCTGCTCTGTGGCTAACTCCAGTAGATTAATCGCTTCCGGCAACTGGTCATCCTGCTCAGCCTGCAGCAGTTGTACCGCTTTAGCATATTGCGCCGGGGCATATTTTAGATCGACGGCCAGATCAAGCAAACGTTGCGACTCAGCAAGATCTTGTTCCAGCATAAAACCATTTCTAAGCCAGTCGGACATCAGAAAGACCGCCATAGCGTTGCGCTGGCGCACGCCCATCCGCAAATAACGAATGGCTTGCTCGTTACTTTGCTCCAGACCATCGCCGGTCGCGTGAGCCATTGCTACCAATGCTGCTGCATCACCGCTGCCGCTTCGCGCCAATCTGATCAGTCGGCGCAGTTCTTTACTGCAATCGGTATCGGCACATACCCGGTCATTATCCGCCGCGCTGGCATAACTGGTATTTGAATATAAAGTCAGGGATGCAGTGCTGCACAACAGGGCTGCTAAAAGTAGCGCTTTCATAAAACCTCTGGTTAAAAAACAGTTAATGGTGTCGATTTTAGCTACATACGGCTGAGGGTCAAGTTTTGGTCAGAAGCAGATTGTAAACAAGTGTGTCGGTTAACATAATGTGAGCAACTGGCGCAGCCAAATTTGCGTTCCATTCCAGGTTTGAGTAACTGCGCTCACCCGTTAAATCCTTCGTCAGCGCCTGGTCAGCGGAACACAGCGCAGATAATTGGATGTCCAGAACTCTTGGCGGCTGAGCATTTTCTTGTTATAACTGGTTACGAATTATACCAAAGTCGTAATGACGTTACTGCCTTAGTCTGGTACGTCCAGCACGATTTCAGTGTTTTTCCAGATCAGAGCTCATTAGAATGAGCCGACCACCGGCCCGCTGTATAACAAAAAACCTATAAATTAGTGCCGTAGTCTGTACCTACACTTACTCAGGAAAAAATTGGAATGTCAGATTTCAGAGAACAAGCGCTGCGTTATCATGCAGAACCTCGCCCAGGGAAAATCAGTATCGAAATCAGTAAAGCTGCCGAAACCGTTACCGATCTGGCACTGGCTTACAGCCCCGGTGTGGCTGAACCGGTGCGTGAAATTGCCGCTGATCCGGACAACATTTACAAATACACCGCCAAAGGCAATATGGTCGCCGTAATCTCTAACGGCACGGCGATCCTGGGGTTAGGTAACCTGGGCCATCTGGCGTCAAAACCGGTAATGGAAGGTAAGGCGCTGCTATTCAAACGTTTTGCCGGCCTGGATTCAATTGATATTGAAGTATCGCACCGCACTACTGAAGAATTTATTACCACGGTCGCCAATATTGCTGACACCTTTGGTGGTATTAACCTGGAGGATATCAAGGCGCCGGAGTGCTTTGAGATTGAGCAGGAACTGATTAAGCGCTGTAATATCCCGGTATTCCATGATGACCAGCACGGTACCGCTATTGTCACTGCTGCCGGCCTGTTAAACGCGCTGGAGATCCAGGGTAAAGATATCCGCAAAGCCATTATTGTTTGTATGGGTGCCGGCGCGGCTGCCATTGCCTGTATGGAGCTGCTGATCAAGTGCGGCGCCATGCGTGAGCATATCTATATGCTTGATACCAAGGGGGTGATCCATACCCGGCGTGAAGATCTGAACCAGTACAAGCAACTGTGCGCGAACAATACCGATAAAAGGACCCTGGAAGATGCGCTGCAGGGGGCTGACGTCTTCGTTGGTGTTTCTGGCCCCGATGTCCTGCCGCCGGCAGCATTAAGCCTGATGGCGGATAAGCCGGTGATCTTTGCCTGTTCCAACCCGGATCCAGAGATTAAACCTGAACTGGCGCACGCCGAACGTGGTGATTTGATTATGGCTACCGGACGCTCGGATTATCCGAATCAGGTGAATAACGTGCTGTGCTTCCCCTTTATTTTCCGTGGTGCATTGGATGTGCGCGCCAGTGTGATTAATGATGAGATGAAGCTGGCAGCCGTGCAGGCGATCCGGGCTATTGCCAAGGAGCCGGTACCGCAGGAAGTGCTATTGGCGGCTAAAGTTAGTAGTCTGGAGTTTGGTAAAGGCTACATTATTCCGAAGCCTATGGATCCCCGGTTATTACCACGGGTCGCCCGTGCGGTAGCTGAAGCGGCAGTCAGCTCAGGGGTAGCCAGGATCCCGATGCCGGCAGCCTACTTTGATGCCTGAGAGTATGATTGCCAGTAAATAAAAAACCGCCGAAAGGCGGTTTTTTATTGCGAATCGGTTAGCGTTATTTATTCTTCATCGCTGTCGGCTTCGATAATCACCGGAATTTCTTTACCCATGCTGGTCAGGATTTGTCTGACTTCAGCCGGGATTTGATGTGGATTATCTTTACGCAAGTCGTCGTCTGCCGGTAGCGGCTGACCGGTAAAAGCATGCAGGAAAGCTTCGCACAGTAACTCACTGTTAGTGGCATGCCGCAGATTATTGACCTGGCGGCGGGTACGTTCATCGGTTAAAACTTTTAAAACATTCAGCGGTATCGAGACGGTAATTTTTTTAACTTGTTCTGATTTTTTACCGTGTTCTGCATAGGGGTGAATATATTCACCATTCCACTTAGCCATAAGGGATCCCTTGTCGTTAATTTTTGTTTTGCAGCGTAGCGCAAAACGGGAATTCTACTGCTTTCTGTCGGTGAGTCAAATAGTGTGCAACAAATAAAGATTATAGACGGCTAAATGGTTTGACTTCCAGTTAATAATGAATATACTTTTAGACGTCTAAACATCTAAAAGAGTTAAAGCATGAGTCATCGCCATCCCGCTACGATTAGCGCCCGGGCAGGTATCGCTGAAGATACCGCCTTCGGTGCGATCACGCCGCCCCTTTACCTGACCTCGACTTATCAGTTGCCGGCCTTTGGTCAGCCCGGTCCTTATGATTATTCGCGCTCGAATAATCCTACCCGCGATATTCTCGGTGAAGCCCTGGCGGAGCTGGAAGGTGGTGCCAAAGCCATTGTTAGCAATACCGGAATGTCGGCGTGTCTGTTAGCGCTGCAGTTATTGACGCCGGCTGATACCTTGGTGATACCGCATGATTGCTATGGTGGCAGCTACCGTCTTTTTACTAATCTGGCGCAGAAGAAGCAGGCGTTCAAGCTGGTGATTGTCAATTTCCAACAGCCGGATTGGCCTGAACAGATTAAGCGGGCGGCACCGGCGATGATCTGGCTGGAAACACCAAGCAACCCCTTGCTGCAAATCACTGATATTGCTGCGGTGTGTCAGCTGGCGAAAAGTCTGACTGCAAAGGTCGTGGTAGATAACACCTTCCTGTCGCCGGCATTACAGCGGCCGTTGGCACTGGGGGCCGATCTGGTGGTGCATTCGACCACCAAGTTTATTAATGGCCACAGCGATGTGATTGGTGGTGCGGTGATCTGTAAAACGCAAGCCTGCGGTGACGAGTTGAAATGGTGGGCGAACTGCCTTGGCCTCACAGCAGGCGCTTTTGATAGTTATTTAACCTTACGTGGTTTGCGGACTCTGACCCCTCGCTTGCAGTTGCAGCAGCAGAATACCGCCGAGGTGGTGGCCTTTCTGCAACAACACCCGCTGATTGGTAAGGTGTACTATCCCGGCCTGGTGGATCATCCCGGCCATCAGATTGCTAAGCGCCAGCAATCTGGCTTCGGCGCCATGTGCAGCTTCGAGTTAAGCGCCCCGCCAGCCTTACTGACCACCTTTTTCAGTAACTTACGCTACTTCACGCTGGCGCAGTCTTTAGGCGGGACGGAAAGTTTGATTTGTCATCCTGCGACCATGACCCATGCCTCTATGGACGCAGCGGCCCAGGCCACTGCCGGGATAGGGGCAACACTGATTCGGGCGTCGGTTGGTATTGAATTAGCCCAGGATCTTATTGCCGATTTAGCTCTGGCACTGGATGCCGTGGCTGCGGTACAACAGCAGTAAGTGGAAGTAGCATGAGTGATTTTAAGCAAGTAAAATCGGGTGTCGCAGCGCCTTTGACAACGCTCAATATCGTGGTCGCCGGTACCGGTAAGGTCGGCGCCGAATTTTTACGATTACTGGCATCGCAGCAACAACGCTTTGCCGGCCAGATCAGACTTAATCTTTGCGCTATCCTGAACTCGCGCCAAGCCTTACTCAGCGATACCATCGAGAGTCAGGCTTGGTCCAGTGCTTTTAGCGATGCCAAGCCTTATCAGCAGGCAAGTTTAGTTGCCTATCTGGCAGCACTGCCCAGCCCCAAGGTATTGATTGATATCACACCCAGTCAGGACTTTGCCAGGCTCTATCCGGCCTTTATCGCCGCAGGTTGTCATCTGATCAGTGCCAATAAACAAGGTGTTACCTTGCCGGGTTCTGAATATCAGCAGATCCTGCAGGCATTGGAGCTTAGTAGTTTACGCTGGTTGAGTAACACCACCGTCGGTGCCGGGATCCCGGTACAGCGGGTGATGCAGGAGTTATTACAAAGTGGCGATCAGATCCGCGAGGTGAGCGGGGTATTTTCTGGTACGCTATCCTGGTTATTGTGTCAGTATGATGGTACTACAGCCTTTTCTGAACTGGTGTTACAAGCACAGCAGCTGGGCTATACCGAACCAGATCCACGCGATGATCTTTCTGGTAAAGATGTCCAGCGTAAGCTGCTGGTATTGGCTCGTGAGCTGGGTGCAGAGTTAGAATTAGCGGATATTGAGCTGGAACCACTGTTACCTGCCGGGTTAGCAGACGGTGATCTGGCCGGATTTTGGCGTCAGCGTCAGCAATTGGATCTGATGCTGGCTGAGGCTTATGCTAAGGCAACTGCCGGAAATAAGGTGCTGCGTTACGCCGCCAGTCTGCGCTTAGCTGACGGGCAGGTACAGGCCAGTGTCCGTTTAGTTGCTGTGGACAACAAGGCGCCGCTGGCTGCATTGGCACCCTGTGACAATATCTTTGTTATCACATCTGACTGGTATCAGCAGAACCCGCTGGTGCTGAAAGGTCCGGGCGCCGGCCTGTTGGTAACGGCCGGTGGTTTGCATGCAGACTTAGCGGAGTTAGTGAAGTCTGTTCGTTAGTCTAAGGCGTGTTAATCTTTGCGGAAAAAACAAGCAGCGAACGTCAACACGCCCTAAATGCTGGTATGACTTGGCAATTAAGCTAAAACTCAGGTAATCTGAGCATAACGGCAGTATTGCCTGCTGCAACGGATGAATGGATTATCTGCATGCCATTATTGCACCTGTGTTGCTGGTTGTTGTGCATCTTTCTGGCCATCGCGCCCGGCGCTGGCGCTACCCCTGCCAAATTTCATTCCGAGCCCGGCCCGGTGCCGGCGCTGGATAATTATTTTAAAGAAAGCCTGAATACCCGAGATGGCTTACCCCACAACACCATTAATGCGCTGGCTCAGACCGCAGATGGCTATTTATGGTTTGGCACTTGGGAAGGTGTCGCGCGTTACAATGGCCGCGAATTCAAAATTTTTGACCGTAGTCCGGAAACTGGCTTACCGGATGTCGGGGTCAGAACTTTCCATGTCGATTGGCAGCAAGATCTTTGGATTGCCGGTTCCCGCGGCGGATTAGTCAAAGTTAGCAATGGTGTCTGGCACGCCTATCCGCCGCTGGGGGTACTGATTAACCGGGTGCTGCTGGATAGTCAGCGTCGATTGTGGATCGCCACTGAAGGTAAAGGCTTGTATTTGCAGGATGAAGCTGGCCAGCGCCGGGTCTGGCACCGGGCTGATGGCTTGCCCTCAGAGCAGGTACATAGTTTACTGGAAGACGCGACTGGCCGGATTTGGGTAGGTACCTCGGATGGGCTGGTATTCCTGGATCCGGATCTGCAGATCCAACAGGTTGCTTCCGCCGAGTTACAACGTACCCCGGTATTTGCGCTACTTGAGCGGCAGCATGAATTATTGGTCGGTACTGAGCGCGGACTTTTTGCACTGAGCGACCCGCAGGCTCAGCCGCTATCCTTATTGGCCAATGTGCCGGTTTCGTCATTATTGCCACAAGGCCCGGATATTTTATGGATCGGTACCGTTGATCGGGGATTATTCCGGCAAGCCCGTGGCGTGACCGAGCAGCTGGATATCCGCCAGGGCTTACCGAATAACAGGGTACTGGCGCTGTTACTGGATAAAGAGAATAGTATCTGGGTTGGCACTAACGGCGGTGTATTCCGCTTGCGTGATGCTCCTTTCAGTACCTTTACTACCGAGCAGGGCCTGGCCAGTAACTTTGTCCGGACTGTGTTATCGCATTCCGATGGCTGTCTGTACATTGGCAGCAGCGGCGGATTAAATCGTTACTGCGATGGCAAATTAAGCCGCTTAGATTTAAGTACTGTCAGTGTCGGTCAGTCAGTATTGAGCCTGGCCGAGGGGCCTGATGGCAGTTTGTGGGCCGGTACCTATGCCGATGGCCTGGTCCAGCTTCGCGACGACAAGGTCGTACAACATTTTCATGCTGACAACCGCTTGCCGGCGAACGAGGTGCGGGCGGTATTGCCGCTGGCAGATGGCAGTGTCTGGGTTGGTACGGCGCTTGGAGCTGTCTGGCTGAGCGCTGCCGGTGATAAGCTGTATGGCCGGGAACAGGGCCTGCCCAGCCCCTTTATAATGGGGCTGTATCAGAGTTCCGATCAGCGGATCTTTATTGGTAGCGGGGCCGGTGTTGCAGTGCTGTCTGCAACAGGTGAGTTGCAGCGTTTAGATCTGAGTCGTTTCGATGACGCTGATTACGCCTTTGGTTTTGCCGAAGATAAAGAAGCTGGCTTATTGTGGATGAGTACCGATCGTGGGTTACTGGCATATCACTTACAGACCGATAAAATCAGCATGATAGGCCGGGCGCAGGGCATGCCGTTTGATAAGTTATTCCAGTTGGTATTAGACCAACAAGGGCATTTCTGGGTTAGCAGTAATCGCGGTGTATTAAGGCTAAACCGGCAGCAAGCGCTGGAAATCGTTAACGGACAGCGGGGCTGGATTGATATTGAGTTATATGGCGAGAGTGATGGCATGGCCAGTGCTCAGGCCAATGGTGGCTCCGCCAAAGCTGCAACGGTGCACCATGATGGTTCGGTTTGGATCGCGACCTCCATGGGCGTTAGCCGGGTGCAGCCAGAGCGCTTGCAACAATTCGCGCGGCTAACCCCTCCCGTCGTTGTTGAAGAGCTAATTGTCGATGGAGAGTCGCTGGCACTGCGGCAAACGCACCGGCTGGCTCCGGGTACAAACCGTATTGAGTTTCAATATGCCGGTTTGGGTTATGTGATGTCGCAACGGATCCAATACCGCACTCTGCTGGAAGGCTTTGATAGTCAGTGGGTAAACCGTGGCGCCGCCATCAGTGCTGAGTACACCAACTTACCACCGGGATCCTACCGTTTCCGGGTTGCTGCTGCTTATCCCGGTGGTGACTGGAGTAAAAATGAGGCGATTGTTGAGTTCACCTTACTGCCCCAACTGTGGCAGCGCGGCGGTTTTCAACTCTTGTTATTAGTATTGTTGGCTGGCAGTCTGTTTTTGGCGATCCGCTGGCGCCTGAGCAGCCTGCGTCACAGCGAGCTGCGCTTGCGTAAGCTGGTCGCTGAGCAGACCTCAGAGTTACAGTTATTAGCCAGACAGGATGCGCTAACGGGCCTGGCAAACCGTCGTGCTTTTGATGAAGCCCTACAACACGAATATCTGCGTTCACAGCGCTACCAGACAACCTTATGTTTGGCGTTGCTGGATGTGGACCATTTTAAGCGGGTTAATGATCAATTATCGCACGCGGTCGGTGATGAGGTGTTAAAGCGGGTTGCGGCAGTATTGCAACAACAAAGCCGTAGCATCGACTTACTGGCCAGGTGGGGCGGTGAAGAATTTGCCATGCTATTACCTGTTACCAGTTTGCAGGATGCGGCAGAAGTCTGTGAACGCCTGAGGCAAAAAATCGAGAAAATGGATTTATCCGATATTGCCAGCGACCTTAGGATCACCATTAGTATTGGCTTAACCAGTAACCACAAGTTAGATCTATCGCAATTATTGTTGAATGCTGACCATGCACTTTATCAGGCAAAACGCGAGGGGCGGAACAAATTGGTACTGGCCGATCTGCCACAACAGACTGCTTCCTGAGCAGGTCCCAGCTTGCAGTTTTCGTATAAAAATTCAAAAAAACAGCATAATAATTCTTGATTATGCATATCCATCCCACTACACTAGGCGCCAGTTTGTGCTATAACTGGTAGCCTGTGTTTTAGTTAGTAAGAGTATTTCATGTCTGATATTTCAAAATCCCCGAAAATCCGCAGTGCGGTATTAGGCGCCGCTGGTTACAGTGGTGCAGAGCTCTGTGCCTTACTTAGCGCAAACCCTTATTTTGAACTCAGTTATGCTTTCGCTTCTGGCGGCCGCGATCCTGAACCGCTGGCCAGCTTATATCCGCGTTTTGCCCGTCAAGTCGATATTCTGGTGGAACCCTGGCAGGATAGCCTGATCCCTGAGCTGGATATCGAGGTAGCATTTCTGGCATTACCGCATGAGGCCAGTGAAGAGGTGGCTCCTAAACTGCTGGCCAAAGGGATTAAGGTGTTTGACCTGTCCGGCGCCTTTCGCTTAAAGCAGCCAGAGCTGTATCCGCAGTACTATGGCTATGTCCATCAGCATCCGGAATTACTCGAGCAAGCCGTCTATTCGTTAATGGAATGGCAAACTGAGCCGCTGGGTGATCTGGTCTCGGTACCCGGCTGTTATCCTACCGCTTGTTCACTGGCGTTATTACCGGTATTAAAGGCCGGTCTGGTTGCGGCGGATTGTATCCCGGTGATCAGCGCGACCAGCGGTGTATCGGGCGCAGGCCGTAAAGCCAGCCTGACCACCTCTTTCTGCGAAGTCGGCCTGAATGCCTATGGTTTCTTCAAGCATCGTCACCGGCCGGAGATTGAGCAGAACCTTGGCCGTAAAGTGGTATTCACCCCCCATCTGGGTAATTTTAAACGTGGCATTCTGGCCACCTGTGTGGTGAACCTGAACCCTGGTGTCAGTGCGGAGCAGGTCAAGTCGGCCTTTACCCAGGCCTATACCAGTAAACCGCTGATCCGCTTTACCGATAAATCCCCTAATGTGGCTGATGTTGCCGGCACTCCGTTCTGTGACCTTTACTGGCAACAGGATGGTGAACAACTGGTGATTATGTCGGCGATCGACAACCTGTTAAAAGGCGCGGCAGCACAGGCCATGCAAGCAGCGAACGTACGTTTTGGCAAACCGGAAACGGCCGGTTTATTTGCAGGAGCTGTCGCATGAAGCCCGTGGTATTAAAAATGGGCGGCCGCCTGTTACAAGACAGAGCGGCGCTGGATGCCTTGTTAGCGGTATGTGCCAACATTAAACAGCAGCGACCGGTGGTGCTGGTGCATGGTGGCGGTGACCAGGTTGATCAGTGGCTGGCGAAATTTGGTTTTAGTACCGAAAAAATTGATGGTCAGCGGGTGTCACCGGCTGAGCAAATGCCAGTGATAACCGGTGCCTTGGATGGTGCTGTCAATGCCGAAATGGTCAGCCGCGCGATATTAGCGGGTTTAAACCCCGTTGGTTTGAATTTGTCAGCCGGTAACAGCTGTCAGTTTAGTGTTAACACTAAACTGGGGGCGGTAGGTATCGCAAAGCCAGCTGAGCCGACCTTACTTAACCTGTTATTACAGCAAGGCTTTACCCCGGTATTTAGCTCTATTGGTATAGGTGCCGAGGGGCAGTTATTAAATGTAAATGCGGATCTGGCTGCAGCGGCGATTTGTCAGCTGGTTAAGGGCCAACTGGTATTACTGACCGATGTGCCGGGCATTTTAGATGCCCAGATGCAACTGATCCCAACCTTAAGCACGACGCAAGCGGCAGAGTTGGTGACACAGGGAGTGATCAAGGGCGGCATGAAAGTCAAACTGGATGCGGCGCTGGAAACAGCTGCGGCACTTAAAAGCAATATCGTTGTCGCCGGCTGGCAGCATCCGGAAGATTTACAAAACCTGATGCAGGATAAGCCAGTCGGCACCTGCATTATGTATTAACCTCAGGGCGCAGCTTAGCGCCACAGTATAAGGAAACCGCTTAGCGGATACGTGTGTTTTATGAGTAAATTAACCCAGCTGCTGTGTTTAGCTGAACTGGATCAGACACAACTTAAGGCGCTGCTCGAGTTAGCGCTGAATATCAAACAAAACCCGCAGGATTACCAGCAGGCATTAAAGGGCCGCAGCATTGCGCTGTTGTTTGAAAAGCCCTCGCTGCGTACCCGTGTCAGTTTCGATGTTGGTATTTACAAACTCGGTGGCCACAGTGTCTATCTGGATCAGCAAAACGGTGCCATGGGCGTGCGTGAGTCGGTAGAGGATTTTGGCAGCAATCTGGCTTGCTGGACCGATGCGATAGTGGCACGGGTTTACTCGCAAAAAACGCTGGTACAGCTGGCGCTAAGCAGTAAAAAACCGGTGATTAATGCGCTGAGTGATCTCTATCATCCGTGTCAGGCACTGGCCGATTTACTGACCTTAAAAGAGCAATATGGTGACCTGAGTAAAGTGCATCTGGCCTTTGTTGGCGATGGCAATAATGTCTGTCATTCGTTGATGTTGGGCGCCGCCATTATGGGCATGGATCTGACAGTCGTGACGCCACAGGGCTTTGGTCCTGATGCCCATGTACTGTTAAAGGCACAGGAGCTGGCACAGCATAGCGGCGCCAAGCTGACACTCAGTCAGCATTTGTCGTCAGCCGCCGGTGCGGATGCGATCTATACCGATACCTGGGTGTCGATGGGGAATAAAGCCGATCCGGCGCAGGTACAACGTATTTTTGCACCTTATCAAATTAATACTGCCGCCATGCAACGGTTGGCAGTAAAACATTTTATGCACTGTTTGCCGGCACATCGCGGTCAGGAAGTGACCAGCGAGGTGCTGGACAGTGAATTTTCTCTGGCATTGCAGCAGGCGGAAAACCGGATGCATGCGCAAAATGCTGTGTTAGTCAGTTTATTTAGTTGAGGTTGGTAATGAGCGTAAAGAATGTTAAAAAAGTGGTACTGGCTTATTCTGGCGGTTTAGATACCTCGGCCATTGTACCCTGGTTAAAAGATAACTATGACTGTGAAGTCATCGCTTTCGTCGCCAATGTTGGCCAAGGCGATGAAGAGCTGGCCGGCGTAGAGCAGAAGGCCATTAATTCGGGTGCCAGCAGCTGCTATGTTGTTGACTTGCGCGAAGAGCTGGTAAACGAAGTGATTTTCCCAACTTTAAAAACCGGCGCCGTCTATGAAGGCCAGTATTTGCTTGGCACCTCAATGGCGCGGCCAGTGATTGCCCGTGCTCAGGTCAAACTGGCACTGGAGCTGGGCGCCGATGCGCTCTGTCATGGTTGTACCGGTAAAGGTAATGATCAGGTGCGGTTTGAAGGTGCTTTTGCTGCTCTGGCACCGCAGTTAAAAGTTATCGCGCCCTGGCGGGAGTGGGAGTTTAACTCCCGGCAATCGCTGTTAAATTATCTGGCCGAGAAGAAGATCCCAACCACGGCTTCTGCCACTAAAATCTACAGCCGCGATGCTAACCTGTGGCATATTTCGCATGAAGGCGGCGAAATTGAAAATCCATGGAATGAGCCATCTGACCAAATCTGGATGTGGACCAAATCTCCGGAGCAGGCGCCGGATAAAGCCGAATATGTAGAGTTGAGCTTCGAAGCCGGTGAGCTGAAAAAGGTTAATGGCCAGGCCATGAATGGGGTGGCAGCTATTGAGCTGTTAAATGCCGTTGGCTCCGAGCATGGTGTTGGCCGGATTGATATCGTCGAAAACCGGTTAGTTGGTATGAAGTCCCGTGGCTGTTATGAAACACCAGGCGGTACCATTATTCTGGCGGCACTAAAAGGCCTGGAAGCGCTGGTTTATGACCGCACCTCACTAAAATATCGCGAAGAGGTTGGGTTGGAATTTGCCCAGCTGGTCTATGATGGCCGTTGGTTTACACCGTTAAAAGACGCCTTACTGGCCGCTGCCACCTCCTTAGCGGCGCAGCTGACCGGTGATGTAGTGGTCAAGTTGTATAAAGGTAATGTCACTGTGGCCAAACGTCGCTCGCCGAATAGTTTGTACTCTGAAGCTTTTGCTACCTTTGAAGGTGATGAAGTCTATAACCAGAAAGATGCTGAAGGCTTTATCCGGTTGTACAGTCTGGCCAGCCGGATCCGGGCGCTGCACGCGAAGAAGGATTAAGTTATGGCGATGTGGGGTGGTCGCTTTACCGAAGCGACACTGGCTGAGTTCCGCGATTTTAACGATTCGCTGAGTTTTGATTATCAACTGGCGCTGCAGGACATCGCGGCTTCGCGTGCCTGGGCCGCCGGTTTGTTGCAAGCCGGTATTATCAATCAGCAGGAAGCGCAGCAACTGGATACCGGCTTGGCTGACTTAGCGGTGGCGATTGAGGCGGATCCGAAGTTACCGTTGCAAACTCAGGAAGAAGATATTCACAGCTGGGTAGAAGCCCAGCTTACCGCTAAACTGGGCGCGGTGGCGAAGAAGTTACATACCGGACGCAGCCGTAATGATCTGGTTGCTACCGATCTGCGGTTATGGACCCGGCTAAATGCTGGCTATGTGCGACAGGCGTTATTATCAGTACTCAGAGCCTTGCTGGTATTTGCCGAGCGAGCCGGTAGCGACGTGATGCCGGGTTTTACTCATCTGCAGCGCGCCCAGCCGGTTTTAGTAGCGCATTGGGCATTGGCTTATGTCGAGATGTTTAAACGTGACCTGAGTCGCTTAGATGACGCTGTTGCACGCTTAGATGTGTGTCCGCTGGGTTGTGGTGCACTGGCCGGTACTGGTGTGGCGATGGATCGACATACACTGGCACAGCGTCTGGGATTTTCCCAGGCAGCAGCCAATAGTCTGGATGCGGTATCAGATCGCGATTATGTGGTGGAGCTTTCCGCTGCCGCCAGCTTGTGTATGACGCATTTATCACGTTTGTCGGAAGATGTGATCTTCTTCTGCTCGGGTGAAGCGGCGTTCTTTAAACTGGGAGACGCCATCAGTAGCGGTTCTTCGCTGATGCCGCAAAAGAAAAACCCGGATGTATTTGAGTTACTGCGCGGTAAAACCGGCCGCGTACTCGGACATTTGGTCGCCATTTTGCATGTGCTGAAAGGCTTACCTTTGGCCTATAACAAAGATATGCAGGAAGACAAACAGGGCTTTTTTGACCTGATGGCAACCTGGCAGCAATCTCTGCTGGTGTTAGCAACGGTATTACCCCATTTAGCGGTGAATACAGAGCAATGTCGTCGGGCCGCCGAGCTGGGTTATAGCAACGCGACGGATCTGGCTGATTATCTGGTAGCCAAGGGCGTGCCGTTCCGTGACGCGCATGAGCTGTCGGGAGCGCTGGTGTTAAAAGCTTCAGCGGCTAAGGTCGCGCTCGAAGCATTACCACTGACTGAGATGCAGCAGGTCAGCCCGCTTATTACCGATGACGTCTATGCTGCACTGACCATTGAAGCTGGTTTGGCCAAACGTGCCGCCTATGGTGGTACAGCGCCGGTGCAGGTATTACAGCAGTTAAAACTGGCACAGCAATGGTTTGATACTGTTAGTCATTAGTGTGCGCAGCAAGCATAAAAAAACCGGCGTTGCCGGTTTTTTTATGCTCTGAAAGTATGCTTAGAACAGCTCTTCCAGTTCCTGCTTTTGTTGATTGTTCTCACCAAATTGCACCTGAGGTACGCTACCGGATACGTATTGCGTCGGTTCAGTGCCAAGTTTGAAGAACTCAAAACTGCTGGTATGGTCAGTGCTGCGGCTTAACAGCCCGGTTGTCAGATCAATTCGCACTGACGAAATACCGACCGGTGGCGTAACGGTTTTTTCCGGATAGGCAGGCAGGATCTGCCGCATAAAACTCTGCCAGGCTGGCATGGCGGTGCGGGCACCGGACTCAGCTCCGGCGCTTTGCTCCCGACCAAGATTGGCATTCCACAATGCCCGGCCGAGGCTGCGGTTAGCGTCATCAAAACCGACCCAACTGGTTACCGCCAGATCACTGTTAAAACCAGAGAACCAGGTATCTTTCGAATCATTGGTGGTACCGGTTTTACCCGCCAGATCACGACGGCGCAGGTTTTGTAGCTGCCAGGCGGTACCATTCCAACCGGTGCCCTGGCGCCAGTCGCCACCACCCCAGATACTGCTCTTTAAGGCATCGGCAATTAAAAAGGCGTTTTGCGCTGAGATCACCCGTGGCGCGGCCTGAGCCGGCGTTTCCCCGTCCGTTTCCGGACAAGCTTCACAAGCTAACAGCGGCTGATGTTGAAAGATGACTTTATCCTCGGCATTCAGTACCTTGTCGACAACATAAGGCTGTACCAGAAAGCCGCCATTGGCGAAGACAGCATAACCGGTAACGACTTCCAACGGCGTCGACGAGGCAGAGCCCAGGGCCAGTGTCTCGTTGCGGGGCAGATCGGCGGCGCTGAAGCCAAATTTTAGTAACTGTTCGATAGTGGCGTCGATACCGATACCGCGCAATAAGCGGATGGAAACAACGTTTTTCGATTTCGCCAGAGCTTCGCGGATCCGGATTGGCCCGTCATAGACTGCTGGCGAGTTGCGTGGCCGCCAGGCAATACCGGCACCGTCATCCCAGTGGTGGATAGGGGCATCGTTCATTAAGCTGGCTAAGGTATAGTTATGCTCGAGCGCAGCAGAATAGATAAAGGGTTTGATATTGGAGCCTACCTGACGTTTAGCCTGGGTTACCCGGTTAAACTGGCTTTGCGCAAAACTATAGCCACCGACTAAAGAGCGGATAGCACCATCTTTTGGATCGATGGCCACCAGGGCACTGCTGGCGGCTGGGAGCTGGCTCAGGCGCCAGAGCTCATCCTGCTGCCGTACCAGGATGTGCTGGCCGGGTTTCAGGATCGCCGCCGCTGTTTTCGGTGCCGTGCCCTGACGCTCATCGGTGATAAAGCTACGGGCCCATTTCAGGCCATCCCATGACAGCTCCTGCAGTTGGCCGCCTTTTAGCAACACCATGGCACTTTGCTGTTTCACGTCTAATACGATAGCCGGAATAAGGTCCTCAATACCTTGCTGGCGGTCCAGGTAAGCATTGATTTCCGCAGGCTCAGGTCGGTTCTTCTCGGTAAATACCGGCTCTGCAGCATCGCTTTGCTGCAACTGACTTTGCCACAATTCGGCGACCGGACCACGATAGCCATGACGCTCATCATAGTCGTACAAATTCTGTTGCAGAGCCCGGCGGGCAATGGCCTGATCTTTACTATTGATAGTGGTATAAACGCGAAAGCCTTCAGTGTATGCAACTTCTTCACCAAAACGGTCAACCATTTGTTGGCGCACCATTTCGGCGATATAGGGAGCGGAGGCGGTGATCTGGGCACCATGTAACCGGCTGGTCACCGGGGCGGCGATGGCCGCGTCGTAGGTGGCGCGATCAATAGCGCCAGTGTCCAGCATCCGGCCAAGCACAACGTTACGACGGGCACGGGCGTTACTGGCTGAACGTACCGGGTTTAATACCGATGGCGCCTTAGGCAGACCGGCAATAATCGCCATTTCGTCAACACTGAGTTCCTGTACCGTTTTACCAAAGTACACCTGAGCCGCGGCTCCCACCCCAAAGGCGCGATGACCCAACTCAATTTTATTCAGGTAGAGCTCCAGGATCTCGTCCTTGGTCAGCAATTGCTCGATATGAATGGCCAAAAAGATTTCTTTGATTTTACGGATCAGCTTCTTTTCGCGGCTTAAGAAAAAGTTTCGGGCTAGCTGCTGGGTAATAGTACTGGCGCCCTGGCTGAGCTCGCCAGAGGTGGCAACCACGGTCGCGGCCCGCATTATACCGATAATATCGATACCCGGGTGCTCGTAAAAACGGGTGTCCTCGGTGGCCAGGAAGGCTTGAATCAATAGCGGGGGCATTTCGTCCAGGCGTAATGGGATCCGACGTTGCTCACCAAATTGCGAAATCAATTCGCCATCAGCAGTAAACACCTGCATCGGGGTTTGTAAGCGGACATCTTTTAACGTAGCGACATCAGGTAAATCATCTTTCAACCAAAAATAGGTCGCAGTGATGCTGGTGACACCGAGCAAAAAGGCAACAAAAACAAAAATAAGCAGTTTTTTAAACCAAGACACGATGCGACCCCAACTTTAACTCCCAATTTGGTAATTTCACTGCTAGTATATATTTATTAGACTGAGATTAAACGCTTTTTCTTGCCAAAAAATCGTGTCTAGGCTAAGAATACCTAGTATAAGAATAACTAACTAAAATAACGGCTGCAGGACGCTATGATCAAAAGCCTGTTTAGTAAACAAACGCCCGTAATGGTTGGGATTGATATCGGCTCTCACTCAGTGAAAGCGATACTGCTCAGTCAGCATAGCGGCTATTATAAAGTTGAAGCCTTCGCGGTTGAGCCGATGCAAAAAGGCGCTATGTCAGACCGTGAGGTGCAGGACATTGAAGCTGTCGGCAATGTGCTGGCAAAAATCCGCAAAAAAATTCCCCGCTCGGTGAAATTCGCTGCCACTGCTATTTCTGGCTCTACCGTAATCAGTAAAGTCATTTTTATGGATGTGTCCTTAACCGATGCTGAACTGGAAAGTCAGATTGAGGTTGAGGCTGATACCTTGATTCCTTATCCGTTAAACGAAGTCAGCCTGGACTTTGAAAAACTCGACGTTAATGAGTCCGATCCGTCGAAGGTCAACGTGCTGCTAAATGCGGCCCGAACCGAAAGCGTTGAAGCCCGTGTTGCTGCGCTGGCAAACGGTGGTTTTACCGCTAAGGTTGTTGACGTCGAAAGCTATGCCCTGAGCCGGGCACATGAGCTTTGCCTGAACCAATTGCCGGCAGACGCCGGTTCTAAGGTGGTGGCGATGGTCGATATCGGTGCAACCATGACCCTTCTAAGTGTAGTTGAAGGCGGTAAAACGCTGTATACCCGGGATCAGGTATTTGGCGGTGAACAGTACACCCGCAGCATTCTGTCTTATTATAACAAGAGCTACGAAGAAGCAGAGTTAGCGAAAGTTACCGGTGATTTGCCCCCCAATTATACCTTTGAAGTGCTGGCACCATTCCAAACGATGCTATTGCAACAAATTCGCCGTGGTATTCAGATGTATCTGACCAGTAGCGGTAAGGACGCGGTGGATTATCTGGTGGTGTCGGGTGGCTCAGCGCTGATTGAAGGTATCGACAAATTACTGCTGGACGAGTTGGGTATCCATACCGTTATTGCTAACCCCTTTGCCAGTATGGAAGTGGCGACGGCAGTCGATCGTGACGCGCTCGACAATTGTGCACCGCAGTTGATGGTCGCCAGCGGCCTGGCATTGAGGAGTTTTACACCATGGCATATATAAACCTGCTGCCGTGGCGCGAAGCAGCCAGAAAAGAGCGGCAAAAAAACTATGTAATGCTATTGGCTCTGACAGCTTTGGTAAGCTTTCTGATTTTCTTTCTGATTAATATGATCTACAACGCCAGACTCGAAGGGCAGGCCAAGCGCAATCAATTTCTGGAAAGCGAGATCCGGGTGCTTGACCAACGTATCGCTGAAATTCGTAACCTGAATGAAACCAAACGCAGCCTACAACAGCGGATGACGCTGATTGAACAATTACAAAGCAGCCGTAATCTGGGCACCCAGGTGATGCTGGAAATTACCCGTATTGTGCCGGCAGGCGTCTATCTTACCCAACTGGAAAAGAAAGGTTCATCATTGTTATTGCTGGGTAAAAGCGAATCGAATAACCGGTTGTCGAATATGTTGCGTGAAGCGGAGCAGTCTGAATTGTTATCCACCCCTTACCTTGAGTTTATCGAGGCTGGCCGTGAACGCTCCTCATTGTTGAGTGATTTCCGGATGCACGTAAAAATCGAAGGTTATGATGCGTTAGAACAGCAAGCCCCTGTAGCAACCAGTGGGCAGGGGGGCAGATAATGGCTCTGAATATGAAGTTATCAGAGATTGATATCAATGACCTTGATCTCGAGAATATGGGGTCCTGGCCCTTAGCTGCGAAAGCCATTTTTGCACTGCTGGTTGCGGCCTTGGTATCAGTACTTAGTTATTATTTGCTGATTGACAGCAAAATTGATGAGTTGGCGGCAGCGCAGCAGAAAGAGCTGGAGTTGCGTCAGACTTATCAGAACCGTTACGCGTCCGCGGTAAATCTCGAGGCATACCGTGAACAAATGAAAGAAATGGAAGAAACCTTCGCGGTGTTGCTTAAACAGTTACCCACAACTCATGAAACGCCGGGCTTGTTGGACGATATTACCTACGTTGGTACCACCAGCGGTTTGACGTTCTTACGGATTAATTGGGAACCTGAGGTAGAAAAAGAGTTTTACACGGAATTACCGATCAAGATTGATGTGGTCGGGGATTATCACCAATTCGGTAACTTTGTCAGTGAAGTCGCTAAGCTGCCACGAATCGTTAGTTTACATGACTTTACCATTCAGGCTGATAAAGATAATAAACTCAGATTTAACGTCGTCGCCAAGACCTATCGCTATAAGGAGAGCATTCAATGAGAGCACTCCTGACAGCAGTAACGCTCAGCTTGCTACTGACCGGTTGCTTTGATGACGTCAGTGATATTCAGGCGCATATGGATGCGGTCAAGAATAATGCCCGCCCCCGGGTAGAGCCATTACCACAGGCGAAAGAGTTTACCCATATTCCATATAATGTGGGTAATGTACGTAGCCCCTTTACTGAACCCAGCCCGGAAGCGATACAAGACCGTATTGCCCAACAACAGGATTGCATCACGCCGGATCCGAACCGGCGTAAAGAGCCGCTGGAACGTTTCGCGCTGGATAATCTGCGGATGCGCGGGACCTTGGGTGATGGCGGGCAATTATGGGCCTTGATTGAATCAACAGATAAGGCATTACACAGAATAACGCTGAACAATTATATGGGGCTGTTTCACGGTAAGGTGATCAGAGTTGAACCCACCCATATGGATTTGTTGGAGCTGATCCCGGATGGTTCTGGTTGCTGGGTAGAACGAACCACCAGAGTTCAGATGTTCGATGCTGCAACAGCAGGTAACTAGGTGTGCGAGTAAATCATGGATAAATTAATTAAAAATAAAGCGGCAGGATTTAAAGGCAGCAGACTTGGTTTGTTAGCGTTGCTTGTCAGTGCTTTGCCTGCAACAGCAGCACCTTTACTTTATGAAGTTCGTTACAATCCGTTGTTAAACGGTGAGACGGAAATCGAGTTTGTATTTGATGAGCCATTGGTGCAGGAACCCCGGGTGCAACTATTACAGCAACCGGCCCGCTTGAGTGTGACCTTCCCAACGGCGGAGTTGGAGCAACGTCTTGCTAATGTTGCCGTTGGCCAGGCTGGCGTGTCGGCTGTCCGCTCAGCGCTGAATGACGAAGGCGTTAACTCCGTTATTGCGATGGACACGCTGAAAGTCTATCGCACCCGTCTGAATGATAATGTCTTCTCTGTGCACCTGGCCGATACACCTCAGGTTACCCGGCCAGGGAGCAGTTCTGAAATTAATCCAAGCTTTATCAATCAGCTACAAGCCATTGACTTCCGCCGTGGTGAACGTGGCGAAGGCCGGGTGCTGGTGTTTTTGAAAGAGAATGCCGCTGCTGTCGATGTTCAGGAACGCCTTGGCAAGCTGGAAATTGAATTCCACAATACCTCTATCCCGGATGAATTGTTGTATCAATTGGATGTGATGGACTTTGCCACTGTCGTAAAAGGCGTGGAGACTTTCCGTGACGGTACCTCAACCAAGCTGGTGATTGATGCTACTGAGCAGTTCACTTTCAATTATCAGCAGATCGACAATATTTTCACGGTCAATCTGGTGCGTGACACCACCAGTCGCAGTATTTTGGGTGGCGGGCGTGAATACAAAGGCCGGCCAATTTCACTAAACTTCCAGGATATTCCTATCCGCACAGTATTGCAGATTATTGCCGACTATAACGGCTTTAACCTGGTCACCAGTGATACTGTGACCGGCAATATCACCCTGCGCCTGGACGGCACACCCTGGGATCAGGCATTAGATATTGTACTGCGGGTTAAAGGCCTGGATAAGCGGATGGAAGGCAATATCTTAATGGTCGCACCGACCGAAGAGCTGGCAGCCCGTGAAGCGCGTGAACTGGAAGCGCGGCAACAGGTTGAGCAACTGGAGCCACTGTATTCTGATCTGATCCAGATTAATTACGCTAAGGCCGCCGATTTAGCAGGTTTATTATCGAACCGTGAAGCAACCTTGTTATCAGATCGCGGCAGCGTTGTAGTGGATGAACGCACCAATACCTTGTTACTAAAAGACACCGCAAAAAATATTGAAAGTGTACGCCGGCTGCTGGAACGCCTGGATATTCCGGTACGGCAGGTACTGATCGAGTCTCGTATCGTCACCGTGAACGATAATGTGACTGATGAGCTGGGGATCCGCTGGGGCTTTAGTGATCAGCAGAGCACCAGTGGTGGTAACCGCGGCGTTTCGGGTAATGCGCCGGGTGCGAACACTATATCTAACGGCGGTTTCCCGTCACTGGACGATCGTTGGAACGTCAATTTGCCGGTAGCGAATCCGGCCGGTAGTATCGCTTTCCATGTTGCGCGTTTGGCTGATGGTACCTTATTGGATCTTGAACTGTCTGCGTTAGAGCAGGAAAACAAAGGTGAAGTGATTGCCAGCCCGCGAATTACTACCTCAAACCAAAAAGAAGCCCGCATTGAGCAAGGTGTCGAGATTCCTTATGTTCAGGCTGCATCCAGTGGCGCAACGACCGTTGAATTTAAGAAAGCGGTATTAAGCTTGACGGTGACGCCACAGATTACACCGGACAATAAGATTATTCTGGATTTGGTGATTACCCAAAATACCCGTGGTGAAACGGTACAAACACCAACAGGTCCGGCAACAGCCATTGATACCCAGCAAATTATGACTCAGGTGTTGGCCGATAATGGCGAAACCATAGTACTAGGTGGGATTTATCAACAGCAAATCGTTTCTACGGTAAGTAAGGTACCGCTGTTGGGCGATATTCCATATATGGGTGTATTATTCCGCAACAAGCGTGAGCTGAACGAAAAGAGTGAGCTGTTAATTTTTGTCACGCCACGGATCCTGACGGAAGGCCAATAACTGAAGAGGCGCGGGTCTGGCCCGCGCCTCTGATATTTAGCTTGCCAATCAAAGGCCATTCCTGACATAATTCAGCGCTTCAATTTTTCGTGGGAGCCTAACGGTCCTTGAATTCAACTTTCCTTTGAAATAGCTGACTTAGCAATACGACATATGGCAGAAAAACGTAATATCTTCCTCGTAGGCCCTATGGGTGCCGGTAAAAGCACTATAGGCCGTCATCTGGCAGAGATGCTTCACCTAGAGTTTTATGATTCCGATCAGGAAATCGAACGCCGTACCGGTGCAGATATTGCCTGGGTATTCGATCTGGAAGGTGAAGAGGGCTTCCGGGTCCGTGAAGAGAATGTCATTCAGGATCTGACTGAGTTGCAAGGGATAGTGCTGGCCACTGGCGGTGGCTCAGTATTAAGCAAGGAAACCCGTAATCGCTTATCGGCACGGGGCATAGTGGTATACCTGGAAACACCAATCGAGAAACAGGTCGCCCGTACTCAGCGTGATAAGAAGCGTCCACTGCTGCAGACCAAAGAAGAGCCAAAAGAAGTGCTCGAGCGTTTAGCCGCTGAACGTAATCCACTCTACAGCGAGATTGCCGATCTGACAGTGCGTACTGATGAACAGAGCGCCCGGGCCGTCGCTAACCAGATTATTGAACAACTAGGTTTCTGATTTCCAGCACAGGGGGCTGCTTATGCAAACCGTTGCCGTACAACTTGGTGAACGCAGCTACCCTATCCAGATTGCCCAGGCCTTTCCTGCCTTACTTCCTGAGATCGCTGCGGCTGAGCAGGTGGTAATTGTTTCCAATCCTACCGTCGCTGCGCGCTATTTACCGCAAGTAGAGGCGTTGTTTCAACATCCTTGCCGACATTATCTGGTACCGGATGGTGAGGCCTATAAAACGCTGGCAACCTTCGAAGCGGTTTTATGCTATTTGCTGGAACAAAAGCTGTCACGACAAGTGGTGCTGGTTGCACTGGGGGGCGGCGTGATTGGCGACCTGACCGGTTTTGTTGCCGCCTGCTATCAGCGCGGTGTACGTTTTATCCAAATCCCAACCACCTTGCTATCACAGGTTGACTCCTCGGTCGGTGGTAAAACGGCGGTTAATCATCCGCTGGGTAAGAATATGATCGGCGCCTTTAAGCAGCCGGAGCAGGTATTAATCAGCACTTCGACTCTGGCCTCTTTGCCGCCGCGCGAATTTGCCGCCGGTATGGCAGAAGTGATCAAATATGCATTGATTAGTGATTTACCGTTTCTGGACTGGCTGGAACGGCATGCTGATGCCATCTCTGCTCAGCAGCCGGCAACGCTGGCAGAAATGATCCGGCACTGCTGCCAGATGAAAGCTGATATTGTCAGCCGCGATGAAACTGAGCAGGGCGAACGGGCTTTACTTAATCTCGGCCATACCTTTGGCCATGCGATAGAAGCCTTCCTCGGATACGGTGAATGGTTACACGGTGAGGCCGTCGCTGTTGGCATCCTGATGGCGCATCAGCTGGCCCATAGCCGAGGTTATCTGCAGTTGGCCGAAATGGAACGGGTGCGTAACATCCTACAACACTTTAAGTTACCGGTGTCTGCGCCAGCTTCAATGCATATTACGGATTTCCTGCCCTTTATGAAAACCGACAAAAAGGTGGTTAATGGGCAACTGCGCTTTATTTTGCCGGTCGCACTCGGTCGTAGCCAGATGCTCACTGATGTCAGTGAAGCCGAACTGATACAAGTATTCAACTGATGAAAATCAGAAGTCTGCAGCAACAGCTGGATCAAAATAGCTACCTGTTACCATCACAGCGGGACCTGCTGTCGCGCCTGTTATTTCAACTGGCTTTTAATGACTTCGATCGGCTGGCTATTGTTGGTGCCGCGGGCAGCGGTAAATCAACCTTAGCGCTGGTGTTAGCTGAGTTATTTTCCGAATGTCAGGAAATGTCGGTTAATGTGGCACTGGTACAAAGCCCGCTGTCATTACAGCAACTGAGTAAACAACTATCACAGCAGTGGTTTGCTACTGAGCAGCTGGATACTGAGTCCTTGTTGGCGCGTTGTCGTACCGATAATACCTCTGAGTATGTATTACTGCTCGATGATGCGGATACGCTGGATTTAAGTTGCTGGGCCTTGCTGGAACAATTACCGGCACGGCTGTTTTGCTTTGTGCCGCAACCCGACCCCAGATTTCAGTTAAATCTGACGATCCCGGCACTCTCCTTAGTGGATAGTCAGCAATTATTGCAAGAGCAGCAGTTAGACCCCTTAGCACTGGCGGAGCGTTTTGCGCTTAGCCAGGGTAATCTGCATCTGTTGTTACAAATGCCGCTGATTGCAACCAAAACAAGTGCAACCAGAACGAAAAAGGTTGCGGCGCAAAGTGGAGCTTTCCCCTGGTTGGCTGCCGTCGCCCTGGTAGCGGTCGTGGTGATAGCGGCAGTTAGCTGGTTAGGGCGTACACCTCCAACAACGCTACCGCCGCTACCAACAAGTACTGCGCCTGATGCAGCTATAACAGCAAACACCCCTAAGGCTGAACTGATGCCGGATACGCCGGAGCCGCCACTGCCTGGTGCAGAGATGATTGAGCCGGAAGTGCCTGCTTTAGCATCAGTGACGGCCGCTGAAATAACGGATCCCGGCACCTTATCAATTGAAACTCATAGCGATGCTATACCTGAACAGGTTGCTGAAGAAGTGACAACAGTCGCTGCCGAAACACCCGTTATAGCGCCTGAGCAAGCGCCGTTAGCCACTAAGCCAACAACTATAGTGCAACCGCAACCGGCCAGAGTAACCGCCACAACAACGGCTAAGCCAACTGGCTCAGCAGCATCAGCTTTGGCTGCACTGGCCGCGACTGAGCGACTGGTACAACTGGCAGTATTATCTGATGAGGCAGCGTTAAAGCGCTTTCAGCAGCAATACCCAGGCTTGCAGTATCAGCTGTATCAACGTCAGCAGCAGGGACGGCAGCAGTGGGTGTTAGTCGCCGGCCCGTTCAAAAACAATGCCGCCGCCTCGGCCTATATTGCACAGTTACCGGCAAAGTTGCGTGACGCCGGCCCCTTTATCCGGACTGCGCGTTCGGTGCAGCAGGATCTTGCTGCTGCAACTCAGGATAATCGCTAAGTGCCGCCAAGAGTGCAACCAAAAGAGCCAGTAAAAATGCCGGCAAAAGTACAGCAGAAAAGTCGGGCATTTTTGAAATGGGCCGGTGGTAAGTTCAACCTGGTCAGTCAGATTGAGCAACAATTACCGGGCGCAGCTTGTCTGGTCGAGCCTTTCGTTGGCGCTGGTTCGGTGTTCTTAAATACCGACTATCCGCGCTACCGGCTAAATGACATTAATGCCGATTTAATTGCGCTCTATAAGACCTTACAGCATGATGCAGAGCGCTATATTGCCGATGCCAGAAGTCTGTTTGTCGCCAGTGCGAATACTAAAGACAGCTATCTGGCGCTGCGTAAGCAATTTAATGAGCTGCATGATCCTTATCAGCGTGCGCTGTTATTTTTGTACCTGAACCGCCATGGTTACAATGGACTGTGTCGCTATAATCTCAGCGGTAAATTTAACGTGCCCTTTGGCAGTTACAAGAAGCCGTATTTTCCGGAAGCAGAATTGTATTTCTTTGCGGAAAAGGCGCAGCGTGCGGTCTTTAGCTGCCTGAGTTATCAACAAGTCTTTACCGATTTGCAAAGCGGCGATGCCGTGTATTGCGATCCGCCTTATGTACCCCTGAGTAAAACAGCCAGCTTTACCAGCTATGCCCGCCAGGGTTTTAGTCTGGATGATCAGGCTCAGCTGGCGATTTTAGCTGAACAAGCCCAGTTACGTGGTTGTAATGTATTGATCAGTAATCATGACACCACCTGGACCCGCAAAATATATCAACAGGCACGGCTAACCAGCATCGCAGTGGGGCGCTCGATCAGCCAAAATGGTCAGGGTCGGGGTAAGGTGCAGGAGTTGTTCGCTTATTATCCGGCGTTAGCGCAGCACCAGAAAAACGACTAATAACAGCAGGGCAACGAAACAGAGCGCGGCAAAGATACCGGTCAGGATATAAGGCACAGCGCTTTGGCTTTGAAAGTCTTGCTGACGCTGTTGCTCAGATTGTACCCCGATAAAGGCGCCGAAAACCGCTTTAAGCACCTGCTTGAAGCCGGGTTTCGCCGCAGTCATATCAGCTTTTCGGTGCGCTGGCAGGTAGCAGCCGACTTACCAGTTCCAGAAAATCGACAAAGTGAAATTGTGTCGAACGACTGTTACCAGAAAGCCAATTCAGCCAGTTATGTTGGATATCCTGACAGCTTGCTTGGGTTGAAGGTGTGCAGATCTTTTCGGCGTCCAGCTGCCAAACTACAAAAGCAAGCATCATGCCGCCTGCTAGGAGCAGAGACTTGCTTGTTTTGGTTAGTTTCATGTTAATTCCTGTTAACCTGATGCAGAGTCCCAATGATAGTAGATTCTTTCGCCAGACACAAGCTGATTAATTATTAGACGCTGGTGCTGGCGACAAGTGGCAGGCTTTAGCCGTTAGAATGCTTTTGACACCCCAAAGATCACCCGGCTGTCACACAGCTTACAATCTTTGATATCGGTGTCGACGTAAGCCAGTGATAACCCAAGCCCCAGTACTTCGGTACTCAGGGTTACGCCGTAATCCAGATAGCTGGAGGAGCTGTCATCCGAGAATTCATTATGGCCGACGTGGAAATCCACACTCAGGTTGTCCGTCAGCGCTAAACTATAGCCGGCATAGACATAGTAATACTTGCCGCTGTTGCCATAGTAGTCATCGCTGTAAGCCAGGCCCAGTGTAAAATCCTGATAGCTGACTGAGCCATAGAGTTCCCAGAAGTTCGACCCCTCGAACTCGGTGTTAGGGTAGCCATAACGCATAATACCGACATCGGCGCTCCAACCCTCGGCGATATCACCGCTCCAGCCCAACAGTACATCCAGCTCCAGTGTGCCCTGACCACCAAAATCGACACTGGAGCCCCAAACCGACAGGTACCAACCACTGTCAACGGCCAGGGTTAAACCACCTTGTAAGGCCGGCGCTTCTTCGGTTTGTGAGATACCACGGAAGGCGTAATCAGAAACAAAGGTCACATCACCACTGACTTCAACCGCTTGGGCCTGCGCACTGGCCAGGCTGGCTGTTAACAATAAGCCGGATAAACCGGCCACGGAGCATTTTTTGATCGATGTCATTGTTATTCCCCTTAGATTGGATTCATCAAGGGAATTCCAAGATATATGCCAGATTATAAAGTTGATATATAACAGTGGTTTATTCTAATTGCTGGCCAATATTGCCATTTAGACTGCTGCTTGCTGGTGCAGTGCTGCCTGATTTTTGTGCAATCATCAGCGGCCTTGGCTGCTTTCTGCGCCAGAATTGAGTAAAGTCTGGGTTTTGGATCGGGAAACCTGTGCTATGCAACCTTACTTAATTGCTCCCTCTATACTATCAGCCGATTTTGCCCGCCTGGGCGAAGATGTGAACGAGGTACTGGCCGCCGGTGCTGACGTGGTGCACTTTGATGTGATGGACAATCACTATGTGCCGAATCTGACAATCGGGCCTATGGTGTGTCAGGCGCTGCGTAACTATGGTATTACCGCACCGATCGATGTGCATCTGATGGTCGAGCCGGTAGATAGCCTGGTGCCGCAATTTGCTAAGGCGGGCGCCAGTATTATTACCTTCCATCCGGAAGCCTCTAAACATATCGACCGTACCCTGCAATTGATCAAAGACCATGGTTGTCAGGCCGGCCTGGTATTTAATCCGGCAACGCCACTGAGTTACCTCGATTATGTGCTGGATAAGGTCGATGTGGTGTTACTGATGTCTGTTAACCCCGGTTTTGGTGGTCAGAAGTTTATTCCGGCAACGCTCGATAAGCTGGCCGCAGTGCGTCAGCTGATTGATCACAGTGGCTTGCCGATCCGGCTGGAAATTGATGGTGGGGTCACGGTAGCGAATATTGGCGAGATTGCTGCTGCCGGCGCGGATATGTTTGTTGCCGGTTCGGCGATTTTTAACAGCCCGGATTATGCTGCGACTATCGCACAGATGCGGCAGCAACTGGCAGCGGTAGCCGGTTAATGTATAATAGCGCTCTTTTTTTCGAACTTAACACAGGATTATGCACAGCATGAGCAGTAAACCCATAGTACTCAGTGGCGCCCAGCCATCCGGACAACTGACTATCGGTAACTATCTGGGCGCACTGCGGCAGTGGGATCAGATGCAGGACGACTACAACTGTCTGTATTGCATTGTCGATCTGCATGCGATTACTGTGCGGCAGGAACCGGTAGCACTGCACAGTGCCTCGCTGGACAGTCTGGCGCTGTATCTGGCTTGTGGTATTGATCCAAAGCGCTCAGCCGTTTTTCTGCAATCGCATGTCCCTGAGCATAGCCAGCTGGCCTGGGTGCTGAACTGCTACACCCAGTTTGGTGAGCTGAGCCGGATGACCCAGTTTAAAGATAAGTCAGAGCGGCATAACAATAATGTGAATGCCGGTCTGTTTACCTACCCGGTGCTGATGGCGGCCGATATCCTGCTGTATCAGGCGAATCAGGTCCCTGTAGGTCACGATCAGAAGCAGCATCTGGAATTGGCGCGTGATGTCGCGCTGCGCTTTAATGCGCTGCATGGTGACATCTTTACGGTGCCGGAACCCTTTATCCCTCAGGTGGCTGCCCGGGTGATGAGCCTGCAGGAACCAACCAAAAAGATGTCAAAATCGGATGACAACCCGTGGAACTTCGTCGGCTTGCTGGAAGATCCGAAGATGATCAGCAAGAAATTTAAAAAAGCCATCACGGACTCTGAAGATCCGCCACGGGTGTATTTTGACCTGGATAACAAGCCAGGCGTTGCTAACCTGCTGAATATTCTCAGCGGTGTTACCGGTAAAACGGTGGCGGCACTGGAAGCCGAGTATGAAGGCAAGATGTACGGCCATTTAAAAGGTGATGTTGCCGATGCGGTCATCGCTCTGCTTGAGCCGGTACAGCAAAAATTCCGTGACATCCGGGCCGACCAAACGCTAATGCAGCAAGTGATGCGCGAAGGTGCCGCCAAAGCCCGTGAGCATGCCAGCCGCACCCTGGCAGCAGTCAACGCAGCTGTAGGTTTTGTGGCGCCCTAAGCGCTACTGTTGTTGCCGGAGTTCCCCTGATGCAGCAGGTCGCCTTTCTGACCCAACACGGCAAGGTGCCGCTGCTGACCGAGGCCCTGGCTGCGCTGGGTTGGCAGGTTTTTGGCGTAACGGGTTTTGATACTGATTTATTGGGCAGTTTTGCCGGCGAGCAGCCACGTTTTATGACTGCCGCTGAGTGCGCGTTACGCAAAGCGGCCATTGCCGCCGAGCTGGCAGGGACTGCCATCGGTATCGGCAGTGAGGGCAGCTTTAATGCCGGTCCCTATGGTTTGGGTACCCTGAATCAGGAATTGCTCTGCTGTGTCAATATTGACGAGGGCTGGGCAGTGACCGCAGTGGCACAGCAACTTTGTAGTGCCCGTAGCTGGCAGCTTACCGAAGCTGTCATGTTACAGACTATACTGCCCACGATCCCCGACGGACAATTGCTACTGCTAAAGCAGGAAGCTCGCCTGGAAAAGGCATTAACGCCGGCGCAGGCGCTGTTGTGCTGCGAGCAATGGTTAGCCAGGGGCGCGGTAACGCTCGAATATGACTTACGTGCCCACTGCAGTCCGGAGCGACAGCAGGTGATCCGGTTGGCGGCCGACAATTTGCGGCAACGGCTGCAACAACGTTGCCCGCGTTGCCATAAACCGGGGTTTTGGCCTGAGCTGCCGTTAGCCGGTTTACCTTGTGCCGACTGTGGTCAGCCAACGTCGCAGCACCGCGGTCTGCGTGCCTGCTGTCGCTACTGCGATTATCAGCAAGACTTTTTGCATAGCAGCGGTTTCGCCGATCCGGCCAACTGCCCGCAATGTAATCCATAGCGCGTGAAACCGCCTAAAATAGTACGGGTAACCGATGAAAAGAGTATCTGATGAAAACTGAGCTATTAGCTGCGGATCAGCCAGCAGATGTCAGCCGGGCGGCAGCCCTGCTGCAGCAGGGTGAGTTGGTGGCAGTGCCAACAGAAACTGTGTATGGTTTAGCGGCCAATGCGACAGATGCCGATGCGGTGGCGAAAATTTTTCAGGCCAAAGGCCGGCCGGCGGATCACCCCTTGATAGTCCATATCCCAACACTTGAAATGCTGGAACAGTTTGCGGTACAGATCCCACAAAGTGCCTATCAGCTGGCCGCTGCCTTTTGGCCCGGCCCCCTGACGCTATTGCTAAAAAAGGCGCCGCAAGTCAGCACTGTGGTGACCGGTGGTCTGGAAACGATCGGGATCCGGATGCCCGCTCATCCGGCACTGCTGTCGTTGTTGCAACAAGCCAGACTGGCGGTTGCCGCACCGTCGGCCAATCTCTATAAGAAACTCAGTCCAACCCGTGCCGCTCAGGTGCTGCATGGCATGGCCGGGAAAATTGCCGCCGTGCTGGATGGCGGACCTTGTGAGCATGGTCTGGAGTCGACCATTGTCGATTTAACCGCTTCACAGCCGCAGATCCTGCGCAGCGGGCCGATAACTGCCGCGCAGCTGGAACAGGTACTGGGGTGTACCGTCAGCACGCCGCGCGAGCACCAGGTTAAAGTATCTGGTAATGTCGGTGCCCATTATCAGCCGAATACGCCGGTCTATCTGTTGCCATCTGATGCATTACTGGCGCAGCTTGCCAGCAATACCCTGCCTACCGCGGTACTGCATTTCAGTGCCTTGCCGTTACCTGCGGTTAGCTACCGGCAACAGTTACCCGCCAGTGCGGCAGCTTACGGCCAACAACTTTATCACCAGTTATTTCTGGCCGATCAACAAGGCGTGGCGCAGATCCTGGTCGAGCTGCCCCCGCACGGCCCAGGCTGGGAAGCCGTGCAGGACCGGTTACGCCGTGCTGCCTGTCATGAGTAACAGCGACGGAATCATGTTATGTTGTTAATGATTGATAACTACGATTCCTTTACCTGGAATCTGGTGCAGTATTTTCAGGCACTGGGGCAGCAGGTGTTGGTTAAACGCAATGACGAGCTGTCATTGGCGCAAATCCGTAAGCTGGCGCCAGATTATCTGGTGATCTCACCCGGCCCGGGCAACCCGGATCAGGCCGGTATCAGTTTGAAAGCGATAGAGCATTTTGCCGGCAGCTTGCCGATCCTCGGCGTTTGTCTGGGCCATCAGGCGATTGCCCAGGTGTTAGGGGCGAAAGTACTGCGCGCGCGTCAGGTGATGCATGGCAAAAACTCCCTGATTGAACACCAACAGCAATCGCTGTTTGCCGGTCTGCCAAGCCCGCTTAGCGTGACCCGCTATCATTCGCTGGTGGTGGCTGCCGAGACCTTACCTGCTTCGGCTGTTCACACCGCCTATACCGCGCCTGAGCCGGATGGCTGGCGGGATCTGATGGGGCTTTGGCTGCCGGAGCTGCAATTACATGGCGTGCAGTTTCATCCGGAAGCCATTTTGACCGAACATGGTCGGACCATGTTGGCGAATTTTTTAGCAGTGACTGCTTAAGCTGTGTCGTCAACCGCTGCCAATTCTGCGCCAGCGCTGATGGCTGCTGCGTTAGACTGACAATCGCAGCCAATACAGTTGCTCACGCCAGCGCTTAGTTATTCAAATCCTATGCAAATCTATCTGCAGGCCTTGTATTTTCTGGCCTGTACGGCTTTTTCCGGGCAAGACAACGCCTTTTAAATCTGTAATAATGCGTTTAAGGCCCTTTTATGGCCCACTTATAAATTTGTACCCGCCCGCATAAGAAGAGGACACGACAAAATGACTGCTGATATTCAGGTAACCAGAGCGCTGTTTGACGAAGTAATGGTGCCCAACTACGCCCCGGCAAAATTGATCCCGGTAAAAGGTCAGGGCGCCCGCGTCTGGGATCAGGAAGGTCGTGAGTATATTGATTTTGCCGGCGGTATTGCAGTTAGCAGCCTCGGCCATTGTCATCCGGCACTGGTTAATGCACTGAAAACCCAGGCCGATAAGTTATGGCATCTGAGCAACGTGCTGACAAACGAACCTGCGCTGCGTTTAGCGAAGAAGCTGGTTGAGCAGACCTTTGCTGAAAAAGTCTATTTCTGTAACTCAGGTGCAGAAGCGAACGAAGCGGCCTTTAAACTGGCCCGGCGCTGGGCACTGGATACCCATGGTGAGCATAAGAACGAAATTATCTCTTTCGCTAAGAGCTTCCATGGTCGGACCTTCTTTACCGTAACTGTGGGTGGTCAGGCATCCTACTCCGATGGTTTTGGTCCTAAGCCAGGCGCGGTGTTACATGCAGAATTTAATAATCTGGACAGTGTTAAAGCACTGATTTCTGATAAAACCTGTGCCATCGTGGTGGAACCGATCCAGGGTGAAGGCGGCATTATCCCGGCGACGGCTGAGTTTCTGCAGGGATTACGCCAGCTGTGTGATCAACATAACGCCCTGTTGGTGATGGACGAAGTACAAACCGGCGTTGGCCGTACCGGTAAGCTATACGCCTATATGAACTATGGTGTAACGCCGGATATCCTGACCAGTGCCAAATCTTTAGGCGGTGGCTTCCCGGTGGGGGCTATGCTAACTACCACTGCTATTGCTGCTCATCTGAAAGTCGGTACCCATGGCAGTACCTATGGTGGTAATCCGCTGGCCTGTGCTGTTGCTGAAGCGGCGATTGATACTATCAACACCGCGGAAGTATTAAGCGGCGTACTGAAGAACGAACAGGTCTTCCGTGAATGTCTGCAAGCCATCAATGAAAAGTACCAGGTGTTTACCGAGGTGCGTGGCAAAGGCATGTTGTTGGGTGCGGTGTTAAATGAAAAGTACAAAGGACGGTCACGTGATTTCTTCCTGGCCGCGGCCGAGCAGGGCTTATTTGCGCTGGTTGCCGGCACCGAGGTGGTGCGTTTTGCGCCATCACTGGTGATCACTGAAGAAGAGATCCGCGAAGGTATGCGCCGCTTTGAAGCCGCGGTGCAGCAAGTTACTGCCGCCTGATCTGACAGGCTCCAAAGGTGACACTAAGAGCACCGGAGCCGGCAACCTCGTTTGCCATAACCATATTACTTTAAAGCAAGCAAAATGACTCATGGTACAACAGCGGCTATCCAGCGGGATGCCGCTCTGACCATGGGATAAAGCAAAAATGGAGTAAGCGACCATGATGTTAATTCGCCCGATCCGAGCGAATGATTACCCGGCGCTGTATCAGATGGCAGTGGAGTCCGGTCACGGCTTTACGTCGCTGCCGGTGAATGAAGAGCTGTTGATGCGCAAAATCAGCCGCTCGGAGGCGTCTTTTGCCAAGACGGTCTCTGCCCCGGGGGATGAAGGCTATCTGTTTGTATTGGAAGACAGTACGACCGGTCAGATCTGTGGTACCAGTGCTCTGGAAGCCGCGGTCGGTCTGGATGACGCCTTCTACCATTATCATTTGGGTAAGGTAGTGCATAGCTCCCGCTCGTTGGGAGTCTACAAAACAGTAGATATTCTGACGTTGTGTAACGATTACACTGGCGTCAGTGAACTCTGCACGCTGTTTCTGCGCACCCCGTTCCGGCAGAAGCATAATGGTCGTTTGTTATCGAAAATGCGTTTTTTGTTCCTGGCCGAGTTCCGGCAGCGCTTTGCAGATAAGGTGATCGCGGAGTTACGCGGTGTGTCCGATCAGCAGGGTAATTCACCGTTCTGGCAATGGTTGCAGGAAAACTTTTTTGCGCTGGACTTCCCAACCGCAGACTATCTGACCGGTATTGGTCAGAAAGAGTTTATTGCCGAGCTGATGCCTAAGTATCCGATCTATGTCAGTTTACTTAGCAAGGCAGCGCAACAGGTGATTGGTAAGGTCCATGAGCAAACCCGGCCGGCGCTGGCGTTACTGGAGTCGGAAGGCTTTGCCTGCCGTGGCTATGTCGATATTTTTGATGCCGGTCCGACGGTAGAAGCCCGGGTAGAGCAGATCCGTACGGTCAGAGACAGTAAACGTTATCTGGTAAAGATTGGCGCTGTGGCCGCCGGCGAACCCTGTTTAATCAGCAACACGTCGTTGAGCGGTTTTCGGGCATCCTGGGCTGAGTTGAATTTAGCGCCGGAGCAGGAACATATCATGATCCCGCCAGCCCTGGCGACAGCACTGAATGTGGCTGCCGGTGACTGGGTGCGGGTGAGCAAAATTTAACACAGGAGTAGCAGATGAACCAGGCAGTGCAGTTTATTAATGGTCAATGGCTGGCCGGTACCGGTAAACCGATGCAATCTATCGATCCGGCTAAGAATCAGCTGATCTGGCAAGGGCAGGCCGCCAGCAGTGAACAGGTGGCAGCCGCGGTCGCCGCTGCGCGTGAAGCCCAATATAGCTGGGCGGATCTGAGTTTCGAACAACGGGTTAGTGTGGTAAAGCGCTTTGCCGAGCTGTTGAATCAACATAAAGAAGCCCTGGCCGCCTGTATCGCTGAAGATACCGGTAAGGCGCTGTGGGAAAGCCGCACTGAAGTGACGGCGATGATCGGTAAAATCGATATTTCGGTACGGGCCTATGAAGAGCGCACCGGCGTAAAAGAAAACCCGATGCCGCAGGGGCGTGCCTTTGTGCGCCATAAGCCGCACGGCGTGGTTGCCGTATTCGGCCCCTATAATTTCCCGGGACACTTACCAAACGGTCATATCGTACCTGCGCTGTTAGCGGGTAATACCGTGGTATTTAAACCCTCTGAGCTGACCCCGAAAGTGGCCGAGCTGACGGTAAAAATTTGGCAGGAAGCCGGTATCCCGGCCGGGGTGATCAACCTGGTGCAAGGTGAAGTGGATACCGGTAAGGCACTGGCCAGTGATGATGGCATCGACGGCCTGTTTTTTACCGGTAGCTCCCGCACCGGTCACTATCTGCACCAGCAGTTTGCCGGCCGGCCGGAGAAAATTCTGGCGCTGGAAATGGGTGGCAATAACCCGCTGTTGGTAAAGGATGTCGCTAATATCGATGCGGCAGTGCATGACATTATTCAATCGGCCTTTATTACCTCTGGCCAGCGTTGTACCTGCGCCCGTAAGCTTTATCTGCCGGCAAATGCCGAAGGTGATGCGATTCTGGCGCGGTTACTGGATGTCAGTAGCAAGATCCAGGTTGGTGAGTACGATGCGCAGCCTCAACCCTTTATGGGATCGATGATTTCGGTGGCTGCGGCGCAAAGTATGCTGAAGGCTCAGCAGCAATTAGTCGCCCTAGGCGGTAAGATACTGCTGGAGTTAACACAGCTGGATCCGGCTAAAGCCTTGGTTACACCTGGTATTATCGAATGCTCAGACATCACTGAGTTCCCGGACGAAGAGCACTTTGGCCCGCTGTTAAAAGTATTCCGCTTCACTGACTTTGATCAGGCCATTGCCGCGGCGAATCACACCAGCTTCGGTCTGTCGGCAGGCTTACTCAGCGATAGCTATGAGCTGTATCAACACTTCTACAAGCGGATCCGCGCCGGCATCGTTAACTGGAACCGGCCTATTACCGGTGCCAGCTCGGCGGCGCCCTTTGGCGGTATTGGTAAGAGCGGTAATCACCGTGCCAGTGCTTACTATGCGGCGGATTATTGCGCTTATCCGGTCGCGTCAGTGGAGCTGGAGCAGGTGGTGTTACCTGAACAGTTGTCACCTGGCCTGGTGTTTTAATACAAAATAAATCGGAGCTGCGGCTCCGATTTGTTTTCCGGGCAAATATTTGCTTAAATGATTGAAATCCTTTCGCTGTTCGGGCAAGTTATCCGGCAGTCGCTTCTCAATCAGTGGTGCACAGGTAGGCTATGGTTATTGATAAACCCGGTTATGAACACCTGATCCAGTTCTTAACGGAACATCTGTCGTTGTTTACTGCGACAGGTCCTGCTGCGCCGGCCAATAAAACGATTGGTGTACTACTGGAAGAGAAGATTGCAGAACAAATCATTACCCTCTGTACCCAACACACTGAACTGGAAACCAACCACCGCTCACTGATTATCCGTGAGGTCGATGGCATTATGTATGATTTTCAGGAGATCTTATCTTCCGTGCTGGATAAGCCGGCCACACAGGACCAGCAAGATCTGATTAACGAAATTGCCTTGCTAATTAAAAATCTGTTTGATAACGCTATTGCCGCCCTGTTTGATTAGGGCGCGTTAAGCGCGGCAACAGCCTCCTGCAAAGCTCAAACTGCTTTAAATCTGACCACGCAGCCTCAGTGCGGCTGATAATTTTGCTGGCGACTTAACCGAGTTTTCCGTAGAATACCCAGCCTTATTTTTGAGCTGAGACAGTCTGATGGAAGCAACCGTAAGCTGGGTGAATAATCTGACCTTTCTGGGGCGTTCAGGTAGCGGCCACGCTGTGGTTTTTGATGCCGATCGTGACAGCAATACCGCGCCCACGCCAATGGAAATGCTGCTGATGTCGGCCGGAGCCTGCTCCTCGGTTGATGTGGTGGGTATTTTGCAAAAAGCACGGCAACAGGTCCGGCATTGCGAGGTGCAACTGTCTGCGGAGCGCGCAGAAACCGTGCCTAAGGTGTTCACGACGCTGCATTTGCATTTTGTGGTCACCGGCACCGACTTAAGCGAAAAGCAGGTAGAGCGGGCGGTTAATCTGTCGGCAGAAAAGTACTGCTCAGTTTCGATTATGCTGGCACAGAGTGTCAAGGTAACGCATTCGTTCAGTGTTAAACAGGCTGAATGATTAGGATGACTGTAAGGTCAGGCTGAAAGTTAACTGCGGCGTCTGGTGCGTCGTTAGCGGAGAGCAAAGAAATTGGTTAAGCCTTTTGAAAAACTGAAACTGCATGGTTTTAATAACCTGACCAAAAGTTTAAGTTTTAGTCTGTACGATATCTGTTATGCCAAAACCGAACAGCATCGGCAGGAATATATTGAATATATTGATGAGCAGTATAATGCGGATCGCCTGACAGATATTCTGACTGAAGTTGTCGATATCATCGGCGCCAATATATTGAATATCGCCCGGCAGGACTATGATCCACAAGGTGCCAGCGTGACTATCCTGGTTAGCGAAGAGCCGGTGCTGGTTGACCCTGATAATTCAGAGAACCCGGGGCCACGGCCTGATGCGGTGGTGGCACATCTGGATAAGAGCCATATCTGTGTTCACACCTATCCGGAAGTACACCCACATGATGGTATCTGTACTTTCCGTGCTGACATTGAGGTGTCAACCTGCGGTATTATTTCGCCGTTAAAAGCGCTGAATTTCCTGATCCATAGTTTTGAGTCCGACGTGGTCACCATTGATTACCGGGTACGGGGTTTTACCCGTGATGTCAGTGGTACTAAACACTATATCGACCACCCGATTACCTCAATCCAGAATTTTATGGATGAGGATACGAAGAAAGCTTTCCAGATGATTGACGTTAACGTTTATCAGGAAAACCTGTTTCATACCAAGATGATGTTAAAAGAAGGTGATTTAAACAATTACCTGTTTGGTATGGGCACCGATTCGATGACGCCGGAAGAGCAGAAACTGATCTCGAAAAAAGTGTTCCGCGAAATTAAAGAGATTTTCTACGGCCGTAACCTGCCGGAAATAAAATAAGCGTAACTGCTTAGAGTCACACAGCCAGCCTTATGCTGGCTGTGTTGTTTTTGCCGCCCGAAGGCCCAGATATTAAATTCAGATATTAAATAATGAGCCCTGACCGCGGGCATCCCGTCGTTTTAGCATCAGCGCTTCAATCAGTGGCGTCAGGATCAGCTCCATCGCCAGCCCCATCTTGCCGCCGGGCACCACCAGCGTATTAACCCGTGACATAAAGGCACCGTCAATCATCTGCAAATAATAGGGAAAGTCGACATGCTTGATACCGCGAAAGCGGATCACCACAAAGCTTTCGTCCAGCGAAGGGATATCTTTAGCACTGAAAGGATTCGAAGTATCGACTGTCGGCACGCGCTGAAAGTTAATATGGGTGCGCGAGAACTGTGGCGTAATATGATTAAAATAATCTTCCATACTGCGGACTATACTGGCCTGCACCGCCTCGCGGCTATGGCCGCGCTCTGAGGTGTCACGGATAATTTTCTGGATCCACTCCAGATTGACGATAGGCACCATCCCAATCAGCAAATCGACATGCTGGGCGACATTATGTTGTTCTGTTACTGCGGCACCATGCAAGCCTTCGTAAAACAGCAGATCGGTATTTGGCCGCAGGTCCTGCCAGGGCGTAAAGGTACCGGGCAATTGGTTATAGGGCACGGCTTCGTCAAAGGTATGCAAATAATGACGGATCCGGCCGGTGCCATTTTCGGCGTAACTGGCAAAAAAGTTTTCCAGGGCGCCAAAGTCATTAGCTTCGGGTCCAAAATAGCTGATATAGCGGCCTTCTTCCTTCGCTTTACGGATCGCGACATCCATTTCCGGCCGGCTGTAACGATGAAAACAATCACCTTCAACAAAGGCGGCATCAATGCCCAGGGTGCGGAAAATATGCTTAAAGGCATTGCTGGTGGTGGTGGTGCCAGCGCCAGAGGAGCCGGTAACGGCAATGATAGGATTTTTATGCGACATAACACTTACCAGAAGCTGAATTAAAAGTACCTTAGCGGATCCGCAGGGCTTTACGCAACCCACCTTTTTGTTGATCCGAAATGGCTGGCTTAAGTACAAGCTGGTATTACCCGGAATTAAATAGGAGAACCTCACATGTCTGGCATCTTAATGCCGTTGTTTTTGATTGCCATTTTACCTTATCTGGCAAAGCTGCCTCTGGTCTGGGCTATGCACCGCGCCGGTGGCTACGACAATCATTATCCGCGTCAGCAACAAAGCCAGCTCAGTGGTTTCGGTCAGCGTTGTACTGCGGCGCATTACAATAGCTTTGAGGCGCTGGCGTTCTTTAGTGTGGCCGTGCTGATGGTGCTGGCGGTCGGGCAGGTTACGCCACTGATGCAACTGCTGGCCTGGAGTTTTGTCGGTTGTCGAGTCGGCTATCTGCTCTGTTACTGGCTGAACTGGGCGACGCTGCGTAGTCTGATCTGGCTGGCGTCGATGGCCAGTGCCATCAGCTTGATGCTGCTGGCACTGGCAAGGCTTTAAAAGCGAAAGGTCGCCAAAATCGGATCGTGGTCGGATGAACGATATGGGTTTGGCGCAAACAGTTGCTCACGCTGACTGGCGGGTTTAAAACGGGTGCTGTAATCCAGCAGCACAGGCTCATCGGCATTAATCGGCCAATGTGTAAAGCTAACCATCTTTTCTGCCAGCACCGGTGTCGTTAACAAGTGGTCCAGTGAGCCGCTCTGTCCTCTGAATACAAAGGAATAGGACGCTGCCTTACCATCATCCAGATATTGCCAGCCTTGTTGTTCAAACCAGCGGATCGGATCTTCCTGCCGGTAGGCATTAAAATCACCCATAATCACCTGATAAGCCGTGGTCACCCCGGTTGGGGTAGTCGCTAACCACTGATGCAGCGCCGTTGCTGCCTCAACCCGGGCGGCATTCCAGCAGGCCTGGCCATCGCCCTGATCGCGTTGCGTGGCGTAATCGGCGTTACCGGTTCTCGGACAGCTGCCTTTTGACTTAAAGTGGTTTATCGCCACCGTCACCACTTGCTCTGATGCGTGATGCCGGAAGCTTTGCGCAACCGGTGGCCGATGCAGGCGGGTAAAGGGAGCGGCAGTTTGGCTGGCCGCCTGACCCACTGCTGTTACCCGGCTGGCCCGATAAAACAGGCCAACTTTAATATCGTCGCTGCCCGGTGCATCGGCGAGTACCACCTGCTGATACGGCTCGCTGCTGCGTGCGTTTAAGGCGGCTAGCAAGGTCGCGCTGGCACTGCCCTCGGCATAGCCATTATTCTCCAGCTCCAGTAAGCCGATAATATCGGCATCCAGTGCCAGCAGGGCTTCCACCAACTTGGCTTGCTGGCGCGCTAACTCTGCTGCATTACGGGCACCACGCCGGGTTGGGAAGGCATTTTCCTGGCCATGGCCGGTAAAGAAATTCAGCACGTTATAGCTGGCGATACGTAACTCATCCGCTGCGGTTTTGTCAGGTGCAGCCGGCCTCGGGTTAGTTGTGATAAAGCTGGGTTTTGCCGTTGGTAGCAAGCGGTAACCGCGTTCATCCTGGTGCAGGATCCCTTCAATATTCAGTATCTGATCGCCGACCCGTAAACTGTTATATGCACTGAGCCCGGTGTCTGGGTAAGGCAGCGGATCCGGATTTTGCTGATAACGGCCGTCATCAAGCAAAATACTGCGTCTGTCATTTTCTGCGGCCAGTTGCTGTGCAGCGGCACCTGGTGTTGCCACCTGCGTCGGTACCATCAGCCGCTGGTCGGCCAGCATAATTTCACCATAGCGACCCAGATTATAGCTGTCAGTCACTACCAGTGGCTGCTCGATCCGCAGCCACATCCCCTCGTAAGCTTCCCAACTTAGCTCGGCTGGCAAGGGTAGCGTCAGACTCAGCGGCGCCAGCTCGGCCTTACCACAGTCAGCTAAGACCTCTACATCGATCAGGCTGGTCAGCTGCTCGACTTCGGCCACAGTGCCGCGCACACTTAACAGCTGGCCGGCCTGGTACTGTTCGGCGTTATTCAGCGCGACAAAGATACCTTCGGCCGTCAGCGGGTCCTGATCCGGTACCTGACTTTGCAGCATCAGGCCGGGCATAGGGCCATCAGCATAGACTACGCCCAGCACGACGCCCTGAATACTGACCTGCTGGCCGAGTAGCGGGCTTTCTATCCCTCTGCCCTGAACCTGCGCGATACTATGTGATGCGGCTTCGCAGCTAACAGGTGCCTGCTGGCAGGCCGTTAACAACAGCAAGCTACTCAGGCTGAGCCATAACGATTTTTTCATGTTGCAATCCCGATAAAAAAAGGTGCCGCAGCACCTTTTACACTTTTGCTAAAGGTTATTTTTGCTGTTCGCGCGCGACTGCCCGGTAACCGATGTCGGTACGGTAATACAGTTGCTCCCAGCTAATCGCACCAGCCAGTGTATAGGCGGCTTGTTGCGCGGCGGTGACAGTCTCACCCAGCGCAGTAGCACAGAGTACCCGACCACCGTTAGTCAGCACCTGACCATCTTTCAGCTCGGTACCGGCATGAAACACCTTGCCTGGTAACTGCGCGGCTTGCTCCAGACCGCCGATCACCTTACCTTTGGCATAGGTATCCGGATAGCCACCTGCGGCCAGTACCACGCCCACTGCGGCCTGTGGACTGAACTCCAGTTGCATTTGATCCAGTTTCCCATCTACAGCAGCCTGGCACAGCGCCACCAGATCGGATTGCAGTCGCAGCATAATCGGTTGCGTTTCCGGATCGCCAAAGCGGCAGTTAAATTCCAGTACCTTTGCCGAGCCATCTGGCGCAATCATCAGGCCGGCATACAGAAAGCCGGTAAACACATTACCCTCGGCCGCCATACCGCGGACCGTCGGATAAATCACCTGTTGCATTACCCAGTCATGCACCTCAGGTGTCACCACCGGAGCCGGTGAATAGGCACCCATACCGCCGGTATTCGGGCCTTTGTCCGCATTATCACGTGCCTTGTGATCCTGCGACGACGCGAAGGCCAGCGCATGTTGACCATCGACCATCACGATGAAGGAGGCTTCTTCACCGGTCAGGAATTCTTCAATCACTACCCGGCTGCCGGCATCACCAAACTTATTACCACTGAGCATATCGTCGATTGCAGCGAAGGCTTCAGCTTCGGTTTGGGCGATAATCACGCCCTTACCGGCAGCCAGACCGTCGGCCTTAATCACAATGGGGGTACCCAGGCGGCGCACATAGTCTTTTGCCGCGGCGATTTCAGTAAAGTTCTGGTAGGCGGCGGTTGGGATCCGGTGCCGCGCTAAAAAGTCTTTCGCGAAGGCTTTAGAGCTTTCCAGCTGGGCGGCAGCACGGGTTGGGCCAAAAATCGCCAGGCCGGCAGCACGGAATTGATCCACGACACCTTTCGCCAGCGGTGCTTCCGGCCCAACAATAGTGAGGCCGATCTGCTCTTGCTGTGCAAAGGCCAGCAGGGCATCAACATCGTCCGCGGCGATGGCCACATTCTGCAAATTGCTTTCCAGGGCTGTACCGGCATTACCCGGCGCCACGAACACCTGAGTTACCAGAGGCGATTGTGCCGCTTTCCAGGCCAGAGCATGTTCGCGGCCGCCGCCACCTATTACCATTACTTTCATTAGTTTTTCCGTTTTAGTCAGGACGCCCCATGATCAGGGCGTTGCAGGTTTCCGAAACTTTAAGGTCATACGGTCACTTTCACCGATGGCCAGATATTTATCACGATCCTGCTCACCCAGCCGCAGGGTTGGGGGCAGAGTCCAGACACCACCCGGATGATCGGCAGTATCTTTCGGGTTAGCATTAATCTCACTACGGGCTTCCAGCGTAAAGCCAGCTTGTTCCGCCAGTTTAATAGTCAGGCTCTCCGGCATATAGCCACTGCGGGTCCAGTCAGTATCCAGCTGGGTTTCCGGCAACCGATGTTCGACAATTCCCAGCACGCCACCGGGCTTTAACGCTGTGTAAAAGTGAGCAAAGGCCGTGAGCATCGCCTCTTCACCACCGGCCATATACCAGTTATGTAAATTGCGGAACGTCAGGACGACATCGGCACTGCCCGCCGGGGCAATTTCAATACCGGGGCGTGGCGCAAACTCGGTTAGCTTTACCTTGCTATAGGCCGGGTTAGCAGAGAGCTTTTCCACAAAGGCCTGCCGGCTGCGTTGGCCATAGCCCTCGGCGCTGGCCGGAAAGTGGGCGGCGTAATACACCCCTTGCTCCGCAAGCAGCGGCGCCAGAATTTCGGTATACCAGCCGCCACCCGGGGAGATCTCAACCACTGTGGCTTGCGGGGTAACGTCGAAAAACTGCAGGGTGGGTAGCGGGTTGCGGTATTGATCGCGCGTCATATTGGCGGCAGACCGCAGTGGATTATTACTGATTGCCTGCTCCAGGCTGGCTATTGGGGTGGTCGCGACCACCGCAGATGACAGTAACAGGCTGCTTAAAAGCAGGGTAGGGCGACTCAGAACTCGGCTCAGTTGGGTTAACATCAACAGCTCCTTCAAAAAGTGGCGATAGTTTAGCAAAGCAACCGCCGAAATGCAGCGGCTTTTGGCAACGGCTTGCTTCTGATTGTTTGGGTGGCTAGACTGCTAAATTTCAATCTACAACCCCTGTTGGCTATGTTAGAATAGCCGACCTTTTTAGTGCAGGTCGCTCTATGTTAGATCAGATTAAAGTCGTATTAGTGGGTACGACGCATACCGGGAATATTGGTTCGGTCGCCCGGGCGATGAAAACCATGGGCTTATCGCAGCTGTGTCTGGTCGCGCCGAAGACGGCACCGGATGGTCAGGCTTATGCGCTGGCGGCTGGTGCCAGTGAAATTCTGGCGGCGGCACAAACCTATGACACCCTGGAACAAGCCATTGCTGATTGTGCGCTGGTGATAGGCAGCAGCGCCCGCTCCCGTACCCTGAGCTGGCCGATGTTATCCAGCCGTGAATGCGGTATCAAAGCGGTACAGCAAGCTAAGACCGCGCCGGTGGCGCTGGTATTTGGTCGTGAAAGTAATGGTTTGAGCAACGAAGAATTGCAGCTGTGTAATTACCACGTTTGTATCGAGGCCAATCCGGAATACAGCTCATTGAATCTGGCGATGGCGGTACAAATTTTCTGCTACGAAGTGCGGATGGCGTATCTGGCAGCGTGCGAGTCGACAGCGGAGCCCGATCATACTGCCTATCCGACCTCGTTACAGATGGAAAACTTTTTCCAGCACCTGGAAACGGCGCTGACGCATACCGGCTTTATTATTAAGCAGCATCCGGGTGTGGTGATGACTAAGCTGCGTCGGTTATTCACCCGGGCGCGGCCGGAAGAAGCCGAATACAATATTTTACGCGGTATCCTGACCTCGATGTTGCGGTTGGAAAAAGTGGATCAGACTACTCACAAGGAGTAATTGGCATGTTTTCCGGTATCAAAGAAGATATTCGCAGTGTATTTGATCGCGATCCGGCGGCGCGCAGTACTTTTGAGGTATTAACCACCTATCCCGGTTTGCATGCTATCTGGCTGCATCGTTTAAGCCATAAATTATGGCAAGCCAATTGGAAATGGCTGGCCCGCTGGTTAAGTACCATTGGCCGCTGGTTAACCGGGGTGGAGATCCATCCCGGCGCGCGGATTGGCCGGCGTTTTTTTATCGATCATGGCATGGGCGTAGTGATCGGGGAAACCGCTGAAATAGGCGATGACTGCACCCTGTATCACGGCGTGACGCTGGGCGGTACCAGTTGGAGCCCGGGCAAACGCCATCCAACGCTGGGGAAAGGGGTGGTTATTGGCGCCGGTGCCAAGGTGTTGGGGCCCTTATATGTTGGCGAAAATGCCCGTATCGGCTCGAATGCGGTGGTGGTAAAAGATGTGCCGGCCGGTGCTACCGTTATTGGTATCCCGGGGCGGATCGTGGCGAAAGCCGATGCCGAAACCTCAGCGCAGCGGCAGCAGATGGCGAAAAAGTTTGGCTTTGATGCTTATGCAGTCTCGGCTGATAACCCGGATCCGGTTGCCAATGCTATCGGTAGTTTGCTGGATCATATTCATTTTCTGGATAACAAAGTGACTGAGCTGTGTCAGAACGTCAATCAGCTGGGGGGTAATGTCTGTTCTGAGTTGCCGCAGGTGAAGATTGATGAAGCCGAATTTAAGCTGGCAGAGCAACGCGCTGCTGAGCAGCGGCGTAAAGAAGACGAGAGCGCCAGTGCCTAATACCTGACTGTTTTAGTCAGGTTTATACTTGACTAAAATAGTCAGGAATGTACAATAGCAGCATTCTGCAACAGGAGTTGACTATGCGTTTAACCTCCAAAGGCCGCTATGCTGTTACCGCCATGCTTGATGTGGCACTACATGCCGTAAAAGGCCCGGTACCCCTGGCTGATATCTCGGAGCGGCAAGGTATTTCTTTGTCTTACCTTGAGCAATTATTTGCCCGCTTACGTAAGCAGGGCTTAGTCAGTAGTGTGCGTGGTCCGGGTGGTGGCTATCAACTGGGACTGCCAGCGGCGGCGATTTCTGTCTCTGCGGTCATTGCGGCAGTAGATGAGTCGGTCGATGCCACCCGTTGTCAGGGCAAATCAGATTGTCATGGCGGTGCCCGCTGTCTGACCCACACCTTGTGGAGCAATCTGAGCCATCGAATAGAAGACTTCCTGACCAATATCAGCCTTGAAGAGCTGGTCAATCAGGAAGAAGTGCGGCAAACCGCTTTGCAACAAAGCCGTAAAGTTAAGAATCCGGCAACGGATATTGAAGTCAGCTGTCAGCTATAAGCGCAACACGGAGCCAAGAATGAAGCTACCCATTTATTTAGACTATGCTGCGACCACCCCGGTTGATCCACGGGTTGCGGAGAAAATGATGCAATTTCTGACCATGGACGGCCAGTTTGGTAATCCAGCGTCACGTTCGCATCGTTTTGGCTGGCAGGCTGAAGAAGCGGTAGAAATTGCCCGCAGTCAAATTGCTGAGCTGGTAAATGCCGATCCGCGTGAAATTGTGTTCACTTCAGGCGCGACCGAGTCGAATAACCTGGCGATTAAAGGTGCCGCCGAGTTTTACCATAAAAAAGGTAAACACCTGATCACCGTCAAAACAGAGCATAAAGCCGTATTGGATACTATGCGCCAGTTAGAGCGTGACGGCTTTGACGTGACTTATCTGGACGTCGAAGCTAATGGTCTGGTTGATCTTACTAAGCTGGAACAGGCGATGCGCCCGGATACCACTGTGGTCAGCATTATGATGGTCAATAACGAAATTGGCGTGGTGCAGGATGTTGCGGCGATAGGGGAATTATGTCGCAGCAAAGGCATTATTTTCCATGTTGATGCCGCTCAGGCCACCGGCAAGGTTGAGATTGATCTGCAGCAGCTGAAAGTCGATTTGATGTCGTTTTCCGGCCATAAAACCTATGGTCCCAAAGGCATTGGCGCCTTGTTCGTGCGTCGTAAGCCACGTATTCGTTTAGAAGCACAAACCCATGGTGGTGGTCATGAACGTGGTATGCGTTCAGGCACCCTGGCGACACACCAAATCGTTGCGATGGGTGAAGCCTTCCGCCTGGCCAAAGAAGAAATGGCCGCTGAGCAGCAGCGTATCACCGCACTGCGTGACCGCTTGTGGAACGGCATTAAAGATATTGAACAGGTATTTTTAAACGGTGATGCCAAGGCACGGGTACCGAATATTACCAACGTCAGCTTTAACTATGTTGAAGGTGAGTCGCTGATTATGGCGCTAAAAGATATCGCCGTGTCTTCAGGCTCTGCCTGTACCTCTGCCAGCTTAGAGCCATCTTATGTGCTGCGGGCTTTGGGGCTATCAGATGAGTTGGCGCATAGTTCAATTCGTTTTAGTATCGGCCGTTTTACTACTGAAGAGCAGATTGACCACACCATCAAGATTGTACATGAGGCCATCGCCAAGCTGCGTGAAATGTCGCCGCTGTGGGATATGTACAAAGACGGTATTGATTTAAACACTGTAGCCTGGGTCGCGCACTAAGCGCACGCCAGCAGAGAGGTAATTATCATGGCATACAGTAACAAAGTAATTGATCACTACGAAAACCCACGTAACGTTGGTTCTTTCGCTAAAGATGATCCCAGTGTTGCCACCGGTATGGTCGGCGCACCCGCTTGCGGTGACGTAATGAAGCTGCAAATTAAGGTTAACGAACAGGGCGTGATTGAAGATGCCAAGTTTAAAACCTATGGTTGTGGCAGTGCTATTGCCTCCAGTTCACTGGTAACCGAATGGGTAAAAGGCAAAACACTGGACGAAGCCCAGCAAATTAAAAATACCGACATTGCGCAAGAGCTGGCGTTGCCACCGGTAAAAATTCACTGCTCGATCCTGGCTGAAGACGCCATTAAAGCCGCTATTGCTGATTACAAACAAAAGCGCGGAGGCTAAGGCCAGATGGCAATTTCGATGACAGCTGCTGCCGCTGAGCGGGTCGGCAGCTTTTTACAAAACCGGGGCAAGGGTGTCGGGCTGCGGGTCGGTGTTAAAACCACCGGTTGCTCTGGTCTGGCTTACGTACTGGAATTTGTGGATGAGCTGAATGAAGATGATCAGGTATTCGAAGATCATGGTCTGAAGCTGGTGGTCGATGGCAAAAGCCTGGTCTATATCGATGGTACTCAGCTCGACTTTGTCAAAGAAGGGCTGAACGAAGGCTTTAAATTCAATAATCCGAATGTTAACGGCGAGTGCGGTTGCGGCGAAAGCTTCACGGTATAAGTCAGGCACTGAGGTAAGATGAACTATTTTCAGTTGTTTGATCTGCCCGAGCAGTTCGAGCTGGATCTGGCTGAGCTGGGCTCACGCTATCTGGCGCTGCAGAAGCGTTTTCATCCGGACAACTACGCCGCCGGTTCGGAACGGGATCGGCTGCTCGCTGTGCAGCAAACGGCTAATATCAATGATGCTTACCATAGCCTGAAACACCCGTTGTTACGCGCTGAACATATGCTGGCACTGCGCGGCATTAAGCTAAGCAATGAACAGCGCAGCTTTACTGATCCGGCGTTTTTAATGCAACAAATGGAGCTGCGGGAACAATTAGCCGAGTTAGCTACGGTAGTGGATCCCGAACAGGCGCTGTATGACATCGAGCAAGAGCTGCAACAGCAACGCAAAGCGCTACTGAGGGCACTGCATCAGGCGTTGGCCTCAGGCACGGCGGCGCAAGATCAGCTGGCAGCCGAACTGGTACGCAAGCTAAAATTCTTTTACAAACTGCAGCAAGAGCTGGAGTTAATCGAACAGCAACTACAAGACTGAATTCATTATGGCGTTATTACAAATTGCCGAGCCGGGCCAGAGCGCGGCGCCGCATCAACATAAATTGGCTGCCGGTATTGATTTGGGGACCACCAATTCATTGGTGGCGACAGTACGCAGTGGTGAAGCCAAGGTACTGCTGAATCAGGCGGGTGAGGCGATGGTCCCCTCTGTTGTTCAGTATGGCGCTAAGCAGGTGGTCGTCGGCTCGGCCGCTGTTGCGGCTGCCGTCAGTGATCCGGAAAATACCATAGTGTCGGTCAAACGGCTGATGGGTAAAGGCTATCAGGAAACACTGGCGCTAACGGAAAAGCTCCCGTATCAGTTGATTGAACAAAGCGGCCTGGTAGCGATTGAAACGGCTGCCGGCGTGAAAAACCCGGTGGAAGTCTCCGCAGAAATTCTGGCGACCCTGGCCAATACCGCCAGTCAAACCCTTGGTGGTGAGTTAAACGGTGTAGTGATCACCGTGCCGGCCTATTTTGATGATGCGCAGCGCCAGGCTACCAAAGATGCCGCCAAACTGGCCGGTCTGAATGTGCTGCGTTTGTTAAACGAGCCAACAGCAGCAGCCTTGGCTTATGGCCTGGACTCAGGGCAGGAAGGTATTATCGCTGTCTATGATTTAGGCGGCGGCACCTTTGATATTTCGATTTTACGCTTACGACGCGGTGTGTTTGAAGTGCTGGCAACCGGTGGCGATTCGGCACTGGGTGGCGATGATTTTGATCAGGCGCTGGTAGCCTTGTTGCAGCAACAACACGATCAACCCAATCTGTCGGCCAGTGCCCGTCGGCAGTATCAGCAACAGGCGAAAGCCATTAAAGAACGCCTGACCAGCAGCGATAGCACCGATTACAGCTTTAGTGCTGATGGCCAGCAGCTAAGCGGTAGCGTCAGCCGCCAACAATTTGAAGATTTGATTAGTCCACTGGTCAAGCAAACCATTCGCGCTTGCCGGCAGAGTTTACGCGATGCCGGTTTAACAGCCGATGAAGTATTGAAAGTGGTCTTGGTCGGCGGCTCAACCCGGGTACCCTTGGTACGTCAGCAAGTCGCCGCTTTCTTTGGCTCTGAGCCGTTAACCTCAATTGACCCGGATCAGGTGGTTGCCATTGGTGCGGCGATTCAGGCCAATGTGCTGGTCGGCAATAAGGCTGATAATGAAACCCTGCTGCTGGATGTGATCCCGCTGTCGCTGGGTATCGAAACCATGGGTGGTCTGACCGAAAAAATAATCCCGCGTAATACCGTAATTCCGGTGGCGCGGGCGCAGGAATTTACCACCTTTAAAGATGGTCAGACTGCGATGGCAATCCATGTGGTACAGGGTGAGCGTGAGCTGGTCGAAGATTGCCGTTCACTGGCCCGCTTTGAACTGCGCGGCATTCCGCCGATGCCGGCCGGTGGCGCCCATATTCGTGTTACTTTTCAGGTTGATGCCGATGGGCTGCTTAGCGTCAGCGCGATGGAAAAATCAACCGGCGTGCAGGCCAGTATTCAGGTAAAACCGTCCTATGGCCTGACCGATGATCAGGTGGCGCAGATGATTAGCGGCTCGATGCAATATGCACGGCAGGATATGCAGCAGCGCTTATTACGCGAGCAGCAAGTTGAAGCGGAGCGGGTGCTGGAAGCGGTCAGTGCCGCGCTGGCGACCGATGCTGCCTTACTGAATGAGCATGAACTGGCGACCATTCGTGATGCGTTACGCCAGCTGGCCGAATTGAAACAACAGGGCGATACCGCGGCAATCAAAGCGGCAATCGAACACACCAATCAATTAACAGATGATTTTGCGGCGCGGCGGATGGATAAATCGATCCGGTTGGCGTTGCAGGGTCACAAGGTAGACGAGGTTTAACATGCCCCAGATCGTATTCTTACCTCATCCTGAGCTGTGCCCGGAAGGGGCCGCGCTGGATGCCAAAACGGGTGAAACCGTGCTCGATGTGGCGCTGAAAAACGGTATTGCCATTGAACATGCCTGCGAAAAATCCTGTGCCTGCACCACCTGCCACGTGATTATTCGTGAAGGCTTTTATTCGCTGACGCCCAGCGAAGAGCTGGAAGATGACATGCTGGATAAAGCCTGGGGTTTAGAGCCAGAATCGCGCTTAGGCTGTCAGGCCATTGTGGCTGACGAAGATTTAGTGGTGGAAATTCCGAAATACACTGTCAATATGGTTAGCGAAGGGCATTAGGTTTTTTCCGGAATTTAGCGTATACTTTGCCGCCCAAAATTTTAACCCTTTAGACTTACAGGAGCCTGACATGGCCTTAGAACGTACTTTCTCTATCGTGAAGCCGGATGCCGTAGCGAAGAACCTGATCGGCGCAATTTACAGCCGCTTCGAAGCCGCTGGCCTGCGCATTGTTGCTGCCAAGATGTTACACTTAAGCCGGGAACAGGCTGAAGGTTTCTACGCTGAGCACAAAGAGCGTCCATTCTTCAATGCGCTGGTATCTTTTATGACGTCTGGCCCGGTCATGGTACAGGTGTTAGAAGGTGAAGACGCAGTGCGTAAGAACCGCGAAATCATGGGTGCTACTAACCCGAAAGATGCTTTAGCCGGTACTTTACGTGCGGATTTCGCTGCCAGCATCGATGAGAACGCGGTTCACGGTTCAGACGCTGCGGCTTCTGCGGCCCGTGAAATTGCCTACTTCTTCACCGAAGCTGAGCTGTGCAGCCGTACCCGTTAATCCGGTAGCTGTCTGCAAAGAGACTAAGGGGGCAGCAGCCCCCTTAGTGCATTCAGCACTGCAGGAAGAAAGTTTTTTGTTGATATTGGTTAGCTGGAGTTTACTGGCATGAGCAACACCCGCGAAGTCGTCAATTTGCTGGACCTGACCCGGTCGCAAATGCAAGAGTTCTTTGTCAGTCTTGGCGAAAAGCCATTCCGTGCTGATCAGGTGATGAAATGGATTTATCACTACTGTGTTGATGATTTCGACAAAATGACCAATATCAACAAAAAACTCCGTGAACTGTTAAAGGCGCGCTGCGTGATTAAAGCGCCGGTCGTGGCCACCCGTCAGGACAGTGCCGATGGCACCATCAAGTTTGTGATGGCGCTGGAAGGCGGTCAGGAGGTGGAAACCGTCTGGATCCCGGAAAAAGATCGTCGTACCCTTTGTGTGTCTTCTCAGGTCGGTTGTGCGCTGGACTGTTCCTTCTGCTCCACGGCGCAGCAAGGCTTTAACCGTAACCTCAGTGTTTCAGAAATCATTGGTCAGGTGTGGCGGGTATCACAGATTATCGGCAGTTTTGGTGATACCGGTGAAAAACCGGTCACTAACGTGGTGATGATGGGCATGGGTGAACCGCTGCTCAATCTGAACAATGTAGTGCCGGCGATGGAACTGATGATGGAAGACTTCGGCTTTGGCTTATCCAAGCGTCGGGTCACGCTCAGTACCTCAGGTGTAGTACCGGCTCTGGATTTACTACGCGAGAAGATTGATGTCGCCTTGGCGATCTCGTTGCATGCGCCGAATAATGCGCTGCGCGATGAACTGGTGCCGGTAAATAAAAAGTATCCGATGGAAGAGTTTCTGGCGGCCTCGCGGCGCTATATTGAGCATTCTAAGGCTAACGATAAAGTCACGGTGGAATATGTGATGCTGGAAGGCATCAATGACAGCACCGATCAGGCGCATGAACTTGCTAAAGCATTGAAAGATACACCATCTAAGATTAATCTTATTCCATTCAATCCGTATCCGGGCTCGCCGTACAAGCGCTCCAGTAATTCACGGATTGATCGCTTTAACAAGGTCTTACAAGATCACGGTTTTACTGTTATGGTACGTAAAACCCGCGGCGATGATATTGATGCCGCCTGCGGACAGTTGGTCGGTGATGTCATCGACCGTACGAAACGTTTACTGAAAAAGCAGCAGAAAGGCGAGAACATAGCGGTAAAAGTGCTGCAATAACAACAAATGGATGGCCAGTGGTAATGCAGAAACTTCCTGTGGTAACCGCGCTGACGGCATTGTTTATCCTCTCTGGCTGTGTGTCAGAGAATACGATAGTGGCGAATGATCGCCAGGTCACGCAGCGCAATGTGGATAACACTGAAGCGGCTAAAACCCGTATTTCGCTGGGCTTAAATTACTTGCGTCGTGGCGATAGCACTCAGGCATTGTTTAACCTGGAACGTGCCCGCGCGATGGCGCCAAATTTGCCAGAGGTGTATAACGCTCTGGCATTTTATTATCAGACGGTCGGTGAGCATGCGCAGGCAGAAAATGCCTATAAGCAGGCTATTGCCCGCGATGCCAATAATGCTGACGCCTATAACAACTACGGTGCCTTCCTGTGCCAGATTGGCAAGTATGATGAAGCCGAACGGCTGTTGCTGGCCGCCATTGCCAAGCCGGGTTATATCCGGGTTGCTGAAAGCTATGAGAACCTGGCGCTCTGTCAGTTAGAGCAGGATCGTTTTGAACGGGCGAAGGGTTATCTGGCTTCGTCGCTGAGTCATAACGGTACCCGGATCAGCGCCCTGATTAACAGTGCCTCGGTGCATTATGCGATGGGTAGTCTGGCAGAAGCAAAAACTGACTTACAACGTATTCAACGTCTGGGCCGGGTGTCCGCGCGCAGTACTCTGCTCAATTATCTGGTCTCGGAGAAGCAGGGCGATTTGTCGACCATGAAACACGCGGAGCAATTACTGCTTACGCTGTACATCGACACCAACGAAGCCCGGCTGTTGTTACAGCAGCGTTTATTGGAAAGCGAGTTTGAGCAACTGCGCGAACGCTATAAGCAGCATTTGCTGGCGGATTTTATGCCGCAAAATTCGGCCACAGCAGCCCGGAATACCACCCAGCCTGTGGCTAATCCGCAGCTGCGGATCCGGCGCAAAATTGCTGAGCCGGAAGCGGTAGTAACGACGGCTGCCACCACCCCGCCACCAGCTACACCAGCAGCTGTAAGCACACCGCGACCAACGCATTCGACCTCAGCCATAGCTGGTAGCTTACAAAATCAGCAGCATCAGCAAAGTCAGCAAGTACAGGCGCTGGCACCCAGCACAAACCTGCCGGCAGAGCGGCAGTTAACGCCGGCGGCGACAACGGAACCGCATCGCAGCGCGGCTGAACCTGTCGTAGCAGCAACCACAACGGAACCGCAGACTAACGCTGCCGAGCCGGTGGTGACAGCAGTTAACGCAGCAGAGACCACAACCGCCAATCAGACAGCGTCTGATAGTCGCGAGCTGCCAGCCAGAATGCCAGCCAGCAGGCAGTTAAGTTATGCCGACACTTCAGCCGAAGCGGCGCAGCAAGTTCCGGTGCATTTGGTTACAGCCGGCGAATCGCTGCACAGTATTTCACTGCAGTATAATATCCTGTTGCCACGACTGTTGGAGTGGAACCATCTGACCGAGCAATCCCGGTTGCGGGTAGGCCAAAATATTTACCTTGGCCCGAATGATGCCCCTCCTGAACCGACGGCGCCGCCGGTACGTTTGGCCGCAGCCCAGCCAGTTGATAATTATTTTCATCAGGTTGCTGAGGGCGATACTATGTTTGCTATTTCATACCGCTATAATATCCGCCTTGAACGCTTTATGGCCTGGAACAATCTGACGGAAGAAAGCCGTCTGTCCATTGGTCAGCGGCTGTATATTGTCGATCCGGCTACGATAAATAATGACCCAGAATGATCTTAACCCACCAACACAGGAATTAAGTGTTGGTCAAACCCTTCGCCAGGAACGCGAAAAACGTCAACTCAGCCTGGAACAAGCTGCGCAGCAACTGAAATTGCGGGTCGAAATCTTACGCAACCTGGAATTGGACCAGCCTGATAAGGCAATCTTACCCACCTTTATGCGTGGCTATCTCAAGTCATACGCCCGGTTTTTAAAATTGCCGGAACAGGCCTTGTTGACCCGGTTTGAGCAGCAGCATCAGGTGAAAAGCGCGCCGGTGAAAACTATGCGCACTTTTTCAAACCGCTCGGCAAAACAGCGCACCGAAGCCCGTTATATGTGGCTTACCTGGTTAATTGTGCTGGTATTGCTGGTGTCATTAGCAGTCTGGTTCTGGCAAAGTGCTCGCGAGAACAAGCTGTTACAGAGTGACGCTTTGCCGGGCCCGGCACAGACATTGGTCGCGCCAACACCCGTGCTCGTTAGCGAACCGCCGCCAGGTGCGGTTGAAGTAGCTACTGTGGAGCCCGAAGTAACAGAAGTAACAACTGCCGTCGCAGAGACGCTAACCGAACTTGACGTTACGGCTTTACCGCCGGCAGCACAACAGCAACTGGAACAGCTGAATCAGGCATTACAGCAAGAGGAGGCGGTCAGTGCTGTCAGTGAACAGCCGCCACAGTCGTTACACGACAGGTTAAAGATGACCTTTAGCGATAACTGCTGGATTGATGTGTTGGATGCCAACGGCGATCGTATTGCTTTTGGTACTAAACAAGCCGGCTATGTAATGGAACTTAACGCCAAAGGGCCTTTTGTGATTACCCTGGGCAATCCCGGCGTGGTAAGCATTGAATTAAATGACCAGCCTTACGATATGTCGCGTTTCCCCGGTAACCGCGTTGCCAAGTTTACCTTGTCAGGACAAAACGAATAATGTTTGCAGAGAATCCGATTAAGCGCCGGCCCAGTACTCAGATTAAGGTCGGTAATGTACTGATTGGTGGTGATGCCCCTATCGCCGTGCAATCAATGACCAATACCCGCACTACCGACGTTGACGCGACCGTGGCGCAAATCCGTGCTATTGCTGCGGCCGGTGCCGATCTGGTGCGGGTCTCAGTACCAACAATGGAAGCAGCGGAAGCCTTTAAGCTGATTAAACAGCAATCGCCGATCCCCTTGGTAGCAGATATTCATTTTGATTACCGTATCGCACTGAAAGTCGCTGAATATGGTGTCGATTGTTTAAGGATTAACCCGGGCAATATTGGTCGTGAAGATCGGATCCGTGCTGTGGTGGATGCGGCGCGCGATCACAATATCCCGATCCGCATCGGCGTTAATGGCGGTTCGCTGGAAGCCGATATTCAGGAAAAATACCGCGAGCCGACACCGGAAGCACTGGTTGAGTCGGCAATGCGGCATGTTGATATTCTGGACCGGCTGAATTTCGATCAGTTTAAAGTTAGTGTTAAAGCGTCAGATGTGTTTTTGGCGGTAGGTGCGTATCGCTTACTGGCGACACAAATTAAACAGCCCTTGCACCTTGGCATCACCGAAGCCGGTGGTGCACGCGCCGGCGCCGTTAAGTCAGCGATTGGCTTAGGTATGCTGCTGGCTGAGGGTATCGGCGATACGTTACGGATTTCGCTGGCCGCTGATCCGGTGGAAGAAGTTAAAGTGGCCTTTGATATTCTGAAATCACTGCGCATCCGCTCACGCGGCATTAATTTTATTGCCTGCCCCAGCTGTTCGCGGCAGGAATTTGATGTGATTAAAACCATGAACGAGCTGGAGCAGCGGCTGGAAGATGTAGTAGAGCCCCTGACCGTTTCGGTAATTGGTTGCGTGGTAAATGGTCCGGGTGAAGCCTTAGTGTCTGATTTAGGTGTCGCCGGTGCCAGTAAAAAAAGTGGCTTTTACCTGAATGGCGAACGCCAAAAGCTGCGGCTCGATAATGACAACATTGCCGAGCAGCTGGAGCAGCAGGTGCGGCAGTATTTGCAGCAGCGGATTGCGGTAAAGCAAGTCTAGGGCGACATTTCAGCCACTACAGATTATAATCACGCTTTTTTATTAACCTATTGCATGTGGGCGCTGCGGCGCCCCCAAAATGGAAGCAAAATTTTGTCGAAGCAAATCCAGGCAATTCGCGGCATGAATGACTGCCTGCCGCAGGACAGTGCCCTCTGGCAATATGTAGAAACCACCTTGCGCGACACCGCTGCCAGTTATGGTTACAGCGAAATCCGTTTTCCGATTGTCGAGATGACCGAGCTGTTTAAACGCTCGATTGGTGAAGTCACCGATATCGTTGAAAAAGAGATGTATACCTTTACCGATCGCAATGGCGACAGCTTGACGCTGCGCCCGGAAGGTACCGCCTGCTGCGTCCGCGCCGGCAATGAACATGGTTTACTGTACAATCAGGAACAGCGGCTGTGGTATACCGGGCCGATGTTCCGCCACGAGCGGCCGCAAAAAGGTCGTTACCGCCAGTTTCATCAGTTTGGTCTGGAAGCCTTCGGTATTGCCACGCCGGATATTGATGCTGAAGTGATTATTCTGACGGCGCGGATTTGGCAAAAGCTGGGTTTAACGCCTTATGTAAAACTGGAACTGAACTCACTCGGCTCCAATGAGGCGCGTGCCGCCTATCGCGATAAGTTAGTTGCTTATCTGGAACAACATAAAGACTTGCTGGATGAAGACAGTCTGCGCCGGCTGTATAGCAACCCGCTGCGGGTGCTGGACAGTAAAAATCCGGCGCTGGCTGAGGTGCTGGCTAAAGCGCCTAAACTGGCTGAGCATCTGGACGCTGAGTCTGCCGCACATTTTGCCTCGCTGCAGCAGCGTTTAACCGCAGCCGGTATTGAGTTTGTGATTAATCCACGACTGGTACGTGGCCTGGATTATTACAACAAAACCGTATTTGAATGGGTAACCACTGAGCTTGGCGCTCAGGGTACCGTCTGTGCCGGTGGTCGTTATGATGGTTTGGTTGAGCAGCTCGGTGGCAAGGCGACCCCTGCGGTTGGCTTTGCGATGGGGCTGGAGCGCTTAATCCTGTTACTGCAAAGTTTAAATCTGGCACCGGATTTACCGGCGCAAGCGGATATTTATCTGCTGGCGATGGGTGAAACTGCGGAACTTGCCGCTATAAGTGTTGCCGAAAGGCTGCGTAGCGAGTTACCGGCAAAACGTGTTATCTTGCACTGCGGTGGCGGTAACCTGAAAAAACAATTTAAAAAAGCAGACAAGTCAGGCGCAGCCATAGCGCTGATTTTAGGCGAAGAAGAACTGGCGCGGCAGGAAATTACCGTTAAATGGTTGCGCGAAGAGAAGCCACAACAAACGCTAAAGCTGAGTGAACTAGCACAGCAGCTGGCCTGAAAGTATACGGAGTAGTTAGGTGGAAATTTACAGCAGTGAAGAACAACAGGTTGAGGCCATTAAACGCTTTTGGAACGAGTACGGCAAAGCCATTGTCGGTGGTGTCGTTATTGGTTTAGCCACCCTCTATGGCTGGCGCTATTATCAGGCGGAGCAACGTGCCAGCGCTGAAGCCTTATCCGGTAGTTACAGCCAGTTAGTGCAACAGCAGGGCGGTGACGACGAATGGATCGCCCAGGCGCAGAGTTTTATTACCGCTCAGGGCTCCAATAACTATGCTATTTTTGCCGCCTTATTAACTGCCAGAGAAGCGGTTAATAAAGGGGATTTAGCCCTGGCTGTACAACAGCTGAGCTGGGTACAACAGCAAACCAAAGATGCCGGCGTTAAGGCTATTGCCCAATTGCGGTTAGCCCGGGTACAGCGTGAAATCGGTGATCTGGCGGCTGCTCTGGCCACCGTTAATCAGCCGGTACCGGAAAGCTTTGCTGCGCAACAAGCCGAGTTAAAAGGCGATATTTTGCAGCAAAGTGGTGATTTGGTTGCTGCTAAAGCTGCTTATCAATTGGCGCTTAGCAAAGCACCACAGAACACGCAGTTGGTACAAATTAAGCTGGATGAGCTGGCGCACGTTGCTGTGACGAATTAAGGGGCCGGCATGAGATTTTCAGTTAAACAGGCCGCGGTCGTATTGATGACCCTAACGCTGGCTGCCTGCTCCAGCAAAGAGAAGCTGGTATTGCCAGAAGTACAAAATCAGATCAGTCCGAAAAAAGTTTGGAGTGCTCAGGTTGGTAAGGGCGTAGCGCATTATGAATCAGGCTTAAGGCCATTGATTCATGCCGAGCGGGTCTATATGGCCAGCCGCGAGGGCATGGTAATGGCGTTTGAGCTGAGCTCCGGCAAACGGCTCTGGACCTATGACCTGCGCAAAGACGACACCCTATCGACAATCCAGAAGCTACGTCAGCGTTTCTCGTCGGATAATGCCCGCATTGCCGGTGGTATCAGCCAGGGCTTTGGTAATATCTATTTCGGTACCGAAAATGGCGAAGTTGTTGCACTGAATGCCGAAACAGGTCAGTTAAGCTGGCGGGTACAGGTTCCGGGAGAGGTGCTGGTTAGCCCGGCCGTCGGTGATGGTTTTGTGGTAGCAAAATTAGGCACTGGCGCTCTGGTTGGTCTAAGCTCAGACAATGGTGAACAGCGCTGGATTTTTGAGAACGAGCAGCCGCCTCTGACGCTGCGCGGTACAGGTGAGCCGGTGATTGACAGTGGTGGCGTGGTGTATGGCACGGCCAGCGGTCGGGTTGGCGTGCTAATAGTTGATCGCGGCTTTCAGGCCTGGGAAGAAAATATTGCCACGCCCAAAGGCAGTACCGATCTGTCACGGCTGGTCGATGTCGATGCCAAGCCGATAGTCATCGCCGGTACCATCTATAGCATTGCCTTTAATGGCGAATTGCATGCACTGGACCTGCGCACCGGCCAGCAATTGTGGAAGCGTGATTATGCCAGCTTCCGCAATATGACAGTGCAGGGCACAGTGTTGTATCTGGTGGACTCGGTCGGGCGGATCCATGCCGTCGATCGGCGCAATGGTACTGAATTATGGAGCCAAACCGGATTGCACCGCCATTTCCTGACCGGACCGGCTGTGTATAAAGACTATCTGGTGGTGGGTGATAATAAAGGCAATTTACATTGGCTGGATCGCAACAGCGGTGATTTTGTTGCCCGGCAAAGTTTTGACAGCTCCGGCTTTTTCCGTGAGCCGGTCAGCAATAACGAGGTGCTGGTGATCAGTACCCGCGATGGCGAGCTGACCGTACTGCAAACGCCTTAACACAGGCGGGTTGCGCTTTTAAACTGAAAACAGGCCTGACTCAGGCCTGTTTTGTTATTTTTTGAGGTTGACACCATGTTACCTGTAGTGGCCCTGGTAGGGCGCGCCAATGTTGGCAAATCGACGTTATTTAACCGCCTGACCCGCACCCGGGATGCCCTGGTGGCGGATTTTCCGGGGCTGACCCGCGATCGTAAATACGGTTCGGTAAAGTTTGAAGGCATGGAGTTTATCGTGGTCGATACCGGTGGTATCGATGGCAATGAGCAAGGCATTGAAGTGGAGATGGCTGAGCAGTCATTAAAAGCCATTGCCGAAGCGGATGTGGTGCTGTTTATGGTTGACGCCCGTGCCGGCGCAACGGTTGGTGATACGGCTATCGCGGCGCATATTCGTAAAGTCGAAAAGCCGGTATTTCTGGTTGCCAATAAAACCGATGGCCTGGATGCCGATACCGCAGTCGCGGATTTTTACAGCCTGGGCCTGGGCGAAGTCTATCCGATTGCCGCGGCGCATGGTCGCGGTGTTACCTCGTTACTGCAACTGGCGTTACTGCCGTTCCTACAACAACAGTTGCCCGCGGCAGCAGAGGGCGAAGCGCAGGATGACGCTGAATTTACCGAATCGGCCGATTTTAAAGAAATGACAGAGGAAGAAGCCGAGGCCGAAGCGGCGCGCTTGCGTTCCGAGCATATTAAACTGGCAATTGTGGGCCGGCCCAATGTCGGCAAATCGACACTGACCAACCGCATCCTCGGCGAAGAGCGGGTGGTGGTCTATGATATGCCCGGCACCACCCGCGATTCGATTTATATTCCGATGCAGCGCAACGACCGTAACTACACCTTGATTGATACCGCTGGCGTGCGTCGTCGCGGCAAGATCGATGATATGGTCGAAAAATTCTCCGTGGTGAAAACCCTGCAGGCGATTGAAGATGCCAATGTGGTGGTATTAGTGCTGGATGCGCGGCAGGGCATTTCCGATCAGGATTTAAGCATCCTCGGCTTTGTGCTGAATGCTGGTCGTTCCTTAGTGTTGGCAGTTAATAAATGGGATGGCCTGAACGACAGCGTGAAAGATGAGATTAAACGTGAGCTGGACCGCCGCCTGGGCTTTATCGACTTTGCCCGGCTGCACTTTATCTCGGCCTTGCATGGCTCTGGTGTCGGTAATTTATTTGAGTCGGTGGAAGAAGCCTTTGATTCTGCCACTAAGCGGGTCAGTACTTCGCTGCTGACGCGGATTATGAAAATGGCGCAGGAAGATCATCAGCCACCAATGGTTGCCGGACGGCGGGTAAAGTTAAAGTATGCCCATGCCGGTGGTTACAACCCGCCTATTATCGTTATTCATGGTAACCAGGTAAAAGATTTGCCAGATTCCTATAAGCGCTATCTGATGAACTATTATCGCAAGGCGTTGCAGATGATGGGCACGCCAATTCGCATTGAATTCCGCGAAGGCGAAAACCCCTTTACCCCGACCAAAAAGAACACTGAAACCGCGTTGCAGAAATATAAGCGCGAGCGGCTGTTAAAAGCGCGGCAAAAACTGGCACAGAAGAACTAAGGATCACCCGATGAAATTTCGTTTTCCGGTCATTGTAATAGATGAAGACTTCCGCTCTGAGAATATCTCTGGCTCAGGGATCCGTGATCTGGCAGAAGCCATTGGCAGCCACGGCTTTGAAGTCATTGGCTACACCAGCTATGTCGATCTGACCGCCTTTGCCCAGCAGGCCAGCCGCGCCTCCTGTTTTATTTTGTCGATTGATGATGAAGAGTTTGGCAGCGGCAGTGAGCAGGAAGTGAATGTGGCACTGGCTGAGCTACGCGCCTTTGTGAAGGAAGTGCGCAAACGCAATGCCGATATTCCAATCTTCCTTTATGGCGAAACCCGCACCAGCCGGCATATCCCGAACGATATTTTGCGTGAGCTGCATGGCTTTATCCATATGTTTGAAGACACGCCGGAGTTTGTGGCACGGCATATTATCCGCGAAGCACGCAAATACCTGGATGCTTTAGCGCCACCGTTTTTTACTGCGCTGATGGATTATGCCCAAGATAGCTCTTACTCCTGGCACTGCCCCGGACACTCCGGTGGCGTGGCCTTTTTAAAGAGCCCGGTGGGGCAGATGTTCCACCAATTCTTTGGTGAGAATATGCTGCGCGCCGATGTCTGTAACTCGGTGGATGAATTAGGTCAGCTGTTAGACCACACTGGCCCGGTAGCAGAGAGCGAAGCCAATGCGGCGCGGATCTTTAATGCCGATCACCTGTTCTTTGTCACCAACGGTACCTCCACCTCGAATAAGATGGTCTGGCACTCCGTGGTGGCGCCGGGTGATATCGTGGTAGTCGACCGTAACTGTCATAAATCCATTCTGCACTCGATTATTATGACCGGTGCGATCCCGGTATTTTTAATGCCGACCCGCAACCATTACGGCATTATTGGCCCGATCCCGAAAAGTGAGTTTTCACCCGAAGCCATTGCAAAGAAGATTGAGGCTAATCCCTTTGCCCGCAATGCGAAAAATAAAAAGCCACGCATTCTGACCATTACCCAGAGTACCTATGACGGTATTTTGTATAACGTGGAAGAGATTAAGCAGGAGCTGGGCTCGACCATCGACACCCTGCATTTTGACGAAGCCTGGCTGCCGCATGCCAGCTTCCATGAGTTCTACCACAATATGCATGCCATCGGTAAAGATCGGCCGCGGTCAGAAGATACGCTGGTGTTTGCCACCCAGTCGACGCATAAACTGCTGGCCGGTTTATCCCAGGCATCACAAATTCTGGTGCAAAATGCCGAAAAACGCAGCTTAGATACCCATCGCTTTAACGAGTCTTATCTGATGCACAGCTCCACCAGCCCGCAATATGCAATTATTGCCAGCTGTGACGTGGCCGCAGCGATGATGGAGCCACCGGGTGGTACGGCGCTGGTAGAAGAAAGCTTACTGGAAGCGATCGATTTTCGCCGCGCGATGCGCAAAGTGGATGCCGAGTTTGGTGAGGATGACTGGTGGTTTAAAGTCTGGGGCCCGGATCGTTTGCCGGAAGAGGGCATCGGTAACCGTGAGAAGTGGGTACTGCATGCGCAGGACAGCTGGCACGGTTTTGGCGAGATTGAATCGGGCTTTAATATGCTGGATCCGATCAAGGCCACCATCATTACGCCAGGCATGAACCTGCATGGTCAGTTTGATGAAACCGGTATTCCGGCCGCTATCGTCAGCAAGTACCTGGCCGAACACGGTATTATTATTGAGAAAACCGGCCTCTATTCGTTCTTTATTATGTTTACTATCGGTATTACCAAGGGGCGCTGGAACTCGATGGTGACCGAGCTGCAGCAGTTTAAAGACGACTATGACCAGAACCTGCCAATGTGGCGGGTAATGCCGGAGTTTGCCGCCAAGAACCCGCGCTATGAAAAAGTCGGCCTGCGCGATCTGTGTCAGCGCATCCACAATATGTACCGTAAGTACGATGTGGCTAAGGTCACGACTGAGATGTATCTGTCGAATATCGAAACCGCGATGACGCCAGCCGATGCCTGGGCCAAGATGGCCCACCGTGAAATTGAACGGGTGTCGATTGATGATATCGAAGGCCGGGTTACTGCTATGCTGGTAACGCCTTATCCACCGGGCATTCCACTGATGGTGCCGGGCGAGCGCTTTAATAAAACCATTATCAACTATCTGAAATTCACCCGCGCCTTTAACTGCGAGTTCCCGGGCTTTGAAACCGACGTGCACGGTTTAGTACGGGAAACAGTTGACGGTGAAGTGAAGTATTTTATTGATGTGGTGCTAGAGTAAAGTCGTGGCGAACTGTTGCATCCGGCAACAGTTCGCCTATGCTGCAAGGACGCAATAGTGGCAATTTGCCCGGCCATCGCTAACAGGGACAGACGCATTGAGTAGCTCACCCCCGCTGAATAAAACCCAGGCACAAGAGCGTGTCGATCAAATCCTGGCGTTTCGCGCCGAGCAACAACTGCTGGCCGAACAAGGCTTATTGCCGCCTGAGTTGCAGGCCGGTAAGGTGCGCGACTATCACGATGCGTTGTTACAGCAGTTTCAGCATAGCCTGAATATCGATCTGAATGCTAAGGCCCGGCATCTTTCGCTGGGCATGCAAATCGTTTCTTTCTTGGGTGCGCTGGCGCTGGCTGCCAGTTTGTTTTTTCTGTTCTATCAGTATTGGGGGTTCTTTGGTACCGCAGCCCAGGTCGGACTGTTGATCAGTGCGCCGCTGTTAAGCCTGGGGCTGGTCGGGTGGCTCATGCGGATCGATGCCAGCGGTTACTATGCCAAGCTGGCGGCTCTAGTGTCCTTCGCCGCTTGGGTGCTGAATATCGTCATGCTGGGCAGTATTTTTAATTTGCCGGCATCGCCGAATGCTTTTGCCGTCTTTGCGCTCTATGCCTTTACGCTGGCGTACTTACTAAACCTGCGGTTACTGTTAGCTGTGGGTATGCTCTGTAGTTATATTTTTCTTGGCGCCCGTTTTGGCAGCTGGATGGGCAGCTACTGGGTGTCGACCGGCGAATATCCGGAACATTTTTTGTTAACCAGCCTGTTGTTCTTTTTATTACCCCTTAAATTTAAGCAGCAGCGCTACGATGGTTTTGCTGCCACCTATCAGATCCTCGCTGCGGTAGTGTTCTTTATCGCGATACTGATCCTGGCGAACTGGGGCAGTGTCAGTTATTTACCCTGGTCGCATGGCGTCATTGAGGGACTGTATCAGGTGCTGGGTTTTGTCTGTAGCGCCTTGCTGGTGCTGTACGGTATCCGGCAACAGGCGGCAAAGTTAATGCTCACCGGTAATATGTTCTTTGCGTTGTTCCTGTATACCAAGTTTTTTGACTGGTGGTGGGACTGGTTACCGAAGTACCTGTTCTTTTTCCTGTTGGGGCTGACGGCCATTCTGGCACTGTTAATTTTTAACCGGTTACGGCTGGTGGTTCAAACCGCAGCCAAGCCAGGTGAGGTGGCCCATGTTTAAGCCTGGGGCAAAAAAGCTGCTACTGTTAGCGGTGATAACCGTACTGGGCGTCAACGCTTTTATCCTTGGCAAAGTCTGGCTAAACCGCAGTCTGGTTGTGGCTGAGCTGACGCTGAGTGAGCGGGAACTTGACGTGCCATACCACTGGGGTATGGCCAAAGAAGATTCATCATTACGCCTTAATCTGATCTGGACCACGCCCTGGTTAACGTCAAGCGAGGACGACTGGCAATATTTGTCTCGGCAGCAACAACGTATCCTAAGGTTGCAGCAGCCGCAGTTTGCCAGTTTTCGTTTCGGTAGCTGCACAGATGGCTATCAGCGACAACAGCGTTCAGGCTGGGTGTTGCTGGAGTTTAATGGTCAGAGTTATCAGGACTACCTGAAACAAGCGGAACAACATTATGCTGCGTTACAGCAACGGCTGGCAGCAGAAACGGCTGCGGAGTTAAATGCCGGCATAGCACAGGACAGGCTGCAGGCAGCAGCAAAACGCCGGCATGAACAGCAACAACGTGCTGAAGAGCAATGGCGAGCAGCGCGGGAGGAGGCAACCCGGCTGTTTGTGATTGATGCCGCCGCTGATCGCAACTTATTACAGCAAACACTGGCAAAACATAGTGGGCCTACTGCCGGTCAGCTATTGATAGTGCCTGCAGATATTCAGCTTAGCTATACCTGGTGTCAGGACGATAAAACAGCAAAACAGCCCGAGGTAATGGTAAACCGCTTGGCGGTGGAGTCGTTATATGTGGCTAAGCCTTATGCGCAACACTTGCCACAGGATGCCAATCGTCAACAGAAAATCCGCTTTCAGGCTCAGCTGCGCTATGGCCGTTTTGCCGAGCCCTGGCTAAGTGCGCTGACGCTCAGCGGGACTGAGCCTTAAGCTATTGGCTGCTGCGGTAAATCTAACAGCAGCTGCTCCAGCTTAAACACATGTTCATCCTGTTCGTTAAGCTGGCGCAGTGCCTGTGCCAGCTGCAGCAAATACTCGCTATTCGGGCCGCTTGGGCCATGGCTTGTGGCGATTTGCCGGGCAATCACCGCTTCCGGTGCCGGACCCAAATAGGCGGCATTATCCGGATTGGCAATATAGACCACGCCTTGCTCGATGCCTGAGCTATCCGCTGTGGAGTGGGGACCTGCGTTATCCAGCCAGTGTAGTTCGGTAAAAAAGCGCAGATAGCCGTTTTTCTCACGCTGATCTAAATGGGCAAAGGTATCCGGTGTTACCTGATACGCCATACCGACACAGCGCTTACCGGCCGCTTCCACCAGAGTAACAACCCGGCCCGGTGCCTCTGGCGTACCACGGTGATCGTGCGAACCTTGCCAGAAGCGGCGCTGCCAGCCATAAATACAGGCCGGCCGGCAAGCGAGATAGGGAAAATCCGCTTTATAGATTAAAGAACCATAACCGAACAGCCATACCGTATTCAGATGATCTAAGGGTTGGCGTTGTTGGTTTAAGGCAATGGTATTAACAGGCATAAAGTTTCTGCGTTATCCGCGTAGTAATCCGGGTTTATTTCATCGTATTTGAGTATGACAATGGTTCGGGTATTGCTTGGTCGCCAGGCATGTTGTTAGTTGAGAAGCTGGCCTGAGTAACGGTATTGCGGCCGGCCTGTTTGCTGGCATATAAGGCCTCATCAGCCCGCTTAACAGCCTCCATTGCCGGATGTTCTGTGGGGATAACATGCACCATACCAATACTGATGGTCAGGTTAACCTGATCCTCGTCAAGCCATACCAGTTGTTGTGCTACCTGTTGGCATAAGCGCTGCCCGACTTTTAACGCCGTTTGTTCGTCGATATCAATCAGCAGTACCGCAAATTCCTCACCGCCAACCCGACCAATAATATCGTTGCTGCGTAATTGCTTCGACAGTAGCCTGGCAACCGCTGCAATGGCTTTGTCTCCCACCGCATGTCCGAACGTGTCATTAATACGCTTAAAAAAATCGATATCGAGCATCATAAAAGCAGCCGGTGTATTGGGATGCTGTCGCCAATAACGCTCTATTTGATTAAAGAAATGTTCGCGGTTGGCCAGCCGCGTTAAACCATCGCGTTGTGATTTTAGCGTCAGTTTGCGTTCCAGTTTTAAAAAGCTTAACCAGGGCAGCAGCAAAGCGGTTAGCGTTGTCAGCAGAATATGGCTAAGTAAAGTATAAATCGATGCCTCAGGTAAACCATGCAGGTCCAGTTGCTGCCAATTCAGAGTCACCAGCATGGCCTGTACAAACATCACGCCGGCGTGCAGCACAAATACGCTTTGCAGGGTACGGGTGAAAATCGGTTCAGTGATAATGGATTTCTGCAGCAAACCAGCGCTAAGGCAGAACGTCAGGGCGATAGTGACGGCTGCCGCTATGCTAAGTAAACCGGGATGCTGATGGCATAACAATAAAAGTAACAGGCCGAGCGTCAGCGCCCATCCTGCTTGTTGGCGGCGTTTTCTGGTGTAGCGAAAGCGCGAGAATTGTACTAACCCAGCCAGCACAAAAACCGGTGCCAGCAGCAACAAACCATCGGCAATAAAAAAGCTAAGCAAAGCTGGTAGCGGGTAGGGCCTTAATATAACTAATGCCGAGCCCAAAACAAAACAACCGCACGAATAGGCCCAAAGCTTAAAACAGCGATCCTTGGGTTTGCGGCGGTACAGCAAATAAAGATAAAGACCGACAGTTAAATTGGTGGTTAACGCCAGCGTGATAACTGTCGGCAGATGCATACTAGCTTACCTGAGCAGCAATTTGCTGCAGGGCTGCCGCCAGTTGTTGTGGCTCCTGAGCGCCGGAAATCAGGTATTTATTATTGATAATAAAGGCCGGTACGGAAGAAATGCCAGCATGCTGATAGCGAGCGATATCCTGTTGTACCTGCTCGCTGTAGGCATCTGAGGCCAGAATTTGTGCTGCCGTTGTTACATCTAACCCCAGTTTAGCCACACAGTCGAGCAGCACCTGATGCCTGGAGACATCAGCAGCCTCACCAAAATAGGCGGTGAATAAGGCCATTTTCATTGCCGTCGCCTGGCCCTGCGTCTCTGCCCATTTCACCAGCCGGTGTGCATCAAAGGTATTGCAGGTAAAGCGCTGCTGCATCTTGCTGAAATTTAAACCAAGCTCCGCCGCCACTTCCATAATGTAAGCCTGGCTTTGCCGCATCTCGGCTTCGGATTTGCCGTATTTACTGCTTAGCGCCGGCAGGATCGGCTCTTGCGGCGCGTTTTTATCCGGGTTGAGCTCAAAGGCATGCCATTCCAGTTCAATCTTAAGTTCAGGCAGGCTGGCCAGCGCACGCTCTAAGCGGGCATAGCCAACGGCGCACCAGGGGCAGGCGATATCAGAAACCAGATCAATTTTCAGGGTGGTCATGCAGTGTCCTCTTAAATAGTTACCATGGCCGGTTTACACCCGCCGCCGCTCGCTCAGTCTTTTACCACCTGTGTCACCACTGCGCTAAAGCTCCCTCGCGCCAGTCGGGTACTTATGGCATCGCCAACCTTAAGGTGCGCGCTACTGGTCAGCGCCTGCTGCTGGCTGTCAAAACTGATGCTATAACCCCGTGCCAGCGTCGCCAGTGGGCTAACGGTATGCAGCTGGGCACTGAGTCGGGCCAGTTGCTGACTGCTGTATTTTAACTGTTGCTGTTGCGCCTGCTGCAGACGTTTTGCCAGCTGCTGTAACTGCAGTTGCTGTTGCTTAATGGCTTTGGCCGGCGATAAGTGCTGCAGGCTTTGTTGTAAATAACTGTGTTGCCGCCGCGCGGTTTGCAGGTGTTGCTGCATCCGCCGTTGCAAACGTAGCTGCAATTCATCCAGCCGCTGCTGCTGTTGCTCCAGCCGCCGCTGTGGATGCAGTTGCTGCAGCCGTTGTTGCAGTTGCATTAAACGTGGTTGCTGCTGTGCCAGTTGCCGGCGCATGGCGCGGCTAAGGCGTTGCTGCAGCTGTGTTAACGCCACCAGATACTGGCTTTGGTCCGGTGATACCAGCTCTGCCGCGGCTGAGGGCGTGGCGGCCCGCACATCGGCGACAAAATCGGTTAGCGCAAAATCAATTTCGTGGCCCACCGCACTGACAATCGGGATCGGACACTCTGCCACGGCACGGGCCAGGGCTTCATCATTAAAACACCAGAGATCTTCAATCGAGCCGCCGCCGCGGCCGATAATCAGCACATCGACTTCGTTGCGTCTTATCGCGGTACTGAGCATATTTCGAAGCTGGGAAGCGGCGGTTTCCCCCTGCACCTGACACGGATAAATAATCAGCTCAATTCCCGGCGCCCGGCGCGCCAGCACGGTAATAATATCGCGAACGGCAGCACCGGTAGGCGAGGTAATCACCCCTACACGCCGCGGATTGGCGGGTAACGGCTGTTTGCGTTCAGGGGCAAATAAGCCCTCGGCTGCCAGTTTGGCTTTAAGTTGCTCAAACTGTTGTTTTAACAGGCCAGCACCGGCCGGTTCAATAAATTCGGCCAGCAACTGATATTCACCACGCGGCTCATAGACACTAATTTGGGCCCGGATCAGCACTTGCTGACCATTTTGCGGCCTGACAGTGGCATAGCGGTTGGCTTGCTTAAACATCGCTACCTTAACCTGTGCCGCCTGATCTTTGAGGCTAAAATACCAATGGCCGGAGGCGGCTGCGACAAAGTTTGACACTTCGCCAACCAGCCATAGCTGCTGAAACTGCAGCTCCAGCGTCAGTCGTACTTCAGAATTCAGGCGTGATACCGTATAAATATCCGGGTTTTGCATAGCGTTATTCGGTTGAGCAATCAGGCCCCTAGTGTACCCAGAGTGGGGCTACCTGACAAAAAGAAAAAAAGCCTTTGTCCTAAAGCCCGCTTTGCGCTAAAATTGCACCGCAACATTCCCTATCATTTCACCCAGAAAGCGAGATTGTTGCAATGCTCAGGATCATCAAAGAAGCCCTTACTTTTGACGACGTGTTATTAGTACCGGCACACTCTAGTGTTTTACCCCACACTGCGGATTTACGCACTAAACTTACCGCCTCAATCACGCTGAATATCCCAATGGTATCTGCTTCTATGGATACGGTTACCGAAGCCCGGCTGGCCATTGCGCTGGCGCAGGAAGGCGGTATCGGTTTTATTCATAAAAATATGACCATTGAAGAGCAGGCTGCCAACGTACGCAAAGTGAAAAAGTACGAAAGCGGTGTGGTATCTGATCCGGTAACGGCCTCTGCTGAGATGACGGTACGCGAAGTGCAGGCATTGGCGCAGCAGCATGGTTTCTCCGGCTTTCCGGTACTGGATAAACAGGGTGAATTAGTCGGTATCGTTACCGGCCGGGATATGAGCTTTGAAGCCAATCTGCAGGCGAAAGTGACCGATGTCATGACGCCGCGTGAGCGTCTGGTGACGGTAAATGAAAATGCCCCACGCGAGCAGGCACTGAAGCTGATGCACCAACACCGTATCGAGAAGGTATTGGTGGTTGATGATAACTTTAAACTGAAAGGCTTGATCACCGTGCGTGACTATTACAAAGCCGCCAGTAAGCCGAATGCCTGTAAAGATGAATTCGGCCGGTTACGGGTGGGTGCGGCAGTGGGCGTAGGCCCTGGCACTGACGAGCGCATCGCCGCTCTGGTAGAAGCCGGTGTTGATATCCTGCTGATTGATACCTCACATGGCCACTCGCAAGGCGTTATTGACCGCGTTAAACAAACCCGCGCCCAGTATCCGGATTTGCAAATTGTTGCCGGTAATGTGGCAACGGCAGAAGGCGCTAAGGCGCTGGCCGAAGCCGGTGCCAATGCAGTTAAAGTGGGTATCGGTCCGGGTTCAATCTGTACTACCCGTATTGTTACCGGCTGTGGTGTACCGCAAATTACGGCCATTTCTGATGCAGTAGAAGGGGTAAAAGGTACCGACGTTTGCATTATCGCCGATGGCGGCATCCGTTTCTCCGGTGACATTGCCAAAGCCTTAGTGGCCGGTGCCAACTGTGTGATGGTGGGCTCGATGTTTGCCGGTACTGAAGAAGCGCCGGGCGAAGTTGAACTGTATCACGGCCGCTACTACAAATCTTACCGCGGTATGGGCTCGTTAGGAGCGATGGCGCAGCGTAACGGTTCCTCTGACCGCTATTTCCAGGGCAGCAACAACGCGGAAAAACTGGTACCGGAAGGCATTGAAGGCCGTGTTGCCTATAAAGGCCCGATTGAAACCATTATCCATCAGCAAATGGGTGGCCTGCGCTCTGCGATGGGCTTAACCGGTTCACCGGATATCGATACCCTGCGCACCAAGCCCAGCTTTGTCAAAGTGACAGCCGCCGGCATGGGCGAGTCGCATGTGCATGATGTGCAGATCACCAAAGAAGCACCGAACTACCGTTTGGGTTAAGTTGGCGGTTAGGTAAATTTAGCGTTTAGGTTAGCTTGGCGTTTTCGTTAAGCCAATACCCGAATCCGGCTGGCGCAAGCCAGCCGTCTGAGCATACAAGGTTACTATGAACAAAAATATTCATCATCATCGTATTCTGATCCTCGACTTTGGTTCGCAATATACCCAACTGATTGCCCGCCGGGTACGTGAAATCGGCGTTTACTGCGAGCTGTGGGCCTGGGATGTGACCGAAGCCCAAATCCGCGATTTTAATCCAACCGGTATTATCTTATCCGGCGGCCCGGAAAGCGTTACCGAAGCCGGCTCACCACGGGCACCGGCTTATGTGTTTGAAGCGGGCGTGCCGGTACTGGGCGTGTGCTACGGTATGCAAACCATGGCAGAGCAGCTGGGCGGTAAGGTGCAGGGCTCAGAGGAGCGTGAGTTTGGTTATGCCCAGGTCGAAGTGCTGGCGCCAAATGAACTGTTCGCCAAAATTGAAGATCACATCGGCGCCAACGGCAATGCCTTGTTAGATGTGTGGATGAGCCACGGCGATAAAGTGGTACAGATCCCGGCCGGTTTTACCACTATTGCCCAAACCCCAACCTGCCCGCATGCCGCCATGGCGGACGAAGCGCGGCAGTTCTATGGTGTGCAGTTCCATCCGGAAGTCACCCATACCCGGCAGGGGCTGCGGATGCTGGAGCATTTTGTGGTGGATATCTGTGGCTGTGACAAGCTGTGGACACCGGCCTCGATTATTGAAGATGCCATCGTACGCTTAAAACAGCAAATCGGTGATGATCAGGTGATCCTGGGCTTATCCGGTGGCGTCGACAGCTCTGTGGTCGCCATGCTGCTGCACCGCGCTATCGGCAAAAACCTGACCTGTGTTTTTGTTGATAACGGCCTGCTGCGACTCAACGAAGGCAAGCAGGTCATGGATATGTTTGGCGATCACTTTGGTTTAAATATTATCAAAGTCGATGCCGAACAGCGTTTCCTGTCGGCCTTAGCCGGCGTGGATGAGCCTGAAGCGAAGCGGAAAATTATCGGCCGCGTTTTTGTTGAAGTGTTCGACGAACAAGCGCAAAAGCTGAGCAATGCCAAATGGCTGGCACAGGGCACTATCTATCCGGATGTGATTGAATCCGCAGGTTCAGCAACCGGTAAAGCCCATGTGATTAAATCGCACCATAACGTTGGCGGTTTGCCGGAGCATATGAAGCTGGGCTTAGTCGAGCCACTGCGCGAACTGTTTAAAGACGAAGTGCGCAAAGTCGGTTTAGAGCTGGGCTTACCGTACGATATGCTGTACCGTCACCCGTTCCCGGGACCAGGTTTAGGCGTGCGGGTACTGGGCGAAATCAAAAAAGAATACTGCGACTTACTGCGCCGTGCCGATGCGATCTTTATCGAAGAGCTGCATAAAGCCGATCTGTACAATAAAGTCAGCCAGGCGTTCGCGGTGTTCCTGCCGGTTAAATCAGTGGGTGTAATGGGCGATGCCCGTAAGTACGACTGGGTAATTTCGCTGCGCGCGGTAGAAACCATCGACTTTATGACCGCCCACTGGGCACACCTGCCATATGAGTTACTGGGTAAGGTGTCGAACCGGATTATTAACGAGATCAATGGTATTAGCCGCGTAGTCTACGATATCTCAGGTAAGCCACCAGCAACCATCGAATGGGAATAACTTTGGCGTTGGCAAAATCCTAGCACTATTCTAAACGCTACCCCGATCCAGGACTCCGGTACGCTCGCCGTACCGGAGTCCAATCTGCGATAGTGGGATTGGAGTTTTTAGTTGATGAGGACCTAGCTTGCAGCGGAGAAACGCCGCTTTGAGCGAATTGCAGACATTTTTCGATAGAGTGGGAATAGTTTTGGCGTTGGCAAAATCGTAACGCCTTTCTAAAGGCTTCCTCAACCCCAGGACTCCGGTACGCTAGTCGTACCGGAGTCCATCCTGCGATAGTGATAGCAGCACCAATCTAAACGCTACCCCGCTCCAGGACTCCGGTACGCTCGCCGTACCGGAGTCCATTCTGCGATAGTAATAACAGCGCCAATCTCAACGCTACCGCAAACCTAGGACTCCGGTACGCTAGTCGTACCGGAGTCCATCCTGCGATAGTGATAGCAGCACCAATCTCAATGCAACCCCGATCTGGGACTCCGGTATGCTTGCCGTACCGGAGTCCATCCTGCGATATTGGGATTGGAGTGAAGTAGTGGCTAACTTGTGTGCGTCGCCGTGGCCTTAGGCCACGAATGACGCGGATTTTTAGCTGTGTTCCAGCATAAATGCACGAAGGTGTCGTTCCTCTCGCATGACAAAGAGCACAAAAACCCGCTGCTCATCCTCACGATAAAAAATGCGACAAGGTGGAACCACTACTTCCCTGTAAACCGAATCTGGGAGTTCAGGAGGAATTCGTCCGGATTTGGGGAAATTCGCCAAACGTTCTGTGTTGTCGAAAACAGCCTTCACGAGATTGCTTGCGGCAGCAGGATTGTCCAAAGCAATATACTCTGCAATGGCATCGAGTTCCTGGAGTGCTGGCTCTGTCCAGATTACTTCAGCCATTTACTCATTTTTTCTTTGGCCTCACTTTGGCTATACGTTCTTCCTTCAAGTACCGCACGCTCTCCCCGAGAGAGCCCCTCAAGCAGCTCAAGCCGACGCTTCATAAATTCATAATCCTGCACATCAACAAGGTATGCAGATGGCTGACCATGCTCCGTAATCAATACGGGCTCTTTCGACAGGTGCAGATCTGCCAGAATCTTGGTAGCTTGTCGCTTTAGATTCGTAACTAATTCAACTTTCATAATTTCAACCTGTCCTAAGTGTAAAGTGACACTATAGTATCACTTTTCGAGTGAGGCAATCCCGGCTAACGCCCAAATTTAGCGCGGAAAACCGCGCAGCTGGTTCACGTCGCAACCAGCGCTTTTTGCTAGCGATAAAATTCTATTGTTAGCTTTCTTAGTTAGAAGGACCACACCACACGTTAATTTTTATCTATTTTCATTTTTTCAGCTTTCAAGCCCGAATTCTGCGCCTTGATTTCATCAATAAAAATTGAATCATTTGCAATAGCCAGGTCTAGTGCTCGCTCAGATGCAATGAGCGCAGCAGGTAAGTTTTTGTTCAAACTGTAAGCCGTAGCTAAACTATCCCATAGTATTTCAGAGTCAGGAAAAGCCTCAGTACCTTTTGCTAAAATCTCAATTCCCCATGCTGGTTTGTCTTCATATGCAGCTTTTAGTCCATACACATTAAATTGGTGAACTGACAAAGGAAATTTATAGCCGAATTCCTTAGTTTTATTCTCATAGAATGTTGTCAGTGCTGACATAGGCATAACATCAACCCCAGGTACCGCATTCCAACCGGAAAAAATAGCTCGTAACCCTTTTGCCAAGCCAATCAAAGGAGTGCTATCGTGAGTTTCATCAGGAAATCTTGCGTAACTGTGATAAAGCCCTGACTTTGAATGATGTTTTAAAGCTAATAACATACGTTCAAAAGCTTCTGGCATTTCATTTGGCTCGCTCGCCATGCTAATAAACCATCTCATTGGTTTTGCTATGCTGGTGGTGTGATTCTTTTTGTAATCTGCGACTATCACTGCCTCGTCCCACCAAAGGCTGGGACTAATCGATATAACGGCGTTAAATTTAGAGTGCCCTTTTACAGCCAAGTGACTGGTATATAATCCCGAGAGTGAATGACCCGCTATGACATAGTATGGCGCAACTCTATATTGCGCATTTAATAGATTTAACAACTCATCTTGCAGGAAGCGCGTCAGTATATCCGCTTTGCCAGCTCGACCGGCAAAAGCTTCTGGCTCGGTTTGGGTATAAAACATCAATCTATTTTTTAAACTCACACCTACAACAATCATCTCCGGTATCACAGCGTAAGTGCTGTAAAAATTCACACTTGCAGCTGAGTGATTGAACTGAGTCGAGCCATCTAACACCACCAACACAGGATATAAAAAGTTATCAGAATGATGGTAAGTTTCAGGTAAGGATATTTGAACTGTTACATCTTCTCCTAATAATTCTGAATTTATCGTCAGGCGCTGATACTGAGCAAAAGCTGGACTAGACAACAGAAAAACTAAAACGAGTAATATAGATTTCATTTGATACCTTTATATAACGCCCCGCGCATGCGCGCGAACTTGTGAGCGTCGTAAGCGTAACGCCAACCACACATTCCAATCCTAACTGATCAACTTTACCCTGTCTGCCATTATCAACTGCCAGGGTAATCATCATGCACCGTACCAAAGAACAATGGCTGGCCTTGTTTGCCGAGCAAGCCCAAAGCGTTGTCTATGCTTAGATCTGGACAGGATACTTTTACAGCTCCAATATCCGCTTTTACGACTACAGTATCTTTCTGCTCCAGATCGCAGGTTGTGACTCCGGTACGGCAAGCATACCGGAGTCAGGCGCAGTAGCGGCAAAGCCGAAACGAAAAAGCTGCCGCTATCCTTGGTCTTGTTAAGGCTCTTGACATATATTTGTAAGGTCATTCCGTGTCTCAAGGTGCTGTTATGGATACGATCAGCGTAAACAAATTTAGAGACAACATGAAAAATGTTGTAGACGAAGTAATTACCAGACATAAACCGCTCAAAGTAAAAAGAAGAGCCGGAGACGCTTTCGTTGTGATTAGTGCCGATGACTGGGAGCGCGAGCAAGAAACGCTTTATGTACTGCAGAACCTAAGCCTGATGCAACAAATTGCTGGGTCCCTTGAAACTCACAACTGTGGTAAAGGCTACATGTGTTCCACACAGCATTACCAGCAAAAGAGATAACATTGGTTTTCAGCTCCAAATCGCAGATGTGACTCCGGTACGGCAAGCATACCGGAGTCAGGTGTAGTAGTGCAGGCTAAGATTCCCAAGTTGGCGCCACTGTGCTACTTTTATCTGGCTGACCAACTCCGGACGGGATCCGTAGCCGCGTTCACATATTCAACGCCGGCTTCGCATTGCATAATAAGAGGAAAAACCGATGCGTAACGTCAAAGTCATCCAGCATAGTATTGTGATCCAGGCGCCGGTGGCGCAGCTTTGGCAACGGATGTTTGACCCGCAGCTTTATCGCGAGTGGATTGCGGCTTTTTGTGAGGGCTCTTACTATCAGGGGCATTGGCAGCAGGGTGAAACCATCCGCTTTCTGGATCCAAATGGCAATGGCATGGTGGCAAAGATTGTCGAGTACCGGCCGATGGAGTTTATCTCGGTCAGCCATCTGGGTTTTGTTTATGCCGGCCAGGATGATTTGGATAGTGCCGAAGTAACAAGTTGGGCGCCAGCCTACGAGAACTTCTATTTTACCTCTCGCGGTGACAGTACCGAGTTGCGGATTGAGCAGGAAATTGCGCCAGTATACGAAGACTTTATGCAGCAAGCCTGGCCTAACGCTTTGCAGAAACTAAAAACTCTAGCTGAACGTTAATCGCGCTGTTATAAACGAAATGAATCAAACTAAGTTAATCCTGCTTAAGCAGCAGCCTGAGCTGATCCCGATGCTGGCGCATTGGCATTATCTGGAATGGGGCGCCCTGTTTCCGGAAAAAACCGAAGCCGACTTTGCTGCCGATCTGGCCGCCAGTTTAAATGAGCAGCAATTACCAATCAGTTGGGTCGTAGTGTATGAACATCAGGTGGTAGGCACCGCCTCGCTGTTACTGCACGATATGCAAACCAATCGTGAGTTATCGCCCTGGTTGGCCAATATTTATCTCGCATCCTCGGTAAGAGGTAAAGGCCTTGGCAAATGGTTGGTGCAGCAAGTGATGACAGAAGCCCGGCAGCTGGGGCTGATGCAACTGTATTTATTTACCGAAGATCAGGCAGCGTTCTATCAACGCCTGGGCTGGCAGGTACTCAAGCAGGAGCTGTATCAGGGCAAGGCAGTGACCATTATGAGCTGGTGCTGTAACGGAATGGCTAATTGCTTGCCGTCTCCAATTCATGCCGCGCCGCTGTAGCCAAAAAGTGACTGCGATCACGATAGCGTTCCGGTGAGGTTTTAACTTTCTGGTCGATGCGGCTGATTAACGTAACGGGCATACTGACATTGATTCGCTTTGGTTTACCTTCATAAGCTGACAAATCAATGTAAAGTAATAGCCAACTATTGCAAAACGCATACTCAGCTTGTTGTTGATAGTACAAAGGCCCCAGATCCTGAATATCACCTATTGCCCATCCTTGCTCCTGCCAAGTTTCTAACGCCATAGTGATAGCTTCTGTTACAGCTGGCGCAATTTCTGCCTGGCTGTCAGCAGCACTGATACAGCTAAAGTCGGCGGTACAAAGCGCAGGCACCACCAGACCATAAGCGGTTTTATCATCTGTTGGTTGTTCAATACCCACCGAAAAATACATAGTTTACCTCGTTATATACCAGCGGCTTTTCTGATCGCTTTTGATGTGCCAATAGGTAAGGCACCTTTGGGATGGGGAACGACAAAGGTTTTACCAGTAAGCGGCGAATACCACAGTTGATGGCTGCCTTTGCCTTGCCGCTTTAGTTCACAGCCAGCAGCTTTCAGTTCCCTGATCAGATCTATGGATTTCATTATAGCTCCGTTTCGCAGGCTTGCACACACCAATACACACACTCTGGTAAACAGACTTACCAGAGCAGGCGGGTAACGGATAAGGTGTAACTTTAATGTAAAAAGCTTAGCAGGTTTTTGCTAAGCTTTTATCAGGCAGGAAAAGTTTATCGCGCTCAGTTCTGAAACACCGGCTCCAGCAGGCGGAAGGTGCCGGCGTCGGCATCCATTTCTGCCATAGCGCCAACCGGTACAATAAACTGCTTTGGAATATGGCCAATCATGGCGCCGCGGTAAGCCGGAATACCGAGCGGTTTAATAAAGTCCGCAAAGATTTCATCTAAGGTTAAACTGCCCCAGCCGTTGCCCGGAGTACAGCGGTTACAGTCGCCAAAAATAAAGCCTTTAATTTTATCCAGCGCGCCCATTAGCTTTAAAGTGCTCATCATGCGGTCGATTCGGTATGGCTGCTCTTCAATATCTTCGAGGAATAAAATCTTATCCTGAAAATCCGGCAGGTAAGGCGTGCCAGCCAGTGCCGTTAATACCGTCAGATTGCCGCCGATCAGCTGGCCCTGTGCTTTGCCGCCGGTAATGACCCGGGTACGGTTTTCGCGCTGCACCAGCTCGCCTTTCAGATCCTGCTCGTTCTGGTATTGCATCAGCTCTTGGTTAAAAAACAGCCGCTCAAACTGATCGACATTAAAGGCATTCCAGCTGCCAATGCCATTCGGGCCATGAAAACTGACCAGACCGCACTGTGCCAGCAAGGCATTATGCAGGGCGGTGATATCGGAATAACCGAGCAATGGCTTAGGATTCCGGCGGATCATCTGATAATCCAGCAGCGGTAAAATTCGGGCTGCGCCAGAGCCACCCCGGGCACAGATCACGGCTTTAACCTCCGGATCGGCAAACATCGCGTTCAGATCCGCGGCGCGATCTTCATCTCTGCCGGCTAAATGGCCACGGCGTTCGTTATAAAAGCGGCCGCTTTTTACTTTAAAACCCAGGGCTTGCAGGGTTTCGCGCGCGATCACCAGATCTTCAAGATCCGCGACGGCAGCCGATGAGGCGATTAAGCCCACCGTATCGCCCCTGCGCAGCGGTTTTGGCAGAATGCGGCCAGTAGCTTGCGGCCTGGCCGTGGCTGCGCCAGCCGGTACAGCGCAGGCGGTAAGCGGGAGCAGGCTTAAGGCCAGCGCACTGTGTTTTAGAAATTGTCGTTTGTCCATCAGCGGCACCATGCTTATTAGTAATAATTTATTCCTATTGGTAGCATAACTTTGGAATAAATGCAGCAGCTATGGCGGAAAATCAGGCGTTTTTTCGAAGGGAAGCCCGGCGCAGAGCGCGGCCGGGCTGCATAATGGCAACTGACAAAGCTTACTTTTTGGCTTTCGGTGCCAGCTTTTTTGCGGCAACCCGGCCCGGTTTTTTCTTTTTCTTGGTGACCTTGGCTTCTTTATGTTTTGGTCGCAGCTCGTCGATAACCCGGCGCTTTAGCGGCTGCTCGGTATAACGCTCAACCTTGCCAACCACTGCCATATCATGGGCTTCGACCAGCGAAATCGCGGTACCTTTTTTACCGGCGCGGCCGGTGCGGCCAATACGGTGCACATACACATCGGCGCTACGCGGCATATCATAGTTAATCACATGGCTGATATCGTCGATATCCAGACCACGGGCGGCCACGTCGGTAGCCACCAAAATCCGTACCTGATTATTGGTAAAACGCGCCAGCGCCTGCAAGCGTTTATCCTGCGGCATTTCGCCCTGCAGCCAGCAGCACTTAATACCGGCAGTTTCCAGCTGACCGGTTAGCGTTGCCAGGCGCTCGCGGGTTTTGACAAACACTATGGCTTTACTGACGTCGGGCTGCTTCAGAATATGGGTTAGCAGCGCCAGCTTATGGTTGGCATCATCGGCCAGATGGCACCACTGCAAAATTTTGGCTTTTTCTTTGCGCGATGGGTTGGCTTCGACATGCTCCGGCTCTTTGAGTGCCTTTTCGGCAAAGCGCTCTAACGAAGCGCCTTCCAGCGTGGCAGAGAACAGGAACGTCTGGCGGCGACGGCGCGCTTCCAGCACAATACGGTTCATCTCACCGATAAAGCCCATATCCAGCATGCGGTCTGCTTCATCGAGGATCAGCAGTTCTACTTCATCGGCCTGAAAGCTCTCGGCATCCAGATATTCAATTAAGCGGCCCGGGGTGGCAACCAGAATATCGTTGTTCTTTTCCAGCGTATCTTTATGGCTACCGTAATTGATACCGCCGGTGATCAAACCGACATTGAGCGTAGTGAACTGGCTGAATTGTTTAAAGGTATCGTAAACCTGATACGCCAGCTCGCGGGTGGGTGTCATCACCAGTACCCGGGCAAAGCCCGGATCGCGGCGCGGGAAATCCAGCAGGTACTGAATCGCCGGTAACACAAAGGCCAGGGTTTTTCCGGTACCGGTGGGGGCACTGGCTAACAGATCACGGCCTTCCAGCGCCGGCGGGATCGCCAGTTGCTGTATTTGGGTAGGCTGATCAAAACCGGCACTTTCCAGCGCCTGATTTAAGGCGTCATCCAGTTGGAACTCGGCAAAACTCATGTTATTTCCTTAAGCTGTTATATTGTGACATTAGCGGCTGGCGCGTTACACTCCGCGCCGGAGGGCTTATGTCAGCAGGTTTTCAGTGTAAACAATTTTATATCGGCCATCAGCACTGCGCGATGAAAGTCGGCACCGATGCGCTGTTATTGGGCGTCTGGGCGGCTTTGCCCACCGCGTTACAGGCGACACCCGCCATGCTGGATATTGGCTGTGGCAGTGGCATTTTAAGTTTAATGCTGGCACAGCGCACCGGGGGCCAAATTCCGATCACGGCAGTGGAGCTCGATACCCATGCCGCTGCCCAGGCTGCCGTTAATGTGGCATTAAGCCCCTGGCCTGACGCTATTCGCGTGATAAAGGGCGATATTCTAACCTATAGCACCGCCGAGCGTTACGCTTTAATTATTTCTAACCCGCCTTTTTTTCAGCATGCGCTGCCAAGTCAGGATGCCACGCGGCAACAGGCTAGGCATACCGATAGCTTGCCCTTTGCTGCGTTGTTAAAGAAAGCGGCGCAATGTTTGGCGCCTGGCGGAGAGTTTTGTTTAATTTTACCGGCCAGCAGTCAGGCGGCTTTTGCGCAAGCCGCGCTAGAGCAAGGTTGGCAGTGTCGGGCCCGCTGCGCTGTACAAAGCAAGGCCGGCAAGCCGGTGAGTCGCTATTTACAAAGCTGGGTTAAAGCTGACACTGAACTTGACACTGAGATCAGTCAGCTGCTGATCCATGATAGCAGCGGCGGCTATTCGGCAGCGTACCGGCAACTGCTGCAGGCATTTTACCTAAACTTCTGAATCGGCAATTTCCAGCAAAATTTGCTCTACCCACTGCGCCAGCCGCGCATCGGTTTGCTCGTATTGGTTTTCATCATCCAGTGCCAGGCCATAAAACCACTCGCCATCCGGTGTGACGGCTTTTGAGGCGATAAAGTCATAGCCCTGATTTGGCCAAAAACCAACCCGTTTTACCTGCTGTTTGGCGATTTCATGATGTAGCATACCGAGTGCATCCTGAAACCATTCGGCATAGCCCAGCTGATCGCCCATGCCATACAGCGCGATGGTTTTACCGCTCAGGTCCACCTGATTAATCTCGGGCCAGTGCGCTTCCCAGTCTTCCTGAATTTCACCAAAGTCCCAGGTCGACAAGCCGAGGATCAGGATGTCATAGTCGGCCATCGCAGTTAACGGCGTATCTTTTAAGTTATGCAGTGCCACATATTCCGGGCCAATCAGCGCCTGAATTTTTTCTGCCACCATTTCGGTGTAACAGGTGGTTGAGCCGTAAAACAAGCCAATCTTCATCTGGCAGACCTTTTTTATCGAGAGTGTTATTGCATGCTAAAAACGGGCGGCAGTTTAGCATAATATGCGCCTTGAGCCCATCAGCAAGCTGAGGTAGCTGCCGCTCGCTGGCAGATCAGCACCCTTGTTCCTCAAGGGGGGCCTCCGGTACACTAGTCGTACTCAGTTAAGAAAGAAGTGCCATGCCAACACCACCGCTGTCCGCCGTAAATCTGCACCTGATCCAACAGTTTCAGGAACAACTGGAACTGGAGCAGGCCGCCAGCGTGCATACGCTAAGTGCTTATGGCACGGATCTGAAACATTTCGCCCGTTATTGCCAGCAACAGGGGCAACCGCATCTTACGGCAGTGAGCAGTGATCTGATTAACCGCTATCTGGCGAAACGCTATGACGAGGGTTTTAACCCGCGCAGCACTTCGCGGCTACTAAGCAGCCTGCGCCGTTTTTATCGTTATCTGGTGCAACAACAGCAGCTTGCGCAAGACCCAACCACTGAGCTTGTTAACCCGAAAATTGGTAGCAGCTTACCGAAAACGCTGTCGGAGCAGGATGTTGAAGCCCTGCTGGCCGCGCCGGATATCAGTGAACTGATCCAGTTTCGCGATAAAGCCATGCTGGAGCTGTTATATGCCACTGGCATCCGGGTAACCGAGCTGGTGACACTATCGATGCAACAACTGTATTTGCAGCAGGGCATAGTGCGGGTGCTCGGCAAAGGGCGCAAAGAGCGCCTGGTGCCAATGGGCGAAGAAGCGCAGTACTGGCTTCTTCGCTATTTAAAAGAAGCACGGCCGGCGCTACAAAACCAGCTTAGTGATGTGGTGTTTCCCAGTAGCCGGCAACAGCTGATGACACGGCAAACCTTCTGGCATCGGATTAAGTTTTATGCGAAAGTAGCCGGCATTCGGGCTACCTTGTCGCCCCATACGGTTCGGCATGCCTTTGCCACGCATTTGCTGAATCATGGTGCGGATTTACGGGTGGTGCAGATGTTGCTGGGGCACAGTGATCTCTCTACCACACAAATTTACACCCATGTCGCGCAGGCGCGCTTACAGCAATTGCATCAACAACATCATCCGCGCGGTTAGCGGAGTGGGAAGCATTATGAAAAAGTCAGTTAAAACCCTGTTATCGGTATTTGTTGCCACCATGCTGCCACTCACGGCGGTGGCCAATGAAAAAATCAGCCAGGCGTTGTCAGAAGTTGGGCTAAATGTGCAGGAAGTCAAAGCGTCGCCGATGACCGGTGTCTCTCAGGTGATCACCGACCAGGGGCTGTTTTTTATGTCGGATGATGGCCGTTATCTGATTGCCGGTAATGTGCTGGATCTGCAGCAATGGCAAACCATTCGTGGCCAAAAAGTGCCGACCAATTTAAAAGATCAGCTGATGGCGCCGATTATCGTGCAAAAACTGGCGGAGCAAAAAGATCAGGTTATCGAATACAAGTCGCCGAAAGAAAAGTATGTGGTGCATGTGTTTACTGATCCCAGTTGTGGCTATTGCCGCAAGTTACATCAGGAAATGAAAGATTATCTGAATGCCGGTATTACCGTGCGCTATCTGGCGTTTCCGCGGGCCGGTGTCGCGTCAGAAACCGGTTTACAAATGCAGCATATCTGGTGCGCCAAAGATAAAAATGGCGCTATGGATAATGCTAAGGCTGATAAAAAGGTAGCTAAAGCTATGTGTCAGAATCCGGTCGCCAGTCAGTATGCATTGGCGCAGTTCTTTGGCATTAATGGTACCCCAGCGGTGATATTGCCAGATGGCAGCCTGATCCCGGGCTATATGCCGGTAGCGGCGATGCTGCAACAACTGAACACCGGAGAGTAACACCTTGCAGGTAAAACAGATCAGCCGCCGGACACTGCCGGCGCAATCTGCATCAATACTGGATCCGGCACTGCACCCGGTATTACACCGTTTGTATCTGAGCCGTGGCGTCAGCTGTGCCAGTGAGCTACAACGTCAGGCTTCGGCGTTACTGCCTTTTACGCAACTAAAAGATATTGACCGCGCCAGCGCCCTACTGGTGCAGGCGCTGACCAGCCAGCAACGTATTGTGATTGTTGGCGACTTCGACGCCGATGGCGCGACCAGCACCGCCGTACTGATGAGTGGCTTAAAGGCCTTTGGCTTTAAGTATCTGGAATATCTGGTACCGAACCGCTTTGAATACGGCTATGGCTTAACGGCGGAGCTGGCCGAGATTGTCGTAGCACAGGGCGCTGAGCTGATTATTACCGTCGATAACGGCATTTCCGCTATCGAAGGCGTGGCACTGGCAAAACGTGCCGGTGTCAAAGTACTGGTTACTGACCATCACTTACCGGGCAATACGCTGCCGGATGCCGATGCCATCGTTAACCCGAATCAGCCTGGCTGTAACTTCCCAAGTAAGGCGCTGGCCGGTGTTGGTGTGGCGTTTTATTTATTACTGGCATTACGTGCCACCTTACGTGACCAGGGTTACTTTGCTACACAGGGGCTTACCGAGCCTAATGTGGCGGAATTGCTCGACCTGGTAGCGCTGGGTACCGTCGCCGATGTGGTGCCGCTGGATGCCAATAACCGCATCCTGGTACATCAGGGCTTAATGCGTATTCGCGCCGGTAAATGCCGGCCCGGTATTCAGGCGCTGATTGATGTCGCCAATCGGGATGCGGCCAAACTGACCGCCAGTGATTTTGGCTTTGCACTGGGACCGCGACTGAATGCTGCGGGCAGACTGGATGATATGTCGCTTGGCATCAGTTGTTTACTGGCGCCAAACTTAGGTTTAGCGCGCCAATATGCCGCCGAGCTGGATAACCTGAACGCCGAGCGGCGCAGTATCGAGCAAAGTATGCAGCAGGAAGCGCAGGCACTGCTGAGCCAGCTCTCCTTTGATGGCAGCAATTTACCGGAAACCCTGTGTTTATACCGGCACGACTGGCATCAGGGCGTAATTGGTATTCTGGCCGGCCGTATTAAAGAGCAATTTCACCGGCCAACCATCGCTTTTGCCGAGGGGGATAACGGCGAGTTAAAAGGCTCGGCGCGTTCAATTACTGGCTTACATATCCGTGATGTGCTGGAAGAGATGGCAACCCAGTATCCGGGGCTGATTAAAAAATTTGGCGGCCATGCGATGGCAGCTGGTTTAACGATTAGCGCAGACAAGCTCGATACCTTTGCGCTGGCATTTAACCTGACGGCAAAAAAATACCTGACAGCGGAGCAACTAACCGCGATGGTGTTAACCGACGGCGAGCTGGAAGCAGAGTGTTTTGAGCTCAGTTTTGCTCAGTTGCTGCAAAATGCCGGGCCCTGGGGTCAGGCTTTTCCGGAGCCGGTGTTTGATGGCGAATTTCAGCTGTTAAGCCAGAAAATGCTGGCCGATCGGCATTTAAAAATGCTGCTAAAAGGCCCCGGCGGCAAGCTGGTAGATGCCATTTGGTTTAATGCCGATAACAAAGCCTGGCCCAATGTGAATATTCAGCGGGTACGGCTGGCCTACCAGCTGGATATTAACGAATATCGCGAACAACAAAGCCTGCAACTGATTGTGCGGTATATGGAAGGACTGTAAGCAAACCTCAACAAGCCCTGGTTGAAGATTGCTGTTAAAAACTGCCCGTAGCGGCAGTTTTTTTGTTATAATCCGCGCCAATTTTTTTATCGTCCTACAGGTCGGTTTATCCCATGTTTGAAGTGAATCCGGTATATAACAGCATCAAAGATGTTACTGAACGCACCAATGTGCTTCGGGGGTATCTTTGACTACGATGGCAAAAAAGAACGCTTAGAAGAAGTCTCGCGCGAGTTAGAAGACTCCGCTATCTGGAATACTCCTGACAAAGCCCAGGCGCTGGGCAAAGAGCGCTCGGCGCTGGAGCAGGTGGTGGGTACTATCGACAAGCTGGACCAGGGCCTGGAAGATGTGCAGGGCTTGCTGGAGCTGGCGGTTGAAGCCGAAGATGAAGCGACCTTTGAAGAAGCCAAAGCTGAGCTGGCCGATCTGGAGAAACAACTGGCGCTGTTGGAATTCCGCCGTATGTTCTCTGGCAAACATGATCAGAACGACTGCTATCTGGATATTCAGGCTGGCTCCGGTGGTACCGAAGCGCAGGACTGGGCCAGCATGCTGATGCGGATGTATCTGCGTTGGGGTGAAGATAAAGGCTTTAAACCCGAGCTGTATGAAGTGACCGACGGTGATGTCGCCGGCATTAAAGGCTGTACCATCAAGTTTACCGGTGAATACGCCTACGGTTGGCTACGCACCGAAACCGGCGTACACCGCCTGGTGCGTAAGAGCCCGTTTGACTCCGGTAACCGCCGCCATACGTCTTTTGCCTCGGTATTTGTGTCGCCGGAAATCGATGACGATATCGAAATCGAAATTAACCCGGCAGACTTACGTATTGATACCTACCGCGCTTCAGGTGCCGGTGGTCAGCACGTTAACCGGACCGATTCAGCGGTGCGGATCACGCACTTACCAACCAACATCGTAGTGCAGTGTCAAAATGACCGCTCGCAACATAAAAACCGCGACAATGCCTATAAGCAACTGCGCGCCAAGCTGTACGAGTTTGAGCTGCAAAAGCAAAATGCCGAAAAGCAGGCGCTGGAAGATACCAAGTCGGATATCGGTTGGGGCAGCCAGATCCGCTCTTATGTACTGGACGACTCGCGCATTAAAGACTTGCGTACCGGGGTAGAAACCCGCAATACCCAGTCGGTGCTGGATGGCGATCTGGACAAATTTATCGAAGCCAGCTTAAAAGCCGGTTTGTAATTTTTTAACTCACTCAGGAATCAACAAATGTCTGAACAGCATAACCAACATGAAGAAATTCAGGATGTTAACAAACTGATTGCTGAGCGAAAACATAAGCTGGCGGCGATTCGCGAGCAGGGCATTGCCTTTCCGAATGATTTTCGCCGGGCGCATATCTCTGATGAAATTCATGCCAAGTACGATGCGTTAAGCAAAGAAGAGCTGGAAGCCAACAAGGTAGAAGTGAGCCTGGGTGGCCGGATGATGACCCGCCGTATTATGGGTAAAGCCAGCTTCTGTACGCTGCAGGATATGGGCGGCAAGTTTCAGGTGTATGTGGCGCGCGACAGCCTGCCGGAAGGCCTGTATAACGACCAGTTTAAAAAATGGGACCTGGGCGATATCCTCGGCGTAAAAGGTTACTTATTTAAAACCCAAACTGGTGAGCTGACAGTATGGGCAACGGAAATCCGCTTATTAACCAAAGCACTGCGCCCACTGCCAGACAAATTCCACGGTTTAACTGATAACGAAGCGCGCTACCGCCAGCGTTATCTGGATCTGATCTCAAACGAGCAATCTCGCAAAACCTTTTTGGTACGCAGCAAAACTGTGGCCTATATCCGCCGTTTCTTTAACGAGCATGGCTTTTTAGAGGTCGAAACGCCAATGCTGCAAGCCATTCCGGGCGGTGCCTCGGCACGGCCGTTTGAAACCCACCATAATGCGCTGGATATGCAAATGTTCCTGCGTATTGCCCCTGAGCTGTATTTAAAGCGGCTGGTGGTTGGCGGTTTTGAGAAGGTATTTGAGTTAAACCGTAACTTCCGTAACGAAGGCGTGTCGACCCGGCATAACCCGGAATTCACTATGCTGGAATTCTACTGGGCCTATGCCGACTATAACGACTTAATGGATTTAACTGAAAAGTTATTCCGTGGCTTAGCGCTGGACGTACTGGGCAGCACTGAAGTGCCGTATCAGGGCGAGGTGTTTGACTTTGGTAAGCCGTTTGCGCGGATGTCGGTGACAGAGTCGATCCTGCATTACAACCCGTCAATTACCAAAGAGCAGTTGGCGACCCGTGAGTCGGTGGCTGAGCTGGCGAAATCGCTGGGCATTGAAGTAAAAGCCAACTATGGCCATGGTCGTATTTTAATGGAAGTGTTTGACGAGCTGGTAGAAACCAAGCTGCGCCATCCGACCTTTATTACCGAGTACCCGGCTGAGGTATCCCCGCTGGCGCGGCGTAACGACGATAACCCGGAGATCACCGACCGCTTTGAATTCTTTATCGGTGGCCGTGAACTCGGTAACGGCTTTAGCGAGCTGAACGATGCCGAAGATCAGGCCGAGCGTTTCCGCGAGCAGGTCGCGCAAAAAGACGCTGGTGATGATGAAGCCATGTTCTACGATGAAGACTTTGTTACCGCGCTGGAGCACGGTTTACCGCCAACAGCAGGTCAGGGTATCGGTATCGACCGCTTAGTGATGTTGCTGGCCGACGCGGCCTCGATCCGCGATGTGATCCTGTTCCCGCATATGCGTTTACATCACGATAAGTAAGCCTTAGGCGCCCAGGCGCGCTATCCGGTCTTCGGCACAGTGGCTGTCGAAGACCGTTCTCCTTCCTTGCAGCTTAGTTTTAATTAGTCTAATCTCAGTCAGTTAGCGTTCAGCAGCTTAGTGTAATGTTAGTTTTTGCTGTTGCAGATTCTGTTATTAACTACAAGGATATCGAAATGCAAAATAAGCTAATTACAGCGGCGTTACTCGCCAGCAGCCTGACGTTGGGTTTGGGTCAGGTATCGGCAGGTGTGGTCAGCTCTGAGCAAATGCTTGCCAGCCAGCAACACCACTACAACAAGCAGCAGGTATTGTCGTTTTTGGATACGGCCGAAGTGCAGCAAAAACTGGTGCAGCTGGGTGTCAGTCAGGAAGAAGCGGCACAGCGGATTGGCAATATGACCGATGCAGAACTGGCTGCGCTCAATAATCAGTTACATGAGATGCCGGCAGGGGGCGTAGTAGATACGATTGTCACTGTTTTAGTGGTGATCGCGGTGTTAGACCTACTGGGTGTCACGGACGTTTATCCGTTTATTCGGCCAATTCGATTTCAATAATGTTCGCTAAAGCGAAATCGGCCAACATTCTGGTTGGCCTTTTATTGCTGCTGTTGCTTACCGCTTGTCAAAGCCCACCGCAAAGCCGGCAACTGTTGGCTGAGCCACCGGCCATTAGCCGGCAGGCCTTGCTGAGCGCAGTGCCCTTCTATCCACAGCAAGAGTATTTTTGTGGCCCAACCACGCTCTCTGAAGTGGCTGCCTACTATGGGGTGGAGCACAGCGCTGAGAGTATTGCCGGTCTTACTTTTACGCCAGGGCTGCAGGGCAGCCTGCAAATTGAAATGGCCGCTGCCAGCCGCCAACTGGGCTTTGTGGCTTATGAACAACGCGGCAGTTTAAGCCAGCTATTGCAGCTGGTTGCCGAAGAAATTCCGGTTATTGTATTACAAAACAATGGTTTGAGCTGGTTGCCCAGATGGCACTATGCTGTGGTTATTGGCTATGATTTAGATCGGCGCGAGATTATTTTGCATAGCGGTCTCAGCGCCGAGTACCGGCTTCCGCTGGCTACCTTTGAGCGCACCTGGCAAAGAGCCAATTATTGGCTACTGGCGATGTTGCCGCCCGCGCGCACCAGCGCACTGCTGGACCCCTTTCTTTATACCCGAGCCTGTCAGGATCTATTGCAAACCCGGCAAACTGCAGCTGGTGTTACGGCGCTCATCAGCGCCACCAAACAGTGGCCGGATTACTGGCTACCGTATTTTCTACTCGGCAATCACTTTTTCGCCCAAGCACCGGCCGAGGCCGCCATTTGGTTTGCTCAGGGCCTGCCGCTGGCCAAACAGCAACCGGCCTATTTAAACAATTATGCTTTGGTATTGAGTGAGCTGGGCTGCAAAGCGCAGGCGCTGGAACTGATTCAGACTGCGCGGCAGCTGGCGCCTGACGATGCCAATATTATAGATAGTGAGCAACAAATTACCGCTCAGGCGACAACAGCGAGCTGTAGTGTGACTCACTAGCTACCACATCATCGCGGTCAATTGCCATCAGCCGCCGCCTGCAGGCTACTGATCGCAATAGGGTACAGCAGATTGAACCGGCAGCCACAGCACGGCGTTTATTGCGCAAATATTGCGCTATTATTGTGCATTAGCGAATAACGCATCCCGGGAGAGCACTATGCCACGTTTAACCGCCGCCGACTTTAGTCCGGAATTACTTGAGCTGTACGATTTTTATGTGCATGGCAAATTAAGCCGGCGTGATTTTTTAGAGCAGGCGGCTAAATTTGCCGTTGGCTCAATGACGGCGGTTGCGCTTCTGTCCGCGTTAAGCCCGAATTATGCGCTGGCACAGCAGATCTCTTTTAACGACCCCGAGATTATCGCCAGCTATATTCGTTTTCCGTCACCCAATGGGCATGGTGATGTGCGCGCCTACCTGGTGCGGCCGGCCAAGCTGGAACAACCCGCGCCAGCCGTGCTGGTGGTGCATGAAAACCGAGGTCTGAACCCTTATATCGAAGATGTAGCGCGGCGGCTAGCCAAAGCCGGCTATGTGGCGCTGGCGCCGGATGGTTTAAGCTCGGTTGGCGGTTATCCGGGTAATGATGACGAGGGCAGGGCCTTGCAGCGTCAGGTTGATCCACAAAAACTGTTAAACGATTTCTTTGCTGCACTTGAGTTTTTACTGGCCAGCGAGCTGACCACCGATAAAATCGGCATCACCGGCTTTTGCTATGGTGGCGGTGTCTGTAATGCGGCGGCTGTTGCTTATCCGGAACTGGCCTGTGCGGTACCTTTTTATGGCCGGCAGGCCGATCCGGAGGCGGTAGCGCCAATCAAGGCGCCGTTGCAGTATCATTTTGCGGAGAACGACCCCAGAGTCAACGAAACCTGGCCGGCGGTAGAAGCAGCACTTAAAGCCGCTAATAAAACCTTCGAAGCCCATTTCTATCCCGGCACTTATCATGGCTTTCATAACGACTCGACACCCCGTTACGATGAAGCCGCTGCTAAACTCGCCTGGCAACGCACCTTGGATTGGTTTGCCCGCTATCTAAAAACCTAGCCCAGCATCGCGACCCCGGTATGCTCGCACTACGACTCCGGTACGCTTGTCGTACCGGAGTCGGTCCTGCGTTAGCGAGAAAAACACTCAAGCTCAAAACTACACCGCACCACGACTCCGGTATGCCTGTCGTACCGGAGTCGGTCCTGCGATAGTAAGAAAAACACCAAATTCAAGACTACCCCGCATCACGACTCCGGTATGCTTGTCGTACCGGAGTCGGTCCTGCGATAGTGAGAAGAACACTGAGCTTAAGACTACACCGCACCACGACTCCGGTATGCTTGCCGTACCGGAGTCGGTCCTGCGATAGTGAGAAGAACACCGAGCTCAAGACTACACCGCACTACGACTCCGGTATGCTTGCCGTACCGGAGTCGCTCCTGCGATAGTGAGAAAAACACCAAACTCAAGACTACACCGCATCACGACTCCGGTATGCCTGTCGTACCGGAGTCGCTGCTGCGATAGTGAGAAGAACACTGAGCTTAAGACTACACCGCACCACGACTCCGGTATGCTTGCCGTACCGGAGTCGGTCCTGCGATAGTGATAGATAAATTAACGGTAGGAAACAAACTCGTCTTTAGCGCGTCGCACCTTTTTCAGGTTAACCAGCCAGTCACCCTCGGCGGCGCGATAACCCAACGGTAATAACAGCACCGATTTTAAACCTGAGGCTGCCAAGCCAAGGATCTGGTCCACTTTTTCCGGTTCAAAGCCTTCCATCGGTGTCGCATCGACTTGCTGCTCTGCCGCAGCAAGCAGCGCTGAACCCAGGCCAATATAAGCCTGACGGGCAGCATGCTCAAAATTTTGCTCTGCCGGACGCTGCGGATAGTACGCCAGCAGTTTCTGCCGGTAGGCTTCCCAGCCTTCGTTTTTAAAGCCACGCTGCTCATTAACCAGATCAAACATCATATTGATCCGTTCAGCGGTATAGTTATCCCAGGCGGCAAATACCAACAAATGCGAGCAATCGGTTACCTGTGACTGATCCCAGGCCACCGCACGGATTTGCTGCTTGATTGCCGGATCCGTTATAACTAACACCTGATAGGGCTGCAGGCCGCTGGAGCTTGCGCTAAGGCGAATCGCCTCCAGGATAATCTCCAGTTTATCTGCCGGCACTTGCTCGGCAGCATTCATTTTCTTAGTGGCATAGCGCCAGTTTAATAACTCAACAATATTTGACATGGTATCTCCGTGATAGCTTACGCAGTTTGGCTGAAATTGGTACAGCAGCAATCGCTTTCAAGGTGAGCGCCAAAAGATTTTTGCCGCCAATATCAGCACAACTCCGCTACGCTTGCTATAACAGAGTCGGGTCAAAACACCAAACGCAAGGCTACACCGCATCACGACTCCGGTATGCTTGCCGTACCGGAGTCGATCCTGCGATAGCGAGAAAAACACCAAACGCAAGGCTACACCGCATCACGACTCCGGTATGCTTGTCGTACCGGAGTCGGTGCTGCGATAGTGACAGGAACACCAAACCTAAGGGGCAACACCCGAAGCGGTATAAGCCTCTGTCCCCCACAGTGGTACCGTTGACAGGCCATGCTTAAAGCTGCCCGAGGTTTCCTTGGTTGAGTAAGACAGATACATCAGGGTTTGATTCTGCGCATCGTAGATGCGGCGGATTTTCATACTTTTAAAAAATACGCTTTTCGATTTAGTGAACAGCACTTCACCGTTTTTGCTTTTATCGATTTTAGCAATCATCTCAGCGGTAATGGGGCCGGTTTGCCGGCAAGAGATGGCGCTGTCAGAGGGATCTGAAAAATCCAGATTAGCCTCAATACTGGATACGTGGCAGGTTACGCCGCTGACGATAGGATCAGTAAAGGCATCCAGTTTGATATCTTTGGTAGTAAAGAGCCCCAACGACACATCTCCTACTTCATTTCTATTGCAGCCGGTAAGTGTTAGTAGCAATAAAACGCAACCTAGTATCCGCATTCCAGACTCCTTAGTGTGCTTTGCTGGCCGCTGCCAGCCCAGTGGTTAGTGGCAATAATAGCGCAATTGGTGGTTTTGCAGCAGACCGCAGTTTAAAGCAGGTAAAAAACTACTGAATTTGCTTTGGATAGCGTGTCTGGACGCGTCGTTTAAATTTAACAACGCATTAAATAAAGACGAGGGACCTTTTATGGTTTAACTTATCAGTTTTTAATTAAATACTGATTTTGAGACAACAGTGCGACTGCTATTGGTTTGTTGTTATTTGTTCACTTCACTTACAATGGCCGCTGTTGAGCGGGGTTCAAGCCTTGACGTTACCCTGCAATTGGCAAAGCAGCATGGCTACTATGCTGATCGGGTTGACTGGCCACAGATTGAAGCTAAAGCTAAGCTGCTATTAACAAGTCGGGGAGAGCCGGCGGCGATCCGCTTTGTCCTTGAAGCGTTGGGTGACAGACATTCCAGCTATATACCGCCAACAGGTGAAACTGCGGATACCGTAAAAAATTCGAACCAGAAATCAGAGAAGCTATTGTCTGAGACCAGGACGCCCGTCGCTGGCATTCCAGTCATCCGGATCCTCGCCTGGTCGGGCACTTCGCAGCAGGCTATGGCGGTAACCCGGTCACTGAGGGAGCAATTAAACAGTGTATTATCGGTACCGCGTTGCGGCATTATTCTGGATTTTTCAAATAATCGAGGCGGTAATATGTGGCCGACCCTCGTTGGTCTGAGCCCGCTGTTAACGGAGGGCTTACTGGGCTCCTTTAAGAGCGCACAAGATGAAGCCCGGTTAATTGAAAAGTGGCAGAACAAGATTTTCTACCGTGGTGAAAGTCATAACCTTAACAGTGCGATAACGGAGCAACCGACGTATCCAGCTCGGCGCATCGCCATCATTGTGGGGCCTTTTAGTGCCAGTTCGGGTGAGATTGTTCCTATTCTGTTACAAGGTCAGCAGAATGTGCGGGTATTTGGTCAGCCCACTGCTGGTCTGGCCACAGCAAATACGTCCTTTTCTTTGCCGAACGGCGGTTCGGTCAATATTACTACAGCACTTACCGTCGATAGGCATGGGGAGATAGTTGAGACTCGCCTTATGCCAGACGAGGAAACCTTAAGGCCATTGGAAACTGCAGCAAATTGGGTGATGCGGCAATGCCAGAGTGGGGGAGCGCTTAATACACATCTGCCTTTTGGGGGGGAGTGAGGCTCGGTATAGGCTTGGTCGTACAGAGAGTCGCGATTTTTTTGGTATGTGCCAATTGCAGACATTTCACTACGTTGGCATAAAGGTCAGCTTTTAGTTATCAGCAGGAGCCCAAGCCCGTAGTAGCGACAACAGCCGTTTGTTATAGCTCGGCTATGTATGACAGCGTTTCAGGATGACGCTGTACTAACTTTAAAAGGGTAACAGCTTGACCATTTGGCACACTACGACCTTGTTCCCAGTTTTCTAATGTGCGTGAAGACGTATGAAGTAACCTTGCGAAGACGCCACGGGACATATTAAACTGCTCTCGAATGCTCACGATTTCATCTGGTGAGATATTCAATTCACCCGTATCATTCACATGATGTGTTTTTAGGGTCAGCTTACCTTCTGAATGCTGTTTAGCCTCAACAAGAGCTGAGCTTAACTCTGCAAATAAATCACGAGTGCTCATTGCGCCACGCCTCCATAAAAGCCATTAATTGTTTTCTTTGAATTGCATTTAAATCGGACATTTCATTTTTGCCGTAAATGGTTAGCAAATAGAAACGCCTTTTTTCATCGAGAAAGTAATAGATAATCCGTGAACCACCACGTTTTCCTTTACCTTTGCTGGCAACTCGAATTTTGCGTAAACCGCCAGTACCTTGAATCACATCACCCAAGTGTGGGTTTAACATTAATTCAGCTTGAAAGAGCCTGTACTCATCATCACTGAGGTATTCATCTCGGTGCTTTTCAAAAATTGTTGATTCGACAAATACACTTTTCATAGAGAAAGTGTACGCAAATAACGTACAGATGACAAGAATTAGTTCTACTTTATCCCGGCAATAGCATCTAAATCAGGATTAGAAAAAACCAGAAATATGTCCAGTTATGCTGTATAACGCAGACTTCCGTATGTAAATTCTGTTGCGGGGGCAATTTCCGCTCCAAACTCAAAGCGGCGTTTCTCCGCCACAAGCTAGGCTCCACATCAACGAAAAGTGCCAACTCTACTATCGCAGGTTGCGACTCCGGTACGGCAAGCATACCGGAGTCGAGATCAGGCTCAATCTGCGCGGCTTGATTTATTGCTCAACGCCCGTCATTTCCTGCTACAGACCTGGCACGATATCAATTAAAGATGCATATCCCACTAACGCAGATGGCGACTCCGGTACGGCAAGCATACCGGAGTCGAAGTCAGGCTAAATCTTCGAGGGCTTGGTTTATTGCTCAGAGCCCGTCATTTTCTGCAGCAAACCTGGCATGGCATATACTAAAGGTGCTTATCCCGATATCGCCGATGGCGATTCCGGTACGACAGGCATGCCGGCGTCGATACCAGAACCACGCTAAAAACATGACAAACAGTGATCTTTACGCAACAAAATCCGTAAACGCTAATGTATAGATAAGTTGGCATTTTGCTAAATTGGCATAGGAAAGCATTTTATGAAGAAATTACTAGTGTTAGGTACCGCCCTTGTTATGCATAGCCTGCTGTTGCCGGCAGCGAGCGCACAAGAAACAAGAACCGCTTTGGTGCCCTTGCCATCTATTGATGATTTTAGTCGGGGTAAAGATGGCTGGAGTTTCGCGTTAGGTGCGGGTATTGAATACGAAACGGCCTACGAGGGTTCAGACGAATTTGGTTTGGAGCTTGAACCGGCAGGGGGCTTGCAATGGCGGCGCGGTAATGATGTGTTCTATTGGGTCGGTGAAGCCATAGGGTGGCGTGGCTTACGTGCAGATACCTGGTTGTTTGAAGCCCTTATTGGCTTTGATGAGGGGCGTGCAGAAAGTGATTCTAAAAAAGGTTATCTGGATGGGCTCGGTGACAGTGATGAGGGCTTTGAATTAGTGCTGCAAACCCGTCGCGCCTTTGATACAGATTGGCGCTATTGGCTGGTTGGCCGGCTTGTCACCGGCGGTGATGGTAACCTGGGTTTGTTTGGTGTGGGTCGCCGCTTTGGCGAGAAGTTTGATGGTTCGGGCTCTGAGGTGAATATTGTTGCAGTATTTCACGATAGTAAATATGCCAATAAAGATTTCGGCATCACCGCTGAGCAATCGGCGGTATCAGGTTTAGCCGCAACCAATATGAGCGGCGGTTATCGCTCTGTCGGTATCAATTACAATTATCGTCACTACATAAACAATAACTGGCAGATTTATGGTGAGGCACTGTATGAGCATTTTAGCAGTGCTGTCCGCAAAAGCCCGATTGCCCGTGGTGACTTTGAAGCAGAGGTTGGCATCGGCTTTATCTATGTGTTTTAAGCGCTAAAGCTAACAGTGCGCGAGAAAGCCCGCAGCTCCAGCATTTGGCCGTTGGAAAATAGGGCATTGCCAGATCCCCGCGTCCGCAAGCTGTGTGTTTGCTACCAAAACTGAATGTCCGCAAATAAATCAATGCGGGCATTCGGTTTATTTAAAATAATGAGTTAAAACTGTGTCTATTGCAATTGTTTGTAGTGCTTGCTCTATTAGATCTTAGGTTCGCTTTTTGAGAGACGAATAAACCTTACCCTTTTCCCGCTTACCTACGGCAATTACATACACAAACAGTTCATCGTCAACAACCTCATAGGCTAATCGATATCCGGCAGAGCGAAGTTTAATTTTGTACACTGATTCATAGCCACTTAACTTATCAGCAGGTACTCTGGGATTTTCTAATCGCTCCGCCAGTTTTTTCTTGAATTGACTCTTGATCGGGGCACCAAGCTTTTCCCATTCCTTAAGCGCAGCCGGAAGAAATCGCAGCTTATAAGTCATCCAGCGACACCGTTATAGCTTTATCCTTGTCACCACGACGTTCCTCAACAAGCCGCGCCAATTCATAGTCTTCCAGCATATCCATCAGAGCCTCGTAGGTCTCTGCTGGAATCAGATAGGCTGCAGGTTTATTGTGGTTTAGCACCGCTATCGGTGAACCACTTGCCTGAGCGAGCAAGGCTGAGGGGTTTTTCTTAAGTTCTGAAATGCTTACAGAAAAGTCCGCTAATACCTGACGCATAAAAACCTCTATTTTGACCTTAATTATGGTCTTATATTAGCTCGTTTTTCTATTGGGTGCCACGAAGTTTTAGGTATGACAGTTATATATTGTGTTGAATTCCTGTTTCACGTTCAAAGCAGCCTCTCCTCACAACATGATAGAGCGACATCAACTAACGGTGCTTATCCCACTATCGCAGATGGCGACTGCGGTACGGCAAGCATACCGGGGCCGAGCATAACGGAGTCAGTCGGGGCTGGGAGTTGCATTGGATTTGGCGTATTAAGCTATCTAAAGATCCGTGAATCAAAACTAAATTCGAGTTTTTCGGCTTTGGCGAGGATAGCAGGCAGCAGCGGGTGCTGCGGATTAATCAGGTAGTTACGGTCTCGCGGCGAAATGCTTGAAGGGACCTGGAGTGCGGCGAACTCGGGGTTTTCGGCGTTAAGAAATTGATCGCCAATCAGTTGCGTCTGTTCCGGCGCCGGTATTGCCCGCCAGTTAGCTGGTAGAACTGAATTGTCCAACGGGATAATCAGCTCGTCGGGTAACTCAATGCGGTAAAGATCGTATTGGTGAATCACCTCAGGGTCGTGATTAAGGTGTACAAAAACTTCCAGTATGCAAAGCGATTCAGATGCAGCGAAATACAGCGCCGCTGTGCCTTTTGAGTTCCAGCGCCCGCCAAATAATTTTGCGCCTTGCGGATTGAAGGGCGCCTCGGCGAACTTTTTTTGGGTCAGCCGGTACAGTTGCATCAAGAAAACACGCCGTGTTCGAGCCGGCCGATTAACTCTTTAACCGTTTCAAAATCGACAGTGGTCGCAATCATATCTAATGGCCGCTTGCCATTCAGGCCATACACACTTTCACGCAACCAGGTCAGAGCGCGTTGTTCATTGCCAAAAAGCTCGGTCGCTAGTTTGATCAGCAGTGCCAGGCGGTACATAACGTCACTTTCCTGAGTGTTGAAACGTTCTCCATTTTTCAGGCGGCGCTTAATGGTGCTGATTGGGATCAGGGTAACATGGTGAAACTCGGTTTGTGACAACCGGGCTTTCGCCAGAATGTTACGATAGACCTCTGGTTTAAAGCCTTGATGAATAGCGGCATTTTTTGACGTTGCCTCATCTTCTATACCAAGGCTATACCAAAAATTCGGTTGGTACAGCGGTGTGGGTTTAAAGCTTTTCACTGCGCTGACAGTCATCATTGAGCCCTTTTTGGTTCATATGGCCTATTAAAAATAGCCCATATGGGCCAGTAGTGCAATTTTTAATTATTATCCCCCTTGCTTTTATACTATGCGTCACCTAGTATTTTGCTGTGTGACGCACAGTATGCGGCACACAGTATCAGGAGCAAAAGATGACACAATCGCAACTGGACAAAATTCGGCTGGAACTGCGCCGCGGGGTGCTGGTTTTGGCGGTGCTGGCGTCGCTGAAAGAGGCGCATTATGGCTATTCGCTGCGCAAACAGCTTAACGACAACGGTATTGAGATTGATGAAGGCACCCTGTATCCGCTGATCCGCCGTCTGGCAGAGCAGGGGTTACTTGACAGTGAATGGCAGCAAGGCGAAGGGCGGGAGCGGCGTTATTACCAGCTATCTGCCAGCGGCCACAGCTTGCTTGGGCAGTTAACCGATGAATGGCAACAGCTTAATGGCGCCCTGAGTAACTTACTGGGTGTAAAGCCAGAGGAGACAGCATAATGGATTTAGTAACACGTTATATTGCTGCGGTGCAGCGCGAGTTACCCGAGGATAAACGCGATGAAATTGGTCGTGAACTGAATGCCAATATCCGGGATCAGCTGGATGCGCTGGCGGAGCAAAAAGGTGAGCTTAGCGACGACGACAGTGCTGCCGTGCTGCTACAAATGGGGCATCCACGCGATGTGGCCCAGCAATTTGTGCCGCCGCAGCCGTTAATTAGCCTGAGCTATATGCCGGTGTACCGCTATACCCTGTATATGGTGCTGGGGATTTTGTTTGTCCTGCAAATTATCGCCAGTACCAGCGCCTGGTTGCACAGTCAGTTTGGTTTGCTGCTGTATCTGAAAAGCGTTGCCAGTGGCTTTATCGGCGATGCCTGTCTGGCATTTACGGCCATAACTGTGACTTATATGTTGTTATCGCGAGAGCCAGCTGCAACGACAAACGCCACACCGAACTGGCATCCGCGGCAGTTACCGGCGGTGGGGCCGGGCTGGCAGACGATTTCGCTGCAGAATATTTTCACCGATCTTGGCACCTATGCCTTTTTGTTGGTGCTGATCTGGTATCCGCTTTGGTTTACCCCAGAGCAGTTAGAGGCGCAGCGTATTAGTCTGGCTGAGCCAGCACGGCAGTTTCTCAGCTGGTGCACACCGGTGTTGCTGGCCGGCATAGTGCTGAATATCGGGCAACTAAAACAACGCTTCTGGAATCGCCCGCTGTTGATCGCGAATGTGGTGCTAAATAGTGCGCTGGTGCTGATTTTGCTTTATCTGGCTGTGAATGGACCACTGTTAGATATTAAACTTGACGAATTGCCTAACGCCGATGAATGGGGGGCAATGCAGCGCATTATAACGGCGACTTTGTTAATTACCGCCTGCTTTCCGGCTTACGAGCTCGGCCGCGATCTGCTGCGCTTAAAGCGTTTAAAAGGAGGCTGAGCAGCTTTAAGCCAGGCCAGAAGTGCCAGAGGCTGAACTATCGTTCAGCCTCTGAATTCAGTTTAGTGCTGTGGTGAAGATTTTATTGGCACCCTGGGTACTGCTCGTTTTATAGCGATACCTGCGCCTGCCAGCTAACTGCTTAGTACTGCCGGCTGCGCTTATTATCACGCACCAGCCACCAGACCAGATAACCCAGGATCACCAGGGGTAATACGGTGAATAACAAGGTCAGGCCGATGCCAATGACCGCGCCGACCAGACCAATTAGTAAGCCAAAGATGGTTGCAGCAATGGCGATTAAGCTTGGTAAGCAGTAAATACCTACGGCGACTAATAAAATAATAACGATTGTTCTGTTCATACTAAGGTCCTTTTGTTCGAGCTATTGATTCAGGTTAGCTTAAGGTAATCAAACAGTATGCCAATAATATAGTTGTTAAATATCAATTGCTTAAGTCGTGCTGTTTATCGCTGTAGAGATTTTAGACCACCTGCTTTAGCGAAATTAACCAATTAGTAGTGAAAATCTTTATCAGAGCAGTCAGTCAGCGGCAGGGCCAGCGTCTGGGTTGGTGGCGGCGGTAGGTCTGGGTTGTTACAGCAAAAATAAAAACGGGCAGCAGTAAGCGGCCCGTTCCGGAGGTCTTAGGATGGTGTTGTCAGAGCTTGTTAATCTGCTCTTTTAGCTGATAGGACTTATCGGTAACAATACTTTCCAGGGTGCCCACCCGTTCCTTCAGTTTGGCAATTTCTGCCTGTAAGGCTTCGATATCCGCCTTGCCGGCTTTGCCTTTGGTTTTCATATGCGTTTCGTAGGCTGCGTAACCCAGGCCACCAATAATGGCGATAGCGGCAATTTCAAATGGACCCATCTGTGTTCTCCCTGTTATAACCGGTTAATTTCTTCTTTTAACTGATATTTTTTATCTGTCACTATGCTTTCCAGTGTCGCCAGGCGCTCTTTTACTGCCAGCAGTTCCTGCTGCAGTTCATCAAAGCCTTTACCCGACGCCAGGTGCCGGTATTTATAGCGCATTTTCAGCGCATCATAGGCCACGCCACCGACGATTGCCACTACCACTATTACCACCACGCCAATATCCATTGTTATCTCCTTGCTGTTTTTTTGTAAGTAAAAGCAAGCACAATGCCATTATTGTAAGTTATTGATTAATAGCAAATTGATTTAAAGGTGCGGCCTGTACTTAGCGTAAAATGCAAATATTTAGTCAGCTTTAACATAGTCTAGTGGTAAAATTGGCCAAAGAAAGTGAATTTTTGTAAGGCTTTATGACTGACGAACAGTGGATGCGCCATGCAATGATGCTGGCACAGCGGGCGGAACAGCTGGGCGAGGTGCCAGTCGGGGCGGTATTGGTTAAAGATCAGCAGATCGTTGCTGAAGGCTGGAACCAGATGATTAGTCTGAATGATCCCTCGGCGCACGCTGAAATGCAGGCGGTACGTCAGGCTGGCCAGGTGCTGGACAACTATAGGCTGCTCGATTGTACGCTCTATGTTACGCTGGAACCCTGTACCATGTGCGCTGGGGTGCTGGTACATAGCCGGATCAAACGTCTGGTCTACGGGGCGGCTGATTATAAAACCGGTGCCGCAGGCTCGGTGCTCGATTTAGTGCGCTACCCGCAGTTTAATCATCAGTTAGAGGTAACGGCCGGGGTGCTGGCTGAGGAATGTGCCGCCATGTTGTCTGCGTTTTTTCAACGCCGGCGGGCCGAGAAAAAACAGCTTAAACAGCAGGCGCTTCAACCAGATGTTGAAAGTAAGCAATAAAACTGCGGCGGCGGTGATGTACCTTTTTAATTTGCAGATTGCGCTTAATCCGGCGGCGGCTGGATGCCACATCCAGTAAGCGACGGCGGCGTTTTAGCGCCGGCTTTTTCTTTTTTAGCATAGACTTATCCTGTTCTTTACACTGTTGTGAATAATATGGGCAGGGCTGGCGGGCTGCAAGCACCCCAGATGAATTTATTGTGACAGGGGCGGCGCCTCGGCAACTTGCTCACTTTGTTCGACCAGTCGTTGCCGCTGTTGTTCCTGACGCTGCTCTAATTGTTGCCGCTCATCTACACCCACTAGCGTATCGTAATAGCGGCGGATATTTTCAACATAGAGTGCGGCTTCGTCACCGCGGGCAAAACCAAAGCGGGTATGTTGGTACACCGATTTTTGCCGTAGCAACGGCAAGCGCTGTTTTACTTCCAACCATTTATCCGGATCGGCGCCATCACGCTGCGTCAGGCGCCGGGCATCTTCCAGATGACCCCAGCCAATATTGTACGACGCCAGCGCAAACCACAGCCGGTCTGGCATCGGGATCCGCTCCGGGATCCGGTTTAGCAGCAGCTGCAGATAACGGCTACCCCCGGCAATACTTTCTTCGGCATCCAACCGGCTTTGTACTCCCATTTGCCGCGCAGTGGGCATGGTTAGCATCATCATGCCGCGTACCCCGGTAGGGCTGCGGGCTTTCGGATTCCAGTGCGATTCCTGATAACTCAGCGCCGCTAACAGGCGCCAGTCGAGGTCGCCGGCATATTCGATAAACCAGTGCCGGAATGCCGGTAGGGTGTCCTCGATAGCCCGGATAAAGCGGATGGTATCGACATAGTCAAACAGCTCAACATGGCCAAAATAGCGATCTTCCAGCGTAACCAAATCGCCATTTTGATAAACATGGCCAAAATACTCAATCAGTACACTAAACAGGCTATCGTCCTGATTTTTGGGTAGCAGCCAACCTACCGGCAGATTTTCACTGACTGTCAGGCCGATATTCAGTTGCGGGAATAGCCGGCGGTTTACCGCCAACTGGTTAGAGTCGGTCAGGGTATAGCGGATGCTGCCATCGACCACTTTTTGCAGCAGCTCGTCGGCATCCAGCTCCGGATCTTCCTGATAGCTCAGCCCAGGAATCTCTGCACTGAGTCGTTTCAGGGTTTCCGCATGGCTACTGTGAGCGGAGACAATCACTGGCTCAGTTAGGTCGGTTAATTGTTGCGGCCAGTTGTTACCCTGGCGAAACACCAACAGTTCGTTAATCCAGCGGTAGGCCGGTGCCGCCCGGAATTTTTGGGTGCGCTCTGGGGTCAGTGTCAGGCCGCCGGCAATAAAATCCACCTGACCATTTTTCAGCTTGGTTTGTAAATCATCTAAATCGAAGCTGGGGAACAGTTGCAGTTCAACGCCTAAGCGATCGGCCAGCCCCTTAGCCAACTCATACTCAAAGCCGGTAGGGCCATCGACACCAATATAGTAACTGGTCGGGCCATGCAGGATGCCAACCCGTAATTGACCGCGCTGATAAATGTCAGCCAGCTGATTTGTTTGCTCTGGCAATGGCTTAGAGCAGGCCAGTAACAGCAAGCTCAGGCAAAGCACAGACCATAATCGCAGCATAATCAGTTCCGGTTTAGACGATTTTGCGATGTTACCGCAAACTTCTTAGTCGCAGCCAGCCTTTTCACATATCACTTAGCGCGAATTTTCTTTATAATGTGGCGCCTTTTAAGGCGTGTTGATGTTTGCTGCAAAAACAAGCAGCAAACGTCAACACGCCCTAGGTTCCACTGTCGTTCAACCAACGGAAAATAGCCTATGTTGATCCTGCGTGGTGCACCTGCACTGTCCGAATTCCGAATTCAAAAGTTACTCGATCTTTGTGCCCAGCAAAATTTACCGGTTAACGGTATCTATGCCGAATATATGCATTTTGCTGATTTATCGGCACCACTTAGCTGCGAACAGCAGCAGGTGCTGGATAAACTGTTAACCTATGGTCCGAGTATCGCCAGTCACCAGCCAACAGGCTTGTTGCTGTTAGTGACACCACGCCCCGGCACCATTTCGCCCTGGTCTTCCAAAGCCACCGACATTGCCCGCAACTGTAACCTGCCAACGGTAAAACGCTTAGAGCGTGGTATTGCCTATTATGTTGACGCAGTAGCCTTAACTGCGGCTCAGCAGCAACAACTGGCCAGCCTGTTACATGATCGGATGATGGAAGCGGTATTTACCGAGTTGGAGCAGGCTGCCGCGCTGTTTACACAGGCCGAGCCGGGAACCTTAAGCTCGGTGGACATTCTGAGCGGTGGCCGTGCGGCGCTGGAACAGGCCAACCAGACGATGGGTCTGGCCTTGGCCGATGATGAAATTGATTATCTGGTCAGCAATTTTCAGCAGCTGGGCCGCAACCCGAACGACATTGAACTCTATATGTTTGCGCAGGCCAACTCTGAGCACTGCCGGCACAAGATTTTTAACGCCGACTGGACCATCGATGGCGTAAAACAGCCGAAATCGCTGTTTAAAATGATTAAAAACACCTTCGAGCAAACGCCGGATTATGTGTTATCAGCCTATAAAGACAACGCAGCGGTGATGGTTGGCTCTGAAGCCGGTCGTTTCTTCCCAACACCGACTAGCCGCGAGTATCAGTATCACCATGAACCAATCCATGTGCTGATGAAGGTAGAAACCCATAACCACCCCACGGCGATTTCACCTTATCCGGGTGCGGCAACCGGCTCGGGCGGCGAAATCCGTGACGAGGGTGCCACTGGCGTGGGTTCTAAGCCCAAAGCGGGTTTAGTGGGTTTCTCGGTGTCTAACCTGCGTATTCCGGGCTTTGTACAGCCGTGGGAAAGTGATTTTAGTAAGCCGGAGCGCATTGTTACCGCGCTGGACATTATGTTGGAAGGTCCATTGGGTGGCGCTGCCTTTAACAACGAATTTGGTCGCCCGGCGATCAACGGTTATTTCCGTACCTACGAAGAAAAGGTACACAGCCATAACGGCGAAGAAGTTCGTGGTTACCATAAGCCGATTATGATTGCCGGTGGTCTGGGCAATATCCGTGAAGAGCACGTCCAAAAAGGCGATTTGCCGGTGGGTGCCAAGCTAGTGGTATTAGGCGGCCCGGCGATGAATATCGGTCTGGGTGGTGGTGCGGCGTCTTCGATGGCATCAGGCCAGTCGAATGAAGATCTGGACTTTGCTTCGGTACAGCGCGATAACCCGGAAATTGAACGCCGTTGTCAGGAAGTGATTGACCGCTGCTGGCAGCTGGGCCAGGACAACCCTATCGTCTTTATTCATGACGTTGGTGCCGGCGGTTTATCCAATGCCTTCCCGGAGCTGGTAAACGACGGCGGTGTCGGTGGTAAGTTCGAGCTGCGTAATGTACCGAACGATGAGCCTGGCATGTCGCCGCTGCAAATCTGGTGTAACGAATCGCAGGAGCGCTATGTAATGGCGATCCCGGCCGACAAAATGCCGGTATTCGAAGCCATCTGTAAACGTGAACGCGCCCCTTATGCGGTAGTGGGTGAAGCCACTGCTGAACAGCATTTAACGCTGAGCGACAGTTACTTTGGCAATACGCCGATTGATCTGCCGTTAAACGTGTTACTGGGCAAGGCGCCAAAAATGCACCGCGAAGTGCAAAGCTTAAAAGCGCCGGCTAAGCCTCTAGATCGCTCTGCTATTACGCTTGCCGATGCGGCTGAGCGTTTATTACGTTTGCCGACCATTGCCGAGAAAACCTTCCTGGTAACTATTGGTGATCGTACGGTAACGGGTTTGGTTGCGCGCGATCAGATGGTGGGCCCCTGGCAGGTACCGGTGGCGAACTGTGGTGTCACTGCCGCCAGTTATGATACTTACCATGGCGAAGCCATGGCGATGGGTGAGCGGACGCCGGTTGCCTTGCTGGACTTTGCTGCCTCGGCCCGTCTGGCCGTAGCGGAAGCCATTACTAATATTGCTGCCACAGATATTGGCGACTTAAACCGGATTAAACTTTCTGCTAACTGGATGGCCGCCGCCGGTCACCCCGGCGAAGATGCCGGTTTATATGCGGCAGTAAAAGCGGTCGGCGAAGAGCTGTGTCCGGCACTAAAAGTGACCATCCCGGTGGGCAAAGACTCGATGTCAATGAAAACCCGCTGGCAACAGGATGGTGAAGATAAGGCCGTTACCGCGCCTATGTCGCTGATTATCACCGCCTTTGCCCGGGTAGAAGATATCCGTAAAACCGTGACGCCACAGCTGCGCACGGATAAAGGTGCCAGCTCCTTATTGTTAATTGATCTGGGGCAGGGCGCTAACCGCTTAGGCGGCTCGTGTTTAGCTCAGGTGTATAAGCAACTGGGCGATCAGCCTGCTGATCTGGATAGCCCACAGCTACTGATTAACTTCTTTAATGCCATGCAGCAACTGACGCGCGAGCAGAAATTGCTTGCCTACCATGATCGCTCCGACGGTGGTTTATTTGTCACCCTGGCCGAGATGGCCTTTGCCGGTAAAGCCGGTATCGCCGCCGACATCAGCGCTCTGGGTAGCGATGCGCTGGCGGCGTTATTCAGCGAAGAGCTGGGTGCGGTGCTGCAGGTTGCCGACAGTGAACTGGCTTATGTCCAGCAGGTGCTGGCAACACATAACCTGGCAGCATTAAGCCATGTTGTAGGTAAAGTTGAGCAAAGCGATCGTTTTGCGATCAGCCAGCAGGGCACAGTGGTATTTAACGATAGCCGCAGCCGGCTGCGTACCGTCTGGGCCGAAACGACTTATCAGATGCAAAGCCTGCGCGATAACCCGGCGGGTGCCAAGCAGGAGTTTGACGCCAAGGCCGATCAGCAGGATCCGGGCTTGCATGCCAAACTGACCTTTGATCAGAATGCCGATATTGCCGCGCCGATGATTTTAAAAGGCGCTGCACCCAGGATCGCGATTTTGCGCGAGCAGGGCGTGAACTCGCAGCTGGAAATGGCTGCTGCCTTTAACCGTGCCGGCTTTAGCGCCGTTGACGTGCATATGAGCGATATTCTGAGCGGTCAGGTGTCGTTAAAAGACTTTAACGGTTTAGCAGCCTGTGGTGGTTTCTCTTACGGTGACGTGTTAGGGGCCGGTGAAGGCTGGGCCAAGTCAGTGCTGTTTAACGAGCAGGCACGCAAAGAGTTCCAAACCTTCTTTGAACGGCAATCCACCTTTGCCTTGGGTGTTTGTAACGGTTGTCAGATGATGTCGAATCTGAAGAGCCTGATCCCGGGTGCCGATTTATGGCCACACTTTGTGCGCAATAAATCTGAGCGCTTTGAAGCCCGCTTTAGCCTGGTGGAAGTCCAGCAAAGCCCGTCGCTGTTCTTTAGCGGTATGGCTGGCTCGCGGATGCCGATTGCGGTATCGCACGGTGAAGGCCATGCCGAGTTTGCCTCTCAAGCTGCCTTTGCTGCTGCCAATCAAAGCGGTACTGTGGCACTGCGTTTTGTTGATAACTATGGTCAGGTTACCGAGCAGTATCCGGCAAACCCGAATGGTTCAGTGGCTGGTATTACCGCGCTGACTACTACCGATGGCCGGGTTACCATTATGATGCCACACCCGGAGCGGGTATTCCGCACCGTGGCCAACTCCTGGCATCCGGATGACTGGCAGGAGGACAGCCCCTGGATGCGGATGTTCCGCAATGCCCGGGTCTGGTTAGGCTAGTCTTTAGCCTGACGCTTTAAGTTAACCGAATAAAAAAACCTGCTGCGGCAGGTTTTTTATTGGGTGCTTTTACCGTTGTCACGAACTAGCTATCACGGCATCACTACTGGTTTTTTTCTTCCACGAACAAGGAGCGGATCCAACCAAAACCGATATTAACGAGCCCAGCCAGGGTGTCTGCCTTTGCCGAGGGTTCCGCCAGATTAATCGCAGTCGGCGACTGCGTCTGAGATTGCTTGGCATTGTTGATCGCGCCGTCAAAGAAATCATCGGCGCCTTGTTGGGTACTGTAAGTGCTGCAGGCACTAATTAGTAAGCTGACGACAATTGCAGTTAATTTGGCGATTTTTCTGATGTTTTTCAAACTTAATCCTTGTCATTGACTATTCGCGTGCATTCTTAAACGATTAACACATTTTGTCTAGCTCAAAAACTGTTGCCGGGCCTGATTACGGCCTTGTTCTTTCGCCTCATAGAGCAGTTGATCGGCTTGATGCATCAGCTGACCACTTTGATAGCCGCTGCCTGGATAGTTTAGGGTAACAATACCAATCGACGCGGTGACCACATTAAAGGGCGAGTTTTGATGGGGAATGGCCAGGGCCGCTAACTTGCGGGGTAATTGCAATAGCGAGCTAGGTGAGTCGGCGCTATGTTGTTCAACCAGAATGAATTCTTCGCCGCCAAAACGTACCACCAATAGCCCGGATTCTGCGGAGAGCAAACGCGACAGTTGCACCAACACCAGATCACCATCCAGATGACCGTAGTGGTCGTTGTAGCGTTTAAAATAGTCGATATCTAACAAACCCAGAGACAACTGCTGGCCGGCTTGCAGGCTTTGCAGCTTTTCTTGCAAACGTTGTTCAAAGCTACGCCGGTTCAGCAAACCGGTTAACTGATCAGTTTCGGCTTTTTGTTGCTCCAGCCGCACGGTTTTAAACTGGCTGCGCAATAAAATATCAAATTGCCGTTGCCAGCTCAGGCAGAGTAATAACGTAATACTCAGATAAAACAGCGTCCAGCCGGTGTTGGTATCGGTACAGTATTTCAGAAACACAATGCTGGCGCTCAGTTGCAGCCAGAGCAGCAGTTTTTGCTGCAGGTTGAAAATCGGGATAGCAGCCAGCGCGAAGGCTACCACCAAAGGGCCACCTTCGCCCAGTTTGCCAAAATATTGGGCTGAGCTGTAAAAGGTCACCGCCAGCAGCAATAACACCAGGGCGGCTATCGCCAGCCAACCTTGTAGCCAGTGATCGGGTGTCAGGCGCCGGTTGTAAACTGCAAAGCTTACAATCAGTGCTGCCGCAATAAAGCGCGATAGATTGTTCAGGCTGTGCCATTGATCGCCCAGGATAATATCGGTGGCACTGAACACTAGCAGCAACAGGGCACAGACCAGCGCCAGCCGCTGCGCAATATGGCGGGTACTGGCAACCAGATACAGCCGGAACTCCGCCTCGCTGGCCGGGTCCAGATAGGATAAAGATGGAAAGTAGTTTTTAATCAGCTGCATAAGCAAAAGTACCCTGAGTTGCACTAAGCTTAGCAGCTAAAATTGGACCTAGAGCAAACCTTTTAGAAAAGCCACTACGCTGCGTCCGAGCGCACTTAAGGCATAACCGCCTTCCAGCATGGCGACGATACGGCCCTGGCAGTGTTTGTCGGCCAGTTGCTTCAGTTCAGTGGCAATCCACTGGTAGTCTTCTTCGCGCAACATAAAATGCGCCATCTCATCTTCAGCGTGGCCGTCAAAGCCGGCGGAGATTAAAATCAGCTGTGGTGCAAAACGATCAATAGCGGGTAGCCAGTGCTGTTTTACCTGTTCCCGCCAGGCGGTGCCGCGACAGCCACCGGCCAGTGGCAGATTGATAATATGTTCGTTATTTGTCTCAGCGCCAGTGTAGGGATACAGCGGATGTTCAAACGAGGAGCAAAATAGCACCCGTGGTTCATGTTGAAAGATATCCTCGGTACCATTGCCATGATGTACGTCAAAATCGACGATGGCAATTCGGCTGAGCTGGTACTGGTTCAAGGCATGCTCGGCGGCAATCGCAATATTATTTAGCAGGCAAAAACCCATTGCCTGCTCGCGGGTGGCGTGGTGGCCCGGTGGGCGCACCGCGCAAAATGCCTGCTCGTTACTGCCAGCCATCACCTGATCTACGGCGTTAATGCCACTGCCGGCAGCATGCAAAGCCGCATTCAGACTTTTGGGACCCATAATGGTATCGGGATCCAGCCAGATATGGCCTTCGCTTGGCGCTTTGGCAAACAGCTCGTCAACATAAAGTTTGCCGTGGGCCAGATACAAGGCTTCTTTAGTTGCTGCGGTGGCATCGCGCTGCATCACCACATATTCCATACCGGAGCGGATCAACTGATCGTTGATGGCCGATAAACGTTCCGGACATTCCGGATGATCAACGCCATTTTCATGGTAGTAGCAGCTGGGGTGGCTGAAAATGGTAATGGGCATCAGCACTCTCCTGCCGGGGTTAAGTCCAGTTTTAAATAGGCTTCTGACGGATCGTCACTTGGCAGGCGCACAAAGCCGGCGTTTTCAAATACTCTGAGCATCGGTTTGTTTTCTGCCCGTACATAGGCCTGCATTGAGCTTAAACCACGAATACGGGCCACATTAATCATTTCTGCCAGCAGCCGTTTCGCCATGCCTTTGCCCTGAAATTTTTCGCGGGTAACAAAGGCGACTTCGCAGCTATTCTGGCTTTCAATCAGGTAATAACGGCCGACGGCCTGAATTTCCACCACTGAGCCTTTTTGTTTAACGATACACAGTGCCAGATCTTTTGATTGATCGACGCTAACCAAAGTACAGGACTTCTCGCGACTCATCTGGGTCGGCACGGAGTTGTAGCGCATTTGCAGTGTTTCTTTGGTGTGGGAGTAGAAAAACTCCTGCAAACGCCGCTCATCTGACGGATTCAGCGGCCGTAAATCAAAGCTTTCGCCGTTAATGGTCAGCTCTTTAAAACCCACAGGTCCCAGCTCCGGCACTTCGACCGGGGTTTGTACCTGATAATGCGGTACCCAGTAATGCTTGCGCACTTCAGCTAACAGCTGATTACGGAACTTTGGATGGGCGACCCGGATCAGTTCCAGCGCCCGCTCGCGGATACTTTTGCCGCGCAGTGAGGCGACGCCAAATTCAGTGACCACATAATGCACATGGGCGCGGCTGGTAACGACACCGGCGCCTTCCCGGATATGCGGCACGATCCGGGAAATTGAGCCGCTTTTGGCAGTAGAGGGCAGGGCAATAATGGGTTTACCACCGTTACTCATTGAGGCACCACGGCTAAAGTCAACCTGACCACCGACGCCACTATAAAACTGATGACCGATTGAATCTGACACCACCTGGCCGGTCAGATCCACTTCGATGGCACTGTTAATTGACACCATCCGCTCGTTGCGGGCAATGTTGCTGGGCGAATTGACATACTCACTGGGATAGAAGCCGATATGCGGGTTTTGGTGCACAAAGTCATACAGCTGCTTAGTGCCGATACAAAAGCTGGTGACACTTTTGCCGGGATGAAAGGTTTTGCGCCTGTTGTTGATCACCCCTTTTTTAATCAGCTCCAGTACACCGTCGGTCAGCAGCTCGGTATGCAGGCCCAGATCCTTGTGATTACTCAGATAGCGGGTTACCGCTTCGCAGATTTTACCTACGCCAAGCTGAATAGTGGCGCCATCTTCGACCAGCAGCGACACATACTGGCCGATACGCTCAGTGCGCGGATCCAGCTCGGTAGGCTGGACTTCCGGCAGTGGCTGCTCGGCATAGAAAAAAGCATCGATATCGTCTTTATGAATAAAAGACTGGCCGTAAGTGATCGGCATCGCCGGATTGACCTGGGCAATCACCGTTTTGGCGGCCTTTGCTGCAGCGGCTATCACATCAACTGATACACCAAGTGAATGATAGCCATGTTCATCGGCCGGGCTCACCATAATCAGCGCGGCATCCAGCGGCAGTACGCCGTCGGTAAACAGCGCCGGAATATCGGTCATAAAACAGGGGGTGTAATCAGCCCGGCCCTCAGCGACAGCCTGACGCACGGTATGGCCGCCGATAAAGAAGGTATTGACCTTAAATAAATGCTGAAACTCGGGTTTGGCCCATTTGTTGTCTGACAGGGTCACCAGTTGCACAATTTCAATATCATGCAGGCTTTTGGCATTCGCAATCAGATCGTCAATCAGTAGGGTTGGCACCGCGGCATGGGAGCCAATAAAAATCCGGTTTCCGGATTTTAGCAGGTGTTGCCAGTTAAGTTTGGAAACAGGACTTGGCATAACAGCTCCGGCTTGAGATCAGTATTAGCACTCTAATCCAGAAGCCGGAGCGGGAAAAGCCCCGACTTTGGTCGGAGCGCCCGGAAAAATACCGTCAACACCGTAATGTTGACGGCAAAGGGCAAGATAAAACTTACAGCGTCCAGCGCAGACCAATCATTGCTACCAGCGGATCAATGCTGACATCAACGCTTTGCACTGTATTGCCATTAACCCGGACATGCGCCTTGGTATCGATATCAATTTTGCTGATCATCAGGTGGACACCCAGGTTATCAGCCAGTTTGATATTGACGCCGGCTTGTGCGGCCAGGCCCCAGGAGTTTTTCAGCTTAATGGTCACAGGATCATTAGCACCAGCCGCACCCAGCGCGACCAGCGTGCTTTTCAGCTGACCATCGGCTTCGGTATTAAAGAAGTTGGTGTAATTGACGCCCAGGCCAACAAAAGGCTGAATGTTGCTGTTACCAACATCAAAATAATACTGGCCGAGTAAGGTAGGCGGTAAATGTTTGGTTTTACCTACTTTTAAACCGTCAATAGCGCCATCGCCACTGATTTTGTGGGTAAAAGGGGTAGCGGCAATCAACTGCACGCCCCAGTTTTTATCCAGTTTGTAGTCAAAGGTCAGGCCCAGTTGGGTATTGTCATTCACCTTGACGCCAGTTGAGCCGGCCGGTAAGCCTGCGACGGCTTCTACCACATTCAGATTGCCGCTGCTGTCACTTGGCATCACGCTGATGGCGCCAACGTTGACAGAAAATTCGGCCATCGCAGGGGCGGCAACTAAACTCAGGCCCAGTGCTACTGTAGATAACATTGTTTTCATTGTATTCTCCCGTCAGATAACTGGCGCCATTGTGCGCTTGCTGGCGGTGAAAACCTTGGGCTGGATCAAAAAAGCCCGCTACAAAGCGGGCCTTTAATGGTAAGTATTGTTCTATATCAACAAAGTGGTAGGGACAGGTCGCCGTTGCGCAGCGTGGCCTAGTCCTGCTGTTGGCGCCGGTTCTCAAAGCGGTTAGAGCGCTCGGAGATCGAACCTGTTGCCCGGCTCTCGCTTGCTGGCCGGCTGACAACGGCTTGCCGTTGTTCCATTTGTGGCCGCTGCGGCTGTACCCGCTGACTGTCCTGTGCTGGCCGGCTTACCGGTTGTACCCGCTCTTGCTGAAATCTTTGCGGCTGCACCCGCTCGGTTCTTACCTCTTGCTGCGGCCGTTGATACTGCACGCGCTGCTCTCTATTTAATGCCTCGTTGCGCTGTTGCGTGCGTAGCGCACTGTCCTGCACACGTTGCGGCCGCTGCCGGTCAACGGCCGGGCTGGTGTCTGCAACAGGGATTGGCTGCATACGCTGCTCATTTTCCGCCCATTGCTGAGCAATACGTCCCTGCGCAGGGCGCTCCTGACGTTGCGGCCGTTCGCTTCGTGCTATCTCATGCTGGCGCGGCTGACGGTTGCTGTCATACTGACGGCCTTCGCGCTGCGCACTACGTGGTGCTGCCTCAGCTTCGCGGTTAGCCTGACGGAGCTTGCTGTCGGCCGGAATAAAGCGATTGTCTGGTTGTGAGCGCGGCTCCTGATTACGCTCAGCACGCCATTGTTCGCGAGGTCTGTGCGGCGCATCGTCATGACGGCGTGATCGATCAGGGCGGTGCTGATAGTCTGGCCGGTCACGTAACTGACTGTGCCGGTAATGCACGCCACGGCGGTGATAATGATCATGCTGCCAACGTGGTGCATTGTGGAAGTGCTGCCGTTTTGGATAATAGCGCGGTGGTTTATGATAGTAATAGTGGTGCACTATCACATGATGACGATGCCAGTCGAAGACGCTGAAATAAAACGCCGGTCTGACATGGTAACCACTGCTCCAGTAAAAGCTGACCCGGCTGCGGTGACCGACCGGCTCATACCAATACAGTGGCGGATAGGCTGGCCACCACCAGTTACCGTAAACCACCCGGGTATCGTAGTAGGGCACATAAATCACTTCACGCCGCGCCGGTTCAATCACGATCACTTCGCGTTCGCGCTCCACCACCACATGCTCCATCTGTTGCAGCGAACCCTGAGCATAGGCGCGTTGCCGTAAGCGCTGAATACTGGCCAGTAACGCTGGCTCATCGGCTAAAAAGATTTCTCCCAGCCGCTGCGTCCATTGCAGATCATCATTCAGGCGTTGCACTAACTGCGGGAAGGCAACCAGAGCCTGCACACTGGGGTCCCAGTCCTGGCCTTGCACGGCTTCTACCGCGTCTTCGCCGCGAAGATCCGGGTTACGCTCTAACCAGCGTGCCGCCTGCACAATTTCCAGCGGATAGGTCGAGGCAATCAAGACGTGGGTTAGTACTGAGTCCGGATACAGTGCAATCGGGGCCAGCATCTGGTCCAGCTCGGCCTCGCTGTTACTGGTGCGGCTTTGTGCCTGACTGGCGCAGGCGCTGAGCAATAAAATCGCCAGGGCTAACAGTAGCTGTGGCAGGGTTCGTTGTATCGTCATATCAAGCTCCTTACCACGGGCGTTAAGTTGCGCCGGCAGAGGGTTGGACATTTAGTATACAACTTATAGTGGGCCGCGGCTGAATCGCGGCTGAACTTTACCGGATCTTTACACTAAGCCACAAGAAACGGTGGATTAGCTTAGATAACGGGCGCGCTTTTGCGCTTTTAACTGTGTCAGGTCTACCAGTACCAGGCCATCAATGCAGTCAGCGAAATCCGGGTCCGTACCAAAGGCCAGAAATTTCACCCCACCTGGCTCGCACAGCTCACTGTATTGCTTATATAAGGTGGGAATACTTACCCCCATATTGGCCAGCAGGTGTTTTAGCTGCACAAAGTCTGCTGCATAGTCCTGACCGCTGAAGTGCTGCTGCAGTTGTTGCAGAATAGCGTGCGGCAGCTGATAGGGCTGATTTGATACCGCTGTTTGCTGTTCATCCTGAAAATATAAAGAGTAGAAATAGACCATCAGATCCCGGGCTGCTTGCGGGTAGCTGTTCGACAGGCTGACGCCGCCAAACAGATAGCGTAGTTCCGGATACTGCTTAAGGTAAGCTCCAATGCCATACCACAGATAGTCCAGGCTGCGCTTACCCCAGTAGCGTGGTTGCACAAAGCTGCGTCCCAGCTCCAGCCCCTGCGCCAGATAGGGTTGCATCTGGGCGCTAAATTGAAATAGCGAGGCGGTATATAAGCCGGCTAAGCCGTGATCAGCGATCACCCGGGCCGTATTGGCAAAACGGTAGGCGCCGACAATCTCCAGATCATCGCTATCCCACAGGATCAGATGTTCATAATGGCTGTCGAAGCGGTCAATATCACGGCGCTGGCCACAACCTTCACCGACAGCCCGAAACGCCAGCTCGCGCAGGCGGCCGATCTCGCGCATCACCGGCGAACTTTGCTGATGATGGTACAGGTAGATTTTTTTGCCATCGCCGGTTTCGCCCAGCAACTGGCAACTTTCTACCGCCTTTTTCAGCACAGCCCGCTCTTCCGGATGCGCTATCGCACTCTGGGTTTTAAACAGCGGGGCTTTATCTTTTGCCAGCCGGTACAGATGCTTTTTAAACAGTTTAACTTTATCTGCCAGCTCCAGCTGCAGGTTGTTAAAGCTGTCAAACGGAATGCTTTCACCAATGCGCAACGTGATCGATTTGCGCTGTTGCTTAAACATTTCCTTTACCAGCAATAAGGTGGCCAGCGGTTTATATAGCATCGAGGCACTGTAAAACAGCGCCGAATTGCGCCCACCAATATAGATCGGCAGAATTGGCGCCTTACTTTGGCTGGCAAAGCGCAGAAAGCCGCTATGCCACTTGCCGTCCCGGATACCATTGGGTTTTAAGCGTGATACCTCACCGGCCGGAAACAGGATCAGTGCGCCTTCCGCCGCCAGATGGGAGGCAATGGCGTCTAAGCGGCGCCGCTCGGTGCCACCTGTCATATTATTTACCGGTAACAAGAGGGGGTGCAGCGGCGGTAGTGCCATCAGCAGCTGATTGGCCAGTACCTTAACATCTGGCCGGATCTCGCTGACCAGCTTTAGCAGGGCCAGCCCGTCCAGCGAGCCGATCGGATGATTGGCGATAATCACCACCCGCCCGGTCGCCGGGATCCGCTCCAGCTCGTTGTCGCGTACGGCGTAGCTGAAGTTAAAATAGTCCAGCACCTGCTCCACAAACTCCAGTCCCTGCAGGTGCGGGTAGCGCTTGGCAAAATTCTGAAAATCCTGCTCATGTAACAGGTAGCTGAGGAATCCTTTAACCGGCCGGTAAAACCAGCTCTGGCGGTCAACCTGGGGCAGTTGTTGTTCGATCATTTGTTCGACATTCAGCATCGCTCTGTCCTCTCACCTGTTACATAGGGTCACACAGTTGAGCCTAATGCCTTTGTATGACGCCAAGTTGGCAGTTTTATGGCAGTTTGACGACAGCCGAAGTGCCGCTTTTATGCTAAGGTTGGCACCCTGGCCAAGATATGGAGTGAGCTGTGACTATTGCCCTGATTATCCCTGATCGAAAACTGGATGACTTACAACAACGGCTCAGTGCCGCCCTACCGGGGGTAACGATTGAGGTCTGGCCCGAGCTGAATGATCCTGCTGCTGTCACCTTTGCCGTGGTATGGAAGCACCCGGCAGGCTGTTTACAGCAGCTACCAAATTTAAAAGCGCTGCAAAGTTATGGTGCCGGTGTCGATAGTATTCTTACCGATCCTGAGCTGCCCGTGGTACCGCTGGCGCGGGTTGTTGATCCGGCGTTAACTGAGTCTATGCTGCGTTATCTGGCCGGTATTGAAAGCTATTACCGTTTGCGCCTGGATCAGTTTCATCGCCAGCAACAGCAGGCGCAGTGGAAACCGAAAAGCCCACGTCAGTTGCGCAAGCTTTGTGTGCTGGGGTTAGGCGAACTGGGCGCGGCCGCCGCACAATTTTTTCAGATGCAGGGCTATCAGGTGACGGGCTGGGCCCGTCGCCCGCAGCAGCTTAGCGGTGTAACTTGCTATGCCGGCGTTGATGGCTTAGCCGCAGCACTTAACGATGCCGATCTGGTGATCTGTTTATTACCACTGACCAGTGCCACCGAGGATCTGTTAAATCAACAGCTGTTTGCCCTGATGAAGCCGGGAGTGATACTGGTCAATGTCGCGCGTGGCGCGCTGCTGGTGGAGGCGGATTTATTGGCCGCACTGGACAGTGGGCAGGTTCAGGCGGCGTGTCTTGATGTGTTCCGGCAAGAGCCCCTTGCTGCAACGCATCCGTTCTGGTCGCATCCGTCGATTTTGGTCACACCGCATATCTCGGCGGTAACCCGGGTGGATACAGTGGTGGCGCAGATCGCAGAGAATTACCGGCGTAGTGAAGCCGGCTTAGCATTGTTAAATCAAATCGACCGGCAACAGGGCTATTAACTGGTTAAAATTACAGCGTTGCCAAGGGGTTATTAACGGATTACACTCTTTTGGTCGCAGTAACCGGCCTGTCGGTCGCAACCAGGGCTGTTGCCGTGACAGAATAATAAGAATAAATGTTGAGGTTAGGTTATGAGTAAAGCGTCCAGTCGTGGTTTTGGCTTTACCACTCTGGCTATTGCCGTGATTTTAATGGCGTTGTCAGCCTTTCTCACCCGGGCAGAAGCCTTTTGCTGGGTGATTTAAAAATTAAGGGCCGTTTGGGCCCTTAATTTTTTATCTGTCTGCCGCGGTGCGGTAGCCGTTTTGTACTATTTCTTGCTGTGCCGTTCCCGGTTTTCGCGCTTTTGTTCGGCATTTTTTTGCAGCAGGACATAGGTAGCACTATAGCCGCCATGTTGACGCTGTGCGGTATGCGCTGCCAGAACGACACTAAAAGCCGGTAACCATTTAAAAACATAGCTACGTAAGATGGCTGGATGCGGCTTGCTGTTGCGGCCCATACCATGCTGGATCAATAAGGTACGCACGCCCCGTTGATGGCAGTCGGTAATAAATTGCTGTAGCACACCGCGGGCTTCGATCAGTGTTTTGCCCAGCAGGTTCAGGGTGGCATCCAGTTGATACTTGCCCAGGCGCAGATTGCGGTATACCCCTTGTTGCACGCCGTCTTTACAATAGGCAAAGACGTCATCCGGCTTTACCAGCTCGACATATTCCATGCTCAGGTAATGCGGATCATACTCCATTTCCTGTTCCGCCGCCTTGCGTCTGGCTTGTTGCGCCAGAGTGGGGCTAAACTCAGCGTTGGCTTGCAGCACAGCATCCTGAGTCAGTGGCTTTACATCGGCCATTTCAGAAAGAAACAGCTCGAATTCATCTTCCTGCATAGCGGTCTCCGTCGATTAGCATGGTCTGGATGCACTACGTTAAAAAGCTAGCGCTGGTCCAGACCTGAAAGATCGGAAAGTATAACGGCAAGCCGCTTTGGAAAAAAGCGGCTTATTCGGCTTGCGGTTTTAAGGCGGCGGGTACGGTGTCGCTACTGGCGGCTTTTTTGCGTGCCGCAGCAAAGCGCAGCAAGTAGTAGGCATTAATCAGCAATACCAACAGGTTTGAGATCACACCTTGTGGAATGGCGATATGGCTGTAATAGACAAATAGCAGGCTACAACCTATTAATGTAGCTAATCTAAGCCAGAACACATCTTTAATAAAAAACGCGCCGATACAGATCGTCAGGCCAACCCAGCTGATAATGTCGTAAATCAAGTTTTCCATCTGCAGGCTCCATATTGCGGCAGGTTAATTGCGCGCATTATGAGCAGTGTGGAGTTTTTACTCAACTGAGGAATATTGTAGATTTCAAATTAGATTTTTTAATAGATGTAACCCTGCTGTCATAATGGCGACAGCAGGGGCAGGGGGGGAGTTTACTGGCGTAAATCAACGCTGCTATTGGCGATGGCGCGGGTCATAATCAGCCAGGCTTCCAGGTTTTGCCGCAGTGCCGTTGGATCAATTTTATCCAGGGTATCGTTTGGCGTATGGTGATAATCGAAGTAATCGGTGCCATCCTGCATCAGGCTGGCGACTGGCACACCCTGAGCCTTTAAAATTGACACATCCGGACCACCTGAGGCGGTATTCGGACCCATGGCAATACCCAGCGGTGCCAGTTGTTGCTGGATCTGTCTGGCAAATTGCAGCGCCTGCTCGCCCATACCGGTATCAAAACGCCAAACCCGGCCGGCACCAAAGTCAGATTCAGAGGCAAAGACATGCTTATGCAGTTGTTGGTGATGACGGGCGGCATACGCACGGGCGCCAATCAGACCGCCTTCTTCGTTGCCAAACAGCACCACGCGGATCGTGCGCTCCGGCTTTTCCTGTTTTAGCAGGGCGGCCGTCGCCATTACGATGCCCACCCCGGCGCCATCATCCAAAGCCCCGGTGCCTTCGTCCCAGGAATCCAGGTGCGCACTAATTAACACAATTTCATCCGGTCTTTTACTGCCGGTAATTTCCGCAATCACATTATGGCTGGTGACGGTGCCTGGCAGCTTGTTGTTCATTTGCAAGCTTAAGCTGACTTCCGGGTTACGGCTGAGCATTTTACTAAGCTGCAAGGCGTCAGGTACCGAGATCGCCGCCGCCGGGATCCGCGGCACGCCCTCTTCATAGCGCATCTGACCGGTATGAGCGAAACGGTTGCTGCTGCTGCCGACCGAGCGGATCAGCAAGGCTTTGGCACCGAGTTTTGCCGCTTCGACAGCACCGCGGGCGCGACCACCGACTACCTGGCCGTAGAAGCCACCACGGATGTCTTTTTCCAGCGCATGGTTAATAAAGACGATACGATCTTTGACCTGTGACGGCTCGGCGGCAATCAACTCTTCCAGCGTATTAAACATCACGACCTGAGCCGTGATACCATCAAAGGGCGTACCCACAGAGCCACCCAGAGCGGTGAGTACCAAGGCCTGGTTGAAAGGAGCACCAACGCGCAGACTGGCGTCACCACGCTCCCAATACAGCATCTCAAACGGCTCGCGCCAGACTTTATCAAAACCTAACTGTTTAAAATGTTGCTCGGCCCAGATCACAGAGCGGATGTCAGCTTCACTGCCAGCCAGGCGCGGCCCGACCTCGACGGTTAAGGATTCCACCAGCTTATAGGCCAAATCTTTATCCAGTGGTAGGGTTGTTGCCTGCACATTCAGACTAAAAGCTGCTATTATTGTGCTGATCCAGAGTTTCATATGCTAAGTGACCTTGGTAGTTTAGATTTTTTCGAATTTATCATCTTTAACGGATTAAACCCAGATTTAGCGGCTAACGTAAGAAAAAGCCAGACTAACTGAGTAAGGAGTACCTTCAGGATGCAAGGGCAGACACAGGGAGACGCATCATCAGGCCTGACAGCTTTGGTGGTAGACGATACGCTAACCAGCCGACATTATCTGAAACAGATCCTGCAGTCGCTTGGCGTAGCGGTAGTGCATGAGGCCGCAGATGGCGCCAGTGCTGAAGCCTTATTTGTGCAACAGCAACCGCAGCTGGTTTTTTTGGATATTCAGCTGCCAGACATCAACGGTAAGGTACTCTTACAACGATTCCGGCGTATTGATCAGCACTCGCATATTTTTATGGTGTCGGCCCACTCCAGTGTCGACAACCTGAAGGCGGCAGTAGCAGGTGGTGCCAAGGCTTTTGTCGTGAAGCCATTTTCGGCAGAGCGAATTAGTCATCTGGTGCAACCTTTGCTCTGATTATTGGTCTGAAGCGCTAAGCACTTTGATTTTCAGATTTAACCAGTCAGGTAATGGTAACGACAAATGAATTTAGACGATATGCTGAAAAATTCAGCGCAAGCTGTGAAGTTGCTAAAGGCAGTTTCGAATGAACGGCGGCTGATTATTTTATGTCACCTGTTAGAAGGTGAAATGTCGGTGGGTGAAATTAACGAAAAGCTGGATTTAAGTCAGTCAGCCCTTTCGCAGCATTTGGCATTGTTACGAAAGCATAAACTGGTGAAAACCCGCAAAGAAGCACAAACGGTATTTTACCGCCTTAACAGCGCCGAGGCCGAGGCCTTGATCGCGTTGATGCATAAATTGTACTGTTCAGAATAAAGGTTGCTACGGCAGCCTTTATTTTTGGCCGCTATCAGGGTTTGTTGACCTTTACTATGAAGAATCGCGTAAAACAAAAAAGCCAGCATTAGCTGGCTTTTTCGTCGAACTCTGACAGTTAAGCGGCTTTTAACGCTTTAACATGTGCATTTAAGCGAGCTTTATGACGAGCTGCTTTGTTCTTATGGATCAGACCCTTGGCCGCCATGCGGTCAATTACCGGAACCATTTTGTTGAATGCTTCCTGAGAAGCAACTGCGTCAGCAGTTAACACCGCTGCGTAGGTTTTCTTGATGAAAGTACGCATCATAGAACGTTGACTGGCGTTTTGCTGACGACGTTTTTCTGATTGAATTGCGCGCTTCTTAGCAGACTTAATGTTAGCCAAGGTAACACTCCTAAAAACTAAACCGGACTCTTTAAAGGCCGCATAATATGCCTATTTACTGTGCCATTGTCAAATGCTTTCCGCGAAAAGGCCAGCAATTTAATTGGGATTACCGCTGGTAATTGGCGCCCCGAACAGGTGAAAATAGCGACGCATTATACACAGGAGTTTCAGGTGTCGGGAAAATTATTAAAGTCAGGGCTGATTGTGAGTTTTATGACCCTGATTTCACGGGTATTGGGGCTGGTCCGCGATGTGGTGGTCGCTAATTTTGTCGGCGCCGGTGCGGCGGCCGATGTATTCTTTTTTGCCAACCGCATTCCAAATTTCTTACGTCGTTTATTTGCCGAAGGCGCTTTCTCGCAGGCCTTTGTGCCGGTATTAAGTGAGGTGAAAGCGCAGCATGGCGATGATGCGGTGCGCGAACTGGTGGCAAAAGTCGCCGGCACACTCGGTGTGATTGTCACACTGGTAACCCTATTTGGTGTCATTGCCTCACCGCTACTAGCTCTGCTGTTTGGTATGGGCTGGTTTATCGAATGGCTTAACGATGGCCCGGATGCACATAAGTTTGAGCTGGCCTCGTTAATGCTGAAAATTACCTTTCCCTACCTGTGGTTTATCACCCTGGTTGCCTTGTCGGGTGCCATTCTAAATACCTATAACCGCTTTGCGGTGGCGGCCTTTACGCCGGTATTTTTAAATATTGCCATTATCGGTAGTGCGCTCTATCTGGCACCGACGCTGGATGAGCCTGCGCTGGCCCTGGCCTGGGGTGTGTTTATCGGTGGCGTGGTGCAGCTGTTGTTTCAACTGCCGTTTCTGGCCAAAGCCGGTTTGCTGGTGATGCCAAAATGGGGTTGGCGCGATACGGGCGTGACGAAAATCCGCACCCTGATGTTGCCGGCGCTTTTCGGGGTATCTGTCAGCCAGATCAACCTGCTGTTGGATACCGTGATCGCGTCGTTTTTATTAACCGGTGCGGTGAGCTGGCTGTATTACTCAGATCGCTTAATTGAATTTCCATTGGGTTTATTCGGTATTGCGATTGCCACTGTTATTCTGCCGAACCTGTCACGCCATCATGCCACCGCCAATGCGGAGCGTTTTTCGCATACGCTGGATTGGGCGATCCGTTTTGTGGTGATGTTTGGCTTGCCGGCGATGCTGGCGCTGATGGTGCTGGGGCAGCCCATTATCAGTGTGCTCTTTATGCGCGGCGAATTTACCCAGCAGGATGTGCTGATGGTGTCATACAGTCTGGTGGCCTATAGCTGTGGTTTGCTCAGCTATATGCTGATTAAGGTGCTGGCACCGGGCTACTACGCCAGGCAAGATATTAAAACCCCGGTAAAAATTGGCATTATTGCCATGGTCGCTAATATGGTGTTTAACCTGATGCTGGCACCGTTTTTAAGTTATGTTGGCCTGGCGCTGGCGACTGCCATGTCGGCCAGTTTAAATGCGTTTTTACTGTATCGGGGTTTAAAGCTGGCCGGAATTTATCAGCTAAGCCGGCAAAACTGTTGGTTCTTAGCCAAATTTACGCTTGCTGCGCTGTTAATGGCGGCAACCTTGTGGTGGCTGAGTCCGGCGCTGAATGACTGGATTGCCCGGCCACTGACAGCACAAATTCTGTTGTTAAGTAGCCTTTGTGTCGGCGCGGTGCTGCTGTACTTCGCCTTGCTGTTGCTTTTCGGGGTACGTTTGGCGGATTTTAAAGCGAAATCTGTTGCTGAAAGCCGTCACTAATCCGGTTATAATCCGGCGTTTACAGGCACCAGAGGCATTATTGCAGGCATGGAGTTAATCCGCGGTATCCATAATATTCTGCCGCAGCATCAAGGCTGTGTACTGACTATTGGCAATTTTGATGGTGTGCATCTGGGGCATCAGGCGGTGCTGGCAAAGGTGCAGCAGTTAGCGCAGTCACTTCAGCTGCCATCCTGCGTTATGGTATTTGAGCCGCAGCCGCTGGAGCTGTTTGCCGGTAATGCCGCGCCAGCGCGTTTAAGCCGCTTTCGCGAAAAATATCAGGCGCTGGCCGCCGTCGGGATTGACCGCATGCTGTGTGTGAATTTTAACCGCAGCTTTGCCGCTCAGGATCCGCAGCAGTTTATCAAAACCCTGTTGCTGGATAAGCTGGGCGTGCGGCATCTGATTGTGGGCGATGATTTTCATTTTGGCAAAAACCGCAGTGGTAATTATGCCTTACTGGCCCAGGCCGCGGCGCAATATGGCTTTGGTTTAAACAGTACCTCCAGTTTAAAACTGGGCGAGCAGCGGGTCAGCAGCACTTTGATTCGCGAAGCGCTGCAACAAGACCAACTGGACAAAGCCGCCGCCATGCTGGGGCGGCCTTTTACACTAAGCGGCAGGGTGCGCCATGGCCGTAAGCTGGGGCGGGATCTGGGTTTTCCGACGGCCAATGTCTGGCTTTACCGGCGTAAGCTACCGGTGTCGGGCGTGTACGCTATTACAGCGCATACTTGTTATGGTGTTTTTAACGGTGTCGCCAATATTGGCAACCGACCGACAGTGCAGGGCAGTCGTGAGCAGTTAGAAGCCCATTTATTTGATTTTAATCAGGATTTATATGGCAGCCAGATCCGGGTAGAGCTACGGCATAAACTTCGAGCCGAGCAACGTTTTGCCAGTCTGGATGCATTGCAACAACAAATTGCCGCCGATGTTGCGGCAGCACAACAGTATTTTAGTGAGGCCGCGTCCGCGCAGGCCCCGACAACCTAACGGAACCGAAACGGATGAGCGATTACAAGCATACCCTTAACTTACCGGAAACGGCCTTTGCCATGCGCGGTAATCTGGCGCAGCGGGAACCGCAAATGCTGGCCAAGTGGACGCAGGATGATCTCTATGGTCAGATCCGCAGTGCAAAAAAAGGCAAGAAAACCTTTATCCTGCACGATGGCCCGCCCTATGCCAATGGCAATATCCATATCGGTCATGCCGTTAACAAAATTCTGAAAGATATTATTGTTAAAGCCAAAACCCTGTCTGATTTTGATGCGCCCTATGTCCCGGGCTGGGATTGCCATGGCCTGCCGATTGAGCTGGTGGTGGAGAAAAAATACGGCAAGCCGGGTACCAAGCTGACACCGGCGGAGTTTCGTGACAAATGCCGCGAGTATGCGTTAACGCAAATTGATGCACAGCGTACTGATTTTATCCGTTTAGGTGTATTAGGCGATTGGTATAAGCCGTATCGCACTATGGATTATGCTACCGAAGCCAATATTATCCGCAGCCTGGGTAAAATTATCGGTAATGGCCACTTACAACAGGGCTTTAAGCCGGTGCACTGGTGTACCGACTGTGGTTCGGCCTTGGCCGAAGCCGAGGTGGAATATCAGGACAAGGTCTCCCCTGCGATTGATGTGCGCTTTAAGGTGTTGGATGACAGCGTCGCCGCTAAGTTTGATCATCCGGCTGGTCATGCCGGGCAGGGCCCGATTTCGGTGGTGATCTGGACCACTACTCCCTGGACTATTCCGGCGAACCGCGCCGTGGCTCTTAACGCTGACTTACAGTACTCGCTGGTGCAGGTTGAGCAAGGTCCAAATGGCGCAGAGCGCTTAATTCTGGCCACCGATCTGGTTAAAGACGTGATGGCGCGCGCCAATATCGAGCATTACCATGCGCTGGGTTTCTGTCAGGGCGCGGCGCTGGATTTAGTTAAGCTGCAGCATCCGCTGTATGATTTTAGCGTACCGGTGGTGTTAGGCGAACACGTTACCACGGACTCGGGTACCGGCTGTGTGCATACGGCACCGGGTCACGGTCAGGAAGACTTTGTAGTTGGCCAGAAATATGGTCTGGAAGTGGCAAACCCGGTGGGTGCCAACGGTGTTTATCTACCGGATACGCCGCTGTTTGCCGGGCAACATGTGTTTAAAGCCAATGAAACGGTAGTTGAAGCGCTGAAAGCGGCCGGTGCCTTATTGGTACACAAAGCCTATAAGCACAGTTATCCGCATTGCTGGCGCCATAAAACGCCGATTATCTTCCGTGCTACGCCGCAGTGGTTTATCAGCATGGAACAGCAGGGGCTGCGCCAGACATCATTAGCAGAAATTGAGCAAACCCGCTGGATCCCGGATTGGGGTCAGCAGCGGATTGAAAATATGGTCGCCGGCCGGCCGGACTGGTGTATTTCACGTCAGCGTACCTGGGGCGTACCGATTGCGCTCTTTGTGCGCAAAGACAACAGCGCCTTGCATCCACGTACGGCCGAACTGATTGAGCAGGTGGCGCAGAAAGTTGAGCTGGCGGGTATTCAGGCCTGGTTTGATCTGGATGCTGCTGAGCTGTTGGGCGCGGATGCTGCCGATTACGTTAAGGTTACCGATACCCTGGATGTCTGGTTTGACTCTGGTGTAACCCATGCCGCAGTGGTAGATGCGAGGCCGGAATTCCATGGTGCCGAAATTGACCTGTATTTAGAAGGTTCGGATCAGCACCGTGGCTGGTTTATGTCGTCACTGATGACTGGCGTCAGTATTAAAGGCAAGGCGCCGTATAAACAGGTACTGACACATGGCTTTACCGTGGATGGTGAAGGCCGCAAGATGTCGAAATCGCTGGGCAACGTGGTGTCACCGCAGGATGTAATGAACAAACTGGGTGCTGATATTCTGCGCTTATGGGTGGCGACCACGGACTACACCTCGGAGATGACGGTATCGGATGAAATTCTGAACCGTGCCGCTGATAAATACCGCCGTATTCGGAATACCGCGCGCTTCCTGCTGGCCAACCTGAATGGCTTTAACCCGCAAACGGATGCACTGCCATTTAATGAGTTGGTGGAGCTGGATCTGTGGGTAGTAAACCGGGCGGCGAAGTTACAACAAGAAATTATTGATGCGTACGATAACTATCAGTTCCATCAGGTAAGTCAGAAACTGATGAATTTCTGTACCGTAGAGCTTGGCAGTTTCTATCTGGATGTGATTAAAGATCGTCAGTATACCGCGCACACCGAGTCCAAGGCCCGCCGCTCCTGCCAGACTGCGCTCTATCATATCGCCCAGGCGATGGTGCGCTGGATGGCACCGGTAATGAGCTTTACCGCGCAGGAAATCTGGGAAGCCTTACCAGGCCAGAGCACGCCTTATGTGTTTACCGATGTCTGGTATCCGGGTTTTGCCAACTTACCGGCAGGTAAATTCAGTGACGCCTTCTGGCAACAGCTGTTAGAAGTTCGCGATGAAGTCAATAAGGTGCTGGAAGCAGCGCGCCGCGAAGAAAAACTCGGCGCCTCTTTACAGGCCGAAGTGACCTTGTTCGCCGGTGCTGAACTGGCGCAAGCGCTGTCACAGCTGGGCGACGAGCTGCGTTTTGTGCTGATTACCTCAACCGCTAAGGTGAGTGCGGAGCAACCGGCTGCCGCTGCGGTGGCCACCGCCATTAAAGGCTTAAGTGTGCTGGTGGAAGCCTCTACCGCCGCCAAGTGCGAGCGCTGCTGGCACCACCGTCACGATGTCGGCGCCGATGCCGCCCATCCGGGTATTTGTTTACGTTGCGTCAGTAACGTAGAAGGTAGCGGTGAACAGCGGGAATTTGCCTGATGCAGTTGTTTAATAATACCGCCTGGCGCTGGTGGTGGCTGATCCTGCTGTTAATCGGTCTGGATCAGCTGACCAAGCAGCTGGTACATCAAAATATGGCCCTGTTCGATTCGATTGAATTACTGCCATTTTTTAATCTGACCTATGTGCGTAACTATGGCGCGGCCTTTTCGTTCTTAAGTGACGCTGGTGGCTGGCAACGCTGGTTCTTTACGATTCTGGCGGTGGTGATAAGTAGCGTGATTGCGGTCTGGATGAGCCGGTTACCACGGCAGCAGATTAAGCTGGGGTTGGCATTGAGCCTGGTGTTTGCCGGCGCTATCGGTAATTTAATTGATCGCAGTATCTATGGTTACGTAATAGACTTTTTCCATCTGTATTACCAGACCTGGCATTATCCGGCCTTTAATATCGCCGATTCGGCGATCTGTATTGGCGCCGCCCTGATTATCTGGGACAGTTTTAGCAGTGATTCTGAGGCAAAAAAATGAGCGAAATTCAGGCCAAAAGTACGGTAATCTTCCACTTTGATATCACGCTGGCCGATGGCAGTGCCGCCGAGAGTACCCGGGTGCACAACAAGCCGGCAAAATTACAGATGGGCGATGGCAGCTTATCACCGGCATTTGAAGCCCAGCTGTTAGGCATGTCGGCCGGAGAGAAAAAAAGCTTTACCCTGGCCCCGGAAGACGCCTATGGTATGCCGAACCCGGATAATATTTATTACGTTGACCGCAGTAAATTCTCGGTTGATGCGCCGGCGAAAGTAGGCGCCATTATTGGCTTTGCGATGCCGGATGGCTCGGAATTGCCGGGTTTAGTGCGGGACGTGGTGGGCGATTCGGTCACCGTCGATTTTAATCATCCGCTGGCGGGTCAGACTCTGACCTTCAATGTCGAAATTGTGCAGGTAAGCTAAAGATGGATATTTTACTCGCTAACCCGCGGGGCTTTTGTGCCGGTGTTGATCGGGCGATCAGCATTGTAGAACGGGCGCTGGAGCTGTTTCCGCATCCAATCTATGTGCGGCATGAAGTGGTGCACAACAAATTTGTAGTGGACGGTTTACGCCGTCGCGGCGCTGTCTTTGTGGATGAACTGGACGAAGTGCCGGATAGCCATATTGTGATTTTCAGCGCCCACGGTGTGTCGCAGGCGGTGCGTGAAAATGCACGGCAGCGCGGTTTAAAGGTGTTTGATGCCACCTGCCCATTAGTGACCAAGGTGCATATGGAAGTGACCCGCGCCAGCCGCAAAGGCACCGAATGTATCCTGATTGGTCATGCGGGACATCCTGAGGTAGAAGGCACCATGGGCCAGTATGATAATGCTGCAGGTGGCATCTATCTGGTGGAGTCGGTCGAGGATGTGGCAAAACTGCAGGTTAAAAATCCGGCACAGCTGTGCTATAGCAGTCAGACTACCTTGTCGGTAGACGACACCGCCGATGTGATTGATGCATTGCGCGCCCGTTTTCCGGACATTGAAGGACCGCGCAAAGATGATATTTGCTATGCCACGCAGAATCGCCAGGATGCGGTGCGCGAACTGGCCGCTAAAGCCGAACTGATGCTGGTTGTCGGTGCGAAAAACAGCAGTAACTCCAACCGTTTACGCGAGCTGGCGGAGAAGCTTGGTTGCAAAGCCTATTTAATTGATACCGCCAACGATATCCAGCAAAGCTGGCTCGACGGTATCAGCCGGGTTGCCGTTACCGCCGGTGCTTCTGCGCCGGAAATTCTGGTGCAGGATGTGATTAGCCAGTTGAAAATGTGGGGCGGTAAAACTGTGACCGAAACCACCGGCCGCGAAGAGAATGTGGTGTTCGCCATTCCGGCTGAGCTGCGTTAAGCGGAGACGACCATGCGACAGACTGTGACGCAAGCTCCCGAACAGTCTGGCGTTTTTCCATCACTTTGCCGCGGTAAAATGCTGCTGCGGCTGCTGGTGTTAACTCAGGCCGTAGCTATCCTACTGGCCTTTGCTCCCGGAATTAGCGGCGACCCCTGGCTCAGACTGGGGGTGGTATCGCTGTGCAGTCACTGGATCACCTTGTTAAGTCTCGGGTTCTTGTGTCCGGCCTTGCAACGCTTGCCGGGTGTCAGTTTGTCTCGTCTGGCGACGCTGGTCGGTAGTACCCTGTTGTTAGCAACCGTCCTGGTGTCGCTGGTGATCTGGTGGTACTTCGCTGCCGGCCTGCCGGAATATCAGAGTGTCTGGCATTTTACTGCAGCGAATATGCTGTTGGCTTTTGTCGTCTCGTTATTGTTAATCCAACTATTGTTAATGCATGCCGAGCGCGCCAGGCTGCTGGTTGCCCAGCAGCGGGCCGAGTTAGATGCCCTGCAGGCCAGGATTGCACCGCACTTTTTGTTCAATAGTTTAAATGCGATAGCAGAGTTGACGCATCAATCCAGTGCGGCGGCTGAGCAGAGTTTGTTGGATCTGGCTGATTTATTCCGGGCCGCCATGCACGCGGGGCAATTGCTCCCGCTTAGTCAGGAACTGGCATTAGCGCGCAAGTATTTGCAGCTGGAGTCGATCCGGCTTGGCGATAAACTGCAACTGGACTGGCAACTGCCAGCAGACTATCCGGATACTCAGCTGCCGGCGCTGACGTTACAACCCTTGCTGGAAAACGCAGTTCGTTACGGTGTTGAACCAGCGTCGCAACCGGTCACCATTTCGGTGCAACTACTGGTTGGACAGCAGCAGCTGGTATTATTGATCACGAATCCGATTAACCACTCAGCTGTGCAGCCAGCCGCGGACTTAACGCAGCAAAACGGTATTGCGCTGAGTAATATCCGCAATCGTTTGGATCTGCTTTATGTCGAGCGACAGCAATTTAGCTGCAGCGCGCAGGATGGTGTATTCAGGGTTAAACTGGTGTTACCTATCATAAAACGGGAGACAGCGGATGCGGGCGCTAATCATAGATGATGAACCTCTGGCACGGGCCCGCTTAAAACGTTTACTGCAAACGAGCGCGCAGTTTGCAGAAATCGATGAAGCTGCGGACGCTGAGCAGGCGCTCCTGCTCAATCAGCAACACCTGCCAGATGTGGTGTTTCTGGACATTAACTTACCCGGCAAAAATGGCTTAGAGCTGGCAAGGGTTTTCGCCATTCAGCCAACACCACCGGCAATCATCTTTTGCACCGCTTATGCAGAACATGCACTGGCAGCCTATGACTGTGCGCCGAAAGACTATTTACTGAAACCTGTCAGTCAGCAAAGTTTGGATAAAGCACTGGCGAAGTTGAGTCTGGTAACGCGGGCGGACCAGCGAGCCCGGGAGTCTGACACGGCGAAATTAGTCTATCTGCAGGGCGGAATTAAACGCTCACTGTCACTGAGTGAGGTGTGTTATTTTCGCGCCGGCGATAAATATGTGACGGCGGTACTGCCGGCGCAGGAGATCTTGCTGGAAGAAAGTCTGTTGGCACTACAGCAACGTTTTCCAAATCAGTTGTTGCGGATCCATCGTAGTCTGCTGGTGCATAAGGCGCATTGTCAGGCGCTGTTAACCCGGGATGGCAAACACTACATGCAATGCCAGGGGCGCCCTGAGCTACTAGAAGTTAGCCGCCGTCTGCTCAGCCAGGTTAAACAAGCGCTGGCTTAACCGCTTATCTGAAATTTCAACCGCTGGTCCAGCCGGCTTTTACCTTGCTTGTACTCGCCGCTATAGTAAAACTGAGACAGGTTTTCACAACCCGATAAGGAAGTGGCTGTGCAAAAAGCAAACATATCCGGCTTTACGTTAATCGAGGTAATGGTAACAGTGGCGGTGCTGGCAATAGTGATTACTGTAGCCGTGCCCAGCTTTGGCAATTTACTGGCCGCAAACCGTTTAACCGGCCAATCTAATGAACTACTAGGTGCCCTGGCATTAGCCAGAAATGAAGCCATTAAGCAAAATCAGGACATCGTATTTTGCCACAGTAATGATCTGCTGGTTTGCGAAAATGCACCGGCTGCGGGCTGGCGTGGTTATTTGGTATTAAGGCCGGCTGATAATACTGTGATTGCTGCCGGTCGTCTTAGCTCAGCCAACCTTATCCTGTTGGCCAGCCCGGCCGTAAATAACTCGACCCGTAATAATGTTAATCAGGTGATTCGCTTTAATCCGCAAGGTGTGGTGCGCCAGGGCAATCAGGAAGCGGTATTGAACGGTGTGCTGCGGGTGTGTACTAATGTCGCCAGTATCAATCCGAATTCACGTGATATCCAGCTGAGATCAGGCGGACGGGTCAGAATTGTGCAAATTCATAACGCTGGCTGCAATGCCCCGGCAAACTTAGCGTAGGTGCAGTGATGAAACAAAAAAATCGCAATAGCTACAAAAGCCAAACTACGCAGCGGGGTGTCACCCTGCTGGAAGTTATGATCGCAGTCTTTGTGCTGGGTATAGGGTTATTAGGCGTGGCAGCGCTGCAAGGTGCCAGTGTCAGACATACCAATAATGCCCTGGAGCGGACTATGGCTGTGATCCTGACCGAAACCCTGTCTGAGTTACTGCGTGCGAATCCACAGCTGGCACGGCAGGGCAGTTTTGCCTTTAGTGATTGTACCGGCAGTACTGAGCTGGGCACGCATGGCTGGGTATTGGACGTGAAACAAGCGACTCGGGCAGCTACTTGTCCAGAAGTTGAATGGGTTGCTGCACGAAATGTCTATATTGTGACAATTGAATGGGATGATGAAAGAACCGGCGTTGATAGCAGGGTTATTACGGAAATTATGCCATGAACAAGCAGTTAACAGGCTTCACGCTGGTTGAATTGATGGTGGCGATGGTACTGGGCTTACTGGTACTCGGTGGTGCTCTGACAGTGTTCCTGGCCAATCAAACCACTGGCCGCGCCAATCAGGCGCTGGCGGAAATTCAGAATACCGCCCGCATGGCACATCTGTTAATGGCGCATGATATTCGCAATGCCGGCTTTACCGGTTGTGGTAACTCGCCGCGGGTAGCAAATGTGGTCGCGGTTGCAGGTGCTAACCCAATTTGGGCCAATTGGCGCGATGGTCAGGGTATCCGCGGTTTGCCTGCACCGGTTGGCGCTATTAATGGCCGCAATGCTAATGATGGCTCAGAAGCATTACGGGTGCTCTACGGTGGTGGTAGAAGTAATACCATTCGTTTATATGATGGCCAAACGCTGACACTAAATAGCCCCTCTGTGGTCGGGGCTGGTGAGTTGGCCATTGCCTGTGATGAGAACCTGGCCAGTATTTTTCAGGTCAGTCAGGTCGGCGGTGCTGCACAGGATCAGGTTCAGCATATGGTAGCCGGATTAAATTGTGACGCTAATCTGGGTTTTGTCGCGCCGGAGGATTGGGCCTGCGGTGTGCACCCGGCGCGTAACTTTAATAATGGCGCCATGCTAATGCGTTTGGAGTCCGTGGCCTGGTTTGTCGCGCCCAGCCTGGATGATGCCAATGTTTCGTCATTGTTTCGCGCTTCGTTGATTAATGGCGGACAGTTAAATGAAGAGGTGCTATTTGGCGTAAACAATCTGCAGTTTGCTTATCTAAACGGCGACACCATGGCATTTCAAACAGCGGCGGCGGTGACCGCTGCTAATGCCTGGGGCAGGGTGATAGCGGTCAACGTCACCCTAACCTTGGATCCGGCTATTTTGCAAGGAACAGAGGTACCGGCAAACGCCAGAACGATTCGTTTTTTAGTCTCGCTGCGTAATAGGTTGGGGTAATTATGATGAGATCCAGACAACAAGGTGTTGCTTTGGTGGTCAGTTTACTGCTGCTGTTGGCCATTACTCTGGTCGCAATCAGCAATATGCGGCGTACCACAGTACAGGAGCGAATGACAGGTAACCTCTATGACAGTCAGTTGGTAATGCAGCAAGCAGAAGCGGCCTTACTCTTTGCTGAGCGGCGTTTAGAAAATGCAGCTTTGCCGGCTGGCCCAGTTGGCTTGATAGGTCAGCCGGGCATTTACAATTTACCCAATCCGCTGGCGGCCGATCGTTGGGCACCGGGGAATAACTCGCAGTGGCAACCGGGGCCGGCGATGAATGATGCTATGGTGGTACAGGCACAATATATTATCGAGTATATGGGCGATTGGGCCTATCCGCCGGACTGTGACCGCTCGTTAACGATACCGGCAAATTGCCTGCAACCTACCTTTAGAATTACCGCCAGGGTACCAGCGAATGATGGCCGGGCAGAAACCATGCTCCAAACCGTTTGGCGTCGTTGAGGACAAGCTATGAAACCTTTTAACGCAATACCTATGCTGAGTAAACCGGCGTTTTTGTTCGGATTGCTCTTTGGCGCCGCCAGTGCCCACAGTGCAATACAGATCTCGAATGTACCACTGCAAACTGGTAGTGCCGTGCCGCCTAACATTATGTTTATTATTGATGACTCGGGTTCAATGCATTGGGAAATCACGCCGGATGATTATCTGGGCTCTGCCTACTATGTTTTTCCCCGGGTATCGGGAAACTATGGCCTCGGAGACTATAACAATAACGTGGTCTCATTTCGCGATGAGAACGCGGCGAACAATACCGAAAGAAATTATGTCGCAGCGATGCGCTCCTTTGAGGTAAACAAGTCCTATTATAATCCGTCAGTGACCTATCGCCCCTGGATAAGAGCTGATGGCAGCAGTTTTCCTGATGCGACGCCTGCTGCGGCGCGTCATAATCCAATCCGTAATACCGGCACCCGTAATTTAACTACCAACAACACCGAATCCGCGACCTGGGTGAGATGTACGGCTTCAGCAACAGGCTCCAGCTCTTGCAGCACCGTCAGCGAGAGCCGTACATTTTTTCCAGCGGTATATTATCAGTACAATGGCGGTGACAGATTTAATCGTAACAACTACACCAAGGTCGAAATTCGCGCCACTGTCACCTCTTACAGCGGCGGTGGTCGTGTTAACCGCACCGATTGTACAGCCGGTGTTTGTACCTATGCGCAGGAAATCCAGAACTTTGCTAATTGGTACACCTATTACCGCTCCAGAATGTTAGCCTCGCAAGCGGGTATCGGCCGGGCCTTTGTTAACCAGTCTGAGCGGATGCGTGTTGGTTTTGGCTCCATTAATGCCGCGTCCACTAATGTCGACGGCGTCAGTACCAGAACGATTATTCGTGGTGTACGACCTTTTTCTGGCTCTGATAAAGACGACTTTTACCGCCGTTTATATGAAAGTAACTGGCCGACTTCTGGCACACCACTGCGTCGGGCATTGGATGATGCAGGCCGTTACTATTCACGCTCAGATAGTAAAGGGCCCTGGGGGTTAAATCCGGGCTCAGGTACAGAGCCGACTTTAGATCATATTACTTGCCGGCAAAGCTTTACCATCCTGATGACCGATGGTTACTGGAATGATGCTGAAGCAACCACCACCGCCGCCAGAGCCAATGTCGATGGTAATACCGGCCCTTTAATCACAGGTCCTGATGGGCTGCAATATCAGTATCAACCGAGATCGCCATTTTCCGATGGCCATAGTAATACGCTGGCTGATGTCGCCATGTACTATTGGAACCGCGATTTACGCCCAGATCTGGAAAACCGGGTGCCAACCAGTACCATTAATCCGGCATTCTGGCAACATATGGTGACTTTTGGCGTCGGTTTAGGTGTAACCGGCTCAGTTAATCCGACAACAGCTTTTAATGCGATTAGTAGTGGCGCCAGTGTTACCTGGAACAACCCAACTACTAATGCGGCTAAGTTGGATGACCTGCTACATGCGGCAGTCAATGGCCGTGGTGGTTTCTTTACCGCAGATAACCCGGATGATTTTGCCCGCAGATTGGAGGCGACGCTAAGGGCAATTCAGGACCGGGTGGCGTCTGCCTCGAACCTGGCCGGTACAACCACCTCAACCCAAGCGGATAATTTTGTATTTCAGGGCAGTTTTAATTCGGGTGAATGGAGTGGGGCCCTAAAGTCCTTCAACATCGATGATCCTGCCGTTCCGGTCTGGGAAGCCAATTTCCCGGCGTGGGGCAGCAGAAATATTATTTTTGGTAAACGTAATAATGCCGGTGCAGCGGTGTTCACTAAAGCTAATGTTAATGCTGATGGCAATGCACTAAGTGGCAACGATGACCTGATTGACTACCTGCGTGGTGATCAGAGCAAAGAAGTGGGAGACAATGCCCAGTTTAGAAAACGGGTTAGTGTATTAGGGGATATTGCCAATTCGTCACCGCTATATGTAGCTAATCCGGTGAACCGTAATTTCCAACGTTATAACTGGGCTGGTGCCAGTAGTTATCGGGACTTTCTTGCCGCACAACAGAGCAGGTCTGCGGTGGTTTATGTGGGGGCTAACGATGGTATGTTGCATGCTTTTAATGCCACCTCAGGTACTGAAATTATGGCCTATGTACCTGCCTCTGTGCTTACGCCTGCGGCTAATCTGGCAGATTATGCCAGTGTAGAGTATGAACATCGCTACTTCGTTGATGGCTCTCCGGTTGCTTTTGACGTTTACCTTGGCGGTAGCTGGAAAACGGTTTTGATAGGTTCTTTAGGCCGTGGTGGTACAGGTCTGTTTGCAATAGATGTTACTTCACCTGTTGCATTAACAACCAATGCCGCTGAAAAGGTGCTTTGGGATAAGAGCTTTCCCGAGTTAGGTATCACAACCAGTAAACCCGTGGTCGCACGTTTAAATAACGATAAATGGGCCGTAGTGGTTGGGTATGGTTATAACAATAGCGCCAACAAGGCCGGTTTATTGGTTATTGATTTGGAAACCGGTGAGGTGTTACGTAAGCTGGATGCTGGCACTGCCTTAAATAATGGTACTGGTCAGGTTGAAGGTTGGGATGCTAACGGTGATGGTATTACGGATTGGTTTTTTGTGGGCGATCTGCAGGGCAATATCTGGAAGTTTGACTTATCTTCCAGTAGCGCAGCAAGCTGGGCAGTGGCTTACGGTGGTGATCCACTATTTGTTGCGAAGGATAAGAACGGGGTGCGCCAACCTGTTACCGGCGGCCTGACTCTGAGTTCGGATCCGAAGACCGGTTATCTTTGGGTTAACTTCGGCACCGGGCGGATGTTGTCAGAAGAGGACCCGCTGACCAGTAGCCTGAATACCTGGTACGGGATCCGGGACGGTGCCAAAATTACCAGCCGTAGTGAACTACAGGAGCGGAAAATCCTGGGTGAGCAAAGCAATGCTCGTGTCATTGAACTGGGCGCACCTAATGATATGACGACGAAGCGGGGCTGGTTTATTGATTTGGGTGATCAGCGGGAGCGGATCGTAAACCGGCCACAATTGGTTGGTAATGCGATGGTGGTAAACAGCATTATTCCCGGTGATAACCTGTGTAATCCGCAAGGTAGCGGCTGGGTAATGTCGGTTGACCCTTACAGTGGTAGTCGTTTACGTTACAATTTCTTTGATCGTAACAATGATGGTACCTTTGACGGCAACGACTCGATCAGTATTCCCGGTGTTAACAACGGTGAACTTACCGTTGTCAGTGCGATCCGCTTTGATGGTATGCCGAGTGAGCCGGTGTTTTTTGACAACAAAATGATTGTTGGCTTGGCAGACACCCGTATTGCTGATGTCAATGTTGATCTGGAATTTTTACGCGGCAGGGTATCCTGGCGGGAGTTAAGTAATCCATGATGATAAATAAAATTAAAGGTATCACGCTAATCGAGTTAATGGTGGCGGTGGCAATAGTAGGTATTCTGGCCTCTATTGCCTACCCATCTTACCGCGATTATGTATTGCGCAGTAATCGTAGTGCGGCTACCGCTTGCGTGATGGAGCTGTCGCACTTTATGGAGCGCGGCTATTCGGCGAATTTTAGCTACCTTGGGTTAAATTTGCCGGCTAGTCAGTGTATTAACGATCTTAACCAGCGCTATACCTTTGCGCTGGACAATCAGGCCGCCAGAACCTATCGGATTACCGCAACCCCATCCGCAGCCCAGGCTGGGGATGGTTGCGGTGTGCTGACCTATGATCAGACGGGGCGCAAAGGTGCTAACGGTGGTTTTGACCTGGCAACAGTACAAAGGTGTTGGTAAAAAAATTCACAAATTTTGTTGAAATTTTAACAAGGTGATCTAAGTTTATTTACCTAAGGGTTGCTAAACGAGGTCGCCATGTTACGCCAACAGGGAGTGACTTTAGTCGAGGTACTGGTCACTTTACTGATCTTAAAAGTCGGCTTACTGACAGTGCTTGCTGCTCAGCTGCAAGCACTGCGCTTGACTACCGATGCCTTGCAAACCACCACAGCTGTGGCGCTGGCGCGTGATATCCTGCCACAACTTTCCAGTTTTCATACTACTACAGATACCGCTCTCGATGTATTGCCGGAAGCGGGTATGCCGCCTTGCGCATCGGGTTGCGTGGACGGAGATTACCGCCAGCATTTGCTGGCGCGCTGGCAGCAGCAATGGTTAACCGATAGTGGCTATGGGCTCTTGCTGGCGCCCGAGTTTTGCCTACAGCAGCAAGCCGGACACATCAGATTGCAAGCCAGCTGGCAACAGCGCTCGGCGCTGAGCCTGGCCAGCCAGCACTGCGGCGGCGGGCCAGGTCGGGCCGGTCTACAGGTTCCTGCCATGGAGTAGCGTATGACAGGCAAGCAAGGAGGCTTTTCATTAATCGAATTAATGATCGCCAGTACACTGGCGCTGTTACTACTGGCGTTGATGTTAACTGCTTTTAGCAGTCTTAGTGCTGCTTCTACCCAGAGCCGGCAGCTGGCGTTTTTGCAGCAAAATGGCCAGTTAGTAATGAATTTGTTGTATAACGAGTTTGAAAATAGCGGTTTCTGGGCCGGTCAATCGCTAGCACAAGTCAGGCAAAGTAGCAGCCAGGCTGCGCCACCGGCCGCCGATTGCCGGCTGCCCGGTATGACGCATGGCAGTTTCCCGCTTACCAATGAACCCTTTCTGACGCTTTATGCCGCGGCGGCCGGTAGCAGCGGGCAATTATCCTGTTTGTCTAACCTGGCAAATGGCACTGAGTTTATCCAACTCAAACGCACTTTGGGTTTAGCTGTAACGCCTGATGAAATGCGTGCCAACCGTTATTACTTCTGGCCGCAGTGGCAGCAAGCGCAGTTCGTCGATCGTGACAGTGCTATTCCGGCTCAGACACTGCTTTTTCCCTACCAACATTTAGTGCTGTATATCCAATGGCAGCAACACAGCACTGGCAGTATACCGGTCCTGATGCGCAAGCGTCTGGTTCGCACTGCAGGCGGACAAGCCAGTATCAGTACCGACTCGGTAGTCGATGGGGTGGAGCGGCTGCACTTTGAGTTTCTGCTCGATCTGGATCAGGACGGGCTACCTGATGCCATAGTACCCACCGCCGATATGACCAGCGGCTACTGGTTACAACAGGATGCGCGGATCCTGGGTGTCCGCTTCTTTGTGTTACTGCGGGCGTTGGAGCCGGATATGCGGTATCAGAATCAGCGTTTATATCAGTTGGGATCGCAGCAGTTTGCTGCGCCCGGCGATCACTACCGGCGCCTGCTGTTAAGTGGGGCGGTGAATTTTAGTTTTGCCAGTACGGCAGAAGAGTGAGGACGACAATTCAGAGCATCGTTACTGAAACTACGGAGGAGCTATGAGAGAGCAAGGAATGGTTTTACTCAGTGCACTGTTGTTTTTAGTGGTTATGTTATTAATGGTCAGTAGTAATTTATATATTAGCCAGCTTAGCGTGAAATCGGCTCAGGCAGCGCAGCAGCAACTGCAACTGGACGTACAGGCATTGCAGGCGCATCTGTTACAGTTATCCGGTTTGGATCCGGAACTGCTACCTGATCCGGTATCAGCTCTGCCCTCTTGCCCGGGAACCTATGCCGCCTGGTCAGATGCCAGCATGCAATGTGAGTTGGTGTTATTTGAAACAGCAGAGCAACATCATCAATACCCGCTTTATACCCGCTACGGCAGCATGCTGCTACGTAAAAGGTTGCAGATCCCGGAGTTTGCACCATGAGCCCCCGCATTCTGCTACTTTGGCTGCTGCTGCATAGTCTGGCTTTGCCTGCGGCTTGCCCGGAGTTTCTGCCGACTGAGCCGGCACGGCTAACGCTTAAACATCAGCAACAGACGGTACAGGCGGAACTGGCCTGGGCCGCAGCGTCGTCGGAGCCTGCCGAGCTGCAGGTGCTCGGCGCAGCAGATCAGCAACTACTTGCCAGCATCGCGCTGAATCATCCGGCTTTTTCCGGTAGCTTTATGGCGCAGCCGCTGGCAGAAGATGCGGATCTGGATGGGCTGGCGGATCATCTGTGGCTGGTGAATCAACAAGGCTTAATTTGGCGGGTGGCTTTTTCCGGCAACCAACTGGGTACGCCTGTGCTATTGGCGGACTTGTCCGGGCTTGGGCTGCAGTTTCGTTATAGCGTCAGCTTGCTCAGAACGCGATTACCAGGTCGCCTGGCGCCGGCAGTCTGGAAAAATCTGGAGCAGCATCTGCTGTTATTGCTTGGCCGCGACCCACTGTCGGATCAGGATGTGTTGCTGCTGTTGCGTTATAGCGTTAATCCGGCGCTGCAAACCTTTATCCAGGGCGCTCAGCTCACAGATCGCACTGAATTATCCGATGCAGAGCAGCAACTTACGCTCAGTGCTGCTGATTGGCGTAATTTGTTGGCAACGGCGGGTTGGCAAATGCGCTTAAACGGTCGCTTAACGGCACTGCCGCGAGTGGTTGCCGGTGTGATCTATGCGCCTTTAATGCGCCCAACCGCAGACAGTTGCCAGCCTGAACTGGCCGAGCATCAGCTGTTGGCAGTGCAATTACATACCGCAGGGCAGGTCTATCAAAGCCGGCAGCTGAGCATCCCCTATCTGGCAAACGGGCGTTTGCAATTGCAACAGCAGGTGGATCTGAGCGTCAGCCTGATCTGGGCTAATACCGAGCAGCAACTGACTATTCTGCCGGTACTGCGTCGGATCAGTGGTGATTGTCACTATTGCAGTGAGCCGCTGCAGCTGGATGCCCGAGCTTTTATCCGACGTCTGGCCACCTTTAAAGACGAGCAGGGGGCCTTTTAATGAAAGCGCGTGGCTTTACGCTGCTGGAGATGCTGATCACATTGCTGTTGCTGGGGATCCTGGCGAGTATCAGTTACCCGTCTTATCAGCAATATATCCTGCGCTCCTACCGTGCCCAGGCGGTTACTACCTTATTAGAACTGGCTGCGCGGCAAGAGCAATATCTGCTGGCAGAGGGTCGTTACGCCACCAGTGCGGTTGAGCTGGGGTTAAGCTCAGCACTAACTCTTAACGGCCGTTATCAGTTACAGCTGTCGGCAAGCATAGCACCGCACAGCTATTTACTGCTGTTAACGGCGCAGGGACCTCAACAACAGGACCAACTCTGCCGACAGTTTAGTCTGAATCATCTTGGGCAGCGCAATCCCGGTTTGGCTGAACCGTTAAGCTGTTGGGAGTAAAGGCAATGGCCGGGTGGCGTCAGCAAGTCCGCTTATGCTGCAGTTAAAAGAGCAGCAATGCCAATATGACGCAGAACCTTGGCGATGAGTAAGCTAAAGCGAAATCCATTCAGGGGCAGGCGGTATTGATATAATGCAGCCGGCTGCGTCCGGCCTGATTTAATACCAGCCGGTAATGCCAGTTAAAGCGGCTGGGCGGACAGTAATAAAAGGTACCGTTTTCCAACGCATTTAAACTGCCGTCACGGCGAAACTCCAGATGCTGGCGGTTATAATTCAGACGATGCCCGCCTGGCAGCGCCGGTAGTTCCCGTAATAGCAATGGTGGTGTCGGCTCTGGCAACTGTAACGTCAACCTAATGGGATCGTGCTGCCAGTCGCCCAGACATTGATTGCCGCTGACGGGGCACAAGCGTACCGGTTGCAGATGGCTACTGGCTTGCAGCCTGGCAAAATGTAAATGGCGGCTGAATTGCTGCACATAACTTTTGGCGCGCTGCTGGTGGATAAGTTCATCCATCGCCGGCGCACCGATGGATAGCAAGATAGCTAATACCGCTAACGCAATCAGTAGTTCAAGTAAGGTTAACCCAAGTTGGCGCATATCCAGACTCCTTTGCTACTGCTATGAAGTCTAGCGCGAAGATATGTATTGTGAAATAAATGTTATTTATATTGTTCTTGGTTGTTATGCTAAAACGCCCTAAAGCGGTAATTCAGCCCGCTTTAGGGGATGTGCGCTGTTACAAAGGGTCGTATACCGTTGGGATCGGTTGGCGCTTATGTTGGGTTTTCTGATAGATCTGCACTAAACGCGCGCTGACTGCCGCATCCACTGCCTTGCCTTCCAAAAAGTCATCAATTTGCTGGTAAGTAAGTCCCAGCGCCGCTTCATCGGCCTTTTGCGGCGCCATACATTCCAGATCGGCTGTCGGTGTTTTTTCTACCAGTAGTTCCGGCGCGCCCAGATGCCGTGCCAAGGCCCGGACCTGGCGTTTACTTAAGCCGAACAGCGGTGCCAGATCACAGGCACCGTCACCCCATTTGGTGTAGAAGCCGGTAATATTTTCTGCCGAATGATCGGTACCCAGCACTAAACCGCCTTGCAGCGCCGCAATATGATATTGCGCCAGCATCCGGCAGCGAGCTTTAACATTGCCTTTGGCAAAATCCTGCTGCGCTTCGCCCGGTAACGGCAGGCTCTCAATACCCAGTAAGGTGCTCTGATGCAGCGCATCGGCTGCCGCCTTTATATTGACCGTCACACTAAGACTGGGTTGGATAAAACGCAGCGCCAGCTGCGCTTCTTCTTCATCTTTTTGCACACCGTACGGCAGCCGTACCGCGATAAACTGATAGCCACCACTCTGTTCGCGGTTTAATTCATCCACCGCTAACTGGGCCAGCCGGCCACAAGTAGTGGAGTCAACACCGCCACTGATGCCAAGTACCAGAGTTTTTAAGCCGGCACTTTGCAGCCTCGCTTTAATAAAGTCGACCCGGCGGCGGATCTCAAATTCGACATCGATCTGCGGCAGCACCCGCATTTCCCGGATAATTGCTTGTTCTATGCTCATAGTGGCCTCGCTGTTGGTTATTGATATCTTAACGGATTTATTGCTGAAAGGATCAACAAAATGCGCTCCGACAGCTGAAGCCTGCAGTCTGTTGTATTATACTGCGGCCACTATCTAAGCAGAGCGATGAGTTCTACCATGAAAAAAATTGAAGCCATTATTAAACCCTTTAAGCTCGATGATGTGCGCGAAGCGCTGGCCGATCTGAATATTACCGGCATGACGGTAACTGAAGTTAAAGGCTTTGGCCGGCAGAAAGGCCACACTGAGTTGTACCGCGGCGCCGAATATATGGTGGATTTTTTGCCTAAGGTTAAGCTGGAAATCGTAGTCACTGATGAGCAGGTAGAACGTTGTGTCGAAGCCATTATGACCACAGCGCAAACCGGCCGCATTGGTGATGGTAAGATCTTCGTGTTTGATGTGGAGCGGGTGATCCGTATTCGTACCGGTGAGGAAGACGAAGAGGCCATCTAAGCTGCTCCCGTCAGTTTAAGCCAAGGTGTTAGTCGAATAACCCGAGCTGACTGCTCTGCTTTACTGAGCGCCGCTCTGCTGGCCGATTTCGGCTGGCATGGCGCTGAAATACCTGACGCTTTTCCAGTTCAAACTGCCCGCGTTGCTGCGCCAGCCACTGACTGAGTTTCGCTCTGGCGGCGCTTACGGCCTGGCTGGCCGCGACCACCGGCGCCGGATAATCACGGCCTATCATACAACCGTATTGCTGTTGCAGCGAGCTGCTCATCAGCCAGGGCTGATGCAGCCAGCTGTCCGGCACCCGGCGTAATTCCGGCAGCCATTGCCGGATAAAATCACCCTTGGGATCTTTTTGCATACTTTGTTTTACCGGGTTGTACATGCGGTTGGGGTTGATCCCGGTCGTGCCGGCTTGCATCTGAATTTGCGGATAGTGGATGCCCGGCTCGTAGTCGACAAAGCATTGTGCCAGATGTAATGCCAGCGGCCGCCAGTGCAGCCATAAATGATAACTGGCAAAGGCCACCAGCATGGCGCGGCCGCGAAAGTGCAACCAACCGGTATTTAGCAGCGAGCGCATGGCCGCGTCAATCAGCGGATAGCCGGTCTGACCGCTGGCCCAGGCCTGGAACAGCGCCGCATCAAAGGCGTCCTCGCGTAAGCCATCAAAGCCGCGATGCATATTACGCATTTCCACTTCCGGCTCATCTTCCAGCTTCTGTATAAAATGGCAATGCCAGCGCAGCCGGCTGTAAAACGCCTGCAGCCCGCGTTTTTGCTGGGTGGAATCGCTGGCCTTACGTTGTTGCTCGGTAAGCTGCTGCAGTTGACGGATACTAAGCTGGCCATAAGACAGAAAGGGGCTGAGGCGGGAGCAGCTATTTACTGCGCGCGCCGCAAAAGAAATGCCGCCATGATAGTGCTGGCTGCGTTGGTGTAGAAAGCTATGCAACGTCTGTTGCAGCTGCCAGCCATGTTGCCGCTGCTGACACGCTGGCAAGTCGCGGCTGCGTTGCGGCACCGGCAGCGGCGCCTGCCAGTTCGCGGCGCAAATAAAAGGTAGCCTGGCCGGGCAGGGGTACAGCGGTTGGCTCAGCCAATGATCGGCTTGCTCAAACCAGTGATCGCGTGAACTGAGCGTGCGGATCACCGCAAACTGCGGGTATTGCTGCCATGGCAGAGCCAGTTCTGCCAGTAAACGTGCTACTGCCAGATCACGCTGATAGCTCCATAAATTACCGGTTTCCTGATGGCTATAGACAGCGCTGATCGGAAAGCGGGCACAGAGCTCACGTAGCACCCGGGTCGCGGCGCCATAACACACCAGCAGAGGCTGCCCCAGCGCTGTCAGTTGCTGCTGCAGCTGCGTCAGGGCTTCGCTGACAAAGGCCCAGTGCCGTAACGACACATCAGGCTGTTGCCAATAATCTGGCTCGACAATATAGACTGGTAACACGGCGCTGCCATTTTTGGCGGCATAAAACAGCGCCGCGTGGTCCTCGAGGCGCAGGTCGCGTTTAAACCACAGCAGATGCATCGCTAGAGTTCGCTTAACCAGCTGCGCCACTGCGGTAACAGGTGGGCGTGTGCGGCAGGGCGATGCGCTGCCTTACCGACGCCGCTGATGTCCGGCAGCAGCGCCCGTACAAAGGCCGCGTCGGGATCGTACCAGAGCGCCTGCTTAATCGGGTTAAAAGGCCGGGCTTCACTATTGCCATAGCCCGCGATATAGGCCCAGTTACCCCAGTTACTGGCGACATCGTAATCGAGTAGCCGCTGCTCGAAGTAGGCAGCGCCCAGCCGCCAATCCAGCGCCAAGTCATGCACCAGATAGCTGGCCACATTCTGCCGGCCGCGGTTACTCATTAAACCGCTCTGATTTAACAGCCGCATATTGGCATCGATAAAGGGTACGCCGGTGTTGCCGGCACACCAGCTGGCAAAAGCATGCTGCTGCGAGTTGTTCAGGTTGGGTTTGCTGTAATCAGCCTTACCGCTGATGCCGGTTTTACTAAACCAGCGCGCCTGATATTTACGCATTTGCCAGCGGAAAAACTCCCGCCACAATAATTCAAATTTTAGCCAGTAGGTTGATTCGTTAGCTTCGACCTGCTGTTCAAATTGTTCCACCTGCTGCCAGCAGCGGCGCACCGACAAGGTGCCCAAGCTGAGCGGCGTTGAGAAAAAGCTGGCGTAATGCTCACCGATGAGCGCATTGCGGCTGTCTTTGTAATGCAGAATATGCCGGCCCTGCCAGATAAAATGCTTAAGTCGCGCCAGCGCCTTAGTTTCATCCCAGCTTGCCGGAACGCTGTTGCCAAGCCATTGCTGTAGCATCGCCTGCTGCGAGTAAGTGGCGGCAGCAGCCGGGCTTAACCAGTCACCAGCAGGCTGCGTCCTTTTCGGCGGCGTGACCAGCAGGCTTGGCTCCAACTGTTTGCGAAATTGCGTAAAGCGATCAGGCAAGCGGCTAAGCTCTGGTCTTAGTGAAGCGCCGAGTAGGCTGTTATTATCCTGCAGTTCCAGCGCAAGCGCCGGTGCCAGAGCACGCAGCGCCTGGTATTCCTCCGGTGCCGTTGGCTCACTGGCCAGCAGTCTATCGGCCTGCAGCTGTTCTGCTAACTGTAAAAGTTCGCTGCGGGTATCGCCAAAGCGGATAATCAGACCAATATTGTGCTGTGCCAGGGCCTCAGTGAGCGCCTGAAAGGCTTGCAGCTGGGTTTTCAGGCGCCACAGATTGCTGCGATACAGGCCATACTGGCGGCCAAAGCACTGCTGCTGCTCAAGCACCACTACCGCAGCGGCCGGCCCCGCTGGTGCCTTGAGCAGCGGGTTGTCATCCAGCCGTAAGCTGCTATTTAGTAGTACCAGTGTTGTCATAACTGCTCAATCTGTATTAACCACTGCGCAGCCTGGGCGCGGATCGCTTGTTGCTGCTCCGGCGTTTTGTTATGCCAGTTTTTATAAGCCAGCTGCATCCGTGCATTCTGACCTAATTGCGACTCGTTGCGGGCCAGAAAATCCCAGTACAGCGCGTTAAAAGGGCAGGCTTTGGCACCTGTCACCTCTTTCACCTGGTAGTGGCAATGTTTGCAATAGTTGCTCATCCGGTTGATATAGGCGCCGCTGGCGGCATAGGGTTTTGACGCCAGAATGCCGCCATCGGCAAATAGCGCCATTCCCAGCGTATTGGGCAGCTCAACCCACTCGTAGGCATCGACATAAACCGCCAGATACCAGGCCGTGACTTCATCGATGGCTAAGCCCGCCAGTAAGGCAAAGTTACCGGTAACCATTAAGCGTTGAATATGATGCGCATAGCCATGTTGCAGGGTTTGACTGATCGCCTGCTGCATACAGCGCATCTTAGTTCCGGCATGCCAGTAAAACCCTGGCAGAGGTGTATGCGCCTGCAGGAAATTATGGCGGCTGTAGTCTGGCATCATTAACCAATACAGGCCGCGGACATATTCGCGCCAGCCAATGAGCTGCCGGATAAAGCCCTCGGCGGCATTCAGGCTGACGCTTTGTTCGCGCCAGGCGGTTTCGACTTTCTGGCACATCCAGCGTACATCCAGTAAACCTGCATTCAGGTACATCGAACAGATGCTGTGAAACAAGAATGGCTGCTCCAGCAGCATTGCGTCCTGATAATCGCCAAAATTGGCCAGCTGCTGATCAACAAAATGCAAGAACGCCTGCCGGGCGGCTTTACCGGTGACGGCGTAGTGAAATTCACCGACGCTGCCAGGATGGTCGGCGAACTCGGTTTCAACCAGCGCCATCACCTGCCGGGTAATGGCATCGGGGCTAAACTGCAATGGCGGAATTTGCTGCAGATCCGGTGGGCAGGCCTTGCGGTTGTCTTTATCGTAGTTCCATTGGCCACCGACAGGTTGTTGCTTCGCATCCATCAGTAAGCCGGTGTAGCGGCGCATCTGGCGGTAAAAAAACTCCATCCGCAGCTGCTGGCGATCTGTGGCCCATTGTGCAAACATCGCCGTTGAACAGATAAAGCGGTCATCTTCCAGCACGTGCAGCGGCAGATTAAAACGTTCGCGCCAGCTCAGTATCTCCTGTTGCAACCGGTATTCGCCGCACTCGGTGATGACAATGTCACTGAACTCTTGCTGCTGCAGGGCATGGGCAACGGCATCGGTCATACTGTGAATACCCGGCTGAGCGCCATATTCCAGATAACAGAGCGCAAAGCCCTGTTGCCGCAAGGTTGCAGCAAAATGACGCATTGCGCTAAACAGTAAAATGATTTTGTGCTTATGATGTTTCACGTAACGGGCTTCGGTTTGCACCTCTGCCATCAGAATCAGGTCGTCAGGACCCGCCTGACGCAGGCTGGCCAGGGCCGGGCTTAATTGATCGCCCAGAATAATAATCAGTTTGCGCATAGCGGCCACAGTTAATCAGAGTTATGGCGAGTACGGGAGTGAGCCCTTTGGCGATCATTCGTTAGCGTTGCAGTCGCGTAAAAACTGAGTATGATGTGACACAATAACATTTGAGGAGAAGGCTATGTCATCAAAATTGATTGCCCTGCTGCTGCCCGCCATACTGCTGGGCCCGGCTGCGCTGGTTCAGGCGCATCCGGCGCATCAGCACGACAAAGCGCCCAAGGCTGAACAACATAATCACGATCATGATCATAAACACGATCATGACCACAAGCATGAGCACGACCATGATCATGATGAGATGACTCAATTGGGTGCTCATGTGCATGGCGCGGCGACGCTGACGCTGGTACTGGAGGGCAATGAACTGCAACTGGCGTTGCAATCTGCCGCCTACAATATCGTCGGTTTTGAACACGCGCCAAGCAATAACGAGCAACGGCAGGAAATTGCGCTGGCGCTGGATAATCTTGCCCAGGCAACCTGGCTTACCTTAAGCCGCGACGCCCACTGCGAAGTGCAAAGCGCCGATGCTAATACTGATCTGACCGAACCGGGTTACACTGGTCATGGTGATTTTTATGCCAATATCAGTTTGCTGTGTCAAAACCCGGCGCGTTTGCAGCAGTTGGAGCTGGGTTTGTTCAGTCTGACGCCGGCACTGGAAAAGGTGGAGGTGCAGTGGGTGATTAACGGTCGCCAGGGCGCCGCTACAGCAACACTGAATAACAACAGCATTCGTTTCTAACGGCAGTTGTATCGCAAGGCGCTGGAAAGCAGCGCCATAAAAAAGCCGGTATTGCTTAAAACAGCAAACCGGCTTTTTTGTAACTGTTTTTTGTTACGGGGGAGTTACCAGGTATATTCTTCTACCTTATCGGCCTTGATGCTGTAAGCCGCATTGGCTAAGTCATGCGAGACACTGTCAGTGGTAATGGTGCCGCTGATCCAGAATGGCGAATAGATCATATCCGCGCGCAGATTGGACGCGCCGGTAACATAGATAATCTGGTTTGGTGGCGGTGGCGGTACGTGGATACAGGCACCAAAGTAGGGTACCAGGAAGAAACTGGTCACATTTTGTTTGTCATCAAATTCCAGCGGCACAATAAAGCCCGGGATCCGGACCTTAACGTTATTAAATTCCGGTTTTACCTTGGCTGACTGTAAAATTTGCTGCCAGGCCTGGGCAGTAGGGTCATTACCATTGTAGTTATCTTCAAACGGTGAAGGCTGACTATAGTCGTGCGTCACCTCGGGTAAGGACTGGAGTAGCTTCAGGTCCTCTTCCGGCATTAAATCAGTCCATTCAATGGTTTTAACCTCGGCCGCCTGCAGGCTAAAAGCCAACATTGCGGTCAGTACCAAAGAAAACGCAACAGACAACTTGTTGAACATTGGAGTTTCGCCTCTTAATTAACGCATAATACGGCACAGAACACTGCACAGCACATTGCACTATGCTGCGCTATCATAGCATGCAGAAAGGAGACCCTGTGACCACCAAGCCGAAATTTCCTGCGATTGAACTCAAAGATCTTAAATTTTGGTACCAGCCCGGCGGTTGGCAACTGGCCATCCCAAAGTTGTCGCTAAGTAGCGGCCAGCACCTCTTTGTACGCGGAGCCTCGGGCAGCGGTAAAACTACGCTATTGAATTTGTTATGCGGTATTACCGTGCCTAACGCTGGAGAGATCTGGTTAAACGGCATGGCGCTGCATCAGCTCAGTGCCTCGCGTCGCGATAAATTGCGCGCTTATGAGATCGGGGTGGTGTTTCAGCAACTGAACCTGATCCCCTATCTGAGTGTGCTGGATAACGTACTGTTACGTGCTGCCTTTGCCAGGGCGCCGGCCGCAGCAATGCAGCAGCGGGCCCGCGAACTGTTAACAGCACTGGGGCTGGGAGATAATTACTGGCAGCAAAAAGCCAGCCAGTTAAGCGTAGGTCAGCAGCAGCGGGTTGCCATTGCCCGGGCTTTACTGACCCAGCCAACCTTACTGATTGCCGATGAGCCCACCTCAGCCTTGGATGCTGATAACCGCGATGCCTTTATGCAGGTATTGCTCAGTGAGGCGGATAAAAGCGGCACTACTGTGATCTTTGTCAGCCATGACAGTCAGTTGCAGCGTTATTTTCATTATCAACTGGCGATGACAGCCCTGGAGCAAGGAGTAGTGGCATGTTAATTAAACTCGCCCGTCTAAGTTTATGGAACCGCCGGGGCACTGTGTTACTAACCCTGTTGTCGCTTACCATTAGTCTGGTGCTGCTGCTGGGAATTGATCATATCCGTAAAGAAGCCCGCAGTAGCTTTACCAATACGGTGTCTGGTACTGATCTGATCGTCGGTGCCCGCTCTGGTCAGCTGAATTTGTTGCTGTATTCGGTATTCCGGATCGGTAATGCCACCGCAAATGTCAGCTGGGCGACCTATGAGCGGATCAGCCGGCATCCACAAATCGCCTGGACCATCCCGTTATCGCTCGGCGATTCGCACCGTGGCTACCGGGTATTAGGCACGAATCAGGGCTATTTTGAACATTTCCGCTACGCCTCATCGCAGCAGCTGCAGTTTGCTGAGGGCGTGCCCTTTACCGGTGTTTATGATGCGGTATTAGGCGCTGAGGTGGCAAAGCGTCTGGGCTATGTGCTGGGGCAGGAAATCGTACTGGCGCATGGTATCGGCGCCGTCAGTTTTTCCGAGCATAAAGACAAGCCCTTTACTGTCGTCGGCATCCTGGCGCCAACCGGTACTCCTGTTGATCAGACAGTACATGTTAGCCTGGAAGGCATTGAAGCCATCCATATCGACTGGCAGCAGGGCGCGCCTATGCCTGGCCGGCAGGTCAGTGCCGAACAGGCGCTGGAAATGGATTTGACTCCGAAGGCGATTACCGCCTTTATGGTGGGGTTGAACTCACGGATGGCAACTTTTGTGGTACAGCGGCAGATCAATGAGTTTCGCGGTGAACCTCTGACTGCCATCTTACCCGGGGTGGCACTGGCTGAGCTGTGGCAAATGCTGGGCATGGTAGAGAATATGCTGCTGCTGATCACCTTATTGGTGCTGGTGGCGGCTTTAGTTGGCATGATGACCACCTTGCTGGCCTCGATGCGGGAGCGGCAACGGGAAATGGCGATTTTACGTGCGGTGGGGGCCAGCCCCTGGTATCTGTTCTGGCTGATCCAACTCGAAGTACTGTTACTGACCAGTGTGGCGATGCTCAGCAGTGCTGTGTTACTGCTGGCAGCGCTGTGGGGTGTGCAGGACTATCTGGCAGCGAACTATGGCCTCTTTATCAGCCTGAGCCCCTTTAGCTTACAAAGCCTGTACTGGGCTGGCGGCATTCTGGCTGCTGCTGCGCTACTGGCTTGCGTACCGGCCTTGGTGGCTTATCGCCGTGCCCTGACTGATGGTTTAAGTATTCGTTTATAAGGACAGTTAATGCAGCTATTTTTAGTCTATTTAGGTGGTACCGCACCCGGTGCCAATATTGAACTGCACGACGTGCGTTTTGTGGTCGGTGAGACCATTGAGCAGACTTACCCCCAGCTGCGTCAGCAATGGTTTGGCGAGCTTAAAGGCCTGCATTTAGACAGCTATCTGGCGCTACATAATATTGATGGCTATCAGATCCGTCTGTCGACAACGCCGGTTGAGCAGGCGGAAAAGCTGTTTTTTGTTAATTTTGGTGGTTATTACCCGGGCAAGATTGCCGAGCAGCATGATTTTATGCTCTGTGTGGCGAAGAATGCGGCAGAGGCTAAGGCAAGGGCCAAAGCCCAGTTATTGACCGATGCCGATAGCCCGCACAAAGATGATTTGCTGCAGTTAGACGACTGCCTGCCGTTACAGCAGGCTAGTGGCTACTATATTGAGCTGCTGCCGGGCGGTCAGGCTCAGCCACTGCGTCCGGACTGGTCAGGTTACGAGGTAATTGGTTAGCGGCACTGAGCTCACCGGTCAGAGTGCGCCACACCCAGCTTACGGTTTCGGCCAGCTGCAGTTGTCGGGGCAAGCGGCTGGCCGGTTGCCCAGGCTCCTCGGCCAGCACAAAACTAAAGGCATAGTTTTGTTGTTGCCCCATCCGTAAATCTGTGATCACCACTTGCTCGCCCTGTTGCTCCAGGGCGTAAAAACCCTGACTAAAGGTGGCCAGCGTTTGCACGTCCGGATGCTGCTGATAGCGCTGGTATAACTCAGGGTCCAGTACATAACGCTGAAACACGATGTCGCTGTTCTTTTCCAGCAGCGAGTAGAAGCCTTCATAGTAAGCTTCCTCGGTGACCAGCAATACCCGCCACAGCAAGGTGTTAAGTGCGGTCGGTACCACCAGCACCCTGGCGTCATTGCTTACCGGCTGCTTGGCAGCAACTTGTAAGACATGCTGCTGCGCAGCCAGCCCCCAGAGTAAATAACAGCTGGAGAACACCAGGGCTGCAGTATTAGCGGCCAGGGCTCTTTTGCCGCGCCACAGCACCCAGGCCAGGCCGAGCAGTAATGGCAGCGTATAAAGGGGATCGATAATAAAGATGCTGCCCACCGCAAACGGATGATTACTAAAGGGCAGCGCCAGCTGGGTACCATAGATGGTAAGGGTGTCCAGTAGGGGGTGGGTAATTAGCACCAGCCAGATCGCCAGCAACCAATGACGGTACAGCGGCATTTGCTGATGAATTTTACAAATCAGCAGCGCCAGCAGTGGTGATAACAGAGTCAGGTAAAACAGGGCATGGCTAAAGCCACGGTGGTACACCATATTACTCAGCGCATCACCGTAGTCGATCAAGATATCCAGATCCGGCAGTGTGCCGGCCACCGCGCCCCAGAGCGCGGCTTTTTTAACTGAGCTTTTGCGGCCCACCACAGCAACGGCAACTGCCGAGCCAAGAGCAATTTGGGTTAATGAATCCATAGTGCTATGTAATCCGTCGGACGTTAGCGGATGCCAGAGAGGCTAACCTGCGCCAGTTGCGCAGCCAGCACTTGCCGTAACAGCTTATAATCATCACACAAAGTATAGAGGCTTTTGTTCACATCCAGGTAATAGGCAGCGCGCTGACCGTTCAGTTCAATGGGGGCGCTGATTTGCCGGAATTGAAAGCCGACCCGGTTGAGCATTCTGGCCAGAGCGGGCGCAACCACAGCATAGGCATGCGCTATCCCCTCGCTGTAGGCTTGCTCCAGTGCAGCCAGATACAAACCCGCTGCCAGATAACGGTAATGACTGTTGTTCGGGCTAACCTGTAGCGGATTTAACTGGCTAAGTGCCGGATTATGCGGTTGCTGCTGGCGGCGAAATTCACCGGCCAGCGCCAGACGTGATAGTTCACAAATGCTGTCCGGTGCGAAGGCTGCTGGCTGCAATTGTGGTTCGGTAAAACTGCCAGCGAAATAACTAGCTACCGGTAATTGTTCTGCGGCTGAACGGCAATACACCATCCGCATAGTGCCGGCCAGACTGTGGCTTTGCCGGTGTTGTAGCAGATAATGGGCAGAGCGCTGATCGTAGTGATCCTGCTCAATGGCATTGGCATTGGTAGGCTCAAAGCCTAACTCTTCGCAATACACCTGGTGGCGTAAACGATAGCTTTGTTGCTGCTCGTCGCTACTAACGGCGCGCTTGATCTGAAAATCGCGCTGAAACAATAATGCCCAGTGACCACCTTGCTGTGGGAGTGGTTCGCTGGGCACAGCAGTTTGTGGCAGGCTAAGCGCTAAACTCGCCTGAGAATTAGAATGCATGGCGCAACCCTGACAATAGGAAAATGCTGTTTTTGTTGTAATAGCATAAGCCGGCCGGCGCGTCCTGAGTGCGGCATTCTTCCCTGATACAGCTATGCAACTGGCCGCCCATTTTCAGGCGCAGCGCAGCACTGATGCTTACTATGCAGATTTTATTTGCAGAGATCAAACCAGCAAGCGCTTATTTTGCAGCAAATCGCTGCTAAATCACCACAGGACAAGGGAAAAAGGTGTGAAAATATTTATACATAGTATCGAAACAGAGTGTATTTCGCATCGCCAAGGTTATGATAAAGCGGCTTTGGGGGCATGATAGTCGCTAAGAAGTTAAATTGCTGCTGACAAACAAACATTGCTCGATGGTGAGATTATGCTGCGGTTTGTGATTGCGGCAATAAAAAAGCGGCGCTAATGCGCCGCTTCTCTAGTTGGTGGAGCTGGCGGGAGTTGAACCCGCGTCCGAAAAACCTACATCGTCGGTACTACATGCTTAGCCAGTTATTTAGTTAACCCTATGAGCGCCAGCTGGCAGGCTATCGTCGGGCGAGCCTGATTGGTTTTAACGTTTTGTCTCCAGGCGAAGACGCGACGCGATCCTGTTAGGGGTGATCTTCCAGAGTCTCAGCTTACAGGCATGCGTGAGGGGAAGAGCTATCTACTGCTTATTAGGCAGCGATTGCGTAAGTTTCGTCGTTTGCGACTATTTAATTGAGGCTTTTTTACGAGGCCTACCTCACCTCGGCATGCACCTAAGAGTTCGTGAATCCCGTCGAATCCAGAATCAGCCCCGAATTCTGTGGAAGTAACACTCACTTTCAGTGTTTGGCTATTGTACGCAGCCTGATTGCTTTACACAAGCGGGCTTTATGCTTTAGCCGTTTTCCTGTCGCCCTAATTAGATGGGGCCAGGCGGAAAAAGTTTCAAGGGTGTTTTAGTGTTTACTGTGTTTCATCATGCGCTCTTTCTCGCGTGACCAGTCGCGGTCTTTAATATCGTCACGCTTGTCATAGCTTTTCTTGCCCTTGGCTAAATGAAACTCCAGCTTTACCCAGCAGGCTTTCCAGTACATGGCGGTGGCGACCAGGGTATAACCTTCGCGCTCTTTCAGGCCAACAAGTTTACTTAGCTCGCGCTTGTGCAGCAGCAGTTTGCGGCTGCGCTCGGGGTCGCATACCACATGGGTAGAGGCACTGTTTAGCGGCTGAATTTGTGCGCCGAGTAAAAAGGCTTCACCATTATGCAAAATGACATAAGAGTCGGACAGGTTGACCTTGCCCTCGCGAATACTTTTTAATTCCCAGCCTTGCAGGGCCAGGCCGGCTTCGTAGCGGTCTTCTAAAAAGTACTCGTGCCGCGCTTTGCGGTTTTGCGCTATGGTACCGTTTTTGTTTTTGCTTGCTTGTTTTTTGCTCATATTTCGTTACTTGTCGCAGCTCAGTGTTGGATGTCAGCGATGGCTCATGCCTTGTTGCAGCGCGTTATTCTGTTACAATCGGCGGCGAGTTTAAAGGGGAGTGAGTATGCCACAAATTGAGCGCAGTGCCTTGGTTTTTTACAGCGCGCAACAAATGTACGACCTGGTTAATGCGGTGCCGGATTATCCGCAATTTTTACCCGGCTGTACCAAAGCCACGGTGATCCGCCACACTGAACAGGAAATGGTGGCGAAACTGGAAGTTTCCAAGGCAGGCATTGGGCAAAGCTTTACTACCCGTAATATTTTACACCCGGTACAACGCATAGAAATGCAGCTGGTTGATGGGCCTTTTAAGCGCTTGCAGGGCGGCTGGCAGTTTGTGCCGTTAAATGAGCAAGCCTGCAAGGTGATTTTGCAGCTGGAATTTGAATTTTCAAATAAGTTGGTGCAGTTTGCCTTTGGCAAGATATTTCAGGAGTTAACGGCTGCCATGGTCAACGCCTTTACCCAGAGAGCGAAGCAAGTTTATGGTGAATAACAGCGCAGGTGCCGCCATTTCCGATACCATTAGCGTTGAGGTGGCGTATGCCTTGCCGGAGCGGCAGGCTTTGTTAACTATCTCGGTGCCGGCTGATACCTGTGTTGAGCAGATTATCCGTCAATCCGGTATTTTGCAGCAATTTCCGCAGATTAACCTGAGCGAACAAAAAGTGGGGGTCTGGAGCCGGCCGGTGAAGCTAAGTGATAAAGTGAAAGACGGCGACCGGATTGAAATCTACCGACCTTTGATTGCTGATCCGAAAGATTTGCGTCGGCGCCGTGCCGAAAAAGCTAAGGACGAGGGGCGGGCGAATAAAGTTACCGGTGGTCATTTATAAGGTCAAAGCAGTTTGGTATGCCATCCTACCGCAGTTTGGCCGCGACGCTTACAACAATAATCACAACAAAAATCACAAAAAAAATCACAACAACAATGACTACAATAAAAAAGCCGCGATAAAGCGGCTTTGCTGTATATCTTGCTAATATGCTGTCTTAAATATCCAGCGGTTTATCAAAGTCCGGGTGTTTATCAAAGTCACCACTGATATTGACCAGCCGGTCATCTTTAAACTCCACCACCAGGCGCTTTTCAAAGTTATTGCCACGGCCGCCTTTCAGGGCATAAAAGTAATGCCAGGTATCGTGGTCAAAGGGGTTGGCTGCGACCGGATTACCCAGTACAAACACCACCTGCTCCTTGGTCATGGCAATACGGAGTTTATCAACGTCCTTTTGCTCTAAAAAGTTACCCTGCGGAATATCAATACGGTATACCCAGCTGCTACAGGCGCTCAGGCTAAGAGCTGCCGCCAGTAAGACGATTTTTACTACTGCTTTCATAGATACCATGTCATCAACCTAAGTGCCGTCATCATAACCCAGGATGCGTAAGCAAAAAACCTGTTTCTGAGTACGGTGCGGTAAAGTCGGGTTTCGTTGCCGGGCTAAGCTGCTTACACACCTTTGGTGCTGTGCAGCTTAGCGCAGCAAAACTGCAGCTCAGACTGCTGGGGTACACAAAAGTTCCCGCGCATTGGCCAGCGCATTGGCACTGATATTCTCGCCGGCCAGCAGACGGGCAATTTCCTGGATCCGCTCATCATCACTGAGCTGGCGCATCCGGGTTTCGGTGGCGATACCATCGGTATATTTTTCCACAAATAACTGCTGATGGCCCTGGCTCGCCACTTGCGGCAGGTGGGTAACGCAAATAATCTGGGTACTTTGACCCAGCTGGCGTAATAAGCGGCCGACGCCAGCAGCTACCGGGCCGCTGATCCCGACATCCACTTCATCGAAAATCAAGGTAGGGGTGGTGACCTTATCCGCCAGTATTACCTGTACCGCCAGGCTGATCCGTGATAATTCACCGCCGGAGGCGACCTTACTTAAGGCTTGCAGTGGCTGGCCCGGGTTGGTCGATACCTCAAAACTGATCAGATCCAGGCCGTTGGCGCTGGCCTGCTCTAACGGCAAGGTCGAAACATTGATAGCAAAGCGGGCATTGGCCATGCTCAGTTCATGCATATTTTTGCTGATCAGCTCGCTTAGCTCCGAGGCCGCCTGCTGGCGGGCGGCTGTTAAAGCTGCCGCAGCCTGCTGATATTGGCGACTGGCTTGCTGGATAGCCAGTTCCAGTTCGGTCAGCCGCTGCTCTGAGCCGGTTAACTCTGCCAGTTCTGCCGCTAATTGTTGGTGCCGCTCTGCCAGTTGTTCATTAGCGATCTGATGCTTGCGGGCCAGATTAAGCCACTGTGCCAGTCGCTCGTCGACTTCAGCCAGCCGCTCCGGATCCAGTTCCACCTTATCGGCATAGCGGCGCAGTTCACGGCTGGCTTCTTCGGTTTGTAACAGCGCATCGCTTAGCATTTGCTGTATACCGGCCAATGCCGGGTCCAGTGCTTGCAACTGCTCCAGTTGGTAGCTTACCTGAGACAGTGCGCGGTAAATGCTTTGTTCATCATCATCGTATAGTTGCTGCAGGCATTGCTGGCTTTGCGACAGCAGAGTGTTACCGTGCGTCAGCCTGCTATGTTCGGCTTCCAGCCCGCTGAATTCATCAGCCTGTGGCGCAAACTGATCCAGTTCTGCTACCTGATACTCCAGTAACTGGCGCTGGGCATCACGCTGTTGCTGAGAATGCTGTAATGCCTGATGCTCCTGCTGCAACTGCTGCCAGTAGCGATAGCTTTGCCGGCATTGCTGCTGCAGCTCGCTGTTGGCGACATAGGCGTCCAGTAACTGACGCTGATAATCGGCCTTTAACAGCAGTTGATGCGCGTGCTGGCCATGGATCGATAACAGGTACTGTCCCAGTTGCTTTAGCTGCTGCGCCGGCACCTGCACGCCATTAATATAACCGCGGGAACGGCCTTCATTACTGACGACACGCCGGACAATACATTCGTTACCCATCAACAGGTCTTGTTGTTGCAGAAAGTCGCGCGCAGCGGGCAGGGCGGAGATATCAAAGGTGGCGACAATATCGGCTTTGTCGGCGCCGGGACGCACTACTGCGGCATCGGCCCGTTCGCCCAGGCACAGTGCCAGGGCGTCAATGGCAATGGATTTACCGGCTCCGGTTTCACCGGTGATGGTTGACATCCCGCCCGCCCAGTCAATTTCCAGCGCGCGAACTATGGCAAAATTACTGATATGAAGATGGCAGAGCATAAGGCACCTGATACTGTTTATAGTTACAGTGTAAATTTATACAGTAAAAATGACTTTAGCAAGCCGGGCGCCGATTTTTTTTAGTACAACTTGCTGCCCCAGCCCAGTTTATTGCGCAACACATGGTAATAGCTATAGCCGGGCGGATGCACCAGTCGCAGCGGGTTAGGGTGTTTGCGAATGGTAATATCATCGCCTGGCATTACCGCCAGAATCACATGGCTGTCGCAACTGATTTGCAAATGGGCGTCATTGGTATCTGCTACTTTCAGGCGAATTTCGCTGTTCCCCGATACTACCAGCGGCCGGCTACTTAGCGTATGCGGAAACATTGGCACCAGGCTCATAGCATCCAGATCCGGGGTCAGAATGGGGCCGCCACCGGAAAGGGAATAAGCGGTTGAGCCGGTTGGCGTGCTGATAATCAGGCCGTCGGAGCGCTGGCTGTAGACAAATTCGTTATTAATATAGGCTTCGAATTCAATCATATGCGCTACCTTGTCGGCGTGCAGCACCGCTTCGTTTACGGCACTGTTACTGCTTTTAATACTGCCGTGACGATGGACGGCGATTTCCAGCAGGTTACGCTTTTCGGTAACAAAATTTCCGGCCAGCACCTCAGTTAACGGTTCGGCAAAGCTCTCCGGCGCCAAATCAGTTAAAAAACCAAGATTACCGCGGTTGACACCCAGTACTGCCACATCAAACCGCGCCAGCACCCGCGCTGCGCCCAGCATATTGCCATCTCCGCCGACCACGATTGCCAGATCGCAGGTTTTCCCCAGCGTCACCAGATCCAGCACTTCGGCTGCGGCGATGGGCAAGCTTTGCGCGACCCGCTCTTCAACATAGACGCTCAGGCCCTGTTGCTGCAAAAACTGATACAGGCTGAGCAGGGTTTGGTTGGCGCCGCTGTGGTGCGGTTTACCGATTAATCCTACTTTGCTAAAGGCAAGACTCATAAGGCTTCCATATTTAAAGACCAGAGTGAAAAGATCACAGTTAGATGCTCATCGTTAACAGGGCTGGTAAGCACCGGCCACCGTGTTGCCTAGCGGCCAGACTGTTGGCTCAGTATAACGGCTGCTGGCTTTAGTGTCCTGAGCTGCTTGAAATTTTTTAGAAAGGCCCCATCATAGTTAGTAATATAAGGCAGGTGCAGGCGCATGACCGAAACATTAAGCAGAACCGAGCTGATTTTAAAACTGATCGTTGAGCAGTATCTGCTGGATGGTTTACCGGTATCCTCCAAACTGATCGCCGAAAATCAGGCTTTGTCTGTCAGCTCTGCTACGGTGCGCAATACCATGGTGCAGTTGGAACAGCAGGGGCTGATCCGCTCACCCCATACTTCAGCCGGCCGCATTCCTACCACCTCTGGTATCCGGTTATTTATCGATAAGATGCTGCAGCTGCAACCGCTAAGCGATAGCTGGGCCGCGGAGATTAAAAAGCGTTTGGTACCGCAGTTGCCGGTGTCGTTATTATGCCAGCAGGCCGGGCAATTACTGGCTAACCTGACCGGTTGTGTCGCTATTATCAGTGCGCCCAAGGCAAGTGGCCGTGAAGTGCGGCAAATCGATTTGGTACGTCTGGCCAGTGACCGTTTGTTACTGGTGGTGATCGATGAAGACGGCGACATTCTGCACCGGGTGCTGCAATGTGAGCAAAGTATTGATTCGGCTACCTTAAGTAAGGTGCTGTGCTTGTTAAACGCGGCTCTGGCCGGTGGCCAGTGGCAGGACGGTATAGCCCGGCTCGGTAATTTGCTGCGCAGCGAAAGCGGCCTGAGCCAGGCGCTGTTGCAAAAGGTGCTGGGGCAACTGAGTCTGGATGAGTTTATGCAGCATCAGCCACTGATCTTTGGTCAGCATCAGTTGTTGCTAACCCCGGATTATCAGCAAAACCCGGCCTTGCAGCAGGTAGTGCAGATGTTGGAACATCCGGCCGGCCTGATGCAGTTACTGGAGTTGGTGACCCAGGATAGCAAACCCAAACTGATCCTCGGTAAAGAGTCGGGCTTTGTTGAGTTGGCGCAGCTAAGTGTGATCGCCCAAAGTTATCAGCAACAGCCACACCGCTTTATTGCACTGCTTGGGCCGCGCCGGATGAATTATGCGCGCCTGGTGCCACTGGTGGAATCCTGCGCCGCCCAGTTAAATTTAAACTTGAATCGGCCAAATTGATCCCCATAATACCCCTACGCAAAATTGGAGTATTGTAACAATGACTGAGCAACACAAGCCTGCAGAAACCCCTGAAGAGCTGAACCAGACTACGGATAGCCATGCCGACACAGTGGAGCTGTCGTCTGAGCAAACCATTATCAGCAAGCTGGAAGAAGAACTGGCGAAAACCCAGAGTCAGCTGGCTGAGCAACATGATTTAATGCTGCGCATTAAAGCCGATGCCGATAACGCCCGCCGCCGCGCCGCGCAGGATGTGGAAAAGGCACATAAGTTCGCGCTGGAGAAGTTCGCTTCGGACTTATTGCCGGTACTGGATAACCTGGAGCGGGCGCTGAACTTTATCAACCGCGAAGACGAGGCCTTTAAGGGTGTGATCGAAGGTATCGAACTGACGATGAAGAGCTTCCTGGACACGGTTGAGAAATATGGCGTGATCCAGCTGGATCCGGCCGGTCAGCCATTTAATCCGGAGCAGCACCAGGCGATGAGCATGCAGCCGACTGCGGATTTACCGCCGAATACGGTGACCTTTGTGATGCAAAAAGGCTATGAGTTAAATGGCCGCTTATTACGCCCGGCCATGGTTGGGGTGTCTAAGGCACCGGAATAACAATTTGCTGCCAGTTTCTAAGCGCCCGGCCTGTGCCGGGCGTTTTTATAACAGCTCGCGGTAAATATAGGCCGCCAGTGGATGTTGCTGCCGCTTTAACTCCCGCACAAAGAATTGCGCAATCTTAGCGGCACCCTGCAGCGTCAGATGGGTGTTATCGGTGCTGCCGTCGGGATACTTGCGATAAAGATCAGCCGGAATTTGAATAAAGTACGGCTGACTGCCCGCCAGGCCGGCGTTTTCAATAAAGTCACAGCTCTGCTGCTGTAAATCAAAGAAGCTTACTGTCAGCTCGGCGGCGACCTGAGCAGTGGCTTCTGCATAGGCGTTCAGATCCCGGATTAAGACCCCATCACTGTTAAAGTTGCGCCGGCAAATCGAACTTGCCAATAGCGGAATGGCGTTTTTGGCACGAATATCGGCCACAAACTGGCGTAAAAACGCCTGATAGTCGCTATCTGGCGCCGCATAGCGCGTCGGATCCGCAATTTTCTGGTCATTATGGCCAAACTGGATCAACACATAGTCGCCGGCACTCAGTTCGCTTAACAATAGTTGCCAGCGCCCCTCATTGATAAAGCGCCGGGTACTGCGGCCATTGGCGGCATGATTAATAATCGTTAGCTGCGACAGCATAAAGGCCGGTAGCAGCTCACCCCAACCGCGTTCCGGGTAGGCCGGGTTGATCTTAACCGACATCGTCGAGTCACCGACCAGATGCAGCCGCGCTGGTACCGGGTTGTTGGCGAAACTCTGGGAAGCGAACGACAGGCTTAGCAACAAACACAGGCAAAGGATTAGTCGATTCATGGTTGTTGTTCCATTAATTGATAAAGCCGTGCCAGCTCAGCCTCGGGATCCCAGCGACCGTCAAAGGTCCACTGTGCGGTGATCTGCGCCGCGCTAAGGTTAGCCGGATGCGTAGCCAGATTATCTGCCAGCCACGGATAGCGCGGTGCGCTGTCAGCGCTCTGGCTAAAGTAGTAGCGATCGCCCCATAAATTGGCCCGGTCACGTTCCGGTTGTTGCGGATAGGTGTGACGGAAGATTGGCCGGTCAGCCATATTCGGGCTGTAGCTGTTATTGATCAGATAAAACTGCGCATCGTAGTGGCGGCGGCCCAGCAAAAAGCCGGGTACACCATCGAACTGCGAATTGACCACCACCAGTTTTTGCGCTGGGTCCAGTTCACCGTCATGCCACAGGGTGGCATAGGCTTTCTGATTGTAAAAAGTGACGTTGTCAAAAAAAGCCCAGCCACGTGGGCACACCATATCGGTATGGCCTTCGATATAGCAGTTGCGGTGGTAGTACATGCCGTCGGTCTTATTCCACAAACTTAGGGTATCGGCACCGCCGGCAATAATGGCGCAGTCATCAGTAATAATCCGGCTGGCATGCTCAAAGCCACGGATCGCGAACTGATGTTCATGATCGCCGGTTAGTTCACCATAGCTGTTTTTAATCGTCAGGCCGAGCAGGGCAATGTCGCTGGCGCGGATATTTACCACGGCGCTGCCCCAGTCATCCGGATGGGACGCCAGCCAATTTGTGCGCAGTTCAGCATATTGAATGATGGTCTGAGTGCGGCCCTGACCAACCAGAGCCACCTTATCCCGTGTCAGGTACAGCTTTTCCTGATAGATACCCGGCTTAATCTGAATAATTGCCTGCTCAGCAGTGGCCGGCAGGCTATCCAGTGCCGCCTGAATAGTTTGAAACTGCGCGCTGCCATCCTGTGCGACGCTTAAGCGCAACACATTGCTGGCTAGTGTCATGTTTGGTAGCAAAAGAAAAATCAAAGCCAATAAGACGTTATGCATAAAAGTCTCCCGAACAAGCACTGTTAAAAAAAGAGCCGGCAGTTGCCGGCTCAAACCACAGGAGAGGGAGAAGTCCTCTCGTACTCCAGGGCCAGCGTTAACTGCACCCTGCTGCCAGGCAGTTGTTACTGGTTAACCGGGTAGCCCAGAAGTTTTGCCATTTCGACTGCCGCCATAATAAAGGGGCCGTTGGCCTTAGCGTCGTTACGGAAGACCGGCTCGCTCATATAGTAGTGGTAGCTGCCATCGCGGCCAAAGCCCAGACCCGCCACCTGCACCGTATTAACCAAGCTGACTAAACCATCCGGATGCACCAGCATAAATTCGCGCACTAACCCCTGATAGGCTTTCAGCGCTGTGGCTTTATAGCTCGGTGGCAGATAGCCGTTGTTTATCGCTTTAGCATAGAAATAGGTAAACATGGCGCTAGCGGATGACTCCAGGTAGTTGCCTGTTGCCTCGGGCCGATCCAGAATTTGATACCAGACGCCACTGTCATGCTGAAAGCGTGGTAAGGCTTCCGCCAGCTCAGTAATCATCTGCAGCAGTGGTGCCCGCAGCTCGGTTTGTTCGGCCGGGATATAATCCAGCACATCAACCAGCGCCATACTGAGCCAACCCAGGCCGCGGCCCCAGAAATGCGGCGACAAACCGGTTTCAGGGTTAGCCCAGACCTGCTGTTTCGCTTCATCCCAGGCATGGTAGTACAGGCCGGTATTGGCATCGCGCAGTAATTCACGGGTTAGCTTAAATTCTTTAACGACTTCCGGCAGGCCCTGGCCTTGCTCAAACTCTGTGGTGTAAAAGGCGTAGAATGGCATGCCCATATAGACGCCATCCAGCCACAGCTGATGCGGATAAATTTGTTTGTGCCAGAAGGCGCCATCCTGAGTGCGCGGATGCTCGGCGACCTGACGACGCAGCAGTGCCAGCGCCTTGCGCGCCGGCTCGTTCGGCTGGCGCAGATAATCGCGCAGCAGCATATTGCCGGTATTCAGGCTGTCGATATTGTATTTTTTAATGCTGTAAGTGCGGATATCTCCCTCAGGTGTCACAAAGGAGTTTACAACGTCGCTTATCACCTGTTGCCATTCGGCGTTAGGTTTAAGCTGCAGTAAATCATCATAGGCTTGCAGCAACAGACCAGTGGTGTATTCAAAGGTTGCCGGACGTTGACGCTCATAATCCCAGCCGCCGTAAGCGTAGTAGGGAGTTTGCCGTACCATCTCACTTTTGGCCAGTAGCTCTCCCCAATACAGTGCGTGCTCAGCAGTGAGTGGCTGCTGCAGTTTCGCGGCAGTGGCGGCGGTATGCAGGCGCTGCCGTGGAGTCAAGGTCAGTTGTTCGGCTTGTTGCTCAAGGTAGGCAATAAATTCCGCTTCGGTTTTGATGCCGTCTGCTTCACCATCCCAGGCGGCTAAAAAGTAGTATTCCAGCTGGTTGCCAGCCGGTTTCATCACGCTGACATGGCTATGCTCGTCTTCGGTTTGTGCCGTGCGCTGGCCGCGTTTAAACAGCAGTGCCATCCCAAGTTTGCTATCAGGGGCCGATAAACTCTGATTCCCCCAGGTCGCGACATAGGTCCAGGCGTGACCGGTGATCTCCACTTCGCCCTGAATCAGTTTGGTATCCGGTAGTTTTGCCAGACCAATGGCAAGATTATCCAGTGGCTCAGACAGTTGTAACCGGGTATTGACCAGCCGGCTGCCGGCAGTCATCGACAGATCAGCGGTTAAAGTGACGGTTTTGCCGGCAATTTGCCAATCCTGATAGGTTATCTGTAATGCGGAGTAGAGCGGGCCATTTTCAATCACTTTGGCGGTATGCTGGCCAACCCTGGACACACGCTCAACTTTCTGACCATCCCAGTAACCATAACCACCGGCGCCCAGTGATTGTCCGACTTTTAGCAGATCCATACCCCAGTCGGCCATTTCATGGTACGACCGATAGCCATCCTGGCCGACATCCTGCAACACCAGCTGTGGTTTGGTTTTACCAAAGACATCAAAGCCATTACGCCAGTCCAGATAAATCCGATAGCCGACCTGATCTGATTCGATACCAGGGCCTTCATAACGGATCCACTCCGAGTGATCGGTATATTGTGGCGGCGGTGTCAGTTGCTGCACGTTCTGAAAGGTGCCGCCAATATATTTGGCACCTTGCCATTCGCCACCGACTTTATGCGAAATTTCGGCCTGAGTTCTCGCCGGCAGCTTTAGAGCTGCCAGGGCGGCAGCATCATGTTCAATGTGTAGTTGCAGTTGTTCGGCTGGCTGAAAATCCAAGGCTAAAAACAGCGTATCGCGCGTACCGTCACCGCTGCGATCCAGATGCTGCAGTGGTACCAACTGGCCGGCACGACGGGCAACCAGATCCTGCGCCTGCTGAGCGGTTAAGCCCAGATCATAGTAACTCAGGTAAACCGGCTGTTGGCTGCGGACAAAGTCAGACGGATTGGCAATCAGTAACTTGGCTGCCACCGGCATAGTGGTTACAGTTGACGGCTTAGCAGTGGTTTGGTTTGCGGCAGGCGGATTGGCGGGTTGACCGCAGGCTGCCAGTAGTAAGCTGCTAAGCGTAACAAGAGGAAGAGTTTGCAGAAGACGCTTGTTCACGATAGTTACCCTGTTAAATAGAATTGGCACTTGCCTGTGAGTTATTCGGGCCTTCCGTGGCACGCGAAACATGCTGCGCCTGATTCAGGGGCAGACAGCACTTAAGCGGCAGTGCGCCGCTTAAGTGTCAGAGGGGTGCTTAAAACTTATATTGCGCACCCAGGTAGTACTGCCGGCCGGTAGCATGGTAGTAAGTTAAACGGTTGCCGCTGGAATCAACCCACTGATCGTCCACTTCATTGGTCAGGTTCAGTGCTTCAAACGTCAGCTTCCAGTTATCGTTTAACTGATACGACATCGCAGCATCAATATTACGGGTAGCATTGGTGCCTTCCATATCATTGTTATCGCGGCCGATAGCGTTGGTCAGGTAACGCGCACGGTCTGCCAGTGACACCCGGGCGGAGAATTTTTCGTCCTCGTAGTACAGGGTGGCACTACGGGTATTCTCGGATAAACCCTGCAGGTCACGGGTGGCCAGCACGACGCCGGTATTGTTAATGTAGTCCATCTGGGCTTTAACATAGGTATAGTTACCGATAAAGCCGAAACGGTTCCAGAACTCCGGCAGGAAGCTAAACGGCATCTGGTACTGCACTTCAAAGCCATACAGATTACCGCCCGGGCCATTTAATGGCGTATTGGTTTGCCACTCTACGTTCTCAGTACAACCTGTGGCCTCGCCATAGCCGGGACCGGCATTACAGGCGTCAATGGCGGCCTGGATCGGTAAACCGGTTTCGGTAAACAGCTTGGTCTCGCGCAGACCTTGTACATAGCTGTCGATATCCTTGCGGAATACGGCCACGCCTAATAAGGACTCATTATCAAAGTACAGCTCTAAACCTAAGTCATAGGTTTTGGCTTTGGTCGGCTCCAGCGTTGGGTTACCGCCGCTTATGGAACGGGCGCCACCCGATACGGATACTGAGACGTTAGGTCGGATGCTACCGAGACCAGCCCGGGCCATCACTTCGGCATAACCAAAGCGGATAATCACATCATCCATGGGTTCAAACACCAGGTTCAATGACGGCAGGAACTCGTTATAGTCATGCTTGGCGGTAATCAGCTGCTCAGTTCCACCCAGAGTCGCCCAGGCAGTGGAAGACTGATCGGTTTTTACAAAGCGGCCACCAATATCACCGCGGAAGCCGGTATCACCCAGTTCGGTATCAAAGGCCAGTTGTACATAGGCACCCAGCGTTTTCTCTTCAGCAGAGTAGTTATCGACGCGGCGGAAATCACGGCTCACGGTAAAGGCACCGGTATTGCTGTAGATATTGTAGCGGGCATCAATAGCCGCTAAATCCGGCACCAGCCAGCTGCCGTAAGGACCCACCCCCGCACCATACTGGCGGATCAGATCCGGGCTCATCACCACGCCAGCGGCGTTTTCACTTTGCCGGCGTGCTTCGTGGGTTTCGAATTCAAACTTTTTATAGTGCAAACCACTGCGTAAGGTCAGGATATCGTTCAGCACATACTCAACGTTAAAAGCAGCACTATCAAAGGTATTTTCTGCGCCCAGTGGCCGTAAACGCACGCTGTTAGTAGTCCAGCCGTTCGGGTCGAATACGCCGGCACCGAATAGCAGTTCAGGATTCTGCCGCTTGCCGCCACGGTAATCGTAACTGAAGGTCTGGCCGGCCTTTTCCATTACCACTGTGGTTTGGATCGGGTTATCGAACTCAGAAGTGGCGCGACCGATCATACCGTCAATTTTCAGGTTATCGGTTAACTGATGTTGGCCACTGAGCGTGATTTGCAGGAACTCGGTCGACAGTTCGTCATAACGCAGTTCGTTGCGGATCAGCGCGTTTTCAAAAGAGGCGTAGGTGACGGTATTGGTACCGTCGATTTCGTAATCCAGTACGTTCATACCGCCGGTAATGCCGCTGGCCGGGTTGGTCAGGGCGGCCCGGTTAGCACCGGCATTCAGAATGCCTTGCATAAAGGCTTCCTGACGGGTTGAATCGTCTTTGGAGTACAGCACATCCAGATTAAAGCGGGTTTCCAGGCTTGGACGGTATTCCAGTGCGGTAGCAATACCGGTACGTTTCACATTATGGACATAAGAATCGTAACGTGGCAGACGTGGCCGGAAGGCATTATTAATGGCCTGCAGCTCAGGCGCATTGGCATCACCACGGTAAGTGCCAAAGTCATTGACGTTGTTCCAGCGCACGGTAGAGGCGCCTTCATCCAGAATATTACGCTCGGAGAAGGCTGCTGAAATCAGATAGCCAAAGGTGCCATCGTCGTTAATATTGCTAAACAGGAAGGAGCCTTTCGGATCCACTTCTTCTGACTTATCGTTATAGCCGGCTTGAATATTGGCCGCAAAGGTCATGCCATCATAATCGAAGGGGCGGGCAGTGCGCATATCGACAGTCGCACCCAATGAGCCTTCTTCAATATTGGCCGACGCCGTTTTGCGTACCGTCAGTTCGTTAAATAAGTCTGAAGAGAAGGTATTAAAGTCGAAACCACGGCCGCGGTTAGCGCCGCCGATCTGGTCGGTACCACCACTGGTGGATTGTGCCTCCATACCGTTGATCCGCACCCGAGTAAAATCCGGGCCCAGGCCACGTACTGAGATCTGGCGGCCTTCACCGGCTACCCGGCTAATGGCTACCCCCGGAATACGCTGCAGCGATTCGGCCAGGTTCAGATCAGGGAAATCAGCGATATCTTCTGCCTTGATGGTGTCAGTGGCACCGGTTTCAAAGCGCTTCTGGTTTAGCGCGCTGGCCAGACTGCCACGGAAGCTACCGACAACGGAAATCACTTCAATTTGTTCTTCCGCTTTTTGCTGTTCGGTCTGTTCAACCTGTTCAGTTTGCTGTGCCAGCGCCTGAACGCTGAATAAGGTTGCCAGACCGGCCAGGGTTAATGCCCGGCAGACTTTACTGGGGCGAAAGGGTGTTCTGCTGTTTACCATCTTGTTCACCTTGTCCTGAGTGTTTATCTGTTGCCAGCTTAACTGGCTATTCTCGTCTTTGTCAGGAACCTATACCCGTTGTCTGTAACCTGGCAGCGTAAAAGCTGTGTGGGTTATCGTGCCGGGTATATTGCTCCCCTGTTGATAATTCGGCGACTGTTAAAGCATGGCTGTCTTGTCTACCGGTGGCAAAAAAAGCTTGCAATTTTATGCCACCGATGGCAAAAAGCTAACACCAAGCAGTAAATCCTGTCAATTAATGATGCAAATTAAATCAGTTTTCGACAGGCGCTTTCTGCGGATTTGTGGTCTAACTTAATGAATTTATTGCATTTTATTGGTTGTTGAAAATTCAGGTTGTTCCATATTTGAACATTATTCCTGACGATGACACCACGGATGCTGCAGCGACAAACCGACAAAATAGGAGTGACAGATGACAAGCTTATTTACCCTGAGCGGCCAAACGGCGCTGGTCACCGGTGCCAGCCGGGGTTTAGGCCAGGCGATTGCTAAGGCGCTGGCTGCAGCGGGGGCCAAAGTGCTGTGCGCCTGTTCCAACAGCGGTGGCGCAGCAGCGACGGTTGATGCCATTCTGGCCAGTGGCGGCCAGGCACAGGAGTTGGTGGCGGATCTGAGTAACGAACAGGCCGTCCGGGATCTGGCTGCCGCCGCGCTGGCAGCAGGGCCGGTGCAGATCCTGGTGAACTGTGGTGGCACCATTTTCCGGGCGCCGGCACATGAGTTTCCGATGAGCGAGTGGCATAAGGTGATCGCAGTCAATCTGGATGCGGCCTTCTTATTGTCGCAATTGCTCGGCGCCGAGATGATCAAACGCCAGAGCGGTAAGATTATTAATATCGCCTCGATGCTTTCCTACAGTGGTGGCATCACGGTACCGGCCTATACTGCCAGTAAACATGCGATTGCCGGAGTCACCAAAGCGCTGGCCAATGAGTGGGCGCAGCATAATATTCAGGTTAATGCGATAGCCCCGGGCTATTTTCGCACCGATAACACCGCCGCTTTACAGGCCGATGCACAGCGCAATGCCGCTATTTTGGGGCGGATCCCGGCCGGACGCTGGGGTGAGCCGGAAGATTTAGCCGGTGCCGCCGTATTTTTGGCGAGCGCGGCCAGCGATTATGTGAATGGCCATGTGCTGGCCGTCGATGGCGGCTGGCTGGCGCGCTAAAGCGCTAAATAACGAGACAGCCAGAGCGCAGCAACCCATTAAACAGAGGACTAATGATGAGCGTAATTTTTGAAAGCCGTTATCCAACCCACCCGGATGATGTAAAGCGTTACGATACCGAGCAGCTACGGCAGCATTTTCTGGTCGATAACCTGATGCAGCCTGACCAGCTGGTACTTTGCTATACCCATTACGAGCGGGTGATTGTCGGTAGTGCGGTGCCGGTGGCCGGTCCGGTACAACTTGAGACGGTAGCAGCGTTAAAAGCCGACTATTTTTTACAGCGCCGTGAACTTGGCATTATTAACGTCGGCGGCAGTGGCGTAGTCGAAGTTGATGGCCAGCGTTATCCGCTGCAAAACAAAGAAGCACTTTATGTCGGTATGGGCGCACGGCAGGTTCGTTTTTACAGCGACAACGCCGCTACCCCGGCTAAGTTTTATCTGAATTCGGCGCCGGCTCATCATAGCTATCCGACCAAACATCTGACTATGGATAACTGTACTGTGCTGCAAATGGGCGCTCAGGCGACGTCGAATGAACGCGCGATCCATCAGTTAATGATTAATGATGTGGTAGAGACCTGTCAGCTGCAAATGGGTCTGACGGTATTAAAACCCGGCAGTGTCTGGAATACCATGCCGGCGCACCAGCATGACCGCCGGATGGAAGCCTACTTTTACTTTGATTTAGCGCCGGAGCAGGGCGTTTGCCACTTTATGGGCCAGCCACAGCAAACCCGGCATATTTGGGTCGCCAATGAGCAGGCGGTGGTGTCGCCGGCCTGGTCGATTCACAGCGGCTGCGGTACCAGCAACTATGCCTTTATCTGGGGTATGGCCGGTGAAAATCTGGATTATCACGATATGGATAAGTTTCCGGCCAGCGCCATGCGTTAATGGCAGCAGCCAACGTCAGGCCGGCACAGACCGGCCGACCGGCTGGCACAGTAGCCAGCATAGGATTAACAGGGTAACAGTATGAAGAAACGAACACAGCAAGGCCGGATGCGCTGGGTGCTGGCGGCAGCGGCCAGTTTGCTGCTAAGCGCCTGTCAGCCGGAGCAGGAGGTTAAGGTGCTGAGGCTGGCGCATACGCTGGATCAGGAGCATGTGGTGCATAAAGCCATGGCACTGATGGGCGAGCGGCTGGCGGAATACTCCGGCGGCAGTATGCGGATTGAGATCTACAGTGGTGGTCAGCTCGGTAACGAGCGGGAGCTGGTTGAGTTGCTGCAGATCGGCAGTCTGGCGATGACCAAGGTGTCGGCCAGCCCGCTGGAAGGTTTTGTGCCGGCGATGCAGGTGTTCAGTGTGCCCTATATTTTTGACGATAATGCGCATTTCTGGCGGGTATTGGAAAGTGAGATCGGTCAGGGCTTGCTGCAGGAGATCCAGGTTGCCCGCCTGTATGGCCTGGGTTATTACGATGCCGGCAGTCGCAGTTTTTATTCCAGTAATACCCGTATCGACAGCCCGGCCGATTTACGCGGTAAAAAATTCCGGGTGCTTAACAGCCAAACCGCCGTGCGGATGGTGGAAGCACTTGGCGGCGCCGCTACCCCGATTGACTGGGGTGAGCTTTACACTGCCATCCAACAGGGGGTGGTGGACGGCGCCGAGAATAATCCGCCCAGTTTCTATTTATCCCGTCACTATGAGCTGAGTAAATATTTCTCGCTGGATGAACACACCGCGGTACCGGATGTGCTGATTATGAGCCTGCATGTCTGGCAGGATCTGACACCAGAGCAGCAGCAATGGGTGCAGCAGGCCGCCAACGATTCGATTGTCTATCAGCGTGCTGCCTGGCAACAAGCGTCGGAAGAGGCGCTTAATGCCGTTAAAGCCGCAGGGGTGACGGTTATTTACCCGGATAAAGAACCCTTCCGTCAGGCGGTTGCGCCCTTCTATCAGCAAATGCTGCAAACCCGTATCGGCCCCTTGCTTCAGCAAATTGCGGCCATGCGTGAGGTTAGCCCGGAGGTAAAGGATGACTAAATTATTGTTCTGGGTTGATACGGTGCTGAAGTGGTTTCTGGCGCTGCTGATGCTCAGCATCGTGCTGGTGGTAAGCTGGCAGGTGGTATCACGTTATTTGCTGCAAAGCCCAAGCTCGGTCACCGAAGAATTGTCGCGTTGCCTGTTGATTTGGATAGGCATGATTGGCGCAGCACTGGCCTATCGTACCGGCGTACATCTGGGGCTGGATATTGTTACCCGGCGCTTTGACGCTGAGTTACAGCGGCGGTTGAATATGTTGCTGACCAGCGCGGTAGTGCTGTTTGCGCTGGCGGTGATGGTGGTGGGTGGCGGTAATCTGATGGCGCTGACCTTTGAGTTAAATCAGATGTCAGCAGCACTGGGAATTAAGATGGCCTATATCTACAGCGTGATCCCGCTATCAGGCTTACTTATCGCGTTTTATGGCTGTTGCCAGCTGTATCATCTGGCGCTGCGACAGCCAATGCCACAAGTCGAGGGGCTGCACTAATGGAAATCTCAATTCTGGTTCTGTTGCTGGTCTTTTTCTCACTGCTACTGCTCAATGTCCCTATTTCGTTCTGTATCGGGTTGGCAACGCTGGCCACCATGTTGATCAGTATCGACTTTATGCCGGCGGTCACGACGATGGCGCAGCGGATGGCCGGTGGGATTAACAGCTTTGCGTTACTGGCGATCCCGTTTTTTATTTTGTCCGGTTTGATTATGGGGCGCGGCGGCATTGCCAAGCGGCTGATTGAATGCGCCATGGCACTGATCGGCATGTTGCCGGGCGGCCTGGCACTGGTTAATGTGGTGTCCTGTATGTTCTTTGGTGCCATCTCCGGCTCAGCGGTAGCCGCCACTTCGGCTATCGGCAGCTTTATGCTGCCAGAGATGAAAAAGCAGGGTTATGACGTTAACTTCAGTGCCGCTGTAACCGCTTCTGCGGCAACCACCGGCATGTTAATTCCACCGAGCAATATTCTGATTGTCTATGCCATTGCCAGTGGCGGGGTATCGATTGCCGCGCTCTTTGTGGCCGGCTATTTACCCGGCATTTTGCTCGGCGTGTCGCTGATGCTGGTTTGTGCCGGCTATGCAAAGTTAAAAGGCTATCCGGTCGGTGCCCGTTTGCCGCTGAAATTAGTGGCGCAGAAAGTGGCGGCTGCCTTACCCAGTCTGTTTATGATTTTCCTGGTGATTGGCGGCATTATCGGTGGCATTTTTACCGCCACTGAGGCTGGCGCCATCGCCGTGATCTATTCGTTGATTCTCGCTGTTGGCCTGTACCGTGAAGTGAAAGTCAGTGAGCTGTCGGGTATTTTGATGAAAGCGGCCGAAACCACGGCCATAGTGCTGGCGTTAATTGCGACCTCGTCGGCGATGTCGTGGATTTTGTCTTATGAGCAAATTCCGCAAACCATCAGTGCGGCGATGCTGACCATCAGCGAGAACCCTTTGTTGATCCTGCTGATGATTAATCTGATTTTATTGATTGTCGGTGCCTTTATGGATATGACGCCGGCGGTGTTGATCTTTACCCCAATCTTTTTACCGGTGGCGGTTGAGCTGGGTATGAGCCCGCTGCATTTTGGCATTATGATGGTGTTGAATCTGTCGATTGGTCTGGTATCGCCGCCGGTTGGCAGTGTGCTCTTTGTCAGCTGCGCCATTGCCAAAACCCGGATTGAAGAAATTATCCGGCCGATGTTGCCGCTGTATCTGGCGATGTTTGTGGTACTGATGCTGGTAACCTATATTCCGGCGATCAGCGAGTTTTTACCGGCCCTGTTTGGGTTGTAAAACACCAAGGAGCAATGCGATGGGTAGTTATGTGATCCCTAATCTGGCTAATGCCTGCCGGGTATTGGCCCTGGTGGCTGAATCGGAGCAAGGCTTAAGCTTAACCGAGCTGGAGCAACGGCTGGCGGTGCCACGCACGACCACCTTTCGCATTTTACAGACGCTGTGTCAGCAGCACTTGCTGGAAAAACACGGTAAGCGCTATCTGGTAGGCGCGGCGCTGTTTAAGATGAGCTGCCAGCTGGTGAGTACTTCTAAACTGAGCCGTGAAGCCTTACCTTTCTTGCAGCGCCTGACACTGGCCACCGGCATGAGTGTGCAATTGGTGCTGCCGCATGCCGAGGGGGCACTGATCACTGAGGTCTGTGATTGCCCAAACCCACTGCGGCTGGCAGCAAGGCCGGGCACGCTGGCTTATTTTAATTGCTCGGCAGCAGGTAAGCTGTTTCTGGCGTTTTTACATTTTGATGCGCTGCCTGAGCTGGCGGCTCAGGGCCTGTTTCGCGCCCAAACACCACAAAGTATCGTGAGTTGCCCTGAACTTAGGTTAGAATTGCAACGCATATTAGGCCGGGGTTATGCAACGGATGATTTAGAGTATCATCCGGATGTGCGCTGCTTAGCGGCCCCGATCCGCGATGAACGCGGTATAGTCGTCGCAGCGGTGTCGGTAACGGCGCCGGCCAGCATGTTCCCGCGACAAAATATTACTGAGGTTGCGGCGAAAGTGAAAAAAGCGGCTATCGATATTGGATTAACCGTATACCGGCCACAACTGGCTGCCAATCAGAAATAATCCGGAATGCGAGATGAGTAACCTTATGCAGAAACAGTCAACCATCAATGATGTCGCCCGGATCGCCGGTGTGTCGAAACGCACCGTCTCAAGAGTGATCAATGGCTCACTGAGCGTGGGGGAGAGTACCCGCTTAAAAGTTGAGAAGGTGATTAACGAGCTGAAGTATGCCCCCAACGCCCAGGCGCGTGGCCTGGCATCCAGCCGCTCTTATTTGCTGGGGCTGATTTATGATAACCCGGACGCCCTGTATCTGGATGATGTACAGCGCGGCGTGCTGGAGGTGTGTTCGACGCTTGGCTATGAGCTGGTCGTGCATCCCTGCCGTTATCAGAGTGAAACCCTGGTCAATGATTGTCTGCGTTTTATGCGCCGCTCCAAGCTGGACGGGGTGATCGTATTGCCGCCGGTATCAGAGTCGGAAACCCTGGCCAGCGCGTTAAAAGAGTCTGGCAGCCCCTATGTCCGGCTTAGCTCAGTGGCACTGGATAGTCAGGAGCATATCGTGGTGTCGGACGACCGCGCGGCTGCGGCCGAAATGGCGCGCTATTTTGCGCAGCTGGGCCATGAGAAGATTGCCTTTATCAGTGGTCCGCAGCGTTATAAATCCTCGACTGAGCGGATGGAAGGATTTCAGCTTGGCTTGTCAGCCTATGGGGTAAAGATCCCACCGCAGATGATCCTGGAGGGCAATAACAGCTTTGAAACCGGCATCGAATGTGCCCGGCAGTTATTGCAGCGCGACGAGCGCCCGACCGCGATTTTCGCCAATAATGACCAGATGGCAGCCGGCGTATTAAAGGTGGCGTATAGCCTTGGCATCAAGGTACCGGATGAGCTGTCGGTAGCCGGTTTCGATGACAATATGCTGGCGTCGCGGGTAACTCCGGCGCTGACAACTATTCGCCGCCCGGTGCGACAAATGGCGCTGTTGGCGACGACGAAGATGATTATGTCGATCGAACAAAACCATAAAGCGGCATTAAATGTGGCAGCCAAGGTGGCGCCAACCCTGGTGGTGCGGGAGTCAACCGGCCCATGTAAAACGGCGGTTGTCGCTAACAATGCGGCAGCGCTGGTGGCTGGTCGCCGGAGTTGATTTGGCGTAGCACTAAAAAAGTTGCCAACGGTGGCAATTTTTTTAGTGAAATGCTTGCCACCGGTGGCAAATTGGTTATTATAACAACCAGACCCCGGTAATTGTCGAGCGACTGCCTCGACGTACGCAGTAGGTATTGTTCCCTGTTGCCAACAACAAAGGATACAAGATGACAGATCTGAAGAAACGTAACAGCCTGAAACTTTTTACCGCCGCCTCGGCCAGTCTTGGTCTGTTAAGCGTCAGTGGTTGCCAGAGCGTTACGCCACTGCCTGTTAGTGCCAAAGACGCCGACGACTTGCGGCAGTGGCAGCAGGCCGATCAGATTATCGCCGCCATCAAGCCGGTTAAGTTTCCGGATCGCAGCTTCTCAATTACTGATTTTGGCGCTGCAGCCAAAGCCGGCTTTGATAATACGGCCGCCATTGCCGCGGCTATTGCCGCCTGTGCCGCTGCCGGCGGTGGCCGGGTACTGATCCCGGGCGGCCGTTTTGAAACCGGTGCGATTCATCTGAAATCGAACGTCAATTTACATCTGGCTGATGACACTGTGCTGTCGTTCTATACCGATCGCAAACATTACCTGCCTTATGTGATGACCCGTTGGGAAGGTGTAGAGTTAATGGGCTATTCACCACTGATCTATGCCTATCAGCAAGAAAATATAGCGCTGACCGGCAATGGCATCCTTGAAGGTAATGGTGCGGTAGACGCCTGGTGGCCGTGGAAAGGCGATTGGGAACGCCGAAATTGGGATTACGATGCCAGTGTTGACCAAGTGAAAACCCGCTCACCGCTGTTTGAGATGGCCGAACGCGGCGTACCGGTTAGTGAGCGGGTGTTTAACGAAAACTTTTTACGCCCACCTTTTATTCAACCCTATGGCTGTAAGCGGGTATTGATTGAAGGCGTTACCATCCGTAATTCGCCGTTCTGGTTAATTAATCCGGTGTTATCGGAAGATGTGATAGTGCGTAATGTCAATTGCATCAGTTATGGGCCGAACTCGGATGGCTGTAACCCGGAGTCCTGCAACAGAGTGCTGATTGAAAACTGCCTGTTTGATACCGGCGATGACTGTATCGCGCTGAAATCCGGTCGCAACAATGATGGCCGTCGTCTGGCAACACCGGTACAAAACGTCGTGATCCAGGATTGTATTATGCGTGCCGGTCATGGCGGGGTGGTGATGGGCAGTGAGATCTCCGGCGGTGCCCGTAATATCTTTGCCCGCCGCTGCCGGATGAGCAGCCCTAATCTGGCGCGTGGTATCCGAATCAAAACCAACTCGGTCCGTGGTGGCCTGATTGAAAATGTCTATATCCGGGATATCGAGATTGGTGAAGTGCGCGACGCTATCGTGATTAACTTCTTCTACGAAGAGGGCGATGCCGGCAACTTTATGCCACAAGTTAATAATTTACATATCAGTAATCTGACAGTGCAAAAGGCGCAGCGGGCTTTTGAGCTGCGCGGCTTCGAACGGGCGCCAATCAGCGGCGTTACCCTGCATCATGTGCAGTTTAACAACACAGCAGCGCTGGGCGTGCTGGAAAACATTGCTGGTATTGATCAGTTAGACGTCAGCCTGAACGGCAAGGCGATTAGCATTTAATTTTTTGTTTTTATTGCCACCGCTAGACAAGGTTGGCGCAACACAGGTAACAACAGATGATAACAGAGCAGCAAGCCGGATGCAGTATCCGTTTACCGGAACAAAGCAGTGCAGCCCAGCTGGCGGTATTGCAGGTGCACCAGCGCGATAATGTGCTGGTGGCGTTGCAAGCGCTGCAGGCGGGCGAGCCGTTACCGGCGCCGTTTTCACATCTTAGCGCGCAAACCGCAGTACCGGCTGGGCATAAGCTGGCGCTGACGGCAATTGCGGCCGGTGAGCCGGTGCTGAAATACGGTTTTGCGATTGGCCGTACCACTCAGCCGATTGCTGCTGGTGAGCATGTGCACTCGCACAATCTGGCGACAGCACTGAGCGGCACCATTGAATACAGCTATGCCGGCTGTCAGGCACCGGTGCTGCGTTTTCCGGCTGACTTGCCACAAAGTTTTCAGGGTTACCGGCGCAGCAACGGCAAGGTGGGTACCCGCAATGAGCTGTGGATCATCAATACGGTGGGCTGTGTCAACCGGGCGGCAATGCGGGTCGCCGAGCAGGCGCGTCAGCACTATGCCGATCTGTTAGCCCTTAATAATATCGACGGTATTCATGCTTTCACCCATCCTTTTGGTTGCTCGCAACTGGGCGATGATCTTGATCATACCCGCCAGTTACTGGCCGGCCTGATCCAACATCCAAACGCCGGTGCGGTGCTGATCCTGGGACTGGGCTGCGAGAACAATCAGTTAGCCAGGCTGTTGCAAGCCTGCCCCGGTGTTGATAGCAGCCGCATCCGCGCCTTTAATGCCCAGCAGGTTGAAGATGAAGTGGAGCAGGGCCTGGCTGCAGTGGGGGAGTTATTACAGCTAATGGCCAACGACCAGCGCTCGGCCTGTCCGGTATCAGATCTGGTGCTGGGCATGAAATGCGGTGGTTCAGATGGTTTTAGCGGCCTGACAGCTAACGCCCTGGTAGGACGTACCGCCGATTTGCTGGCCGCGGCCGGTGGCAAGGTGGTGCTGACCGAAACGCCGGAAATGTTTGGCGCCGAGCAGGTGTTTATGGCCCGTGCCGCCAATCAGCAGGTGTTTACCGATCTGGTCACGCTGGTTAATGACTTTAAACAGTACTTTATCGACAACCAGCAACCGGTGTATGAAAACCCGAGCCCGGGTAATAAAGACGGCGGCCTGACCACGCTGGAAGAAAAGTCGCTGGGTGCCATTCAAAAAGGCGGCTCTGCCGTGGTGCAGCAAATTATCCGTTACGGCGAACAAGCGCATGCCGCCGGTCTGACCTTGCTGGAAGGGCCGGGCAATGATGCGGTGTCCTCGACGGCGCTAACGGCAGCCGGTGCCACCTTACTGCTGTTTACTACCGGTCGTGGCACACCGCTGGGCTTCCCGGCACCCACCGTCAAGATCGCATCGAATTCCAATCTGGCGGCGCGTAAGCCGCAATGGATTGACTATGACGCCGGCCAGTTGTTGCAGGTCGGGCAGGATGCGCAGCAGTTTACCGGGCAATTTTTCCGTTATTTGCTGGCGGTGGCCTCGGGCGAGCGCACCCGCAACGAAATTTCTGACAACCGTGAAATCGCTATCTGGAAGAACGGTGTCACGCTTTAACCTATGCTGCGGCCAGGCCGCAGTCAGTATGCTTACAGGATCTTAATTATGGCTCAGACCACGCCTTTAACCTTACATCCGGACCGCTTATTCCCATCCGATCCGCTGGTACGCGATATTGCCCGCCGGCTGTATCAGCAAATCAAGGATCTGCCTATTGTCAGCCCGCATGGTCATACTGATCCGCGTTGGTTTGCCGACGATGCCAACTTTGATAACGCCACAACCTTGCTGCTGCTGCCGGATCACTATGTGTTCCGCATGCTGTATAGCCAGGGGATCAAACTGGAAGAGTTGGGGATCCGGCGTAAGGACGGCGTGGCGGTAGAAACGGATTACCGTAAAATCTTCCGTATTTTTGCCAAGCACTATTATCTGTTTCGCGGCACGCCATCGCGGATCTGGCTGGACAGCGTGTTTCACGATGTGTTTGGCCTCAAGGTCGCGCTGAGCGAAGAGACCGCCGATCACTACTACGACAGTATCAATGCCCAGTTGGTAAAGCCGGAATTTAAGCCGCGCGCCTTACTGGATCGCTTTAATATCGAGCTGATTGCCACCACCGAAGGGGCACTGAATGACCTGCGCCACCATGCCAAACTAAAAGGCACCGGCTATGAGCATAAAGTGATTACCACCTTCCGGCCGGACGATGTGGTCGATGCGGATCGTGCGGATTTTGCCGCTAACGTCGCCAAACTGGGGCAATTAACCGGCGAAGATACGCAAAGCTGGCCGGGTTATCTGGCGGCACTGCGAAAAAGACGGGCTTTTTTCCGTGAACATGGCGCGACGGCAACCGACCATGGTCATCCGTCGGCTATTACCGCTGATTTACCGCCAAGTGAGGCCGAAGCCTTGTTTCAGCGTTGTCTGGCCGGTACTGCAACGCCTGCAGAAACCGAGTTATTCCGTGGCCAGATGCTAACCGAGATGGCCGGCATGAGCCTGGAAGATGGCATGACGATGCAAATTCATCCCGGCGCGCACCGTAACCATAATCAGGTGATCTTTGAGCGTTTTGGGCCTGATAAAGGCGCTGATATTCCAAGTCCGACCGAGTTTGTCAGTAACCTGAAACCACTGCTGCAAAAATATGGCAACGAAGCCAGCTTAAACATCATTCTGTTTACGCTGGATGAAACCACCTATGCCCGCGAGCTGGCGCCATTGGCTGGCCATTATCCGGCGTTAAAGCTGGGCCCGGCCTGGTGGTTCCATGATAGCCCGGAGGGCATGCTGCGCTTCCGGCATCAGGTTACCGAAACGGCTGGTTTCTATAACACTGTCGGTTTTAATGACGATACCCGGGCTTTCTTCTCGATCCCGGCCCGGCATGATGTGGCGCGGCGTATTGACTGTCGCTTCCTGGCCGGTTTAGTGGCCGAGCACCGCCTGACCGAAGCAGAAGCCGCCGAGTTGGCCTACCAGCTGACTTACGGCCTGGTGAAACAGGCTTATCAGCTGAAGTAATAGCACCGCCTAACTCAGGGGGACGGTGGCAGGCACTTGCCGGCATACCGTCATCAGGCTTAACGCGAACAGCAGGCAAACTATGACATTATTAAGCAATAACACTCTTGCCAGTTTGGCCGGCAAACTGCCACTGCCCGCCTACCGGCTGGCACCACAGCAACCCGGTATCGGCATAGTGCATCTGGGGCCCGGCGCGTTTTTCCGCGGCCATCAGGCCTATTACACTGACTTGGCACTGCAGCACGGTGGTGACTGGGCGATCAGTGCGGTCTCGATGCGCTCGCCGGATGTCAGTCAGGCGCTGACTCCGCAGGACGGGCTCTATACGCTGGCAGTACTGGATAGCGACACCCGTTATCAGGTGATTGGCAGTGTGCAGGAAGTGCTGATTGCCAGTGAGCAGTATCAGAGTGTACTGGCACGACTCAGCGATGCGGCGACCCGTTATGTCACCCTGACGATTACCGAAAAAGGCTATTGCCTGAATGCGCAGGGCGAACTGGATTTACAGCATCCGCAAATTCAGCAGGATCTGAGCAGCGGCCAAACGGCAGTCACCGCTATCGGCTTGCTGGTTGCCGCCTTAGCAGCACGCTATGCCAAGAATGTGGCGCCTTTTTGCGTACTCAGTTGCGATAACCTGACCGATAACGGTCATAAGCTACGCAAGGCACTGATTGGCTTTGCGGCGCAAAAGGCGCCGGCCCTGGCCAACTGGCTGGAGCAGCAACTGATCAGCCCCTGTACCATGGTCGACAGTATTACGCCGGCAACCGACGCTGCGCTGCGCGCTCAGGTCGCGGGGGTACTGGGCGTTAACGACAACTGGCCGATTAAACGCGAAGCCTTTGTGCAGTGGGTGATTGAAGATATTTTACCGGCAGAGCGGCCAGCCTGGCAGCAAGCCGGGGTGATCTATGCCGCCGATGTCAGCGCCTTTGAAAAAGCCAAGTTACGGTTATTAAATGCCCCGCACTCGACGCTGGCCTATATCGGTTATCTGCTGGGGTATGAAACCGTGTATGACGCCATGCAAGATAAAACGCTGGTGAATTTACTGCAACAGATGGTGCAGCAGGAAATTATGCCATCTTTTACCGCACCGGCTGAGCTGGATATTCAGCAGTATAGTCAGGCGATTTTTGCCCGCTTTGAAAACCCGGCAATCCGCCATCTGCTGGCGCAAATTGCCTGGGATGGGTCGCAGAAAATGCCGATGCGTATTCTGCCGGTGATCCGCGATAACCTGGCGGCCGGGCGCAGCATCAGCAAACTGAGCTTTTGTCTGGCAGCCTGGTTCTTATTTATCCGCCGCCGGCTGGCAGAAGGTCAGCCGCTGGTCGACCCCTTAGCCAGCAGCCTGACTGCGGCAGCCTCAGTCTGTAATGGTGATGCGCAGCATGATGTCGCCCAGTTTCTGGCGATTGAAGCCGTGTTCGGCACTGAGCTACCAAAGCAAAATACCTTTATCCAGGCCGTAACTGCGGCCTATCAACAACTGACGACCCTGGTATCCGAACATCCAGTGGCGCGCGGAGTAGTCTAATGTCGGCGTTATCTCACGTTTTACAAGGCCCAGCCTTATTACCCATTATTCAGGCTGAGGTACCAAGCACTGCAGTAGCTATTGCTAAGGCGATGCAGCAGGGCGGTATCGGTTCGGTCGAGGTGGTACTGCGCACACCAAAAGCGTTGGATTGTATCAGTGCTATTCGCAGCGCCTTACCTGAGCTGTTGGTGGGTGCCGGTACCATTTTATCGGCGGCGGATGCCCAGGCAGCAAAAGACGCCGGTGCGCAGTTTCTGGTGAGCCCGGCCAGTACGCCAAAACTGTTACAGGCCATGCTGGATACCGGGCTGGCGCTGGCGCCGGGGGTATCGACCCCTTCAGAAATTGCTCTGGCACTGGAAATGGGCATTCGTGAACTGAAATTTTTTCCGGCCAATTTATCCGGTGGCAGTGCCATGTTAAAGGCACTGAGCAGCATTTTTCAGCAAGTACGGTTTTGTCCGACCGGCGGCATCAGCCAGCAAAATCTGGCCGAATATCTGGCGTTGCCAAATGTGTTTGTGGTCGGTGGCTCCTGGATCTCGCCGCCCAGTGCCATTGCCAGTGGCGACTGGGCACAGATCACGGCATTGTCGCACCAGGCTTGTAGCCTGGCCCGACAATTAAAACAGGCGGCATAGGAGAAAGACCATGAGCAAACGTATTGTCATTATGGGCGAGTGCATGGTGGAGCTGTTTCAGCTGGTGGAAAATGTCTATCACCAGGCCTTTGCCGGCGATGTGTTTAATACCGCTGTTTATCTGAAACGCTGTGCTGAGCAACCTATTGAGGTGCAGTTTTTCACCGCCGTCGGTACCGATCTGATTAGCGACAAGCTGGTACGGGCGGTGGAGCGCGAAAAAATTGATACTCAGCTGATATTACGCAGCAAAACCGCACGCCCCGGCCTGTATATGATTAATACCGATGCCTTTGGTGAGCGCAGCTTTGTGTACTGGCGCGATACGTCGGCAGCGAAACAGGTGCTGCAACTGGCGAGCGGTCAACAGCGGTTGGCGGAGCTAACGGGAGCTGAGATGTTTTTCTTCTCCGGTATCACGCTGGCCATTTTGAATGACAGCGACCGCGAAGCGCTGTTTGCGCTGGTGGCAGAGTTAAAAGCCAGCGGCAGCCGGATCATCTTTGACCCTAACTACCGCTCGGCGCTGTGGCCAACAGCCGAAGCGGCAAAAGCAGCATTTTTGCGGGCCTATGCGCTGGCTGATGTGGCCCTGCCGGGGCTGGATGATCATAAGGTGTTATTTGCCGCCACCTGCACCGAACAGGTGGTAGCACAGCTTTCCGCCCTTGGTGTGGAAGAGATCGTGGTGAAAAACGGCAAGGACGGCATCAGTGGCCGTTATCAGGGGCAGGATTTCAGCGCCCTGGCATATCCGGTCAAAAAAGTGGTGGATACTACAGCGGCCGGCGATTCCTTTAACGGCGGTTATCTGGCGGCCCGGCTGGGCGGTATTGCGCCGGCGCAGGCGGTAAAGTTTGCGGCGCGGCTGGCGGGCTTTGTGGTGGAGCATACCGGTGCCATTGTTGGCAAAGAACATTTTAATGGCTTTTGGGCTAAGAACCGGCCATCGCAATTCCGATAACAACAATATTGTGGCGGACAAACCCGCCCGCTAACAATAAGATCTGATCGATCAGACAGTACCCCTACAACCAGGCAAACTTTAATTGAATGGGAGTAAGGTATGAGTATAACGACATTGTTTCCGCAAGCGGCGGAGATCCCGGCAGAGTTTGCCCAGCAGCGGCTACTGGAGCAGCGCGACTATCTGTTAAATGGGGAGCTGGTTAGCTGGCCAGGTGAGCTGAGCCCGGTAATCAGCCCGGTAAAGCTGCGCCATGGCGATACCCTGACACCGGTATTACTGGGTTATACGCCGCTGCTGGATGCCTCGGCGGCATTGCAGGCATTGGATGGCGCCGTTAAGGCCTATGATCTGGGGCGTGGCGCCTGGCCGAGCATGCCGGTGCTGGAACGGATCCGGCATGTTGAAACTTTTTTAGGCCTGATGCAGCAGCAACGCACCGAGGTGATCCGGCTGCTGATGTGGGAAATTGGTAAGAATTATCCGGATGCGGCCAAAGAGTTTGACCGCACCTGCGATTATATCCGCGATACCATCGCCGCCCTGAAGCAGCAGGATCGGGACGCCAGCCATTTTATTATCGAACAGGGCGCACTGGGCAAGATCCGCCGGGTCCCGGTTGGGGTGGCGCTGTGTATGGGGCCCTTTAACTATCCGCTCAACGAAACCTTTACTACGCTGATCCCGGCACTGATCATGGGCAATACCGTGATCTTTAAACCGGCGAAATATGGCGTGCTGCTGATCCAGCCGTTGTTACGCGCCTTTGCGCAAAGCTTTCCACCCGGGGTAATTAATATTATTTATGGCCGCGGCCGGGAAACGGTCGGGGTACTAATGGAAAGTGGCAAGATCGATCTGTTTGCCTTTATCGGCACTAACAAGGGCGCCAGCGATTTAAAACGGATGCACCCTAAGCCGCACCGGCTGCGCGCTGTACTGGGGTTGGATGCGAAAAATCCTGGCATTATTCTCGCGGATGCCGACTTAAAGCGCACTGTCGCTGAGGTCGTCGCCGGTGCCTTGTCATTTAACGGCCAGCGCTGTACCGCACTAAAAATTCTGTTTGTCGAACGGCCTTTGGCAGATCGTTTTGTTAGCGCGCTAAGCCAGGCGGTAGATCAGTTGCAGCTGGGCATGCCCTGGCAAGCGGGTGTACAGATCACACCGTTGCCAGAACCCGGTAAAACGGCTTTTCTTACCGCTTTACTCGAAGATGCCATCGCCAACGGTGCTCAGGTACAAAATGCACAGGGTGGTGTCTGTGCCGGCTCCTTGTTTAAGCCAGCGGTGCTGTATCCGGTGAACGCCAGCATGCGGCTTTATCAGGAAGAGCAGTTCGGCCCGCTGGTGCCGGTGGTGCCTTTTGACAGCATCGACGAGGTGATTGACTACGTGGTGAACTCGAACTTTGGCCAGCAGCTGAGTATCTTTGGGCAGGATCCGCGACAGGTCGGTGAGCTGGTCGATATTTTTGCCAATCAGGTCGGCCGGATCAATATTAACGCTCAGTGTCAGCGCGGGCCGGATAGCTTCCCGTTTAACGGCCGCAAAGACTCCGCCGAGGGCACCTTGTCGGTCGTGGACGCGCTGCGGCAGTTTTCCACGCCAACATTAGTCGCGACCAAGTATCAGGATCCGGATGTTGGCTTTGTAAAACAGATTATCCAGCAGCGCGCCTCGCACTTTCTGGCAACAGATTTTTTGTTCTAGGTGAGATGCCGCAGTTTTGCTAATTGCCGCCAAACCGATTAAGCTGCTGCCAAGCCTGTAACCGTTGGCAGCAGCGCGATCTTTGCTGCTTACCAGCCGCCATACTTTGAGGTTGATATGCAGCCGCAGTTTCTGCACGCCGTACAACAACTAATTCCCGCTGAGCGCTATTTCGATGATCCTTTGAGCACGCTGGCCTTTGGCACTGATGCCAGTTTTTATCGGTTAACACCTAAGTTGGTACTCAGGGTTGAAAGCGAACAGGAAGTAATCGCTTTATTAAAGCTGGCGGGTCAGTATCAGGTGGCGCTAACCTTTCGCGCGGCGGGCACCAGTTTATCCGGGCAGGCGGTGACGGATTCGGTGTTGTTGGTGCTGGGCGAAAACTGGCAGCAATATCAGATTTTTGAGCTTGGTGAGCGGATCCGGCTTGCTCCCGGGGTGATAGGCGCGCAGGCGAATCAATGGCTGGCGTCTTATGGCCGCAAGATTGGCCCGGATCCGGCATCGATTAACAGCTGCAAAATTGGCGGCATCGTCGCCAATAATGCCAGCGGCATGTGCTGTGGTACCGCGCAAAACAGCTTTAATACCCTGCACGGTATGCGTTTGGTGCTCGCTGACGGCACGGTGTTGGATACGGAAGATGCAGCAAGTGTCGCGGCCTTTCGGCAGTCCCATGCGCCACTATTAGCCGAGCTTAGCACACTTGCCCGGCAAACCTGTGACAATCCCGAACTGCTGGCCAAGATCCGCCATAAATACCGTTTAAAAAATACCATGGGCTTTTCGCTAAATGCCCTGACGGAGTTTAGCGACCCTATCGATATCCTAAGCCACCTGATGGTGGGGTCAGAAGGCTGCCTCGGCTTTATTAGCAGTGTCACTTACCAAACCGTGCCGGAGCATCCGCATAAAGCCAGCGCACTCTATGTGTTCCCGGATATTGTTAGTTGCTGTCAGGCGGTGACCTTGCTAAAAGACACGCCGGTGGCGGCAGTTGAGCTGCTGGACCGGCGCAGTTTACGCTCGGTGCAACTTAAAGCCGGCTTGCCGGCCTGGGTTGCGACCTTGTCAGAGGGGGCAGCGGCACTGTTAATTGAGAGTCGCGCCGCCACAGTGCCGCAGCTGGAACGCCAGTTGGCACAAATACAGCAGCAACTGGCGGCCTTTGAGCTGGAACAAAAAGTGGATTTTACCCGCGATCCGGCAGTCTGTGAGCAACTGTGGGCGATCCGCAAAGGCACTTTTCCGGCGGTCGGCGCGGTACGCGAAACCGGCACCACGGTGATCATTGAAGATGTTACCTTCCCATTGCCCCGCCTGGCAGAGGGGGTATTAGCCTTGCAGCAGTTGTTTGACCGTTTTGGCTATCACGAGGCCATTATTTTTGGGCATGCGCTGGAGGGGAATCTGCATTTTGTGTTTACCCAGAGTTTTAACAGTGCCGCCGAGATCCAGCGTTATGCTGATTTTATGCGTGAGGTGGCGCAGTTGGTGGCAGTAGAATTTGGTGGCGCGTTAAAGGCTGAGCATGGCACCGGCCGTAATATGGCACCCTTTGTGGAGCTGGAGTGGGGCACTGAAGCATACCAGCTGATGTGGCGGATTAAGCAGCTATTAGATCCGCAGCATATCCTTAACCCTGAGGTGGTGCTAAGCCGCGATAGTCAGCTGCACCTAAAGCATCTGAAAGCGCTGCCGGCGGCGGATCCTTTGGTCGATAAATGTATTGAATGTGGCTTTTGTGAGCCGGTTTGTCCCTCGCGTAAGCTAACGTTAACGCCGCGCCAACGCATCGTAGCACAGCGTGAGATCTCACAACTGCAGCAAAGTGGCGAGGATAGCGCGCGCTTAACTGCATTGCAGCAAGCTTATCAGTATGCCGGCACCGATACCTGCGCCGCCTGTGGCCTGTGCAGCACAGCCTGTCCGGTGGGCATTAATACTGGCGATCTGACAAGGCAACTGCGTGCCCGTGCCAATCAGCGTTTTCATGGGCTGGCGAACTTTGCTGCCAGTAAGTTTAGTGTGATTAGCAGCCTAGGGCGCGCCGCGCTTAACATCGGCCAGCTTGGCGCCCGCGTGTTTGGCGCGGCCATGCCAATTTGGCATCAGGCAATGCCTACTGCGGCCCGCGCCTTTCAGTTACCGGATAAGCCGGAGCAGGGCTCAGGCTTAATACCGGTATTATACTTTGGCAGTTGTAGTGGCCGGGTACTGGGGCCACAGCAGCATAGCCAGGACCCGCGCAGTCTGGCTGAGGTAAGTGCCAACTTACTACAAAAAGCCGGTTATCAATTATTTCAGCCGCCAAAACTGGCGCAGCAATGCTGTGGCATGCCGTTTCAGTCCAAGGGGCAATTTGCTGCCGCCAAGCAGCTGCAGCAACAATTGCATCAGTGGTTAATGCAGCACAGTGAGCAGGGCCGGATTGCAGTGTTTTGCGATAGCAGCCCCTGCAGCTTAACTTTACGCGAAGCCTTAGATCCGAGATTACAGCTGTTTGATAGTATTGATTTTATCTATGACAAGGTTCTGCCTAAGCTAAAGCTGAATAAACAGGCCGCGCCACTGGCGCTGCATATCAGTTGCAGCGCGCAGCAGTTGGGGCAGGGCCGCAAGCTGACTGAACTGGCCGCCGCCTGTACTGAACAGCTGGTGATCCCCGAGGGCATCAGCTGCTGTGGTTTTGCCGGTGACAAGGGCTTTTTCTTACCGGAGCTTAATGCGTCAGCATTGTCTGATTTAGCGCGGCAGGTAAGTAAGTGCTCACGGGGGGTATCTAGCAGTCGCACCTGTGAAATTGGCTTAAGCCGGCACAGTGGCGTCGAGTATCAACATCTACTTTACTTGTTAGATGAACTATCAGATGCTGAGTGCTAACTCACTGCAATCGCAGCTTATTACGGGAACAGAGGATGCGCATTTTACACGTTGAGGACGATGAGGATATCCGGGCGGTGACCGAAATCGCTTTGGTGCAGCTTAGCGGTTTTCAGTTATGCAGCTGTGACTCAGGTGCTATGGCGCTAAGTCTGGCACAGGCGTTTCAACCCGATCTGATGCTGCTCGATGTGATGATGCCGCAGATGGATGGCTTGCAAACCCTGGCGGCGTTACGACGTTTGCCCGGTTTGGCTGCCGTGCCAGCGGTGTTTATGACTGCCAGGTTGCAGGACGCCGAAAAGCAACAGTACCTGAATGCCGGCGCCATCGCAGTGCTGGAAAAGCCCTTTGATCCCCTTACGCTTGGCCAGCAGTTACAGCAGTATCTGAGCAGGCCGGCATCAGACAGTTAGAGCCGACACTATGCAAGCACCGATAACGCCAGCTAACGAAGTGCAACGTTTGCAGGCTTTACAGGCGTTAAAGCTACTAGATACGGCGGCTGAGCCCCGCTTTGACCGTTTAACCCGCCTGGTTCAGCAATGTCTGGATTGTCCAATCGTATTGATCTCGTTGATTGATGAGCAGCGGCAATGGTTTAAGTCCCGTCAGGGCCTGGAGGCTTGTGAAACGCCAAGAGATATGTCCTTTTGTGGCCATGCAATTTTAACTGACCAGCTATTTGAAATCAGCGACGCCCGGCTCGACCCACGTTTTGCCGATAACCCGTTGGTGACAGCTGCGCCTTTTATCCGTTTCTATGCTGGTGCGCCGCTGACCATCAATCAGCAGCGCATTGGCACCCTGTGTTTAATTGCCCCTGAGCCGCGGCAACTCACGCCGCAACAGCGGCAGAACCTGCGTGACTTTGCCGATGCTGTAGAACAGGAGATTATCGACCGCTTGCAGGAGCAGGCCGAGCAGGAGCTCAAAGCCAGTCGGGATCAATATCAGGCGCTGGTTAATAATATCCCGGGTATTACCTACCGTTGCCAGGCCGACCCGAACTGGACCATGCTCTATATCAGCGGCAGTATCGATCCGTTATCAGGTTACCCAGCCAGCGACTTTATTCAGAATAAGCTGCGCAGTTACGCCAGTGTGATTTACCCACCAGATCGTGAGCGGTTGGAGCAGGCGGTTGCTCAGGCGATAGCGCAGCGACAAAGCTGGACCCTGCAATACCGGGTGCAACACCGTGATGGCAGTCTGCGCTGGGTTGAGGAACGTGGTCAGGCGGAATATGACGACACCGGACAGGTACGCTATCTGGATGGTTTTATTCTGGATATTAATGCTGAAAAGCAGTTGAAACAGCAGTTATTGAATCTGACCGCACACTTACCTGGTGTGGTGTATCAATACCAGCAATGGCCGGATGGCCGAGCCGCCTTTCCCTATGCCAGCGCAGCTTTAAAGCGGATCTACGGCGTAACACCAGAGCAGGTAAAGACCGATGCGACGCCGGTCTTTGCAGCGATCCACGAAGAGGACCTGGCAGGACTGGCGAGTAGTATTGAACACTCCAGGCAGCAGCTGCTGGAGTGGCGCCATGAATACCGGGTCAAAGATCTGAATGGGAAAGTGGCTTGGATGGCGGGTAATGCGACACCGGAAGCGATGCCGGATGGCAGTGTGCTCTGGCATGGCTATATTCAGGATATCACTGCCTCTAAACAGAGTTTTTTGGCGCTGCAGCAGGCCAATCAGCAGTTGCAACTGGCCCGCGAGCGGTTGGATACCGCCAGTGAGCTGGCTCTGATCGGCTTCTGGCAGGCTTCATTGAAAACCGGTGAACTGTGGTGGTCGCCTGCCATTTTTCAAATCTTTGGTTTTGATGAAGCCAATACCACTCCCAGTGTGGCGCTGTTTAAAAGTACTCTGCATCCGGATGACCGGCAAAAGGTGGCACTAAGTGAACAACAAGCCTTAATCAGTGGCATTCATGATGTCAGTCACCGGATTATCCGGCCGGATGGCAGTATCCGCTGGGTACATGAGCGGGCACGTATCGTAACGGATGCCGATAATCCGGAGCGTATTATGGTCGGTTCAGTGCAGGATATAACCGAGCGGGTGCAGTTACAGCAGCTAAAGGATGAGTTTATTGCCACTGTCAGCCATGAGTTACGCACGCCATTAACGGTGATTAAAGGCGCGCTGAGTTTGGTCAATTCCGGCCAGCTTGGTGTTTTGCCTGCCGCGTCACAAAAGTTGCTAGTGGCGGCACAGCAAAATAGTGAGCGTCTGGCGCATCTGATTAACGATTTGCTGGATATGGAAAAACTGGTTGCCGGCAAAATGCCGTTTTTACGCCAACCGTTGCAGGTACAGGCGCAGTTAGCTCAGGCGGTGCATGAGTTGGAGCCTTTTGCCGCACAATATCAGGTGCAATTAGAGGTCACGCCGGTTGAATCTGGTCTGCAGCTGTGGGCCGACAGCCTGCGTTTACAACAAACGCTGGCCAATTTATTATCCAATGCGATTAAGTTTTCCAAACCCAACAGCCGGGTGCAACTACGTGCTCAGTTGCTGGCGGATCATATTCGGATTGAAGTTGAGGATAACGGGCTCGGCATCCCGGAGGCGTTTCAGGCACGGATTTTTGAGCGTTTTGCGCAGGCCGATACTGAGCAACGCCGGCAAAAAGGTGGGACTGGCCTGGGGCTGGCCATATGCAAGGCCTTGATTGAACAAATGGGTGGCGAGATCGGATTTCAGTCTGCCGCCGGGCAGGGCACCTTGTTTTATTTTACGTTACCGGCAGTGAATGCCGATAAGTGATGATTGATGACTGACATTTCAAAACATAAAGCCGATTTAAGTACAGCCTTTGCTCAGGTACGACAGCGGTTTGAGCAGGCTCTGCCGGCGCGGGCTGCGGCAATGCGGGCTTTGGTTAACAGTGATGAGCTGGCGGAGAATGATTTACAACAGTTAATTTATGAGGCACATAAGCTGGCAGGAGCCTGCGGCACCTTTGGTTTCCATAACCTGGGTGGACAAGCGCGGATCCTCGAGCAATTGGCCCGAACAGTCGAAGCTAAACCGGCAGCACAGCAACGTCAGGCCAGACAAACGCTGGAATATGCGTTACAGGACTTTCTGCAGGCGGTGGGCGGAGCCTTACAGCAACGCGCAGCCTTACAAAATAATCAGGCCGTCGAGGTCCGGTTACAAAATGCGATCTGGTTATTACTTGGCACAGCACAGCTCAGCCAGGAGCTGATTACTCAGCTCTCGGCCTTTGGCCATCAAATACGAGAGTTCCACGACTACGACAGCTGCCTGAAGGCGCTGGAGCTGGAATGTCCGGCGGTGTTATTTAGCGCTATTAATCTGGATGGTCAATCCTTATTTAAACAACGCCTGCTACTGGAGCGCTTATCGCAGCAGGGCGGGCGCTTGATGGTGTTTGCTACTGAGGATAATTTCGAACTCAGGATCAAGGCCGCGCAACTGCGTGCCGAAGCGTTTTTTGTGTCCTCTATTGATGTGCCCAATATGATTGCGACCTTGTCCGAGCTGGTTGAGCAGGCGAATGGCTATCATGGCCGGGTTTTTATCGTCGATGATGACCGGTTGTTGGCGGAACACTATGCGTTGGTACTGAACTCAGTCGGTATTGAAACCCGGATCATGCAGAATGTGCGGAATATCGTGCATGAGCTGTTAAGCTTTCAACCGGATCTGGTGTTGATGGATATCTATATGCCCGATTATTCGGGTACTGAACTGGCGGGGGTATTACGCCAGTATCAGTCGCTAAAACGCCTGCCGATCGTCTTTTTATCGTCCGAGGCAAATAAGTTTTTGCAAATTAAGGCGATGGCACAGGGTGCAGATGATTTCCTGACCAAGCCAATCGCTGATGCGGAGTTGGCGCAAGCGATTAAAGTGCGGCTCAGGCGCAGCCTGCAGATCCGGCAGCTTATTGAAAAAGATGGCCTGACCGCTTTAATTAAACACAGTGCCATTAAAGAAGTGGCCGCGCTGGAGCTGGAGCGTGCTGAACGGTCTGGCAAGCCGCTAAGTGTCGTGATGCTGGATATTGATTTCTTTAAATCAGTCAATGACCGTTACGGTCATGCTACCGGCGATATTGTTATTACTGCTCTGGCAACGATGCTACGTAAAAGAATCCGCAAGACGGACAAAGCCGGTCGCTATGGCGGCGAGGAGTTTATGCTGGTATTACCGGATTGCAGTAGCGAGCAGGCACGGCAATTAACGGCGCAAATTTTACAGGCCTTTCGCCAGCTACAGTTTAGTGCTGCCGAACAATTGTTTCAGTGCAGTTTTTCGGCGGGGGTGGCCTCGACCAGTGACAGTAGCTATGCCAACGCCGATTTGCTGATTGCGGCAGCTGACACTGCGCTATATCAGGCCAAACAAGCTGGCCGGGATCGGGTATGTTGATCGTTTAGCTGGCGGCTGTTGCTGCCGCCAGCCGGTTTATTACAGCTTTTGCAACACTTCTGCCGGTAAGACTAACTCGTCATTACGGTTGACACCAACACCACGGCTAATCACATTTTGGGCAATCTGTTTTGCTTCATCCAGCGAGTGCATTTGCGCGGTACCACACTGATAAATATTCAGCTCCGGAATATCATTTTGACTGGCCACCTGCAACACATCCTGCATCGCGGCCTGCCAGGCAGCGGCTACCCGCGGTTCATCCGGTGTACCAATCAGGCTCATATAAAAACCAGTGCGGCAGCCCATTGGCGAGATATCGATAATTTCGACATCCTGGCCATTAAGATGGTCCCGCATAAAGCCGGCAAATAAATGCTCAAGCGTATGGATACCTTTTTCCGACAGGATCTCTTCATTTGGTACACAAAAACGCAGGTCGTATACGGTAATGGCATCACCCTTTGGCGTGGTCATTTTCTTGGCGATACGCACCGCCGGCGCTTTCATAATGGTGTGATCAACGGTAAAGCTATCAAGTAATGGCATAACAAATCCTGTAAGCAGCAATAAATGCGTTGATTATAGCGCTGGCGGCCAGCGAAAGTTAACCGCTTTCGCGAGTTAGCGGCAGAAGCGGCACAAAATACGCAAAAACGTAAAATTTTACTTTTGATAACCTTGAATAGATCAGGGCTAATCCCCACTAATCGGTCATCGCAATGTTTCATTGTTCAGAATATAGGTGGAGAGACGTTATGGGTAGAATTATTGGTATTGACTTAGGTACAACCAACTCTTGTGTAGCTATTTTAGATGGTGATAAGCCAAGAGTCCTGGAGAATGCCGAAGGGGCACGTACCACGCCTTCAATTATTGCTTACACAGAAGATGGCGAGGTGTTAGTCGGCCAGCCAGCTAAGCGCCAGGCGGTGACTAACCCGAAAAATACCTTATTCGCCATCAAGCGCTTAATCGGTCGTCGTTTTGAAGACGAAGAAGTGCAGCGTGATATCAAAATCATGCCTTTCAGCATTGTTAAGGCCGATAATGGTGATGCCTGGGTTGAAGTAAAAGGTAAAAAGTTAGCGGCACCACAAATTTCAGCTGAAGTGCTGAAAAAGATGAAAAAGACGGCTGAAGATTACCTGGGCGAACCGGTAACCGCAGCTGTTATTACAGTACCAGCTTACTTTAACGATGCTCAGCGTCAGGCTACTAAAGATGCAGGGCGGATTGCCGGTTTAGATGTAAAACGCATTATCAACGAGCCAACCGCTGCTGCGCTGGCTTATGGTATGGATAAAAAGAAAGGCGATACCAAGGTTGCGGTTTATGACCTGGGTGGCGGTACTTTCGATATCTCTATTATTGAAATTGATGATGTTGACGGCGAGCAAACCTTTGAAGTACTGGCCACTAACGGTGATACGCACTTAGGTGGTGAAGACTTCGATAACCGCGTGATCAACTATCTGGTTGACGAATTCAAGAAAGAGCAAGGTATTGATCTGCGGAACGATCCGCTGGCGATGCAGCGTTTAAAAGAAGCCGGTGAGAAGGCGAAGATTGAACTGTCTTCAGCGTCACAAACGGAAGTGAATCTGCCGTATATCACGGCCGATGCGACCGGTCCGAAGCACCTGAATATCAAGGTTACCCGGGCTAAGCTGGAATCACTGGTTGAAGATTTAGTGCAGCGCACCCTGGAGCCGCTGAAAAAGGCGCTGTCAGATGCCGATTTAAGCGTCAGCGACATCGATGAGATCATCCTGGTAGGTGGTCAGACCCGGATGCCGAAAGTACAGGAAGCGGTTACCGCCTTCTTTGGCAAAGAGCCACGCAAAGACGTGAACCCGGATGAAGCGGTTGCAGTAGGTGCGGCAATCCAGGGTGCAGTACTGTCGGGCGACGTGAAAGACGTATTACTGTTAGACGTGACGCCACTGTCGCTGGGTATCGAGACCATGGGTAGCGTGATGACCGCGCTGATTGAGAAAAACACCACTATTCCGACCAAGAAGTCGCAGGTGTTCTCAACTGCCGATGATAACCAGTCTGCGGTAACGATTCACGTACTGCAGGGTGAGCGTAAACGTGCCTCTGACAATAAGTCACTAGGTCAGTTTAACTTAGAGGGTATTCGTCCGGCCCGTCGTGGCGAGCCACAAATCGAAGTCACCTTCGATCTGGATGCGGATGGTATTCTGCATGTGTCGGCGAAAGATAAAGATACCGGTAAAGAGCAGAAGATTACCATTAAGGCGTCTTCTGGCTTAAGCGAAGAAGAAATCCAGAAAATGGTGCGTGATGCCGAAGCACACGCCGAAGAAGATAAAAAATTCGAAGAGCTGGTGCAGGCGCGTAACCAGGCCGATGCCATGGTACATGCCACCCGCAAGCAAATCGAAGACGTCGGCTCAGCTTTAGCCGCCAACGACAAAGAAGCGATTGAAGCGGCTATTGGTGAGCTGGAAAAAGCCATCAAGGGCAATGAGAAGTCAGAGATCGAAGCCAAAACCCAGGCGCTGATCCAGGCGTCACAGAAGCTGATGGAAGCCCAGCAAGCCAAAGGTCAGGCGACTGACGCTGGTCAGCAGGCCGGTGGCGCTGATGACGTGGTCGATGCGGAATTCGAAGAAGTTAAAGACGACAAAAAGTAATTAACGCGAAAGCAGGCTGCAGCTTAGGCTGCAGCCGTTAACTGAGAAATAAGCACAGATCTATGTCCAAGCGTGACTATTATGAAGTACTAGGTGTCGCTAAAGGCGCCGATGATAAAGACATCAAAAAGGCTTATAAACGCCTCGCCATGAAATTTCACCCGGATCGTACTCAGGGTGATAAAGACATGGAGGAGAAGTTTAAAGAAGTACAGGAAGCCTATGAAGTTTTGTCTGACGAGCAGAAGCGCGCAGCCTATGACCGTTACGGCCATGCCGGAGTAGATCCGAATCGTGGTGCCGGTGGTTTTGGTGGCGGCGGTGGTGCCGACTTTGGCGATATCTTTGGTGATGTATTCGGTGACATCTTCGGTGGTGGCCGCCGTGGTGGTGGCGCGCGTTCACAACGCGGTGCTGACCTGCGCTACAACCTGGAATTAACACTGGAAGAAGCGGTTAAAGGTAAGTCGGTTGATATTAAAGTACCGACCATGGTCAGCTGTGACAGTTGTGATGGTTCCGGCGCCAAAAAAGGCACTTCAGCCAAGAGCTGTCCAACCTGTAACGGTGCCGGTCAGGTTACGATGCGTCAGGGCTTTTTTGCGGTACAGCAAACCTGTCCTACCTGTTCTGGACGTGGCAAAATTATTCCGGATCCCTGCAGCAAGTGTCATGGTGAAGGTCGCGTAGAAAAGACCAAAACGCTGTCGGTTAAGATCCCGGCCGGTGTTGATACTGGGGATCGCATTCGCTTATCTGGCGAAGGTGAAGCCGGCATGCATGGTGCACCTGCGGGTGATCTCTATGTCCAGGTGTCAGTAAAAGCGCACCCGATCTTCCAACGTGATGGCAATAATCTGTACTGTGAAGTGCCGATGAGCTTCGCTACCGCCGCCTTAGGTGGCGAGATTGATGTGCCAACGCTGGATGGCCGCGTTAAGCTGAAGATCCCGGCAGAGACGCAAACTGACAAGATGTTCCGCTTGCGTGGCAAGGGCGTACAGTCGGTGCGTGGCGGCGGTGTCGGTGATCTGGTCTGTAAGGTGGTGATTGAAACCCCGGTTAAGCTATCAGAGCGGCAAAAAGAGCTGCTGCGCCAACTGGACGAGAGCATGACCGGTGAAGGCGAAGCCACGCATCGGCCGAAGTCAAAAGGCTTTTTCGATGGTGTGAAAAAGTTTTTTGATGATTTAACCAGCTAAAGCTGTTATCTGGCAGCAGCAACAACAGAAACCACCCGTTTTTGGGTGGTTTTTTTATGCTCAGACGGTAAACTTAAGCCACGATGTTATTTTCAATGGACTGCCTATGTTAAAGAAATTACTTGTTCCGACGCTCTGCGCGCTGTTACTGAGTTCCTGTGCCGAATCGCCCACTGGCCGGCGCCAGGTGATGTTGTTTGATAACAACCAGCTGAACACTCTGGGAGCTCAGACCTTTGAGCAAATGAAAGCCGAGCAAAAAATCAGTACTGATCCGGCAACTAATAACTATGTGCAGTGTGTGGCGAATGCTCTGCTAAAGGTTACCCCCGCTGAGTACCAGCAATATAAATGGGAAATCGTGGTATTTGACAGCGATCAGGTGAATGCCTTTGCCTTACCCGGTGGCAAGATGGGGGTCTATACCGGTCTGCTCAAAGTGGCACAAACGCCGGCCCAGTTAGCGGCGGTGGTTGGGCATGAAATTGGCCATGTGATGGCCGGCCATAGTAACGAGCGTTTATCGACCAATCAGTTTTTACAGGTGGCATTGGCGCTGGGTGATGCCGGCAGCCGGGCGGCCGGGGTGCGTTATCAGCAGGAGATGATGGCAGCTCTTGGTTTAGGTGCTCAGGTTGGTGTTGCTTTGCCCTTTAGCCGGGCTCATGAAACTGAAGCCGATATTATTGGCCTGGACTTAATGGCGCGGGCCGGTTTTAATCCGGAAGAGTCTGTTGCGCTGTGGCAGAATATGGCCGCTGCCGGTAGTGGCGGAGTGCCGCAATTTTTATCGAGCCACCCGATACCGGATACCCGGATCCGCACCTTACAGCAAAAGATGCCGGAAGCTGCTACACTGTATCAGCAGCGGCGCCAACAAGGTACCTTGCCGGCTTGTCGGAAGCCCTAATGACTGGCTTGCTCCGCAAGAACTCAAATAACTGCGGATTGAGTGTCAGTAATTTTTACAATATCGTGGCCTGGTCAGGTGTTTGCCAGACTAACAATATGATGAAACAAAGGTTTGCAAGAGCTGGTATAGTACTTGCATACTATTTCAGCAGAGAAGTGCTTTAACTAACGGAATTTGCTATGCAAGGACATGACCCTAAAGATCAGAACGCGGCAAAAATGAACCGGCGTAAGTTTTTAACCCGTACCGGCGCTGGTTTGGTGATTGCCTCTATTCCTGCACGTTCTGTATGGGCCAGTAGTGGTGGTTTGACCCAGTCTATCGTGGCCTCTGGCCATGGCTCTAATTTTACCAATAGTGAGCCGATTAGGCTGAAATCCTCTGGTTTCTTTGGCAATCCGGGCCGAGGAAGTCAAGCCAGTAGTGGTTTTGGCTATGATAATGTAACTTTCAGCAGTATTTTTTCAGGCCCCCCGCTGCCCACTATTGAAGAAAGACAATTAAAAAGACGAAAAAAATCTATGCAAAACATTACTATAAGTGATGTTGTTACTGTAAATAACACTTGGTGTCACGGTGATAATCAGGTTAACCGTTTTATGGCAGCACTGTACCTTAATGCAATTAACCACGGAAAATTTGGTATTCACTTTCCAATTATAGGTAGTTCTGCCACCTTTTTAACTGACCGAGACTTCGCTATTTACTTGTACAATATGGGATTGCGCCATGGTGGACAATTTGGATTAGAATTACAACAATTGTTTAGTCAGTCACTGCAAGCATAAAATTGACCTTAATTATTCACGAATTTGCTGACGGCTCAGGCATTGTACTTTTTGACTGTTTGAGCGGTGAAACGCTTGCTATCGGTATCACTAAAAATACGTTGTTTAACTGGATAGAGAAAAATGAGCTTGATAAACATTTTTCTCTGTCTGAATCTTCCCGTCTTAAGCACCTGCTATCCTCAGCCAAATATAAAATCGTGGAATCTAAATGCAGTTTCGGGCCCGTTTGACGCTAGCTCCTTTTAATTTTGAAATTATAACGGACCTTCCACTTGTAGCCGGAAATTTGTGCAAGATGTATCCGGACTCTATTCGGCACAACGAATCTCTTATTGATTACTCTTTAACGGTTACTAAAGGCCAGGGAATTCGTCGTTTATTTAAACCACAGGCGCGTTTTTTTGCCGATACGCAGGAACCGTTCCAGCCGTTACAATTGCAGCAAGGTTATGCGATGTTGGAATGGGGGATGAATTGGTGCATTGCCGCGCACGAAATGCAGTATGTCATTATCCACTCAGCGGTACTGGCCAAAGGGGATAAAGCCATTTTGTTTCCTGCACCACCGGGCTCAGGTAAAAGTACCCTGACAGCCTATCTTGCCTTTAACGGCTGGCGTTTATTATCCGATGAAATGGCGCTGATCCTGCCGTTTAGTAATAAGGTGCAACCCTTTGTCCGGCCAATCTGCCTGAAAAACCGCTCCATTGCGCTGGCTAAAAGCTGGTTCCCGACAGGGGTGTTTTCCAGCATTGCTACCGACACCCACAAGGGTGATGTGGTGCACCTGTCGCCGCCTGCTGCCAGCTGGCAAGGCGCTTTGCAACAAGCTGAAATTGTAGCCGTGGTTTTTCCGAGTTATCAGGCTGACACCAACCTGGATATTTATAGCCTCGATCAGACTCAGGCCTTTATGCAGCTGGCGCGAAATGCCTTTAACTTTGGTGTGATTGGTCAGGAGGGCTTTGCCACCCTGACCGCTATTATTGAACAGGTGCCGGCCTTCGAGGTGCAGTACAACGATTTAAAAGCAGTGGCCGCGTTTTTAGAGCAAGAGGTACTTGCTGATGCGCGCTAGTCAGCTGTTGTTACAGTTATTTCAACAACCGCAACTGGCGTTGACACTCAGTGCGGATAGTTGGGTGCATCTGATCAGACTGCTGCGTCAGCAGCAGCAACTGGCTCGTTACGCCTATTTATTCCGCCAGGCCGGCGTCTTTACACAGCTGCCCCAGTACGCGCGGCATCACTTACGCAATGCCGAAATTATTGCCGATAAGCAATATCGTCAGGTCAGCGCTGAGGCAGCTGAGCTGACGCAGTTACTGGCACCGTTGCAGGTGAAACCGGTATTTCTGAAAGGCGCAGCCTATGCTTTGCAGCAAGGATTGCCTGCCGGAATAGGCCGGACTTTCAGCGACCTGGATATCTTAGTACCGAAAGAGCAAATTACAGCGGTAGAGCAACGACTGTCGGTATTTGGCTTTTTACCTGAGCCGGTTAGTGCTTATGATCAGCATTATTACCGTAAATGGACGCATGAGATCCCGCCGCTACGGCATCATAGCCGCGGCACTATTCTGGATATTCATCATAATTTGATCCCACCCATCTCGGGCCGGGCGCCGGATATTCGCCGTTTCTGGCAGCAGCTGAACCTAACCGCCGACGGCTATCAGGTACTGAGCTTACCGGCTATGACCTTACATAGTCTGATCCATCTGTTTTTTAACGAGGATTTCAAAAAGGGCTTTCGGGACCTGACCGATCTGCATTTGTTATTTGCCGGCTTTAGCGAGCAAGATTGGGAGCAATTGCTGCAACTGGCCGAGCAGACCGGCTTTATGTTTGAATTGATGCTGGCTTGCCGCTACACCAGTTATTTACTGGCTACGCCAATTCCTGCCTGGGTGATGCAACAAACCGAGCAGTACCAGCCGTCAAAACTGCGCTTACGGCTACTGGATTTTATCTTCCTGCGACTGTTAAGTCCGCAGCACCCGTTATTAAACACTTATCTGGATCAGCTGGCCGCGCTACTGGCGCTGATCCGTGGTCACTGGCTGAAAATGCCGCCACAGATCCTGTTCGGGCACCTGAGCGTGAAAGCATTTTGTGCTGTACGTGATGCTCTGTTTGGTAAGCACCAATTTAGCCCGAAACGGCCTGGCTAGGCTGCCGGCGCACTAACACGACACCCAAGGCTACCAGCAGTAAAATCAGACAGTAGTAGTTGTGTGTAATCACCTGCCACGGCGATAAGCCAAAACTGGCACCCAGTAACAACGCCTGCGCACCATAGGGGACCAATCCCTGGCTGATACAGGCAAAGATATCCAGCAAACTGGCACTGCGCCGTGGGCTGATATGGTGTTGCTGCGCCAGATTGCGGCTAACATCGCCGGTTAATACTATGGCAACGGTATTATTGGCAATACAGAGGTTACTGATAAAGGCCAGAGCGGCGATGGCCAGTTGCTGGGCTTTATTGCCGGCAAGTCGCAGTTTAGCGGTAATAGATTGGATTTTATTAGAAATCCACTGTAAACCACCTTGTTGTTTAATAAATTCACTGAGGCTACTTACCAGCATCGCCAACAGAAAGATCTCCTGCACATTAGCAAAGCCAGTCGCAATATCCTTACCCAGATTGCTGATTGCATAATCGGCAAGCAGACTACCCTGCAGCGCAGCCAGGGCGATACCGAGCAGCAATACGACAAACACATTGAGACCTAAGACTGCCAGTACCAGAATGGCGGCATAGGGCAAAATACCCGTCCAGTTATAGGCTTCGGTGTTAATTTGCGGCGCATCCGACGTCAGCAGACCATATGCCAGAATGGTCAGTAAGGCCGCAGGCAACGCAATTTTGATATTTTCTTTAAATTTATCAGCCATATTGGCGCCCTGGGTGCGGGTAGCAGCAATAGTGGTATCTGAGATAATCGATAAGTTATCTCCGAACATAGCGCCACTAAGCAGTACCCCAGCGACAATCGCAGGGTTCAGTTCCGCCTGATTGGCGATGCCCACGGCTATCGGCGCCAGGGCGCCGATGGTCCCCATCGAGGTACCCATCGCAGTAGAAACCAGAGCGGCAATAATAAATAAACCCGGCAAAATAAAAGCAGGCGGAATAATACTTAAACCGGCATTGACCACGGCATCGACACCACCACTGGCGGTCGCCACACTGGCAAAGGCGCCGGCTAATAAGTAAATCAGACACATGGTAATAATATTGCTATTACCGGCGCCTTTAATAATTACGTCGATAGATTGAGTAAGCGGGGCGCGATGCAGCCACACCGCCAGGATTAATGCCGGCAGAATGGCGACATGACCAGGCAATTGGTAAAACGCGTACTCGACATTCTGGCTTTGAAAATACAGGCCACTGCCTAAAAACAGTAGCACAAAGAGTAGCAACGGCAGTAATGAGCGCTTAGCGCCGGTATTAATTGTTGTATTCACTAGAGCAACCTCAGCAAAATGGCAGCGCACTATATAGATGTCCAGACGTCTTGTCAATCTGGCGGCAGTTGAGGCATGTTGTGTTATGGCGTTACTCATTTGCCCCCATGCGGAATAACATAGGGTATTTTGAATAAAAAACATACCGTTAGAGCGCAAGAATCATTATTAGCTAGTGCGGAGGCACGGATGGCAGCAAAGCAGATCATTGGCAGCAAGCGGTTTCTGCCGTTCTTTTTGACTCAGGCGCTGGGCGCCTTTAACGACAATGTATTTAAAAATGCGCTGATGTTGCTGCTGACCTTCAGTGCGGCCAGTGCTATGCCCTGGAGTGTCGATGTCAGTATGAATCTGGCTGCCGGGCTTTTTATTCTGCCGTTTTTACTGTTTTCAGCCACCGCCGGCACCCTTGCCGATAGTGTGTGTAAAACCCGGCTAATCCGCTGGCTTAAATTGCTGGAAATAGGCCTGATGCTGTTAGCAGCAGCTGCATTCTTCTTCGAACAATATTTATGGTTGCTCGGATTGTTGTTTTTAATGGGGGGGCAATCCGCTTTTTTCGGTCCGGTAAAATATGCCATCTTGCCGCAGTTGTTAACTGATCGACAGCTATTGGCAGGTAATGCCTGGGTTGAAATGGGGACCTTTATCGCGATTCTGTTGGGCACTATCGTTGGTGGCTTATTAGTCGGCGTAGCCAATGCCATGCTATGGATCGGCAGTTTAGTGGTGTTGTTTGCGGTGTTGGGTTATCTGGCCAGCTTGCAGATCCCGGAAGTAGACGCTGTCGCTGCCGGTCCGCGTTTTCAATTTGCGCCTTGGCGGCAAAGTCTGGAAACTGTTCACATCAGCTATCAAAACCGTACCCTGTATCTGGCGATTATGGCAATTAGCTGGTTCTGGTTTTTAGGAGCCAGCTATCTGACCCAGTTTCCGAATTTTACCAAAAGCCATTTAGCCGGTGATAATACTGTGGTGACGGCCTTGCTGGTCGCCTTTTCGGTTGGGGTAGGCATAGGTTCGATGCTTTGTGAGCGTCTATCCGGCGACAGAGTTGAACTGGGGCTGGTGCCCATTGGCTCTATTGGCCTGACGGTGTTTGGTATCAGCCTGTATTTTAGTACGCCGGCTGTTATGCCAGCGGAGTTGTTATCACTGAGTCAGTTTTTGGCCACTGCCTTTGGCTGGTGGGTACTTTTAGATTTAACCTTGATTGGTGTTTTTGGCGGGCTCTTTATTGTGCCGCTGTATGCGATGCTGCAGCAGCGGGCAGAGCCAGCGCAGCGGGCGAGGATGATCGCCGCCAATAATATTTTTAACGCGCTCTTTATGGTGGTTGCGGCGCTGGCGGGTATGTTATTTCTGGCTGGGTTTGGCTTAAGTATCCCAGAGTATTTTCTGATCCTGGCCATTATGAATGCGGTGGTCGCGCTCTATGTTTACAGCACGGTGCCGGAGTTTGTGCTGCGGTTTGTGATTTATCTGCTTAGCCATACTATGTACCGGGTGAAAGCACAGGGGCTGGAGCATATTCCCGAGGAGGGGCCGGCGGTACTGGTGGCCAACCATGTTAGCTATGTTGATGCGCTGTTGATTGGCGGTGCAGTGCGCCGGCCAGTGCGCTTTGTGATGTATAAAGGGATTTACCAGATCCCGGTGGCTAACTGGCTGTTTAAAGCCGCCAAAACCATTCCGATTTGCGGCAAGCAACAAGACGAACAAATGTATGAAGCAGCCTTTGCGGCAATTCGATGTGAGCTATCAGAAGGCAATCTGATCTGTATCTTCCCGGAAGGGCGCTTAACTCAGGATGGTGAAATCGATGCCTTCCGCACAGGCATTGAACGGATTGTCGCCGAAACCCCGGTGCCGGTGATCCCGATGGCGCTGCAAGGCCTGTGGGGCTCTTTTTTTAGTCATCATGGCGACGGCGCTTTTAAGTTTAAGGGGCGGTTTTGGTCGAAGATTAAGTTGGTAGTTGGCGAGCCGGTGGCAGCTTCTGCAGTAACCGCAGCGAACCTGGAACAGCAGGTCAGAGCGTTAAGAGGTGCTGAGCGCTAGTCGAAATAAGCAGCAAACAACAGTTAAATGGCCATTTAACTTGATCCGGGATGCCCGCAACCCCATAGCATTAAGACATTTCGTCTGACAGCTATGGAGCCTGTGCATGTTTAACTTTTCCTATCAAAACGCCACTCGTATTGTGTTTGGTAAAGACCAAATCAGTGAACTAGCGCATCTGGTACCCAAAGATAAAAAAGTACTACTGATCTACGGCGGTGGTTCGATTAAACGCAATGGCGTCTATCAACAGGTGGTTAATGCACTCGCAGGTGTCAGTTTTGTTGAGTTTGCTGGTGTTGAGCCAAATCCCGCTTTTGAAACGCTGATGCGGGCAACGACGTTAGTGAAAGAGCAGGGCATTGAGTATATTCTGGCGGTCGGCGGTGGCAGCGTAATTGATGGCGCCAAATTTGTTGCGGCTGCCGCCGTATTTAACGGCGATCCCTGGGATATTCTGGCCAAAGGTGCTAAGGTCACAACGGCAGTGCCTCTGGGTTGTGTGCTGACGCTACCCGCGACTGGCTCGGAGAGTAATGGCAATTCAGTCGTTACCCGCTATGAAACCCAGCAAAAGCTGGCTTTTAGCAGTGAGCTGGTGTTCCCGCAATTTGCTATTTTGGATCCGACTGTCACGTACAGCTTGCCACCGAAGCAGGTGGCCAATGGCGTGGTCGATGCCTTTGTGCATGTGATGGAGCAGTATCTGACTTATCCAGTCAATGCACCGGTGCAGGACCGTTTTGCTGAGGGCTTACTGCAAACGCTGATTGAAGAGGGCCCGAAAGCGTTGGCGGAACCAGAAAACTATGATGTGCGCGCTAATGTGATGTGGGCCGCGACCATGGCACTGAATGGCCTGATTGGCCAGGGCGTGCCGCAGGATTGGGCGACTCATATGATTGGCCATGAAATTACTGCGCTCTATGGCTTGGATCATGCACAAACACTGGCGATAGTGTTGCCGGCACTCATGCAGCAACAACGCGCTACTAAAGGCGCCAAGTTGCTGCAATATGGCCAGCGTGTCTGGCAACTTCAGCATCAGGACCAAGAGCGGTTGATTGACGAGGCCATCAGCCACACCCGGCAATTCTTTGAGCGGATGGGCGTACCTACCCGTCTGGCTGACTATGGTATCAAAGCCGATGCCGTTGATAAGCTGGTCGACAAACTGGTACAGCATAAGATGCTAAAGCTCGGCGAACATCGGGATATTACGCCGGAAGTGAGCCGCAGTATTCTGCAACGGGCGGTTTAGTTTTTAGTGTTGAATGTTGAATGTTGAATGTTGAATGTTGAGTGTTGAATGTTTAGTGCTTAGTGCTTAGTGCTTAGTGCTTAGTTGGCATATAACCTATGCCGAACTACCGTGTTGGCTCTTGGTGTTCGTTTGGTTAAGCGATCGCCAAGGGCATTCCGTATCTGCTGGTAACTTTCTCAATCTACATTTCCTGATCACAGAAGCGGGCATCCTTTGGTGACTTGAGTATAATGCGCTAACTTGTCCATTTTTATGATTGATAGAACGCAGGGTAGAGTATGACCTCAATTGGGATCTTTGGTGCCAATGGCCGTATGGGCCGGGCTTTGGTGACGGTAGCAAAAGAACAGCAAATACAGCTCACAGCAGCAACGGTGAGATCCGGTTCCGAGTTAGTGGGGCTTGATGCCGGCGAACTGGCCGGCTGCGGTAAAATCGGGCTGGCGCTGAGCGCTACTGCCGCCGCGGCAGTGCAGCAAGCTGAAGTATGGGTCGATTTTACCATGCCCGAGCCGATGTTAGCCCAGCTGGCACTCTGCGTGGCTGAGCGTAAAGCCATGGTGATTGGCGTCACCGGCTTAACCGATGCCCAGTATCAGATAATTCAACAAGCCAGTACGCAGATCCCGATTGTCTGGGCGCCAAATATGAGTGTCGGCGTGAATTTGCTGCTACATCTGGCACAAACTGCCGCCAGAGTGATGGGGAATACGGCGGATATTGAGATTATCGAAGCGCACCACCGTTTTAAAAAGGACTCGCCGTCGGGTACTGCAATGGCAATAGGTGCCAGCATTGCCCGTAGCCTTGGCCGTAACCTGAACGAGGTTGCCGTCTATGGTCGCGAAGGCATGATTGGTGAGCGGCCGCAACAAACTATCGGCTTTGCCACAGTAAGGGGCGGCGACATTATTGGCGATCATACCGCGCTGTTTGCAGATCTTGGCGAAAGGCTGGAAATTACCCACAAAGCATCAAGCCGTAACACCTTTGCGCAAGGCGCACTGCGCGCTGCTTTATGGTTGCAAAATAAGCAGCCAGGACTTTATACCATGCAACAAGTGCTGGGTTTGCCAAAGTTAGATTAAACTTTTGCGGCATTTAACAAAAAAACGTGTTAAAGCCGCTATTTTTGTAAAAACAAAAAATAGTCATAGCCAAATTAGCGCTTATCACCTAAAATAAGCAGGTTTGCCCGTACGCTGGAAGATGTCCTGGTTTTGTTATCATTACCGGGAACTGTTAGCGCACGGTAAATACGGGTATCAGAATTTTAGGTCAAAACGGGTTGTAAAACGCCACTGGTTTTCGCCCGTTTTTTGCTGTTTGGAGGTTATTTTGACTAAGTCCGCCCTGCTCGTACTGGAAGACGGCACCGTATTTCGCGGTACAGCCATTGGCGCCGAAGGAGTTTCTGTTGGTGAGGTAGTATTTAACACCTCGATGACCGGGTATCAGGAAATTTTAACTGACCCCTCATACGCAGAACAAATTGTGACTCTTACCTATCCTCATATCGGCAATACCGGAACCAATGAGGAAGATGAGGAATCCGGCAAGATTTGGGCGAAAGGCCTAATCATCCGTGACCTCCCGCTGTTAGCCAGCAATTTCCGCAACCAACTCTCTCTTAGTCAATATTTACAAAACAACAATATTCTCGGCATCGCCGATATCGATACCCGCAAATTAACCCGGATCCTGCGTGAAAAAGGCGCCCAGAACGGCTGTATTATGGCCGGTGATAACCTGGATGAAGCTAAAGCACTGCAACTAGCCAAAGGCTTTCCGGGTTTATCGGGGATGGATTTGGCAAAAGAAGTCACCGTCAGCGCACCTTATCAGTGGACCGAAGGTAGCTGGCAGCTGGGCGTGGGCCATCAGGCCGCTGCCGCCGAGCGCTTCCATGTCGTAGCATATGACTTTGGTGTGAAACGCAATATCCTGCGTATGTTAGCGGACCGCGGCTGTAAACTGACCGTAGTACCGGCGCAAACCCCTGCCGCTGACGTACTGGCCTTAAACCCGGATGGTATTTTCTTATCTAATGGCCCGGGTGACCCAGCACCTTGCACCTATGCCATCGAAGCGATTAAAGCCTTTTTAGAGACCGATATTCCGATCTTTGGTATCTGCTTAGGTCACCAGTTACTGGCCCTGGCCAGCGGCGCTAAGACGGTAAAAATGGCGTTAGGCCATCATGGTGGTAACCACCCGGTACAAAACCTCGACACCAAACGGGTGCTGATTACTGCGCAGAACCACGGTTTTGCGGTAGAAGAGGCCAGTTTACCGGCTAACTTACGCGCTACCCATAAATCGTTATTCGACGGCACCCTGCAAGGGATCCACCGTACTGATAAACCGGCATTCAGTTTTCAAGGCCACCCGGAAGCGAGCCCCGGCCCGCACGAAGCCTCAGAGCTGTTCGACCACTTTATCGCATTAATGCAAAAGGCTTAAGCCTATACCCAAAATCATTGGAGATACGGGTAGGCGGCAACTGAGCGCATCTCCAGGAGCATAGGATACTATGTGACTGGGGTAAGAGAAGGCAGCCAACACCCCCGTATCTTCAAGGATGAAGGGGATAAGCCAAGAAAGAATTACGGAGATTTACTGCAATGCCAAAACGTACCGACCTAAAAAGTATTCTGATCTTAGGCGCTGGCCCTATCGTGATCGGCCAGGCCTGTGAGTTCGACTATTCAGGCGCTCAAGCCTGTAAAGCCTTAAAAGAAGAAGGCTACCGCGTTATTCTGGTGAACTCTAACCCGGCCACCATTATGACCGATCCGGAAATGGCCGATGCCACCTATATTGAACCAATCCACTGGCAGGTAGTAGAAAAGATTATCGAAAAAGAGCGCCCGTGCGCTGTACTGCCGACCATGGGTGGCCAGACGGCACTGAACTGTGCGCTGGATTTAGAGCGTCACGGTGTACTGGCGAAATACAATGTCGAAATGATCGGCGCCACGGCTGATGCCATTGATAAAGCTGAAGATCGCAGCCGCTTCGATAAAGCGATGCGCTCTATCGGTTTAGCTTGTCCACGCGCCGGTTTAGCCCACTCGATGGAAGAAGCCTATCAGGTACTGGAAACGATCGGTTTCCCTTGTATTATCCGCCCGTCATTCACCATGGGTGGGTCAGGCGGTGGTATTGCCTATAACCGCGAAGAATTTGAAGAAATCTGTACCCGTGGTCTGGATCTGTCGCCGACCAAAGAGCTGCTGATTGACGAATCGTTAATCGGTTGGAAAGAGTACGAGATGGAAGTGGTGCGCGACAAGAACGATAACTGCATTATCGTCTGTTCGATTGAAAACTTCGATCCGATGGGCGTTCACACCGGTGACTCGATCACCGTAGCGCCGGCGCAAACCCTGACTGACAAAGAATACCAGATTATGCGTAACGCCTCGTTGGCGGTATTGCGTGAAATCGGCGTTGAAACCGGTGGTTCGAACGTGCAGTTCGGTATTAACCCAGTTGATGGCCGGATGGTCATTATCGAAATGAACCCGCGGGTTTCCCGCTCATCAGCACTGGCTTCGAAAGCGACTGGCTTCCCAATTGCCAAGGTCGCTGCCAAACTGGCGGTAGGTTATACCCTGGACGAACTGGCCAACGATATTACCGGTGGTGTCACCCCAGCATCATTCGAGCCGAGTATCGATTACGTGGTGACCAAGGTGCCGCGCTTTAACTTTGAAAAATTTGCCGGTGCTAACGATCGCTTAACTACCCAGATGAAATCAGTGGGTGAGGTAATGGCGATTGGCCGTAACCAGCAGGAATCGCTGCAAAAAGCCCTGCGTGGTTTAGAGATTGGTGTCTCAGGTTTAGACCCGATTATTGATATCAATGCCTCGGAAGCCAAAGAAAAGATTATCCGTGAACTGCGCGAGCCGGGCGCGCACCGTATTTGGTATATCGCCGATGCCTTCCGCTTTGGCATGAGCATGGACGAGATCTTTAATCTGACTAAGATCGATCCCTGGTTCCTGGTGCAAATTGAAGATCTGGTAAAAGAAGAACAGGCACTGAGTGTTGACGGCTTTGCTGCCTTGGACGAAGCGCGGATTGCCCGCTTAAAACGTAAAGGTTTTGCCGACAAACGTATTGCTGAGGTGCTGGGTGTTAGCGAAGCCGAAGTGCGCAAAAAACGCTACAGCTATAACATTCACCCGGTCTATAAGCGGGTTGATACTTGTGCTGCAGAATTTGCTTCAAACACCGCCTATATGTACAGCACTTACGATGAAGAGTGCGAAGCGGCACCGAGCAACCGCGATAAGATTATGATTATCGGTGGTGGCCCGAACCGTATTGGCCAGGGTATCGAATTCGACTATTGCTGTGTGCACGCGGCGTTAGCGCTGCGTGAAGACGGTTATGAAACCATTATGGTGAACTGTAACCCGGAAACGGTTTCTACGGATTACGACACTTCAGATCGTTTGTATTTCGAGCCGATTACGCTGGAAGATGTGCTGGAAATTGTGCGCAAAGAACAGCCAAAGGGTGTCATAGTGCAATACGGTGGCCAAACGCCACTGAAGTTAGCTCGTGCTTTAGAAGCGAACGGTGTGCCAATTATTGGTACATCACCGGATGCGATTGACCGCGCCGAAGACCGTGAGCGCTTCCAGCAAGCGGTGAATCGTTTAGGCTTAAAGCAGCCGAAAAACGTCACCGTTACCAGCTTTGATGAAGCCTTGGCTAAAGCGCCGGAAATCGGCTACCCGATGGTAGTACGCCCGTCTTATGTATTGGGCGGCCGGGCGATGGAAATCGTTTATGACGAGCAAGACCTGCGCCGTTATATGAACGAAGCGGTAAGCGTGTCGAATGACTCGCCGGTATTGCTGGATAACTTCCTGGATGATGCTATTGAAGTTGATATCGACGCCATCTGTGACGGTAAAGAGGTCGTGATCGGCGGCATTATGGAACATATCGAACAAGCCGGTGTGCATTCAGGTGACTCGGCTTGTACGCTGCCACCACATAGCTTGTCGCAGCAAATTCAGGATCTGATGCGTGAGCAGGTGCGTAAACTGGCACTGGAGCTGGGCGTAGTTGGCTTGATGAATACCCAGTTCGCAGTCAAAGATGGCGAAGTGTACTTAATTGAAGTTAACCCGCGTGCAGCCCGCACCGTGCCGTTCGTCTCGAAAGCCACCGGCGTCGCCGTAGCCAAAGTCGGTGCCCGCTGTATGGCAGGCCGTTCGCTGGCAGAGCAGGGCATTACCAAAGAGATTATTCCGCCGTACTTCTCAGTAAAAGAAGTGGTGATCCCGTTTAATAAATTCCCGGGCGTCGATCCGATCCTTGGCCCGGAAATGCGTTCTACCGGTGAAGTAATGGGGGTAGGTAATACCTTCGAAGAGGCCTTTGCGAAAGCGGAACTGGGCTGTGGCATTATGATCCCGACCGGTGGCCGTGCCTTGCTTTCTGTACGCGACAGCGATAAAGTGCGCGTGGTTGAGTTAGCTAAACGTATGGTGGAATCTGGTTTTGAACTGGATGCCAGTGGCGGTACGGCAGCAGCCTTAAAAGCAGCCGGTATTGAGTGCCGTGTAGTCAATAAAGTGTTCGAAGGTCGTCCGAATATGCTGGACCGGATTAAAAACGGTGAATACAGCTATGTGGTAAATACCACCGAAGGGCGCCAGGCCATAGAAGACTCCAAAATGCTGCGTCGTGGCGCCTTACAGCATAAGGTAAACTACACGACAACGCTGAATGCCGCTTTTGCTACGGTAAAAGCCAATGCGGCCAGTGCTTTTGCTAATGTCGTATCTGTACAGGAATTGCATAAGAGAGTTAACGGATGAGTTTAATCCCGATGACAGTTCAGGGCGCAGAAGCACTGCGCGCTGAGCTGAACGAGCTAAAAACGGTAAAGCGCCCGGCGGTGATCCTGGCGATTGCCGAAGCGCGTGCGCATGGCGATTTAAAAGAAAACGCTGAGTATCATGCCGCCCGTGAACAGCAGGGTTTTATTGAAGGCCGCATTCAGGATATTGAAGCCAAGTTGTCCAATGCGCAAATCATTGATGTGACCAAGCTGCCAAATAGCGGCAAGGTGATCTTTGGCGCTACCGTCACCATTCTGAATCTGGATACGGATGAAGAAGTGACCTACCGGATTGTCGGTGATGACGAAGCGGATATTAAAAATAATCTGATTTCGGTGAATTCACCGATCGCCCGTGGCCTGATTGGCAAAACAGCAGATGAAGTGGTTAATATTACGACGCCAAAAGGCGTGGTGGAATATGAAATCACGGACGTACAGTATCTGTAAGTTTTAAATTCTGCATTAAAAACGCCGGCGCTGATGCCGGCGTTTTTTTAGCTCCAAAACCAGCGGCCGTTTTTAACTAGCCCTGCTATCAAGCCGGCAAAACCGGCTGTCGCGCCACCGAGCATGCCAAACCAACACCAGAGCAGATTGTTGCGATACTGCCGTTTCGCTGCTGCACTCTGTGCGGCTTTTGCCAATAAGCGCGGTTTAATGGTTTGCCATACCCGAAGTTGCAGATAAGCCACGCCGGTCATAAACAACACAAAGGCTAGCAGCGGTGCTATGGCGCCAGCGGTAAATTCGTATGCGGCAGCTAGTAATATGCCTGAGAAGCCAACCCAAGCCAAAGCCTGATTCCGATAACGTAATAAGCGACTGCGCTCGTGATTACTGGCGGCATTTTTTAGTGGCGCGCGCATCCCCAGCAACACACCGAGCATGCCGCCGAGCGCGCCAAATAGCGCCCCACTAAATAGCCAGCCAAATTTTGCCAGGCCGCTGCTCTGTGCTGCCATAGCACTGGCAGTTGCGGCAGCTGCAGGTGGACTACCGACTAATAAAGCGCTAAGCACAGCACTGCTAAGGCCCACACCTGGCGCAGTGCTTAAAATCAGCTTGCCATATCTGGCTAATAGCTGCTCTTTTAGCATTTCCCGCACCCGCTGCAGTTTTTTCCGGACATTGGTCTCAGTCAGCCCTAATAAACTGGCAACCTGTTGGCTATTTTGTTCTTCACGGTAAAACAGCAGTACGATTTCCCGGCTCTCAGGCGGCAGCTCATCCAGCAGGTTACGGATTAGCGTGGCCTGCTCGCTGCGCAGTAATTCGTCGGCCGGGCTGCTGTCGCTGGCAAAACTCTCCAGCAAGGCTTCAGCGTCAGTGCCTCGCTCGATCTGCGCATCCCGTTGTTCACGCAGATAGCTATAGGCACGATAACGGGTGATCTGGCGCAGCCAGGGCAAAAAGCTGGCCGGATTCTGCAGGCCATTCAGTTGCTGCCAGGCCGCAATAAATACCTGCTGACAGACTTCTTCACTGGCGTCTAAATCTTTCACAATCGCCAGTGCAATACTGCTGATACCATTTTGGCAGCGCTGTACCAGGCGGCTAAAGGCCTGTATATCGCCGGCGATGGCAGCGGTAACATCGGGTTGTAATTGTTGTTCTATGCTAACCGACATAATCAGCTTACTCCTGTAACGCCTGACGCAGCGTGCTGATAAACCACTCTGGCTCATCCAGCATCATAAAATGGCGGCTAGTAGTATTCATCAGCAGGGTAGCATTAGCAATGCCGGCAATTTGCTGCTGATAAAGGGCGGCGGCCTGTTGCTGTTGTGCAGCGGGCAGGGCACCACTGGCTCCCAACAGCCAGACTTTACTGGTAATGGCGGTAACCTCAGGGCGTAAGTCCGTGGTGAGCAGTTCATACATCGCCTGGCCAACGCTATTCGCATCGGAGGCCGCGGCCATCTCCAGTACCAGTTGCTGATGCTCTGGCGCCCTGGCCTGAATAAAAATACCCTGCGCCGCACCGGCTTTAAGTTGTTCGCCATTCAGTTGCCGATAATAAGCTCTAATTTGCAAAGCTTGTTGCTGCATATCGGCAACCTGGGTTGCAGGATTGCGGCTAAAAATGGGTGCAATATAGGGCAAGCCATCGACCGCGACCACAGTACCTATTTGCTCAGGAGCGCTACTCGCCAGTGAGAACGCCAAAAAAGCCCCCAGGCTATGACCGACTACTGCCGGCTGTTGCAGTTGTTGCTCAGTAATGTACTGCAGCAAATCCTGTTTCAAGCGGGGTAATAGTTCGCCCTCAATAGCCGGTGTGCCGGCAAAGCCGGCCACACTAATCAGATGTAGCTGATAATCCTGCTTTAGCGCTGCAGCAGTATTCTGCCAAATCCGGCTATCAGACATTAAACCGGGGATCAGTAATACTGGTTTGCCTTCACCTATCACCTCTACCTGAAAACTGGGAGCCGCTTCGATCTCAGCCGCTTTTAACTGTGGGATTATCACACCGGCGACGATGGTCAGCGAGATAGCTAAATGTGTCCAAAAGCTCGGTTTGGTTTTGGTAGTGCTTTTATCAACGTGGTTATTTGCATTTGGCTTCGTGTTATTTTTCATGGCAAGTTCCTTGGTTAATTAGGGGTTACCTTAACAAGTCGCCGCAGCTCACCGTGGTGTGACAAAAAATTTTTAATAATTTTTATGTTTTTTGCTTTGTTATTTAAAACATAAGCTTGCGTTGTATGTATATATTAATCATACAGGTGTTTTTGTACAGTGTTGTTATTCTGGGGAAGTAGGGTAGAGTAAGATTGTTAATTAGGAGAGTTTGTTATGGATGACTTTTCACCATCAGATCTAAAAAGCATTCTGCATTCCAAGCGGGCAAATATGTATTACCTGCAGCATTGTCGCGTGCTAGTTAAAGGTGGTCGTGTTGAATACGTAACTGATGAGGGTAAACAGTCGCTGTATTGGAATATCCCCATTGCCAATACGACTTGTTTATTACTGGGAACCGGAACTTCAGTGACTCAGGCTGCAATGCGGGAGTTAGCGCGGGCAGGGGTTTTAGTTGGATTCTGTGGTGGTGGTGGCACGCCATTGTTCAGCGTAAATGATGTTGAAGTTGAGGTAGCTTGGTTTAATCCGCAAAGTGAGTACCGGCCCTGCGAATATTTGCAGCAATGGTTGAAGTTTTGGCCGGATGACGACAAAAGGTTGCAGGCAGCTAAAGCGATTCAGCAGTTTAGAATTGATTTCACGTTGAAGCACTGGCTAAAAAATAAATCATTTATTGATAATGGCTTTGTGGTCAGTGAAAGCCAATTAGATTCAGCATTGTCACGCTTTAAACAAGATGTAGATGCTGCAAATGGCACCCAGCCACTTATGTTGGCGGAAGCCCGCTTGACCAAGTTACTGTATAAAATTGCCTGCAATACCTTAGCGCATGACGACAGCTTTACGCGCGCCAAAGGCGGAAGCGGTATTGATCCAGCTAATCGCTTTTTAGATCACGGTAACTATTTAGCCTATGGCTTGGGAGCAACAGCAACCTGGGTTTTAGGTTTACCGCATGGCTTTTCAGTACTTCATGGAAAAACCCGCCGTGGTGGTTTGGTATTTGATGCGGCAGATCTCATTAAAGATGCATTGGTGCTCCCACAAGCTTTTATCAGTGCGATGAATGGCGATGACGACCAGGAGTTCCGGCAAAACTGTATTACCAATTTTCAGCAAGCTGAAGCGCTGGATTTCATCATCGATAGCCTGAAAGATATCGCTGCACTGCATGGTGGCGAACTATGAACATTATGCTGGTATCGCAGTGCTCGAAAAATGCTCTTATTGAAACACGACGGATCATAGATCAGTTCGCTGAACGCCGTGGTGACAGAACCTGGCAAACGCCAATCACTTTGCAAGGGCTTGATGTGCTGCGCAAGCTGTTGAAAAAGTCGGCACGGCGAAATACCGCTGTGGCCTGTCATTGGATCCGCAGTAAAAATCATACTGAGTTGTTATGGGTAGTGGGTAATCAGCGTAAATTCAACGTTGATGGTGCCACACCAACCAACATGACATTGCGCAATATTCTGCGTAGTGAGGATGAAAACAGCTGGCACAACGCCGAGGTTATCGCTTTATTGGCTGGTATTGCCGGTTTGTTTCATGATTTTGGTAAAGCCAATCTGCTGTTTCAGCAAAAAATAAATCCCAAAGTAAAAACGCCGGGTTATGAACCTTATCGCCATGAATGGGTATCGCTACGGCTATTTCAGGCATTTACTGCCGGTAAATCAGATAAGCAATGGCTTACTGAATTAGCCAATATTACGGCTCAGTTTGAACACAGTGTTTTAGCAAAGCTACATAAAGATGCGCCGGAACAGGGTCATCTGGAGCCATTTGCCGGTTTAGCACCAGTAGCTAGGTTAGTCGCTTGGCTAATCGTATCTCACCATAGATTGCCTATTTTTCCGGATAAAAAATCTGATACCAAACCTGTGTTTGAAAACATAAACAGCTGGCTGAACAATTTTGATGTGTTATGGAATTCCGTAAACAGTGCTGAGAGTTGTGAGCAACAACGACGTGAGCAAAACTGGTTTTTTGTATATGGTTCGCCTTTGCTCAGTGCAACCTGGCGGCAAAAAGCCGGAGAAATTGCAGCTAGAGCGCTAAATTGTAGTAGGTTATTTGAGCAAGATTGGTTTGAGCAGCGCTTTACTAGTCATAATGCACGGATGGTACTGATGTTGGCCGACCATTATTATTCGGCGCAAGAGCCTAAAACAAAATGGCAAGATGCAAGCTACAAAGCCTTTGCCAATTCTTACCGTGAAAATGGTGAGCTTAAGCAAAAGCTAGATGAGCATAATATTGGTGTAAGCCATAATGCCTATTTATTGGCCAGAAGTTTACCGACGTTAAAAAATACCTTGCCAGCCATTACCCGGCACAAAGGTTTTAAGCAACGGGCCAAGCTGGATAAGTTCCGCTGGCAGGATAAGGCCTATGATTTGGCTTGTTCGGTACGGGAAAACAGTGTTTCTCAAGGCTTCTTTGGTATCAATATGGCGAGCACCGGCAAAGGTAAAACTTTTGCCAATGCCCGTATTATGTACGGTTTAGCTGACGAAAAGCTGGGATGCCGTTTTAGTGTGGCACTGGGGTTAAGAACGCTAACGTTACAAACAGGTGATGCATTAAAACAGCGTTTGCAACTGACTGATGATGACTTGGCGGTGTTAATTGGCTCCGCAGCAGTGCAACAATTGCATGATATCAGTAAGCAAGCTTTACAAGCTGAGCTTGCTGTCAGTAGTAGCGCTACTGGCAGTGAGTCGCTGGTCGATCCTATCGCAGAGCACCTTTACGTAAGTTATGAAGGCAGCTTGTATGATGGCCGCTTAAAAGACTGGCTAAACAGTAGCCCGAAGCTAAACCAACTGGTGAGTGCACCGGTACTGGTAAGCACTATTGATCATTTGATGCCAGCAACCGAAGGTGTGCGTGGCGGTAAGCAAATCGCGCCTATGCTGAGGTTGCTAACGGCTGATTTGGTGCTGGATGAACCCGATGATTTCGACACTGCCGATTTACCCGCGCTGTGCAGGCTGGTGAACTGGGCTGGCATGTTGGGCGCCAGATTACTGTTTTCATCTGCCACTTTACCGCCAGTTCTGGTGTGCGCTTTGTTTGAGGCCTACCGCACCGGCAGAGAGAACTTCAATGCAGTGAATGCTGACGGTCGGTCACAATTGCCGGTTATCTGCGCTTGGTTTGATGAATTTACCGCAGTAAAAGCAGAGTGTGCAGATAAAAAGCAGTTAATGCAGCAGCACACGCTATTTGTTGAAAAACGGGTTAAGGCCCTGGCAACTCAGCCTGTGCTGCGTAAAGCCAGTTTACTGGGGGTAACCGCCAGCAGTAAAAATCCAGAGCTGATTATTAGCCAACTGGCTAGCCTAATCCAGCAGAGTATTTGTCAGTTACATAGTCAGCATCATCAAGTGGCACCTACAGGTCAAAAAGTATCCATCGGCTTGGTACGTATGGCCAATATTAATCCTATGGTCGCTGTGGCTAAGCAGTTGCTACAAATGGCAGTACCTGTCGATTGCCATATTCATTATTGTGTTTACCACAGCCAGTACCCATTAGCGGTGCGCTCTGCTATCGAGCAAAAGTTGGATGCAGCACTGACCCGCTACAATACGTCAGCGCTTTGGCAGCAAGCTGAAATCAGCCACGCACTCGCGCAATATCCACAAGGCAATCATCTATTTGTGGTATTAGCGACCTCTGTCGCTGAAGTCGGCAGGGATCATGATTATGACTGGGCAATTGCCGAGCCCAGTTCTATGCGCTCACTGATCCAGTTGGCCGGGCGTATTCAACGGCACCGCCAGCAACCAGCAAGTAGCGATAACTTGTTAATTCTGTCGCAAAATTTTAAAGCATTAAAAGCGGTAACAAATAGGGATGGAAAGCGCAAACCTGCCTATTGTCAGCCGGGGTTTGAGCGGGATGATTTATTATTAAAACATCATGATCTTCAACAGATCTTGCCGGTCGAGTATTTTCAGCATATCAGTGCATTACCACGTATCAGTCAGCCAAAACTAGTTGAATCGAAACTGTACTCTGACCTTGTTGTATTTGAGCATTTGGCGCTATTTCAAAGTGTATTTCCTCAACCAGAAAAATGGTCATCCGGTAGCGGTGACTGGCCAACAGATTATGCCGCAAGATGGTGGGATCATCATGCAACTTGGAGTGCTGAATTACAAAGGCGTAAGCCGTTTCGCAAGTCATCGCCTGATGAACCTTACTGCCTGATGTTATCAGAAGAAGATGACGAGCCGGTATTTACGCGGATTAATGATGCAGTCTGGCCACTGGAATATATCAAAGCAGAAAATTTTGTTACTGAAAGCTGGCAGCCAACGCAGGGCAACCATGCCTGGTTTACGCTGGATGCGCTGTCAGTGTATCAACAGCGTGCAGAACAAATGGGGCTCACGCTGGAAGAGGTAAGCAAACAATTCGGTGAGATCCGTTTAAGAGTAAAACAGAATGCCGAAAAGTGGCAGTACCACCCTGTATTGGGAGTGTATGGCGCACTCGGCTGAGTGCGCTGCTACCTGTGCGGTAGTTAACAACAAATATACTTATTTCTGAGCTACCAACTGCGGTAGTGGGGCGATTTTAGAGTAAGTCGTTAGTTGCGTCTAATGTTAAGTTTGAATATTTACAATAAATATACTTAGGTGTTGATCTTGGTTGTTGGTTGAATTATAGTCAATTCAGGTTTCGTTATCTGAGGTAAATGTATGAAGATTCATGGTGCTGTTGTAAGAGAGCAAGGTGTAACGTTTGCAGTCCTTGTTGTAAAACCACACATAGTGGCTTCAAGCCAACTAAGCGAAGAGTTCACTGAGTTTTCAACGGCCTATTTTCCGAATATGCCGATAGTGCTGATGGCCCAAAATAGCAAGGGAATACCAACCTATTCTGGTAGGCGCGATATCGTGAAGTTTCTAACGAATATACATCCAAATCAGATACCTTGGCGGGAATATACGATTAGTTAATTGTATGCAAAAAGCTTTTAATTTCAGGAGGATTTATGCAAACCAAAGGGCTAGCAGCAGTAATAGCTGATTATATCGACCAACGCAGGTTGCAGAAGCTGGAGCCAATAGAAAAAGCATTGGAGAAAGCGCTAAAAGGTGTTGACGATGCTGTTAAACAAGCGCAGATCAACACTGAGTTTTCGCCTCAGATCCTACAAATCAACCAACAGTTTGATGTGAGGCATTGGTTAGATGATGCGGCAAAGCGTGCAAAACAAATCAGTCTTGTTACTCATGCGTTGAAGTTTACTCATGGCGATGCCAAAGGCAGCAGCGTGTTGTCACTCGAATATATGGAGGATGCCGACTATCTCGTCACGGCCAGTTTAGCCAACTTGGCCATTGATGCCGTTGGTAACGCAGCAGCATTAGATGTTGCCAAGCTACTACAATTAGAATTTGAAGGGCGGAGTCTTGCACAGACCCTAACAGATGGCGATTTCAGCGCTCTTGCAGTTTTTAGCGAAGATCAGATGCAACTCACTGAATGGGTTGAAGGTTTCAAGTTGGCTCTGGCAGATAAAGCCTTGTCATCTCATACCTTAGCCAAACAACTGTATTTCCCCATCGCTGATGGCCAGTATCACTTGCTTAGCCCCGTATTTGCCTCGTCTCTTGCGCATCAATTTAACAGCAAAATAACTGCCGTGCGCTATGGTGATGAACCCAAAGCTATTCGGGAAGCGCGCCGGGCTGGTAAATATCATGACAAGCCAGACATTCGATTTTTAGATACTGCAATACAAAGCTTTGGTGGCTCTAAACCACAAAATATTTCGCAGTTGAATAGTCAGCGGGGCGGTAAAACCAATTTGCTCAACTGTGCGCCGCCATCCTGGCAATCGACGTTAAAGCCACCATTAAATGAGCAATCGATATTTAACAGTCGCGAATTTAACCGCAGGGTATGGCGCGATTTACAAGAACTACAACGTTACTTACTTAGCGTAAAAGGGCGCGATAGTACTTTAGAAATTCGTCGTAATATCGCCGCTTACGTAAATGATCTTATTGATGGCTTACTAAATTATGCAGCTGAAGTGCAGGGATTAAGCGAGTACGCTGGTTGGAGTTTCCAAAATTGTGAGTTAAAACTGGCGGAACAACTGTGGTTGGATGTCTGGTGTGAGGATCTGTTGTTCCAGCAAAAAAGGGCAAACAACAATTGGCAGCAAGATATTTGTCTGGCCTTTGCCGGTTGGTTAAATAGTAAGCTGAACAAAGCCCTGAAGAATGATGGGTTAGTGTTTGGTACTGTGCAATATCAGCATTGGGCGAAGTTGTTGTCGCCCCGGCTACGCGATTACGAGCTTGGCACAATGGTGTTTTCTGCAGCTAAGGCACAAGCGGAGGCTGCAGTATGAGCAATTATATTTTGCTGGAGCATATCAAAGTCCAAAATGCCAATTGTATCGCCGGTTTTACTTATGGCTTTCCGGCCATTACCCATTTCCTTGGCTATACCCACGCACTGTCGCGTAAGTTACAACAACAGTTTGGTATTGAACTAACCGGCTGTGCAGTGGTATGCCATCAGCATCAGGTACAGGCCTATCAGCCTGGCGGTTGGGGCGATTACGTTTTTGCGCTTACCCGCAACCCATTAACCAAAGAGGGCAATACTGCGCCTATCGTTGAAGAAGGACGAATGCACCTTACCGTTTCATTGATTCTGGAATCTAGCAAAGCATTTAGTGGCGCTCAGCAACAGCAGTTAGTTGAAACACTTACTGTGCTAGCGCAACGGCAAAAGCTAGCTGGTGGCCAGGTTAGTTGCCTTAAAGGCGTTAGCCTGTACAGCGATGATGATGAGCAGGCGTTAAGCCGTAAATTGCTGCGAAAAGTGCTGCCGGGTTTCGTGTTAACGGATCGCTCAGAGCTATTAAAGCAGCATTATCAGCAGTTAATCTCGACTCAGCCCAATGCCACTATGCTAGATGCCTGGCTGGATTTTGCAGCGTTAACTTATCAGGCTGTTACAACTGAGGATGCTGACTCACCAACAGAGCAACATGCTGTTGAATGGGTACGGGTACCTAAACCGGACAAAGGCTACCTGGTGCCGATCACCACCGGCTATAAAGCAATTTCAGCGCTTTATCCTGCTGGCGCTGTCGCCAATAGCCGTGATCCGCAATATCCGTTTTGTTTTGTTGAATCTGCGTATGGCGTTGGCCAGTGGTTAAGCCCGCACCGAGTGCCTGATTTACGTGATGTTATCTGGCGTTATCGTCAGCAGGGCCCCTGGTATTTATGTACAACAAACACGGCACAGAACACATTAAAGCTGCATCCGGAGCAGGAAGCCGCTTTAGTTGAACTGACAGAAACTGAACTTACTTACTTCTAATAAGGAACTTACTTATGACTACTACTTTAAAAACAGCATCGGTACTGGCTTTTGAAGCCAAACTGGCAAATTCAGACGCCATTATGGCCAGTGGCAACTGGGAAGAACGCGCAAATGGCAACAGCTTTTTGCCTGTAGCGGTTAAAGAAAAAGCGGTACGTGGCACTATTTCAAACCGGTTAAAGTCGGCTTTGGCCAGCGATCCGGCAAAGGTTGATGCTGAAGTGCAAAAAGCTAACCTACAAACCGTTGATAATGCCGCACTGCCGTTTGAGCACGATACGCTTAAAGTGAGTTTTACCTTAAGAATCATCGGCAATTTAGCGACACCTTCTACCTGTAATGATCCTGCATACCAACAGGCATTGGCCAACCTTATTAATGGCTATGCTGAACAAACCCAATTTACCGAGTTAGCCAATCGTTATGCCGCCAACATTGCCAATGGTCGTTTTTTGTGGCGCAACCGGGTAGGCGCTGAAGCAGTAGAAGTGCAGGTAACGCATGGTAAAGAGCTCTGGATATTTGATGCCCAACAGTTTGACTTGCGCAGTTTTGCAGAGCCAAAAGGCGATTTAGCAAAACTAGCGCAAGTGATAAAACAGGGGCTGGCAGGAGAAAGCTTTGCGCTGCTTAAAGTAAGTGCCTTTGTAAAACTGGGCGCAGGTCAGGCAGTTTATCCATCACAAGAGCTGGTAATGGGCGGCGGCAAAGGTGACAAAAGCAAGTTCTTATACCAGTTGGATGGTGTGGCTGCCATGCACTCGCAAAAAATAGGCAATGCTTTGCGCACTATTGACACCTGGCACCCGGAAACCGCAGAGGTTGGTGCTATTGCCGTAGAACCTTACGGCTCAGTAACTAACCGTGGTAAAGCGTATCGCCAGCCAAAAGACAATATGGATTTTTATAAATTACTGGATGGCTGGGTATTAAAAGGTAAAACCCCGCCATTGGAGCAGCAGCATTACATTATGGCCATGTTTATTCGTGGTGGTGTGTTTGGTGAAGCCGGTTAAGGGAGCTGACTATGGATAGTTATATCGAAATAACGGTATTACCCGACTTAGAAGCTGACGCCAATTTTCTAATGAACAACCTGTGCTCAAAACTTCACGCGGTGTTAGGGCAGGTGACTATGGGTAAAGTAGGCGTTAGTTTCCCCGGTTATGCTCAAACTGGTAGGCATCTTGGTTCTCAGTTGCGTATTCATGGCACGGCAAGCATGTTGGAAAAGCTGATGGCTGAAAATTGGCTAAAAGGGCTCAGAGATTACTGCCAATGCAGTGCGATACAGCCAGTCCCTGCTAATGCCAAGCAGCGTTACTTTGCCAGACGGCAAGTAAAAAGTGCACACAATAAGCGTCAGCGTTCAGTCAGCAAAGGCTGGTTAACACAGGAGGAGGCATTGGATAAGATCAGTGACGAGTCGCAAAAACTTTTGAAGCTGCCATTTTTGCAATTAATCAGCCGAGGTAATAAGCAGCAAATGAAAGTGTTTATAGAACAGGGACCGGTAGTTGAGCATGCAATAGTAGGTAGTTTTAACTCATACGGGTTAAGTCGATTATCTGAAAAAATAACAGTTCCTTGGTTTTAACCCTTTTTTTGACCAATCGCTGGCAGCCCTTACCATATAAGGGCTGCTTATTGCCTCTGTAAAAAGGGTAAATCAGACATAAAGTATAATGTTCTTTAATAATCAGGTTATTAGTGCTTAAATACGCTACTTCACTGCCGAACAGGCAGCTTAGAAATGCCAGAAACCCGTTGCAGCCGCAACCGTTACCTTCACTGCCGAACAGGCAGCTTAGAAATGATCATCAAGGTTTAAGTCTCCCTTGATAACCTTCACTGCCGAACAGGCAGCTTAGAAATGCGCCTCCAGCTCCAAAATCCGCTGCTCTGCCTTCACTGCCGAACAGGCAGCTTAGAAAGCAACACCGATGCCAACCTTCAAAAGCACATCCTTCACTGCCGAACAGGCAGCTTAGAAATGACTGCGCTCAAGTAGCGCGATGAATGACAACTTCACTGCCGAACAGGCAGCTTAGAAATGCAACGGTAACGTAAGATGGTTCAGACTCCTCTTCACTGCCGAACAGGCAGCTTAGAAAGCCACGTAAAATTTCGCGGTACTTGTTATAGGCTTCACTGCCGAACAGGCAGCTTAGAAACACTTGGGTCACGCTTTACCTGTGGTTCGCCGTCTTCACTGCCGAACAGGCAGCTTAGAAAACGCAGCGGGATCAGATATTCACCGGCCGACACTTCACTGCCGAACAGGCAGCTTAGAAAACGAAACCATATACCTGGTACCAACCGATTACCTTCACTGCCGAACAGGCAGCTTAGAAACTGCTGAACCAGCAGAACCCGAACCTGAATGTCTTCACTGCCGAACAGGCAGCTTAGAAAAAGCTGCAAAAGGCGGCTTTTGTGCTTGTAATCTTCACTGCCGAACAGGCAGCTTAGAAAGCGCACGGAAGAGACTTCTTCTTGTATATACACTTCACTGCCGAACAGGCAGCTTAGAAATTGAATGGTAACACGACCAACAAAAGTATCTTCTTCACTGCCGAACAGGCAGCTTAGAAAATAACTTCAACAGCGTAACCGGCCAGCGCCAACTTCACTGCCGAACAGGCAGCTTAGAAACCTCCCGGACGCCCCACAAATCTAGGCTTTTTCTTCACTGCCGAACAGGCAGCTTAGAAAATTACCTCGACAGCGTAACCAGCCAGGGCTAACTTCACTGCCGAACAGGCAGCTTAGAAATTTGCAGTGGTTGAGGCGTTTCAGTTCGCTTTCTTCACTGCCGAACAGGCAGCTTAGAAATGCACTGAGGATCGCGGTAAGGAGCTGCGCATCTTCACTGCCGAACAGGCAGCTTAGAAATCGAATTGCGCCTGAAGTTTGCAGCACAGCGTCTTCACTGCCGAACAGGCAGCTTAGAAAAATTCCGCGCAGCTAAGCGAAAAATTCAGCAGCTTCACTGCCGAACAGGCAGCTTAGAAATGTGCGACGCTAACCTGTGCGGCGCTAACCTGCTTCACTGCCGAACAGGCAGCTTAGAAATCATAGACGCCATCATCACGTAACCACGTAACCTTCACTGCCGAACAGGCAGCTTAGAAATGTACGGCGTTGTTAATTCTCGCTTCTGCATCCTTCACTGCCGAACAGGCAGCTTAGAAAATATTGGCGTCAACAGAAAGCACCTGCTCCCACTTCACTGCCGAACAGGCAGCTTAGAAATGCAACATGGCTTCTGCTATGTCTTTTAGCCTCTTCACTGCCGAACAGGCAGCTTAGAAAAAGCTAACCATATGCCTAATGGCCTTTTTAGTCTTCACTGCCGAACAGGCAGCTTAGAAATCAGCAGCCAGCCTTCCGTCCTTTGTGACGTTCTTCACTGCCGAACAGGCAGCTTAGAAAAGTTTAGAGCGTACAGCCGCCGCTGTTTTACCCTTCACTGCCGAACAGGCAGCTTAGAAATATGTCGGGCCAGGCCGTTGCATTGCCTACCCCTTCACTGCCGAACAGGCAGCTTAGAAAACTAGCAAACCCCCGAAACAGTGGTCGGCTGCCTTCACTGCCGAACAGGCAGCTTAGAAAGGATCAAACTGCATGGGGATGGATCTTTGGATCTTCACTGCCGAACAGGCAGCTTAGAAATGCTCGGATGGCGAGTCCGGAGTCGAGCAGGCCTTCACTGCCGAACAGGCAGCTTAGAAAGTTTGGCAGGATCAGCCCGTGGCTTTGGTTCCCTTCACTGCCGAACAGGCAGCTTAGAAAAATGGCACCATTGGCACCTTTATGGCCATGCTCTTCACTGCCGAACAGGCAGCTTAGAAATCTCGCGGCAACCGCGCCCGCACTCATTGCAGCTTCACTGCCGAACAGGCAGCTTAGAAAAACACCACAGCCGAACAAGTGGCACAAGATAACTTCACTGCCGAACAGGCAGCTTAGAAAATGCTGAACTAAACCGAACTTGGATCCAGCGCCTTCACTGCCGAACAGGCAGCTTAGAAACCTGGACAATCTATTTCATTAAGAGCTACTGCACTTCACTGCCGAACAGGCAGCTTAGAAAAGCACGACGTACCCGACGACTAACACCCTGATCTTCACTGCCGAACAGGCAGCTTAGAAATGGCTGAGCTGCAAAGCCGGCAGATGATCACGCTTCACTGCCGAACAGGCAGCTTAGAAATATCTCGTCAATCAGGTCACGTATCACATCACCGTCACTACCGAACGAGCAATTTATAGATCGTAAAATTCTGTTAAAAAGGGATTATGGAATTAATTTATAAGCACGCCGGTAGTGTTAAATAAAGCAGCTAATGGCGGGGGTCGAACCCGCATAAACGATCATAACACCGCCGCTTTACCATTAAGAGTACACTAGCTGCCCCAGTAATATAGAATATGGCCAAAAAGAGTGCTACAGCTTTAGTGTAATAATTGAGGAGCTGTGTAACTTCGATGCATCCTTCGCATGCTCCGGGTTAGTTGATATCGCGGGAATTCGGAGCGCTATATTTCAGTGGAAGCACGATGAGAATGAAAAGAGTAACGAAGTATTGCCAAAAGCAGCTGCCAAGCAATCCCAGCTTGATAAAAGCTGAGTTTGTTTCCATAAACTCAGAGATCCTTGCTACAGATTCGGGGTTGACAGCCTGGCAGTGCGCAGTTCTTACCTCTCGTTTAGACGATTACAAAAAAGATCCAGAACAAGGTGAAAACTGGGATTCTGTTATCACTGAACTTCGCTGCTACGCAACATAAGCTTAATCCCGTCGAATTCGACGGGATTGAAGGTGTAGCAAAAAAGCAAAGTCCCCGGATTCGAGGACTTTAAAGGCTTACGTAAACTAAAAAAATCAGCTGGAGATAAAAATCAGTGGCAAGTTAGTACCCGGAATACCGCTGTCTGCCATTAATACTGAAAGCCAAAGCAGAATAGCCAACAAGCCGCAGTAGGCCAGGATAGTGACTAAAATACCGGTGTCGGTCATAGGCTGAAGGGCTTTATCGCGCTCGTTGGCGTCACTTAATAAGTCGAAAGTGCCGATGATGCACAAAATTAACAATTAAGTTAATGCGCAAAGGGAAAAAGATAAAGAAATGACAAGATGGAGCGGGTGACGGGAATCGAACCCGTATCTCGAGCTTGGGAAGCTGGCATTCTACCACTGAACTACACCCGCAACGCAGAGCGCTAAGATACGGATTACGCTGCAAGTCGTCAAGCATCATGCACTAACGGCAAAGCAGAATTAGCACTGCGCTCCAATCCAGACTGCGACTATGCAGGCCTATGGGCGCAATTTCAACGCCGCAATAAATACCCAGCATTGGGATCTGAGCTGCAGTGAGTTGTTGTTGTATCAAAACAGCTTCAGCTTTGGAGCCTGTCATACGGCCGGCACAATCGAAATACAGTGCGGCTACAGGTTGGCTTTGCTCGGCGCGCATTTGGGTAAACAAGGCTGTTAGTTGGTTGGTAGCAGCAGCCTGAATACTTTGGCTATTGCGCTGCATTAAATGAACGGTAGTGCCTTCGGCCAGATCTGGTTCAAACAGAATAATGCCCTCGTCGTTGGGCAGAATGCCATTTATCAGTCGGGTGACATAGCTAGTGCTGTATAAATTGTGGGTTTGCTCCGGGTATTTAACGCCCAGGGCAAAATCAAGTACCGGCTTTTGATTGCGCCACGATCTGGTACCAATTACTTGGTCCAGCACTGCACAAACGGGTTGTTTATCTAATTCGTAAATAAACTGCCCGAAACTGCGGGTGATAGTAAAGCTACGTGACGTAAAAGGCTCACAGCCATGCATAGCCACTATGTAGGGGCGTAAGTTGCCACTAAATTGCAGTGCCAGAGCTGCATCATCGGTTAGTTGTCGCTGAAAAAACTGTTTCGTTGGTCCAAATACCAGATCTGCTAATAAACCCGCACCAGCGATAGGTAACTTTGCGGGTAAAGGCTTACGCAGAGCCTTAAGTAGCGGGGGCGAGGGGTTTAATATCGCAGGTTGCTGGGCATTGCCGGCATACCGAATTGAATCATAAAACAGAAGTAGCAGCTTGGCATTATTATTGGGAGCTAACTGTTCTGCCAGTGACGCTCCGGCTGCGCTGGGATCACGGCTTAACTGTTCGGCAAGTGCCGGGAAAAAATCCACATCGGTCGCCGCCAGCGCCATAGCGGCAGCAGCTTGACCGCCACTGACCAGGTGATTGTTAGTGATAACGCCCACGGCGGAGCCGCCGATAATAATGGTGTTGCCGCCACAATATTGCCGCGCACCATCCAGCAGGCGCTGATAGTCGGTCGCTGCATTGCAAAATAGCAGTAATACGGCAACTTCGGTAATGTTGCCCTGCGTTGCGGCGTCTTGGGCTAGTTTAAACCCGGCTGCAAAGGGCACTTTGGCGTCACAGTAAGCCACTCCGGCTTGCATAGAAAAATCCTTTTTTAGCAAATTGCTGCTATTTTAGTCTTGTCGGCGGCCTTTTGTAACTTTATTTTTATATTTTATCCCGATGCAGAAAACGCCCCTGATAATCAAAAAACGCCTCGACCAGTTGCCAGTGCTTTTGCTGCTTCTGCAACAGTAATAGTTGCGGTGGCTTAAAATAGACTGCCAGTGCAGCCAGCTCAGTCGCGTTGGTGAATGCAGGCAGTGGTAAGCCAGGTGCTTTGCTGTGTGGTTTGATAAACACTGCGTACAGCGCCCGGCGCTGAGCCGCAGTGTCCAGTTTAAACCAGCGATAAAACGGCGTGCCATCCACATCATAATAGGTAACTTTTAGCTGACCTTCTTCGGCACTTAGTTGCATAGCGTCACAGCGAAATAGATGATGATGTTGCTGACTTAACACCTCACGCAGTCGTTTGTCGGGATCAACCAGAACTGATTGGCATTGTCCGCAACTGCGGGCCGCGATGTCGTTCTCGGCACCACAATCCGGGCATTGGCGGCTGCGAAAGCGAAAGTCGCACTGTTGTTGGCTGTCGGCGATTAAACCCTGACAACGGCGGCCGTAGTGTTCGATAATATCGCCATCCTGGTCAGTCAGACCCCAGAATAAGTTAGCAAACCCACAACTGGGGCAGGGTACCTGTACCGGTTTTGCTTTACTATGCGGCTTCGGCGCCCCGACTTCCGGAAAAAAAATATCATAGCCATTCGCAGCATAGTCAATGATCAAACATTCGTCTTTACCGGGCGAGAGCCGTAAGCCACGTCCTACCATCTGCTGAAATAAACTGACTGAGGCGGTTGGTCTTAATATCGCAATAAAATCGACATGCGGTGCGTCAAAGCCAGTGGTTAGTACAGCAACGTTTACCAGAAACTTCAGTTGTTGTTGTTTAAACGCCTGTATCAACGCATCCCGCTCTGGATCCGGAGTATCGGCGGTAAGGATGGCGGCGGATTCATCAGCTAACAGTGTCATTATTTCTTTGGCGTGCTTAACGGTAGCCGCGAAAATAATCACTCCGCGGCGGTTAGCGCCTAAGTCGCGGATTTGTTTTACAATTAAGGTGGTGGCACGGCCCATTTTTCCAAGCAGAGAATCGACAGCAGTTGCTGAATAATCGCCATCCGGTGCCGGTGATAAGGCACTGAAATCGTACTGCGCGCTTAGTCCATCTAATAAACGCGGTGGTGTTAAGTACCCTTGTTTGATCAGTGGTCGTAATGGGTAATCAAACACACAGTGTTCAAATGCCGGATTGTCGGTATTACCGATTTTTCCAAAATAGTGGCTACGATAGATCCAGCCACTACCCAGCCGGTAGGGGGTGGCAGTGAGTCCCAGCAGTTTCAGCTGTGGATTAACGTTTTTCAGATGGCTAAGTAGTTGTTGATACTGACTGTTTTCGCTAAGGCTAACCCGATGACATTCGTCGATAATCACCAGTGAAAAAGGCTGTTTGAACAGTGTTTTGTTTGGCGTAGCAGACTGGACACTTGCGACCACGGTTTTTCCGGTGGGATCGCGTTGTTGTAAGCCTGCAGAAAAAATACTGGCACTCTGGCCCAGCTGAGCAACCTTATCTGCATTTTGTGCCACCAGTTCTTTAACATGGGTTAGCACCAATACCCTGCCACGCGCCCGGCGGGCTAACTCGGCAATCACTAAGCTTTTGCCGGCACCCGTTGGCAATACAATAACTGCGGACTCATCACGTTGTTTGAAGTGTGAGATGGCTGCCTGTACCGCTTGTTGTTGATAGTCTCGGAGTTTAATCATGGGGTTGTGATGTTCTGCTCGGACCAGGTAACACTATATTTCTTGATCATTCCGGTTATAGTAACAAGACGTTCCACCGGAGGTGTACATGTTATCTAAAAAACCTTTTGCGCTTAAACTGGAGCAGCGAGTTTTATGGGTTTCTGCGCAAGGTCTTTGGACCACTGCCAATGCCGAGCAGTATGTGCAGGAATTTCGGAACCTGGTCAAACCCATAGTCGCAGCGCCATGGGCATTGGTGCTCGATATTCGCCAGTGGCAGATTTGCCCGGCAGATGTACTCAAGCTTTGTGTGGAAAATACCGAGTGGTGTTACCGGCACCGATTGGCACATGTTGAAACGATTTATGCTGACAACACTATGGTGCTATGGCAGTTTGCCAAGGCAACCGCAGCCAGTAAACCAGAACAGTTGGTTAGCCAGGCTGCTGCAGATGAACAAAGCGCGCGTCAGGCACTGCAGCGTGCTGGCTTTCTTCAGTAAGCCGCCTAGCCGCGAGGCAGCTGAATTTTCTTATCTTCTGACTGGCGGTACAGCACCAGAATTTTACCAATGACCTGAACTTTCTCCGCCTTGGTTTCGCGGATAATCGCATCCATCACCAGTACTTTTTGCTCACGATCTTCGCCGGGTACTTTAATTTTAATCAGCTCGTGGAAGTTCAGGGCGTTGTCAATTTCGGCAACCACACCTTCGGTGAGGCCATTGGCACCCAGTAAAATAACGGGTTTTAAATCATGGGCTTTACTTTTTAAGAACTGTTTTTGTTTATTGGTTAAACTCATAAGGTTAGAATATCCGGTAAAAGCTTGAATTATGCCTATTGTAGCGCCATCTAGGGCATAAGACTATTTAAGAGTGGTAACATGACCAAGAAAAAACGCTCCGCCAGTTCAACCCGCTGGTTGAAAGAGCATTTTGATGACCATTTTGTGCAAAAAGCGCAAAAGCTTGGTCTAAGATCGCGGGCCTCCTTTAAACTGGAGGAAATCCAGCAGCAGGATAAGTTAATCCGCTCTGGGATGACAGTGGTTGATTTGGGTTCAGCGCCCGGCAGCTGGTCGCAATATGTGGCAGGTCTGGTGGGTCAGCAGGGGACGGTAATTGCCTGTGATATCTTGCCGATGGATCCACTGGCCGGTGTGGCATTTTTACAGGGCGATTTTCGCGAAGAGGCGGTTTTACATGCGTTACTGAGCCGGATCGGCGGTAAAAACGTAGATGTGGTACTATCAGATATGGCACCGAATATGAGTGGCAATGATACCACTGACCAGGCGCGATCCATTTATTTGGTGGAACTGGCGCTGGATATGTGCCATAAAGTGTTGAAGCAAAATGGTAGCTTTGTGGTCAAAGTATTTCAGGGCGATGGCTTTGAACAGTACCTGAAAGACGTGAGAGCAGTATTTAATACGGTAAAAATACGTAAGCCCGAATCGTCACGTGCCCGTTCACGTGAGACATATATCGTGGCGACCGGCTTCAAACTTTAGTAAAGTGTGCCGGTATTTCGATTTCTAGTTAATGATGAGGTTATAACCTTGAGCGACATGGCAAAAAATCTGATTGTCTGGTTAATTATCGCTGTGGTGCTGATGTCTGTATTTAACAGCTTTAGCCCGAACGAAAGTGCGGATCGCCAGACGAGCTATACCCAGTTTGTCAGGGAAGTAAACCAGGGCATGATCCGCGAAGTAAAGATTGAACGCAGCGGCGTGATCACTGGTGTGAAACGCAGTGGTGAGCGTTTTGAAACCGTGTTGCCAGTTAATGATCCCAAGTTGATGGATGACCTGATCAATAACGACGTACGGGTGCTGGGTGCTAAGCCGGAAGAAACCAGCTGGCTGGCCACCATCTTTATCTCCTGGTTCCCAATGTTACTGCTGATCGGTGTCTGGATTTTCTTTATGCGCCAGATGCAGGGTGGTGGCGGCAAGGGCGCGATGTCTTTTGGTAAGAGCAAAGCCCGCCTGATGAGCGAAGATCAAATTAAAACTACCTTTGCTGACGTTGCCGGTTGTGACGAAGCGAAGGAGGAAGTGTCTGAGCTGGTGGATTACCTGCGTGACCCGTCGCGTTTCCAGAAGCTGGGCGGCAAAATTCCAAAAGGCATTCTGATGGTTGGCCCACCGGGTACCGGTAAAACGTTACTGGCCAAGGCGATTGCCGGCGAAGCCAAGGTGCCGTTCTTCACAATTTCGGGTTCAGACTTCGTAGAAATGTTTGTCGGTGTCGGTGCCTCACGGGTACGCGACATGTTCGAGCAAGCCAAAAAAGCCGCGCCTTGTATCATCTTTATTGATGAAATTGATGCGGTTGGCCGCCAGCGTGGCGCCGGTTTAGGTGGTGGTCATGACGAGCGTGAGCAAACCTTGAACCAGATGCTGGTTGAGATGGACGGCTTCGATGGTAACGAAGGTATTATCATTATCGCTGCCACCAACCGTCCGGACGTGCTGGATGCCGCCTTGTTACGGCCAGGTCGCTTCGACCGCCAGGTGGTAGTAGGCCTGCCAGATGTGCGTGGCCGCGAACAAATTCTGAAAGTACATATGCGCAAAGTGCCGCTGGCTGAAGATGTGAAAGCCAGTGTGATTGCACGCGGTACACCGGGTTTCTCTGGCGCCGATTTAGCTAACCTGGTAAACGAAGCGGCACTGTTTGCTGCGCGCGGCAACCGTCGTGTGGTTAGTATGGAAGAGTTCGAGCGCGCTAAAGATAAAATTATGATGGGTACCGAGCGCCGCTCAATGGTGATGACTGACGCTGAGAAAGAAATGACGGCCTATCATGAAGCCGGTCACGCTATCGTGGGGTACTTGGTGCCGGAGCATGATCCGGTACACAAAGTCACTATTATCCCGCGTGGTCGGGCGCTGGGTGTCACCTTCTTCCTGCCAGAGCAAGACGCCATTAGCGTGAGCCGTCGTAAGCTGGAGAGTAAGATATCCGTCGCCTACGGTGGCCGTTTAGCCGAAGAGATGATTTACGGTACCGATGCCGTGTCAACCGGTGCGTCGCAAGATATTAAATATGCGACCTCGATTGCCCGTAATATGGTGACCCAGTGGGGCTTCTCTGATAAATTAGGACCGCTGTTGTATGCCGAAGAAGAAGGCGAAGTCTTCCTGGGGCGCAGCATGGCGAAAGCTAAGCATATGTCTGACGAGACAGCATCAATCATCGATTCGGAAATCAAAGCCATTATTGATCGCAACTACGATCGGGCGAAGGAGCTGTTGGAACAGAATATGGATATTCTGCACTCGATGAAAGATGCACTGATGTTGTATGAAACCATTGATTCCCGTCAGATTAAAGAATTAATGGAGCGCCGCCCGGTCAGCCAACCTGAGAACTGGGAACCGCGCGACAAGGGTTCAAAGGATGATGGCGATAGCACTGCCAAATCAGATAAGCCGGCACCAACGGTGACGGATAAACCCTCTGAGGGCAATGTGCACTAAAGCTGTTGCTGATGCTACTCAAACCCCGGTTTACCCTGTCTCTTATACACAAATCCCCCGGTTTTTACTGGGGGATTTTTTGAACTCTCCGCACGCTTTCCGATCAGATCTTTCACTTAATCTAAAGGTGAATACTGATGAACAATGCACAATGGGCAAAAAGTACTTTTGGTCAGGCCGACTTAGGGGATCCCCGCCGAACCACACGTCTGGTAAAGTTAGCGGAAACCTTAGCAAACGATCCAGGAAAGCCATTCGTGTCTATTACACAATCCCCCGCCGATATGGAAGGCGCTTATCGTTTTATCCGTAATGAGCACGTCAATGCTGACGCGATAGCAAAAGCAGGCTATCTGGTCACAGCAGCGCAAGCCGCCAAACATAATTTATTACTGGCTTTAGAGGATACCACTGCCATCACTTACAGCCATCGTTCCGTGCGAGATGAGCTTGGTCATGTCAATCAAGGAAATAACTATCGGGGCATACTTGCGCACAGCGTTTTGTTATTCGCTCCTGAGCAACAAGAGCTTGTTGGATTAATTGAACAATCCCGCTGGACACGGGATATCAGCACGCGCGGAAAGAAACATGTGCGAACACAAACACCTTATGAAGAGAAAGAAAGCTTCAAGTGGCAGTCTGCTTCGGTCAATCTATCGGCACGATTAGGCACTAAAATGGCCGATGTGATATCCGTCTGCGACCGCGAAGCTGATATCTATGAGTACTTGCAGTATAAGCTCTCAAAGCAACATCGCTTCGTGGTTCGTTCCATGCAGAGTCGCCATATTGAGCAGTCTGAACAGAAGCTCTACGACTATGCTGCAGGTCTTGAAAGCGCCGGACAAAAGCAAATCCATATAGCGCAAAAAGGTGGACGTAAAGCACGTACAGCAACAGTAGACATTGTCTTTGCGCCAGTCACGTTGCAAGTGCCGGCAAATAAGCGTGGCGAATCACTATCGCTTTATTATGTCGGGTGCGAAGAGCGAGCCGATGACAAAAACGCGTTAAATTGGCATTTGCTGACTACCGAACCAGTCCAGAGCAAAGCAGATGCACTGAACATCATCCGTTATTACGAGCATCGCTGGTTAGTAGAAGAATATCACAAAGCCTGGAAAACGGATGGTACAGATATTGAGAATGCCCGCTTACAAAGTAAAGATAACATTGAGCGGCTTGTGACCATCAGCGCCTTTATTGCTGTAAGAATAGTGCAGCTGAAGTTTGCGCGCGAACAACCAGACGAGATAAGTTGTGAACAGGTGCTGTCGCCAAAAGCCTGGAAATTGTTATGGATAAAACGGGTCAGCAGGACCTTACCTGACACCGTCCCCTCGATGAAGTGGGCTTATACCGAGCTTGCAAAGCTCGGTGGGTGGAAAGATACAAAACAAACCGGCAAGGCCTCGGTCAAGGTATTGTGGCAAGGATGGTTCAAACTACAAACCATCCTTGAAGGTTATGACCTAGCAAAGTCTCTTGAGGCTGACTTGTGATCAAGAGACAGGGTTTACCGGGGTTTGTCGTTTAATAAGCAGATCGTTCGACTAAGGTTTTTTGCATGCGTTTAGTTTTGCCTCGCCAGCGTGAGCTGGATTTAAGCCGCCCCCAGGTGATGGGGATATTGAATGTTACCCCGGACTCTTTCTCTGATGGCGGTAAACATCAGCAGCTAGAGCAGGCGGTCGCAGCCGCAGCCCAAATGTTACAGGATGGCGCCACTATTCTGGATATCGGCGGTGAATCAACCCGGCCGGGCGCTGCTGAGGTGGGTCTGGAGCAGGAATTAGAGCGGGTGCTCCCGGTGATTAGCGCGCTGCGCAGCCGCTTTGATTGTGTGATTTCGATTGATACCAGTAAGGCGGCTGTGATGTCAGCCGCGGTTCAGGCTGGCGCCGATATCATTAACGATGTAAGAGCCTTGCAGGAAGATGGCGCCCTGGCAACGGCCGCTGCGCTGCAGGTTCCGGTTTGCCTGATGCATATGCAGGGTGCGCCACGTACTATGCAACAGGCGCCGGACTATCAGGATGTGGTGCAGCAAGTGTTGGCATTTTTATTACAACGGGCGCTTGACTGCCAACAAGCGGGCATAGCGGCAACACAAATAATTCTGGACCCCGGCTTTGGCTTCGGTAAGAATCTGACGCATAACTATCAGCTGTTAGCAGCGATGGATAAATTTGTGCAAAGTGGTTATCCGGTACTCGCCGGAATGTCACGCAAATCTATGATAGGTCAATTATTGGATGTCCCGGTAACTGAACGTCTGGCGGGAAGTCTGGCGTGTGCGACTCTGGCAGCTTATGCCGGGGCGCAAATTATCCGGGTACATGATGTTAAAGAAACTGTGCAGGCTGTGCGGGTAGCCGCAGCGGCACGATACGGAGTCTAAGGAATGAGCAGAAAATATTTTGGTACTGATGGTGTGCGCGGACGAGTTGGGGATTTTCCGATTACCCCGGAGTTTGCGATGAAACTGGGCTGGGCAGCCGGGCGGGTGTTATCTGAGCGAGGTACCCGTAAAGTATTGATTGGTAAGGATACCCGTATTTCAGGTTATTTACTGGAGACCGCTTTAGAGGCTGGTCTGATTGCCGCGGGAATCGATGTACGACTGTTAGGCCCCATGCCAACACCGGCAGTGGCCTATTTAACCCGTACTTTTCGTGCTGAGGCGGGCATTGTGATCAGTGCATCACATAACCCTTATTATGATAACGGTATTAAGTTTTTCTCAGCCGACGGCACCAAACTACCCGATGAGGTTGAGCTGGCCATTGAGCATGAACTGGAACAGCCGATGCTGTGTGAGCCATCGGAAAAGCTGGGTAAGGCAACCCGGATTAATGACGCGGCCGGCCGTTATATTGAATTTTGCAAAAGCCATTTGAGTAACCATTTATCTTTAAACGGATTAAAACTGGTCGTTGATTGTGCCCATGGTGCTACCTACCATATTGCGCCGGCGGTGTTTAAAGAGTTAGGGGCAGAGGTTATTGCTATTGGGTGTAAACCAGATGGTCTGAATATTAACGATCAATGTGGTGCAACCCATACCGACTTACTGCGTGAAACTGTGTTAGCACAGGGCGCAGACCTGGGGATTGCTTACGATGGTGACGGTGACCGGGTAATGATGGTCGATAATTCCGGGCGGGTGCTGGATGGCGATGAAATTGTATACATTATTGCCCGCGCAGCGAAAGAAGGCGGCACCTTACAAGGGGGCGTAGTCGGCACTCTGATGAGCAATATGGGGTTAGAGTTAGCCCTGGCCCGTCTCGACATACCTTTTGTACGCAGTAATGTTGGCGATCGTTACGTGATGGAATTGTTGCGGGAGAAGAATTGGCGTATCGGCGGTGAAAACTCTGGCCATGTGCTGAATCTGGATCACACCTGCACGGGTGATGGCATTATCGCGTCACTACAGGTGCTGAATGCGATGTTGGGTAGTGGTAAGTCGCTGGCGGCACTTTGTGCTGATATGCGCAAACTCCCGCAGGTTCTGGTCAATGTGAAGTTTGCTAAAGGTTCGGCACCGCTGGATAAGTTGAATGTGCAACAAAGTATTCGCGAGGTTGAACAAGCGCTGACGGGTACTGGCCGGGTGTTAATTCGTAAGTCCGGTACCGAGCCCCTGATCCGGGTGATGGTTGAGGGTGAAGATGAAACGCTGGTGCGCCAATACGCTGAGCAAATTGCTGCCGCGGTTAAAATCGCCAGCTAACCAGTTAAAAAATGTGCAACCAAGCGCCATTATGACCGAAAAGCTTGTTCTAACGGACAAGCTTGGTTACTATCAGCCCGTTTTAGTAATGGATAACCATCAATGGCGCTTAAACCTCTGATTGCAGCCAACTGGAAGATGAATGGCAACCGTGAGCTGGTTAGCACGGTAACAGAGGCTGTCGCCTCGCTTTCGGCTGCGGTAGATGTGTTGGTATGTCCGCCGGCTACCTTGCTGCCGGTGTTTAAGGCGCAACGAAACTTTGCGTTAGGTGGGCAGGATGTTAGCGCAGCGCAAGCAGGTGCTTATACCGGTCAGTTAAGCGTTGCGTTGTTAAAAGAGGCATCAGCCAGCTATTGCCTGGTTGGTCACTCAGAGCGGCGGCAATATCAGTTTGAAAGCGATAGCTTGATTGCCCAGAAAGTGGCTGCGGCTATTGCCGGTGGCATTACACCGGTGCTCTGTATCGGTGAAACGCTGGCCGAGCGGCAGCAAGAAAAAACTGAGCAGGTTCTTGCGAAACAACTAGCTGCAGTGTATGCTTCGCAGCCCGAATTACTGAGCAAATCGGTAATTGCCTATGAGCCAATTTGGGCCATTGGTACCGGCGAGTCGGCAACACCGGAGCAGGCGCAGCTAACACATGCGTTTATCCGGGCGGAATTAAGCCGTTATGATGCCGAAGCGGCAACGCAGTTACGAATTTTATATGGCGGCAGTGTCAATGCAGCGAACAGCGCAGCACTTTTTGCACAGCCAGACATAAATGGTGCTTTGGTTGGCGGAGCCAGCTTAAAGCCTGATGAGTTTGTACAAATTTGCCTGAGCGCAAAGGACTAAGTATGTACGAGATTTTTATTGCTTTATATTTGTTAATTTCACTGGCTCTGATTGGCCTGGTACTGATTCAGCACGGTAAAGGCGCCAGCATGGGCGCAGCGTTCGGTGCAGGCGCTTCGGCAACAGTATTTGGTTCTTCAGGTACCGGTAATTTCCTGACCAAGACTACTACAGTACTGGCGACTTTGTTTTTTGTGCTGAGTATTGTGCTGGGTAACTTTACTGCTAAGCAAAGCAAGCCAGATGATGGCAGCGATTTCTTTCAGTCTGTTCCGGTAACGACCGAGCAGGCCCCTGCCAAAAAAGATGACGTCAACGACATTCCGGTAGGCAATTAAGTTTTACGCCGAGATGGTGAAATTGGTAGACACGCTATCTTGAGGGGGTAGTGTCTTCGGACGTGCGGGTTCAAGTCCCGCTCTCGGCACCAAATTAACGCAAGCATGCCTTGCGGACACAGTTCAGGCACGTTATAATGTGCGCCAGTTACGGACGCGGGATGGAGCAGCCTGGTAGCTCGTCGGGCTCATAACCCGAAGGTCGTCGGTTCAAATCCGGCTCCCGCAACCAACTTGATTGTTAGAAGTGATTATAGAAAGTCGCCCTCGGGCTCCTCTTTATAACCACGGGGCGAAGGTCGAAATCCGGCTCCCGCAACCAACTTGATTGTGAGAAGTGATTATAGAAAGCGCCTTCGGGCTCCTCTTTATAACCACGGGGCGAAGGTCGAAATCCGGCTCCCGCAACCAACTTGATTGTGAGAAGTGATTATAGAAAGCGCCTTCGGGCTCCTCTTTATAACCACGGGGCGAAGGTCGAAATCCGGCTAGCGCAACCAAATTTAAAACATTAATCATTGGCGATATGGTTAGTGTCTGGATACTGATTCGCCCCGCTCGTTCGGGGCGTTTTCGCATCTGGAGTCCGTGTTTTAAGTAGTAATGGGCGCTTCGCCCATTTTTTATTTGTGTTTCGGAGGTCTTTTTTGGCTAAACAAGAACAGCAACTAACTGAGCTGCTGACACCGACTGTGGAAGCAGCCGGTTATCAATTATGGGGTATCGAGCTGGTCCGTGCTGGCCGCCATACCACCTTACGGATCTTTATCGACAAAGCAGATGGCGTCAATGTAGACGACTGCGCCATTGTCAGTCGTGAAGTCAGTGCTCTGCTGGATGTTGAAGATCCTATTCCTACTGAATACACGCTGGAAGTGTCTTCACCGGGTTTAGATCGACCGTTATTTACCGAAGCACAGTTCGCACTCTATGTCGGGCAAAAGATCGAGGTGAAACTGACAGTCCCTCAGGAAGGCCGACGCAAATTCAAAGGCATACTGACAGCGCTCGATGGCGATATGTTGGTAATGGAAGTAGATGGCAAACCCTTTAGTTTGCTTGTCGATAACATTGATAAAGCAAACGTGGTGCCGGTTTTCTAACTGGCCCGGGTAGCATCAGAACGAGGCATAGACCATGGCAAAAGAAATATTATTAGTTGTTGATGCGGTGTCGAATGAAAAATCCGTGCCGCGGGAAAAAATTTTCCAGGCGCTGGAATTCGCATTAGCTGCAGCCACCAAAAAGAAAAATGAAGGCGATATCGAAGTTCGCGTTAGCATTGACCGCAAAACCGGCTCTTATGAAACTTTCCGCCGTTGGGAAGTGGTTGCCGATGACGCCGTAATGGAACATCCGTACCGCGAAATCACCTTATCGGCAGCACAGTACGACGAACCGAATCTGAAAATTGGTGACTTTGTCGAAGAGCAAATTCCATCAATTGAGTTTGACCGCATCACCACCCAGATGGCCAAGCAGGTGATCGTGCAGAAAGTCCGCGAAGCAGAACGTTCACAAGTGGTAGAGGCTTACCTGGACCAGGTCGGCGAGCTGGTGACTGGCGTGGTTAAAAAAGTTAACCGTGACAGCATCATCGTTGACCTGGGTAACAATGCCGAAGCCATGTTACCGCGCGAAGAAATGTTACCACGCGAAACCTACCGTCCGGGTGATCGTATTCGCGCCTTATTATTTGATGTGAAGCCGGAAGCCCGAGGTGCTCAGCTGTTTTTAAGCCGTGCCAAACCGGAAATGCTGCTGGAATTATTCCGCATCGAAGTGCCGGAAATTGGTGAAGAAATGATTGAACTGCGTGGTGCCGCCCGCGACCCAGGTTCACGCGCCAAGATCGCGGTGAAGAGCAACGATCGCCGCATTGATCCTGTCGGTGCCTGCGTAGGTATGCGCGGTTCCCGGGTGCAGGCCGTGTCTAACGAGCTGGGTGGTGAACGGGTTGATATCGTACTGTATGACGATAATGACGCCCAGTTTGTCATTAATGCGATGGCACCGGCGGAAGTGGCCTCCATTATTGTTGATGAAGACGCCCACTCGATGGATATCGCGGTTGAGGATTCTAACCTAGCGATGGCCATCGGCCGCAGCGGCCAGAACGTGCGTTTAGCCAGCCAGTTAACCGGTTGGGAGCTGAACGTGATGTCGGTTTCTGATATGAAGAAAAAGCATCAGGAAGAAACCGAAAAAGTTCGCCAGCAGTTTATGGACGCGTTGGAAATCGATGAGGATTTCGCAGAAGTGCTGGTTGAAGAAGGTTTCTCAACACTGGAAGAAATCGCCTACGTGCCGATCAGTGAGCTGTTATCAATTGACGGTCTGGACGAAGAAACCGTTGAATTGCTGCGTAGTCGTGCCAAGGACGTGTTAACTACCCGCGCCCTGGCCAATGAAGAATCACTGGAAGGTGCTAAGCCGTCTGAGGCGTTACTGGCACTGGAAGGTTTAGATACCCATACTGCTTATGTTATTGCCAGCAAAGGTGTCACCACGCTGGATGACCTGGCAGAATTAGGAACCGACGATTTGTTAGAAATTGTAGAAATGCCTGAAGAAAAAGCTGCAGCCCTGATTATGGCTGCCCGTAATATCGTCTGGTTTAATGAAAGTAACTAAGTAGTCAACGGAGGTAACAACACAAATGGCAGAAGTCACCATAGAAAAACTGGCCAGTGATGTCGGTACTACTGTTGATCGGTTAGTGCAACAATTTGCTGATGCAGGTATTACCAAGGCCCAGGGCCAGACGGTAACCGAAGACGAGAAAAAGGCGTTATTAGAGCACCTGAGCAAGCAGCATGGCGGCAAGCCAGCTGAGCCGGCAAAACTGACGTTAAAGCGCAAAGAAAAAACCACCCTGAGTGTGGCCGGCGGCGCTGGCCGTAACCGGGAAATCCAGGTGGAAGTGCGTAAGCAAAAAACCTATATCAAAAAGCCAATGCTGGATGAAGCCACGCTAAAAGCGCAGGAAGAAGCCCGCATCGCCGAAGAGCAGGCCGAAGCCGCACGACTGGAAGCAGAACGTAAAGCGCGTGAAGCCGCCCAGTTAAAGGCGAAAGAAGAAGCCGAGCGTCGTGCCGCTGAAGCGAAGAAACGCGAAGAGCAAAAAACGGCAGCGCCGGTCAATAAAGATGACCCGGAAGAAGCGGCTCGCCGTGCTGCGAAAGAAGAAGCCCGCAAAGAAGCGGAGCGTATTCGTAAGCAGCAGGAAGCGGAAGCTCTGCGTAAGCTGGAAGAAGAAGCTGCGCGTCAGGTTGAAGCCGCCCGCAAGCTGGCCGAAGAAAATGGTGAGCGCTGGTCACAGCAGGAAACAACCCGTTCTGATGCCGACGATTACCATCTGACCAGCAATAAATTCGCCAAGCAGGCTGAAGATGAAGTCGATGCTAAAGAAGAGCGTGCGGGTCGTCGTGGCGTAGGTAAAAAAGCCCCGGTAGCAAAAGCGAAGAAAGGTAAAGATGAGGCCAATGATAAAGAGGCCTTTAACCGCGCGAACCGGCATGCCAAGAAAAAGAAAACCCCTACCAGCATGCAGCACGGCTTTAATAAGCCAGCACAGCCGGTAGAGCGTGAAGTTAAGATTGGTGAAACCATCACCGTGGCCGAATTGGCAGCGAAAATGGCGGTCAAAGCGTCGGAAGTGATCAAAGTGATGATGAAGATGGGCGCTATGGCTACCATCAACCAGGTCATTGATCAGGAAACTGCGGCTATTGTCTGTGAAGAAATGGGCCATAAGTTTATTCTGACCAAGGAAAACGAACTGGAAGAAGCAGTGATGTCGGACCGTGAAGGTCAGGGCGAGCTGGAGCCACGCGCACCTGTGGTGACTGTTATGGGTCACGTTGACCACGGTAAGACCTCATTACTGGATTATATCCGTAAAGCCAAGGTCGCAGCCGGTGAAGCCGGTGGTATTACTCAGCATATCGGTGCTTATCATGTAGAAACGCCACGCGGTATGGTGACTTTCCTGGATACACCGGGTCACGCCGCCTTTACCTCGATGCGGGCACGTGGTGCCAAAGCAACAGATATTGTTATTCTGGTTGTGGCCGCCGACGACGGTGTGATGCCGCAAACCAAAGAAGCGATCCAGCACGCCAAAGCCGGTAATGCACCGTTAGTGGTTGCGGTAACGAAAGTCGATAAACCGACTGCTGATATCGACCGGGTGCGGAATGAGTTGTCGCAGTATGGCGTCATTTCGGAAGAATGGGGCGGCGATACGCAGTTTGTACCGGTGTCGGCTAAAACCGGTCAGGGCATCGACGACCTACTGGAAGCCATTCTGAACCAGGCGGAACTGCTGGAATTACAAGCTGTCCATAAAGGCCTGGCGAAGGGCGTGGTCATCGAATCCCGCTTGGACAAAGGCCGTGGTCCGGTCGCCTCTATCCTGGTACAGGAAGGCACCCTGACTCAGGGCGATGTGGTGCTGTGTGGCTTTGAGTACGGCCGCGTGCGCGCCATGCGTGACGAAAACGGTAAAGAAGTGAAAACTGCCGGCCCGTCAATTCCGGTCGAGATTTTAGGTCTGTCCGGTGTACCGCAAGCTGGTGACGAAGTCACAGTGGTGAAAGACGAGCGTAAAGCCCGTGAAGTTGCGCTGTACCGTCAGGGCAAGTTCCGCGATGTGAAACTGGCGCGGCAGCAGAAAGCCAAGCTGGAGAATATGTTCGCCAACATGTCTGAAGGCGATGTATCTGAGCTGAATATCGTGCTGAAAGCGGACGTACAAGGTTCGGTGGAAGCGATCACTGAATCTCTGATGAAGCTGTCGACGGACGAAGTAAAAGTGAAGATTGTCGGCTCAGGCGTAGGCGGTATTACTGAAACTGACGTCTCGCTGGCTGCGGCCTCTTCTGCCATTATTATCGGCTTCAACGTTCGTGCTGATGGTTCGGCTCGTAAACTGGTCGAGGACGAAGGTCTGGATCTGCGTTACTACAGCATTATTTATGAGCTGTTAGACGAAGTGAAACAGGCAATGACCGGTATGTTGGCGCCAGAGTTTAAGCAACAGATCATTGGTCTGGCTCAGGTGCGCGATGTGTTCCGCTCACCGAAGTTTGGCGCTATCGCCGGCTGTATGGTTACCGAAGGTATCATCAAGCGCAATGCGCCAATCCGCGTACTGCGTGATAACGTGGTGATTTACGAAGGTGAACTGGAGTCACTGCGTCGCTTTAAAGATGACGTTAGCGAAGTACGTCAGGGCTTTGAATGTGGTATCGGTGTGAAGAACTACAACGATGTGCGCGAAGGCGACCAGATCGAAGTGTTTGAAACGATCCAGGTAGAACGTACGCTATAATAGCAACGGCTTACCGATAAACAGGGGCACAGGTTGCCCCTGTTGTGTTTAAGTCTCGGCAGCGCTGCGCTGCAGCATGAGACTAAGGATAAGATAATGAAAGAGTTTTCCCGTGTTGATCGTCTGTCACAACAGATGAAAAAAGAAATGGCAGTGATCCTGCAGCGCGAAATTAAAGATCCCCGGCTGCACACCATGATCACCGTGTCCGATGTTGAAGTATCGCGCGACTTATCGCATGCCAAGGTGTTTGTGACCTTCCTTGGTATGGATGATAGTAAGGTTGAAGACAACCTGAAGATCCTGAATGAAGCCTCAGGTTTTATCCGCAGCTTAATTGGCAAAAGGATCCAAACCCGCATCGTGCCACATATCCGCTTTGCCTTCGATCAGTCGCTGAATGAGGGCATTCGGATGGCCAATCTGGTGGATACGGTTCGTAAAGATGACGAGCGTAAGCGCCAGCAAGCTGGCCCGAATCCGGAAGCGGAAGAACTGGAATAATGCGCGCCCGTAAAAATGCCCGGCCGGTACATGGCATCTTGCTGTTGGATAAGCCGTTAGAGGTCAGTAGTAACGGTATTTTACAACGGGTACGCTGGTTATATCAGGCGCAAAAAGCCGGTCATACCGGCGCGCTGGATCCGATGGCGTCTGGCTTACTGCCTATTTGTTTTGGTGAAGCGACTAAGTTTAGCCAATTTTTGCTGGATACTGATAAAACCTATCAGGTGACCGCCACCTTTGGTATCCGTACCACCACCAGTGATGCCGAGGGCGAGGTCGTCAGTGAAAAAGCGGTCAGTTTTAGCGAGCCTGAGTTGACCGCAGCGATGCAGCAACTGAGCGGGGATATTTTACAGGTGCCGACGATGTTCTCGGCGTTGAAGTATCAGGGGCAGCCCCTGTACAAATACGCCCGGCAGGGCATTGAGGTGCCACGCGAAGCGCGGCCGATCAGCATCTACCGTTTTGAGTTGCTGTCACGTACGGCACAGACCGCAGATTTTATTGTGCATTGCTCCAAAGGCACCTATATCCGCACTCTGATCGACGATCTGGGTGAACTACTGGGCTGTGGGGCTCATGTCAGCCGGTTGCACCGGGTGCAGGTAGGGCCTTTTCAGGCGGCGCAAATGGTCACACCGCAACAGCTGGAAGCGCTTAATGAACAGCAGGACTGGGCGGCGTTGGATGCATTACTGTTGCCGATGGATGCCGGGTTACAGGGCTTACCCAGCCAGGTTCTGGATGCTGCGCAGCAAAAAGCCATTATGCATGGCCAGAGTTGTCAGGTTGCCGCCGCTGATGCCGAAGTGGTAAAGCTTTATGCCGAATCAGGTCAGTTGTTGGGTATTGGTGAAATTGTGTCTGGCGAACTGAGTAGCCGGCGACTGATTAATCTGGCGGCGTTAGCACCGACAGTTGCCGACGACAGCAGTTTACTTGCTTAAAACAGGCCGGCCCTGTACAATGCGCCGGCAGTTTTGCTGCCGCTGGATGAGTGATCGGCGGTTAGCGTATCTTAGTTCACTCACATTTGGAGACATACCATGTCATTAAGCGCTGCTCAAAAAGCACAAATCGTTGCTGAATACGCTGTTAAAGCGGGCGACACCGGTTCACCAGAAGTACAGGTTGCTCTGTTAACCGCTTCTATCAACCACCTGCAAGGCCACTTTGCCGAGCACAAGCACGACTTCCACTCACGTCGTGGTCTGCTGCGCATGGTTAGCCAGCGCCGTAAACTGTTAGACTACTTGAAAGGCAAAGATCTGGCGCGTTACAGCAGCCTGATCGAGCGTTTAGGCTTACGTCGTTAATCGACGTCAGTAAAAGAAGAGGCTTTCGGGCCTCTTTTTTTATGGCCAAAATTTTTTCTGGCAAAAGAACGGAACTATCTTTTGTCACAGCTTACAGAGTATACTAAGCGAGCAAATAAAACAGAGCAACACATCGCAATTCGGCGATTAAGACAAAGGAAAACACCACGTGACTCCCATCGTAAAATCATTCCAGTTCGGCCAACACACCTTTACTTTAGAAACCGGCGTTATCGCCCGTCAGGCAGATGCCGCAGTGCTGGCCAGCCTGGGAGATACTGCTGTTTTAGTAACAGTAGTGGGCAAAAAAGAAGCTAAGCCTGGTCAGGACTTCTTTCCGTTAACCGTAAACTACCAGGAAAAAATGTATGCAGCTGGCCGGATCCCGGGTGGCTTTTTCAAACGTGAAGGCCGGCCAAGCGAAGGCGAGACGTTAACCTCACGTTTAATCGACCGGCCAATTCGCCCACTGTTCCCGGAAGGCTTCACTAACGAAGTGCAAGTTGTTGCTACTGTGGTGTCAGTACAGCCAGAAATTCAACCGGATATCGTGGCGCTGATTGGTACCTCTGCTGCTTTAGCCATCTCTGGTATTCCGTTCAGTGGCCCTATCGGTGCGGCCCGTGTTGGTTATATCAATAACCAGTACGTGTTAAACCCATCAGAAGAAGAACTGAAAACCTCTAAGCTGGACTTAGTGGTTGCCGGTACGCAAAACGCGGTATTAATGGTGGAATCGGAAGCCGGTATCCTGTCAGAAGACGTGATGTTAGGCGCCGTTATGTACGGTCACCAGCAAATGCAAACTGCAATCAATGCCATCGTTGAATTTGCCGGCGAAGCTGCTAAGCCAGCCTGGAACTGGGTTGCCCCTACGAAGAACGACGCGCTGATCGCAAAAATCGCTGAGCTGGCGACTGCCGATTTAGGCGATGCTTACCGCATTACCGAGAAAGCCAAACGCTATGAGCGCATTGGTGAAATTAAAGCCGCTCTGATTGAGAAATTATCCGCTGAGCTGGCAGAAGGCGAAGCGTTGAACCTGACGGAAGTCGGTGAAATTTTCCACAATTTAGAGTCAAAAGTGGTGCGTGGCCGCATTACCAAAGGTGAGCCGCGTATCGATGGCCGTGATCCGGAAATGATCCGTGGTTTAAGCGTGATGACTGGTGTTCTGCCACGTACTCACGGTTCAGCCCTGTTCACCCGGGGGGAAACTCAGGCGCTGGTGACTGCGACCTTAGGTACGGCGCGCGATGCGCAAAGTGTTGACGATTTACTGAGTGCCAAAAACGATACCTTTATGCTGCACTACAACTTCCCTCCGTACTCAGTGGGCGAAACCGGCATGATGGGCTCACCAAAGCGCCGTGAAATCGGCCACGGTCGTCTGGCTAAGCGTGGTGTGCAGGCGGTAATGCCGTCGTTTGATGAGTTCCCGTACACGGTGCGTGTGGTTTCAGAAATTACTGAATCAAATGGTTCAAGCTCAATGGCGTCAGTCTGTGGTTCGTCACTGGCGCTGATGGATGCCGGTGTACCAATCAAAGCCTCAGTGGCCGGTATTGCCATGGGTCTGGTTAAAGAAGGTGATGACTTCGTCGTGCTGTCTGACATTCTGGGCGATGAAGATCACCTGGGTGATATGGACTTTAAAGTGGCCGGTACAGCTGAAGGTATCACCGCGCTGCAGATGGATATCAAGATCGATGGTATCACTCAGGAAATTATGCAAATCGCGCTGAAGCAAGCGAAAGCGGCTCGTCTGCATATTCTGAATGTGATGGATCAGGCAATTAGCTCGCACCGCTCAGAGATGTCTGAGTATGCACCGCGCATCTACACCATGAAGATTAATCCGGAGAAAATCCGTGAAGTTATCGGTAAAGGTGGCGCCGTAATCCGTCAAATCACAGAAGAGTCCGGTACCACCATCGAGCTGGAAGATGACGGTAGCATCAAGATTGCTGCCACCACCGCGAAAGCGGCGCAGATTGCCATCGATAAGATCAATGCTATTACTGCTGAGATTGAAGTTGGTGCTATCTACCAGGGCGAAGTAGTACGGATCGTTGATTTCGGTGCTTTCGTTAATGTGCTGCCAGGTAAAGATGGTCTGGTGCATATTTCACAAATCTCTGATGAGCGCGTAGCGAATGTTGCTGATCATCTGCAGGTTGGCCAGAAAGTGGCAGTGAAAGTACTGGAAGTGGATAAGCAAGGCCGCGTGCGTCTGAGCATCAAAGAAGCCACGGCAAAACCAGCTGCAGAAGCGGCTACAGAAGCTTAATGTGACCAAAACGCTGTATAAGCTAGCCCTGCTTGCAGGGCTTATTACCCTAACCGGCTGCGCACAGCGGCCGGTAACACCGGCAGAGGCCTGGCTGACGCCAGAGCCACTGCAGGTGCCTTACCGTAATGAGTTGGCGATCGCACGCTTATCTGAAATTCTGCAACGGGCTGAACTGACTGAAGCACAAAGTGCCCAGTTATTTTATGACCGTGGCGTGATGTACGACAGTGTAGGCCTGCGCTCACTGGCCCGGCTCGACTTTATGCGCGCCCTGCGTTTAAAGCCGGATATGCCGGAAGTTTATAATCTACTGGGTATTCATTACACCCTGAGCGGTCAATTCAGCGAAGCGTACGAAGCCTTTGATTCTGCGCTGGAGTTGGCGCCGGATTATGATTTCCCGTATTTGAATCGTGCCATTGCCTTTTACTATGCAGGCCGGCTGGATTTGGCAGAAGCTGACTTTGCCCAGTTTTATCAGTTAAAACCCAATGATCCCTACCGGGTGTTATGGTGGTACATTGGTGTGGCAGAAAGCAGACCTGAGCAGGCGCAGCAGCAGCTGCGGCAACAGCTAAGTTTGCTGGATCCGGATGATTGGGCCACCAATCTGGTGCGTTTCTACGCCGGACAACTGTCAGAGCAGGCACTGCTGCAATCCATTCTGCAGGGACTGAATAATCCGCGTCATCTGGCAGAGCGTTTATGCGAAGCGTATTTTTACCTGGCGAAGTGGCATCAGGCGCGGGGTAATCTGGAGCAGGCACTGATTTATTACCATAAAACGCTGTCGACCAATGTCTACGAGTTTGTCGAACATCGCTATGCCAGAATGGAAATAGCCAGGATCCGCGGCGATGAGCCGAGCCATGAACAGCATGAGCAGCACTAGCGCTGCGACTGTATTTAAAAAAAGCCGGCTTGCTGGCTTTTTTCTTTTGCTTGGTGTTGTCGCCTGTCAGGACGCGCCCACGACCGAACAACAGCTACTTTCCCGCGCCAGCACTGACGGCGCAGCTGCTGCGCAATTAGCCCGCTTACGACTGGCCGAGAACGATCTGACTGCGGCCTTACAGTGGTGGCGTCAGGCTGCTGCGTTGGATGCCCCCGGTGCGCTGGAGCATGCGCTGATGCTGCAAGTCCGGCTGGAAGGTAAACTGGCGACGGCACATTGGCTTACTGCGCAGCAAGCTGCGGGGCAAGACTATACTCATCAGCTGCAACCCCAGTTACTGGCGGAGCTCGGGCTCTGGGCTATGCCACCGCAAACCGAGTTTAGCGCGGCGGAAAATCTGGCGGGCGCCAGTTGTAGTTTAAGGATCCAGCCGGTGGTGACCTCAGCCGCGGCTGAGCGCACCTATCAACTGTTAGCGCAGCAGTGGCAGCAGGATCCGCAACTCAGCCAGCTGCCGGTTTGTTTCGCCGCTGTGGTCAGAGTTCAGTCAACCTTGTTAAATTGCAGCGAACAAGCAGCCAGCCGGATCCATTGTGAGTATCAGCAATTGCAGCAGCTGGTGCAGCAAGGTCAGTTTCAACAGCTGTTATTACTGGGTGGTCGCGGTATTGCCAGTTTTAATAATGGCATTATCCAACTGCCAGAAGATGCCAATCTGGCTTTACTACGGCATGAATTTTTACATATTGCCGGTTTTCTTGACGAATATGCGCTCTCTGCGCTGGCTGCCCGTGCCGTTTGCCAGAGCGGGCGGATCGCGCCTAATCTGTTAGTCGGCGCGGATAGCAGCACATTAGCGCGCTATCGACAGCGGTATCGGGTTGCTGCGCAGGATATCGAGCTGACCGCCGTTGACACCTGCCAGGCCGTGGGCTTGCAGGCTTATCGGCCGGTGGCGGCGGTAAACAGTATGCGACATTTTGAAGCCCCGTTACCCCAACTGTATTTTGACTTGTTGCAACAAGAGTTAGAGCAGGCGGCGTTGTTAATGCCAGTACAGTATTATTTTGCTTATCTGGCACGGCAGCAGGAGGCGTGGCTGGATTGGTATCAGTTGATGCACACCGCGGCGGGGTTCGGTTATCCGCCGGCGATCCGGGCTTTGAGTAAGCTTAATCAGACGACAACAGCCGCTGCCGCAGCAGAAGACTAGTCGTGGCTGCTTAGCTCGGCCAGCTCACGTTCCAGCAAGGCCGCATCACCCAGGTTTAGTTCCAGTAAACGGCGCAGATGACTGATACTATCAATATCGATTTTCTGGCAGTACAGACCCAGCAGGTCCTGATGCTGATGCGCGATTAACACCTGCATCGAGATTTCTTCGACACTATCACTTAGCTGCAGCCGCAATAGCATCGGCTCTGTCGTTAGCGACAGGCTCTGCGCCGGGCTGCGGACCAGGGCGCCTTTCAGCGACAAGTCCAGTACTTCGGTCGGGTAGCTATGGCCAGCAACGTCCAAATGAGCTCTGCTGAAAAAGCGCACTCTTTTATAATGTCTCTGCTCCATACTACCCCCAGGGCTCCCGCATGAGTGTTTAATTTTCAAACACTCTGCTGCTGAAACCAGCTTTTAAGACATCTTCCAAATAATCCGTTTTCATCCAGGCACGTTTTTGTTTTGCGGGGATGCTGCCTTTCGATGGCTCTGCTCTTAGCATATTTAAAGACCATTGCCGTAGTATTGACCAGTTTTCCGCCGCGTGATTCTGATAAATCTGGCAAGCATCTTCTTTCATGCTGACATCCAGCACCCAATGTAGGCTATTTTCAACGGCCCAATGAGCTCTAACCGCCTCGGCTAACTGTACTTCGTTCAGCTTGGCTGAACTGATGTAGTAACGATAAGTGAGTTCCGATTTTTTTCCTTTACTTCCCGGTAACTTAGATTCATTCCAACGGTTTGCAGACCAACCCATTTACTAAAGTTTCCCTTCAGTTCGCTGGCGTCTTTTACATGGTAACTTCTTGCTTCTATTCGGCCTCGGTTCTTTTCTATGACAATCCCATCAAGAGGGCGACTTCGTTGCCCGGCAAATAACGCTTCTACTGCGTTGTATAACGTTCCCTGGTTTGCCTTAAGCGCCAACAGATAATCCCCATTCCCCTCTATCACTTGCTCTGCTATCGCCGTTTGACATCCCATCGCATCTATTGAAACCAGGGCGCCTTCAATATCCAGCAATCGAATCAGCTCTGGGATGGCTGTGATTTCATTCGATTTTTCCACGGTCTTCAGCTGCCCCAACACCACTTTGTTCGCACAAGCAAAGGCGTTCACCATATGGATGGTCGATTTTCTGTCTTCTGGTGCATAAGAGCTACGTAGCGTTTTGCCATCTATGGCAATCACTTCTCCCTGCGTTAGCTTGTGCACCGCTTGCATCCAGTCGATAAAACATTGCCTGAATTGTTCCGGAGCAATTTTGGAAATAATACGCGCTATCGTGTCATCTACCGGGACGCCATCACTTAAAAAACCTTGTTTCTGAAACCACTCGTGATGACCTTTAGCATAATCATGGATCTCCGACCATCCCTCTGCGCCTGCAATCACGCCACATAAGGTCACGAATAAAACATCAGATAAAGGATAGGTAACTTTTGCAGACTGACGGTTGTCGATGATGGTGTCAAAGTGTGTAGTAAAGAGTTCAAGGTACATGGCATGCTTCCAAAAAAGGAGTATATGATCACAACTAGATCAGATCGTCAAACTGATCGTTTATTGTTTAAAAAACGTTCGCGATCTCGCCCTGATACTACCCCCTAAGTTTTTAATTAGCTTAGCAGATATCTGTGAATTACAAAGTTAATTTGTACTAAACAAAACTATAATACCATCATTCGACAATACTATTTGTTACTGACATACCCACCAGTAAATTTTTACATTACTATTTTGTATTGGTATCGTATAGACTTGCTTCGCATTAAGAGCCAATTTTACGCCACAGAGTTTTGTTTCTTTAATTCTGAATGATTCACAGGGCACTCTAGCCCTGCTTGGTTGCAAACTGATCTAATGTACTCGAGTTCCTCGTCTGTGGCGTTAGGGTTTATCCGTATTTCACGAACTATAGCCTTCAGTTGATAGTGAAGAATATATCCGGGATTTTTTTTATGGAGTACCAGGTGGCTTTGCTGTCGGCCAAGTTCTGACATGGATGAAGTCATCTGGCTGGACAAATAAGATGGTGTATCACCAACATAAATCTTGCGGTCTGCATCGATATCGTAGCCAGTTAATATTTGGTACTTCGTCAAATTGAAAATAATCCGAAACTCGTTCTCATGGGAATATTTATTGTTTTTATAATGCAGAGGGTTATGAACATCGTACGCTTTTTTTGCATCATCGTAAGTGACAAAAACAAATTCAGTTGCATGCTTTAGTGGTTCTGGGAGGTAGTGATTTAAATGTACACTGCTGCTCAAGATAGCAACACCATCCGTGCCATACTGAGACCACATATTTATATCTTCCTTTTCTCCCACATACCAAGAGCTTATAAAATGAGAGTCTCTTCTTGAAGCTCCAAAGCCTGTTAGTACTTCGTTAACTCCTTCGAGTAATTTAGCATCTATGGGAGCTTCAGTTATCTCTTCAGCTTTTTTTGCAAAATCTCTCACAACAAAAGAAGCATCATAGATGCCTTCTGACTCATCAGATTGTTGAGATGCTGGGCCTACATACATCCCCTGGTCACCAAGCAGCCACTCAAATTTTTCTCGTGTTAAATACCTTAATACACTGGTCATACCGTGTCGCCTTCCCAAAAATTTAGCTTTTTAGTAAATTGGTTATCTAATCTTGATGTAACGTGACGAGGAATAGGTTTGTCGTTTTTTGAGAAACTTAACGGATTTTTTAGGAGCGGTCTATATGCCAATCCGTAACATCCCAAAAAACTACCGAAACGTTACTGGCGTTGCAGCTAACTCGAAAGCTGAGGGTAAGGCGATGTTTGAGTCTACCCTTGAGCGCGATTGGCTGACGTTGCTGCAGTTTTCTGCCGAGGTAGAGCGCTTTGAAGTCCAGCCGGTTAAAGTGGCTTGGTTTGATGAAAAGGGTAAAGAACGCTCGTACACGCCTGATGTACTGGTCTATTACCACCAATCTGGGCACAAGCCATTACTGTGTGAAGTGAAATATCGCGATGAGCTTCGTGAACACTGGGGGCAGTTCAAACCTAAGTTTCAGGCTGCGTACCGGTTTGCTAAAGAGCGGGGCTGGCGGTTTAAGCTGATAAATGAAAAGCATATCCGGACGCAGCTGCTCGATAACGCCAAGTTTCTGCTACCTTTTACTCGCCGTGTTCCTGATGATTCAGAACTTGCTCCACAGTTGTTAAACACGCTCGCCAAAGTAGAAAGCTGTTCCGTGCAAGAGCTGCTAGCCAGCATCGATGCAAACCCTATGGTTCAGGCAGAATATATTCCGCTACTATGGTATTTGGTAGGTACGAAGCGAGTGGGAGCCGATTTGACACAGAAGCTGACGATGGCCAGCAAAGTATGGAGTGTGGCCAATGGCTAAAGTGGCGTTGGTAGAGCTAAAGCCAGGCAAGTTGGTATCTTTCCAGGGCAAGGTACACCGCATTCGGCGTGTGACTTCATTAGAAAACGTAGAGCTGCTGGATGATGCTAATCAAGCGGTCATGGTCACCAAGGTTGATGAGCTGCAACCTGCTGAGCAAAGCAACGAGCAGACCCACACCGATCTGCAAGCAATTGGCGAAGCAGCCTGGGCGGTTGCGCAAAAGCGCTATGACATTATTAAACCGCTTTTAGATAAGCCCGACCGTACGCGGGGAGATGTCGCAACTCAGGCAGCAGCGCACTCGGTGCATACCAATACGGTGTATGGTTGGCTCAGGGCCTATGAGCAAAGTGGACTACGCTCATCTCTACTACCTAAAACCCGCAGTGATAAGGGTGCGGTTAGGCTCACCCCTGAGGTTGAGAAGATTATCCGTGAGGTGATTGACAGCGAATACCTGACGAAGCAGAAAAAGAGCCAGCAGAAAGTATGCGATGAAGTCAGAAAGCATTGTTTAAGGCAGAACCTGCCGGTACCACATGGCAACAGTGTTCGAAATCGCATTAAGCAATTGCAGGGAGAATTGGTTGCCGCCCGCCGCCTTGGCCGTAAAACTGCTGACTTAAGTTACAAGCCGCATGAGGGCAGTTTCCCAGGTGCCGATTACCCACTGGCCGTAGTACAAATTGACCACACCAAACTCGATATCATCTTGGTTGATGATCATTATCGGCAACCTATTGGCAGGCCTTGGATTACTTTGGCATTTGATGTCTGTACCAGAGTCGTAACGGGATTTTATGTTTCATTTGATCCGCCGAGCGCGTTATCGACCGGCTTGTGTTTAACCCATGCAATTCTAACGAAAGATAAATGGCTGACCAGGTACCCAACGCAAAACCAATGGTTAGTGTGGGGGCTGCCAGCCAAAGTGCATCTTGATAACGCCAAAGAGTTCCGTGGCAATATGATGCAACGCGGTTGTGACGAGTATGGTATTGATCTTGAGTGGCGTCCGGTAGGCCGGCCAAATTTCGGTGCTCATGTAGAGCGTGCACTAGGCTCTTTCGCGCAAGAGATTCATACACTACCTGGTACCACTTTTTCTAATCCGCGAGAAAAGGGCGAATATGACTCAGAAGGCAAAGCTGCGTTAACTTTATCCGAGTTCGAGCAGTGGCTAACGATTTACATTGTCGATGTATACCACCAGAAAATACATAGCAGCCTTGGTATGTCACCAGCTCAGGCTTGGCAGCGTGGTATTTTGGGTTCGGATAAAGTACCAGGTTCAGGCTTGCCGGCAAAAATTGCCGACGAGTTTAAACTTCGCCTGGATCTCATGCCATTTGAACTACGGGCCGTGCTGGATTATGGCGTACAAATTGACAAAATTCACTATTATTCAGACGTGTTGCGGGTGTGGATTAATGCACCTGATCCAAATGACTCCAAACGTAAGCGCAAGTTTATGTTCCGACGCGACCCGCGCGACTTAAGTCAAATTTGGTTCTACGATCCCGAGCTGGCAACTTATTATGCCATCCCATATCGTAATCTGTCGCACCCGCCTATTAGCATTTGGGAGCTGCGTGAAGCGCGTAAACGCGCCAAAGAAGCCGGTGTAAAAGAAATAGATGAGCAGGCCATTTTTGATGCCTATGATCGTATGCGTGAAATTGAAACCGCAGCAGTAAAGACCAGTAAGGCGGTTCGGCGCATGAATCAGCGGCGTAAAACGCATCAGCTGTCGCACAGCGTAATAGAGCAAAGCCGGCCTGCAAAGACTGAGGCACCTTTGCTGCCGGCAGTTCCGCAAGACGAAGATGCGGAATTTTTGCCGTTTGATGAGTTGGACGAACTATGACTGACAATGCCAGCCACCTGACAGCCAGCGCCCGCGAAGTGCTCAGTCTGACCGATGCTGAACGGATTTTTCGAATTAAATCAGATCGCTGGATTGGCTACCCTTATGCCAAGGTGGTACTGAAGCAACTGGATGATTTGCTGCAACACCCCAGGGTAAATCGGATGCCCAATATCATCCTGATTGGTGATTCGAATAACGGTAAAAGCACCTTGGTAAAGCGTTTCTGTCAGCTAAACCCTACTGTCGACAATCCAGAGGGTGAAGCTGTTATTGCACCAGTGATGTATGTGCAGGCACCACCGGTACCGGATGAAGGGCGCTTTTATAATGCTATTCTCGACTTGCTGTTTGCGCCTTATAAACCCAGTGAGCGCGTTGATAAGAAGCAGTACCAGGTACTAAAACTGTTACGGTATGCTCAGCTAAAGGTACTTGTGATAGACGAAATACACCAAATCCTTGCCGGCAGTCTGCACCGGCAGCGTGCCTTTTTAAATGTGCTGAAGTACTTAAGCAACGAGCTGCAAATATCAATTGTCGGTGTAGGTACCAAAGATGCACTTAGAGCATTGCAGACAGAGCCACAGCTGGCAAATCGCTTTAAACCAATACACCTGCCACGCTGGGAAATGAATGACGACTTTAAGCGCTTGCTGGCCAGTTTTGGGGCCATGCTACCGCTTAAGCTGCCGTCAAAGTTACATAACGAAGCCATTTTCACCAGGCTATATGCTATGAGCGAGGGCAATATTGGCGAGTTAACCAGCGTATTAAACACTGCTGCTGAGCTGGCGATTTTAAGCGGTAATGAATGTATTACGCTGGATACCCTAAATCAAATCGACTGGACGCCGCCTTCAGAGCGCCGGCGTCAGTTTTTAACCGTCTAAATCATGTTATCGGGGACTTTGTGGCCAGCTCATCCCCGACCTTTGCCTGGTGAGGCATTATCTTCCTGGTTTATTCGTTGTGCTCATGCCAACGGTATGAAAGCCCAAACCTTTGCCGTGCGTAACTTTGGCCATCAAAGGCAGTTATGGAATCGTGATGTTGATCGGTTTGCCCCAGACTGGTTACTGCAAACGATGAGTGAACGCACTGGTACGCCGCTCGAGCAGGTTAAAAAGATGACGGCATTGCTGTTTGAGGGGCGGTTGTTTCAAACCAAGAACCCCAGCGGTCAGCTACGCTGGTGGTTACCATTAAACATGTATCACAGAACTTACCGTAACTTTGGTATTCAGTATTGCCCGCAGTGTCTGGCGGAGGATGCTATCCCATACTTTCGCTTAGGGTGGCGATTGGCATTTTATACGTTTTGCCCGAAACATCAAATTATGCTGCATGACCGTTGCCACCAGTGTCAGCAGCCGGTTGCGTTTCATCGGGTTGAATTGGGCAAAGCTAACCTGCTTGATGCCGGCAATATGAACCACTGCTGGAATTGCAATTCACTGCTTAGCGATGCACCAAAAGTGCCGGTCGATAAATGGCACAAACGGCCATTCACCCAATGGGAAGCTCTGCTGAAAATCGTAGACCGTCAGTTTAGAGATAGCGGCCCGTTTAACAAAGCACGGCTCATTCTATGGCATCAGATGTGCCGGTTAATAGTCAGTGTAAACCTTGCGCCTGATTTGCAGAGCCATATCTGCAGTGTAGTGAAACAACCGGTGCTAGAACTTACTAAGAGTCGGAAAGCTTTTGAGCAACGGGATATTTCTGAGCGTCATTATGTGCTTGGACTCTCAGCTTGGATCAGTGATGTTAATGCAGAGCGCAAGCTTCGCACCGTAATAATGAAACGAAAGTTACCTTTCAATCAGATTTATAGAGATTTGACGATTTATGAAATTAAAGCTCTAGCTAATATACTTTCAATCCCTGTAAATATAAAACGACGAAATGTTTCTCATTATTGAGGGCATGAGTACCAGTTAATAGAGTATAGGGTGTTGTCCGAGTTCATGGTTTTTCTCAGATTCTGATTACATAAAGAAAAATCCGCAATGACCATGTATTTCTCAATTAAATCGAGCATTTTGTGAAATGTATCACATTCTTTTTTTGAAGACTTGTCTACAAAATGGTCTGCTACGATCATAACTAATGCTGACAAAATATCCATTTGTGAAGTAGGAACTCGAAACAACCTATTCTCTCCGAGTTGTGGAGTCAAAGATGTTACTCTTTCTATCACCTTCTCATTTAGTACAGTGTTGTCATGTTGCATGTGAAATATAGGATGTGCAGGTTGTACATCAACATCAAAATCAAAATGAAATCCACTAGAAACTTTTAAGTTCTTATAATCAACAGAACTTACTGGATAGCAATACAGCACTTCAGTGCAGTAACGATCTATTTTAATTTTTCTTTCATCTTTACCAGATATTCTAATATATCCATCAAGGTAAGCGCAAATTCTTTTGCTGCCGGCATTTCCCTTTTGAGATATTGAAGTCAAAGAAAATGGTTCCGATGGGCGAATTAATTTGTTTGAATCATCACTAAGCTGTTCATCAATAATCCATTTTGTAGGCATTCTAACGACAGCTTTACTATCTAATTTTGCAATTGTAGAACTAAGCGAATTCTTAAAGTGATTAAAATTTGCTTCGAAAACTCTGACCGACGACATTTAAGTATCCTACTTAATTAGAAGCCTAAGAATGGAGCGACTTCATCGTACAAATCAATACTCACTCTGCTCAGATCCGCTCCATTCGGCATCCAACTCAAACCACCGACGGAATGCTCTAAAGAAATTGGAGACTTCCTAAACAGACAGTAAAATCCTGCTGGAGACTCTCTAGACACGCAGCAAATACTCGGCTTAATACCTTCCTTGCCCTGTTGTCTGGCGTATTCAATACCATCCTCACAGTCATTATCTATCAGAATGTCATCTAGTTTATATCTCCACCAATATGAATGATTATTAGTATTTGAGAAGGGACCTGAATACTTAGCCGCTATGAATAAATCTTCAACTTCTTTGAAACAATCATTTTCAATATTCACATATGAAGCTGCAGCTGTTTCATTGAGCATGATTCCAGGATATTTTAGTATTACATTGTATAACCAAAAGCCAATTATATAAGACAATCTACTCCTAATGATTCTTTCAAACTCAATAGGATCTTCCTTGTCAGTCAATTCTCTTATCTTGAGGACTTCCGCCATAACTGAATAAGAAGTTGCATATTGCTGAAACATTGGCTCTAATCCAGGATCAGGGCAAGATCACGAACATTTAACGCGCACTTTAACATAACTGATTGACCGCGATCTTCCGTTGTGATCAGATACTGGCTTTTACGCGGAGCCAGTTTATGAACATCGATATTTTTGCAGAGCACTTTTCAGAATTAGAAGACCCAAGGCAAGCATCTAAGGTCGTTTACCCCTTGTTTGACGTGGTATTTTTAACGCTGTGTGCCGTTATCGCAGGCTGTGAGGGCTGGGAAGATATTGAAGATTTCGGTGAAAACCGCTTTGACTGGTTGCAAGAACATGGTTTTTTCAAACTGGGCTTGCCGGTACACGACACTATCGCACGGGTGATGTCATTGCTGGACAGCGAAGCTTTACAGCGTTGCTTTGCCAGTTGGATGCAGGCTTGTACAGAGCTTACTGATGGTCAGGTGGTAGCGATTGACGGCAAAACGTTGCGCAGCTCTTACAACCGCGAAGACCGCTGCTCTTCTATTCATATGGTTAGCGCTTTTGCCAGTGCCAATGGCGTGGTAATGGGCCAGGTTAAAACGGACGAGAAGAGCAACGAAATTACGGCGATACCTCAGCTACTTAACTTGCTGGAGCTTAAAGGATGCTTGGTCAGTTTGGATGCCATGGGATGCCAGAAAGAGATAGCGCAGCAGATAGTAGATAAAGAAGCCGACTACCTGTTGACGGTTAAAGGCAACCAAGGACAGCTGCATGATGCCGTAAAACAAGCCTTTGCGGGTAAAGCGCACAAAGATACTGCCGCGCAGTCACTAGAAAAGAACCGTGGGCGCTTGGAGTACCGTGAATTCCAGGTATGTGATGCCAGTGAATTACCGGAAAAACTCAAAGCTGCGTGGCCAGGGCTGACAACCCTTGGCATGGCAACGACTTACCGGGTGGAAAAGCACAAGCGAGCCGTATTAGAACAGCGTTATTTTATCAGCTCAGCCGTTCTTAGTGCCGAGCGGCTAGCCAGCGCAGTTCGCGAGCATTGGAGTATCGAAAACCAGTTACACTGGGTGCTGGATGTAAGCTTAGGTGAGGATGCTTGCCAGATATATCGTGGTAATGCAGCGACTAATCTTGCCACGATGCGACACTTTGGTTTGAATATGTTACGCGCTGAGAAGCGAAAAATGAGTATCAGAAGAAAGCAGCGTCAGGCATTGATGAATGAGGCTTATTTGGATGCGGTGCTTGAAGCTGGAATGAGTATGGTTATTAAATGACCACTCGTAATCTCACCCTGAATCCAGGATAACCAAGAATAGTAGCTAAAATAGCTGCAGGGCCTTTTTCCAACAAATCTTTATGCATTTCTTGTATGAGTTCTTTCAGCTGATTAAAGCCTTCAAAGATATTTCTAATAGTAGAGAGACATACTGGTGATTCGCCAAACTCACTATGTTCTATATCATTAATATCTATTTTTATTGAGTAGACATGACTCTTTTCGACTAACTCCAACAGTTTTTGTCTAGCTGTCTGATAACCTGTAGTTCTAGAGTATCTGCAATGAGGTATTCCAGCATTTTGACACGCTGATGCGACTACTGATTCGGATAACTGCGAATCTAATAAAGATAAATCATGATCTACTATAACTAGTTTTATATGAGGGTTTGACTGGAAATAAAAACATAACCTGTCTTCAGGAGCACCAGAACGTATAGCTTTGTTTTCTTCTCTGTCTCTTTGCGGAAGAAACTCAGATACATTCTCTTTCGTTACTGTAATGATTTGTACTTCATCTCCTGAGAATTCTTTTTGCAGAACAGAGAGTAACATGTCTCTCTTGTCAGGCGTATCATCAATAATTAATATTGTATCTTTCATGTTAAACTCTCTTCTTTACGCATTGGCAACTCTACTTGAAAGCAAGTAGAAAAGCCTAGAGGTGGTTCAATTAGTTCAACTTCGCCTTTTTTGAGCATCACAAGCTTTTTTACTAATGACAAACCAAGCCCCATACCCAGGGTGAGATTACGAGTGGTCATTTAATAACCATACTCATTCCAGCTTCAAGCACCGCATCCAAATAAGCCTCATTCATCAATGCCTGACGCTGCTTTCTTCTGATACTCATTTTTCGCTTCTCAGCGCGTAACATATTCAAACCAAAGTGTCGCATCGTGGCAAGATTAGTCGCTGCATTACCACGATATATCTGGCAAGCATCCTCACCTAAGCTTACATCCAGCACCCAGTGTAACTGGTTTTCGATACTCCAATGCTCGCGAACTGCGCTGGCTAGCCGCTCGGCACTAAGAACGGCTGAGCTGATAAAATAACGCTGTTCTAATACGGCTCGCTTGTGCTTTTCCACCCGGTAAGTCGTTGCCATGCCAAGGGTTGTCAGCCCTGGCCACGCAGCTTTGAGTTTTTCCGGTAATTCACTGGCATCACATACCTGGAATTCACGGTACTCCAAGCGCCCACGGTTCTTTTCTAGTGACTGCGCGGCAGTATCTTTGTGCGCTTTACCCGCAAAGGCTTGTTTTACGGCATCATGCAGCTGTCCTTGGTTGCCTTTAACCGTCAACAGGTAGTCGGCTTCTTTATCTACTATCTGCTGCGCTATCTCTTTCTGGCATCCCATGGCATCCAAACTGACCAAGCATCCTTTAAGCTCCAGCAAGTTAAGTAGCTGAGGTATCGCCGTAATTTCGTTGCTCTTCTCGTCCGTTTTAACCTGGCCCATTACCACGCCATTGGCACTGGCAAAAGCGCTAACCATATGAATAGAAGAGCAGCGGTCTTCGCGGTTGTAAGAGCTGCGCAACGTTTTGCCGTCAATCGCTACCACCTGACCATCAGTAAGCTCTGTACAAGCCTGCATCCAACTGGCAAAGCAACGCTGTAAAGCTTCGCTGTCCAGCAATGACATCACCCGTGCGATAGTGTCGTGTACCGGCAAGCCCAGTTTGAAAAAACCATGTTCTTGCAACCAGTCAAAGCGGTTTTCACCGAAATCTTCAATATCTTCCCAGCCCTCACAGCCTGCGATAACGGCACACAGCGTTAAAAATACCACGTCAAACAAGGGGTAAACGACCTTAGATGCTTGCCTTGGGTCTTCTAATTCTGAAAAGTGCTCTGCAAAAATATCGATGTTCATAAACTGGCTCCGCGTAAAAGCCAGTATCTGATCACAACGGAAGATCGCGGTCAATCAGTTATGTTAAAGTGCGCGTTAAATGTTCGTGATCTTGCCCTGGCCCCATACCTGACCCTAAAGGATTATTTTGATTCGACGTTGTAGTAAATAAAGGATCCCAGATGAGAGTTCTCATTCCTGCTGGAATACCAGGACCATTATCTGATACTGTGATAACGTGTTTGTTTCCTGAATTATATGCAGAAATTTTAATAAGTTTCCTATCAGTTTTATGATCAGCTAGGGCTTTTATCGCATTAGAATAGAGGTTGTGAATTATTCCCTTATACATAGCTACAGGCATGTTAGGCCCTATAAGTTCTGCATCAATCTCTGATATGTCTACTTCAATATTTCTCTCTTTTCTAAATTTGGAGAATGTGTTTTTTATTGAACGAACTTGAGCTTGAACCTTATAAGCCACATTGTTGTTTGAGTGAGTGCTACTTATAAATGCTTGTGTATAATCAATATAACCATTGAAACTCTCGATTGAACTTGCAATTTTGTCGGCATGCTCTTTTAATTCTGGATGCTGTTTGCTTAGAAACAGTAATCTTTTTTGTGCTAATTCTAGTTCATGGAGAGTGCTTTGATATTCGTGAGTCATAAAACCTGCGACTACACCTAGAAGCCCCATTGTGACTAAATTCTCTCTAGATTCGCGGTCATGATCGTTCAGTCTGACATAATCACTTCGCAGTCTTTGGTATTCGCTTGTCAGTCGAGCTTTATCAAAAGATGAAAGTGATGGCACACTTTCAATAACCTCAATGGTTCGGTCAATGTCGTCCCAAGCTTGTTGATATTGCTTCTTTCTTTTTTCTTTTTCTGCTTCTAATCTAAGCTGTCTATCAAATTTGGCTATTAACTCTACTGAAAATCTTACTGTCTCGTAAAGTTGTTGAAATCCTGCATTCTCTAGGAATCCCTGTCTATCCATGGTAGGAGATAACGCATTATTGTTCATTGATGCTCTAAATAACTGTG
>NZ_ALAB01000026.1 GCF_000280055.1 Alishewanella aestuarii B11 | reverse complement strand
CTTTATGGACACTGCCGCACCGTTTCCGGGCGGCAAACATGGATTAAAGCAGGTGTATCACAATTAGGATCAGTTATTTAGTATTCGACGCTTCTACGAAGACTCCACCAACGAGCTGATGAGATTCAGGAATTGCTAGCATAGGGTTTAGACTTGGGATCAACAGTTCGTCATTTGTTATTGGAAAAAGCTCTTGCATTAGCTTAGTCCGCCATCTTCTGTTACTTTTTGAACTATCTTGATCTATGTTTAACCAATCGTCTCCTCTTTGGCCATAAGGAACAACTCTAAATCCCTTATCAAAAACAGAAACTCCGCTGTTTTCTTTGACCCAAGCCCTAGCTACATTCCCATCTACTGATTTTGCAAAAAAAACTCCCTCCCTGTGAGGAAAGTAATTTATATTTCCATATACATCACAGCCCATAACATTTTCAAATGGGAACTCTCCAATGAAACAGTTACCTTTTAATTCATGTGTGACGCTAACATATAATGTTGCATTTTCCTTTGTGGTGATGTTTCTATTCGTTTTAGTGTAAAATTCTACTTTAGCAACGGCTAGGTCTAAGATTATCGATGCGAGCTCATTGTCATCAACGATGGCGTCATCGTCTTCAAACAGTGTTGATTGAAATCTGAGATTAAATCCCGGCTCGTCATCTTTAGTTTCTTTGCTTGCAGTATTTCTTATATGATCTGGAGCACCTGCTAAAATCGCTTTTACCGGAGAAACCATTCTAAGTGAGCTTGACCGTACCTGTTTTAGGACGGAATTAGATGGTTCATACCGCAAATCGGATATGCATAATGTTGTACCAGTAGGCTCAGATACCTTTGGGTAGTATTTGTAACGTATCTCCAAATTTTCAATGTCTGTAGCTTGGTCCAATTTTTTCCAATTAAAAAAAGCTATTAGTTTGGAGTTTGCATTGTTTTCGGAGTTTTTAGCGACTGTAATGAGAGTTAATCTATGACCTAAGAACCTAACTGCAAAACGACCTATACCTTTTGAACCGGTAAGAGTACGGCCATAGATAGCGGAATTCTTTCTATCCCCTTTATTTCCTGTTGCTATCCTCATCCAGCGTGACTTGAATTCTTCTAATGTCATTCCGTGGCCGAGATCTTTAATTAAAATTCTCTTTTTATCCCACTTAACTAAACATTCAGGTGAGTCCGCGTCATAAGCGTTTTTTATCAGTTCTGTAAGCGCTACGTCTGGTCTGCTAACTAGTTGCTCACCCAGCTCACGTAAAATAGCGCTTTCAACGGAGAACCTGAATATTTTTTTCTCAGACATGCTCTAGAATAGTCCCTAAAACAGAGTTCATTTGATTAACTTCGATTTTTTTCAGTGCCCCGGAATGACTCACAACTTTGCTCTCAAAATCGAAATTCCTTATAGCCGCTCGTAGTTTATCTTTTGTAATATGTTTAACTTTATGGATTCCATGAACAGCCCCAACTGCTACAGCTCCGACACTATTAATGAATACTTTAGGGCCAAATTTTGTGAAACCTGAACCATATAATAGATCTGGAACTGCATGCGGTCTGTAGCACCACCACGGTGATTGATTTCGACAGGTATAATTGTCGCGTTCACTTTCTGGAATACTATCCAAATATGCAGACAAGTTAGGGCTTGGGCTGGTTGTAGTAGCTATTAACCAACACTTTTCACCCGCGTCAACAAGATATTTGTTGAAATTTTGCTTAGTTAGCTTTGTGATGCTATCTGGGATCGGCCGAATATTGGTAATGCAAGGAACAACATCGGTACCGATCTCTAAATTAAATTCTTTTCGAGACTGCTCAGTTAGACAAAAAATCTTCTGCCCTCCTGGGCTTAAACCTCTTTGGGCATAGTTATTCTCGGTTCTTCTTTTATATTGAAGAACATTTTGATTGGAACCTGTAGCTGATTCAACCTTTACCGAATTGAAGTTTGCATCAATGCTGTAGAAATCCCATTTACCCGACTTATCAGATTTGTCTATTACCGTAATACTTGCGGTAGTTAAAACTTTTGAATGTGCAAAAACGTCCTGCTTGAATCTGTAAACTTTCACTCGCCAGCTTTGTTGAGATATATACTCCCTAAGAAATGCGCATGATGGTCTTGATACCCATTCGTAGGGAATGACCTGAACAATAAGAGCATCATTCTTCGTTTTAAGAATCGCCTGGCAGAGAAAATAAATAAATGCATTAGATCGCCTATCAAGACGAATTCCTAAACCGTCACTAAGTTGACTGGCAATTTTAAGTTGCCACTCGTCATTAAGCTCATGGTGCCTAACATAAGGTGGGTTACCAATGCAAAGGTCAAAGCCTCCTCTAATTTCAGAGAAGGCGCATTTGTGAACTATGTTTGCGTTTGGGGGAAGATCTCTTTCGTGAGTTCGACGTTTATCTATTTCATATCCTATGTAATTATTATACTTTCCTCCGAAAGCGAACTTCCCGTCACCTGCGCCAAAATCTACTACTTTATGGAAGTCAGTTCTGTGCTGAAGTGCAATTCTCCATGCCTGCTCTACAATGTTCGACGGCGTGTCTACTTGGCATTTTGCGAGGTAATGAGCATTAAAATATTGAGAATCAGAGATAACGTCAAGCATCCGATTTAAACCATATGGATAGTGAAACTAAATAGAAATCTACCTGCTTTCCTCGCTGTGCACAAGAAAAATTCATAGCTGTGATTCGTCTAAAAAGTGCTTATTGAGGGCTTTCAGAATCTTTCCTGTGATGGAAGCCCCAGCAAATAACGATTTTGTATACATAAAACCTTTATTCATATTACCAATCAATACTTTACCTGTTTTGTTGGAAAGGTCTTCTGACTTAAGGTCCAAGTGAATCCGATTGTCCTTAACGGATTTATCTCTGTCTCTTGCCCATAAAACCTTGAGTAAGTTTTTTTCAGAATCGTCTATAACAAAATACATCCGTTCAGAGGTGAAAATCAGCCAGCATTGTTGGACATCGCTTTTGAAAACCAACAATGCTTCAGCCTGAGTTAAATTTTCATTTTCAGCAGAGAAATGTTCGTAAGTCTTGACTGCTTCAATAACGTCTTCGGTTTGGTAAAAATCTCGCCGACCTAATAACATTCTAACTAAGCTCATATATCCACCTTAAACATCAACTCGCTCTGTAGAGTTAGGATCATCAATTGAGTCTACGAGCCTTGGTAAAACTGTAGTCCAGGATAAAGCTACAAATACGCTAGCTACTCGTGTAATTTCGAAAATGCCCACTGCGCCGCCTATATAGCCTCCCAGCATTGCACCGAAACCCCATATCAGAAACACAAACAGAGTTCTGTAACCTGAATATGATAATTTTAGGATACTGCTTTTGTTGGTAGCTTTCACAAACAGAAAATCTAAGGTTACAACGACTAAACCAATGCACCCAGAAGCTAAGCTGAAGACCAATAGAGACCATTCACTATTAAGCTCAAAGTCACTGGAAGTATTAAATAAAAAACTAAATAACTCTGTTATCACATGAATTTGCCACGTTCCCTATGTTTTAAATAGTATATACCGGACTTGCCACATTCTCATAGAGGATTGAAACTGAGTGCCAATGTTTATAAATTTGGCCTGCCAAAGGGTGTTTAAGTTTGGAATTCTTCACTGTAATTATTTAATTTTAAAGCAATTATTGAGGAAAGGTGTTGTGGTGTCGACCAAACATGTTTATAAGACTCAATACGTATGTTCTCAGCTGCAATAGCTGGGATATTGCCCCATATTCCTCGATACTCAGCAATTTTAGTGAACAGAATTGCTAGTACAACAGAGGTTATATGTTGTCCACTGTCAAGAAATACCATGCCAATGCAACATTTATCGGTTTGTCTATGCTCAAACTCAATCAAACTGAACCAGCACCCTCGGTACAGAATATCCCCGATTAAGACGGCTCGGGGAGTCATACTTTTGGAGTCCAAATACGACCATTGCCGATAACCCTCTGGCTTAGTAAGCGGAATATATCTGGTTAGCTCATCAGGTTCCCGTATCTTTGCGCTAAAGCCTTCATAGGTATTCAGATGCTCAATAGCTTTGATAAAGGTATCGAAGCTGGCAGGAAGCGCTTTGGCACGCTCATAGGTGCTGTTTAAACGGCCTGTACCAACGGTAGAGTCGGTATTATCACCTTGAGCACTACTGAGCTGATTGCTGTCTACTGGCGGCTTTACGACGGTGACAGATTTATACTCACATTGCTCTTTAGTTGGTTTATCCGGCTCTTTACCGGCAATATCGCCGAACCTGTCTGTTGGCAGGTTAAATATTTCTGTAGCTGCGTTTTTGTTCGGTGCTTGCTGACTTTGAAAGGGTTTGCCTTGCTGCCCAGGAACTACACGGGTGCCGCCCCAGCCTGGCTTTTTCTCGTTATCAGGTTTGTCTTCGCCATCTTTGGCTCGGTTGTTGTCGTTGTCACGATACACGGTCAGGTGCCGGAAGGGGAAAGCCGCAGAGCAGCGAACGAGTGACAATACCAGGTAACGCCATTTATTCGGATCAGCCGTAGGGAGCATTTTACAACGGGCGCTCAGGTTCGTGTTGCCGGCAAACGGAAAATTACTTTCAATATGCGCCGCTACGCCATTTACACGACTTTTTAGCATGGCGTCGTGCACTGCTGTGGCACCTGACCAGGCTTCGGGAGAATTTAGAATTCGGGACAGTATCCAGCCGTCTTGGTCCGAAAAACGCTGGCGTAGCCCAATAACTTCGCGCTGTTCTTCCGGTTCCGACCAGGTGTGTTCCATATTCAGCACGGCATGCAAATTGTGTTTTAGGTCACCCGAGAAAATCACATCTGCCAGGTTGGTCGACACGGCATAGTAAAACCGCACCAGCTCAGCCTTTGGGATTAAAATGCCGTAAGGGTCACCGCCATATTCTACTGCAACCATTTTGCTGAAATACCCGTCTTTGCCAAATTTGTAATGCGTATAGGGAATGATGTACTGGTTATGCTCTTTGGCACTGGCATTTAACACTTGGCTGGTATGCTCAGAAATCTCTAACCCTTTGAACTCGGTCAGTTGCCCAGCAAGCTGCTGCTGACACTCACTGTTGCGCCAGATAGAGCCAACACACACCGCCGGCAGCTGGCCGGTACCAATACAGATTGTTTGTTGTTCTGTGTAATCCACCAAACCGCTGGATGCAGACGCCAGCTTGTTAGGGGGCAGAGCGCTAATATCAGGTGTTTTGAACGGGGTTATAACAATTTGCAGTACTGGCTCGCGGGGGAGCTTGGGATTGGGCTGAATGGCACCGAACCAATCAACCCGCCAGTAACGATTATCGGAGGGGAATTCCTTGATCCGTGGAATCCCCTTCACTAGGCCACTCCGCTACTACTACGAAGTGGCGGTACAAAATAGCGATGTACAGTACAAAATAGCATTGTGGAGTACTATTTAGCGTTGTAAGTCACAATATCTTCACCTGCTGCCTGACGGTCTGCATGATAGCTGGAGCGGACAAAAGGGCCGCAGGCAGCATGTTTAAAACCTAACTCATCGGCATAGGCTTTGATCTCTGCAAACTCTGCCGGTGGCATATAGCGTTTTACCGGCAGGTGGTGCTTACTTGGTTGCAGATACTGCCCCACGGTTAACATATCTACCTGATGTTCGCGTAGATCGCGCAGCACTTCTAATAACTCTTCAGTGGTTTCACCCAAACCCACCATTAGGCCAGACTTGGTCGCCACCTGCGGGTGTAATTGCTTAAAGCGCTGTAGCAGGGTCAGTGACCATTTATAGTCCGCTCCAGGCCGTGCCAGCTTATACAGACGCGGTGCCGTCTCCAGATTGTGGTTAAATACGTCAGGTGGGTTTTTACTTAAGATCTCCAGTGCCACATCCATCCGGCCGCGGAAGTCCGGCACCAGCACTTCAATTTTAATCTCCGGGCTATATTTACGGATAGCGGCAATACAATCGGCAAAATGCTGGGCACCGCCATCACGTAAGTCGTCGCGGTCTACTGAGGTAATCACCACATACTTTAGCTTCATATCGCGAATGGTCAGTGCCAGCTTTTCCGGCTCTTCAGCACTGGGTGGCAGCGGCCGGCCATGGGCGACATCACAGAACGGGCAGCGACGGGTACAGATGGCACCCAGAATCATAAAGGTGGCAGTACCGTGGTTAAAACACTCGGATAAATTGGGGCAGGAGGCTTCTTCGCAAACTGAATGCAGGCCGTGTTTGCGCAGTGCACCTTTGATTTCGTCGATCCGCTCGGTGCTTTTCGGCAGTTTGATCTTCAGCCATTCTGGCTTGCGTAACATCTCGTCGCGCTCGGTGGGCAGTACCTTTACCGGGATTAATGCCATTTTCTCCGCATCGCGCAGCTTAACGCCGGGTTCCATACGTGCTGTTTTGGTCATTTTAGTTCTCTAACCCTGTTTTAACCACCGGGCTGCTAATTGCCAGATGTTGTTGAAAAAGTTCGGCCATGACGGTTGCGGCCTCAGAGACTTGAAGCGGTCCGCCCAGCTCACTACATTGTACCATTTGCATACCGGCATAACCGCACGGGTTGATCCGGCTAAAGGGTTCCATATCCATCTGCACATTCAACGCCAGACCGTGAAAGGTACAGCCTTTACGTACCCGCAGCCCGAGCGAGGCGATCTTCGCTCCAGCAACATAGACGCCAGGTGCATCGGGTCGGGCTTCGGCGTTGATGTTATAACGGCGCAACAGCTCAATCAGAATATTTTCCAGCATGCTGACCAGCTGGCGCACGCCCAGATTACGGCGCTTGATATCCAACAGTACATAAGCCACCAACTGGCCCGGGCCGTGGTAGGTGACCTGACCGCCGCGATCAACCTGTACCACCGGAATGTCTCCCGGAAAGAGCAGATGTTCGGCTTTACCGGCCTGCCCCTGGGTAAAGACCGGTGGATGCTCTAACAACCAGATTTCGTCCGGCGTGTTACTGTCGCGCAGATCGGTAAACTGCTGCATGGCCTGCCAGATCCGGCTGTAGTCTTGCAGACCCAGCTGGCGGATCACCAGTTGCTCGGTAATAGACAAGGTAAGCTCCGTGCTGATTTAAGCGGGCATTATACTGGATAAGTCGCGGATTTCGAGTACCTCTGGCGGCGTAAACTGCTCAGAGTACGTAGCGCACCAGCTCAATTTTGCCAAGCTCAGTGTACAGTAATTCAATATGCGACTTACTGGTGACTGTCACCTGTACTGTCACCGAATGGTAGTTGCCTTTACCGCTGGGTTTAACACTGGGGCTGTAATCAGCGGCGTCGGCATGTTGGCGGATCACCATCATCACCTCGTCAACCAGCCGCGCATCGGCCAGACCCAGTACTTTAAAATTAAACTGGCAGGGAAATTCCAGAAACTCATCAAAACGGGTATTTTTAACTTCAGTGACCATCTGCTTTACTCAGTAAAAATAAAAAAGTCCCGGCCAGGCCGGGACTTAGCTTAATCTCGGTGTGGCGTTATTGAAACTTTAACTTCACAGCATCAACCAACCGGCTGAAAAAGCCTGCCTGTTCAATACTTTCCAGGGCCACAAGCGGGTAGCTGCCAAGCTGTTCATTGTTCAGCTGCAGCACCACCTTGCCAACCACGTCGCCCTTGTTAATGGGGGCGATCAGTTGCTGATCCAACTGGATGTCTGCTTTTAAATTCCGACGCTGACCGCGTTGTAAGGTCACAGTCGCATTTTCCGCCAGACCGACTGCCACCGTTGACTGCTGACCTTTCCACAGTCGTTCGTCGGCCAGTTTTTCACCGGCCTGATGGGTAGTGACAGTTTCGAAAAAGCGGAAACCGTAGGTCAGTAACTTTTTATTTTCGGCGGCGCGGGCGCGTTCGTTAGCCGTGCCCATGACTACCGACACCAGACGCATACCTTCACGGGTGGCTGAGGTGATCAGGCTAAAGCCAGCTTCTTTAGTATAACCGGTTTTGATGCCATCCACTTCCAGGCTGCGATCCCACAGCAGGGAGTTACGGTTGTGCTGGGTAATGTTATTAAAGGTGAACTGCCGCTCAGAATACAGGGCGTATAAGTCTGGTACATCCCGGATCAGTGCCCGCGATAGCACGGCCATATCACGCGGCGTTGTGTACTGCTCGTCCAGATGTAAACCATGACTATTACCAAAGCGGGTATTGACCATGCCTAGCCGCTCGGCGTGCGCATTCATCAGATCGACAAAGGCACTTTCGGTACCGGCGATATGTTCCGCCATGGCAACACAGGCATCATTGCCTGACTGGATCATAATACCGCGCGCCAGATCTGCGACTTTGACCTGAGCGCCCACTTCAATAAACATCAGCGAAGAGCCGGGGAAGTTTCTCGACCAGGCGCGTTCGCTGACAGTGACCATGTCGTCCATGGTAATGTTGCCTTGTTTTAGCTCCATACCAATCACGTAAATGGTCATCATCTTGGTTAAACTGGCCGGTGCCAGCGACATATCGGCATTTTCTTCCGACAGTACCGCGCCGGTATCATAATCGACCAGGATATGTCCTTTCGCTGCCACTTGCGGCGCTTGTGGTATTACACTTTGTGCGCTCGCTTGCGCTACCAGAAATGCACTGCTTACGGCTAAGGTTGCCGCACCAAAAACCTGATAATAACTGTTCATAGCACCTTTCTTATAAGTTAGGGACTAGCTGAAGTGATCAGCCGCACTGACCACCATCGACAAAAAATGCCTGCGGATAGCTGCCGGTGCGGAACTGATTCAGCCATTGTTGCGCCAGTTGGCTATCCGAGGTTGGACCTATTAACAGCCGGTGTAAGCCGTTACCGGAGCGGATCTCCGTTGGTACTGACCACTGGCTGGCAATTTGTTGCTGCAACTGACGCGCTCTGTTGTTGTCACTGATCGCAAACAGTTGGATATAGCATTGTCTGTTCGGTAGTTCAGCACTTCTAATCCGTGTTTCACCGGCACTGGGCGGCGCAGCGCGCTGCATCGGAATGCCTTGTTGCCCTTGTTGCTGCGCCAGCATCGCCGGCGATTTTAGCAGCTCAACCTTAACCCTGGCTGTACCGCGTTGCAGCATGCCGATTTTATGAGCTGCTGAATAAGAGAGATCAATAATCCGGTCCTGGTGGAAAGGGCCGCGGTCATTGACTCGGACAATAGCGCTCTGGTTATTATCCAGATTGGTTACCCGCACATAAGACGGCAACGGCAGGGTTTTATGGGCCGCGGTCATGGCGAACATATTGTAGATCTCGCCATTCGAGGTATGGTAACCGTGAAATTTATTGCCATACCAGGAAGCAATACCGACTTCGGTATGTTCGGTCAGCTGTTGTAACGGCAGGTAATCCTGGCCGAAAATATTGTAAGGGTTATTACCACCGCGGCTCAACGGCTCGGCCTTGGGTATCGGATCGGTCATTTCCAGCAAGGTCGGTAAGCGGGGTGGTTTACTGTCGGTTTCATCACGGTAGCGACCGGCATTCGGTGATACCATCGATGGTGGTTTTGCCGCCGGTGTACCCGGGGCTGGTGGTTTACTGCTACAGGCCGCCAGGGTAGCGGCAGCAAGCAGTGTGATTAGGCTGAGGCGTAATTTAGTCATATCAGGTTTGGGCCATACTGCGTTTATGTGTACTTACCGACATAATAATGCCAAAAGCGGCCATCATGGTCACCATCGAAGTGCCACCAAAACTGACCAGCGGTAACGGCACCCCAACAACCGGTAACAGCCCGGAAACCATGCCTATATTGACGAACACATAGACGAAAAATGTCAGGGTAAAGCTGCCGGCAACCAGTTTGCCATAATTATCCTGTGCCCGGGTGGCGATAAGCAAGCCCCGGCCAATAATAAACAAATAAATTGCCAGTAAAAACAATACGCCTACCAGGCCAAATTCTTTACTTAGCACTGAGAAAATAAAATCGGTATGACGCTCCGGCAAAAATTCCAGCTGCGACTGGGTACCCTGCAGCCAGCCTTTACCATGCACGCCACCAGAGCCAATGGCGATCTTGGACTGAATAATATGATAGCCTGAGCCCAGCGGGTCACTTTCCGGGTTCAGAAAGGTCAGTACCCGGCGCCGCTGATAATCGTGCATGCCAAACAGCCAGAGCACGGGCGCAAAGGCAGATACCAGCGCCACGATAAAGGTGATGAGCTTCCAGCTCATCCCGGCCAGAAATAAGACGAAAATGCCGGCAGCAGCAATCAGGATAGCAGTGCCCAGATCCGGTTGCTTAGCAATCAGCAGCGTTGGGATCACACACATCAAAAAGCCGACGGTCAGATGGCGCTTTTTCGGTGGCAGGTTGTGCGAGGCGATAAACCAGGCAATCGCCATCGGTACTGCCAGCTTCATAATTTCGGACGGCTGAAACTTTATAAAACCCAGATCCAGCCAGCGCTGGGCGCCTTTACCGATATGGCCGAACATCAGTACTGCTACCAGTAATAAGGTGCCGACAATAAACAGCGGTAATGACCAACGGCGAATCGTTAATGGGCTGATTTGTGCCATACCAATCATTACCGCAAAGGCGACACCTAAGCGGATAATTTGTGCTTCGACCATTCGCTCACTCTGGCCAGAGGCGCTATACAATACCAGCAAGCCGTAACTGACCAGCGCTAACAGGCCCAGTAACAACGGCGTATCGATATGAAAAAACGCTAACCGGCTGTTACTATGGCGCGAATTAACCAGACTATCATTCATCGTTATTGACTCCGGCGCTAAAGTAATAGTCCAGCATTTGGCGGGCAATCGGTGCGGCTGTACTGCCGCCGCCGCCAATATTTTCAACCGTTACTGCTATGATTATGCTCGGGTTTTCTGCCGGGGCATAGCCAACATACATCGCATTATCACGCAGGCGTTCATCCAGGGCATTGGCATCGTATTTGGCATCCTGGGCAATTTTTACCAGCTGGGCAGTACCGGTTTTGCCGCCTGAGCTATAACTGGCGCCGCGAAAGGCGTTAAAGGCGGTACCCTTTTGCGTACTGACGGTTTGCTCCATCGCATCGCGGATCACTTGCCAGTTGCGTGGGTTAACCACATTGACGGTCGGTTGCAATTCGGTACTGACCTGCTCGGTGCCGGCATCATTAGTCAGAGTTTTCGCCATATGGGGGATCGGCAGCATGCCGTTATTCAGCAAAGCGGCGGTGGTGGTCATCAATTGGATTGGTGTAGAAGTCCAGTAACCCTGGCCGATACTGACCGCGACGGTATCGCCATGAAACCAGGGCTGGTTATGCCGGGCCCGCTTCCAACCCCGTGACGGCATATTGGTGTTAGACTCTTCCAGAATATCAATACCGGTTTTTTCACCAAAGCCAAGCCTGTTCATATAGTCAGAAATGCGGTCAATACCGAGTTTAACCCCCATATCATAAAAGAAGGTATCACAGCTCTCGATAATGGCACTGTAAACATCGACCCAGCCATGGCCCCAGCGTTTCCAGTCGCGGTAACGATGCTCGACGCCGGGTAGCTGAAAGAAGCCCGGATCCCAGATCCGGGTGCTGGGAGTAATAGTATTGGTTTCCAGCCCTAATAATGCCAGATGCGGCTTAATGGTAGAGGCCGGCGGATATACGCCTTGCGTCACCCGGTTAATCAGCGGCCGGTCCGGGGAATTTAATAACGCATTGTAATTGGTACTGCTGATCCCATGCACAAACAGGTTAGGGTCGTAGCTGGGGTTACTGTAAAACGCCATCACGGCCCCATCGCGGGGATCCATTGCAACAATAGCCCCGCGCTTACCTTCCAGTAACTGCTGGGCGGTGAGTTGCAGGCCCACATCCAGATTAAGCTGAATATTTTTACCCGATTGCGCCGGTACCGAGCGTAATACCCGGATCAGGCGGCCGCGGTTATTCACTTCAACTTCCTGATAACCCATGGTGCCGTGTAATTCGGTTTCGTAGTAGCGCTCTAAGCCAATTTTGCCGATATCGCGGGTGGCGGCGTAATTTGCCAGTTGGTCGCTCTCTTCCAGCCGTTTCAGATCATTGGTATTGATGCGGCCGATATAGCCCAGTGCATGGGTAAACAAATTACCAAAAGGGTAGTGGCGGCTAAGACGGGCTTCGACAGTGACGCCGGGAAAACGGTGCAGATTAACCGAGATGATTGCCACTTCTTCATCATTGAGCTGCTCTTTCAGCGCTATGCTATTAAAGCGACGCTGTTGGCGCACATCACGCAGGAAGCTTTGTTGTAACTCGTCCGGGATCTCGATTAGTTGTGCCAGCTCTGCCAGTGTTTCGGTCATATTTTCGACCTGCTCTGGTACTAATTCGAGGGAGAACACCGGCCGGTTCTCGGCCAGCAAAATACCGTTACGGTCAGTGATCATGCCGCGGTTTGGCGCCAGTGGCACCACTTTAATCCGGTTACCCTCGGAGCGGGTTTGGTAGACCTGATAGGATTTCACCTGCAGGTGATACATATTGATAATGATCACGCCAAAAGCCAGCATCACCAATAGCATAGCCACCAGCGCCCGCTGGCTAAATAAGCGGGACTCTGCCTCGACATCTTGCATGGCAACACGTTTTCTTAGCATGCCTACTCGCGGTGATAAGGGTGATTGGTACTAATACTCCAGGCGCGGTACAGGGCCTCTGCCATCACCACCCTGACCAGCGGATGGGGCAGTGTCAGCGCCGAGAGTGACCATTTGGCTTCGCTGGCTGCAATACAGGCTGGCGCCAAACCTTCCGGGCCCCCAACCAGTAAGCAGACATCACGACCATCCTGTTGCCATTCCTGTAACTTGCCGGCCAGCTGCGGGCTGGTCCAGTTTTGACCCAGCACTTCCAGCGTTACGATGCGGCTACCTTTGGGTACTGCCGCCAGCATTTTTTCGCCTTCTTGCTCCAGAATGCGTTTGATATCCGCATTTTTACCGCGCTTACCAGCGGCAATTTCAATCAGTTCGAACGGCAGATCGCGGGGAAAGCGACGGGCATATTCCTCAAAGCCGGTTTGTACCCAGGCAGGCATCTTGGTACCTACGGCAATCAGGATCAACTTCATAACTACTTAACCGCCCCAGAGCTTTTCCAACTGATAAAAATGCCGGCTTTCGTCCTGCATCACATGCACGACAACACTGTCCAGATCCAGTAATACCCATTCACCCGAGGCTTCACCTTCGATGCCCAGTGGTTGGACGCCTTGTTTCTTCACTTCTTGCGCCAGGTACCCGGCAATAGACTTCGCGTGGCGGCTGGAAGTTCCGGAGCAGATCACCATAAATTCGGTGACGCTGGATTTACCCCGGACATCTAAGGTCACGATATCGCGGGCTTTCATGTCATCAACTTTGTCTACGACAAAGGCGACCAGTTCGTTTGTTTGCACCCTTATTCCTCATGCAAGCTAAAAGGGCGCTATTTTATCACACTTTGGCAGCGGAAACAGCGCAACCATAGAGCCCGTGTTGCTGAATATAACTAAGCACCGCTGGCGGTAGCATGGCCTGCACGGCTGGGTCCACAGCTAACTGCTCACGGACAAAGGTTGCGCTTTGTGGAAAATCCGGATTATCCAACAGCAGGATGCCACCGGCTGACCGTGTGCTGAGCTCGGCTAGGCTGATGCCGTATTGGGCGAGTAGCGCTGGTGCGTCGCCATCCTGTGCGCTATAGCCGGGGCGCTTAAGTACGATCAGATGGGCCAATGTCAGGATCTGCTGCCACTGATGCCAGCTGCGAAAATACTGCAGTGAGTCCATGCCAATAATAAAACACAGGTGCGCAGCAGGATCTTGCTGCTTAAGCAGCGTCAGGCTATTTACCGTATAAGACGGTTGTTGCAGGCTCAGTTCCAGCGCTTCGAGCTGCAGCTGTGGCTCTGCACTGATAGCCAACTCGACCATCCGTGCTCGCTCGGCACTGCTGACACCCGGACTGGCACGGTGCGGCGGCAGATGGCAGGGCATCAGCTTAATGCTATCTAAGGCGCAGTGCGTCAGCACATAACGTGCAACTGCCAGATGACCAAGATGGATCGGATCGAAGGTGCCGCCAAAAATCCCTACTAGTTTAGTCTGCGTCATACTGTTGCAAAGCAAAGGTTTTGGCTACCGGATGACAGAATAAGGTCACCAGATGCAATAACGCCAGTGTGGTGTTAGTCAGCTGGCCGGCTTTAAATAAGCGATCAAAGGCCGCCAGCTCCTGTAACAGATAGTTTTGCCAACCCCGGCTAAGTCGCTGCAGGGCTTGTTGATATAACGGCTGGCGTTTCGGCCAGATCGCCAATTGCTTAAACTGTGCGTTCAGTTGACCTTGCTGCTCCGCCTGGGCCAGCTGTTGCAGAATGCTCAGCTCTTTATGTAATTGCCAGGCGATAATCACCGGCTCAGTGTCCTGTTCCAGCAAGCGCTGCAGCCGGTGTGCGGCTTCGGCACTATGCCCGGCCAATACCGAATCGGTCAGTTGAAACACGTTGTAGCTGGAATGATCGGCTAAAAAGCGGCTAAAGGTCTCGGCGTCAATGCGGCTATCCGGATGGGTCAGTGCCAGCTTTTCCAGCTCCTGCCGCGCGGCCAGCAGGTTACCGGCACAGTGTTGCTGCAGCAAATTCAGCGCATCAGAGCTTAGCTGCAACTGTAACTGGCGGGCGCGTTGCTGCAGCCATTGCAGTTGTTGCCGCTCATCCAGTGGGTAAATTGCCACTTGCACGGCCTGCTCTGCCAGTTGTTTAAACCAGGCCAGTTTGCTGACTTCACTAAAGCTGCGACTGCCATGCACCACCAGCACGATATCGGGATGCAGTTTGGCAGCCAGTTGCTTCAATTGTTCGTTAACGGCAGCCGGTGGTTTGGCTTGCGCCAGTTCCAGTTCAATCAGCCGCCGCTCGGCAAACAACGACATGGCACTGAGTTCGTTATCCAGCTGTTGCCAGTCGAATTGGGCATCAGCGCTAAAACTCAGCCGCTCCAAAAAGCCTTGTGGTTTGGCCGCGTGCCGGATCGCTTCGATGGCTTCCAGTTTTTGCAGTGGCTCTTCGCCAAAAATCAGATAACCGGGCGCCAGCCCCTGTTGCAGCTGGGCTGGCAATTGATTGGCGTAGAGCTTCTGCATCAGCCCAGGCGTGCCAGTTGGCGGATAATCCGGTTGGCAGCCTGCTGACGTAATTCGCTTAACAGCAGCTCCAGTTCCTGGGCTTTCGCCAGGGCCTGATTCGGATCATCCTGATAATCGCGGTACAACTCGAACTGATAAAACTGTTCCTGCTCGCCGGGTAATTGGATCCGATACTCGACTTTGTAAATCAGCTCATATTCGGCGACCTGGCCATTGGCAAACAGCGACAGGGTGCGCCGCTTCAGCGTGTCGCGCACCAGCTGCAGCGCCGGTCTGTCTTGCTGGTAACTGCCCAGTAACTCGACCTGATTTTGACTAAAGCGCTGTTTTAACAGCGCGGCCAGCTCAGAGTGCGCTTCGCTTTGCACATAGATGGCCGGAAACTGACTGAGCGGCAGATTGCCGCGCAGGTGAAAGCCGCAGCTGCTCAGCAGACTGAGCAACAGCGCCAGCAGTGTCAGGCGCCAGCCCATCTTAGCCCACCACCAGATTAAGCAGTTTACCCGGTACGTAAATCACCTTTTTCATGGCGACGCCGTCCAGATAACGCTGCACATTCTCATCCAGTCTGGCAATGGCCAGTACCGCATCCTGCTCTGCAGCAGCCGGTACGGTAATTTTAGCGCGCACCTTACCGTTGATTTGCACCACCACCAGTTTCTCGTCTTCGACCAGAGCGCTCTCGTCGACGCCAGGCCAGGCGACATGTTCAATCAGGCTGTTGTTACCCAACTCGGCCCACAAATACTGCGCTACATGTGGCACGATCGGGTTTAATAACTGCAGCAGCGCGTTACAGGCCTCGTGCATCACAGCACGGTCCAGCGGCGTGGCCAGACTGGCTTTTTGCAGCTTATTACTCAGCTCCATTACCGCCGCGATAGCGGTATTAAAGGTATAGCGCCGACCGATATCATCGGTAACCTTGGCAATGGTTTTATGCAGCTCGCGGCGCAGGGTTTTCTGCTCGTCATTTAGCGCGTCTAGCTGCAGTTCGCCTGGCGCACCTGCTGCCAGCACATCATGGATCAGCGTATAGATCCGCTTGATAAAGCGGTGCGCGCCTTCAACGGCGGAATCTGACCATTCCAGTGTTTGCTCTGGCGGCGCAGTAAACATCATAAACAAGCGCACGGTATCGGCACCGTACAGATCGATAACTTTTTGCGGGTCGATACCGTTGTTTTTCGATTTCGACATCTTGCTCATGCCGGCAGATAACACCGGCTGGCCGTCGGTTTTCAGGATGGCCTGGGTAATGCGGCCCTTCTCATCGCGCTCAACCTGTACGTCCTGCGGCGAGAACCATTCTTTGCCGCCATTGTCGGTTTCGCGGTAGAAAGTTTCGGCCAATACCATGCCCTGACATAACAAGCGTTTAAACGGTTCGTCGCTTTGCACCAGACCGACATCGCGTAACAGTTTATGGAAAAAGCGGGCATACAGCAGGTGCAGGATGGCGTGTTCAATGCCGCCGATATACTGATCAACCGGTAACCAGTAGTTGGCTTTCTCCGGATCCAGCATCGCCTGATCATAATCCGGGCTGCAGTAGCGGGCATAGTACCAGCTCGATTCCATAAAGGTGTCGAAGGTATCGGTTTCATGGAAAGCGGCTGCGCCCTGATATTGGGTTTTCGCCCATTCCGGATCGGCTTTAATCGGCGAAGTCACGCCGTTCATCACCACATCTTCCGGTAAACGCACCGGCAGCTGCTCGGCCGGAACCGGCACCACGCTGCCATCTGCCAGATTTAACATTGGGATTGGCGTACCCCAGTAGCGCTGGCGTGATACCCCCCAATCGCGTAAGCGGTAGTTCACTTTAACTTCGCCCTTGCCCAGCTGTTGCAGCTTGGCAGCAATAGCGCTAAAGGCAGCGGCAAAGTCCAGGCCGTTAAATTCGGCTGAGTTAATCAGCAGACCTTTTTCGGTATAAGCCGCGTGCTCCAGTGTGACGCTGCTGCCATCCGCTGCGGTAACCACTTGCTTAATCGGTAACTGATACTTGGTGGCAAACTCGTAATCACGTTGGTCGTGGCCCGGCACCGCCATCACGGCACCTGAACCGTAGTCCATCAGGACAAAGTTGGCGACCCAAATCGGGACCTGCTCATCTGTCAGCGGATGAATGGCATACAGGCCGGTGGCACAGCCTTTTTTCTCCATCGTCGCCATTTCCGCTTCGCTGACCTTGCTGCCTTTAATATCTTCGATAAAGGCGGCCAGGGTGCTGTTGTGCAGTGCCGCTTGCTGCGCCAGCGGGTGCTGGGCGGCTACCGCGACATAGGTCACACCATACAGCGTGTCCGGACGGGTAGTATAGACTTCCAGCTCAGTATCACTGTCAGCGACGCCAAAACGGATATTGACGCCCTCGGAGCGGCCAATCCAGTTTTTCTGCATGGTGCGGACTTGTTCCGGCCACTCGGTTAGCTGCTCCAGATCCTCTAATAACTCTTCGGCATATTGAGTAATACGAATAAACCACTGTGCCAGCTCGCGCTGCTCAACTAAGGCGCCGGAGCGCCAGCCACGGCCATCAATAACTTGTTCGTTCGCCAGTACGCACTGATCCACCGGGTCCCAGTTTACCGTCGCCATCTTTTTATAAACCAGGCCTTTTTCATACAGCTTGGTGAAAAACCATTGTTCCCAGCGATAATAATCCGGTTTGCAGGTAGCAATTTCCCGATCCCAGTCGTAACCAAAACCCAGCCGTTTCAGCTGTGTTTTCATATAATCGATATTGGCGTAGGTCCACTTAGCCGGCGCGGTCTTGTTATTAATCGCAGCGTTTTCAGCCGGTAAACCAAAGGCATCCCAACCCATAGGTTGCAGCACATTTTTACCCTGCATCCGCTGAAAGCGGCTGATCACATCACCGATGGTGTAATTGCGCACATGGCCCATATGCAGGCGGCCACTTGGATAAGGGAACATCGATAAACAGTAAAATTTCTCTTTGTTTGGATCTTCAGTTACTTTAAAAACATTCTGATCCTGCCACTGCTGCTGCAGGGCGGTTTCAATCTGCTGCGGGTTATATTGCTGTTGCATTGAGCTCTTCCAGAAAAGTCGGGGACGACCCGGCCTCAGCCTCAGGCTGAAATGGGTAAAAAAAATTGGCTATAGCATACCTTAGCCGCGGTTTGACAACAATAAGCTACCCTTTGTCTATACTCAGAATAGCGTTGCTAAATTACCAGTGGAGTACAAGATGGCAGACTTTAACGCGAAATACCGCAACTGGCTTAAAGACCTGAGTCAGACACTGCAACAGGCAGGGCAAGAACAGTTGCAAAGTATGCTTGATGTTGCCGACACCCTGAAAGCTTATCTGAAAGCTGGCAAGGAGCTCAGTGCCTATGAGACGCAACTGTTTCTGGAAACGCTGAAAAGTCAGTGGCAGCAAGGGGCTGCCGAGGAGCAGCAACCTTCGATGTGGACTGAGGAGCTGTGGGAGCAATTAAGCCAAATTACCGACCGGACACAAGTAGAGTGGGCCGAGCTGATTGACGATTTCCAACATCAGGGCGTGTATTATCAGGGCGAATATGTTGGCATGGGCCGCTATCGCTGCAGTCAATGTCAGCACAGTATCGATTATACGCACCCGGCCGAGCTGTTAAGTTGCAGCCACTGTGGTGGCGTACAATTTTTCCGTGACGGCTTGCCGGTATAGCCTTGTCAGTGCTGTACAAGGTAAATGACTTCGGGTAAAACAGGCTATTAGTCAAATTTGGAACTGCGTAACAGATGTCGCTGAAAGTATTTGCCTGTATTGATGCCTCACCCTATGCTGAGGCAGTTTGTGATGGTGCGATCTGGGCCGCTAAGGCGCTGACCGCGCCCCTTAGTCTGGTGCATGTGATTGACAGGGCACAGCATACCCAAACTCCGGATTTAAGTGGCAGTATCGGTTTGGGGTCGCAGGAAGTGTTACTGCAACAACTGGCAGAGCTGGATGAACAACACAGCAAGCTGGCATTGCAGCGTGGCCATCATATTCTGGATGCGGCGCATGCCCGGGCCGGCGCCGCCGCAGTCGCTGAGATCAGCGAAGTGATGCGGCACGGTCCGTTACTGGAGTCATTAAAGGCACTGCAGGATGATACCCGGTTATTGGTATTGGGTAAGCGAGGCTTAAGCAGTACCGATGCGCATGGTCAACTGGGGATGCATATCGAGATGATTATCCGCAGTATGCAAAAGCCTATTTTACTGACGCAGCAGCGTTTTTCCGCGCCGAAGCGGGTGATGCTGGCCTATGATGGCAGCGCTACCGCGCAAAAGAGTCTGGAAATGCTGGCCGCCAGCCCGCTGTGTCGTGGCCTACCGGTACATCTGGTAATGGCCGCAGTACGCAGTGAACAAGCCGAAAAACAACTGGCCGAAGCCGCCAGTGTGCTAACGCTGGCCGGTTTTGATACCCGTACCGCGATAGTGACCGGCGAGCCGGACGAGGCCCTGCACCAGTACCAGCAGGAACAAGTCATTGATCTGCTTGTGATGGGCGCCTACGGCCATTCGCGGATCCGGCAGTTTATTCTGGGTAGCACCACCACGGCGATGCTGAGTAAAGCCCGCTGCTCAATGTTAGTGTTACGGTAATTACTGGCGCTTGCCATAAAGATAAAGAGTAGCGTGATGTCGAAGAAAGTCTATTGTGTGGCACAGTTTCTGCCAAAAGCCGGTAAAGAAGCTGAGCTATTTAAGGTGTTGCAAAGCTTAGAACCTAATACGTTGCGGGAAGACGGCTGTTTGCAGTATGTGGTGACCCGGCAGATCCAGAGTCCTTTTGCTGATGGTACGAGTTTTCCGATTGCTTTTAATGAAATCTGGGCCGATTTAGCCAGCTTTGAAGCGCATTGCCAACGCGCCGAAATTAAAGCCTTTTTTGAACAATATTGTCTGGCAGAAAATGGGCTGGCGGCCCGGTGGAATGTCTGTATTTATACGGACGAGCCAGCCAACTACGATGCACCTAAACTGAGTTAAGCGTTAAGCTTAGTTTTTCGGACACGACAGGTCGCTTAAGCAACCTGCTTTTCTGCCAGATGTAACTCCATCAGCGCCTTTAATAGCCGGAACAAGCGGATAGAGGCATCGATTTCTTCCTTGCGGTTAGTCAGGCTTTCAACGTTCAGGCCCAGCGGCACCTCCAAATTCGCGCAGTGGGTTAAGATCTGTGTCAGATTATCGCGGCAGATCTTAATCGATTCGTTCAGTGGGTTTTCGGCATCCAGAATACGATAACGCGAGGCCTGTGGCACCGAAATACCGAGCCATTGCATAAAATCCAGCGTCTGTTCACTGCCGCACGGGGTAAAGGTTAAAATCAGACGTTTTGGCGTCAGACCTTGCTGTTTACAGCTGCGGGCATAGCTGGTAATCAGATCAATGGTCGCCTGGGCGTTATATACCGCCTGCGAAATAAAGAACTGACAGCCCTGGGCCGCTTTATCAATTAAGCGTAAATGTTCATCGCCTTTTTTGGCATGGCGTTCGGCAATGGCAACTCCACCCAAAAAGAAGCTTGCCGGATGGGCGGCGAGCTGCTGATAGGCATGCGGTAAACTGAGCTTGATCTGGCCATGTGATGAAGGGCTACCCACTAACACCAGATTTTTCAGGGCAAAGGTTGCGGCACTTTCACTAAGCCAGTGCTCAAATTCGCTGCTATCACGCTGAGCCACACTTTTATAGGTAATGACATCCTGCGCCGATAGCTCGCGTAACAACCGGCTGTATTCGCGCGGGTCCAGAGTGCTCTGAAACGGGAAAGGCCGTTCGGTGGCAACCCGGCTACTTTCATCCTGAATATCATAGACAATCAGGCCATCGTATTCGAGCTGTTGCAAACGGCCTAACAACTTACCCGCGATCCGCGAGCTTTTATCAGCAGCGGTGCCGGCTTTGGGCGGGGTAGTACCGATTAGATATACCCCTTGCTGTGGATCTGCAATTTTCTCTGCCAGTGATAATGCCATAATGCTGTTACTCCAAAACCTGGTAGCATAAGTATACAGCTATTTAGACGTCTGGCTATCCATTTTACGTGAAAGTTTTTCCAATCAAGATGAAAAAAATTCAAGTTGAGCCGGCTAAGGCGACAAGGCCAACTTAGCCGCCATCGTGCAGCAGTGCGCCCTTAACGGCCAACTCTGTCAGTAAGGGTAGCGCAAATTCGGTCAGTTGCGCTGCGCTGTAGGGCGCGAGTTGTGGTGCCAGGCTGGCAGTCACTTGTGGCAAGGTTTGTCCCGGCTGCTCCGTCAGCAGATGTAACAGCAGTAAGCTGGCCTGATTTAACTGCACAAAGATCACTTCATCCTGCCAATCGCGGTAGATCAGAAAGGCCTGGCCTGGTCCGGGTTCGTTAACCTGATAATCCGGGCTCAGATGCTGCACCGGATACTGGTATACCGCTAACAGGCTGGCTTCGGTTAGCCTTAACCTGGCCGACATTAGTTGTGCCGGTATCACGGCCTGCTGTGCTGACGTGACGGCTAGTGTCCCGACATAGAGCTCAGCCCATTCGTAATGGGCCAGTTCGGCTAAAAACGGCGGATCGGCGGCAGCGGGCTGATATTGCTGCAGAAAATCGACAAATTGCTGGGCAATATGCAAGAAATAGGGCGAGTGACAGCGATAATCGGCAAAAAAGCGTTGTTTCAGGCTTAGCCAGGCATCGGGCTGATACAGGGTGCTGAGTACCGGGAAGGCATTATCGATAAAGCCGCTGACGTTATTAAAAAACAACTGCTGATAGATTTGCAGCCGTGCTGTTGGCACCGTCTGATCCGCATAGGGCTCTTGGGGATGGCGAATTGCCCGGGCGAACGCCAGTTGGGTTTGCTGTAAGTTAGGGGTTGTCGGCTCAGTCATACTGCTGCTGGTCTCGGGCTGGCAACTTGCTGCAACTGCTTAATTTGAGACAGTTCCTGGCAAAGGTCGGCCAGCGGCGGGATATTAAAGTCGCGCTCGTACAAGGTTGGTTTTACACCATGCTGCTGATAGCTAAGGCGCAACAATTGCCAGACCGGATCAGGAATGGCAGCGCCATGGGTATCAATCAGTAAGTCGGCCGCTTGCTGGTAATGTCCGGCAATATGGTAGTAGGCAATGCGCTCGCTTGGCATCGCAGCTAAAAAGGCACCGGCATCGTAGCCATGGTTGATGGAATTGACATAGATATTATTTACGTCCAGCAGCAGCGGGCAGTCGGCTTCCGTAAGCACCGCCAACAGAAATTCCAGTTCACTTAATTGCTGTGCTGGCGCGGCATAGTAGGAGACATTCTCGATAATCAACGGCCGCTCCAGGATCTGCTGCACCTGTTTAATCCGGGCCGCCACATAATGTACCGCTTCCTCAGTAAAGGGGATCGGCATCAGGTCATACAGATGGCCGTCGGCAGCGCAATAACTCAGATGTTCGCTATAGCGCAGGATCTGATGCTGGTCGAGAAAGTGTTTTAACTGCTGCAAGAAATCCAGATCCAACGGGTCCGGGCCACCAATATTTAACGACAGGCCATGACAAAAAAACGCATAGCGTTCGGTCAGTTGCCGAAAGTCTTTCGCCAGTTTACCGCCATAAGGTAACCAGTTCTCTGGCGCAACCTCAAAAAAATCGATGATAGCCGGCTTATCTGCTAACAGTTCTGGCAGCAGCTCGCGGCGCAGGCCAAGGCCTGCGCTGCTGCTACTAAAGTGAGCGAGTGGTTTCATTTGGCGTTAGATAGAGCCGCATTTACCTTCGCCGCACTTCATTTCTTTGGCTTTATCACTGGCTTTTTTCTTGGCATCAGCGGCTTTTTCCTGACCGGCAGCTTTAGCTTCAGCGGCCTTAGCTTTGGCATCGGCTTTATGCATCTCGGCACCGCACTTGCCTTCACCGCATTTACCTTCGCCACATTTCATTTCTTTGGCTTTGTCGGCAGCCTGCTTTTTGGCATCTGCCATTTTTTTCTGCATTTCGGCACCGCATTTGCCTTCACCACACTTACCTTCACCGCATTTCATTTCTTTGGCTTTATCGGTGGCTTGCTCTTTTACCTTAACTTTAACCCCGGTATTGTCCTGAGTAGTCACTTGATAGGCCATACTCAGTTGCTGCGCCTGAAACGGGTTGCTATCGGCCAGGGCGCTGCCCGAGGCCAGCGTTAAGGCACCTAAAGCGAGAGTTAATTGCGCTTTATTAAGTTTGTTCATTTCTTTGTCTCCAGTGTCAGTAGCATGCGAATAAGCCCGCGTGAACAGCCTGGCGGACTTTACTTGATTTTTAATACTATGACAGAAACGCTATTCAGGAAAGCCTGCCGCCTCTTATTTACGGGGCATTGCGGAAAGTTGGCGTCAGTCTGGCTTGACGCTTTAGACGGATCTTTTTAATGCACGCGATAAAAACGGCAAAAATAGTCGACGATGGCTGTTGCATCCAGGCGTTGAAACTTTAGTTGATGCCGCTCCATCAGCGCCTTGCCCAGGGTTCTGAGCGTATACTCCAGTGGTGCACCGGTCGGCCGCTCTAACTGGTGCTCTTTAAACAAAAAGTCCAGCGCTACCGAGGTATAGGATTTGCCAGGCTGCGGTCTGGCCAGCTCCAGCTCCTGCAGGCGAACCCCCAGGTTACGGATTTTTTGCAGGCAGTCGCGCTCGTTCATCTGATACTCCGGTTTACAGTTATCGCACTTACCTGCTTATCGGCGTTAACGCAGAAAACTTTAGCCACAGCCTACAGCGCAGTAACCGGCTTTTTGTTACTATATAAAAAACTTACCTTTATTGTTAAGGCACTAAATGACGCAATTAGAGCAGCAACTGGCATTGACGCCGGCACAACTTGGCCCGCAACTGGATTCAGCACTGGTCTCCGATATTCTGCAGCAACCCGCTGTTCCCGCCGCCTTTATCGGCCAGGACCGCGCCCGAACCGCACTGGAGTTTGCCATTGGGATGGATATGCCGGGCTATAACCTCTATGTGATGGGAGAGCCGGCTTTGGGGCGCTTTACGCTGGTACAGGAAATTCTGCAGCTGGCCGCCAGTGAAAAAGCCACGCCGGAAGAGTGGTGCTACCTGAACAATTTTGATGACGAACGGGTACCTATTACGCTGCGCTTGCTACCGGGTGAAGGCCGGGTGCTGGTCAAAAAGCTGGAAAGTTTGATTGATGATTTGCTGGATACCTTTCCGGCTGCCTTTGATAACCCTGGCTATCAACGCAAGAAAAAAGCCATTCACCGGGCCTTTGATGAGCGTTATGAACAGGCCATCGAACAGGTCGAAAAGAAAGCGCTGGAAAAGCAGGTGGTATTGTACGAAGAAAACGGTGCTGTGAGCTTTTCGCCAATCATTGATGGCAAGCCTTTGGATGATCAGGAATTTACTAAGCTATCCGAAGAGCAGCGGCAGTATTTCTATGATTTGGTATCGGAGCTGGAAACCATCCTCAACGAACAGCTGTTGGAATTGCCGCAGTGGAAGCGGGAATTGTCGGAGAATTTGCGGGCGCTGCGCAAAGATACTATTGAGCAAGCGATTAAGCCGATGCTGAAAAAGCTGGAGCATCACTACAATGCCGAGTTGGGGGTCTTAAAATACCTGCGTGAGATGCGACCGGAACTGGTGAAAGCGGTAATGGAGCTGCTGCCGGATGAGTCGGAAGGCGAGAAGGGCGAGGAGCCGGTTAGCCGCGAAATCTTTATCGAGGAATTTGTGCCTAATGTGCTGGTACATCATGAAACGATGTCTGGCGCGCCTATTATTTTTGAACCCAACCCCAGCTATGGCAACCTGTTTGGCCGGGTGGAATATAGCTCGGCCGGAGGTTCCTTATTTACCAATTACCGGATGATCCGCCCCGGCGCTCTGCACAAAGCCAATGGCGGTTATCTGATCCTGGATGCTGATCGGCTTTTAACCCAGCCCGCAGTGTGGGATGCATTAAAGCTGGCATTAAAGGCCGGTGAAGTGGTGATTGATACCCTTAGCGATCATGCGGTGACGAACTCAACTATTATTACGCCGCGCGCCATCCCACTCAGCGTTAAGGTGGTGTTGTTGGGGTCGCGTGATCTGTACTATTTAGTGCAGGATTTCGACGAAGAATTTAATGAGTTATTCCGGGTATTAGCTGATTTTGAGCACTATTTACCATATTTGCCGCAAACCTTAAGCGATATGGCAGCGCAAATTCAATTGCAATTACAGGAAATGGGTTTGCAGTCGTTAAGTAGCTGCGGGCTGCAGCAGCTATTACAGTTTAGTTTCCGCCAGGCTGAACATCAGCGTAAGCTGTCTGCCCGTTTTGCCGATGTACTGGAGTTAGTGCGTGAAGCCTGCTTTTTTGCGCGGCAGCAGCAGGCTGAACAATTAACCAGTGAGCATGTCCGCCAGGCGCTGGCAGGAAAAAAATACCGTACCGGCCGCATCAGTGAGGCGTTTTTAGAAGATATTCAGGAAGGACATATTCTGATCGATACCGACGGCTTGGCAGTCGGTAAGATCAATGGCCTGACGGTACTGGAAATCGGTGATACCGCCTTTGGTACCCCGGCGCGGATCAGCGCGACGGTATTCGCCGGTTCCAGCGGCGTAGTGGATATCGAGCGAGAGGTGGAGCTGGGTAAAGCAATCCACTCCAAGGGCGTATTATTACTAACCGGTTATCTGGGGGCCAAATATGCTCGCGATTTTCCGCTGACCTTAAGTGCGAATATTGCAATGGAGCAGTCTTATGGCCATATCGATGGCGACAGCGCCTCATTGGCTGAAGTCTGTGCTCTGATCTCGGCTATTACGGAAATTCCAATCCGGCAAAGTCTGGCGGTGACCGGCTCGATTAACCAATATGGTCAGGTACAGGCAATAGGCGGCGTGAATGAAAAAATTGAAGGCTACTTCCGGCTTTGTCAGTCGCGTGGTTTGACTGGTGAGCAAGGGGTGATTATTCCGGCCAGTAATCAGTTAAATCTGGTGCTGGATCAGGACGTGGTGACTGCGGTTGCTGCCGGACAGTTCCATATTTACACCGTCAAAACCGTGGATCAGGCATTAGAGCTATTAACCGGTGAAGTCGCAGGTGAACGTAATAACCGCGGGCAGTATCCGAAAAAATCACTTAATGGTCGGGCGTTGTTGCGTTTGGCGGAGATTGCCGAGCTGGTAAACGGCAGCGTTGAAGAATAGCTTACCCGACAAAGCCTCGGAGTAGTTGCGAAAGTACAAATGAAGCTGCATCAAGCAGCTTCATTTATTCATGATATTGTCGTAGCTGTTTAACTTGCATGGAAATTATAGCACCGTTGTTAACGCGTTAAACGCCAGTGGCGGAACAGGGCGAAAACCAGTAGCAAAGTACTCAAGCTGAATAACGGTAGATTTCCCAACTTACTGTAGAGCGTCTTAGCCTGCGTCAATTGCAGGGTGTCGCTTAGCACCGCTTCAGTAAACTGTGGTGCGCGCTCTCTGATGCGGCCATCGGCATCTATGGTCGCGGTGATGCCATTATTGGTGGCGCGTAACAGCGGTAAACCGAATTCCAGCGCCCGCATGCGGGCAATTTGCAGGTGCTGATGCGGGCCTATACTGTCGCCAAACCAGGCATCATTACTGACGGTCAGTAACAGCTGGGTCTCGCTGGTCAGATTGGCGCGGATCTGCGCCGGGAAGGCAATTTCAAAGCAGATCGCAGGCAATAAATGAAAGCCATTAGCAGTCAGGTTGGGCTGCACATAGCTGCCGCGGTTAAAAGAGCTCATCGGTAAATCGAAAATCGGTGCCAGCTGGCGCAGGAAGCTCTCAAACGGCACGAATTCGCCAATCGGCAGTAAATGATGTTTGCTAAAGCGGTTGGCATGACCATGGAAATAGTGACCACTGCCGGCATCGGCAGTTTGTTTACCCAACACAATCAGATTATTCCAGGCTTCCTGGGTTTTCAGGTTGTAATCGATAATGCCGGTAATGATCGCTGTATCGCTATAAAACGCTGATTTATCCAGGTTATCCAGAAAGTCATCGGCCAGAGGTTCAATACGCGGTACGGCGGCCTCCGGCCAGATCACCAGTTGGTGTTGACTCAGGTGCGGCCGGGTCAGATCCAGATACTTCAGCATGGTTGGCCATTCCTGCTCCGGCACCCAGCGCAGCTCCTGCTGCACATTGCCCTGTACCAGCAGCACACTTAACTGCTCGTTACTATGTTGCCAGCCTTTAACTTGTGCCAGCAGTGGGCTAAGCAGGCAAAGTAGTACGCTGACTACGGCTGGCCAGCAGCGCGCAGGCCAGGAAAGAGGCTGTAGCAGATTGGCCAGACTGGCGGCGATAAAGACCAGCACTGCGCTGATGCCGATTTCACCAAGCAGCGGCGCATAGTGTCTGAGCAGTGAATCCGTTTGACTGTAGCCGAGCGATAACCAGGGAAATCCGGTTAGAAGGATGCTGCGCAGCCATTCACTTAAGGTCCAGCATGCCAACAGCAGCAGTGGTAGGGCGAGGGTGCCCAGCAGGCGACGGCTGAGCCAGGCGGTAAAGGCCGGAAACAGTGCCAGATAAGCGACTAACAGCGCCATTAAACTCAGACTGCCGGCCAGCGGCAAACCACCAAACTGGTCGATACTGACATGTACCCAGCTAATGCCAAGCCCAAACCAACCAACACCATAGCTAAAGCCATAGCCGGCGGCCTGGCGGGGACTGGCGCTGTTGGCAATGGCCGCGCTAAACCAGGCTAGCGTTAATAGCGGCAACCACCAGAGGGTATAGGGAGCGAAAGCCAGAGTATTGGCTAAACCGGCCAGCAGTAAACTTACGGCAACCAACCAGGGTCGGGACCACAGCGCTTTAATGATTAGCTTCCTTCTGTTTCGCTCTGCCGGGAGCGGATCACCTGTAACTGCATCAGGCGGCGGCTATTGGCTTTACTGACTTTAAAGGTCAGATCGCCCAGCGTAATCGCTTCGCCCTTTGCTGGCATATGGCCAAAGGCATGCAGCACTATACCGCCGATGGTATCCGCTTCTTCCTCGTCAAACTGGGTACCAAAGGTTTCGTTGAATTCATCCAGTGGCGTCAGAGCACTCACCTGAAATACCCGCGATGCCATCTTCTTGATATCGTGCTCTTCTTCATCGTCGTGCTCATCTTCAATCTCGCCGACAATTTGCTCCAGAATATCTTCAATCGTCAGCAGACCAGAAACACCGCCGTATTCATCCACGACGATTGCCATATGGTAGCGTTTTTGCCGGAACTCCCGCAGCAGGGCATCGACTTTCTTACTTTCCGGGATGATGACCGCCGGGCGCACCAGGTCGCGCCACTGCCAATCGGTATTGCTGGGGTCCAGTGCATACTGCAGCAAATCTTTGACTATCAGAATGCCTTCGATATGGTCTTTGTCTTCATTTACCACCGGATAACGGCTGTGATTGTTTTCCAGCAGAATGGGTAGGACTTCGGCCAGCGGTTGCTCAATATCCAGCGTGGCCATCTGGGAGCGGGGGATCATAATGTCGCGGGCCCGCATATTGGATACGTCCAATACACCCTGCAACATATTTTTGGTATCGGTATCAATCAGTTCGCGAACTGCCGCTTCGCTGATAATGTCTTCCAGATCCGAGATATCCTGTGGCTCTGCGCTAAAAATGCTGCCAATACGTTCTAACCAGCTACGCGACGCAGAGCCGCGACTAGAGTGGGGATTGTCGTCACTCATCAGTGAACTTTAGCTCCATAACAATTGAACATCAGATTTCATCCAGTAAATAGGGGTTGTTGATACCAAGCTGTTGCAGGATTTGAATTTCTTCTGCTTCCATCTGCTCAGCATCAGCGTCATTTATATGGTCAAATCCCAATAAATGCAAGCAGCCGTGCACCACCATATGTGCCCAGTGTGATGCCGGCGGCTTGCCCTGCTCAGCTGCTTCCGTAGCAACGACTTGCGCACAAATCACCAGATCGCCAAGCAGCGGCAGCTCAATACCGGGTGGACACTGAAACGGAAAACTCAGCACATTAGTCGGTTTGTCTTTGCCGCGGTATTGCAGGTTCAGTTGCTGGCTTTCTGCGGCATCCACAACCCGGATTGTGACCTCAGCCTGCTCCTGAAACGGCAGGATGGCCGCGTCCAGCCAGGTTTGAAACTCGGCAGCATCAGGCAAGTCGTGAGCACTGCTGGCCAGTTGTAAATCCAGGATGATGCTCATCGGCGACTCCCGCTACGTGCTGGCTCATCAGTTTTTGGCTGCGCCGCTTCATAGGCTTCATAGGCCATCACAATACGCTGTACTATCGGGTGGCGTACCACATCTTTGGCATTAAAGAAGTTAAAGCTGATTTCCGGCACCGCACTAAGCACATCAATCGCATGTTTCAGGCCTGAATACTGACCGCGCGGCAAGTCGACCTGTGTCACATCACCGGTGATCACGGCTTTAGCGCTAAACCCGATGCGGGTTAGAAACATCTTCATCTGCTCGATGGTGGTGTTCTGGCTTTCATCCAGAATAATAAAGGCATCGTTCAGGGTACGGCCGCGCATATAGGCCAGCGGCGCTATCTCAATCACGCCACGTTCCAGATACTTCTCGACCTTTTCAAAACCGAGCATTTCAAACAGGGCGTCGTACAGCGGGCGCAGGTAAGGGTCGACTTTTTGCGCCAGATCACCGGGTAAAAAGCCCAGTTTTTCGCCGGCTTCTACCGCCGGACGGGTTAACACTATGCGTTTGACCTGGCCACTTTCCAGTGCATCCACTGCGCAGGCCACTGCCAGATAGGTTTTACCGGTACCGGCCGGGCCTATGCCGAAACTCACGTCATGTTGCAGCACGTTTGCCACATAGGCAGCCTGATTCGGATTGCGGGGTTTGATTAAACCTTTTTTGGTTTTTAGTGAAAACTCGCGCTGGGTGCCTTCCTGCCCCTGATATTGAATATCAAAGTGTTCACTAATGGTCAGATGTACCTGCTCCGGGCTGATAGCTTGCACTTGCTGCTGGTCATTCAGCGTTTGCTGGTACAGCTCGCGCAGGATCAAGGCGGCGGCGTCAATATTGGCCGTGGGGCCATCGATACGGAGCTGGCCGGCGCGATGGCTGATCTCGACCAGTAAGCGCCGTTCCAGATGCTTCAGATTATCGTCATAGGGGCCGCAGAGTAAGGTGAGCCGCCGGTGGTCGGCGGGCTCAAGTTGTAATTCAATACTGCTACTGTCGCTGTTCAAGCTGGCTCTCTCTATTGGTTCAGACGCGGGCTTAGGGGATGTATGCGGTCACGCCTAGCTCATCAGTTTTTGGCTGCCGGGCCAGAATTTGTGCCGGTGCGGTCTGGCGGCGCAGCTCCATTTGTTGTTCAGTTCGCAATACAGTACCACGCAATGAGTTACTGAATACATCGGTGATCTTAACATCAACAAACTGACCAATCATCTCGGGTGAGCCTTCGAAATTCACTACCCGGTTGTTCTCGGTACGGCCGGTCAGCTCCATAATATTCTTTTTCGAGGGTCCTTCCACCAGGATCCGCTGTTCCGTGCCCAGCATACCACGGGCGATTTTTAATGCCTGCTGGTTAATCCGGTCCTGCAGAATATAAAGGCGCTGCTTTTTGGTGTCTTCGCTGACATCATCCGGCAGATCGGCGGCTGGCGTACCTGGGCGGGCGCTATAGATAAAGCTAAAGCTCATATCAAAATCAATCGCCTGGATCAGGTCCATGGTCGCCTGAAAATCTTCATCGCTTTCACCGGGGAAGCCGATAATAAAATCGGATGACATGCTGAGGTTAGGGCGGATCTTCTTCAGTTTACGGATCTGCGCTTTATATTCCAGTGCGGTATGACCGCGCTTCATCAGCGTTAAAATTCGATCCGAGCCAGACTGCACCGGCAGGTGTAAATGGTCTACCAGCTCCGGCACATCACGATATACTTCAATAATATCGTCGGTAAATTCCACCGGATGCGAGGTGGTATAACGAATACGGTCAATACCGTCGATGGCCGCTACTAGGCGCAGTAGTTCAGAGAAATGACAGATACCGCCATCATGGGTGGCGCCGCGGTAAGCATTGACGTTTTGCCCCAGCAGGTTGACTTCACGTACCCCTTGTTGGGCCAGTTGGGCAATTTCAAATAGCACATCATCCAGTGGCCGGCTGACTTCTTCACCGCGGGTATAGGGCACCACGCAGAAGGTACAGTATTTCGAACAGCCTTCCATAATGGAGACAAAAGCAGTCGGACCTTCGGCCTTTGGCTCTGGCAGACGGTCAAATTTCTCGATTTCCGGGAAGGAGACATCAACTACCGGTGAGCGGTCACCGCGCACGGCATTGATCATTTCCGGTAACCGGTGCAGGGTTTGCGGGCCAAATACGATATCAACAAAGGGCGCCCGCTCACGGATGGCACTGCCTTCCTGTGACGCCACGCAGCCGCCAACACCGATAATCAGCTCCGGATTCTTTTCTTTCAGTGGCCGCCAACGGCCCAGCTGGTGAAACACCTTTTCCTGAGCCTTTTCACGAATCGAGCAGGTATTCAGCAAGATCACATCAGCCTCTTCTGCCTCTTCGGTCAGCGTATAGCCATGTGTGGCATCCAGCAGGTCCGCCATTTTCGATGAATCGTATTCGTTCATCTGGCAGCCCCAGGTTTTAATATGCAGCTTCTTACCCATTATTCTTGCCTGTGTTGTCGCCTGTAAAAAAGGGAGCGTATTTTAGCCTGTCTGACGACGCAGTACCAGAGTAGCACGCTAAAGTATTCCATTCAGAGTAAGCGCTGGCGCGTAGTGATATAACCGGCGTAGAAAATCACCAGCACTCCGGCAACCCAGCTCATGGTTACCGGCTCCTGCCAGAACAGGTAACCAAAGGCGCCGGCAAAGATCACACTGCTGTAAGTCCACATGCCAATATCACTGGCCGGCGCTATCGCATAGGCACGGGTCATCGCTAACTGACCTACCGCGGCCAACACCCCCATGCCCAAAAATGCCAGCCAGACTTCGGTATTTAGCGGCTGCCAGTAAAAAGGCACCGGCACCGCCGACAGCACAGCGGTTAACAGCGAAAAATAAAAGACGATACGCACCGCCGGCTCGGTATCAGACATATAGCGGATAGTGGTTTTGGTCACCGCGACCAGGATCGCAGACGCCAGCGCCACCAGTAAGATCAGATTCAGATTAGGGTCCGGGGTGGGTAATGCCAATACCACGCCGGCAAAACCGAGCACAATGCCGGCCAGCGTGATGCGCGAGGGCCGCTCTTTTAGCCAGAAGCGGGCGATGATTGGCACCATAAAAGGGGAAAGTAGCAGCACCAGCATGCCCTGTGCCAGTGGCAAGCGCGCCAGCACATAGAAAAAGCAGTACATCGAAATAATGCCGGTCAGGGCCCGGCTGGCATGCAGATACCAACGCCGTGTTTTCAGAAGGCTAAAACCGTGTTTAAACAAAAACGGCAGCATTAGCAGCAAGGCAAAGAAATTACGGAAAAACACCACCTGGGCTTCACTAGCGGTGGCGCTGGTAAATTTGACGATAGCGCCAATGCCGGCAAAACAGGCCTCGGCCAGCAATAACAGCAGGGCACCTTTAACGAGATGGGGAGCCATAATGCATCCGGCGAATTACAAAGCCGCCAGTATACCGCTGAATCGTGACAAAAGCCTGAACCAGCGACTAAACAGCGTTTAAATCTGCCAGTTTTCGTTTTCACTGTAAGGCGCCGGCGCAAATTGTTCTGATTGCAGCAACGCCAGCAGGGCATCGGCAGGTAGGGGTTTGCTAAACAGGAAGCCCTGGATCAGATAGCAATGGCGTTTATTAAAGAACGCCAACTGCTGTTCGGTTTCTACCCCTTCCGCCACGCAATACAGCCCCAGACTGCCGGCCATGCTAAGCATGGCATCAATAATGGTTTCGTCGTTATGGTCGATACCGATGTCCTGCACAAAGCTGCGATCAATTTTAATCGCATCCAGTGGCAGCTCTTTTAGGTATTTCAGTGAAGAGTAGCCGGTACCAAAATCATCCAGCGCCAGCTTAATACCGGCGTCGCTAAGTGATTGCATGGTGCGGATCGCACTTTGCTGATCGCGCATCAGCGCACTTTCGGTAATTTCAAAACGCAGTGCATGGGCTGGTAACCGGTATTTTTTCAGTAGTGCCAGCACGGTTTCCGCCAGTGCCGGTTGTTCCAAGTGTTGGGTGGTCAGATTGACTGATAAATAGAGTGCATAATCGGCCTGGCGCCATTGCTGCAGATCTGACAGCGCCCGTTCCAGTAATTGTTGCGTCATATTGACGATTAGTCGTAAATCTTCGGCTAACGGAATAAATTCCGCCGGCGATATCATGCCGTCGCTGCTTTGCCAGCGTAACAGTACTTCCGCACCGACAATACTATGCTCGCGGCTGTCGATAATCGGTTGATAGAAATTAACAAACTCCTGCTGCGCTATGGCTCTGCGTAAGCGGGTTTCCCGCGCCAGTTGCATATGGGCTTTTTCGTTCATTTCCCGGATAAAGAACTGGAAATTATTGCGCCCGGCTTCTTTGGCATGGTACATGGCGACATCCGCATGCTTCATCAGCTCAGTGCCATTTAACGCATCATCCGGGTAAATGGCGATGCCAATACTGGGTGAGACGGCGACGGTCTCGGAGCCAAGTTGCATCGGCTCACTGATGGTATGCAGCATTTTGCGGGCGACATGACTGATGTTGTCGTTACTCTTATAGCCCTCCAGCAATACGACAAACTCATCGCCACCCAAACGGGCAACCGTATCGCTGTCGCGTAGTGTCAATTTCAGGCGCCGGGCAACCTCTTTTAACATCAGATCGCCGATATCATGGCCCAGAGAGTCATTGATATGTTTGAACTTATCTAAATCAAGGAAACACAATGCCAGTGAGCGCCGCTCGCGTTTGGCCTGCTCGATCGCATGCAGAATGCGGTCCATCAGCAGGGCCCGGTTTGGTAAGCCGGTTAATGCATCATAGTTGGCCAGATAGCGTAACTCGTCCTCGGCTGCCTTTTGTGCGGTGATATCAGTAAATACCAACACAAAGAAACTGACGTCCTGTTCGCCGACTGCACTGATATTAATCAAGGTCGGACGTTCGCGGCCATCAGGCGTGATCACCTGCTCTTCGCCCTGCCAGTGATCGCCTTTGGCCATGGTTTTCAGCAACTGGGTGTAATAGCGGCGACGTACCAGACTGATCCCAAGATGATGCACCCGCGGGCTGTCAAGATAAGGTTCGATACCGCCAAAGGCCTGGCAGAACGACTGGTTTGCCGCCAACACCCGTTGCCGGGTATCCAGGATCACCACCCAGTCGCGGGTTTGCTGGAAGGCTTCACCAAACAGCCGGGCTTTCTCTTCGTTGGCCTTGGTTTCGGTAATGTTGCTGTAGGTGCCGGTGACACGGCTGGGCTGCAAAGCACTGTCCAGTTCGATCACCCGGCCCCGGTCTCGGAACCATAACCAGCGGCCATCCTGATGGCGCATCCGATAGGTGATATCCAGCATTAGCTCGGGTTGAGCCAGTACTCTTTGCCACTGTTGTTCAACATTGGCCAGATCGTCGGGGTGGATCAGCGAGCAATGTTGTTGCCAGGTAATGCGGTTCATCAGCTCTGAGGTGCCGAGCATTCTCGGCAGGCGGTTAGACTCCAGGTTATTATTACTGGCCTGCCACTCAAAGGCGCCGCTGTTAATCGACGATAGCGCCTGATTGAGCCGCTGTTCGCTGCTTAACAGTTCTTTATGGGCGCGTCTTAGCAATAGCTGCTGCTGGCGCCGGCGCTGCCAAACTAGTAAGGCTGCCAGCATCAATACTAAGGTATACAGCAGATAAGCCGGCACAGAGCGCCATAAGGGTGGGGTGATAGTCAGCCACAGACTGGCTACTTCACTTTGTTCGCCGGTCAGGGGGGAGATTGCCAGCACATTAAACTGATAGCGGCCCGGTGTCAGTTGCGGAAAAATCACCTGGTTGCCTTGTTGCTCGGCAGTATGCTGTTGCTGTTGACCGCTGAGCCAGAAACGGTAGCGCAGCCGGTGATTTTGCTGAAAGCTCATAGCGCTGAACTGTAAACGAACGCCACTTTGATTATAGGGCAGGGTAAAGCTGCGATTATTTAAAAAGCCCTGTGCTACCGGCTGTTGCAAACCGAGGTTGGCGAACTCAGTGATAACGACTCGCAGTGGCACCTGCTGGTAATTCACCTGCGCCGGGGAGAGCAGCATGACGCCATTTTTGGCGCCAAAGGCCAGACGACCATCACTCAATTTTAACACTGCATCCGGGTTAAAATCGTAGAATGCCAGACCATCAGCTTTACCAAAATACTCAACTTGCAGATTGGTAGTATCCACTCTGGCCAGGCCATGGCGTGAGGAAAACCAGAGATCGCCCACAGCATCACTGGTCAATGCCAGAATTTCGTCACTGCGTAATTGGGATTGCACTGAGAAATGTTTCAGTAATTCAAAGGTGTCGGGTTGAAAAGCATATAAGCCTGCGCCCTTGATCCCAAGCCATAACACGCCATTGGCGCTGAGGTGCAGTGTCGAGGCATAGCGGTTTAACTGCGGACGCTGATCCGGCAGGCTGAACACCAGTTCTAAGTCTCCGCTGGCAGGATCATAACGCCACAGCTTGTCTGAGGTGCTGAGTAACAGGGTTTTGCCATTGTCGGCCGAACCCAGAAACTCACCAAAGTATTCCATTGGCAGTGCGGCAGTCAGCTGTTCCAGCGCGGTGATCTGGTTTTGTTCAGGGTTGTACCGGTAAATTGCCTTGTTTTGCACAAAGTAAAAAGTGCGCTGAAAATAAAACAGTGAATGTAACCCTGGACCGAGCAGATCGGCCTGGGCAATGGCAATGGGTTCTAACTCACCACTGGCCGGGTTAAAGCGTTGCAAGCCGGCATAATAACTCTGCAAATACAGTTTGTCGGCATGTGCGACCAGTTTCTGGATCCGGCCCTGGTGCAGACTGGGTGCGGCATTCGTATTCACCAGGTACTGTTTAACTTCAGCAGTTTGCGGATTAAGCCGGTTTAAACCATTCTGGGTTGCCAGCCAGATATCACCTTGCAATTCAGTCATTGACTGTACATTGGGGTGGCTAAGTGCAAAACCGGTGTTCGCAGACCAGCTCTGGAAGGCATCGGTTTGCGGATGATAATAAAATACGCCTTCGCCCCGGTTTGCCAGCCAGAACCCCCCTTCGTTATCCAGGGCGATATCAACCAGCGTATTATCCTGTAATTGCTGATTGCTTTGGCTAAAACACAGTAATAATTCAGGGACGCTTTGGCTGGCGGTCAGTTGCCAGAGTCCGCTATCTGTCGCGAGTAGCAGACTGTCGCCGCGGTAGCGTAGATGCCAGATATTCCGTTCTGCCACCAGGGTTTGTGCCTGATATGGCGTACCATGGTGCAGAAATTTGTCGATATCCTGCCGCGCTATACGGTAGAGACCGCTGACAGTACCAACATATAGCTGCTCGGTTGTTGCCAGGAGGAACTTGGTATGTTGTTGTGCCGAGGTTGGGGTAGTGATTGTTGATGGCAAATGTGGCAGGTAATGATGCTCGCCGCTGTTCAGGTCCAGATGGATCAGGCCATTAAAGGCGGCGATAAACAGCTGCTGCTGTTGCACCAGCAAATGGCGGATCCAGCCGGCGGGGTAACCAATATTCGCCAGATCGAACACCTTGTCCAGTTGCCGATCTTTAATACGCAGCCGGTACACGGCCTGATTCACCACAAATAGTAAATGCTCAGCATCTAATTCAGTAACTGTGAGGATGGTGGCTTCTACCGGATGTCCGGGTTCACGCGGCGCTTTTACAAACAGCTCAAAATCACCGCTTTGCACGTCATAGAGGTACAAACCGGTATGATCCGCACTGAGCCAGAGCCGGCCCTGGCTATCTTCCAGAATATCGTTAAAGGCAATTTCCGACAGACGATGGTCTTTGCTGTGCAGTTCGATTAACTGATTGCCATCATAACGGTTAATACCGCCGGCCGTGGCGATCCACAGGAAACCATGGCGATCCAGATGCAGATCTCTGACCATGCCGTTGGATAAGCCTTGTTCCGGCGTTAATGGTAATAATGTTGTTTGCGCTTGCACGCTCAGCTGGCTGCAGATCAGCAGTAGCAAGGCAACAAAGACTGTTCGCACTAATTGTTCCTTTCACTGGTCAGGTCGGCGCTGCGTCACTGCTCTGATATCTGGCTATTGTATTGAAAAGACAGCGCCGGCGAACTCAGGCTGATAGCAAAGCTACCTGAGTCGGCTAAGCAACATATAACGAGCAGACAGGGTTTGTCCAGTCTGTCGCGATACGCTAAGTGATCTGTCGGCGCAGAGGTTTAGCCTGGCATTGCGACAAACCATAGCAGGCAACAGCACAGGCACAGTAACAGCAGCCAGATATAGAGCTGATAATCGAGCAGGGTCAGCAGCCGTCTGACATCTGCGACCACCGGCTCATAGCGTTGTTGTAGGCGTGGCCGGCGAACTTCATGTTGCTGATAACGAGCCGGACCGCCCAGACTTACCTTTAGGGTACGGCTAAGTTGCTGTAACAACAGGCGGCGGCTAACAGGAAAGGCTTTACCCTCAGTCCGCTCTACCGGAGCTTGTGCCTGACGGCCAATACTTTGCAGGTGCAACAAAATGGCGCCAAGCAGATAAGCTGGCACATTAAACAGGCGGCTGCACAGCGCCGCGGCACGGCCAAATTCCCGGAACTCAGGCCGTTTAACTGACCACTGCTGACTGGCTATCTGGCATAAGCGACAGCACAGGGCGCCGGCGGCACCGGCAATAAGGTACCAGAAGATGATCGCCACAACCTGTTGCTGAAAGCGTACGGTCAGGCTCTCCAGCGCGGCCTTTACCAACCCTAACTGACTGAGCGCTTTGCTATCGCGCAATAGCAGTAGTTGAGCTTGTTGCCTGGCTTGGGCCAATTGCCCTTGCTCCAGCTGGCGGCACAACGATAGTCCCAGCTGGCGGTAGCCGGCCCAGCTAAAACAGCAGAGTAAGATAATGGCATCCAGTAACAGGGGCCAGGATGACATCAGATAGAAGCCATACCACAATAGCAAGGGGAGACTCAGCACTAACAACAGCGCCAGCAAACCGGCAAGACGCTGTTGTGCTGCGGGACGCCGGGCATCGGGATGGACTTTCAGCGCCAGTTTCTGACAGAAGCGGGCGACCAGGCTAACCGGGTGCAGTTGCAGGCTGACCGGCAGCAGCCAGGCAGCCAGCAAACTGATCGCGCAAAGTGCTGCGGCAAACAGCAGCGATTCGGCCATCCGTCAGTTACAACGTTAAGTCGCCAACTGCTGCCAGTAACTCCAGCACCATGGCAGAGCTGTGCTTGGAGGCAACTTCAAGATAGGCATCAAAGGATTGCGGCGATTCTTTGCCGGCAATATCGCTGAGGCTGCGGATCACAACGAAGGGGGTTTGCAGCATATAACAGCTTTGTGCAATGGCGGCGCCTTCCATTTCTACTGCCAGCATCTCTGGAAATTGTGTGCGGGTGCGGGCAATCCGCTCCGGATCGCACATAAAACTATCACCGGTAGCAATCAGCCCTTTCTTGGTTTTACAAAAACCCAGGGTACTGATGCTTTGCTCTGCGGCCCGTACCAGCGCCGGATGCGCGATAAAGGCCGGTGGCATCTGTGGCACCTGACCTAACTCGTAACCAAAGGCCGTGACATCGACATCATGATGCCGGACCTCGGTACTGATCACCACATCGCCGACATTCAACTCCGGATCAAAACCGCCTGCTGAGCCAGTGTTAATAATACAGTCGGGTTTGAACTGACAAATCATCAGCGTCGTCGCCACAGCCGCAGCAACTTTACCGATGCCTGATTGCACCAGCACCACCTGTTTGCCGGCCAGTTCACCCAAATAAAAGGTATAGCCGCCCAGCTGCTCGGTACGAACCTGGTTAATTTGTTGTTTTAGCAGGGCGACTTCCTGCTCCATCGCCCCAATAATACCAATCAGTTGCATGTGTTGAATCCGGATTAGTCGAAAACAATATTATAAAGCCAGTGCCCCGGAAAAGCACCGGCTTTCTAAACGGTCTATTGATGTAAGCGGATGCTCTGCGCCGGCTTGCCGGACGTTAAACGGCCACTCTGATAGTCGCGGATCGCTTGCTCAATTTCCTCCACACTATTCATAACAAAGGGACCATATTGCACAATAGGCTCGTTAATAGGTTTAGCAGCCAGAAGCAGCACCCGGCAGGAGGTCAGTGCCGTGAACTCGACATCGCCTGAGGTTCCCAGCACCGCAGCATGATGCTCTTTGACTTTACTACCCGTCACGCTGATTTCGCCACTAAAAGGGTAAAGCAGCACATTGTGACCATCCGGTACCGGAATACTGAGGCTAGCACCCGCCTCGACAGTAAAATCAAAATACAGCGGTGCTGTGCTCAGACCTTGAATTGGACCAGCCCATTGCTGCCCTGGCTGTTCTAGGACTCCTGCGATAACTTTTGCGCTGATCCCTGCTGCAAGCTGAGCTGTCGGGATCTGCTCAGGGGCGATATCAACATAAGCTGCGTCTTTCATTTTTTCAGCGGCGGGTAAATTCAGCCATAACTGAAAACCGCGCATCAGGCCTGATTCCTGCTGTGGCATTTCGGAGTGGATAATACCGCGGCCGGCCGTCATCCATTGCACACCACCACTCTTCAGATGGCCTTTATTACCCAGGTGGTCTTCATGCAACATATGACCATCCAGCATATAGGTGACCGTTTCAAAGCCCCGGTGTGGGTGAGCCGGAAAGCCGGCAATATAGTCACTGGCGTGCTCCGAGCCGAAACAATCCAGCATCAGGAAGGGATCTAACCGCAGTTGCGGTTGTTGTCCCAGACTACGTTTGATTTTTACTCCAGCACCGTCCGATACAGTAACGGCTGAGATCAGTTGTTTGATGCTACGCATAGTCACCTCCGGTTAAGTTGTTGGTGCTATTAAATCTGATAATCATTCGAAAGATAAGTGCAAAATTCGGCAGTCTTTGTTCGCTTATCTAGAACTATCTCGCCACTTAGCCGCGATTCATAGCCGGTTAAGGCTAGCCGGCTAAATTAGGTCCCTGTGTAAAGCGCTAATTTAGCGCAGCAACCTTTATCTGGAGTTGTGATATGAACAAGACGTTTATTGCTCTTACTGTGCTTAGTGCACTGACGCTGGTGCCCGCTGAAGCTAATATCCGCTGGAATTATATTGGTGCCGGCTATACTGATGCTGGCGGCGATGGCCCTTATATCGGTGGCTCAGTGCAGTTCGCGCCTAACTGGGTTTTGCGTGCCGATTACAGTCGGCAATCACGGGGCCGGGCTGATTTCAATGTTGTCGATCTGGGGGTGGCTTATTTAACCGGCTTTAAGCTGGATTTCTCACCGCAAAGCCAAACCTATCTGCTGGCGGGTGTGAATTCTTATTCCGGCGATGCGGATGAAAGCCAGGGCGAGATCGCGAACGTTTTTTAAACAATAAACGATCAGTTTGACGATCTGATCTAGTTGTGATCATATACTCCTTTTTTGGAAGCATGCCATGTACCTTGAACTCTTTACTACACACTTTGACACCATCATCGACAACCGTCAGTCTGCAAAAGTTACCTATCCTTTATCTGATGTTTTATTCGTGACCTTATGTGGCGTGATTGCAGGCGCAGAGGGATGGTCGGAGATCCATGATTATGCTAAAGGTCATCACGAGTGGTTTCAGAAACAAGGTTTTTTAAGTGATGGCGTCCCGGTAGATGACACGATAGCGCGTATTATTTCCAAAATTGCTCCGGAACAATTCAGGCAATGTTTTATCGACTGGATGCAAGCGGTGCACAAGCTAACGCAGGGAGAAGTGATTGCCATAGATGGCAAAACGCTACGTAGCTCTTATGCACCAGAAGACAGAAAATCGACCATCCATATGGTGAACGCCTTTGCTTGTGCGAACAAAGTGGTGTTGGGGCAGCTGAAGACCGTGGAAAAATCGAATGAAATCACAGCCATCCCAGAGCTGATTCGATTGCTGGATATTGAAGGCGCCCTGGTTTCAATAGATGCGATGGGATGTCAAACGGCGATAGCAGAGCAAGTGATAGAGGGGAATGGGGATTATCTGTTGGCGCTTAAGGCAAACCAGGGAACGTTATACAACGCAGTAGAAGCGTTATTTGCCGGGCAACGAAGTCGCCCTCTTGATGGGATTGTCATAGAAAAGAACCGAGGCCGAATAGAAGCAAGAAGTTACCATGTAAAAGACGCCAGCGAACTGAAGGGAAACTTTAGTAAATGGGTTGGTCTGCAAACCGTTGGAATGAATCTAAGTTACCGGGAAGTAAAAGGAAAAAAATCGGAACTCACTTATCGTTACTACATCAGTTCAGCCAAGCTGAACGAAGTACAGTTAGCCGAGGCGGTTAGAGCTCATTGGGCCGTTGAAAATAGCCTACATTGGGTGCTGGATGTCAGCATGAAAGAAGATGCTTGCCAGATTTATCAGAATCACGCGGCGGAAAACTGGTCAATACTACGGCAATGGTCTTTAAATATGCTAAGAGCAGAGCCATCGAAAGGCAGCATCCCCGCAAAACAAAAACGTGCCTGGATGAAAACGGATTATTTGGAAGATGTCTTAAAAGCTGGTTTCAGCAGCAGAGTGTTTGAAAATTAAACACTCATGCGGGAGCCCTGGGATGAAAGCGGTCTCTACTTTGGTGCCGGCGTTAAACATGCCCTGACACCCCAAGCCGAACTCTTTACCGAAGCCACCTATCATACTGTAGCCGATAATTACGGTAGTCTGGGTGCGGGTATTGCTTTTTATCTCAGTCGCGACTGGGCAGTGCGCAGCAGCCTGGCACTAAACAGTGGTGCAGCAAAGAACGAATTTCGTCTTGGCGTTTCTTATCAATTCTGAGTTAAGCCGCGCCAGACTGACAGCAGCCCCTGCTGCTCTGTCAGCTGGTGCCAGATTTTATTTGCCAAGGTAGTGTCAAGGGCATTGCAGTTGGTGGGGCAGGCTTTTAAGATGGGCCCTCTGCAATTGTTGCCGGGAGGGGCCACATGCTAGATGATTTTTTTATTCAACTCAGTACTGAGCCGGATAGTATCAGTTTTGCGCAAAGTATTGCGGTAATTGAACAACATTATTATTTCACACCGGTCGCCTTCCAAAACGGTGAACTTAGTAATGCTGCCGGCGAAAATACCGGTTCTTGTAAAATTCTGGCCTTTGCACAATTACATCAATTGTCGGAAGCGCAAACGCTGCAATTATTCGGTGAGTACTACCGGCAGGTAATGGAATCTCCGGCTGGTACTGACCACCAGAATATCCGCAACTTTCAGCGTAGTGGTTGGGCCGGGGTGAGCTTTTCGGCGCCGGCTTTGCAGCTAAAACAAACTTAACGCTATAATCTTTCTCGCTTTTACTGGCGAAGCCAAACCTGCTTGCTATGCTTGGTATCAGGATGTTAAGCAAGCAGGAGCACTAATGCGTATCAATCAACCCGTCACCCAGCACGAACGTACCTTTAGCCCCGATGTTAAACTGATCTCCACCACCGATTTACGTGGCATGATACAGCACTGTAATGATGACTTTGTCAAAATCAGTGGTTTTACCCGCGAAGAACTGATTGGCCAACCGCATAATATAGTGCGGCATCCGGATATGCCGCCGCTGGCCTATAAAATTATGTGGGAGCATTTAAAAGCCGGCCGGCCCTGGATGGGGTTGGTAAAAAATCGCAGTAAAAATGGCGATTATTACTGGGTGGACGCTTATGTCACGCCGGTAACTGAACATGGCAAGGTAATTGGTTATGAATCGGTTCGTTCCTGCCCCAGCCGGCAAAATGTGGAACGGGCCGATAAGCTTTACAAGGCCATTAACGCCGGCAAATATACCAGCCGGCATTGGCATTTTAATGCCGAAAAAGCCTATATGTTGCTAACGCTGGTCGCGGTCGGTCTTGGCTACTGGCTGATGCCGGGTGTCGGTCTCCCGGTATTGTTGCTGGCCTTGTTGGTAGGCCATTTCGTGGTAGCGCACTACAGTCGAAAAAGCGCGTTACATAGTCTGGAGACCCTGTTACACAACGCCTTTAAGCATGAATTAGCGGTGTTAACCTTTACTGATGATGAGCCGGATCTCGGGGCACTGAAAGTCAGCATTATGAGTTCGGAAGCGCATTTGGGGGCGGTGTTAACCCGGATTGAAGACGCGGCTAAATCTGTTGCCGGGCAAGCGGAGCTGGGGCAACAACAAGCCGATGCCAGTCGGCAGAAAATCCGTTTACAACAGCAGGAAACGGATCAGACTGCTGCGGCGATGCATCAGATGACCACCACCATCAATGAAGTGTCCGGGCACGTGCAGGAAACGGCGGGCCGGGCTGAGCATGCTAATGAGTTGGCGGCACTGGGACGGGATGCTGCCCGCACCACGCGCAAAGTGATTGAGGATTTGCGGCAAACGGTGGCTGAGATTGCCAGCTCGGTGGCGGAGGTATCAGAGCAAACCCAAAAAATTGCCTCGGTGGCGCAAATGATTGAGCAAATTGCCGAGCAGACCAATTTGTTAGCACTTAATGCCGCTATCGAGGCGGCACGCGCCGGGGAGCAAGGACGGGGTTTTGCAGTTGTGGCCGATGAAGTGCGTAATCTGGCACAGCGAACCCAGCACTCAACCAAAGAAATTCATAGCATTATCAATGAGCTTGGTAGTCGGGCGACTAATGCAGTACGGGTGGCGGCTGCGGGTACGGAAGGCGCCGAAAGTGGCTTACAGCAAGTCAGGCAAACGGCCGAAATGCTAAATGGTATCTCAGAAGCGGTTAATGCGATTACCCAGATGGCGCTACAGATGGCGACAGCGGTTGAGCAACAGGCACATGTTGCAGAAAGTGTTAACCAGCAGGTGGTAAATATTGCCGATCTCTCCACGCAAAGCCTGCAACAGGCTGATGCATCCGCCGCAACGACAGTGCAAATGCAGCATATTGCGCGCGAGTTACACGAATTAGTGGTGCGCTTTAAACGCCGGTAAAAAGGGCGGCGACAGTAAACTGAGCTTACTGTCGCCGTGACCTGTCGGTGACTATACCGAGATATTGATATTTTGACCCAGATTCCCCACCGGCTGTGCCATTGAGGTTTGTTCAACAGTTTGCATTGCACTTTGCACCAATAAATTGGTCATTTGTGCTTGCTGATTCTGTTGTTTCTTGGCCATAACAGCGCCCAGTACCTCAAAGGCCTGAGCAGACGCCAGGGCGCCAACGGATTGACTCATTTTTCCCTCCGGTTAGCTTAACGGCGATCTTATATCGGCGTGGTTGTTTTTAACTTTAGTTATTTTTAGCGGCAGGGACAATAGCAGGCTGAATAAAAGGGTGAATGCCGCCTGTTGCAGCAGGCGGCATTCGATCTTAGCGCGGAGTGACTCATTTCTCCTGTGCGTTAAGAAGCTTGGATCAGCGCAGTAGACTGCGCTTTAATTTGTGAGTGTGAAAGCGCCGGTACTGCCCGCAAGGCAGGCGCTGCTAAGGTTGCGGTAGTGGGCTTTAACGAGCGGATTGGTCGGGTTGGCCCCTTTTTCACTAAACCCTTTAAGGTCGGTTCAACCTTAGGCGCGGGCTTGCCTAGTTTTTGCGCCAGTGCAGCCTGTAATTCAGTCACAGTATAACCGGATTTAATGGCAATACGCAGATAGGGGATACCAGCTGCCTCCAGGGCACCGCTGACAAACCAGTCAGGTACCGCCTTATGACCATCCCGGTGCTGTACATTGACCAGATCGACTACGGCGATTACTTTCATCGATTCAGGCTCACACAGGATAAAATCCAGATACTTGGCATTCAGTTTTAACAGGGTGCTGCGCCGGGTTTTGTCATTAGCACTGTCCCGTACTTCCAGTACATCGGCCAGCTTCACCCGATTCAATATTTTGTAATCAGCTGCCGCGGCTTTTTCCAGCAAACTCAGAAAGGAGCGCTCGACCGGACTAAACAAGCTTGGTTTAGCCTGTACCTGAAATGGATTGCTATTGTCAATAAAACGGCTGGCGACCAGGGCAACCAGCACCACCAGCAAAACTAATAACAGCATGACAAATTCCATGCATCCTCCGACGAAAAATTGACAAGACCACTAAGGTAGTAATTTCTAAGCATAAGCTGTGCCACAATTATGGTTGCTTCCGCTATTTTGATATTTTCTGTAAGAATGCTTGTCATAGTCGCCATTAATGGCTTTTATGAAGAAATCCGGCTTATAGTAACTTCATCTGAAACAGTACAGAGGCAGCAACATGACAACAGCGATTACCCGTGGCGGTTTAACCATTAAAGCGCCGATCAGCGATGCCTATCAGCAAATCCTGACTGAACCGGCCTGTCAATTTGTCAGCGAGCTGGTACAGCTATTCCGGCCCCGGTTAAAAGCCCTGTTAGCAGCGCGGGCAGAGCGGCAGGCGCAATTTGATGCCGGTGCCTTACCTGATTTTCTGCCTGAAACCCAAGCCATCCGCGACGGCGCCTGGCAGGTTGCGCCTCTACCAGCCGATTTGCTGGATCGCCGGGTGGAAATTACTGGTCCGGTGGATCGCAAGATGATCATCAACGCCTTGAATGCCGATGTAAAAGTCTTTATGGCGGACTTTGAAGACTCGCAAACGCCGAGCTGGGATGGTGTGATTGAAGGTCAGATCAACCTGCGCGATGCTAACCTGGGCACTATCAGCTATACCGATCCACAAAGCGGTAAACACTATGCGTTAAAAGACAACCCGGCGTTGTTAATTGCCCGGGTCCGCGGTTTGCACTTATGGGAAAAGCATATTGAGCTGGATGGTGAGCAAATTCCGGGCAGCATTTTGGATTTTGCGCTGTATTTTTACCATAACTATCAGACCCGCCTGGCGAAAGGTACCGGCGTGTATTATTACCTGCCGAAATTACAAAGCCATCTGGAAGCGAAATGGTGGGATGATATCTTCCATTTTACCGAGCGTAAGTTTGCTGTGGCGACAGGTACCATCCGCGCCACTATCCTGATCGAAACCCTGCCAGCCGTATTCGAGATGGACGAGATCCTGTATATGATGAAAGATCATATTGCCGCGCTGAACTGTGGGCGCTGGGATTACATTTTTAGCTATATCAAGACCTTAAATAACCATCCGGATCGGGTATTACCAGATCGGCAGGTCGTGACCATGAATAAGCCGTTTTTAAGTGCTTACTCGCGACTGCTGATCAAAACCTGTCATAAGCGCGGTGCGCTGGCGATGGGCGGTATGGCGGCTTTTATTCCGGCTAAGGATCCGGCGGCTAATGCCGCGATTTTAGAGCGGGTGACTGCCGATAAAACGCTGGAAGCCAGTAATGGCCATGACGGTACCTGGGTAGCCCATCCGGGGCTGGCAGCTACCGCCAATGCGGTCTTTGACCAGGTGTTAACTGGCGGTAAAACCAATCAACTGCATGTGCTGCGCGAGCAGGATGCGCCGGTCACGGCCGCTGAGTTACTGGCGCCTTGTGATGGTGAACGCACTGAGCAGGGGATGCGCACCAATATCCGGGTGGCGCTACAATATCTTGCCGCCTGGATCAGCGGCAAGGGTTGCGTACCGATCTATGGTTTGATGGAAGACGCTGCGACGGCGGAGATTTCCAGAACCTCGATCTGGCAGTGGATCAAACATGGTAAGCAGCTGAGTAATGGTCAGCTGGTCACCAAAGCATTTTTTGCTACCTTACTGGAGCAAGAAGCCGAAGTAGTGTTCGCCGAGGTGGGCGCCGAGGTCTGGCATAGCCAGAATTTTGAACGCGCCAAAGCCTTATTGCTGGACATTACCACAGCAGATGAACTGGTGGACTTCCTGACCCTGCCAGCTTATCAACTGCTGGATTGATGTAACAAGACCTGAAAAAACCTGATGTGCAAGGCGCCCCTGTGGCGCCTTTTTCGATGTTATGTCTAACCCAGTTCAGGTCAGTTCAGTTCATCTGCCGTTTCGGTGATCAGACGGCGAAACCAGATATGGCTGGCATCCTGATGCAGCAGAGGGCTCCAGATCATTTTCAGTTCAATTGACGGAATGGCAAAAGGTGGGTCCATAATCGCCATCGTCGGATCTTTTTCGTATAAACGGGCGGCGCGGCTGGGCAGCGTCGCAATCAGGTCAATACCTACCGCCAGATGCATCGCCACATGGTAGTTACGGGTAAAGACGGTGATATTGCGTTGTTTGCCCAGTTTGGCCAGGGCTTCGTCTACCCAGCCGAGCTTTTGCACATCTTTCGGATCCATACCGACGCCGACACCAAAGCCGGTTTTACTGACCCAGATATGCTGCGCTTTCAGATAGCTATCCAGATTAAAGTGCGAGAGCACCGGGTTTTGCCGGTTTAGCAGGCAGGAAAAACTATCGCGCCAGACGGTTTTCTGATGAAACGACTGCGGTAATTGATCAAAGCGGTTAATCGCCATATCGACCTTGCCATTTTCCACATCATGAAAGGTCACATCGGACGGGGTCATAATATCCAGACTGGTATAGGGCGCCTGTACCCGCAATTTTTTTAACAGCGCTGGGATCAGCGTCGAGGCCGCATAATCGCTGGCCATGATCCGGAACACGCGCCGACTTTGTGACGGCTCAAAATCTTTGTTCGGTTGTAAGGTTTCTTCCAGGGTTAGCAAAACACCGCGTACCACAGGGGCTAATTCGCGCGCCCGCTCGGTAGGCACCATCCCCTCAGAGGTGCGCACCAGGATCGGATCGTTGAGTAAATCCCGCAGTCGTTTTAAGCCATTACTCATCGCCGGCTGGGTGATATTCAGCTGGTTGGCGGCACGGGTCACATTCTTCTCCCGTAGCAGCACATCTAGGTAAACCAGCAGGTTGAGGTCCATTTTGTTGATATTCATATCTGAAATGCTCAGCTGTCAGTACATTATTGCGCTGAATCATAGCATTGCTGCAAAGCGAACCCAATAGCCGTTTTTGCCATTCACTAAAAAAATGATGGGCATCATGAAAATCAGCTTTATGAATCTTTGTTTTGTTAACTATATTGAAAGCACACCACAGCGGTTACAGTTAAAACCAAGAGGAAACTACCATGACAGCTTATCAAGATCAGATCGCCGCATTAGAGCAAGTTGTTGGCAGCAACCAGGGCTGGAATGCTATCAGTCCTGAGTATGCGGCACGGATGCGCTTACAAAACCGTTTTAATACCGGTTTAGATATCGCGAAATATACCGCTAAGGTTATGCGCGCCGATATGGCCGCTTATGACGCTGACAGCAGCCAGTACACGCAGTCATTGGGTTGCTGGCATGGTTTTATCGGCCAGCAAAAACTGATTGCGATTAAAAAGCACTTTGGTACCACCAAGCGCAAATACCTGTATCTGTCTGGTTGGATGATTGCCGCACTGCGCTCTGAGTTTGGCCCACTGCCGGACCAATCCATGCACGAGAAAACCTCTGTGCCGGCATTAATTGCTGAGTTGTACACCTTTTTAAAACAAGCCGATGCCCGCGAGCTGGGCGGTTTGTTCCGTGAACTGGATGCAGCCCGTGCTGCCGGAGACAGCGCCAAAGCCGCAGCGGTACAGAGCAAGATTGATAACTTTGAAACCCACGTGGTGCCGATTATTGCCGATATTGATGCCGGCTTTGGTAATGAAGAAGCCACCTACTTACTGGCGAAGAAAATGATTGAAGCCGGTGCCTGTGCGATTCAGATTGAAAACCAGGTCTCGGATGAGAAGCAGTGTGGTCACCAGGATGGTAAGGTCACAGTACCGCATGCGGATTTCCTGGCGAAAATTAATGCCGTGCGTTACGCCTTCCTGGAGCTGGGCGTCGATGATGGCGTTATCGTGGCCCGTACTGATTCTTTAGGTGCGGGTTTAACCAAGCAAATCGCGGTAACCAAAGCGCCGGGCGATTTAGGCGATAAATATAACAGCTTCCTGGATGGCGATTACATTAGCAGTGCCGATGATATTGCCAATGGTGACGTGGTGGTAAAAGCCAATGGTAAGCTGTTAAAGCCGAAGCGTTTGGCCAGTGGGTTATTCCAGTTCAAACCGGGCAGTGGTATCGATCGGGTGGTATTGGATTGTATTACCTCATTACAAAACGGTGCTGACTTACTGTGGATTGAGACCGAGAAGCCACATATCGGTCAGATCAAAGAGATGGTTGACCGTATTCGTGAAGTGGTGCCAGGTGCCAAGCTGGTTTATAACAACAGCCCATCCTTTAACTGGACACTGAATTTCCGCCAGCAAGTATTTGATGCCTGGCAAGCGGCGGGCAAAGATGTGTCTGCGTACGATCGTGCCGCCTTGATGAGCGCCGAGTATGATACGACAGAGCTGGCGCTGGAAGCGGATAAGCGGATTCAGACCTTCCAGGCTGATGCGGCGCGTGAGGCGGGGATTTTCCACCACCTGATCACCCTGCCGACTTATCATACCGCGGCTCTGTCTACCGACAATCTGGCGAAGGAATACTTTGGCGCCGCCGGTATGCTGGGTTATGTGGCTGGGGTACAGCGTAAGGAAATCCGTCAGGGCATCGCCTGTGTCAAGCATCAGAATATGTCTGGTTCAGATATCGGTGATGATCACAAAGAGTACTTCTCTGGTGAAGCGGCACTAAAAGCCGGTGGTGCTCATAACACCATGAATCAGTTCTAAGTTTTCGCAACGTGGTCAGGTAACTGACAGTTGGGCAGCCTCGGCTGCCCTTTTATGTCTGATTTAATCCGGCAGCTGTAAATGCGGTTTACCTTTTAAATAAGCATTGCGAAAAACCTGAAAGTACTCCGCTAACTGCTCTGCCGCCGGTTGATCGGCCGCCAGCCGCAGCACTTCAATCGCCACTTCCGCGGTACAAAGTTGATGCAAATGTGCCGCTTCGCGCAGCAGATAATCACTTTGTTGCGTTGGCTGGATCCCCAGCACCGGCAGTTTAGCCAGATAAGGGCTTTTAAACATTTTCTTCGCTTCGCGCCAGGTGCCATCCAGCATCACAAACAGCGGCGTGCGCCCGGCGCTGGCCTGCTGTAGCGCAGCCGCATCGGCCAGACAACGTTCTGCTTCGGCATATTGGCTTGGAAAAACCACGATGGGCGCATAACGTGGGTCGGCCAGCAGCGCCAGTAACGCCGGATCCGGCCGGGTGCGATCCCAGACAAAGGCATGGCTATCGGCGGCAATATCGCAGATCAGGCGCCCGGTATTACTCGGTTTATAGCATTCGCCGGTATACATAATAAAGCAAAACGCGGATTTTGCCTGCGGCGCTGGTGTGGCCGCACAGATACAGTCAGCTTGGGGTAGCAAACAGTGCTCGCAGCGGCGCACCTTGCTACCCCTGGCATTAAAAACGCGGGTGGCTTTTTGCAATTCGCGCTGTCGTAGCGCCAGAATAGCATTGCGATGCATTGGCAGGTGTTCCGGGCGTTGGCTGTTTGGGCGCGTATTCTAGCGGCTTTTATGCTAAGCTGCCGCCACTTTTTGCTGCTTTGTTGGCTTAAACCAGACGTCGTGATGTTAATTACTGCCAAACAGCCTTCTGAAATTACCTTGCCGGCGCATAATCAGGGCTGGCCGACGGTACTGGCATTTTTGTGTGCTCATTTTCCGCGCATTCCGGCTGAGCTTTGGCAGCAGCGGATCCGCGACGGCAAGGTCTATTGGTATCAGGGTGAGGCGATTACCGAGCAAACGCCTTTTTTACCCAGTCGCCGGCTCTGTTATTTTCGCGAAGTCGCCGCAGAGCCGAAAATTCCGTTTTTGCATCAGATCCTGTATCAGGACGAGCACCTGCTGGTTGCGGATAAACCGCATTTTTTACCGGTTACACCGGGCGGAGACTTTGTTAACGAATGCCTGTTGCAGCGGCTGAAAGAGGATACCGGGATCAGCGATTTAGCGCCGCTGCACCGGCTGGATCGGGATACTGCCGGCTTAGTGTTGTTTAGCTGTAATAGCATAAGCCGGCCACACTATTACCAGCTATTTCAGCAGGGGCAACTGGTAAAGCGCTATCAGGCCCGGGCCCGCTTAAGCACAAACTTACAGCCGCCGTTAAGCTGGCAGTTGAGTAACCGGATTGAAAAAGCCCAGCCGCGGTTTATTAATCAAATCGTACCGGGTGAGGCCAATGCGCAGTCTATTGTCGAGCTGGTCGGCGTTGATGGGGATATCGGCCAGTTTCAGCTGCAGCCGCTGACGGGGAAAACCCATCAACTCAGGCTGCATATGCTGAGTCTGGGCATGCCGATCTTAAATGATGCTTACTATCCTGAGCTATTACCGAAAAATACCAGCGATTTTAGCCGACCCCTGCAGCTATTAGCGCAGCAGCTGAGTTTTATCGATCCGCTTAGCCAACGTCAGCAGCATTTTGTCTCGCAGCAGAGGTTGTTTTAGCCTAGTTGTTGTAACAGCCGGTCTAACTGATTAGCAAAGGCCTGACGATCGGCCTGGCTAAAAGCGGCCGGGCCGCCACTTTGCACACCACTGGCGCGTAGCGTCTCCATAAAATCCCGCATCGTCAGTTTTTGACGGATGGTATCGCGATCATAGCGCTCACCGCGCGGATTAATCGCTTCCGCGCCCTTGGCCAGCACCTCAGCCGCCAGCGGGATATCACCGGTAATCACCAGATCGCCTTGGTGACAACGGCGCACAATCTCATTATCGGCTTCATCAAAACCCTTGCTGACCGTCAGGCTGCTGATAAAGGGCGAGGGTGGGGTACGTAGTGGCTGATTTGCCACCAGCACCAGCGGCAGTTGCTTACGCTCTGCGGCACGGTACAGGATCTCTTTAATGACGGCCGGGCAGGCATCGGCATCGACCCAGATAGTAAAAGGCATAAGGTTATTCCGGATAAAGGTGACAAAAGCGCATGGCTTGCGGATAAGGGAAAATATCTTCCACCTGGCCCTGGCGGATCCGGTACTGCTTTTGTCGCCAGTAGCCGGCATCCAACAGCTCCGGATGTTTACTAAATAACATATCGCGGATCTCGGCACCCGGTGTGACAAAGGTCGCCATCTGTTCCGGAAAGACATCACCGGGTGCGGCCCAGCAATTTGCCTCTGCTTCCAGTGCTGCTTCAAAGCTATCGACCTTGGGCAGGCTGCGGAAATTCACATCCAGCAGATATTGCACCTCGTCATAATCATAGAACACCACTCTTTTATGCCGGGTGACACCAAAGTTTTTCAGTAGCATATCGCCGGGGAAAATATTGGCGGCAATCATTTCTTTAATGGCGGTGCCGTAGTCATCCATAATGCTGGCTTTATCGGCAGTCGAGGCCTGCTCCAGATAGAGATTGAGTGGTGTCATCCGCCGTTCAATATACAGATGTTTAATCACCACCAGCTCGTCCTCAATTTGCAGTGAACCGGCAATACTGTCCTGTAGCTCCTGCAATAACTCAGGCGTAAAGCGTGCCTTGGGTAAGGCAACATCGGAATATTCCAGCGTATCGGCCATCCGGCCGACCCGATCGTGCTGTTTCACCAGTTGATAGCGGGCTTTTACCGTGGCACGGTCAAATTGTTTGGTTTCGCTAAAGGTATCGCGAATCACTTTAAACACATAAGGAAAAGAGGGCAGGGTAAACACCATCATTACCATGCCCCGGATCCCCGGCGCGGCAACAAAGCGATCCCGTGAGCGCTCAAGATGGGTCAAAAGCTCGCGATAAAACTCGGTTTTACCCTGTTTATGCAGACCTATGGCGGCATACAGTTCTGCCAGGGTTTTATGCGGTAGCAATTCGCGTAAAAAATGCACCAATGCCGAGGGGACCGGGCATTGCACCATAAAGTAGGCACGCGAGAAGCCAAAGATAATACTCATTTGCTCCGGATCGGTAAGCAGCGTATCCAGATACAGACCTTTACCTTCAGCGTGCAGCAACGGAATGATAAAAGGTTGCTGGCCCTGCGGCGTCACCACCCGGCCAACCAGATAGGCAGCCTTATTGCGAAAAAACGGGGTGTGCAGAATATCTAACCGCAGCAGATGCACCGGGAAAGCGCCATGACTGGACTGACTGATAAAGCTGCGTAGCACACAGCGGATATCATGTTCCAGATCGATAAAGGGCGTACTAAAACCAAAGGCGGCAATAATATTGCGGATCGACTGCTTTAAGCCATCCTGTGCCGGGAAATAACTTTGGTACACCGAGGCAATAGGTGCCGGCAGATGTTGTTTATCCAAGGTTGATTCGACAAAGATATTCTGGTTATGAAAATATTTGCGGGCAAATAACCGGCAAAATACCGAGTTATAAAAGGTTTCTGCCAGTTCTGCCTGCGGATGAAACAGCAGATATTCCAGATAATGTTGCTTAACCTGCTGCCACAACGGTTCATTTAAACATTCGGCGGGTAATTGCTGGCGCAGCAGGCTGATGGTTTCATTAACCCGCAAATCATAAAACTGGATCCGCTCTGAGCTATCCTGCTGATAGGCCTGCCAGTCGGCTTGTTCAAAGCGCTGCCGGGCGCGAGCCGTGACCTGCTGAAATAAGCGAAAGTGTTTGCGAAAGCCCTTTAAAATAATCTCGGCAATTTGCCGTGCCTGCTGCATAAGCCCTGCTGTGCTGCAAAAAAAATCTAAGGCTACTTTACTGATAAAGTTAAGTCACTGGCAAACGCTAATCAGCGAAAAGGGCTCGTACTGAGCCCTTTTTGTGCCGGTATCGCGGCTAGTTAACCTGTTCAGTGTGTTGCTGCACCTTGGATTGTAATGGCAGATCGGCGGGTTGCACATCTGCGCCAAAGTTAAATAGTACCGCCAATACCAGCACAACCGAGGACGCCAGCATTAGTTTGACCATCAGCGGTAAACAGAAGCGGAACCAGTGGCCATAAGGGATACCGGCAATACCGATAATGCCCATTAAGATCGCATTGGTTGGGATAATCATATTAGAGAAACCATCGCCAAACTGATACGCCAGTACGGCAACCTGGCGCGGAATTTCCAGCAAATCACTCAGCGGTACCATTAGTGGCATAGTGACATAGGCCTGACCACTGCCGGACGGGATAAAGAAGTTCAGCAAGGTCTGGATAAACAGCATACCTACCGCTGCCACTTCAGCGCCAACAAAAGATAACGGCATTGACATACCATGCACCAGCGAATGCAGGATCTGGCCATCTTCTAAAATCAGTGAAATCCCGCGCGCGACACCGATTAATACGGCGGTGGTGGTTAGCTCCATCGCGCCTTCGATAAATTTTTTCGCGGCAGTATCGGTACTGATATTGCCAACCATTACCACAAATAAGCCCCAGGCGATAAAGGCGGCACCCAGCTCATACAGATACCAGCCATTGACCCGGATATTGTAGGCCACCACACCGATAGTCAGCACAAAGCTGCCCAGGATCAGGCGATGCCGCCAGTTTAAGTTCGGATAATCAACTGCATGCTTATCACCCAGGGGGCAGGGCAGATCTTTTACCATCGATTGGCTCGGGTCTTGCGCGACCTTTTTGGCATAACTCCAGACATGGTGAAAACCAATTAGTACAAAGGGCAGAAAAATTGCCGCCCGCAGCTCCCAACCGGATAAAATCGGAATATCGGCGATTTGCTGGGCAATCACCAGTGTAAATGGATTGACCGCAGAAATGCCGTAGCCAATACCATAACCGGCCACCGTCATACCGACTGCCGTCATCGCATCCAGCCGCATGGCTTTACACAGCGCCACCAGAATTAATACGAAGGGAATATATTCACCGGCGGTACCAATAAAGCTGGACGCCATCGCAAAACAGAACACCACCATAAAGATCAGCATCTGTGGCCGGGAACCAAAACGCTCCAGTAAGCGGCCAATCAGTGCATCCACGGTGCCGGTTGCGCGGGCCACTGCCAACACGCCGCCTAAAATCATCACAAAGAAAATTACATCCTGGGCGGAGGCAAAAGCCCGTGGAATGGCGGTTAATAATTGCCAGGGCGTCAGATAACTGCGTTCTTCAACCAGACTAAAAGTACCCGGCACAACCACAGCCCGGCCATTAGCCATCGTCTCAGTAGCGAAAAAACCTTGTGGAACAATCCAGGTGGCGATCATCGCAATCACCATCATGCTAAACAGTAGCGTGAGAGTGTGCGGAACTTTAAACTTTCCCATAAATAAACCTTAGCAGCGCGCCGGGGCGCGATAGAGAGTATTGTTATAGTAATATTGGGCTGAAAGCCCGGCGTCAGGGTTTGACAGTTTAGCGATACCGCTACTGCTACCGGCCAGCGCGCTGCAAGTCTAACCTATGATGCGCGGTTCGACAAATCAGACAAGGTTACTGCGCCGAGACGAGCAAAATTCACTCCGCAAACCTCAATACAGCGCTGCTGTTATTTACCGTAAGCAGCATTCAGTGCGGCGGTTACCTCTTGCTGGCAGAGAGTACTTTGGGTAGGCTGACGCCTTTTAAGCGGAGTAGACCCCTTGTTATTTGCTCTGACCGTGCTGCTTAGCGCCAGTCTGGTGTTTTTGGTACAACCTATGCTGGCGCGCCTGCTATTGCCGTACTTTGGTGGTGGCGCTCAGATCTGGACCGCCGCATTATTGTTTTTCCAAACGGCGCTGCTTGGCGGCTATTTGTATGCGCACCTGCTAAGCCGCTATGCTAACCTGACGCAGCAGCGTTTGTGGCATAGCGGTTTACTGCTGCTGGCGGTAGCCAGTTTGTTACTGCTGGATGCGAAACCCGATCCGCAAGCTGCACCCTTGTCGGGTATTCTAAGCTATCTTGCACTGGCGATCGGCTTACCCTATCTGCTGTTAAGCGCCACTGCGCCTTTGGTGCAGCACTGGTTTGCCGCCCGTTATCCGCAGCAGAGTCCGTACCGGCTTTATGCATTATCGAATCTGGGCTCTTTTGCGGCCTTACTCAGTTATCCGTTTTTAGTCGAGCCCTATCTGGCGCTACCGCAGCAGCAAGCTTACTGGACTGGCGGTTTTATCCTGTTTAGCGGCTGTATCCTGGTGCTGCTGTGGCAGTCACTGGCGCAGAGCAAGCTGCTACCCGCGGCACCACTGACGTTGCGGCGCGGCCATAGCGCTCGTTATCTGGCGTTATCTGCCGCCGGAGTGGTGCTGTTGTTGGCAGTAACCCAGCAATTAACGCAAAATGTGCCGCCGGTGCCCTTTCTCTGGGTAGTACCGCTGGCACTTTACTTACTCAGTTTTACTCTGGTGTTTAACCGCGATAGCTGGTATCAGCGCGCTATCTGGTTGTATTTATTTGCCATCTGCTTAGTTGTTGCACTACTGCTGTTTTATCTGGGACGGCAGTTTGACTGGCTGTCACAGCTGCTGCTGTATCTGATGTTGCTGTTTAGTGGTTGTATGCTCTGTCATGGTGAGCTGGCACGCAGCAAGCCGTCCCGTGAGCAGTTAACGGCATTTTATCTATTGTTGGCTGCCGGTGGGGTGCTGGGCGGCCTGTTGGTTAATCTACTGGCGCCGTTGCTGTTTAGTCGTTACTGGGAGTTTCCGCTGGTGCTACTGGCGATCCTCTGGCTGGTGACGCTGCATAATTGGCGCCGGCAGGCGGTGTGGCAGACGGCAACGGCGTTATTGGCAGGTGGGATCTTTATTGGCAGTTTTTTGCTGATTGAACAGCAACTTGGGCGCCAGGATATCAGCAGCAGCCGGAATTTTTACGGGAGTCTGATAGTGCGCGATGTCGAGTTAAACGGGCAACGGCAGCGCCAACTGATAGATGGCACCACCAGCCACGGTGCGCAGTATCTGGACGAGCGCAAAGCCATGCAACCGCTCAGTTACTATCGGCCTGGTACTGGAGTAGCGTTGGCAATAGCACACTTTTTACCGGCTGATCCGGCACGCAGCAGCAGCCAGCTCAGCCGGCGTCATCTGGGGTTGGTGGGCCTGGGCGCCGGCGCTTTGGCGGCCTATGGTCGCAGCGGCGATCTGCTGCAGTTTTATGAAATTAATCCGGCGGTGATCGAGGCGGCCCAGCAGCATTTTAGTTATCTGGCGCAGAGCGAGGCGGAAATTCGCTTGCAGCTGGGCGATGCCAGACAGCTGCTGCAGCAGCAACTGGCAGAGCAGGGCAGTCAGCAATTTGATTTGCTGGTGTTAGATGCCTTTAGCAGTGATGCTATTCCGCAGCATCTGTTAACGACAGAGGCGCTGGCATTGTATTGGCAGCATTTGTTGCCTGATGGCGTGCTGGCCGTGCATATTTCGAATAACTATCTGGATCTCAGTAGTGTGTTACGTAATCAGGCTGCGGCCTTGGGACTGGAAGCGGTCTTTATCCCGACGCCAGCCGATACCGATAATCCGGCGGCGACCGAGTGGGTACTGCTAAGCCGTAATCAGCGTTTTTTACAGCAAGACAGCATCCGGCATGCCAGTCGGCCCTGGCCAAGACCCTTACGACCCGAAGTGCGCTGGACCGATCAACACAGTAACCTGTTTCAGGTGTTAAAGTAGCTGTTGCTGCAGGTGTGGGAATTGGCAAGTGGTGCAGTCGCCCTGCGCTAAAGGCAGCAGGGCGACCGGTTCGGTGGCGGTTATTCTTCCGGACTGATAATGCGTAGCTGCTGGCGATAACTGAGGTTACCTTCGGCGTCGGCACTGCAAGCGCCGTCTTTACTCAGCCGGATCAGATAAGGTGGCTCACTGACGGTGGCACTGTGAAAGTTGCTGCGGCACAGTGAACGGCTAAGGCTACGGTAGTGATCGCGGCTAAATAGCGGGCTTTTGCTATGCAGCGGCTCGGCCTGCTCGGTCAGCGGCGTTTTAGCGGCGGCGGGCACCAGAGTCAGCGTCACATTTTGGGGCAAATTCTCAGCCTGGGGCGAGACCTCAGCCGGGGTTAAAGTCTCAGCACGGGGCAAGGTCTCTGCTTGCCAGACTAACGTATCGCCTGCTGTCAGGGTATAGGTGTGCGCCAGTAACTGCGCTTTGCTCGACTCTGGCAGTAACTCGCTGACATAGACCTCACCCGCGCCGCGGGCAGCCATTTGCACCAGCCCTGTGGCATAGTGGCCTAAATCCACCAGCATGGCACTGGCTTCATCGACACCAAAAGCCAGTCTGGTCTGCGTTGCCTGCTGCAGCACTAAGAGCCGGGCCTGACGGCCGCGCTCGGCAAAATGGGTATCCAGCACACCGAGCGGGAATAATCCCAGGCCACCGGCCGCGGTATAGGTAAGCTGGCGCTCACTTAAATTATCCGGGCAGCGGTTTTCTTTGCGACAACCCGTCCAGGGTGCAGGGCCCGCTACCGCGCCATATTGTAAGGCATGATAGCTGTCGCCGTTGGAAATCATCGGTACCGCTGCCAGCTGAGGTGCCAGCCACTGATTGCCGCTCATCACTGCGGTACCGGCGCTGGTGCCACCAACCAGCAGCTGCTTGTTGGCAACGGCACCGAAAATCGCGGTTAGCTCCGGGCTGGCAGAGCCGTCCGCAAAGCGCAGCGCCTGATAGGTCAGACTTTGATCACCGCCATTAAAGAAAATGCCATCAGCCGCAGCAATTTTTGCAACCAGGGCTTTACTGCCAGCCTGACAGGCCTGCAGCTTAAGGGCGAAGATATCGGCATAAACCTGTTCACGGCGGTAGCTGCCATGGATCTCAGAGAGAAACTCTGGCAGCGCCTGACAATTTTGCGCCTGCATTGCCGCCTGCAAGGCTGCCGTCAGCGGCAGCCACTCTACCTCTGCGCCAGCCTGGCGAAAGGCATCCAGATAAAAATCCACCGCGGCAAAGGGATCCCGTGATGAGGCGGTCACCATGAGCAGTTTTGGCGCACTGCGCCCTTTGTTACTGGCTTTCGTTGCCGCCAGACGCACAAACTCACGGTACAGTTCAGCCGAGTGCTGATCCTGAGTCTTTGCTAAATCAACGTGTTCAGTTAACCGGTACTTGCCATCACTGCTCAGGGTCGGCACTTCCAGATAATCGAAGACGACATTTAACTCACGCTCAGACAGCTGTTGCCACAGGGTTTCACCATCCGGCGCTTGCTCTGTGGCCGGAGCCGCCCGCCACAGCTCGACCAACTGTTGTTCGGTTAGCGGAGCAGTATGTTCAGCAGCAAGTTGATTAAACAGCTGCACCAGCTGTTGCTGCAATGTTTTACGTTCAGCGCTGAAAACTTCCGCGGTAGCGAAATTTTGCAGCAGGCTCTGTTGCAACCAATACAAATTACCGGTTTTTGCCAGGGCGTTGAACTGAGTTTGTTGCAGGCAACTGCGGTTTGACATTGAGCTACAGGTGGCAAGACCGCCGCCCATTAACATCAGATCGTATTCAGGCTCCGGTAGGACTTGAGCAGGAGTGCTGGCAATATCCAGAATGCTGGGTTCAGGCTCAACAGCCGGCGTCGCTGCATCGGCGGCTGCCAACGGCTGTTCTGTCTGAGCAGGTTCCGGCTGCGGCTCAACCGCCAGTGCGCCCGGTACTGCCGGGCCAACCAGGCTGCTAACAAGCAGCAGCTTTATGCAGGAAAGACGCATCTAACCTCCTGTTGCGAATTGCTGCGGTTTTTCGAAGGTGCCATACACCCGTGGCCGACCGTCCTTTACCAGGCAGCGACCTTTGGCGATCACGGTGTCGATACTCAGATCATGGCTATCGAGCAGCAGCATATCAGCATCTTTGCCAACTGCAAGCTGGCCTTTTTGTTTTAGGCCCAAAACCTGCGCCGGTGCCTGGGTGACCGTGGTCAGGGCGACACGATGCACGAAACAGACTCATGTATTGAATACGCTCGATACAGACAGGAACCGCCGTATGCGGAACCGCATGTACGGTGGTGTGAGAGGACGGCGGGAGTGATCCCGCCTCCTACTGTCAATTAAACCTGCAAGTAATCCAGGATCCCCTCAGCCGCTTTGCGACCCTGAGCAATAGCCGTGACCACCAGATCAGAGCCTAACACCATATCGCCACCGGCAAAGATTTTTTGCTGATTGGTTTGCAGCGCATAGGGGCTTTGCTCGCTGGCTAAGACCCGGCCTTTACTATCCAGCGCTACGCCCTGGTCGATTAACCATTTTGGCGGACTGGGCTGAAAACCAAAGGCGATAATCACCGCATCAGCCGGCAATACCTGTTCTGAGCCAGGCACTGGCTGTGGGCTGCGCCGCCCTTTGGCATCAGGTGCCCCCAGTTCGGTAGTCACTACCCGTACGCCGCAGACCTGGCCGGCATCGTTTAATTCAATCCCCAGTGGCTGCAGATTAAACAGAAACTCAACGCCTTCTTCGCGGGCATTTTGCACTTCTTTGCGCGAGCCGGGCATATTAGCTTCATCGCGGCGGTATGCGCAGCTGACTTTAGCCGCACCCTGACGAATAGAGGTACGGACACAGTCCATAGCGGTATCGCCACCCCCTAACACCACCACGGTTTTACCGGCCATGCTGACAAAGGGATGCTCAGTTTGCCAGCCCATCAGGTTATTGACGTTGCCAATTAAAAACGGCAAGGCTTCGTAAACACCGGGCGCCTCTTCATTCACCAGGCCACCTTTCATCGGCGTATAGGTACCCAGCGCCAGAAACACGGCATCATACTCTTCCAGCAGACTGTCGAAGCTAACATCCACCCCGACGGTGGTATTGAGCCGGAACTCAATGCCCATTTCGCTGAAAATCTGCCGACGCAGTTTTAACACATCCTTTTCCAGCTTGAACGGTGGAATACCGAAGGTGAGCAGGCCGCCGATCTCCGGATAACGGTCAAATACCACAGGGGTAACGCCGTTACGCACCAGCACATCGGCGCAGGCTAAGCCCGCCGGACCGGCCCCTACCACCGCGACCTTACGGTCAGTTTTGACCACTGCAGATAAGTCAGGCCGCCAGCCCATTTCAAAGGCTTTGTCGGTGATATATTTTTCGATACTGCCGATGGTGACAGCGCCGAAGCCTTCGTTCAGGGTGCAGGCACCTTCACAGAGCCGATCTTGTGGGCAAACCCGGCCACACACCTCTGGCAGGCTATTGGTTTTGTGGGACAGTTCTGCCGCTTCGACAATACGGCCCTCATTCGCCAGCTTGAGCCACTGGGGAATATAATTATGTACCGGGCATTTCCACTCACAGTAGGGGTTACCGCAATCCAGGCAGCGGTCAGCTTGCCCCTCGGCCTGGGTGGCGCTTAATGGCTGATAAATTTCAACAAACTCGATCGTTCTTTCGGTTAGTGAGCGTTTTGGCGGATCAATCCGTTTTACGTCAATAAACTGGTATACATTCTGTGCCATAACGCCTCCCTTACATCGCTTGCACGCGCAGCTCGGCAGACGAGCGGGCGCGGTGACCAAGCAAGGTATTTATATCGCTGGTTTTTGGTTTTACCAGCTTAAATTTGCTTAAATAGTTGTGGAAATCATTCAGGATCCGCTGCGCTTTTTCACTGCCGGTCTCTTCGACATGCTGGTGCAGCAGGCTGCGCAAATGTTCCTGCAGAATGGGCATTTCCACATCCAGCGCTTCCACCAGCTCGCCATTTAAGCGCAGTGCTAAATCATCCTGCTCATCCAGCAGGTAAGCAAAGCCACCGGTCATACCGGCGCCAAAGTTCACCCCGGTACAGCCCAGCACCACGACCACACCGCCGGTCATATATTCACAGCAGTTATCACCGGTACCTTCTACCACGGCGACGGCGCCGGAGTTACGCACCGCAAAACGTTCGCCGACCTGTCCTGCTGCAAACAAGCGGCCGCCGGTGGCGCCATACAGACAGGTATTACCGGCAATGGTAAAGCCATGTTTGGCAAAGCTGGCGCCTTTAGCCGGATAGATGGCAATTTGCCCACCGGTCATGCCTTTACCAACATAGTCGTTGGCATCACCCTGCAGCGACAGATAGAGGCCACCGGCATTCCAAACGCCAAAGCTCTGGCCGGCAGTACCGGTAAACTTAATGCGGATCGGATCGGTTGCCATGCCCTGATTACCATGCTGACGGGCAATAAAGCCGGATAAGGCAGCACCAACCGAGCGATCGGTATTGCGGATCGGCAGATTATGTTGGCCACCGGTTTTTTTCAGTACCGCCTGCTCGCATTTTTGCAGTAACAGTTGGTTTAAGGCGCCCGGATCAAAGGGCGTATTATTTTGTACACAGTACAGCGGTTTATCCGAGCGCACGCCGGAGGCTTGCAAAATAGGCGTTAAATCCAATTTGCCCTGTTTTTGCGTTTGCGCACTGCGATAATCCAACAGATCAGTACGGCCAATCAGTTGAGTTAATTCGGTCACGCCCAGCTCTGCCATTAGCTCGCGCACTTCGCGCGCCAGGAAGCTGAAATAGTTCATCACCATTTCCGGCAGGCCATTAAAGTGGTCGCGGCGTAAGGTGGCATCCTGGGTTGCGACACCGGTTGCACAGTTATTCAGATGACATATACGCAGGAATTTACACCCCAGTGCCACCATCGGGCCGGTGCCAAAACCAAAGCTTTCGGCACCCAGAATGGCGGCTTTCACCACATCAAGGCCGGTTTTCAGACCGCCGTCGACCTGTAGCCGTACCCGATCACGCAGACCGTTTTCTACCAGAGCCTGATGTACTTCAGCTAAGCCCAGCTCCCACGGGCTACCGGCGTATTTTACCGACGTCAGCGGGCTGGCGCCGGTACCACCGTCATAACCGGAGACGGTGATGAGATCAGCGTAGGCTTTGGCGACACCTGTGGCGATAGTACCGATACCCGGCTCTGATACCAGTTTGACTGAGATCAGCGCCTGTGGATTAACCTGCTTTAAATCGAAAATCAGCTGCGCCAAATCTTCAATCGAGTAGATATCGTGGTGTGGCGGCGGTGAAATCAGCGTCACGCCCGGCACTGAATAGCGCAGCCTGGCAATTTCAGCGGTGACTTTCTCGCCGGGTAACTGACCGCCTTCGCCAGGCTTGGCACCCTGCGCCACTTTGATCTGAATCACTTCGGCGTTGACCAGATAATGCGGCGTAACTCCAAAACGGCCGGAGGCGACCTGTTTGATTTTCGAGTTTTTCTCGGTACCAAAGCGCCGCGGATCTTCGCCGCCCTCACCGGAGTTGGAGCGACCACCGAGGCGGTTCATCGCAATGGCCAGCGCCTCGTGTGCTTCCGGACTTAAGGCGCCGATAGACATAGCTGCGCTGTCAAAGCGCGGATAGAGCTGCTCTGCCGGCTCGACCTGCGCCACTGCCACCGCTTGCGTACCAGCTTTTAACTGGAACAGATCGCGGATATGTGCGACCGGCCGCTCGTTTACAAAGCGGCTATAGTCCTTGTAGTCTTCATAGTTGCCGCTGCGTACCGCTTTTTGCAGGCTTTGTACCACATCAGGGTTATAGGCATGGTACTCGCCATCGTGCACATATTTTAACAGACCACCATGATTCATCGGTTTGCGCTTTAACCAGGCCACGTTAGCCAGTTGCTGCAGATCCTGCTGGAAATCGGCAAAGTTAGCGCCGCTTAACCGTGACGGCACATCGCTAAAACACTGCGCCATCACATCCGGATGAATACCGACCGCTTCAAACAGGTTAGAGCAACGGTAGCTGGCGACCGTGGAGATCCCCATCTTCGACATGATTTTATACAGGCCTTTATTGATGCCTTTGCGGTAATTCAGCACGGCCTGACGGGCGGTCAGGGCGATATTGCCTTTCTCGACCAGCTGTTCGACGGTCTCATAAACCAGGAACGGGTAAATCGCCGTGGCACCCAGGCCAATCAATACTGCGAAGTGATGCGGATCGCGGGCGGCAGCGGTTTCAATAATAATATTCGAATCACAGCGTAGCTGGGCATTAACCAGGGCTTGTTGCACGGCACCGACGGCCATAGCTGCAGGAATGGGCAATAACCCCTGCGCAATGCGCCGGTCGGTCAGGATCACCAGTACCACTTGGTCATCTCTTACCGCACTCACTACTTGCTGACAAAGGGTGCTGACAGCTTGCTGCAGATCCTGCTGTGCCGGGTCGAAATTCAACGAGAAGATCTGGTGCTTATAGTATTTCTCATCCGCCTGTTTCAGTTGTTTTAAATCTGAATACATCAGCACCGGTGATTCAAACTGGATCCGCCGCGCATAGCCGGCAGTCTCTTTAAAGACGTTATGTTCGCGGCCAATACTGGTGGCCAGTGACATCACATGGGCTTCACGTAACGGATCTATAGGTGGGTTGGTGACCTGGGCAAATTGTTGGCGGAAATAATCAAACAGGGTACGCGGCTTACGCGACAGCACCGCCATCGGGGTGTCGTCACCCATAGAGCCAACCGCTTCCTGTGCATCTTTCGCCAGTACCGTGACAACCTGCTCAATTTCCTCATAGCTGTAGTTAAACAACTTATGTAGCACCAGCATTTCGTCGTCGGTAAAGACACGTTTGCCAATCAGATCGGTTTCGTATTTTTCATAAGGTACCAGGCGCTGTACGTTTTCGGTAAGCCAGCTGCGATAAGGATGGCGCTGCATTAAATCTTGATCGATTTCATCCGAGCGCCAGATTTTGCCGCTGGTGGTATCAATCGCCAGCATCTCGCCGGGGCCAACCCGGCCCTTTTCGACCACTTCGTCCGGGGTGTAGTCCCAGATCCCGACCTCAGAGGCCAGGGTAATCAACTTGTCGCGGGTAATGACAAAGCGGGCAGGGCGCAAGCCATTGCGATCCAGATTACAGGCCACATGCTGGCCGTTGGTCAGTACGATACCCGCAGGGCCATCCCAAGGCTCCATATGCATGGAGTTAAACTCGTAAAAGGCTTTCAGGTTATCGTCCATCACCTTATTGCCCTGCCATGCAGGCGGAACCAGTAAACGCATGGCACGGAACAGATCCATACCGCCGGCCAGCAGCAATTCCAACTGGTTATCTAAAGAGCTGGAGTCAGAGCCGGTTTGACCAACAAAGGGTGCGGCATCCTGCAAATCCGGTAGTAAAGGTGAGGCAAATTTATACTGACGGGCGCGGGCCCACTGCCGGTTGCCGGTAATGGTATTAATTTCACCGTTATGAGCTAAAAAGCGGAACGGCTGTGCCAGTTTCCAGCGTGGCATCGTATTGGTCGAAAAACGCTGGTGGAACACGCAAATGGCGGTTTCCATCCGGATATCGGCCAGATCCAGATAATAACCGGGTAAGTCCGCCGGCATCATTAGGCCTTTAAATACGGTAACTAAGGATGAAAAACTGGGAATATAAAAATCCTCATCCGCTGTCAGCTGTTGCTCAACACGGCGGCGTACCATATAAAGGCGGCGCTCCAGATCGTGATCGCCCCAGCCATGGGGGGCATTAACAATCACCTGCTCAATTTGGGGCATTGAGCTTAGCGCCAGCGGCCCCAGCACACTGGCATCGATCGGTACTTTACGCCAGGCAACCAGGGTCAGAGTTTCGCGGGCAATTTCCTGATTAATGATGTCTTTTGCCAGGGCAGCCTTAACCGGATCCTGACTTAAAAAAATCATCCCGACGCCATATTTTTTCGCCAGGTTCCAGCCATGCTCCTCGGCCAGCGCGCGGAAAAAGCTATCCGGTTTTTGCATTAATAAACCACAACCATCACCGGTTTTACCATCGGCAGAAATACCGCCGCGATGTTGCATCCGGTCTAAACCATTGATTGCGGTTCTGACTATGCGGTGACTGGCGACCCCTTCCAGGTGCGCAATCAGCCCAAAGCCACAGTTCTCTCTTGCCTGACTATGCTGATACAACGCCATGACACGCCTCCAAACTTATCCTGAAATAAATAATTATATAAATATTTTGAATTATTATTCTTGTTGTTGTCTGTGCTACTGCTGAAAGCAAAAACAAGGTTGTCTCTCAGAGGTTAACGTGGTGCGGTCTTTAACTCGAAGGTTTTAGCCGTCTATACTTATAGAGGGTATCAGGTATACCGAGATTTATCAGAAAATGCAAGTGGGTTTTTAGCGTCTATGGTGCTATTCCGCCGCATATTCACCAGCCGGTATCAAAGTACCTTGCTGCCTGCATCTTGGCAATAAGTCGCTTTGGTCAAAATCTGAATAGCAGAGTAGCCCAGAGTGAACCGATTTCTGGCTGACATTAAAAAGTAATAATTATGCGTTTATATCTTGCCGGCCAGAATAAAGCCGCAATAGGCGGTGCGTCAACCAGATTGTGCCTCAGCCAGCAAAGGGGTACTCTTAGCAAAATCATGGCGTTAGTTAGGGCGTGTTGACGTCTGCTGCTTGGATTTTGTTCACACTGGCGGCGCTTTGATCGCGAAACGAGGAGCGCAGTTTAGTTATTCTAAATAAGTGACGAGTGACAAAGAGCAAAGCGTCGCCAGTGCGAACCCTTCGGGCAGCGTTTGGCTGGCG
>NZ_ALAB01000025.1 GCF_000280055.1 Alishewanella aestuarii B11 | reverse complement strand
AAAAACAAGCAGCAGACGTCAACACGCCCTAGGAATCAAGCCTGCGGCTTTGGCGGGTATTGGCAAGTATTCAAAGGTTAACCTATGCAAATTTCCTCAATACCGCAGCTGACAACACTGGCCCGCCGCATCCGGCAATGGGGCAGTTGGCAGCTGGCAACCCTACTGGTGTTATTGCTGGCGGCGCTGGTACTACTGAGTTATCTCGGTTATGCGGCGATTTTTAACCGGGAAGTGGTCATTCATGAGTTGCAGTTACTGCTGGTTTATACGGTGCCGTTGTTTGCTTGCCTGGTGTTTGTGATTTGTTATCTGGTAGTCAGGCTGGATGCCGCCTTGTCATTTGTACAAAACTCGACGCAATCTGAGCAACAACTCAATCAGACCATGCAGCAAAGTATCCGGCAGCTTAACTTCGAAATCGAGGAGCGGAAGAAGGCATTTCAGGCGAAAAGGCGGGCTATTGAAGAGCTGCGTAAAGAAATCAGTGAGCGTCGTAAAACAGAGCAGGAACTGGCGGAGCAGAGCTTGCTGATCCGCTCCATCGTAGATAGTTCGCCGGATCTGTTTTACTACCGCGACGAAAAGGGTTTACTGGCCAGCTGTAATAAGATGTTCGAGAGTATTATGGAGCGGCCAATGGCTGAGTTGATCGGCCGGGATCTGACCCAGCTCTATGCCGCAGACAGTCCGCAGGCAGCAATCTTATCTGAGTATGAGCAGGCGGAACCCGAGACTGAGCTGACGCTGGATGTCGAATTTAAAAAAGAAGATGGCAATGTACTGTGGTTTGAAATGCGCCATTTGCCGTTTTACGACAGACAAGGACGCTATATCGGTTTACTGGGCTTTGGTCGTGATATTACGTCACGCAAATTGGCTGAACAGGCATTAGAAAAAGCGTATCAGGACAAAGGCCAGTTTATTGCAACCCTCAGTCATGAGCTGCGCACCCCACTAAATGGCATTGTCGGTTTAAGCCGGCGCCTGCTGGGCAGTGAACTGGCGCCGGAACAGTTCAGCTGGGCCAATACCATTTTTACCAGTGCCGAAACCCTGGGTAATATCTTCAACGATATTATTGACCTAGATAAAATTGACCGTCAGGAGCTCGATATCGTCTACCAGGGTGTACAGCTACAGCAGTTCCTGGATGATATTGGCAATTTTGCGCAGTTGATCTGTCAGCAAAAAGGGTTGAGTTTTCAGTTGCAAACAGAGGGCACTACCGCCTGCTACCTGCTGCTGGATCCTACGCGCTTACGTCAGGTGTTATGGAATCTGTTAAGTAATGCTGTTAAATTCACCCGGCAGGGGCAGGTGACCCTGCACTGTCAGCTAACACAGCAGTTTCTGCAGTTACAGGTGATCGACACCGGTATTGGCATCGCCGATCATGATCTGCCACGGATCTTTGATATGTACTATAAATCCCGTGATGGCCAGCGCTTGAGTATTCTTGGTTCGGGTATCGGCTTGTCGGTATCGCGTTCGCTGATCGAAGCCATGGCCGGTGAGATCAGTGTAAAGAGTACGCCCGGCGCTGGCAGTTGTTTTACCGTCAGTTTACCCGTCGTGTTTGCTCAGGCACCGTCACAACCCGCGCCCATTAACTGTCCGGCGCTAACGATTCTGTTGATTGAAGATGTGCCGTTAAATGCCGATATTGCGATGGCGCTGTTGGAACAGCGAGGTCATACAGTGTTACTGGCCGAAACCGGAGAGGATGCGCTCGCCTTGCTTGAAACAGAGGACGATATTGATCTGGTGCTTCTGGATATGCAGCTACCTGATATGGATGGCGATCAGATCGCCCGTTATATCCGCAGTGAAAGTCATTTATCGGCACTGCCCATTGTGATGCTGACAGCTAATGTGCGCAAAGCACAGCAGAAACTGGCGGATATCAAGCTGGACGGGGTGCTGTCCAAACCACTGAATACCGAAAAATTAGACTTATTATTAGCTGAGCTGTTTTCGCCCAGTGCTCTTAAACTGCAGCAAAACTCGGAGCAAACCGCGCCGACGGCGGCGAGTAGCGAGCAGGCTCCGGCTGTGCTGGATACCAATATTTTGCAGCATTATTTACAGACGTTGGGTAAGGATGCGATGCAGCGTAGTGTGTTGTTATTTGCGCAGTTATTACCAGGCTATATTAATAAGTTACTCGAGGCTGCGGTGCAGCAACAATTCAAAGAGTTGCAAAGTATGGCGCATAAACTAAAGGGGGCGGCAGCCGCGGTCGGTTTACTTTGGTTACAGGAACAAGCACGAAAGCTGGAAGAACAGGAGCCTGACTGGGCGCTATTGGAACGGCAATTACTGGAGCTGCATTTTACTGCAGAGCAGCATCTGGCTACTCTGCAGCAATATATTAAAGACGCTTAATTATTTATCGATCTTGCCGACAAAGCGATAACCCTCACCATGGATGGTGCTGATTAACTCCGGGCTCTCGACATCAGATTCGAAGTGTTTACGAATACGACGAATGGTGACATCGACAGTACGGTCATTCGGACGCAACTCGCGGCCGGTCATATGACGGATCAATTGCTCACGGGTGAAGATCTTACCCGGTGTATCCAGCATCAAGCGCAGCGCACGATATTCACCCTTAGGTAAACGACGTGCCATCCCGGTTGGAGAGGTCAAATTACGGCTATTTTCATCCAGCGTCCAGCCGTTGAATTTCACTACACTCTTGTGCTCTTCCACTACAGGTTGCGCGACTGTACGATTTAACAGGTTGCGGGCACGAATAGTGAGTTCGCGTGGATTAAATGGCTTGGTCAGATAATCGTCGGCACCGATTTCCAGGCCGAGAATACGATCAACTTCGCTGTCGCGGCCAGTAAGGAATATCAGTCCGATATTTTGCTTTTGCCGTAATTCCCTTGCCAGGATCAGGCCGTTTTTGCCGGGTAAATTAATATCCATGACAATCAGATTAACTGGGTTAGTTTCCAGTTTCTGATACATTTCGTCACCATTTATGGCTTCGATAACCTGATAGCCCTCTCCCTGAAACAGACTAACCAGATTTAAACGGGTCACTTCTTCGTCTTCTACGACCAGAATCACGGGTGTTTGCATTAGCGTTAAACCTTATTTGGGAGTTGTAAGAAGTAGGTATTTAGACTGTAGACATTGTGTCTGACAGGTGTCAAATTAAAGATGATTATAATCCAAGCGGCCAATTGTTAACAAGATTTTTGTTAACAATTAGTCTTTCCTAATGCTTCTGGTTTGTTGATTGCTTTATTTTTCAAGTGGTTAGTCTAGCGATTATTTAGTTTGCTTGGGCTTAGATTGCCCACCGGGAAATCAATATCGATTTGAATGCCTTCACCCAAACTACTTTCTAAGAGGATCTTGCCATTTAACGCCTGGGTGACCAGATTATAGACCAGGTGCATTCCCAGGCCGCTGCCGCCTTCACCACGTCTTGTGGTCACGAAGGGGTCAAAGATCCGCTTACGGATATGCTCAGGTACTCCCTTGCCATTGTCGCTGTAATGTAGCAGGCAGCGGTGATGTTTGAGCTCGACCCGAATATTGATCTCACCAGCGCTGCCCTCGTCAAAGGCGTGCAGCAGACTATTCATAATCAGATTAATCAAGATTTGATTAATGGGCCCTGGTTTACTGTTGATGGTAAGTTCCGGCGGGCAATCAATATGCATTTGATGATTCGTCTTTTTCAGATTAGGTCGCAGCGACAGCAGTACTTCATTAATCAGCTGCAGCATATTAAATTGGCGCTGATTCTCATTCGACTGATCAACCGCGACCTGTTTGAAACTGCTAATTAAGCCAGCGGCGCGCTCAAGGTTGCGATAGATAATCCCCAGGTTTTCTTTACTGTCACTAAGAAAGCGCGCTAACTGGTTTGAGCTCAGCGTTTTGTTTTCAAAAGCGCTTTCAATTTCCTGAACCTTGTCCTGCAGTAGTGTTGAGGCGGTAACCCCTAAGCCAATGGGGGTGTTTACTTCGTGGGCGATGCCAGCCACCATCTGCCCCAGGCTGGCCATTTTTTCGGTTTCAACAATCTGGTTTTGATATTGATGCAAGGTGGCCAGGGTATTTAATAATTCCTGATTCGACTCCCGCAGTGCGGCAGTCCGCTCGGCAATTTTTTGCTCCAAACTCTGATTTAACTGCTTAATTTCGTCTTCAGCCTGTGCGCGTTTATTCAGTTGGCTCTCAATTCGATCCATCATCGTATTAAAGGCCCGACTGAGTAGATTAAACTCTTGCACCTTAGCGGCCGGCGCCCGCACACAGTAATCCCTTTCCCGCGCTACCCGGTGTACTAAATCGAGCAGCACATTAAGTGGTCCGGTAAAGCGCTTTTGTAACTGTAACACCAGGATGTAACCGAGTAGTAAAGCGAGAATGGCGATCAGAATGCTGACCAGTGTTTGTTGACGTTGCGATTGTGTCAGTTCTTCCGCGGTGGCGCGAACATAAACATAACCAAGTAACTGATTATCCAGTACCACGGCTCGACCAAACTCTAGCGTATCGCCTTTACGGATCGGTTGCTTTTGGGTAATGATTTCGCTGATACGGTCAATCTGCAGTGGCCAGGGGCCAATGTCTTTTCGATTATAGCTGACGAAAAAATTAAGCTGTTGCCCGGCTTCTTCGTATTTGTAGATATGAATATTTTTAATAGCGGTAATAGCATCAAAAGCGGCCAGGCGCTGTTCTTCGCGGAATCTGTTATTGGTTAACAGTGTCGACTGTGTATTGATGGCAATAATATTGAGCAAGGCCGCTAACTCTTGCTCCAGTTGCTTTTGTTGGCGTTTAAAATCCAGGCCATTGGATAAAATCAGGGCCACAGCCAAAGTTAAACTGCAAATCAGCATGACTAAAAAAATTAATGCTGTTTTCATTGAAGTGGTGCGATTGATGCCACTCATGTTCGGCCAGATGGTCCTTACTTTCGCAATCTGCTTACTAGATGCTAAACAGAATTCAGCTTTTTCGCAAAGGAAAGTGGAAATTTTATCCATCAATATTATAGTAGTTGCAGTTCTGGCGGGCGGAGGCCGAGCATGAATTTATGGCAAAGTTATAAAGAAACGATTTTCCTCTGTCACCAGGGCCTGGCTCCCGGCGTGAGTTTTGCCATCATCAGCGGCCAGAATCCTGCCGGTCAAATTACCCATACGCTATTTAACCAATTACTGGATAAGAAACTGCAACAGCGGTTACAGCAGCTGGGTTGTCCTTATCGCTCAGTGATAGGGGCGGCACCTGATTACAGTTTTCAGGAAAAAAGCTGGTTGGTGTTTTGTGATAAAGCGCTGGGCATTGCTTTGGCAGAAGAGTTTACCCAAAATGCGATTTACTGGGTGGAACGCAATGAGCTTTACCTAGTCCCGGTACTGCTGGCTGGTCAGGAAGAGTATCTGGGAAGTTTTGCCAGCCGTTTGGTGTTGTTACCGGCCTGATTAGGCCGTCGGGAAGCAGGCGCACTAGCGCCGGATAATCTGCAGTACCGGCTCCACATCATGTTGCAAATGCGCGGATAATTGTTGTTTTAAACGCAGCTGTGCCAAGCGTTGCTCGGGCGTTTCGGGCTCTGTCAGCAGGGGCGCAAAGTCAGTGACGCAAATACAGCGCAGGGCCGGGGCCGTCATACCGGGTAATTGCATAGCCCGGTACAGTTTATGCGGACAGGCCCGGGTCCGTCCGGGTGCCTGCAAACAACCCGCGCTGGTCGCCGCAGTAGCGCTTTCGATGGTCGTGTTAGTTTCGGCTGCAAGTAGTGCCGCTGGCATCAGCTTTACTAATATCAGACTGCCAAATGCGAATAAGCTAAACCGCACCGTTACTGCCTCCTGTTAAGGCTATTTTTTCGTAGCCTGATAAATCACAAAACCATTGGCTTTGGCCAGAATATTTACCTTACCAAAGGCTTGCTCCAGCAGTTGTTGGTAGGCGAGATGATTGTTGGCGACCAGTGTTAAGGTACCACCAGATTGTAGCCGCGCCGCGCTTTGGGCAATAAAGGCTTCACTGATACTGTAGTCGGTTTTAATGCCGGTATGAAAGGGCGGATTGCTGACAATATGCTTAAACAGCTGCGGCTGAGCGGGCAAACCATCAGCGGCGATGACCTGACCACTCAGTTGGTTAGCTTGCAAGGTGGCGTTGGTAGCAGTGATAGCCAAAGCGCTGATATCCGAGCAATACAGCTCAATGCCTGGCGCCTGCTGTTTTAGTGCGGCGCCAATAATGCCGGCGCCGCAGGCGAAATCCAGCACCTTGCCATCCTGGATATGACCCAGGTGCTGCAGTAACAGCGCGGTACCGATATCCAGCTTACCATGATTAAATACCCCGGGCAGCGAACAGATTGTCAGGTTCTTACCCTGATGCTGGATCCTAAACTGACTTATGGCGCCGGGTTTGAGTTGACTGAGATCGCCAGCGAGTGAAAACCACAGGCAGTGTTTGGCGTTATCCAGTTTATGCGCGTGTAACCCCAGCTTCTCTGCATGATTAACCAGGCTTTTAATACCGCCTTTGTTATCACCTACCACATAGAGCTGGGCATTAGGATGCAGTGCACTGGCGATACGGGCCAGATTATCGGCCAGTAGTTCTTTACTCTTGGGATAAAACAACACTGCGGTGGCAAACTGCTGGCTAAAGGCCGGCGTAGCGCTAAAGTAAACTTCGGCACCGGCTTGCTGCCACTGCTGTTTAACGGCGGCATCAGTGGTAAAGCAGCTGATTTGCCCCAGGGCCGCTAACTGGCGGGCCAGTTGGTCGGCTTCTGGCTCGACAAATAATACCGGGCCCTGTAAATCGTCCAGGTTGCGTAAAATCAGCTGACTGCTGTTAGCAAGCATTAACTTATCCTTTTAAACATCAGATCCCAGACACCATGGCCCAAGCGCTGGCCACGTTGTTCGAATTTGGTCAAAGGCCGGTGTTCAGGGCGTTCGACATAGGTGTTGTTGGCGGATAAGTTCTGAAAACCTTCGGCAGCTTGCATGACTTCCAGCATATGCTCGGCATAGTTTTCCCAATCGGTCGCCATATGAAAGACACCACCGATCTTTAATTTACTGCGCAGTGCCTGCACAAAGTCTGGCTGCACGATCCGTCTTTTATGATGGCGCTTTTTGTGCCAGGGATCCGGGAAAAACAGTTGCACTGTATCCAGGCTTTGCTCTGGGATCATCTCAGCTAACACTTCAACCGCATCATGTTCAAACACTTTCAGATTGCTTACGCCCTGCGTAACGGCTTCGGATAAGCAGGCACCAACCCCTGGCTTATGCACTTCAATGCCGATAAAGTCTTGTGCTGGCGCGGCCTTTGCCATCGCCACCAGTGATTTGCCCATGCCAAAGCCAATTTCCAGTACCCGCGGGGCGCTGCGACCAAATAACAGGTCCAGATCCAGTAGTGCTGGCTGATAATCCACGCCATAGCCTGACCAGTGATTTTCCAGTGCCAGTTGTTGGCCCTTGGTTAAGCGGCCTTCACGCAACACGAAAGAGCGGATCCGCCGTAAATAAGGTTGCGTACTGGCATCATCCGGCTGATGGTCGTTTGGCGGTGTGGCCTGGTTGGTCATGCAAAGCTCCAATCTGAAAAATAAGTCGGCTATTATCCTTGGAAACGGTAGCAAGCTCAACCTCGGGCTCTGTTACAATCGGTGCTTTTCAATGGCAGGAGTCGTATTTTTGCAAACTGATACCTGGTTTAGTGAGCAGTTGGTAGCATGGTACCAGCAACATGGCCGCAAAGATTTACCCTGGCAGCAACGGCCCAGCCCCTATAAAACCTGGCTCTCGGAGGTAATGTTACAGCAGACTCAGGTGGTGACAGTAATACCCTATTTTCAGCGTTTTTTCGCCCGTTTCCCGGACGTTAACACCCTGGCTGCTGCGCAAATCGACGAGGTGCTGCACTACTGGACTGGTCTTGGCTATTATGCGCGGGCGCGTAATTTACATCAGGCGGCACGGCAGATCGTCGAACTGCATCAGGGCGAATTTCCAACCGAATTTTCACAAGTATTGGCGCTGCCCGGTGTCGGGCGTTCTACCGCCGGCGCTATTCTGTCGTTGTCGCTGGGACAGCACTACCCGATTTTAGATGGTAACTGCAAGCGGGTGCTGAGTCGTTTTGCCGCAGTAAGCGGCTGGCCGGGCGAGAAAAAGGTCGAGCAGCAGCTGTGGCAACTTGCAGAGCGCTATACGCCTAAGGATACAGTTCAGCAGTTTAATCAGGCGATGATGGATTTGGGCGCTTCGCTTTGCAGCCGCAGTAAACCGCGCTGTGCCGAGTGTCCGCTGGCCCGGCATTGTCAGGCGGCGTTAAAGGGCGAGCAGCAAGGTTATCCGGGTAAAAAACCAAAGAAAGCCTTACCTGAGCAGCAAAGTTTTTGGCTACTGTTAACCGCAGCCGATCAGGTGTTGCTAAAGCAGCGTCCGGCTAGTGGCTTATGGGGCGGCTTATATGGTTTTCTGGAATTTGCCACTGCCGCAGAGCGCGAGCAATTTATCGCGCTGCAGGGCCTGGCGGTGCAACAACAAACGGAGCTGGCGACCTTTCGGCATACCTTCAGCCATTTTCATTTATGGATCAATCCGCTTTGGCTGCAACTTTCTAGCTTGCCGGCGCGGGTAGAGGAGCAATCTGCCGTGCTCTGGTATACAATAAGCGCCATACCTGAACTGGGGTTGTCAGCCCCGGCAAAAAACCTGCTGCAGCAGCTGGCTGCATTAAGTCTGAGCAAGGAAAAATTATGAGCCGTACCGTATTTTGCCAATTTCTGCAAAAAGAGGCACCGGGATTGGATTTCCAGTTCTATCCGGGCGATCTGGGCAAGAAAATTTTCGACAACATCAGCAAAGAAGCCTGGGCACAGTGGCAAGCTAAGCAAGTGATGCTGATTAACGAGAAAAAGCTGAATATGATGAATGTTGAGCATCGCAAGTTGTTAGAGCAGCAGATGGAAGCCTTTTTGTTCCAGGGGCAGGACGTACAGATTGATGGCTATACGCCACCTGCTAACTAACCGCTGCATTACGCCCGTTTCGGAGACTTATGGCCCGCCGTTTACCGCCGCTTAATGCATTAAAAGCTTTTGAAACTGCTGCCCGGCATCTAAGTTTTACCAAGGCAGCCGAAGAGCTGTATGTGACTCAGGCGGCGATTAGTCACCAGATCAAAGCACTGGAAGATCATCTGGGGCTGAAACTCTTTATGCGGAAAAACCGCTCTTTGCTGCTAACCGAAGAAGGGCAGAGCTATTTTCTCGATATTAAAGAGATCTTTTTGCAGCTACACGAAGCCACCGAAAAATTGCTGGCGCGTGGTGCTAAGGGATCCTTGACCGTTAGCCTGCAGCCAAGCTTTGCTATTCAGTGGCTGGTACCGCGGTTAAACCAGTTTAGTGAACAGCATCCGGATATCGATGTGCGGATCAAGGCCGTGGATCAGGATGAAGGCTCGCTGACCGATGATGTTGATGTCGCCATTTATTATGGTCGCGGTAACTGGCGTAACCTGCATGCCGATAAATTGCATACCGAATATTTACTACCGGTTTGTTCACCGCTGTTATTAAATGGCAGCAAACCGCTGAAAGAGCCAACCGATCTGCGGTTTCATAACCTGCTGCATGATGGCTCACGCCGTGCCTGGAAAGCCTGGTTTACTACCCAGGGTTTTAAAAACTTTAATGTCAATCAGGGGCCGATCTTCAGTCATTCCTCGATGGTGCTACAGGCGGCGATTCATGGTCAGGGCGTGGCCTTGGCGCATAATGTACTTGCGCGGCCGGATATTAGCTCTGGCCGGCTGATCGTACCGTTTAATCATGTGCTGATCAGTAAAGACTCTTACTATCTGGTGTGTCGCGAGAGTCAAACCGAGCTTGGCAAGATCACCGCGTTCCGGCAGTGGATGCTGGATATGGTCAGCGCCGAGCAGGCCGAATTTGCCGAGCAGCAATTTACCAATGCGGTGGCAATGGATGATTAAATGCTAGTCGATCGTCTGGCATTGCCGGCATTGTTGGCAGCGTTGCGGGTGCTGGCATGACAGCGGTTGCCAGGTTATTACTTTGCCATGGCGCCGGCGCCGGCTGTGATAGCGCCTTTATGCAGCAGCTGGCCGCAGCGTTGCAGCAACAGCAGATAGAGGTGGTGCTGTTCGAGTTTGCTTATATGCAGCGTAAACGCGAGCTCGGTAAGCCGGTGCCGCCGCCTAAAGTTGCCAGTTTGCTACCGGAGTTAGCGGCGGCGATAAAGGCGCTGGGTGACGATTTGCCGCTGTTTATTGGCGGTAAATCAATGGGTGGGCGGGTCGCGTCGCTGCTGGCCGCGCTGCCTGAATCTTTGGAGGAGCGGGTTGGGGCGGTATTTGCTTATGGCTATCCGTTTCATCCACCGCGCAAAGTACAGTGGCGTACCGGGCATTTTTCTGAGCTAAGCCGGCCGCTTATTATAATGCAGGGCGAGCGGGATCCCTTTGGCAACTATGCTGAACTGAGCGCGCTGATGTCAGCTTGGCCCGAGGTGACCTTACACTGGTTAAAAACAGCGGATCATGATTTTCAGCCACTTAAAAGTAGCGGCCTGAGCCAGCGCCAATTAATAGCGCAGGCCGCCGAGTTTACCCGCGGGAGTATCGATGCAATTCTGGCTAAAGTTAAGTACTAGTCTGGCAGCTTTATACGGCGGCGCAGTAGTGGCGCTTGCGGCAGCACTGATGCATTTATGGCACAGCAGCTTAACGGAGCTGGCGACCGGGCGGGTATTGGCTGCTTTAGCCATGTTGGCATTACATGCTTTAGGTTTGCTGCTGTTAAATATCTGGCAGCCGACGAAGCTGTTACTGGCCGTCAGACTGTGTTGGCATCTGGGTGTCTGGTTGTTTTGTTGGACACTGATAAGCGGCGTTTTTGCTTTGCCGCTACATATTACGGCTTTGGCCCCGCTGGGTGGCCAGAGCTTTATTTTAGGTTGGCTGCTTCTGGCCATCGCAAGCTGGCGTCAAATAAGCTGGCATAGAGAGTAAGATGAAACAATTATTAGTATATTGCCGTGCCGGCTTTGAAAAAGAAGCGGCGGCTGAGCTGCAGGATCAGGCCGCAGCCTTTGCGGTGTTTGGTTTTTGTAAACTGAAAGCCAACAGCGCCTTTGTGATCTTTGAGGCCTATGACAGTGAAGCGTTACAGCGCTTTTACCGCGATTTCGATTTTCACCACTTTATCTTTATCCGGCAGTGGTTATTGCTGCTAAGCGGCGAACTTGAACTGCCAGCCCAGGATCGGATCGCACCCGTACTGCAGGCCGCACTGGCGGAAGAACTCAGCGGCTGTGGCAGCTTGCGGGTGGAATTCCCCGATACGAACGATGGTAAGACCTTATCGACACTGGCACGCAAGCTGACCGTGCCGCTGCGCCAGTCCTTACGCCAGGCAGGGGTAATGCTGCAAAAAGAACATAAACGTGCGCCGGTTTTGCACTTGTTTTTATTAAGCGGCACCAGTGGCTATCTGGGATTGTCTTACCCGGAGAATAACTCTGCGCTGGAAAACGGTATTCTGCGGCTGAAGTTTCCGCCGGAAGCGCCCAGTCGCAGTACTTTAAAGCTGGAAGAAGCCTTTATCACCTTTATCCCGAAAGATGAATGGGAAACCCGGCTGGCGCCGGGTATGCAAGCGGTGGATTTGGGTGCTTGTCCTGGTGGCTGGACCTATCAGTTGGTGAAACGCAGTATGATGGTGACCGCTATCGACAATGGTCCCATGGCTGAGTCGCTAATGGAAACGGGGCAGGTGAAGCATCTGATGGTGGATGGTTTTAAATTTGTCCCCGCCAAGAAAAATGTGTACTGGTTGGTTTGCGATATGATTGAGCAGCCGCAGCGCGTTGCCGCGCGTATTGCAGACTGGTTAATTCAGGGTTGGTGTCAGGAAACCATCTTTAACCTGAAATTACCGATGAAAAGACGCTACGAGACCGTAAAAGAAGTACTGGCTGCGTTTGAGCAACAGTTGCAGGAGGCGGGATTTCGATACCAACTACAGGCGCGGCATCTGTACCATGACCGGGAAGAGGTCACGGTACATGTGCAACCGATTAAGCGCTAAAAAGCTAATCAGTAAGCTGCAGGGTTAGCCAAACCAGTCGGTGATCTGAACTGGCATCACGGGTGCCGACTAACGGATAGTCGGCATCGGCTTTTGCCGGCCAGAATACCCCACCGTATGTGATGTTAAAACCTTGCCTGGAAGGCAGTACATAGTCTGCCCGCATGCGCCAACCTGCGGTATGGCGGGCGCCAAATTCACGGTCTGGACTATGCTCTGCACCCCCTACACTAGTCGGGATAAAATCACTGTTTACTTTTTGATGCTTTATTAAAGCACTGATCCCAGCCTGTAGCGCATCGCCTTCGCCTTCGGCGGAAGCATTAAGATCTCCGAGAATTACAAAACGTGCATCACCGCGCAGGCCACCTTTACTACCCTGATCATCGTAGATATAACCCGACTGCCCTGACGTTACATAATCAGCCCAAAAGCGGATTTCATCGTGGTTGCGTTTACCGTTACGATTTTCCGGGCCATCAAACACCGGTGGTGTTGGGTGACTGGCCAGCACGTGGATTGTTATACCGTCGACCTGAACCGGGATATCCCAGTGTGCTTTTGAAGAGAGTGGGAATTGCTGCCAGGCATCATTGCTATACCAGGCTGAACCGTCGGCTTTGGTGGTAACCAAGTGGCCTGGCATATCCTGCCACTTAAAGTGTTGGAAGGTCCGCACCTGATCAAGCGCGATCGGATATTTAGACAACAACACCATACCGTATTGTCCGGGGTAAAAGCCATAGCCCCAGGCATCGGCGCCTACACCGGTCGCCGCGCCATCATTATCCAGGTCAAACGGGCTGGGTTGGCCAGTATTGACCGTATTGTAATAGTAGTAGGGGTAATCAATCGGCGGGCTGCCGGCTTGTGGCTGATTAAGATAGTTTTTGATAAAGGCTTCGATACCTTGTTTCGGATCGGCAATATAGTCAAATTCATTTAATAGCAGGATGTCTGGCCGCACCCGCTGAATAATGGCAGCAATATTTTTCACCTGAGGGTGGTCGCCGTTGGCCAGAATATCAATCAATATTTGGCTGCTACCTCTTTTGCCTCTCGGCAGGTAGTTCTCGGCTTCCATACTGACATTAAAGGTAGCGACAGTGATTTGCTGTGTGGCCATAAGCACCTGACTGTTGAGTAAAAAAAAGCCAACACAAAGTTTGGCGATCAAGCGTTGAAGCATTGCTGTTCCCGATATAACGAAAAGGTCAATCAGCATAGCCAGTCGATGACAGAAGATCCAGTATTGACCGGGCAAGCTGGCTGATAATGTCTGCAGAGTGTCGGGAAGGGGAGGTGTCTTTGAGAAATTATAAAATTAAATGGAACTTTTTTCGTTGATTTTCTGCACTATTATTCGCATCAGAAATTAGACATGTTACACTAATATGACGGGAACGCCCTTTGACAGTATAACTATAGATAAGTTCCTATAATTTGGTATCTGTAACGAAAGTGAAATAATCTTAGTTTAGGCTTGGATACCCGATTGAACACTATCTGTGCAAAAAACTAAATCGGATTTAGCATAACCCACAACTACCAGGTGAAAACGATATGAAAATTAGACACTTAGCGATGGCTGTTACGCTCGCGCTTGGCGTAAGCAACATGGCATTTGCTGATACCTCTTCTGCAATTCGTGGTAACGTTGTTACTGCAACAGGTGAAGTTGCAGCCAACGCCCGCGTTGAAATTTTACACGTGCCGTCAGGTACCCGCTCTGTTGCTACGACTAACCAGGCCGGTGCTTTTGCCAGCTCAGGTTTACGTGTTGGTGGTCCTTACACCATTACTATTACCAGCCCGCAAGGCACTAAGGTTTACAACAATATCTTTATATCACTTGGTGAATCTTTCCGGATTAACGCTGAGTTAGAAGCGCAACAAGTCGAGCGTATCGCCGTAACTGGCACAGCCATATTAGCTGGTAATACTGGTAGTAGCAGCTATTTTGGCGCTAAAGATATTGAAAATGCACCAAGCTTTACCCGAGATATTAAGGATATAGTTCGGAATAACCCTCTAGCTGTTTTATCATCTAAAGATGGTGAGTTAAGCGTTGCAGGTACTAACCCTCGTTTTAACAGCATCAGTATTGATGGTATTGCTCAAAACGATGATTTTGGCCTTAATGCAAATGGTTACCCAACAACACGCTCGCCAATTTCTCTTGCAGCTATTGAACAAGTTACTATTGATGTTTCGCCTTTCAAAGCGAAAGATAGTGGTTTCCAGGGGGCAAAAATTAATGCTGTCACCAAATCTGGTACCAACGAACTATCAGGTAGTGTTTTCTACGAAACGCAAAACGATAAGATGGCTGGTACTCCTAAAGATCGTGGTCGTGATCGTCCTATCGTGTTCGACGAGTATACTTATGGCGCTACTCTAGGCGGAGCAGTTGTTAAGGACAAACTGTTCTTCTTTGCGTCTTATGAGTATTTTGAAGCTGATACAGTTTTGGAGTGGGGCCCAATTGGCGCCGGTGCAAGTAATGACAGCCGTGTAACACAAGCTGAATATGATGCTATTCGTCGTATTGCAACTCAGGTCTATCGCGTAGAGCCAGGTGTTTGGGATTCTTCACCTGTTGTTGATGATAAAAAATTCCTACTTAAATTAGACTGGAATATTAACGACGATCACCGTGCTGCTTTTACTTATCAGTATACAAAAGGCAATCGCACGGCCAATACCTCTAATAACGGAGACCAGCTGCGTTTATCTTCTCACTGGTATAACCGTATTGAAGAGCTCAATAACTATGCCTTTAAGTTGTATTCAGACTGGACACCTGATTTCTCCACTCAAGCAAGTGTAACATATATTAACAATCCTACTACCCAAGCATCTTTTGGTGATTTTGGTCAGGTTATCGTTAACTTAGGTGACAGTCGTTCAGTTGCCATCGGTTCGGATATTTCCCGTCATTCAAATGACTTACGTAAGAAGTCATTGATTATGGCCTTAGACGCTGATTATCTGATTGGTGATCATAGCGTTAGTTTTGGTTATGAGTTTAAACAGCTTGATATCTTTAACTTATTTTTACAGCGGACTAAAGGGCAATATACCTTTTCCAGTATAAATGACTTTGAAGCCCGTAGAGCCAACTACTTCCGTTACACTAACCATGTTTCTCTAGATGCCAACAATGCTGCTGCGGAATTTGTTCGTCAAGAGCACTCAGTTTATGTGCATGATGAGTGGGCTGTGAACCCGGATGTAACTATTGATGCTGGCTTACGTTATGAATGGTTGTCATCAAATGATCGTCCTGAGTTTAACACCCAGTCGCAAGCTCGTACTGGTCTGTCCAATACTGAGAATCTTGATGGTGTAGGCATTTTATTACCACGTTTCGGTATTAAGTGGGATGCGACAGACGATCTGACACTACGCGGTGGCTTTGGTCGTTTCTCAGGTGGTCAACCAACAGTTTGGGTATCAAATTCATATTCCAACCCCGGTGTTGGTATCGGGAATCTCGAAATTGACCCTGCGAATAATGTTAACGCCGCGCTTGCAAATGCTTTAGAGAATATTAGTATCTCTGAAATTCCAACTGTTGCTCTGGATCGCGTAAGTAATTCGACTACTTTTGCGGGAACCAACTTAGTTGATCCTAATTTTAAACTACCTTCGGATTGGCGCTTTTTAGTAGCTGCGGACTATCGGTTAGATATTCCGTACTTTGGTGACAATGTAATGTGGACCACGGAGTTTACATACAAAAAACCTAAAGACAGCGCTTTCTGGGTTGACGCCAGTATGTTAGGAAAAGAATCAGGTACCACTTTAGACGGTGGCCGCTTCCTGTATACACTTAATCAAGTTGGTGGCAGAACAACAGATATTATGTTGACCAATTCGGATAAAGAAGGTCGTTCGAAGATATTCAGTACCATGTTAAGTAAGAACTGGTCGAATGGCTTAAGTATGACTACGTCATATACCCATCAAGATATTACTGATGCTCATACTAGTACTAGCGCTACAGCTGGCAGTAACTATGGTTTTAACACGTCGATAAATAGGAATTTTGCTGATGTTGGAACTTCCACATTTGAGACAAAACACCGCTTGGTTTTAAATCTGGGATACGAACACGAGTTTTTTGCGGGTTATAAAACCAATTTTAATATGTTCTTCGAGCGTCGTTCAGGTAAGCCGATAACCTTCTTCGGTCGTGGTTTTGATCTGGATGGTCGTTCACGCCCAGGCACAGCTCCATTTGATTTAATCAGCCCGGGTACAACGACATCTGGAGGTTTATTAGTTTATATCCCAACAGCAAATGATCCAAATGTTGTATTTGTCGATACTTTCAGAGACAACGGTACTTTAATCAAAACAGCCGCACAAAACAGAGCTGATTTCTTCCGTGCGGTTGAAGCTTTTGGTCTGGACAAATACGCAGGTGGTTATGCCCCACGTGCTAGTAACAAGACTCCCTGGGTTACAACTCTTGATCTGAGTATCCGTCAGGAAATTCCTGGCTTTATGGATGGACACAAGGGTGTGGTGTACATGGTGGTTGATAATTTCCTGAATCTGCTTGATAGCACGAAAGGCAAGGTTTACGGCAGTGATTTTGGTACCTTCCAGCTGGTTGACTTCACCATAGACCCAGCTACACGTCAATATCAATATGGTGGTGCTCGTACAGATCTTAACAATTTTGATAAGTTCTATGCAGAAGACTCTACCTGGCGCATTAAAGTTGGTGTGACTTACCGCTTCTAATTATTAGTTGCTATCAAAAATGCCAGTCAGTTGACTGGCATTTTTTTTGGAAGTTTTTATTCCTAATCACGGCGTTATTAGCGATAATTACCAGCTATTTGCAATTCTTCGGGCTGTTTTATGGGTAAAAGAACCATTATCGCTATTGCCGGCGCCTCTGCTTCCGGCAAAAGTTTATTTGCCTCAACCGTTTATCAGGAACTGGTAGCCGAGTTGGGTGGCGAGCGTATTGCGATCCTGTCTGAAGATGCTTACTACCGCGATCAGAGTCATTTGTCTTTTGAACAACGGATCCTGACTAACTATGACCATCCGTCAGCCTTCGAACACGAACTCTTGGTCGAACACTTAAAGGCATTACGTGCAGGCCAAACCATAGCGATGCCGCAGTATAGTTATAAACTGCATACCCGCATTGATGACACTATAAAGGTTCAGCCGGCAAAAGTGATCCTGGTAGAAGGGATCTTATTGCTGACCGACGAGCAGTTACGTGAGCAGTTTGATATCACGGTTTTTATGGATACGCCGCTGGATATCTGTTTGCTGCGCCGGATCAAGCGCGATCTTGAAGACCGTGGTCGTAGTTTGTCCTCGGTAACTGAACAGTATGAAAGCACCGTTCGCCCAGCCTTTTTTGAATTTATCGCTCCCTCGAAACAATACGCCGATCTGGTGGTCACCCGCGGTGGCAAAAACCAGATTGCTATCGATATTATAAAAGCAAAAATCCGCCAGCTATTGTCGGAATAACAACCAGGAAAACATTATGATGGGATTAGTGGGCATTGTTGCCCTGTTATTAGTCGCCTACCTGGCGTCAGCAAATCGTCGCCGGATTAACTGGCGTACCGTCGGTGGTGCCTTTGCTATTCAAATTGCCATTGGCGCCTTTGTGCTCTATGTGCCCTTTGGTCAGGAAGTGCTCTACAGCATCTCTCAGGTCGTAGCGAATGTTATCGGCTATGCCAACGCCGGTATCCAGTTTCTGTTTGGTGACTTGGGTAACTTCTCGCAAGGCTTTATTTTTGCAATCCATGTACTAACCATCATTATTTTCTTCTCGTCATTAATAGCGGTGCTATATCACGTTGGTATTATGACCTGGGTAATTCGTTTAATTGGTGGCGGTTTGCAAAAATTACTGGGCACCAGCCGGCCTGAGTCGATGTCCGCTGCGGCCAATATCTTTGTTGGTCAGACTGAAGCGCCACTTATTGTTAAACCTTTTATCCCAACGATGACCCGCTCTGAGTTGTTTGCCGTGATGGTAGGGGGGCTGGCATCGGTAGCTGGTTCGGTATTAGCCGGCTATGCTGGTTTAGGTGTGGAGTTAAAGTATCTGATTGCGGCCAGCTTTATGGCGGCACCGGGTGGTTTTTTAATGGCAAAAATGATTTTGCCGGAGACCGAAACACCCAAAAATGATCTGGCAGAGATTACCACTGAAAAGCCGCATACTAATCTGATTGACGCCGCAGCCGCAGGGGCTTCCAGTGGTATGCAGCTGGCACTGAATGTTGGTGCTATGTTATTGGCTTTTGTTGGTTTAATCGCCCTGGTTAATGGCATTGTCGGTGGAATCGGTGGTTGGCTGGGTAAAGACGATCTGACTTTACAACTGATTTTTGGTTACGTATTCCAACCACTGGCTTTTATTCTGGGCGTGTCCTGGGAAGAAGCCCGCGCGGCTGGTAGTTTTATCGGTCAAAAGCTGGTGATTAATGAATTTGTCGCATACCTCGACTTTGTGCAGGTGAAAGAGCAGTTAAGCGCGCATACTCAGGTGATAGTTACTATCGCCCTGTGTGGCTTCGCCAATTTCTCATCAATTGCCATTTTGTTAGGCGGCCTGGGTGGTATGGCGCCAGGCCGGCGCGCTGATATTGCCGAGTTAGGTTTAAAAGCCTTACTTGCTGCAACATTAGCGAATTTAATGAGCGCTGCGATTGCAGGGTTCTTTTTTTCTTTAGGCTAAAAACAGGTCTTTTATATGACTCAACATGTTCCAACGTTGGATATAAGACGGTTTGCCACCGACAAAGATAACTTTGTTGCCGAAATTGGCAAGGCCTATACTGAGTTTGGATTCTGTGGCATTAGTGGTCACGGTATTCCGGATGAGGTAATAGAGAACACTTATCAAGCTATTAAGCAGTTTTTTGCACTGCCAACCGAAGTTAAAGCCAAGTATCACCAGCCTGGTCAGGGTGGGGCACGTGGTTACACCGGTTTTGGCGTGGAAAAAGCCAAGGATTCTAATCACCCGGATCTAAAGGAATTCTGGCATGTTGGCCGGGAGCTGGACGGCCCGGCGCCGCATCCCAGTTTATATCCAAATGTCTGGCCAACTGAAGTACCGGCATTTAAAGACGCGACTTACCGTTTATACACCGAGCTGGAAAAGCTGGGTAACCGGGTATTGGAAGCGCTGGCACTTTTCCTGGGGCAAGAGCAGTCGTACTTTGCCGACAAGGTTAATTACGGTAATTCCATTCTGCGGCCTATTCACTATCCACCGATTAAGGATACCTCAACCCAATCGATCCGGGCTGGTCAGCATGAAGACATTAATCTGATCACCTTGCTTGTGGGTTCTAATGAAGCCGGGCTGGAAATTTTGCGCCGCGATGGTAGCTGGTTACCGGTGACCACCATTGAAGGCACTATTGTCGTCAATATCGGCGATATGCTGCAGCGCTTAACTAACCATGTACTGCCATCAACGACGCATCGGGTGGTGAACCCGGCGGGGGCAGCGGCGGGTGAGCCTCGTTATTCTATCCCGTTTTTTATGCATCCGAATCCGGATTATGTGATTGAAACCCTAGCCAGCTGTGTCAGTGCTGAGCGGCCAAACCGCTATCCGGAGCCGATTAACTCTAACGACTATCTGATGCAACGTTTGGAAGAGATTGGCTTGCTGAAAAAAGCCCAAAAAGGCTAAAACGCTGCTAAATTGTGCAACCGCGCTTATCAGGCTGAAAATCGTATTGACGCGGCCTGATAAGTCGCTATACTGCACGCCACGTTAAGCGTACTGCGCAAAACGTTATGCAGATGTGGTGGAATTGGTAGACACGCAAGCTTCAGGTGTTTGTGCCCACAAGGCGTGAGAGTTCGAGTCTCTCCATCTGCACCAAATTAACCGGCTAAGGCCGGTTTTTTGCTTTTTATGTGCCTGTAATCCATCCAGGCATAGCTTTTACCAGCGTTTGGCGCCGCGCGTTGTAAATTTAAGCAAACAGTAAGATTTTTAAAAAAGCCAGTTGACGCTGCTTTTGAAATCGTTATACTGCACGCCATGTTGAGCAGCGAAGGCTGTAGACATAACGCAGATGTGGTGGAATTGGTAGACACGCAAGCTTCAGGTGTTTGTGCCCACAAGGCGTGAGAGTTCGAGTCTCTCCATCTGCACCAAATCAACCGGCTTAAGCCGGTTTTTTTATCGGTTTAATTCAATGCGCCGGATAAAATCTTCTACCAGCAGATCATAGAGTTTGTTGCCTAAATACAAGTCCTCGACACCATCATCAATATTGGGGTTGTCATTAACCTCGATAACGAACACTTGCTCACCAGCTTGCTTCAGATCGACACCGTATAAACTGTCACCTATAGGTTTACAGGCGGCAAGCGCTGCTTGCAACACATGGGCCGGCACCTCTGCAATCGCACAGGTGGTAAAACCGCCACTCTGAGTTTTGCCCTTACCGTGCTTATAAATCTGCCAGTGATTACGGGCCATAAAATACTTACAGGCGAATAGTGGCTGACCGTTCAATACGCCAATCCGCCAGTCAAACTCGGTATAGGTATAACGCTGGGCCAGGATAATAGCGCTCTGTTCAAACAGAGCATTTAACTGTGCTTTTAACTCGGTCAGAGTAGTGACTTTAACCACACCACGGGAGAAGCTGCCGTCAGGGATCTTTAGCACCAAAGGTAAGCCAAGCGTATCAGCGGCGCGTTCCAGATTATCTTCGTCCTGTTTAAATAGCATTAAGCCGTCTGGTACTGGCACTTTATGCTGCTGAAATAAGGTCTGTAGGTATACCTTATTACCACAGCGTAAGATTGAGTTTGGGTCGTCGATGACGGCTAACCCCTCGCGCTCCGCCTTTACCGCCAGATGAAAGGTGTGGTGATTTACGCCTGTGGTTTCGCGAATAAACAGGCCATCAAACTCCGGTAGCCGCTGAATATCCCGGGCTGAAATTAATTCAGTATCCATAGCCGCGCGCTTTGCAGCTTTTCGGAATAGCTCCAGCGACTTCGGACTGCAAGGTGGAAAGGGCTCGTTTGGGTTGGTCAAAACAGCCAGATCATATTTAAAGCGGGCATTCTTTGGCTCCAGGCGCCAGATTTTGTGACTGTAACGTTCCAACACTTCAGCGAAATGCCCTTGTTCCTGCTCAGTTAACTTATGTACCGCACCAATTTTTATGGAACGGATCTGCCAGTGATTCTTTTTACTTAGCTCAACCCGGAGAATGGGAACTGGCAGTGCCTCAAATAAATAGCTGGCAAATTTACGCAGGGCTTTTGATGAGGTTTCACCAAAATAGATGTTAAACAGCAGTTGCTGTTCGGCAGCATCAGCCAGCGCTTTGTCGAGCAGACTTTGTAAGGTGCCGGGAAGTTCTTCGATAAGTTCAGATATTTCAAAGCGATTGAATTTATTGAAAGCTCGCAATGATGGCATAACGTTGTGGCCGCGAGCTTCCGCCAATAATGAACAATAATAGCCGGTTCCCAGATAATGTGACTGTCGGCACAGATTAATGACCCGGACTCTTTGTTTTTGTTTCGGCTGCCATTTTAAATAGGCTGGCAGACTCATCACGCCATCATATTGATAGAACGGAGCCCAGTCTTGCAGTTTGTCGACGACAATAACCAGTTTTGCCATAAAGTTGAGCTTATCCTCTTTCCTGAGAACTTATCTAAAGTATCGGTAATAAAAGTAAATTCCGCTACTATACTGAGCATAATCAGATATTAGCGTTGAGTACTGTATCGGATGGATGTTCAACAGGTTATTGAGATCCGGGAAGCGACTAGTCAGGATCTATCGGCATTGCTGGTTATTGAGCTGCAATGTTTTCATAGTGACCGCCTTAGTCAACGCAGTTTCAGACGTTTTATCTCTGAAAAACGTAGTGATCTCTTTGTGCTATGTTTAGACAAGGAGATAGTAGGTTACTATTTATTGATCTACCGGCGCGGTAGCAGTATGGCCAGGTTATATTCAATTGCTGTGGTACCGCGTTTGCAAGGGCAAGGTCTGGCCAAGCGTCTGATCGCGGATGCGGAGCAAAAGGCGCTGCTCAGGCATTGTGTGTTATTACGATTAGAAGTGCGGCCTGACAATCAGCCTGCAATAAAACTATACCAAAAGCTTGGCTATCATCCATTCGGCGTTAAGCTGGATTTTTACGAAGATCATAGTGATGCGTTGTGCCTGCAAAAACAAATTCATCATTATCAGGCCGCGTCCTATACCAGACTGGTGCCTTATATTGCGCAAACTACCCCATTTACTTGCGGCCCTGCCTGTCTGCTAATGGCATTTAACTATTTTCAACCCGGGGAATTCAGCCCCGAACATCTGGAAATTGAACTATGGCGGGAAGCAACAACGATATTTATGACGTCTGGTCATGGGGGTTGTGGTCCTAGAGGTTTGGCGTTAGCTGCGGCAAAGCGCGGCTTTATAGTGCAAATTTATCTGAATCAGGATGGCCCCTTGTTTTTGGATTCGGTGCGTAGTCCTGAAAAAAAGTCGGTGATGCAGCGGGTCTATCAAGCAGATCAAGCTAAAGTTACGCAACTAGGTTTACCTTTGGTACTAACCGAACCGGATCTCTCTTTAATAAGTAAACTGCTTAAAGATGGTTATGTCTTACTGGCGTTAATCAGTACCTGGCAGTTTGACCGCTCGAAAGCGCCACACTGGATAGTGATTTGTGCTGTTGACGCTGACTTTGTCTATATTAACGATCCCGATGTTGAAGATATCCCCTGGCTTTCACCGACGGAGCGCCACTATATACCAGTGAGTCACCATATCTTTAATAAGGCCTTTGCATACGGTAAAAAGCGTCTGAAAGCTTTGTTAGCGATTAAAAAGGTCTGAAAATAAGCACTTTGCTGCATTTTTCTGCGAACGATCTAAAAACTCTAAGTTTTCTATAAACTCTGCTTGCAGCCTTATTAAAACGCTCTATAATGCGCGCCATGACATGCGGGGCGCGTAGCCGGGTGCTGCGCTAAACCAGTTTGGCTAGCAAGCCGGGTGAGAAAACGAAGCGCTCAAAAATCTTGAAAAAGACGCTTGACAGCAACGTTTAAATCACTAAAATGGCCGCCTCGCTTCAGGGTGCTAATGAAAGCCCCGAAAAGCAGAGTGAAGCAGTAAGTAAAGTAAAATTGAGTC
>NZ_ALAB01000024.1 GCF_000280055.1 Alishewanella aestuarii B11 | reverse complement strand
AAGCCAAACGCAACCAAAGACTTATCACAGCGAGCCGTAGCAACGACATCAACCGCCGCACTTACGACCAGATAAGTCTAAGCACTGTTCAACAAAATACAGCTTTAAGTGACAACCACTGCTCTTTTTGCGCCGTATACCTGAGCTAATGAATCTTAGGAAGTGTTATGACACAAAACAGCTCAAAGGTCCCTGCACACCGACTTTCACGTTTTGGTAGCCTGGCTTCGTTAGCGGGCAGGGTCGCAGGTGGAATGTTAGCCGAAGGTGCGCGCCAGCTTGTCAAAGGCCATCTGCCAGCGAAACAGGATTTGTTGTTAACTCCTGGCAATGTTAAACGTGTCGCCGAGCAACTGGCACATCTGCGTGGTGCCGCGATGAAAGTAGGCCAGCTATTGTCGATGGATGCCGGCGATCTACTACCACCAGCGTTGACCGACATTCTGGCAAGGCTACGCGCCAGTGCCAACCCAATGCCAGCTAAGCAGTTGGCCCAGGTACTGCAGCAGGAGTGGGGGGATAACTGGCAACGGCATTTTGCTGATTTTACCTTTGTGCCTATGGCTGCCGCCTCAATAGGTCAGGTGCACCAGGCTTATCATGACAACGGTAAACGTTTGGCAGTTAAGATCCAGTACCCTGGCGTCAGGCAAAGTATTGATAGTGATGTTGATAACGTGGCAACGCTACTGCGGTTAAGCGGCTTATTACCAAAGGGTGTAGACTACCAAAGCTTACTTGAAGAAGCTAAACAACAGTTAAAGCATGAAGCGGATTATTTATTGGAAGCGCGCTATTTAAGCCGCTACGGTCAACTTCTTGCTACCAGCCCTGATTATCAGGTGCCCACTGTTTTTCCGGAGTTGAGTACAGCCAATATTCTGGTGATGAGTTATGTGGAAGGTGCGCATATTGAAAGCCTGGCGCAGGCAAGTCAAGCTGAACGTGATAGGGTAATGACCTTACTGTTTCAGCTATTATTTCGGGAATTGTTTGAATTCCGCCTGGTGCAGACCGATCCCAATTTTGCCAACTATCTGTACGACGGTCGTCGGCAACAGTTAGTCCTGCTGGATTTTGGCGCTTGTCGCGAATATTCTGCGGATTTTAGTGACGGTTATCGCACCTTGTTTGGCGCAGCGCTTAAAAATGATAAAGCCAACATTGAAACCGCCTTACAACAGATTGGTTTTTTCAGTCAGCATATCGTCGAATCCCAGAAAGTCGCGGTACTAGAGTTAGTTGCTTTGGCCTGTGAGCCGTTAAAACAGCCGCATGCTTTCGATTTCGGAGCCTCTGATTTAGCCAACCGGCTACGCGAGGCCGGTATGGCCCTCAGTATGAAGCAGAACTATTGGCATACGCCGCCAGCAGACGCAATCTTTTTGCACCGAAAAATTGGCGGTCTTTATCTGCTGGCTGCCCGGTTAAAAGCGCGCGTTAATTTGCAGGCTATATTACTTCCTCACCTGGTTTGAGCGCAGCAAAGGGAGATAGTGAGCGCAGGTGTCTAGCCTGCGCTTTTGTTGCCGGGATTTAGCGTACCAAATGCCATTTAGTCTGACGGCCTGCCAGATAAATCACCGTTTTACCGTCAAAGTAGGCGCTTTGCTCCAGCTTGATATGTGCCAATTGGTTTCGCCATTCTGGAATAGCTTGCTTGATGTTACCCTCTATCGCATAGGCAGTATTGGCATAGAGCTTCCAGTCGCCTTGTACTGGCGTTGGCCCCTGATTATCCCACATTCCGATGGTGGGCCCCGGAGCATGGCCGAAAAATCCCAGTGGGTGTGAGTAAGTACTGCTGAGAATGCCGGCTGCCTGAGCTTTTTGCTGGGTGGCTTTTAAAATCTGATTGCCGGTACGCCCCGTTATAAACTCCTTTTTCAGGATATCCTGCCAGCGGTTGCCGGTTGCCAGCGCGGCTTTTAATCCTGCAGGGGCATCCTCCTCATCGGCTTTAAGCACATAGGCCATTTCCTGGGTGTCGCTACACAGCTTTAGATAACAGATCCCAACGTCAGTATGCAGAATATCACCACGTTGAATAACGCCGGACTCGCCGCAAAATGCCGTATCTTTATCACAAGGTGTGCCAGGGCGCTGTAAGCTGACATAAGGCATAAACCAAATTGGTAATTGCAACTCACTAAAACGCTCACGCAGATACCAGGCGACATCTTCAGTGGTGGTTACACCAGGCGTAATGACCCGGCTACTAAAGCCCTCGGCAATGACGCCACGGGCAATGCCGATAATATGCGGATAGACAGCCAATTCAGTAGCAGTACGTTGTTCTAACCAACGCACCACCAGATTTTCCGCAGGCACCAGGCGACTTTGGTAAGCCTGTGGTAAAACTTCTTTTAAGCGGCTATGCAGGGCCGAGGTTAAACCATCCGCCACCGGCCACTCTTTTGAGACGTTAATACCAATTGTTTTTGGATCTTTGCTGACAATTAAATCAGCCAACGCCTGCCACTGCTCATCGAGGCTGCCGCCTTGCCAGGCCGCAGTGTAGGGCGCGCCCAACGGGTAGCGGTTTACCGTCAGTTTTTCGATAGTACCATCAGCCAAGCGATTAAAAACCAGCATAGTGGTGCGCCTGGCGGCAAAGCTGGGTTGGGGCACCAGCGTAAAATACACCGGATCTTCGGCCTTTTCGCGATTAAGTACCAACCACATATCCAGGTTTTGTTCTGCCATCAGCTGTGGCAAGAGTTGCTCTAACCGCTCTGTAAGCATCGCGTTTTCCGGAGCAATACGCTCCCGCTGCGGTAGCACCGCAAAATCTGCAGCGCTATTAATATAGCGCCCCTGACTAAAGCTTGCTTCGGCGGCGACATGCAAGGGGTGGCAGATAAGTAAAGGCAGGCAGCATTTTAAAATTAAACGAATTTTATGCTTCATATAGTTTATTCTTCGTAGATGTGGTTTTAGTTATTGGGTCTTAGGTTATTCGCGTTGGCTGCAACAAGAGTTGCCGCCGACGGGCGATTAAATACGAAACTTCTGTACCAGTATATGCAGTTGTTCCGCCAGCTTTGCCAGCTCATTGCTCGAGGCACTGGTTTGATTAGCGCCGGATGATGTTTGCAATGAAAGATCTCGGATATTCACCAGGTTCTTGTCAACTTCCCGCGCTACAGTAGCTTGTTGTTCTGCAGCACTGGCGATGGTGAGGTTTTGTTCATTGATCTGCAGTACCGAAGCAGCAATTTGTTCCAGGGCTGCGCCGGCTTCGTGTGCAATTTGCCGGGTGCGATCGGCTTTTTCGGCACTAACGCTGATGGCTTTAACGGTATTACTGGTTTCCGCCTGAATGGCATGTATCATACTTTCAATTTCTTTCGTCGACTCCTGTGTTCGATGCGCCAATGCCCGTACCTCGTCGGCGACAACGGCAAACCCCCGGCCTGAATCACCTGCTCTGGCGGCCTCTATAGCCGCGTTCAAAGCTAATAGGTTAGTTTGTTCTGCGATAGCACGAATGACATCAAGGACTCTGCTGATGCTGGTTACCCGCTCAGCCAGAGTTTGTACACCCTGGTGGGTATTGGTAATTTCATGCTCAAGTTCGGCAACAGTCGCGATGGTATGTTTGACCTTGTCCCGGCCAGATTTCGCCTGTTCCTCAGCAAGCTCTGAGTTCTGTGATGTTGCGGCAGCGTTACGGGCTACTTCTTCAACAGCAGTGGTAAGTTCGGTAACTGCAGTAGCGGCTTGCTCTAGTTCATCACTTTGTTGGTGGAGTACCCGGGTTGATTGCTCAGTAACAACGCTGAGTTCTTCTGCTGTTGTTGATAGCTGATTCGATGAATCATTAATGGCAACAATAGTGTGCTTCAGCTGTTGTTGCATCTGTACTAACGCGCGGATCATCGCCGCCATTTCATCGCGGCTCTGGTCATCAAAGTGTTGTGTCAGATCGCCTTTAGCGATTGTTTCGGTAGCACTCAGAGCCTGATTGATCGGTTGTAATAAACTGCGACTAAACACGAACGCAAAGAGGGCGACTAAACCAACCGCAATAACGATCGCTGTGATCATCATGGTATTGGCCTGGTTGATAATGCTATACACATCCGTGCCAGCAGCCTCCGCCCGTGTTTGTTGATAGCGCCCAAGTTGATTGAGAGCATCCGTGACCTGAAACCCCAGCTCAGTGAAGCCCTCATGCCGAAAACTGTCTGCGCGAGCAAAATCACCAGCGCGGACAAACTCCATCAGCCGCGCGTGCTGTACATCATAATTTCTCTTGCCGGTCATCACGGCCTCGAGCATTTGCCGACCCTCTGCGGACTCGACCAAGCGCCGCATCTTTTCATAACTAGCATTAAAGCTTTGCTCTAACTCAGTTAACTGTGTAAGGGCTTGTTGTCTGGCTTGTGGGTTGGGAGCGTAGATTGCATTGAGGGTATGCAGGCGGGTAAGTAAAAAGTCGCGCCTTAGCTCGCCAACGGTGATAGCTGCAGGAACTCTGCGCTCAACCAGGGTTCCAACCACTTGACCTGTCTGATGAAATTGACTAATGGCGATAATGCCGAGAATTAAGGTAATAAGCCCCAGTAATGCAAAAGCCAGTGTTGCGCGAAGTCCAATTTTGAGTTGTCTTACCATGGTGGTTCCCTCCAAACTTATATAGTGGTAGAAGTTATAGCAGGGTGTTACCAGAAGCTCAATTTTTTACCGTTTGCCAGTAAGATAATTGCGACCAACTTTTTATGACATCATCTTGAGTTGGTTTGGCATGTTAATTATTTAGAAAGTATGGAGAATTTTGCGAAGCCAGTTATCATGGCATTGACAGCTATTTTATTGTAAAGGACATTCAAAGCGTGATTGATTTATCAAATTTCGGCTACTTGCTGCTTAGTGTGCTGGCTTTACTGGCCGCTACGCTCGGTTACTTATTGGCCAGCGTTAAGCTGCGGCAAAAACTGGGGCAGCTTGCCACCGAATTAGCAACTCAGCAGCAAATAAGTCAGACGAGTCAGCAGCAACTTGAACAGCTACAACTGAGCCATCAAACAACGCAGATGCAACTACAGCAGCTGCAACTGGCCGATACGAAAAATACTGAGAAGTTACATTTTAGCGAAACCACTAACCAACGTGTTCAGCAAGAACTGGTGCAAGCGCAACTTGAGGTTAAACAGTTATTGCAGAAGTTGGAGCAACAAACTGGTTTTACGCATGAACAACAGCAACAGAACCAGCGTCTTAGCGCACAGCTTGAAGAAAGCGCTAAGCAGTTGGTGCTGCGCAGTTCAGAATTGGAGCAGATGCGTAGCGCCCGCGAGCAGCTGCAACAGGAATATCATCATCTCTCAAACCGTTATACACAGCTGAAAACCGAGCTCGATGAGCGGGAAGCGAGCCATCAGCGGGAACTGGTTAACTTCGAAAAGCAAAAACAAAGCCTGGTGGAGCAGTTTAAAGCCTTATCTAACGAGATCCTGGACGCAAAAGCACAAAGTCTGCAGGAGACCAGCAAGCTAAGCTTAAATGCGATGTTAAGTCCGTTCCAGCAATCAATTGAAGCTTTTAAAAAAGAAGTGCAGGATATCCATCACCGGGAAACCACGGCACAGGGTGAGCTGAAAAAAGAGTTGGCATCGTTAAAAGAACTGAACCAGCATATCACCAAAGAAGCGCATGAGTTATCTACTGCACTGCGGGGCCAGAAGAAGTTGCAGGGCAACTGGGGGGAACTGGTACTGGAGAATGTGCTGGATCGCTCCGGTTTGCAGCCGGGTAAGGACTATCAGCGAGAGGTCAGTTTTAGTACCGACGACGGCAAATTCCGCCCCGATGCGATAGTATACCTGCCACAAAACAAGCATTTGGTGATAGATGCTAAGGTGTCACTCAACGCCTATACCCGTTATGTTAACGCCGAACAGGAGCTTGAGCGGCAACAAGCCTTAAAAGAGCATGTGCAGGCGGTGGCTAGCCGGATCAAAGAGTTGTCGGCGAAAGACTACTTCCGTTTGCCGGGTTTAAACTCGCCGGATATGGTGTTTATGTTTATCCCGATTGAATCGGCTTTTGTTGAAGCCCTGAAGGCGGATGAAAGCCTGTTTCAGCAAGCCATCGAAAATAATATTCTGGTGGCGACACCCACTACCTTGCTGACCAGCCTGAATATTGTGCGTCAGCTGTGGCGCTATGAAGATCAAAACAAGCACACTGCGGCTCTGGCCGACAAAGCGGAAGCGGTATTTAAAAAGCTGAACAGCTTTTTGGGGAACTTTGAAAAAATTAAACGTGGGCTCGACAGCGCTGGCGCGGCCTATTTGGCGGCTGAAAACCAACTGGTTAGCGGTCGTGGTAATCTGGTAAAACAGGTAGCCGATTTTAAAAATCTGGCACCCGCGATCAAGGCAGAGCTACCACAGTATTTTGTCGAAAAAGCTGAGCTTGAGATTGATTTTATTGCCGCAAGCGATGGCGATAAACCACAACCTTTACCTTCGGAGTTTGCTGATGACTGAGCCCCAGGTTGAAATAAAACTGTTTTCTGCCAGCACCCCGCTAAATGATGCGGTATTGCGTACGCTGGCCCATCTGCCGACCCGCAGCTTAGGGTTGCTTGTAGCCGACGAGTTCTGGTGCCGGTTATCTGATGCCGATTTTATGCGCATCGCAGTGCTACTGGCCGAGAAAAGTTATATCGAAGGTGGCTGCCCGATTGGGGCAGTAATTATCGATAACGCCAGCCGTCGCATTGTCGGCAAGGGCCATAATACGCTGGTGCAGGAAAGCCATCCTTATAATCATGGCGAAACGGCCGCGATCCGCGATGCCGGGCGGCTCGATTTTAGCCAAACCACACTTTTTACCTCACTCAGCCCTTGCAATATCTGTACGGCGCTATTGATTAACCGTGGTTTTAACCGGGTAGTGGTCGGCGATGTCAGCAGTGCTGGTGGCAATGAGCAAACGCTAAGCAATCACGGTGTTACGGTCAAGGTGCTTGAAGATAGCAAAGGTGTAGCGCTGTATCAGCAGTTCCGGCGTGAGCAACCAGAGTTAGAGCGTGAAGACTGGCTTGGCCTGCGGCAGAACAAAGACTAAATCAGAGGCTGCACAGTATGGTTATACCCGCACCATACTGTGCGCTAAAAGTCTGCTAGGGTAAGGATGTAAGCGTTTGTTGCAGCGCCGGGAACAGCCCTGGGCTCTTCTTCGATTGTAAAAGCTGCTGCGCAATACGAATATCTGCTGTGTAGTAAAGCGATGCAAAACCCAGCCGGTTGCGGCCTAAGTTGTGAAACACCATGCCAAAGGCAATGTCACCGGCGCTGAATTGTTGGTGATTGGCAGCAAAATAACTGGCTGGCCGGCTGAGTTCTTCGTCGACCAGTAACGAGCGTACCCGACCTGGCCCACCATGATAAGCCTGGATCAGCAGCAGGCGATAAATTTGCTCCTGCTTGTCTTCCGGCAAATGCCCAAATTTTGCCACAAACACCGGCTGTAGCATGCGATGGTTACGTTCAAACAGCCAGAGTGCGCAATCCACCTGAGCAATGCGGTGTAAATGCTTATTTGCCGGTACGCCACAATCTTTTAGGGCGGTTGGGGTAAGCTGTAAAATACCCCGGGCATTGGCTTTGGATTTGGCTTCACGCACACCGCCGCTTTCGATAATCAGCATCCCCGCCAGATCCGGTAACAGGTTGGGTGGCAGAGTAATCTTCTTTTGCTGCACCCGGCGGTTGTAGACGGTTTGTAACACCTCATGCAGCGACGCCTGCTTCTTTGGCGTGCCGACCGAAATACCCTGCCAATTGCCAGACAGGCGTCCATCCGGATGTTCACCCAGATAGCGGGCTATCGCGAGCGGTAAATCAACATAGGGTTGATGACAGCGAATGGCAAAGGGGTAACCGACGGTGTTGCTGTTGCCGGCAACATAGGCCGGTACCAGGCCTTGCTGCGCCAGTTGCTGACGGCTTTGATTTAACCGCTGCTGCGTTTGCAACGAATTATCGGCATCTTCGACGTATTTCAGAAAGTTACCGCGCATATCAAACAACACATGACGCTTTTGCTCGGTACAGTAGCCAGAGCGGGTCAGGATCCAGCGCCGTACATTCATCATATTGTCGTAAACGCCCTGGCTATCATCAAAGGCCTTGGTACGGACCACATCGGTCCAGCTTTGAAAAGCCGCGCCCTGTGCCTGGGAGGCCGGCGTAAAAAGCGACCATACCAGTCCTGCCAGGACCAGTGGCACATTATTGCGACGAGAGAAGAGTGCCATGCAAACTCCGCGAGCTGTTGCTATTCCGCTGAATAGTATTACTGAATGATAGCTGAACACAATACGGCATTAGGATGAGAGGCCGACTTTTTTACAGGTTGGAGCAGTGCGTTCTGTAATTGCTGTTCGCGCGGCAGCCAACCAATCCAAAGCGCCGCGACAACGTATAACAGCGTAATGTCGTGAAGAAGGATGATGCGGTGAAAATTATTGTTAGCCTGGTTGTGGCGTTGTGTTTAGCCGCCTGTTCAGTGGTCGGTCGCAGTGAGGTAGAGATTGCGCCTTATCAGGTGCTTAAGGCCGATAGCAGCCAGGGCATCGAAGTTCGCCGTTACGAGCCTATGGTGCTGGTGTCGACCAGTATGGCCGGTGATGGCAGAAATAACGCTTTTCGAAAATTATTCCGTTACATCTCAGGTGATAATGCCGGCAGCAACAATATTGCGATGACTGCACCGGTGTTGATGGCAGGAGAGCCGGCAAACGAGGGTACGAAAATCGCCATGACCGCCCCGGTATTTATGTCGGGGGCCAATAGTGAGCCGCGGATGGCCTTTGTTATGCCAAAGCACTTTACTCTCGACAGCACACCCAAGCCGACCAACCCAGATCTGCTGGTTGAGGAGGTGCGCGACTATACAGTAGCTGCTATTCGCTTCAGTGGCACCTTATCACAGCGCAATGTGCAGCGTTACAGTCAGCAATTGCAGCAATGGATTACCGCCAATGGCCTTACTGCAGTTAGCGAACCTGTTGCCGCCGGATATAACGGGCCTTTAACGCTGCCAATGCTCAGGCGCAATGAGATTTTGATCGAAATCACGCAGTAAGCATCCGGTTTAGCTGCTGTTTGGACAAGAGACTTTCAGCGCATTGATTTACAGCATAGTTAAGGCAATCAATATGTTGTATTAATAGCAATATAGTTAAATTGAACTTATATTGTATGTGGGATTAGCTGTTTGGTTGTCGCCGTGATGAAGAAAGGCGTTATTGTCTTACTTAGTTTGTTGTTGCTGTGCGCTGCAGGCCAGGTATCGGCCAGTTACGCCGGGGCACGAGATCCAGGCCTTGAGCAACGCCTGGACACCATTCTGGGAATAAACCTGCTAGCGCGTGATCGTGAAGCGTTAAGCTTGGTTCTGCGTGCGCTTAACGATCAAACCCCTACCGCCACGCTCGCTCGTGCCAAAGCCTATCAAGCTTTAGCGCAGGCAATTCAGGATAATGAGCCGGCGGCGGCAATTGCACTTCTTGATGCTTTGTCAAATGAGCCGGAAATTGCGCAGGATCCGCATGCACTTGCAGAGTTAAGTAATGCACGGGGCGAAATCTACCTCCATACCCAAAATCGCGACGCGTTACGGCGCTACCTTGGCGAGCTAAAAGATCAGAGCATAGCGGAACCCAAACTTTATTTTCACAGGTTGCATCTCATCGCGCGCAGTTATGACTTGCTCCATGATTATGAACAAGCCCTAACTTATCTGCTGCGTGCGCATGAGATGGTTGCAAGTATACAAGATGAGCAGCAACAGCGCCGCCGGCAGTTTATTAACCTGCATATCGGTCGCACCTATGCCCGTTTACGGCACTTTGACAGTGCACGACAAAGCCTGGATAAAACCATTGCAGAATCTAACCGGCTTGGGGTGACAGAATATCTACCGGAATTACATATGGTGCGGGGCTTTGTGATCCAGGTTACCGAAGGGCCTAACGCTGCCGCTGAGGCTGACTTTTTAAAAGCGACCACGCCAGTCCGCGGCGAGCCAGTTGGTCGCACTCAAATGCTGGCCTTCAATAATCTGGGAACCCTTAAACTTCATACTGGCCAGTATGCCGCGGCGGAACAATATTTCTCACAAGGCATTGAAATAGCTCATCAAATAGATAATAGCTTTGAGCTGCATATAATGCGCTTTAACCAGGGTTACGTGATGGTTAAACAAGGTGGTTATGAGCAAGGCTTAAGTATTATGGAAGCTGCCTTTGCTGATTTCAGCCAGGTCGCGCCGCCCGGTACTCAGGCAGATATGCTAAATTATTTAGCCGACGCTTATGAAACGGCACAGCGATTAGAGCGGGCATTGGGTGTGTTGAGGCAGCAGCTGGAACTACGTGAAACCGCTCATCGGGCTGAACGTGAACGCACCCTGGCTGAATTGCAAGTGCAACACGATGCTCAGGAAGCAAGCCTACGTATCCAACTACTAGAGCAGGAGTCTGCGCTACGCGAAGCGAAGATAGCTGAGCAACAACGCAATCAATATTGGGTTATCCTGCTCAGTAGTATCCTGTTCGTTGCGCTTGCATTATCTTTGTTAGCTGCCCGTTACGTACGACAACTTAACCGGCAGTTATCACAGGCTAATCAGGAATTAACAGAGTTATCTCATCGCGATCCCTTAACGCAACTTTATAATCGCCGCGCTCTGGCGGGCTTTTCTGAACAACATGGTGATTTGCTGGTGCTGTTCGATCTGGACAAATTTAAGGGTATTAACGATCAGTTCGGCCATGATGTCGGTGATCAGGTGTTGCAAAGTGTAAGCCAACGAGTAAAAGCGGTGCTTCGAACGGAAGATTTGTTAGTGCGTTGGGGTGGGGAAGAGTTTTTAGTGGTTATTCGCCGGATCAACGAGTTGGGGCTGGATGTGATCAAAGCTAAGCTGCATAGCGCTATTGTGCATTCACCTTTTGCCGACATAACGGTAAATGCATCAGGTGGCGCCGTGTTTTTACAGGGGCAAACCAGTACCTGGCAATCGGCAATCAAGCGGGCAGATGAACTATTGTATCAGGCTAAAGCAAATGGGCGCGCCCGGATCCTGCTTGAGCACAACGGCGAAGTTCAAACGTGGCAGATGCGGGAAGCGCCGCCGGAGAATAGTTAAAAAGCATGACAACGCACCTCATCCAAATTCGCCACCATTAATTGTTGGGCCTGCGGCCGGGCTTCAATTTTAGTCAGATCCAGGTTTAGCGCCTGCACGGCATAAGGTACTAGAGCTGAGCGCACAGAGAACACCCGTTTCCCCTCCTGCATATTGTAATCATAGGCAATAATCGCTTTTTGATAGTCCGTCAGGCGGGAGTCGGGTACCAGTACGATATCAATCTTGTTATTCCAGCGTTTATCATCTGCTTTGGTAAAGTCCGCGTCACCTTCCAGACCATTAATGCGACGAAAGCGGCTTAACACAAAATCGCGAAAGGCCCGATTTTTCTCACAGTAAGCACGCACATGCCAGCGCAGTGGTGTGCATACCAGAGTATGAGAGGCGATTATCCGGCTCTCTTCATCCGGCGAGCTTAACGACATATAACCCATATCGATTATTTTACCATCGCGAGCAGCCTGCACCAGTGCGCGCAATACCAAAGTTGTTGCACAAATATTTAGTGGTTAAACGACTCTCCCACAGTGCGACGATTTCGATTAGCCGGTAACGCATTAACAGCTCCCAGCGAAGTGGCCAGCCGCTGTCATCCAGGCAGTTTGGTAACTCAGTTTTCAGGTTATGCATCCCAGCTCCTGTAAATATGCCTGTTTACCAGACAGTCAATCAGCTTGATCAAGCTAACTATCTTAACCAGAGCGAACAGGAAAGGCACTTTACCTGGCAGGCTAATACCTGAAAAATAGAATGGTCTGCCTGAAAAACATACACTGAACACTTACACAGTGTGGCGCTATTTTGGTAACGGCGTATTCTGTAGCAACAGGACGTAATGTGTCGCTGCAGATAACACTTCTGGTGTGTAATGCAGTTGATAAAGGAGCAGGTGCCGGATGCACCAACACGGAACAGGACAGGGCATGATGCCGATAATATTACAGGTAAGTTTGGGCAGGGATGCCAAAACGCATTACAGGAGGCGACCATGAATATGCTGCAACAGGATCTGTTTTTAATTACGCTGGAATCGCAATTTCGTGACATCTTTCAAACCAGTAAGGCTGGTAAAGATAATAGCGAACAGCGGCTGCGTGCGCAGGGTTTTATCCATGCTGGTGAGCTGTTACAGCTTTGTACACGTCAACAGGTACAGCAGTTAATGGAGCGAGTACATCTGGAGGTATTTGGTATTCGTATTAGTGAGCGGCAACCTGCCGAGGCCAGACGTCGGCAACAGGCATTACAGCTTGGCGATTATGATTACTTTGATGAGCCGGCATTTATTCGATCACAGCGAGAGTGAAGCGCTGAAGCCAACAACAATAGCTAAACTGCGACTTATTTTGTCTTAGTAAGAGGTAAGACTGCCGTCACGATTAACTCCATCGTCTGATATAGCGTTTATTTAATGAGTAGGAGAGTACATTGAATCAACAAGCAACCAAAATCGTGATTATTAGTGGCGCTGGTATCAGCGCTGAGAGTGGCTTAGCGACCTTTCGCGATCCCGATGGCTTATGGCAGCAATATGCTCTGGAAGACCTGGCCACCCCACAAGCCTTTGCGCGTAACCCTGCATTAGTGCATCGCTTTTATAATTCGCGGCGCATACAAGCAGCGAAAGCCGAGCCCAATGCAGCGCATTTAGCCATTGCCAAGTTAGAGCAAGCCTTTAACGTGGTGGTAGTAACGCAGAATGTCGATGATTTGCATGAGCGGGCAGGGTCGAGCAAGGTGCTGCATTTGCATGGCAAATTAAATGAAGCGCGCAGCAGCAGAAATCCAAATCTGATTGAAGTTATCGGTCAGCGCGAATTAAAAGTGGGAGAGCTCGCCGCTGATGGCTCAGCGCTACGCCCTAATATTGTCTGGTTTGGCGAAGAGGTACCCGCCATGGAGCCTGCCATTAAAGAGATCGCCAGTGCCGATAAAATTTTAGTTGTCGGCACTTCACTACAAGTTTATCCCGCTGCATCATTACTATTCTATGCACGCAAGGGAGCAGAAAAAGTACTGATTAACCTGGAAGCCACCGATAATGATGCCGGCTATCAATTTATACAAGGAAAGGCGGCTACGGAAGTACCGAAGTTGGTGGAGAAGTGGTTGGCCAAGCAAGAATGGTTTGATCCTAAGTCAAAACAAACTGGCATTTGAAAAGCAATTGCTGCTGGAAAATTGCTGTTGATTTCTGTAATGTCGGACCAGTTGCTACTGCCGGGCTAAATCTGTTCTAATGCAGTTACATATTCTACAGGGCTATATTCAGCATATTTATCTGGTGCAGCATAACGATAGTTTAATGCTGCTCGATGGTTGTAGTCGTGCTGATATCGCTACGGTAACGGATTTTATTCAGCAGCAATTGGGTTTGCCGCTGGAGGCGTTAAAGCTGATTATTGTGACCCATATGCATCCGGACCATGCCGGTGGTGCACATAAGCTCAGGCGTTTAACCGGCGCCCGTATTGCCAGCCATCCCAAAGCACGGCGCTGGTATAGTGGCCTGTTGGGCCGCACCGCGCATCTGATTGATGTTAGCCTGACCTGGTGGGTTGCTACCAGGCTGGGTAAGCCCAAGCGGCATATTTGGTATAACCCGCTGTTAAAACCAGACTTGTTATTACTGGACGGGCAGCAGATACCAGGCTTTGCCGAGTGGCAAGTGCTGTACACTCCGGGCCATACCGATCATGATTTATCCTTGCTGCATCTGCCAACCAGGCAATTGTATATCGCTGACCTAATCGTATCGGTTAAAAAACGGCTGGTACCGCCATATCCGGTGTGTCATCCGAACCAATATAAGCAATCATTGCAGCGTGTGCAGGACCTTGCACCTAGCAAGATCTATTTTGCCCATCTGCCGGCACGTGCCGCTGAGAGTATCGACTTTGCCGCGATACTGGCGCAGGCACCAACCTTACCAAAAAATCATTGGCACTCGATGAAGAACCGTATCTTGCATACGCTAGGCCGACAAGATCGGTCGCATTAAGCCTGGTCGTTGTCACTGGCTGTAATAATAATGTTCTGAAACAAACGTTGGCATTTTGGTTTTTTGCGCAATAAGTTGTGCATTAAAAACTAATGCGCAAAATTTAATGCAAAAAATAGAAATTCTGAGTGCGCAACACCAGTTTGTGATGTCATTGGGGAAGTTAGTTAAGCATCAGCGGGCTCAGCGTATGGCTCAGGGCGAACTTGCTACACGCACTGGCCTGGCTATTTTGTCAGACTGGGTGTGGGAGAAGGGGATATTGAGCGCTTCCATGGCGTTATTCCACGTTTATAGATTTCAAATCTTGTTACATACGATCTTTAACAGTAAAAAGTGTATACTTTCTCAAGTCTTACTAACATTGTGAAAACATTGCCATGCACCTGCTTACTGAAAAAGTGTGGAATATGAAACCCAACAAGCCCTTAGCTAAACAGCTTGCTAAAAGGGATTTACCTGCTTTGGTGTGTGATGCCGTCAACCTGGAAGGTGTAGCAATGACTCTGCCGGAAGTGCAGACCATCCTTGATGGCATTACGGTGGGAGGTCATCGCATCAGTGATCAAAATATGGCAATTAACCAAGCTAAAGCTTGGGAGTATCTGTTCAGTCTAGTTGAGCAAGATAGGTTTACATTTGATAAAGTAACTGCCATCCAAATTCATAATATCGCCGGAAAAGAAGAGGCGTTAGAGTGGGGAAAGTTCCGCTCAGGCTATGTTTCTATTGCTGGCTCTGATTATGCCCCTCCTGCGCCTGAGATGTTAGACGATAAATGGCGTGAAATTGAGCAGCTGGTTGAAAGCGAAGTCGATATCTACGACAAGGCTATTACAGCTTTCCTTCAAATGGCTCGAGTACAATTTTTCTGGGACGTGAATAAACGCACTGGCCGTTTTATGATGAACGGTATTTTGTTAGCGAATGGGTATCCTATCATTAATGTGCCAGCTAAGCGTCAGCTAGAATTTAACACCTTAATGCTTGATTTCTACGCGGATAATAATATGACCGCAATGAATAAGTTTTTAAGAAGTTGTATCGATGAAAGAATCATTCGGAATTTTAAGCTCGATTTGCCACTAGGTTAGTCTCCAACCTAAGTTTTACCCGTTAAAACGGTTTTTATCATGAGCAATACTTGGGTTGTCGACCTTCGCCATTATCTGAACGAAAACGGTGCTATTTAAATCCCATTAAGCCCGGGGTTGCGTTTGCCCGAGCAATTTGACGCTGCTCCTTATTGGGTGGGGCTACTTCCCAAATGACCACCTTTCTTTGTCTAAGGCGCGATGTTATTTCAGTCAATGGACAATGATTTCTTGATATCGCAGATCCTTGCCATGAGTACTAAAGGGGCAAAAATTGATTCTTTGAAGCCAAATTTTTTGTAGAACGCTTGCGCACTGTTATCGATAGCATGTACTAAAATTCCGGCACCACCGAACTCAACTTCGTCAGTTATTGCCAACACCGCTTTTTGATAGTTTGCAAGCCCGCTTTAATCTGGCAAAAAGTAAACTGAAAGCATTGGATTCGATGAATGTCGGCGCACGCTGGCCGAATAAGGTTGCGTCTGTATCAGCCGGCATGCAATTGTTACCACCCAAAATAAACGCCGACTTGTTACAAAAAGTACAACAAGCGTTGCTAGAGGATAAACAGCTGGACGTTAGTTATCATGCCTTGCACCAGAGTGCAGTGAAACATTATCGGTTAAACCCGCTAGGGTTAATCCAGCGTGGTCAGATAAGTTACCTGATAGCCTCGGCTGAGCCTTATTGCGACCCGCTACGTTTTGCCATTCATCGTTTTCAGCAAGTGGAAATAACCGAATACTCATCAGTGATACCTAAAGAGTTTAACCTACGAGGCTATCTGGCTAAAGGTGCGATGGAGTTTAGCGAAGGTGAAACCATAAAGCTCGAACTTACGGTAAAACCAGTATTAGCTAACTTGTTGTTGGAAACACCACTTTCAGCCGACATGAGCTGCGACCAGCTGGTAAATGGTGATTACCACATCAGAGCAACGGTACATAAAGGCTGGCAGCTGAATTTATGGTTGATGTCGCAAAGTGATTATTTAACCGTGTTGGCTCCTTTTGATCTACGTGAGGATATCAAACAGCAGTTAACTGAGGCGCTGGCCAAATATTAATAATTAATGCTAAAAGCAATGTTTATTCACTCTATTTCAAAATGGTTTAGGAGAATTAATGTTATACAAGCTAGAGCAAGACAGCTACAAAATCTCAGGTATTGAGCCTGTTGAGTTTAAAGATTTGTCATCATTCGGAAAATTGGAAAAGGACTTAGAAAATCTTATAGCTGACAATATCTTAGATTTGTTGTTCGAAGATGCCAAGTTGATGCCTGTATTTCAAGAGCGGTCATATCAGGCTGAAGCAGATATATATGCATTGAATGAGCTGGGAGAACTTGTCATTTTTGAGTTAAAGCGCAGCGCTGCAGATTATAGTGCAGTGCAACAAGCTCTTAGATATGCAGAGGACGCTGGGCAATGGACATATCAAAAGCTAGAAAGTAAATTCAGACAATATGTTAAAGACGAAACGAAATCTCTGGTTGATGCTCACAAAGAGGCGTTTGAACTCGAGCACAACCTCGAGCCAAAAGAATTTAATCAAAAGCAACATCTGATAATTATTGGCAGCGCAGCTGATGAGTCGTTAATTTCTTCAGTGGATTACTGGCGAAAAAATGGGCTATCTATAGAGTTTCTGCCATATCGAATTTACGAGTTAGCAGGTGAAAAATACTTTGAGTTTTTTGCGCCTCCATATGATAAGCATAAAAACCCGGCAGATGTTAAAGGTGTACTATTCGATACAAACCGTACCTACGATGAAAATGGCATCTGGCATATGCTGGAAAATAAGCGGCTCGAAGCTTATGGGGATGCTAAACGTTTTGCTAGTCATGTGCATGAGGGTGATATTGTTTTTTTCTCACACAAATGGTGTGGCGTAGTAGCCGCAGCTAAAGTAAAAAGTAAGGTATACAAGCCTGACAGCGATACTTGGTATCGTGACGTTGAGTTTTTAACCCCTGTACCATCCCGGCAAGACAATTTGGCCTATATGCCGTTCGCCAAAGTCAGTGAATTTCTGGGCAAAAGCTTTTTTTGGGCGAGAACCATTAAAGTACCTTACCTGACAAAGGCTGAAGCATTGTTGTTAGTGGAAGAATTGAAAGCCTACTTAATAAAATAGCACCGGAAGCTTGAAAACCGTGTTGGCCTTACAATAAGAGTGGCTGATATATGTCAGCGTTCTCATATGTTTCCATCGCGACACAATATGACGCAAATGTTCTATATGCTGGCAATTGGTCATGATAGGAGTCTGTTAATGCCTTACCAGCTGGCGATATTACAACTAAGTGGTTTTAACGCGACAGGTGCTAAATGGTCGCAGCAAGATGCTCTCGGCTATGCTGCTGCCGGTGAGGTGCCAATGCTACTGCAGCAAGATCAAGTTAATCAAGTGCTGGAGCTGCCATCGCCAAACAGTTTATTGCTGGCCGCTGATGGGGTATCTGCCAGCCCAGCAGCGGCTATAGCAAGCTCCAGCGTTGTTAAGTATTTGCTACAGCACTGGCCTGGTACAGGGTTTTCCAGTAGGCAGTTAAGTCTGGCCCAACAATATCTTGTCGATACGCTCGGCCGCAAACGGCAGAGTTTTGGGGCAGCAACTACCATAGCGGCATTGCATTTAAGCGCAGAGCGCTTTGTGGCAATTAATGCCGGTGATAGCCGTATTTGGCGTTTGCGAAATGGTCAGTTGCAACAACTGAGTGAGGATCATGACTGGCAGAATGATAGCGCAGAGCTAAAACAACAAACCGGCCTGGCTCAATGCTACCGGGCGTTAACCAGTTATCTGGCTGCCGATAGTGAGGCGGCTGATTTTACTGTTGCGGTATCAGATGGCGCCTTGCAAACCGGCGATCAATTTGTGCTCACCACAGACGGTGTGCATGACCTGGTTACACCAGAGGAGTTAGCTGAGATGTTTGCTGTTGCTGATAGCGCCACAGCGTTGCAACAACTGCAGAGCCTGATATTGGAGCGGGGCGCAACAGACAATGCTAGTTTATTGTGGCTGCGGCCGATGGCTAACGCTGGTGAGTGCTAATGTGCAGTGTGAGCTTTGTGGGTAGCTCAATTCTAATGGGGTATATGAACCCAGGCTGGGCTAAAGGTAAACAAAGCTTTATTTGTTTGGTGCGACCTTTAAATAGAATTGCGCCCTACGATCTTCGTTGCAGACTAACTGCGGTAGTAATAACAGGTTGCCCTGGCGCTCTAGCGGTAAAAAGGTACCTTGCATCATAAGCAATAAACGTGACTGAGCTTCATTGGGCAGCTGATCTGCAAGTTGTTGTAAAATTTGCGTGTTGTAAGCTGCGGTTAACACAAACCAGCTTAGTTCATCCTGGCCTTGGGTAAGTACGTAGTCTTCTTCAGCCGCTATAGTGGGCAGGAGTAAAAAGTTACTAATACGTTCCAGCTCAATTGTGACCATGACTTATCCTCGGTATCGTCTTTAGAAGCAGCATAACGTCGCAGCGCGGCAGAATGTGTCGAGGGTTGAGTTCCTGCCGCTCCAAAGGAGCCATATACTGACTAAAAATCCTCCATCAATGCATCCCAAAAGCCAGGTTCATCATGATGCTGGTTCTTCATCGCATGCTCTAAGGGTAGATAACAAAAAGTGACACCTTCGAATTTGCAGCTCCCATCCGGATACTCCAGAAAGCGGCTTAACTTTATAAAGTCTGGATCAGATTCATCAAAAGGAACATCGACATAGATTTGTCCTTTATAGGACGACAATTCATATTCACTGGCAACATCACCGCAGGGGACATGATTGATGTGGTTCTTATCGAGCCAGTCGATAATGTCTTGCCGACTTTTCCAAGAGGACCAATCGGGGGTTGTAAAAGCCTGACTGTTAAAAGTGAGGTAGAGCACGTCTCGTTGTTTTTCTCGACAAATTTTATCAATGTATTGAATATGTTGTGGCATTTTAAATTGCTTCCCTTCAGGTTAATCCGCGCAGCCTAACGACTAAAAACGATCGAGTCAAAACGGATATGCTTGTTTTGCATACACTGTATGTTGAAACAGTATGGTGTAAATGTAAATACCGGATTAGGATTGCCGTCAATAATTAAACATTAACCTATCCTTAAGTTAACTTTGTTTTTGGCTTCGCCCTATCTCATACGAGGAAATTTATGTCTCGAACGATGTTACGTGACGGTGCCGGGCGGGTATACGCCTTTATCAATACTGAGCCAAATGGCGATCAAACTATTCGACTAGCCGATGGCGTGCCGATTGGTCGATACTATAAAGGTATGGATATGACCATGGATTTACGCAGTGGTCGTCAAATCGCAAAAGGGAATGCCTTGATGGCGTTAGTGCCGCCACCGGTGTACTGATGCGTCACTATGTTTATGTTTCAAAGAACTGAAATCTGTAATTAAGGATAATTAATGAAAGAAGCGGTATCTGCAATTCTAGGTTTTTACGAGGAAGTTCAACCTCGACTTCAGCATGAATATACCTGGAAAATTCCCGTTGTTGACGGGTTTTCTTCCACTCCACTGTCGGGTTATGACGCCAATGTTGAACTGAAAAAATTCTTAAACAAGGAATGGAAAAGTGCAGACTTTGAGAAGAAAAAAGAATTGGCGAGGTTTGTGGTGGCCGATTGGGGCGGCGTCAGAGCAAACAAAGTTGAAACACTTGATAGATACGTAACACAGGCAGATCTCCAGAGACCGATTACGCCTCTGCAGGGAGTTGCAAGTTATTCAAAGATTTTTGCGATCGCAGCGCCAGAGCAATACGCTATCTACGATGCCAGAGTGGCAGCTTGCTTAAATGCCTCTCAATTCTTAAACGGTGTCCGGCGAGGACTTACGTTTAACTATGTTTCTGGCCGAAATAATATTATCGGGCATGCAACAAAAAAACAGGGATTTGTGTTTCACCCATCTTTCAAGTCAAATGCTTTACATACTGTTGGATGGGATGCCATTCCAAAAAATGAAACCTACCAAACTTACTTAACCTTGCTAAACAGCTGTTCTAAAGCGTTATCAAATATTCCTCTTTATGCTCTTGAAATGTGTTTATTCGCATTTGCCGAAGAACAATGTAATAAAGCGCTTGCTAAGTTCGCCAGCAGTTAAAACTGTGCCAGCACAATCTGAACATATTAATCAAGGTTTACCAGGGGGAGTGGGATGTGGTTTGAAGAGCTAACCGGTTTTATTGAACAGGATGCATCACAGGTACATCAACAGATTGCAATACAAGGCGACAAGCTATTGTTTAAAAACTCGGGTAAGGTGGTGCAAGCAGGGACACTTAGTACCCCATCGTTAGCGGAGTTAAACGAACAGGCGCAGTTGGTTTTGCATACCGATGCAGTGGTAACCGGCGTTTTGTCGCTGGAAGAAGTGGTAGCGGATGTACAAGAATTGCATGCCAACCCAGATAATGCCGGTGCTTTATTCCAGGTTGCATCGCAGTTTAATCTACTAGAGATGGTCTCACCAGATGTAACGCCGGAGCAGGGTGTTACCCGCTATCAAAACGACAAAACACAGGGGCCTGCCTGTGCCATTGCCTGCGGCGCGGGGTTAATATACCGCAATTACTTTGTACCAGTTGGCGAACAGCTGGGTCAAACAGCCAATAAGCAGCTTAATATGCTTGCTTCGCTGGAGCAGGCATTGGTGCGTTACTTCAGTCAACTGGCAGCAACGGACTATGCAAATATTACGTCACCCTGGGTAATGCAAAATGGGTATGCACTGCCAAGTAAACAGCAACTTATTCTGATCAATAAGGTGCTTGCAGGGCTAAACCCAACGGAATATCAGCAGTTAAAAGAGCTGGTTTGCATAGGGCTGCAATATGATACTCAGGTAACGATAAAGCAGGCATCACATTTGGTTACTCAAGCCTATTGCTCTGCAATGCCTGTGGCTTATAGCTACCACTCCAATGATTTATGGCAGCCATTGGCAAGCTTAATTCTGGAAGCTGCCTATGAAGCAACCTTTGCGGCAGCGGTTGTGAATGCAAAGCGCACCGGCAATAAACGGCTGTATTTAACGCTGTTAGGCGGAGGCGCCTTTGGTAACCAACCGCAGTGGATCTTAAATGCGATTAAACAAGCCTGTACTCGTTATAAAGATTACGCCTTAGAGGTAAAAATTGTGAGCTACCGGTATTCAAACCCGCAGCTTGCGGCGTTGCTCTCGTCATTAACCTAGTTCGCGCAGTAAGCCAGTGCTTGAATGCCTTTGCCTAAGGTAAAGCCTGGCTGCTTATACATCATTTTTCACTCTTATCTCATTGATTTTTCAACTTCGGTAATGGCGCGACATATCTTGTCGCGACACTGCCTTATGCTGGGTTATCTACTAGTCAGAGGTGTCTATGTCCGCAAATCGCCAGATCTTAACCACCCCAAAAGAGCTACAACAATTTCTATCGCTTCAACTTAAGTTGCTGGAAAACGCTGAGCATGCATCGCTGGTCGCGCCGGTGATGCTATGGGGCCCACCAGGTGTGGGTAAAAGCACTATCGTTCGTGAGCTGTGCAAAAAACAGGGGATTGGTTTTATCGATATCCGGCTTGCACAGCGTGAGCCGGTGGATATTCGTGGTTTACCGGTAGTGCGCGGTAATCAGGTTGACTGGTTACTCAGTGGCGAATGGCCACGCGATCCGAACAGCCGTGGCATTATTTTGTTTGATGAAATCACTGCGGCCGATCGCAGCCTGCAAGTTGCAGCTTATGAGATTATTCTCGATCGGCGGCTGGGTGATCTTTACCAATTACCCCCTGGCTGGTTGGTATTAGCGGCTGGGAATCGCAGTGGCGATCGCGCAGTGGCCTATACCATGTCTAGCGCCTTAGCGAACCGGTTTTGCCATTTGGAGCTTAAAGCTGACTTAAACAGCTGGACGCTGTGGGCACGCAATCATGAACTCGACGATGGCCTGATTGCCTTTTTACGTTATCAACCACAATGTTTTTTTGATATGGAAACCGATGTTGAGCGGGGTTGGCCCAGCCCGCGCAGTTGGGAGAAAGTATCGTTTTATCTCAAGCAGCGTGAGCAATTAGGCGAAAGCCTGCTGCAAAAAATACTCTGTGGTTTAGTGGGGCCGGGGGCGGCTTATCAGTTAATCGCCTTTTTAAAATCACGCTCTGAGATGCCAGATATTGATTTAATGCTTAACGGCAAAGTGCCTATAGAGATCCCAGAGCGGCCAGATATGCTTTTTGCTTTCTGCTCAGCGTTAAGTCATCAGCTTTGGCGGCAAGATACCATGTTAGACACCCGAATCGGACGTTTTCTGGATATTGGCGTTGCCATGAGCGCCGATTTCGCGACCTTGGCATTAGTAGATTGTTTACAGCATCCAAAAGAGAGTGAAGTGCAAAGAAGAACCGAATTACTGCTGGGGCATAGCAAGTTTAGCCAGTGGTCTGATAAACACGGCCAGCACGTTAATTTGGGTAAAGGGGCTAACCTGGCCGAGGATGCACCAATATGACAGCGCCGCTCAGTATTCATTGCCGCTATCCTAATGCGCTGGAACTGCGGGATAAACAGCAGATGCAAGAAGAGTTAACGCAACTGCGATCGGATATGTTGCTGAGCCAGCCTTTTGTGGCGGTGCTGGCCATGCGTTTAAACATGGTGGTGGTGGTGGATGATCGGCTGCCCACCGCCTGCACCGACAGCCAGCATATCTTTTTTAACCTGGATTTTATGCGTAAATGCAGTGCGCCACAGCGCCGTTTCGTTATCGCACATGAGGTGTGGCATTGCGTAATGGGGCATTTTCTACGCCAGCAACAGCGTGATCAACAGCGGTGGAATTTCGCCTGTGATTATGAAATTAATGGCATCCTGAGCTACTTTTTTAAACGTGATGATCTGCCCAATAATATTTTGTTTGATCAGAATTATCGGGGTAAATCTGCCGAGCAAATTTACACCTTGTTGGGTAAATTACCGGACAACGAGTGGACAGAAACCTACTATCAGCCTGGTAATCGATTACCCGCTGGCGGAGCACAGTTTGACCAACATCAACCTGACCTCAGTATGCCAGATTTAGAGGAATTTAAGATCGACCCCGATTTTCGACCACAAAGCCCCGCTGAAATGGATGTTGAACGTTGGCGCGAATTTACCGCTGCAGCGGGACAAGTCACTGGGATTACTGCAGGTAGCTTCGGGGCAGATGTGCAACAGGTAATAAAAAATGCGCTGAAACCACAACTGAATTGGCCTACCTTATTGCAACGTTTTATTCAGCGCACCATAAGTGGCAGTTATCAATGGCATAAACCGGCCCGACGCTATCTGGCCCAGGGTTTATATTTGCCAGGCAGGCAAGGGCAGTGTCTGCGGTTGACACTCGCCATTGATACCAGTGGTAGCACCTTACAAGACTTACCAAAGTTTTTAGCCGAGCTTACTGCCATCTTACAGGGTTTTGAACAGGTACAATTGCAGGTGATAAGCTGCGATGCCAGCATTACCGATGTTAGTTTTTATGACAAATCTGATCTGCCGGCGCTAACAAAGTGGCAAGCAAAGGGGTTGGGTGGCACCAGCTTTACTCCGGTATTTCATTATATCGCTGACGAGCCGGACCATGTGGGCATACCCAATGCGCTGATATTTTTTACAGATGGTTATGGCAATGCGCCAGTCGAGGCACCTGCATATCCGGTCATTTGGGTGCTAAGCCCTAATGGCGAGCCGCCGGTAAAGTGGGGCGAAGTGCTGCATCTTCAATAAGCCGGATAGAATAGTGGAATACACGATTATGGTTAAACCTTAAGCCAAAAACGCCAGCATTATAACGATAGCTGGCGTTTTGATTAAGTGATTAAGCAGATTTTGCCAGTGCCGCCTTGGTATACCATACCTTTACACTGTCATAGGAAACGTCTGCAAATCTTGTGATAAAGGGTAATTTACTGTCATAGGCCATGGCTAAAAGCTTAGGCCGAACATATTCCGGAAACACCCGCATGGCAGCAGGTAAAATGCCGCTAAGCAATTTAGGTGATACGCTTTGCAGCAAAAATTGGAACAGCTCTTTAAGCAGCTGTTGCTGGTCAGCGTTATCGGCTTCTGCTGTTGCGCTAAGCTGTTTAAAATAATGACATAACCGTTTTAACCCGGGTACTAAGTTTTCATTCAAATTTAACCAGGTATTAGTTTGTGCCAGTTTTTTCTGCGTCATTACCGCCAGAAAATCCAACTTCTCGTCCAACAACAGATGGACAGCCTCACTACTTAGCATGGTACACAGGGTAAAAAAAGCCACCGGCTCGCTGGTTAATGCCGTCTGTACCATCAAGGGCATAAAATCGTCTGCTTCTGGCAAGCCGTTACGCTTTGCTTTAAGCCAAAACAAAAAATCAGCCTCATAACTTTCAAAAACACGATCCACCTTAATATTCCAGCGCCAGTTTGATAGCTTAATGCCCGTTGGCTCTTGCCGGAAATGTACCTGGCGACGTTGGTTTTTAAGATGCAAGACCGCCCTGAGTTCCCATAATTTCTCAATATCGTAGTCAAGCTCGGCTAAGGCTTGTAATAGCATAATGGCATGGCCAACATTGTAGGGCTTGTATTGACGAAGAGCCTGTTGCAGCAATGCCTCAACCAACTCCTGATCCATATGCTCAGTCAGTTTTTGTAGGGTGTCACGAATCATGCCCTCGTTAATAGAAAAACTGGACTGATCCAGTAATTCCGGGGCAAAGATGCCGTTGGTAAAAATTAACGGCGAGCCAACGGCTAACCGTTGCAGGTTAGGGCAATCGGTGACATGAAGTTGATCAATTTGCACGGCAGCTAATTCAGTTAGCGCGCAACGGCGTAGTTTAACGCTTTGCCAGCGGCCGGAAAGAGCAACACTGCCATGCGCTGCATCAGTTAACTGCGCTTCCTCAGCGCTAAAATCAGCAGGCGCAGTGAGCTGACTAAATTGTGGGCACTGTTGTAGTTGCAGGCGTGCCAAACCCGGTTCTAATACCGCAATAGTGCGCAAGCCTATCGCCCGTTGCACAACAAGATGTTTTACCTGACTAACCGTTAGGCAATCGATCCCTGCAATATCGGTAAACAGCAGATGATCAATATTAGCAAAAGTAGGCACAACCGCTTGTTGATAGCCCCCGTAACACACCACCAAGCTATGGTCTGGCAATTCCTGCAAGGCAGAAAAATCGCTTACCGTCATTTGGCTTAAATCAAAAAAGACTACTTCATGAAACAAGGCCGCTTTAATCTGCGGGGTGAGCGTAAGCAGCTCGTTATCCTGCAGCCAGCACATATCCAGATGCGCTAATGGGGCTTCGATGGATAAGCCATGTGGAAAATTCGGTAAATCAAGATGCACCACCCAACGATTCTCGTTATGTCCACTGAGTTGCATAGTTTTTAACGCAGTTGCACCCTGTACCCGTACGTGCCGCTCGGCAGGCTCAGGGCAATGCAACGCTAATGTTTGCAATGCGCTAACCTGATAAAGGTCTAAATGTTTAAGCTCGCGCTGCTGAATATACACTTGCTCCACCAAATTATCGGTTAAGCAACTGCTGTAATCTTGGTTTAACGGTAAAGGCGAGGTATCGCTAAAATGCTTAATAATCGTCATAGCGTATTCCCATTATTAAGCAAGGTTAGCGGTAGCTGCATTAAAACCAGCTAGCAGCTCAGGTAAGCTTATTACCGTTAGCCGGTGGGTATAGTATGCCCCGGTATCAATATAGACGCGGTTGCAAATATATTCTGGGGTTCTTACCACCACATGGCCGGATACCACGTAATCGATATTGGATACGCGTAACCTTGCTAAGTCATTTAATTGTTTAGCTTTTAAGATCCCACGACCAGAAAGTAAGCATCGTTGCCAACGCGGCTCGCCAGCCGCATTTTTCTCAGTTTGGTTACTCAACTCGGTATCATTTGCTAAATTGCGTAAACGCTGCCAGCAATTATCTGGCACATCGCCATGTACCACACCGATACGTAGATCTGAGGTGATAAGTTCCAGCGCCAATGGCTCAGCTGCCAAGTGGTGTAATTTTGTAAGCACGGTATTGGCTTCATCGCGGTTAAAGGCTTTTAGGCGGTCAAACCAGTCGCCATCATTCTGCATCCAGTAATTGTAATCACCCACTGGATAATGGTCGTGGTTACCCGTTACCATTGCAATGTATTTTCTTTCTAAGCCTTCCAAAACAAAATCAACTACTTGCGGGCAATAGTCGCCACGGTCAATTAAATCACCTACCAGCACCAGCAGATCGCTGCTTGGGTCAAACTGACGCGTATGTAATGCCTGTTCAAGCAAGTCAAAACGGCCATGAATATCACCGCAGAAGTAAATATTGCGGTAGTGTTCAACATTGAGCACTTTGAGTTTGGGTACGGATGGCATCGGTTCTGGCATCGGCATTTCTCCTGGCGGGCGATTTCGTAGCAACTCCCAAGTGTAAAGTGTGCCTGCGACAAGATGTGTCGAGCTTAGTTAGGTTGTGGCATAAAAGCTTATCTTAAAGCAACGTAATACAGTCAACGTTATGCGGGAAACCGGACAAAGGTGCCGCCAGTTTAAAAAACACAACAAAAAGCTCATCGCTAATTTTTACTCGACGCAATTTGTCGCAGCTACCCGGCATACTGGTTCTCCATTACAGAGGAGTGCCACTATGCCGATAGCAAAGCGTAAACCACGTCGTCACCAGCCAGAGTTAGATGCAGCAGCCAATTTTGAGCATCTGCCGATTGGCTTGTTGTGGAACTATCGTTTAGTTCTGGAGTGTAATGTACTCAGCCGGTTCTTTGATCAGGATGGCGAGCTGGACCGCGAAGATGCACAAAGCGTAGGCATTCCGGATCAGGCGATGGAGTTTGATCGAGCCCAGATGCAGCGCTATCTAAAGCAGCAAATCAAAGTACTGGAGCGGCAGGTTGAACAGGGCGTTCCGTTGTCATTACGCAGTAATGCGCAACAACTCGCGCAGTTGGTTGGTTTAAACGACACTGAGCAACAGGTGCTGATCTTTGTGGCGTTGGTCAAGACCGAGCAAATCGTTAACAACCTCTGCGAGATGATTCGGGTTAAGCATCTGAGTAGCCTGTGTAAGCTGGTAGCGAAGGCGCTAAATTTACCGCTAGCTGATATCAAAATGGCCTTAAGCGATAAATCAGCCTTACTTACCACCGGCATATTAGAGCTGGAAATTCACAGTTTTGGTAACACCATTGCCGATTGCTTTGACTTTCTGAGTCAGAAATTCAGTGAATTACTGCTATCTGACAACGCCGAACCGACGGCGTTTTTTAAAGAAATTATTCAGCAAGCGCCGGCATCTACTCTTAAGCTTGAGCATTTTGCCCATGTGCAACAAGACTTGGATATCTTATTACCTTATTTGCAGCACAGCGTAGCGACCAGCAAAGCCGGGGTGAATATCCTGCTGTATGGTCAACCTGGCACCGGTAAAACCGAACTGTCGCGGTTATTGGCACAGCAACTCAATGTCACTTTACATGAAGTAAGTTGCCAGTGTGATGATGGCGATGCCATCGCCGGTAATGCCAGAATGCGCGCATACCGCTTGGCACAGCGTTGTTTGGCCAATACCCAAAGCCTGTTGCTATTTGATGAGGTAGAGGATGTGTTTATCCAAAATCCGTTTGCCCGTCAGTCTGAGCAGCGTAAAGGCTGGTTAAACCGGATGCTGGAGCAAAACCCGGTTCCGACCTTATGGTTAACCAACAATCATCAGATTATTGATCCGGCCTTTATCCGCCGCTTTGATCTGGTTATTGAAATGCCAGTACCACCACAAGCACAACGCGCTGAGTTTTTGCATCAGGCTGCAGGTGGCATCTTAACGCCTAATGCTGCCATGCAGCTGGCGGCACACCCAAGGCTAACGCCAGCAGTAATCGATCGTGCCAGTAAAGTGGTACAAAGCATTCAGCTTGATACTGATAAGTATGATAAAGCGACGCTACTGCAGCGCGTGATGCAGCAAACCTTATCCGCGCAGGGGCATCAGCTACCCTTTGCTAAGGGCCAGGAATTAGGTGATGTGTACGATCCAGGCTTAATTAATACTGAAGCGAATTTGAGCGTGATTGTTGAGGGTTTAAAGATGCAGGGCTCTGGCCGCTTATGTTTGTATGGCCCACCGGGTACCGGTAAAACTGCCTTTGCGCATTATCTGGCCAAACAACTGGCTAAGCCGTTAATTATTAAACGCGCCTCGGATCTGTTAAGCCCCTATCTTGGTGAAACAGAAATGGCGGTGGCGGCAGCTTTTAATCAGGCGGCAAAGCAGCAGGCTATTTTGCTTATTGATGAAGTGGATAGTTTTTTACAGGATCGCAGTAAGGCACGGCAAAGCTGGGAGGTGAGTATGGTTAATGAGTTACTCACACAGCTTGAACGCTTTGACGGACTCTTTATTGCCAGCACTAACCTGATGCACAATTTAGATCAGGCGGCACTGCGGCGCTTTGATCTAAAAGCCTGCTTTAGTTACTTAAAACCGGCACAGGCGCAGCAGTTATTGCAGGCTCATTGCCAGCAATTAGGCTTAAATGTTTGTGATACAAGCTTGCAACGTGTCGCTAGCAGCAGCGTGTTAACCCCTGGTGACTTTAATGCAATACGCCGGCAGGCACGGTTTCAGCCATTTGCCAGTGCGCAACAGTTTGTAACAGCACTCTTGACCGATGTGGCGTTAAAAACTCAGCACCAGACTGAAAGCAAAGGGATAGGTTTTTTGCAATAACCAGATTAACTCAGGCAAGGACGCCTAATCCTCAGCGTAAAGCGCTGCGGCGCCGCGGATTTTATCCACAATTGCCTGCCTAAGCTCGGGTGGAGATAGCACCTGAATAGCCAAAGAGTGGGATAAAATCCACCACTGCAACTGCCAGCCATCAATAACGCTGGCGCTAAGTTCAAACCAGCCGTCGGCAGCTGGGGTAAGCTTCATATCTTCTGCTAACGGCGCTTCATACAGAATCTTGGCCAGATGCGGGTTAACCCGGGCCACTAACTGAATGGCTTTACCACTGCCAAACTGCAAAGCGCCTGCGTTAATATACTGCGCCAGTGAAAAGCCATCAGGTATTTTTATTGCCGTATCGGTTAGTGTTAAGGCATTAAAGCGATGCAAAGCAAATAAACGCTGGTCGCTATAGTCACCAACGGTCGCCACCAGATAGGTAATATGGCCGCGTTGTACCAACCCCAGCGGGTTAATCTGATACTCTTTTTGTACCTGATCGTGGATTGCCGTATACACCGCAGCCAATTGTTTGCCCTCGGTCATCGCCTGTTGCACCGCTTCGTAATGCTCAGCCGGCGTTGCAGGTGGCGTTAAGGGTAAAGCGGGTGAGACCACGGCAATTTTATCTGCCAACAAGCCTTTGCTGTTGCTGCCATCCAACGCATCAATTTTGCGTTTAGCCAAAGCAAAGCGATCTTTTAAGCCTTGCAGCATAGTATCTGGCAGGATAGTTTTTAAAGTGCCTTCAACCAGCTGTAACATCATCGCATCAGCAACGCTTACGCCAGGGATATGGCTGGTTTTATCCTCCATCCAGCGCCAATACTGGGCATTGCCTTCTTTATTACAATAAATGGGAAAGGGGATCGACAAATCAATCAGATCTCTATCCACTGTGCGGCGGGTCACCTCAAAACCAGCGGCAGCCAGTTTGTTATGAATATCGCTAACACTAATCCCGTTTCCTTGCGAGGGGATCATCTTTAGCACTTCCCACTGGCGGCTTATCGAGGCGTTATTTTTATTTGATGGCATCGCTGACTCCTTGCAAATCCACTTTGCCGTCATCTTAATGGCTGACTTAACAAATGAAAAGACTAAAATATCCCTAAAATCAGCACTTAACCATCTTGTTATCCGGTAGTATCTGCATAACGTTTTAGCTAAACCACATTTTGCTCGTCACATTTTGTCGTAGGCCTATTTTAGACTCACCAGTGATTAACCGCACAGGAACTGCAGCATGAAAATCCTCCATACTTCCGACTGGCATTTAGGCCAGAATTTTTACACCAAAAGCCGCAAAGCGGAGCATCAGGCATTTTTAGACTGGCTACTGCAGCAGATTACCGCACAGCAAATTGATGCGGTTATTGTGGCCGGGGATATTTTTGATACCGCTACACCGCCCAGTTATGCCCGTGAGATGTATAACCAGTTTGTGGTAGATATGCATAAAGCCGGTTGTAATTTAATAGTGCTGGGTGGCAATCATGACTCTGTTTCAGTGCTTAACGAAACCAAATCGCTATTAAAGCAACTGAATGCCTATGTTGTCGCCAATACCAGTGAAGATGCGGCAGAGCAGGTGATCCCGCTTTGTAACCGTGCCGGCGAAGTGGGCGCGATCCTCTGTGCCGTGCCCTTTATTCGGGCCCGCGATATACTGGAAAGTAACGCCGGTGACAGCGCCGATGCAAAGCGCGAGGCCCTGGCCTTGGCGATCAAACAGCATTATCAGCGGCTTTACGAAGAAGCACAGCAACAACAGGCCGCACTACCCAATTGGGTACCGATTATTGCCACTGGTCATCTGGCTGCCGTGGGGGTGACAGCTTCCGAAAGTGTACGCGAAATCTATATCGGCACCTTAAATGGCTTGCAAGCCGACACCTTTCCGCCAGCAGACTATATTGCGCTTGGCCATATTCACCGGCCACAGCTGGTAAGTAAAAATCGACCCATTTACTATTCGGGTTCACCCATTGCGCTAAGCTTCGATGAGCTTTCGCATAAAAAACAAGTCAATGTGCTGGAATTTACTACCAATAAAACACTGCAGCTGGACTTACTTGAAGTGCCGACATTTCAGCCTTTAGCCGTGTTAAAAGGCGATCTGATGGCATTAGAACAGTCCTTGCAGCAGTATGCTGACCATAGCGGCGTGGCAGTTTGGCTCAGCATTGAAGTAACAGGGCAGGACTTTTTAAGTGATATCCAGCAAAAGATCCAGCAACTTACACAAGACCTACCCGTAGAGGTACTGCAAGTTAAACGCAGCCGCAAGAACGTGCAGACTGACACCACTAAAACGGCCGAGCGCACCTTAACTGAGCTTACTCCAGAAGAAGTATTTGCCAAACGCCTGGCACAGCAAGATTTTACCAAGGATCCACAGCAGCCAGAGCGCTTAACCCTGCATTTTGCGCAAACCCTTGCCAGCTTGCACGAACAGGAGGCTAACGTATGAAGATTTTAACCCTACGCCTGAAAAACCTGAACTCGTTAAAAGGTGAGTGGAAAATCGACTTTACTGCCGCGCCCTTTGCCGACAGTGGCCTGTTTGCGATCACCGGGCCAACCGGGGCCGGTAAAACCACTTTATTAGATGCGATCTGCCTCGCGCTCTATCACGAAACGCCGCGCCTGGGCGCCATTAATAATAACAATAATGAAATTATGAGCCGCGGTACCGCCGAGTGTTTGGCAGAAGTGGAATTTGAAGTAAAAGGTATCGCTTATCGCGCGTTTTGGAGCATGCGTCGTGCCAGAAATAATGTGGACGGGCAGCTGCAGGCGGCTGCAGTAGAATTAGCGGAAGTTGCCACCGGTAAAGTGCTGGCCAATCAGATTAAGCCCAAATTAGATGAAGTGGAGCGTTTAACCGGGCTGGATTTTGGCCGCTTTACAAAATCCATGTTGTTATCGCAAGGTGCTTTTGCTGCATTCTTAAATGCCAGTGAAGCAGAGCGCGCCGGGTTATTAGAGCAGCTAACTGGTACTGAAATTTATGGTTTTATTTCACAGCGGGTGTACGAGCGTTACACAGCAGCTAAACAACAGCTGCAAGCCTTGCAGCAACAAGCCCAGCATATTGAACTGTTAAGTGAAGCACAGCAGCAGGAACTGCAGGATGCCCGCCAAGCCTTAATCACTGCCAACCAGCAAGCAGAGCAACAACTCAAAGCGCTGCAACAACAACTTAATTGGTATCAGCAGCAACAAGAGCTGCTTAGTCAGCAAGCAAGTGCCCGGCAGCAAGTGACTGAGGCACTGCAAGCAGAGCGGGCAGCTGCAGCGGATCTAAACCGCCTAAGTTTAAGCGAGCCCGCAGAAATACTGCGTACGCCCTGGCATTTATTGCAGCAGGCAGAGCAACAACTTGCCGCCTTACAAGCCGAAGCCAGCCAATTAATCGCGCAGCAGCAAAAGCTAGGCGAAAATGTTGCCCAGGCACAACAGGCGCAACAGCAAGCTGAGCAGCAATTTAACCAAGTGCGCCAGGCACAGCACCAGCATGATCTGCTGATTATGGATAAGGTATTGCCGCTGGATAGCCAGATCCAAGCTATGAATGAGCAGCTTAAGCAAACGCAGCGGCATCAGCAGCAAAGCCAGCAGCAGCTATCTGAGTTAACTTTAGACCATAGTCGTTTAAGTCAGGCGTTATCCGTTACCCAGCAACAGCTGCAAAGCACACAGCGATTTTTAGCCGAACAGCAGCACGATGGTGCTTTAGTAAGCCTGTTACCGGCCTGGCAGCAACAGCAGCAGTATTTGCAGCAGCAACAGCATGATATTCAAGCCGTAAAAGCACAGTTGCCAACGCTGGAGCAGCAAATTAACCAACAACAGCATCAACATACTGCTTTAACTACCCAAGCTCAGCAAGCGTCAACAGAGCTTAGTCAGGCCCAGCAAGCGGCTGAGCAGGCTAGTCAGCAGCTGTCTGCGCTGCACCAAGAAGGCGATTTAACTCAGATCCGAGAGCGGCTAAAGCAACAGCAAACCTGGCTTGATGCAGTAAAATATGCACAAAGCACTCAGCAGGCTTATGGCCAACTTGCGCAGCAGCAAAACGGCTATCAGCGACAAGCCCAGGATTATCAGAAGCAAGCTGAGCAATTAGTGACCCAGCAAGCGGCATTAACTGCTCAGGGAGATCTGGCCAAGCAGCTTGTTCATAGCCTCGGGCAAACTATTGATACAGAAAGCCAGCTGGCCAGCTATCGGCAACAACTCTGTGACGGAGAAGCCTGCCCACTGTGCGGCGCCACTGAGCATCCAATGCGAGCACACAGTATTGCGGTACCGGAAATTATTCAGCAGCAAGCGCAGGCCAAAGCACAGTTAGACAGCCTGACAGGCCAGTTACACGCCACCACGCTGAATATTGCTAAACTTGAACAGCAGCAAAGCTTATTAGTAGCAAGCGAGCAGCAAGCTCAGGAAAAAATCGCTGAGCTCTATCAACAATTTAGTAGCTGGTGCCTGAATTTACCGGCAGCGCTGCTGGCGTTCTGGCAAGCAGCGATTGCAGGCAAGGGACAGCATGTCGTTTCGGAGACTGCCTTAATACTGCAGCAGTTAGCCAAAGCAGACGAGCAGGGCGCCCGGGCGCTTGTGCCACAACCCGAGTTAATGACCGCGCTTAATACAGCGCTGCAGCAGGCCATCGAATTGGATAACGCACATTTAACGCAGCTATTGCAGGCACAGCAACAGCTAGCTCAGGCGCAGGCGGCGTTAAACACTAAGCAGCAAACCCATACGGCGCTGACGAATCAACTGGCATTAGTTGCGCAGCAACAGCACAGCACCCAAGCTGAGTTAAGCCGGCTGCAGCAACAGCTTAGTAAGTTAGAGCAACAAAGTGCGGCAGCCTTAACGGCACTTGTGCAAGATATCATGCAGCAAGGCTTTAGCCTAAACAACACCCTAAGCCTGCCGGAGCTGGCCAGTTGGCTAGCACAAAAAACACAAGATTTAACGCGCTATCAGCAATACCAGCAGCAAGGACAAAAACTCTCGCAGCAGCTTGCCGAACAGCAGAATCAGGTGGCTGGCCTGAGCGCACAACAGCAAGCCGCAGAGCAAAACGCGGCAAACCTGGCACAAGAGCTTAGCCGCTTAACAGAAAGCCTGACTAACCTAACTGCCGAGCGACAGGCACTTTACGGTAATAAGGTGGTAAAAGACGAAACGCAGGCCTTTACCGTGCGCGTACAACAGGCCGAGCAGCACCTGTCTCATGCTCAGCAGCTGTTACGCCAGGCCGAGCAGGCGCAGCAACAAAACCAAACGGCGATGGCGCTTAATCGAAGTAAAACCGCCGAGCAGCAAACCAGGCTTGCTGAACAAAGACAAGCATGGCTACAACAACGTGAAGCACAGCAGTTTAGCAGTAATGAGGCCTTTTTAGCGGCGTTATTGCCAGCAGAGGAGCGTAGCCGCTTAACGCAGCTAAAACAGCAGCTCTCTGAAGCAAAAACCACCGCACAAACGCTACTGTCGCAGGCCAGCAGCAAGCTTGCGGCGCTAATGGCTCATGCTGAGGCCGCAAACTGGCAGCAGCAAGTAACGGATGAGGTGGCGCAGCAGCACAATAACCTGCAACAACAGCGCGAACAGAAATTGCAGCGCCTGGGCGAAATGCAACAACAGCTTCAGGAAGATGCGAAGCGCCGGCAACAACATGCGGCACTGCTCACCGAGATCACCAAAGCAGAGTTGGCCTTTGGTGACTATGACGCGATGAATGACTTAATCGGTTCCGCCAAAGGCGATAAATTTCGTAAATTTGCCCAGGGTTTAACGCTGGATAACCTGATTTATTTAGCCAATAAACAGCTGGAGCGCTTACACGGGCGCTATGCGCTAAGTCGCAAAAATGCCGAAGGTTTAGAGTTATCAGTATTGGATACCTGGCAGGCCGATACGATACGCGATACCAAAACGCTATCGGGCGGTGAGAGCTTTTTGGTGAGCTTAGCCTTAGCACTGGCGTTATCTGATTTAGTGAGCCATAAAACCAGTATCGATTCGCTGTTTTTAGACGAAGGCTTTGGCACCCTGGATGCGGAAACTCTGGATATCGCCCTCGACGCGTTGGATAACTTAAATGCTACCGGTAAAACGATAGGGGTAATAAGCCATATCGAAGCCATGAAAGAGCGTATTCCGGTGCAACTTAAAGTCACCAAAAAAAGCGGCTTAGGCATCAGTGAGCTTAACAAAGAGTTTCGGGTAGAGGCATAAAGCGAAACGTAGAAACCGGCATGGGAAGTAAGCAGCGAAATAGCAGGGTAAAGGCCTGCTTATTTCCGCTAAGGTGCAGCAACCTAATCATCTAAAAGGGGGTATCGGCGCAGGCTAGTACAAAAGTTGTAGCTAAAGTGCTTGCCTAAGCTGTACCTGATATGGCATTAATAGGGCCAGAAAAAGCAACCAGGAAGCTGATTCAAATGGTATTAACGGATCTAAGCTACAGCGCCCTTAAAGCCTATCAACGGCAACATCGTGATCATTTCCCGGAAAACCTGTCACTGCGGGTACACCGCGCCTTAAGTTGGCTAAGTAAAGCCGAACAAGCCAGAGCCAACCAAGATACCGACACCGAATTTATTTACTACTGGATCAGCTTTAATGCCGCTTACGCCAACGAATTTGGCGAAATCGACCGTGTCGGCGAAAGAGAATTGTTTGAAGCCTTTTTAAGCAAAATTGCCGACCTGGACACCACTGAGCGGCTATACCAGCTTATTTGGCAACAATTTAGCGGCAGCATTCGCCTGCTAATGGACAATAAATTTGTTTATCAGCCATTTTGGGATTACCACCGCGGCCGCATTAGCGAAGATGAATGGCAACAGCGCTTTTTGGCATCAAAAGCTGCACTAAACGTGGCGCTGGCAGCAAAAAATGTGCCGGTTGCCATGGCACAAATTTTTACCAGGCTGTACACCCTGCGCAACCAAATTATCCATGGCGGTGCAACCTACAACAGCCAGGTAAACCGCGAACAACTCAAAGATGCTTGTAACCTGCTAAATAAGTTAATCCCACTGATTATTGCGCTAATGATGAGTGCGCCAGATCAGCTTTGGGGTGAGGGGTGTTATCCGGTGGTAATTTAGAGGTCAGCTGATCTTTTAACGTTGTTGATTTACATTTATTTATTAGTAATTTAAGGGGTCAATTATGCAGTCAAGAGTTAAAAGCGTTAAATTCATTAAGGTAAAAGGTAGTAACAAATCATCACCAGTGCATTTGACCCATTTTCCTGTAATGGGAAAGAGCGAGGGGGCGGTAATTGCTTATCTCAAAGACAAATATAAAGGTTTTGATATTATCATCACCGAGTTAGAGTGGGCTTAATTAAAAAAATAATTTCAATAGAGAGTTTAGTATGCGAATAATTATAGAAGATAATGCTCTTCCTTTATTAATGACCTCAGCCATCGAAGCCTATGATTATGAACACAAGGCTCACAAAAACGGTAAAGGTTCATCTCAACTTGAAACATATGGTTTATTGTGGGGTTATATGATCCCAAGCAAAACTGAGGGTGGCCAGGATAAAATAGTTGTTACGACTTGTACTGTCGAAACATCAGCATTAAGACACCAAGATTGGGTTGAGCCTAATTATGATTCTATACAAGCAAAAAAAGAGATGATTGAGCAATATTGGCCTCATCTTGAGTTGGTCGGGACATTCCATTCACATCCTTATAAATCACTTGAGGATATGAAAAACAGAGAAGGTCCAGCTTGGAAGGCCTCAGACGGCGATAAACTTCATTGGCCTCACATTCACGAGTGTATTGCCTACAATCAACCTGGTTTGGCGCACTTAATCATTACTGTTACTCAACTTAAAAAGAAAGGCTGGGCATATCCTGAGAAACAATATGATAGCTTTTGCAGTGGTTACAGTTTCGTTGCTGGCTTAAAGAAAATTTGGTTAACATCTTATGCTACTGTGCAAGATGTCATTTTTGAACAAGATGAAGAGAAAACATTTAGTGTCATCAAAGGTGTAGATTTGGACATACCTTCATTACAAACACGAATGTTAAAAAACAACATATAAGATCAAACCTAAGCGTGTTGATTTAGACTCAGCACGCTTTTGAACTGCAATTATCGCAGCTTTTTTGAGTAATATTCCCTAAATAATTGCAAAGTCATCATTGGGATACCTGAGCGCATGAATACAAACGTCTTTAGCGGAAATAACGCATTCAGCGGGAATAAACGCGCGCTAAGCGAGCGGGATATCTGCTCTAAGTTTATCACCCCAGCAATTCAGCAAGCAGGCTGGGATTTACAAAGCCAAATTCGCGAAGAACTCACCTTTACCGCTGGCCGCGTTATTGTGCGTGGCCGTATGCATACCCGTGGCGAAAAGCGCCGTGCTGACTATGTTTTATATCACAAGAAAAACCTACCGCTCGCCGTAGTGGAAGCCAAGGACAATAAACACAGTGTTGGTGCGGGTATGCAGCAGGCCTTGGCTTACAGTGAAGCGCTGGATGTGCTGTTTGTATTCTCCAGCAATGGCGATGGTTTTTTATTTCATGACAAAACCGGTTTAAGCGGTAAAACCGAACACGAATTATCCCTTAATGAATTTCCGTCACCGGCGCAGCTGTGGCAATGGTATTGCCAGCACCATGGCTTTGAGGACAGTGCCGTACAGCTGGTAGATACGCCTTATTATGATGACGGCAGTGGCCGCAGCCCTCGTTACTATCAGATGACCGCAATCAACCGTACCGTGGAAGCGGTAGCGCGTGGGCAAGACAGAATATTACTGGTGATGGCCACCGGCACCGGTAAAACCTATACCGCTTTTCAAATAATCTGGCGGCTTTGGAAATCACGACAGAAAAAACGCATTTTGTTTTTAGCCGATCGCAATATTCTGGTCGACCAAACCAAAAACAACGACTTTAAGCCCTTTGGTCAGGCGATGACCAAAATCACCAACCGCACGATTAATAAGTCGTACGAGATTTACTTATCCCTGTATCAGGCGGTGACCGGCACGGATGAAGAAAAAAATATCTACCGTGAATTCTCACCGGACTTTTTCGATTTAATCGTGATTGACGAGTGCCACCGTGGCAGTGCGCGGGAAGACTCAGCCTGGCGCGATATTTTGGATTATTTTAAATCGGCCACCCATATTGGCCTGACAGCCACCCCCAAAGAAACCAAAGATGTCAGCAATATCCATTACTTTGGCGAGCCAATTTTTACCTATTCGCTCAAGCAAGGCATTGATGACGGTTTCTTAGCGCCGTATAAAGTGGTGCGTATCGACTTTGATATCGATTTACAGGGGTGGCGGCCGAAAAAAGGCCAGAGAGATAAATATGGCCTGGAGATTGAAGACCGTATCTATAACCAAAAGGACATGGACAGGAATATCGTCTTTGACGAGCGCACCCAGCTGGTGGCGCAAAAGGTTACCGAATACCTGCAAAAAACCGGCGAATATCAAAAAACCATTATTTTCTGTGACGATATCGACCATGCTGAGCGCATGCGCCAAGCGCTGGTGAATCTTAACCCAGAGCGGGTACGCGAAAGCACCAAGTACATTATGCGCATTACCGGCGATGACAACGAGGGTAAGGCCGAGCTGGATAATTTTATTAACCCAGAGAGTCGTTATCCGGTAATTGCCACCACCAGTAAGCTGATGACCACCGGCGTAGATGCGCAAACCTGTAAGTTAGTGGTACTGGATCAGCGCATTCAGTCGATGACCGAGTTTAAGCAAATTATTGGTCGCGGCACCCGCATTAACGAAGATTACGACAAACTCTGGTTTACCATTCTCGATTTTAAAAAAGCCACTGAGCTGTTTGCCGATCCGGCCTTTGATGGCGATCCAGTGATGATTTATAGCCCCAAACCAGGTGAAGAGCCGGTGCCGCCTGAAGCACCTGGCACCATTGAAGAGCCCGCTGCGCCTTACGGTGAAGGCGATACACCTGAAGGTGAGGGCGAAGGCGAACCTTATGAGCCAGTTGGGCCAGGTGAGCCACGTAAAAAATTCTATGTTGCAGGCCAACCCGTCACCATGATTGGCAGTCGGGTACAGTTTTTAGGGCCAGACGGCAAACTCATTACTGAATCGCTAACCGATTACACCAAACACTGTGTGCAAAAGCAGTTTGCCACCTTAAAAGATTTCTTCCGCCACTGGAGCAGCGCCGAGCGTAAAGCCGAGATAATCGAGCAGCTTAAAGAGCAGGGCGTGCAATGGGACGATTTACGCGCAGAAGTTAAGCAAAAGCGCGGCAATGAGCTGGATGCCTTCGATTTAATTGCTCATATCGTTTACGATGCACCGCCGCTAACCAGGCGCGAACGCGCCAACAATGTGAAAAAGCGCAACTACTTCACCAAATACCAGGGCGCGGCCTTGCAGGTACTGGAAAACCTGCTGGAAAAATACGCCGATACCGGTATTGAACATATTGAAGATATGAAAATTTTGCGGCTGCCGCCGTTTGACCAGATTGGCACTGGCTTAGAGCTTATTAATGCCTTTGGTGGCAAAGCCGGTTACGAGCAAGCCTTACACGAATTAGAACAAGCGCTGTACGACGATAAAAGCATTGCCTAAACAAGCTGTGAATAGCGCAAACGAGGAACACCATGTCAATTAGCAGTACCATTAAATCCATCCAAGACATTATGCGTAAAGACGTGGGCGTCGACGGCGATGCCCAGCGTATCGGCCAGTTAGTCTGGATGCTGTTCTTAAAAATCTATGACGATAAAGAGCAGGAGTGGGAAATGTTTGGCGATTACACCTCGCCCATTCCACAGCACCTGCGTTGGCGCAACTGGGCGGCCGATGCCGAGGGGATGACCGGCGATGAGCTAAAGCAATTTATTGATAACGAGCTATTCCCGACACTGCAAAACCTGGAGCCAAAAGGCGATGACCAGCGCGCTTTTGTGATTAAAAGCGTATTTGAAGATGCCTATAACTATATGAAATCGGGTCAGCTGCTGCGGCAGATGATTAACAAAATTCAGGACGGCATCGACTTTAACAAAGCGCAAGAGCGCCACCTGTTTGGCGATATGTACGAGCAAATTCTGCGTGATTTGCAAAACGCCGGTAATGCCGGTGAGTTTTATACCCCGCGCCCGGTGACTGAATTTATGGTGCGCATGGTTAATCCCAAACTGGATGAAAAGGTGCTTGACCCTGCCTGTGGCACCGGTGGTTTTCTAACTTGCAGTATTGAGCATAAGCGCAAGCATTACGTCAAAACACCAAGCGACGAGCAGGTACTGCAAAACAGCATCTTTGGCGTGGAGAAAAAGCCACTGCCGCATTTGCTGGCTACCACCAATATGATTTTGCACGGCATTGAAGTGCCGTTTAATATCCGCCACGACAACACCTTAGCCCGGCCGCTTATCAGCTGGGGGCCAAAAGAGCGGGTCGACTGCATTATTACCAACCCGCCCTTTGGTGGTATGGAAGAAGACGGCATCGAAACCAACTTTCCGCAGGCGCTGCGTACCCGCGAAACCGCCGACCTATTTATGACGCTGATAATCCACCTGCTAAAAGACGGTGGCCGTGCTGCAGTTGTACTACCAGACGGCTTTTTATTTGGCGAGGGCATGAAGTCACGCTTAAAAGAAAAGCTACTGGAAGAGTGTAACCTGCACACCATAGTGCGCCTACCCAATGGCGTATTTAACCCTTATACCGGCATTAAAACTAACCTGCTGTTTTTCACCAAAGGCACGCCAACCAAAGACATTTGGTTTTACGAGCACCAATACCCAGAGGGCATAAAAAACTACAGCAAAACCCGGCCGATGCGTATTGAAGAGTTCGCCGTGGAAGAAGCCTGGTGGGGCAGCGAAGCCGATGGCTTTGCCACGCGTGAAGAAAACGAGTTTGCCTGGAAGGTATCGGCAGATGAGATTAAGGCGCGTAACTACAACCTGGATTGTAAAAACCCGCATATAGGCGAGCAAATAAGCCACGATCCAGAAGAGCTATTAGCCAGCTACGCCAAACAGCAGCAGGAAATACAGCAGCTACGCGACCAGCTAAAAAGCATACTGGCCGAAGCCCTAGCGCCAACTAGCGGCAGAGGTTAAGCGCATGACCGTACAAGTAGAACAGCTTATTACCGAGCATTTAGACCTATGGACGCAAGCACAAACCGCCAAAAGTACCAGCGGACGGGGCAGTAATAACAAAATAGAGCTTACCGGCATTAAAAAACTGCGCGAGCTGATTTTAGAACTTGCCGTGCGCGGTAAGTTAGTGCCGCAAGATCCAAACGATGAACCGGCCAGTGAGCTGTTAAAGCGGATTTCAGCTGAAAAAGAGGCGTTGGTAAAAGCGGGTAAGCTTAAAAAGCAAAAACCGTTGCCGCCGATTACGGATGAGGAAAAACCGTTTGAACCTCCTAGTGGTTGGCAGTTCGTTAAGCTGCATCAGATAAGTGTTATAAATGGTGGATTTGCTTTTAAAAGTACAAATTATTCAAGCGAAGGAGCTAGAGTAATTCGAATATCTGATTTTGATGACCAAGGGTTGAAATCAGAATCAATTGTAAAACATGAATATAGCTCTGTTCTAGAACCGTTTAAGCTGCAAGAGAATACAATTCTGATGGCGATGACTGGAGGAACAGTTGGTAAAGCTTTTCTAGTCAAGAAAGTTGATGAGCTTATGGTCGTCAATCAAAGGGTTGCTTCCATAAAAATTGACGGCGGTCTTTTACCTGAGTTTGTATCAGCAGTTATCAAGACTCCTCTGGTTCAAAATATTATAAATGAAGCCAAGAACTCAACCAACGACAACATTTCAATGGGCGACATTCAAGGTTTTATAATTCCGATCCCGCCAAAATGTGAGCAAATAAGAATTGTTTCTAGGCTTCACGAACTAATGGCCCTTTGCGATCAACTGGAACAACAAAGCTACCAGCAGCTCGACGCCCATAACCAAATTGTTGATGCCCTACTCGCCACCTTAACCCAAAGCCAAAACGCCGATGAGTTAGCCAGCAACTGGCAACGCCTCGCGGCACATTTTGATACGCTCTTTACCACCGAATACAGCATCGACGCGCTAAAGCAAACCATTCTGCAACTGGCGGTAATGGGCAAGCTGGTTAAACAAAACCCTAACGACGAACCCGCCAGCGAACTGCTAAAACGCATCGCCGCTGAAAAAGACGCCCTGGTTAAAGCCGGTAAAATCAAAAAACAAAAACCATTACCGCCGATAAGTGATGACGAGAAACCGTTTGAACTACCAGAGGGGTGGGAGTGGTGTAGGTTAGGGTGGATTGCTGAAATTAACCCGCGCAATTATGCCGAAGATAGTGTTAAAGCTTCATTCGTTCCAATGGCATCAATTGGTAAATCACACACCGGCGAACATTTAACTGAAACAAGAGATTGGGGGGACATCAAAAAAGGCTTCACTCACTTCGCTAATGGCGATCTGGGTATCGCCAAGATCACGCCATGTTTTGAAAACAGTAAAGCTGCAGTTTTTGATGGTTTAACTAACGGCATTGGTGCAGGAACCACAGAACTTCATATCGCCCGTTTTATTTCTCCAGAAAATACACTTGCCAAATATCTGTTGTTGAACATTAAATCACCACTTTACTTGAAGATAGGTGAGTCAAAAATGACAGGAACGGCAGGTCAAAAACGTCTGCCCAAAGACTTTTTTGAAGGTAATCCATTTGCTCTGCCTCCTATATCTGAACAAGGCAGGATAGTTTATCGGGTAAACGAACTTTTTGAGCTTTGTGATGCTTTAAGTGAGAAATTGAATAGCAGTAAACAAATTCAAGTAGTCTTAGCTGAAGCATTGGTAGAGCAGGTGGTCGCCTAATGCCCTATAGCAAACCCTGGCTAAGTTACAACGAGCAACTGGCGTTGCTGGAAAGCCGGGGTTTGCTTATTACTGATCGGGCTGCCGCGCTAGAGTATTTAGAGCGGATAGGCTATTACCGTTTAAGTGGCTATTGGTATGCTTTTCGTGAGCGCTCTGGTGAGTTGGTGTTGTTGGATAATGGTAAAAAGCCGAAAAACCCAAAGAGCACGACCATGTTTAGTGGTATGCGCGAAAAGGAGCAGGACGCCATTTCAGCGTTATATGGGCTAAGTAATGGCCGCGTTTTTGCCAGCTGGCTGCGCAGCCTAAACTATCTGCGCAATGTCTGCGCGCATCATAGCCGCCTGTGGAACCGTAATATTATTGACCAACCCAAATTACCTGATACTGCGGAAGTGGCTTGGATTGCAGACTTCACCAGTAATAATCACGCTATCGCACGCTGCTTTTTATTGCTAAAAATCTGCCAGCATTTACTGCTGATGATTAATCCATCCTCGACCTCGCCAGCTAAGATGCGGGAGCAATTACTTGATTTTCCAGACTTAGCGCATATCGGGTTAGATCTGAAAGGAATGGGCGTTACTGCCGATTGGACGAATAAATGGTAATAAAAAACCCCTAAGCAGTGTGGTCGCCGAAGCAACGTTACCGATAGGGGCCGTGTTACTGGCTAATGTAGTAGCTAAGAGGACGTTAGTCAATAAAAAGTGAGTTGGCCAAAACATTTTTTAGGCTGGCCGCGCCCTGTAATCAGGACGGGGCCGGAACGCTGTCTACACATAGTAGATGAGATGCTAAAAGCTCAGAGAAATAAAACCATTCAAGCAAGAGTAAGTCATTTCTATGCAAGCAACATTGACACTTAACTGGTATCACATTAATAGCTTTACGTTGTTCAGCAGCGAAAAAATATACGACGCTGACTTTATGCGTCGTTTTGGCAAGCCGGGAGTTTATCTTTGGGTAGAGCAGGGGGCGCATGGCAGCTTTAGCAATTATGTGGGTAAAACCAATGAGTGTTTAGTGCAGCGCAATCTATATCATTTGGCACGTTTGCTGTCGTTAAAATATTCGCTACCACGTTGTTATAACAACGGTTTACGTTATGTGTATGCTGACCCATTTAAATTTCCAGTAGAAAAGAGCTACGAGGCAGTGCTTAATCCAGCGGCCTTATCTGATGAGCGATATGTGGCAATTGCTTCTGGTATGCAAAAGTATCTTCATAATCTCACACTTTATTTTGCGGTTGTCGAGGATATTAGCTGTTTGGCTAATCTTGAAAAGCAGCTGATTTCAGATTTGTATCCAGTAGAAAATATTAGCAGTACCAGAAATCGGTATGAGCATTACAACTTGCTACATCAGGGCGATTTAAGCGATATGATGGTAAAGCAGTTTTCTAGTGCCGCACTTGCTGAATTACAACGAGATCCGACCAGGCCCAGCAAGGCAAGGTTGCAAAGCAATATGCCTTAAGCATGGTTGGTTCTTAAATAGTTAATGATAGTTCTTCTTTTTCATAGCAGGTTAAACCTTTAATGGCCACGTTATATCGTTTACAAATTACCTTACAAGACGCGCCGGTAGCTATCAACCGCACTATTGAGGTGCCAGATACGCTTAGCCTAAACCAATTTCATCTGGTGCTGCAGGCGGTGATGGGCTGGGAGAATTCACATCTATATCAGTTTGAACAGGGTAATCAGATTTGGACGCATCCGGCTTTCCTGGACCCGTCTTATGATATTGATAGCGAGTTTGTGCGTGACCAGGATTGCGAAGCCGTGCTGTGTATGTTGCTGCAAAACGTTGGCGATACCATGCAGTATTTGTATGATTTTGGTGATCACTGGGTGCATGATATTGAGCTTATCGCTATTGTTCATCGCGAGTTTAGCTTATCGCAGGCCGTTACATTATTAGAGGCTAAAGGCGCTTGCCCGCCTGAAGATGTTGGCGGGGTAGATGGCTATGCTCAGCTGTTAGCTGCTTTTGCAAACGAGGATGCGGAGGAATTGGCCGGCTATCAACTGTGGTTAGGCTGTGAGCAGTGGGATGCTGGTAATGCAAAGGCAGATGTTCTGGCAAAGCGAGTGCAAGAGGTCAATAACCTTTTACTGCATTCTGTAAGGGCGCATTTTATCAACTGGGCGCTAAACCCCAGTGACTATGTTAACCATACGCCCATTATGCAATTATTGCAGCCGTTACTTACCGTGCTTTATGCCGGGCCGCTTAAGTTAACCGTAAAAGGTAATTTGCCACTAAAATTAGTACAGGCCATGTTTAACGTTGAGCAAACTTTACCTTGCTGGCAGCAACGCCGTTTTAAAGTGAGCAAAATACATTCTGAGCAAGAATCGGCGCTGATTAGCATTAGCCGGCTCATTGCTCAAAAATCTGGTTTAGTAAAGCTCAGTGCCAATAAACTGCAACTTACTAAAACCGGTGAAAAGCTACTGCTGGCGCAAGATCATGCCAAAATTTACCAAAAGCTGTTAGCCGCCGCACTTGATAAGCTGCGCTGGACCAGTTTCGATGGTTATCCGGATTTTAGCTTTTATCAGTTGGGCTTTATGCCGATGTTGGATTATCTGCAACAAGCTGGCACTGATATTACCTCTGACGCTTTAATTGAAATGCTGCGGCAGTGGCTGCCAGAGTTTGACGTAGAGACTTATGATGATTATATCGATGATGCCTTTGTGTCACGTTTTAAGTTTATTGGTGAACTGTTTGGTCTGATCAGCGTTAAGCCGCTGCCTGATGATGAGTTATATCTGTTACGCGATCGCTTTAGCATAACCCTAAACCCTGAAGCGGCAGCCATGCTGCGTTTTCCATATCCGGTGATGTAGGTTTAAAAACGGTAAAAGCCAGAAAACTGATATCGTAGGTACAGGATTTAGTAAGTGAGTGGCCTAGCTATTTTGCCAGACTGGGCGTGGGAGAGGGGGGATATCGAACGCTTACACGGCATTATTCCGCGTATTGATTAAGACTTTGCTGTAGTAAAGGCAAAGTAAGATCGCGTCTCCGGTACGGCAAGCATACCGGAGACGGGCGCGTTGTAGTCGGCTTAGTTGGTTGCGGGAGCCCTGCTGTTTATGAAGAGCGAACCGACGACCTTCGGGCTCCCGAAGTCTTAAAACAAAAAAACCGACTTTAATAGTCGGCTTAGTTGGTTGTGGGAGCCCTGCTGTTTATGAAGAGCGAACCGACGACCTTCGGGTTCCCGAAATTTAGATACAAAAAAACCAGCTTAGTGCTGGCCTTTGAGTTGGTTGCGGGAGCCGGATTTGAACCGACGACCTTCGGGTTATGAGCCCGACGAGCTACCAGGCTGCTCCATCCCGCGTCCGTCATTGCGGGGCGCATCTTAGAGCTTTCGCTTTACATACGCAAGCGTTAATTTCGCTAATTTGGTTTGGTTGCCTATTTGCTAAGCAAAGCGTCTGTTTATTGCTGCTATTGCTCCCTAAATGCATACCAGGCTGCGCTGAAACAACCTTGGCCGCAACGCTGAGAAAGTGCGGCGCCGAGGTTGTCGATTCTGCTATACTAGCGGCCATTTTATTTTAAGGTTTGTTGCAATGCTGGAATTTTGGGCTTTAACGTCGAAGGGCGTGGAAGAGCTGTTAGCGGATGAGATCCGCAGTTATCAGGGTGAAGTGTTAAAGGTCTCAATGGGCGTAGTGCGCTTTAAGGCCGATATTAAAACGGCCTACACCCTATGTTTATGGTCACGTCTGGCAACAAGGATCCTGCGCTTAATTCAGTCGGAGCCGGTTACTGCCGAGTCGGATCTGTATCAGATCGCAAGTCAAATCGACTGGGGCCAGTTAATGTCGGTGCGGCAAACCTTAGCCGTCGACTGTGTTGGCAAGCATCCCAAAATTGATAATACCCAATATGGCGGCATGCGCTTAAAAGATGCCATTGTCGATCAGTTTCGCGAAGAAACCGGCGATCGGCCGGATGTGGATCGCTTAAACCCCGATGTGCGGTTTCAGGTACGTTTGGATAAACAGCATTTTCATTTCTTGCTGGATTTCTCCGGCCCGTCGTTACATCAGCGCGGTTACCGTACCGGGCAGGGCGAGGCACCGTTAAAAGAGCATTTAGCGGCAGCTTTATTAAAGCGCTCTGGCTGGACTGTCGGTACCCCTTTGTACGATCCGTTCTGCGGTAGCGGCACTATTTTAATTGAGGCGGCGCAAATCAGCCTGAATCAGGCGCCGGGACTGGCACGGGAAAGCTTTGCGTTTGAGCGGGCACCGGGTTTTCGGGCCGCGGTATGGCAGCAATTAAAAGCTGATGCTAAAGCGCAGGCCTTGCCCGCGGGCGACACTATCCAGTTTTGGGGCACTGATACTGACGAACGCAGCCTGAGTAAAGCGCGGCAAAATGCGGCCCGTGCCGGCGTGGCTAATTTGATCAAATTTGATTATGCCGATGCCACGGCGTTAAAAGGCGCCGTGACGGATACCTCGGGTGTGATAGTGACTAACCCGCCTTATGGCGAGCGCTTGGGCGATCTGCCGGCACTGATCCCGCTTTACAGTAATTTCTCGCTGGCGCTAAAAACCCACTATCAGGGCTGGCGCCTGGCAATTATTACCTCGAACAGCGACTTACTGCGGGCGCTGCGCTTATCTAAAGCCAAGAGCTACAAGTTTAGTAACGGCCCGCTGGACTGTGAATTTACCTTGTTTGACCTCACAGAAAAGCAGGTGCAGGTTAGCTCCAGCGCGCCCGCGTTGTTTTTTAGTGAGAGCAGCGCCTTTGGTAACCGGCTGGCGAAAAACGTAAAAGCCATTCAAAAATGGGCCAAACGCGAAGGCTTAAGCTGCTACCGCTTATATGATGCCGATATTCCGGAATATAACGTTGCGGTAGATTGGTATGACGGCGAAGTGGTGGTGCATGAATATGCCGCGCCCGGCACCGTCGATGAGCAAATTGCCCAGAAGCGCTTGTTCGATGTGGTTAATCAGGTACCAACAGTGCTGGGGATCAGCCCGGATAAGATGATCCTGAAGGTGCGGGAAAAGCAAAAGGGCACTAACCAGTATCAGGCACTGGCTAAAGCAGGCCAGTATAAAGAAGTATCAGAGTATGGCGCTAAGTTCTGGGTCAACCTGCGCGATTATCTGGATACCGGGTTATTTTTAGATCACCGTATTACCCGCCGTATGCTGCAGCAACAAGCGCAGGGTAAGCGGGTATTAAACTTGTTTGCGTACACCGGCAGTGCCTCGGTGCATGCGGCTATTGGCGGTGCGAGCAGTGTCACGACCGTTGATATGTCCAACACCTATCTGGATTGGGCTAAACGCAACTTTATGCTGAACGGCCTTAACGGTAAACAATACCAGTTTGAACAGGCAGATTGCTTACAGTGGCTCGCCCGCAGCAGGAATTTATTTGATTTGATCTTTGTCGATCCGCCAACCTTTTCCAACTCGAAACGGATGGAAGATAGCTGGGATGTACAGCGCGATCATGTCAAATTACTGAATATGTTAATTAGCAAGATGGCACCGGGCGCTAAGGTGATTTTTTCCAATAATAAGCGGCGCTTTAAACTTGATTACGCGGCGCTTGAAGAAGCCGGCTGGCAGGTGAAAGATATTTCGGCCGCGACCTTACCGGAAGATTTTAAGCGCAACCCGCATATTCATGTCTGTTTTGAGCTAACCCGGCCATGAGTGATTTAACCCTATACAGCACCTGGGGCTGCCATCTGTGTGAACAGGCCGAAGCTTTGGTGCAACAAGCTGGCCTGGCCGATAAACTGCAGGTACGGGATATCGTCGATGATGAGGTGTTATTTGCCCGTTTTCGGGTGCATATTCCGGTACTGGCAGCCAGTGATGCGCAGGGGCAGGAACAATTATTGTATTGGCCTTTTGATCACAGTGCGTTAGCCAGCTGGCTAGCCGCTTTGGATCTGACAACAACCGATTAAAGCAGGATAGGGTAACGTGGAGTTATTACGTTTTCAGCAGGCTTGCCTGGCCTTTGGTACCCACCCGGTACTGGATAAGGTGGATTTTAGTTTATTTACCGGTGAGCGGGTGTGTCTGGTTGGCCGTAATGGCGCTGGCAAGTCGACCTTTTTAAAATTGCTGACCGGTCAGCAAAATTTGGATGATGGTCAAATTGTGATGACGAACGGCGTGGCGCTAAGCCGGTTAGAGCAAGACCCCCCAGCCAAAATGGACGTCAAAATTGCCGACTTTATCCGTGATGGTGCCGGCGATTTAGCCGAAAAACTGCAGCAGTTTTATACCTTATCTGAGAATCTGGACGGTGCCGGCGATGCTGAGTACCGGTTATTTGAGCGCTTGCAAAGTGAGCTCGACGCCCGCGATGGCTGGGGCTTGGAAGCGCGGGTTGACATGCTGTGTCAGCAGTTTGATATGGACGGTAACGCCAGTTTAGCCACCTTATCTGGCGGCTGGTTACGCAAAGCTGCGCTGGCACGGGCGTTAATTGCCAAACCTGATATTCTGCTGCTGGACGAACCGACTAACCATTTGGACGTGGCTGCAATTCAATGGCTGGAGGGCTTTTTAAAGAGCTTTGCCGGCGCCATTATCTTTATCTCGCACGACCGCGCCTTTATTCGTGCTTTAGCCACCCGGATTATCGATCTTGACCGTGGCTTATTGACTTCGCATCCGGGTAACTATCAGGAATATCTGGATCGCAAACAAAAGATGATTGAAGACGAACAGCAAGCCAATGCGCTGTTCGATAAAAAACTGGCCGAAGAAGAAGTCTGGATCCGCCAGGGTATTAAAGCCCGCCGTACCCGTAACGAGGGCCGGGTGAGAGCATTAAAAGCGCTGCGCCGTGAACGTGCGGCGCGGGTAGAGCAGTTAGGCAAGGTCGATTTTGCGATTGAGCAAGCGGCGCGATCCGGCAAGCTGGTGTTTGAAACCAAACAACTCAGCCATGCCTTTAATGGGGTACCGGTTATTCGTGATCTCGACTTACTGGTAATGCGTGGGGATCGTGTGGCCTTAGTCGGCCCCAATGGTGTTGGTAAATCCACGCTGATTAAGCTGTTATTGGGTGACTATCAGCAGGATAGTGGCGAGATTAAACGAGGCACTAATCTGGAAGTGGCGTACTTTGATCAGCACCGGATGGCGCTCGACTTGGATGCGACGGTGCAGGATAACGTCGCCGACGGTAAGCAGGAGATTAACTTAAATGGTCAAAGCCGGCATGTGTTAAGTTACTTGCAAGACTTTTTATTTCCGCCGCTGCGCGCGCGCACACCGGTACGCGCCTTATCCGGTGGTGAGAAAAACCGCTTATTACTGGCCAAGCTCTTTGCTAAACCCTCTAATTTGCTGATCCTCGACGAACCAACCAACGATCTGGATGTGGAAACCCTGGAGCTGTTAGAAGATATTCTGGAGCAGTATCAGGGTACTGTATTGCTGGTCAGCCACGACCGGGAGTTTGTTAATAACACCGTGACCAGCTCACTGCTGTTTGCTGGCCAGGGCCGGATTATTGAAATTGCCGGCGGTTATGACGATGTGCTGGACTGGCAAGCGAAGCAGGGCGCTGATCTCACCGCAAAAAAAGCTGAGCTGGTAGCCGAAGTTAAAACTAATGCGCAGGAAAAACCGGCGCAGGCTTCTGTTAACAGCGCTAAGAAGTTATCATACAAAGAGAAACGTGAATTAGAGCAGCTGCCGGCGCTGATTGAAAGCCTGGATCAGCAGCTTAGCGCCTTACAGACTGAAGTGAATGATGCCGACTTTTTTAAGCACAGCGCAGACTACACCCAGCAAAGGTTGAACCTAATCCAAGAAACCGAGTCGAAGCTGGCGCAGGCGTATCAGCGCTGGGAAGAATTAGAAGCCGCAATATCGTAAATTTTTAGGGGCCCGTTAATGAAATTATCACCGATCAGCTTAGCAGTATTGCCGTTGCTGACCATGTTCTCGGCGCAAGCCGCGGTGTATCAGATTGTTGAATTAGATACCAATAATAAAGTCCGTGCCACCAGCGGCGCTGCTGCAACCTTACAGGGCGCCGTTGTGACCAATGGCAGCACTTTTCTGGATGTGCAACTTGATCTTGAGACCATTGATTTTGATAGCGACGTAATTAAAAGCTTATTAACTGAGCAACAACTTGCAGATGCGAAAAATGGTATCATCGATGCGACAGTGCAGAATATATTAATAAGTTATTTGATTAACGTTCCTTCAGTACGGAACCAACCTATTGGTATTACCCGGGTGTTTAACAAGCCGCAGAATGGCGTTAATACCGGCCTCATTATTCGCGACACTAACCAAACGCGCACTAACACCGAGTTTGCTTACGCAAGCAATAATGCTGGCCAGTTGGTTGTGGTTGCCACTGCACCTTCGCAGAAAGTCAGATTTGAACCTTTACCAGAGCCTGTACCCGAGGACACGCCTGAGCCAGAAATCCCGGTGATCCCGCAACCCTTTATGGCCTGGGTGCCACAACCTGGTTATATGCTAGGTTATGTTGTTAGTGATAATCAGACTATTGTATTACCGCCGGCGATAACTGAGCTGGGTGGTGGTATGTCGGCTGCACAGGATATTAATAATAATGGTGTGGTAGCAGGTTTTACTTCAGCTGGCGTTACTGACGATGTAAAAACAGCGGTCAATACCATTTGTACCGGGCGGTCGCAGCCATTACAGTATTGTTTAAATCTTTCTATGTCGAACCGCTCTGTTAGTTTGGCAAGTATGCTAGACCAAATTCGCAGAGTCCAAACCGTTGATGTTTTACCGCAGGGTTACCAAGAACGTGCGGCGTTGTGGCAAGTTAACGATAATGGCACTGCCAGCTTAATTCGTACTCTTGGTTATTTAGGTGAAAAAGGAAACGGGGGTATTGCTCCTGAGTCAGAAGAATATCCTGCACCAACCTATTACAGCAGAGCGACAGCGATAAATGATAATGGTATTGCGGTAGGTCATTCGCTGTACACGGATGTTGATCGAATTATTCGTTATTTTGATAACTTTGGTTTTGAATATCGTCGTGCTTATTCTGCTCCTCATGCCACTATTTATCAGCAAGATGATGTTAAAGGATTTATTAATACCCAAGATTGGTTAGCCAGTATCGCGGTAGACATTAATAACCAGGGCTTGGTAACAGGCTATGCGTTCAGAAGTATTAATAGTGCGGTACGCTCAAAACTCTTTACCTATAATATTGACAATCAGGAATTGAAGTTTGTTGATGGCTTTTTCAGCAGCTCAACAACAGAACCTCGGGCGCTTAATAATAATGGCCAGGTCGTTGGCCGTGCAGAGGTGATTATCGGTGGTACAGTAAGTCGGCGTTACCATGGCTTTATGTACGACAGCCGGGATGGCAGTTTCCGGGATCTGAATGATCTGGTGGGTTGTGATGCGCCTTACACTATAGTTGACGCTACAGCGATTAACGATAACGGCGAAGTGATGGCGACAGCTTTAGTCCGCCGCCCGCGTTTAGATGCGAAAGGGCAACAGCAATTAGATGATGCAGGCCAGGTTATCACAGAAGAGCAAGCTACTGCGGTTAAGCTTAGACCGATCCCCAATGGTCAACCGGCTAATTGCGGTGCAGAAGACCGCCAATACGAACGTAAAAGTGGTAGTGGCTCGGCACTCTGGTTGCTGATGTTAGGTGCGCTATCTCTGGTGCGTTACCGCCGTTCGCGCTAACTTCTACTGAGTCTAAACCCCAGTGCTTGAATGAGTGCTGGGGTTTTTCTTTAGGTAATCAAAATCATTTTCTTTAGATGATTTTGGTCTAACAAGCTTTTCAAACTTTTGTATCGACATCTCATGTGCTTAGCAGAAGTCAAGCATTATATTACTCAATTTGAGTTTGAACCTTCCGGTCATATTGGCTATCTATAAACTGTAACATTGTTGTGTTAGGCGCAACTTTGTTACTGTTCAAAAAACACAAAAAGTTGAGGAAGACTGCCGTATGAAAAGACAAAAACGTGATCGTCTGGAACGTGCTCATGCTCAAGGTTACCGCGCTGGTGTTACCGGCCGCTCAAAAGAAATTTGCCCTTATCAGAATTTAGATGCCCGCTCAGAATGGCTTGGAGGTTGGCGGGAGGCAATGGCAGACAGGAATGTCGGATTATTTAACAAAGGTGCCTGATTACGGCCTGTAACGCAAAAGCCCCGTTAACTAGCGGGGCTTTCTGGTTTAAGGGGCTAAGCGCTTAGAAGCTTGACGTATCCTGGAATAAACCCACTTTCAGATCGGTTGCGGCATAGATTTCACGACCATCGACACTCACCACACCATCACCAATACCCATAAACAGCTTACGTTTAATCACCCGTTTCATATTGATGGTGTAAGTGACTTTTTTCGCCGTTGGCAGAATCTGACCGGTAAACTTCACTTCACCCACGCCAAGCGCGCGGCCTTTACCCGGGCCACCTGACCAGCCTAAGAAGAAGCCCACCAGCTGCCACATTGCATCTAAGCCTAAGCAACCCGGCATAACCGGATCACCTTTAAAATGGCAGGCAAAGAACCAAAGATCCGGGTTGATATCCAGTTCAGCGATAATCTGGCCCTTGCCATATAATCCGCCTTCTTCTGAAATATGGACAATCCGATCCATCATCAGCATATTGTCTGACGGCAGTTGGCTGTTGCCCGGGCCAAAGAGTTCACCATTGGCACAGGCGATTAAATCTTCTTTTGTAAAGCTATTCTTAGTCATGTATGTTTAGTCCAATAAAAATGCTGCGTCAGCTTAGCGAACAGCTGTACGCCAGACAAGTCCGATTTGTACAACTTTGCTATTTTTATCGCAGATAACTGGCTAAGTTGGCAACGAATTTTCGTATAGTTAAACTGACATCCCTATCTGGTATGAGGTCGTACCGGTACCGGAGTGCTGTGGATAAGTTGAGGGTGTAATGAGTGATGAAAAGGCCAGAGCGCTGAGTAATGCCGAAAAGCAGCGGCGTTATCGGGAGCGGCAAAAGGGTTGTGGTAAAAAAGAGCTGCGCGGTTATTTAACACCGGAGGCACTGCAGTGTTATCAGGAAATTGCTGAAAAAACCCAGTGGAACGACAGCACCTTGCTCAGCAATGCGATTCGTTTAATGTACGCCGCGCACAAGCTGGGGCAAATTGGCATTTTGAATAGCTGGCTAAATGAGCATAAGCGTTAATCGCTGCCAGTTTTCGGCTTGCCGATGACGCTGCTGTCGCTTCGCGCTATAATGGCGGCCGTATTTTGATCACGCCCTTGCGCGGATCAGTGATTAGCCAAGCCAGGAATGTAGCATGATTTTATTTGTCCGCGATCTTACCGTTATCGACTTCTCTTATCTGCACCGCCAGCGTGGCATGCTGGGTGAGAGTTATATCGTCGATGTCGAATTACAGGGCGCGCTGGACGATACCGCTATGGTGTTTGATTTTGGCAAGGTGAAAAAGGTGATTAAGCAGGCGATCGATAGCCTGGTTGACCATAAATTAGCGGTGGCGGCAGAGTGCCCGGCGCTGCAGCTGGATACCGCCGGCGAGCTAACATTGCTGCGTTATCAGAGTGAGCGCGGTTTGCTGCAGTTAGCCTGTCCTGAGCAGGCTTTTGCAGTGATCCCTGGTACTGAAATCAATGAAGCGACGGTAACGGCATTTTTACAGCAACAAATTAAGCCGTTACTACCAGCCAATGTCGAGCAGCTAACTTTGACGTTGCGCCCGGAAAATATCAGTGGTTTTTATTATCACTACAGCCATGGCCTGAAAAAGCACGACGGTAACTGTCAGCGCATTGCCCATGGTCACCGCTCGACCATTCAGATTTATGAAAACAATATGCTGGCGCCGAAACTCAATAAAGGGTGGGCGGAGCGCTGGCAGGATATTTACCTGGGTACCGAGAGCGATCTGGTCGCGGCAGAGCAACTGGTACATCTTACCCCCGGCGCGCAGGACTACAGTTTCCGCTATCAGGCGTCGCAGGGCTGGTTTGAACTCTGTATCCCGCAAAGCCATTGTGAAATTGTGCCCTGCGATACCACGGTAGAATGTCTGGTCGACTTTATTGCTGATACGTTAAAGGCGCAGCACAGTACTCATTCGTATAAGGTGGTAGCTTATGAAGGTGTGGGCAAAGGCGCTATTGCTGTGCGCCCTTAACTGGGCAGCGCTGGCAAGTAGCAGTGCCAAAGAACTGGTTTTAGACGGGCAGTTAACCCAGGGTAGCCTGATCCGCGCCACTGTACCGGCAGGTGCTAAAGTGTGGTTTAACGACCAGCCCCTGGCAGTCAGTGAACAGGGGCATTTTGTGTTTGGCATTGGTCGCGATGCCGCACTTAAGCATCAGTTAACGGTAGAACATCAGGGGAAGCGGCAGCAGATCCCGCTGACCTTTAGTGGCCGCCAGTATGATATTCAGCGTATTAGTGGCGTCGAACAAAAATATGTTGAGCCGCCAAAAGAGGTTACTGCCCGTATCGCAAGGGATAATCGGCGGGTCAGAGAAGTACGACAAACCTTTAGCGCGAAAACGTTATTCCTGGATGCACCATTAAAACCCGCGGCAGGGCGGATCAGCGGCGTCTATGGTAGCCAGCGCATTTTTAACGGTCAGCCGCGCAATCCTCATTTTGGCCTGGATATTGCGGCACCCGTCGGGGCACCGGTACTGGCTCCCTGGGATGGCAAGGTGCTGCTGGCTGAAGATCTGTATTTTTCCGGTTTAACCCTGATCGTGGATCATGGCATGGGGGTAACCTCAACCTTTATGCATTTGCACCGTTTTAATGTCGCGGTCGGCGATACGGTAACGGCCGGTATGCAAATTGCCGAAGTGGGTGCCACCGGTCGGGTAACCGGGCCGCATCTGGATTGGCGGATAAACTGGTTCCAGGAGCGACTGGATCCGCAGTTATTATTACCTGAGTTTGCGCCAGCAGCACCAAAGCGGATCCCGCTTAACTAGTCAGCTTTCGAAAAACTGTCTGCAGCATCCACATCGCAGCCGGTTTTAGATGAATATAACAAAGCGCCGGCGGCTAGCGGCGCTTTTTTATTTGTCGCTCACCAGATTTCGGCTAGGTAGCTTGTGCTAACCAGGATGCAACCGTGCTCTGATCTGCAACGCTGAGCATCGCGACCTGCGCCTTCGCCGCCTGTAGCGTTAAGGATAAGGTGAGCAGGCGATCTTTACGGAAAATCGTTAACGGCTGTACTGAACCATAAGGCAGCCGCTTTAACAGTTGCGGCAGGCTTTTTTCCGTCACCTTATAGCCAGCCAGTGCCAGCAACTGGTCGCCGGCCATCAAACCGGCCTGATGGGCTGCAGAGTCCAGATAGAGCTGTTGTACCGTTAAGCCGCCATTTTGTGCTTTCAGGCTACACCCCAGGCTGGCCGGTGCCGCTTGTTCATTATTGCCATGGGTATCGTCAAAATGCTGTGGGCTACGCCAGCTTAGCGTCAGGCCGAGCTTGGCAAAGCTCTCAGCCAGCGGTAATGGCTGGGCGCGGTTAACCCAATCTGTAACCTGATTGGCCAGGGCAGTGAAACCCTGTGCGGCTAATGCCTGACAGAAACTCTGATCGGCGGTGCCGGTTGCCAGATATTGCTGATAGAAATCTCGGCAAAAGGCACTGAGGTTTGTGCCGGCTGCTTGTAGCTCGGCCTCAACGGCCAGCGCCACCAGGGCTCCCTTGGCATAATAGCTGACGATACTGTTAGGTGCATTTTCATCCTGCAGATAATACTTGGTCCAGGCGTTAAAACTGCTGTCGGCTAAGCTTTGCCGGCTATCGGATGGGTTTCGCGTAACCCGCGTAACCAGCTGCTCCAGTGCGGTCAGATAAGCGCTTTGGTTGATCCGGCCACTTTTAACCAGCGCAAGATCATCAAAATACGAGGTAAAGCCTTCATACAGCCACAACTGCGGTGTGTATTGTTCCTGCGCTAACTGATAAGCATGAAAAGGTGCCGGCTTTAACCGTTTTACCCACCAGGTATGAAAGTACTCATGGCTGATTAATCCCAGCAGGGTTTGATAGGCTTCATCCGGCGCTTTAAGTTGCGGCGCTGGCAGGTCATGGCGACTGCATAGCAGTAAGGTGCTGTCCTGATGTTCCAGGCCGCCGTAGCCGTTTTCGGTGATCCAGAGTAAAAACCAGTAATGACTGAGATCGTCCGGTAAACCGCCAAATACTGCGCGCTGCGCCAGACAGAGCTGCTCGGTGTCTGCCAGTAAACGTGCGCTGTCGTAATGATTTTGACCGCTGACCACCAGATAGTGCGGCACACCGTCTACGGCAAATTGCTGCAACGTAAAGTGCCCCAACAGCAGTGGGCTATCAATCAGCTGGCAGTAGTTCGCCGCCTGATACAGACCAAAATCCAACATCGCTGTGCCGCTGCAGCGTGGTAACGCGGTCGCGACGCGCCAGTTTTCGGTTACGTGAAACCGCGGGCGGATCAGCTCCAGCTGCTGTGGCAAGCTAGTCTGATCGCTAACGGCCAGACATAAACAAGCAGGATTCAGAATGGCAACTTCATCGTCGAGGTAAGCGGCGCGCACCGACATATCATTGGCGTAGATCAGATAGCTGACGGTAACCGCCTGATTACGACAGCTAAGCTGCCAGCGCTGCTTATCCAGTTGTGTAAAATCCAAGTCGCCGTCGGCATCACGGGCACTGATCTGCATAATATGGCGGGCAAAATTGCGGATCATGTAGCTGCCGGGGATCCAGGCCGGCAAACTCAGTTCATGCGAGGTGCTGCTTGGCATAAAGGTCAGCTGGATACTCAGTTGATGTGCGCTGATATCGCTAAGCTCGATTCGATAGTGAACGCGGTCCATATTTCCCCTGTTGAAATTGTTGCAACCTGATGTGCTTTTGGGCTACCTGCTTTAGATGCATGTTTTAAGCGCATAGTTCAGGCACTGACTTTAACTGCTGCGACTGCTGTTTAAAGCAGCAAAAACGGTAGCGACATTGCCACACGCCATTATAGCTTCACGTATAATAGCAGCTTTATATTACCAGTAGGTTTTGTTATGGCAAATGAAGCGCTTATCCAAAAAAGAATCGAGTACGCGGTTACGCGTGTTACTAAAACGGTGTTCCCGGGCCGCACCAACCACCATAACACCTTATTTGGTGGCGAAGCCTTAGCCTGGATGGACGAAGCCGCCTTTATCGCCGCCACGCGCTTCTGTCGCAAGCCATTAGTAACGGTATGTTCAGATCGGGGCGACTTTAAAGAATCGATCCCGGCCGGGACTATTCTGGAGTTGGTAGCTCGGGTGGCGCATGTAGGCCGCACCAGCATCAAGGTTCAGGTCGATATCTTTGTTGAGCATATGTACGACGATAATCAGCATAAAGCTATTTCCGGTAGCTTTACCTTTGTGGCGCTGGATGACGAGCGTAAACCGACACCAGTACTGGGCTAGTTTGCCGCTGGCAGTGTCGGGCTACTTGTGTTACTGGCCCGACCTTGTTATGTTCGTTCAAAATAAGCCCCGTTAAAAGAGGTCGTCATGAAAACAGCCGAGCAATGGTTTAGCGAATACGCTGTCAGCCATCAAAATCCCGTCAATAAACTGATCCACTGGTTTGCGGTGCCCATTATTTACATCACGGTGCTGGGGCTGCTGTGGCAAATTCCGATGCCCTTTGCCGGTTTTGCTGAGCAGGGCATCAACTGGGCATTACTGCTGATTCTGCCCGCACTGCTGTTTTACTTTTTGTTGTCTTTTAGTATTGGTCTTGGCATGACCATCTTTACTGCAGCAGCGGTGACCTTATTGCGAGCGCTGGAGCAACAGAGTGTGCTGGAGATCTGGCAATTATCGCTGTTGGTGTTTGTGCTGATGTGGATCCTGCAGTTTATCGGCCATAAGATTGAGGGCAAAAAGCCATCGTTTTTTCAGGATCTGGCGTTTTTATTGATTGGCCCGGCCTGGTTACTGGGCTTTATTTTAAAACGCTTACGCATTCGCTATTAGACTGCTTAGCAGATGTTAATCGTAAGCGACCGCCTGCTTGCGATTAATGTCTGTCGAAACACGGCAGGTGGTAGCGGCATTGTGGCTAAGTCACCGTATAATAATCGTATTATTCTGTAATTTCCGGCATCGAATTTGAATAAGCTGTTTGAAGACCGCAACCGCCAGTTTTGGATCCTACACACCCTGGGCTGGTTGGGTTTCGCGATTGTAAATTACCTGAGCTCACTGGTGCTGGATACCCGCGATGCTTATCTGATTGTCATCAGTTTAGATGCCTACGTTGGCTGGCTGCTGACGATACCTCTGCGCTATCTGTATCGTTCAATCTGGGCCTGGCACCCATGGAAGATGATCCTGACCGTGTTAGTGGTCGCCTTGCTGATTGCCATGTTCTGGACAGTGATCCGCAATTTTAACTATTGGGAAATTTACCGCCACGGTTACCGGCCCAGTGACTGGCTGTTATATATCAAAGATACGCCGGCGGCGTTTTATGTAATGCTAAGCTGGAGTGGTTTGTATTTTGGCATCAAGTATTACCAGACTCTGCAGGCAGAAAAACAAAAATCGCTGACTGCGATGAACAAAGCGCATGAAGCGCAGCTAAAAATGCTGCGTTATCAGCTCAATCCGCACTTTTTGTTTAATACCCTAAATGCTATTTCTACCCTGGTGCTGATCAACGATAACGACACTGCCAATAAAATGGTCAGTCGGTTAAGTGATTTTTTACGCTATTCTTTATACAAAGATCCCATTAACAAGGTACCGCTGGAGCAGGAAATCTATGCTGCCAGGCTGTATCTGGAAATAGAGAAAGTGCGTTTTTCTGAGCGCCTGTCGATCGGTATTGATATTGAGCCTGGTACTGAGAAGGCGCTGGTGCCCAGTTTGATCCTGCAGCCGCTGATTGAAAACGCGATCAAATATGCAGTGGCACGCGAGGTTAATGGCGGCGAGATCGTGATCACCGCCCGTAAATTCGGTCACGACCTGCTGTTAGAAGTCGCAGACAATGGCCCGGGGTTACCAGACATTGTTGTGGCCGATAAAACAGCGGATAATGGCAGCGGTGTTGGCCTGGTGAACACCCGTGAACGACTGGCCGCGCTGTATGACAATGATTTTGCCCTGGTACTAACCCAAAATCAGCCACGTGGCGTAAAAGTGAATATCAGAATTCCATTACAACTAGAACAAACGGAAACGGACAATGCTTAAAGTCATAGTAGTAGACGATGAACCTCTGGCCCGCAAAGGCATGTTAGTACGCCTGGCGGCTTTTCCTGAGCTGCAGGTGGTTGCTGAATGTGCTAATGGCCCGGATGCCATCGCTGCTATCAGCACGGCAGCACCGGATTTGGTGTTTTTAGATGTCGAAATGCCCGGCATGGATGGTTTTGCGGTTTTAAAAGCCTTGCAGCAGCAGAATACGCGGCTGCCTTATATTGTGTTTGTTACGGCCTATGACCACTATGCGTTTAATGCTTTTGAGGTACAGGCTGTTGATTATGTCTTAAAACCGGTAGAGCCGGAGCGCCTTAAAGCTGCGGTAGAAAAAGTATTAACCTTCCATAATGCTGCTGATAGTCAAAAGCGTACCGATCAGCTGGCGGCTGCGGTAGCTCGCCTGACCGGCGACCAGCCAGACCATATACTGGAACGTCTGGATAAAGCTGAGCCAGTGGTGAATGACCGGTACCCGGAAGCTATTAGCATTAAAGACAGCGGTGAAATTACGCGGGTACAGGTACAGGATATTGATTGGGTTGATGCCGCCGGTGACTATATGTGTATCCACACCCGGGATGGTCAAACCCATATTTTGCGGCGTACTATGAAAGAGCTGGAAAGTGAGTTGGATCCGCGGTTATTTGTGCGGGTACATCGCTCTGCGATTGTCAACGTCAATACCATCGCCAAGCTGCAGATGCTGACTAATGGGGAGCATCAACTGGTGCTAACCAATGGCCAGGCAGTCAAGGTCAGCCGTAGTTATAAGGATCGCGTAAAGCAGGTGTTTAGTCATTAAAGCCTGCTACTTTCGTTTTAAATCGCAATAAAAAGGTGCAGCAGAGTGCACCTTTTTATTATCAGTAACTGCCAACTTGTTGCTGCCAGCGGACCAGGAAAGGATCGATGGCTTTCTGGCGTTCGCCGGTTTTCGAAAGCGGGTACAGCACGGCTTCACCATTAATTTCGCCGGCCATTTGCAAATGCGCCCCTTGTAACAGTTGCTCAACGGCAAAGGCACCCAGTTTTGTGCCTAGGATCCGATCGGCACCTACCGGGCTGCCACCACGCTGAATATGACCTAAGATACAGGCGCGACATTCAATGCCAATGGCGTGACTGAGGGCTTCAGCCAGGGCAGTGGTGCCGCCTGGATAGCTATTTTCGGCAACCACAATAATATAACTACTTTTACCTAGTAGCAGTTGTGCGTGTTGAATAGGCGTAATCACTGAACGCAGATCATCCGGACTCAGGCTGCCAAACTCCGGGCAGATAATCTGTTCAGCGCCGGCTGCAATCCCGGCTGACAGCGTAATATAGCCACTATGGCGTCCCATTAGCTCAACCAAAAAAATCCGTTCAAAGGCATCGGCGGTGTCACGAATTTTATCAATGGCATCCAGCGCCGTATCAATAGCGGTGGCATAACCAATGGTGTTGTCGGTACCATCAACATCGTTATCGATGGTGCCGGGTACGCCAATAATTTGCCCCTGATAGTGTTTGGCAATTTTCAGCGCACCGCGAAAGCTGCCGTCACCACCAATCACGATCAGCGCATCAATATCCAATTGATGCAAGGTCGCGGCCGCCTGTGCCGGGCCATCCGGCGTTTGCAGTGCAGGGCAGCGGGCACTTTTTAAAATGGTGCCGCCGCGCTGAATAATATTTTGTACATGATGGCCAAGCAGCGTCTTATATTCCTGCTCGAACAAACCGTTATAGCCATGTTTAAAGCCAATCACTTCAACATTGCAGGCGGCAGCCGTCAGTTGAATCGCGCGGATGGCGGCGTTCATGCCTGGCGCATCGCCACCTGAAGTCAGCACCGCCAAACGTTTGATCCTATTCATTTGCATGCTCCTTAATGATGATTTGAGATCAGTATAAGCGTTAGTCGGCAGATTACCTTGATTTGTCGCAAGAATACGAAAAGCACAGGACAGGTACGTTCGTTTGCGCGACAATAGCAACACTGCCGTCCGTGCAGTCGCTTTTAGGATCCCGCTGATGCATCAAATTACCGGAAAAACGCTGTTAGGCTTTTTGCTTGCGCTTACCACTGCTGTGCTTTGGGGCGTGTTACCCATTGCCTTAAAAATTTTACTTGAGGTAGTGACTGCTAATACCATCACTGCGATTCGCTTTCTCGCTGCCGCCGTTATCGTTGGCGTCTGGCTGGGCTTTAGGGGTAAGCTGCCGACGCTTGTTCTGTTAAAACGCCCAAAATTAGCGGTGTTGCTGGCGATTTCGATTGTCGGTTTGCTGCTTAACTATATTTTGTATTTAACCGGTTTGGATAGATTAAGCGCGGAAACGGCGCAAACAGTGATCCAGCTGGCGCCGTTCTTAATGATGTTAGGTGGGATCTGGATTTTTAAAGAACGCTTATTGTTGTGGCAGAAAATTGGTGCCTGGACCTTGGTTACTGGTTTACTGATGTTTTTTAACGAGCGTCTGCTGACGTTGATTGCTCAGGCCAGCTCTGAAACGCTCGGCGTATTATTGGTGATCGCAGCTGCCGTTACCTGGGCGGCCTACGCGCTGGCTCAGAAACAGTTACTGGTAAATTACAGCTCAAAGCAGATTATGTATCTGATTTATTTTGCCGGTGCGCTGGCTTTTATACCGGTGTCTGATCTTCAGCCATTAGCGACCTTTAGCACCTTGCAGTGGGGTTTATTGTTATTCTGCTGTTTAAATACCGTGGTGGCATATGGTGCCTTTGCCGAAGCGCTGCATCACTGGGAAGCCTCAAAAGTAAGTGCCGTGCTGGCGATAACGCCATTAATTACCATTGGCAGTGCTAAGTTATTGGCTTGGATCTGGCCGGAGCTGGTGCGGGCGCAAGAACTGAATGGCTGGTCGTTAGTAGGAGCCTGTCTGGTAGTGGCCGGCTCGGCACTTACCGCACTGGCACCGCAGTTTGTGCAATACCGGGCGGCGCGTAAGGTTCGAAAACTACAGCGAGATGTGTTGTAACGTGCACTGCGGGTAAACGAAAAATGGCCCTAATCAGGGCCATTTTTTTCAGAATGAGATCGTTATTTTACGGTAACAATTCTACAGGTATTGGATGCGCCTACCGTCTCCATTACATCACCGTGAGTCATAATCACCAGATCACCACTTTTCAGCCCGGCTTTATCACGGATCACGTCAATTGCTTTATCCGCCATCTCTGCCGCAGAGACTTCAGTACTGTCAAAGAATGCCGGATAAACGCCGCGGTACATCGCCATTTTATTCAGAGTGCGGGTATGGCGGGATAGGGCATAAATCGGTTGTGGTGAGGTAATCCGCGACATCAATTTAGCAGTATAGCCTGACTCGGTCAGGGTAATAATAGCCTTAATGCCTTCCAGATGGTTTGCTGCATACATCGCGGATAAGGCGATGGTTTCGCTAACCTCAGAGAACGTCAGGTTCATCCGGTGTTTTGAGCTTTGCACTGACGGATGTTTTTCCGCACCGTTACAAACGCGCACCATAGCTTTGACGGTTTCGATCGGGTACTTACCGGCAGCAGTTTCGGCCGATAACATCACGCCGTCGGTGCCGTCCAGTACTGCGTTCGCAACGTCCATCACTTCAGCACGGGTTGGCATCGGACTTTCAATCATGCTTTCCATCATCTGGGTTGCCGTGATCACGATGCGGTTTAACTGCCGTGAGCGGGCGATAATGCGCTTTTGCTGGCCAACCAGTTCAGCATCACCAATTTCAACACCCAGATCGCCCCGGGCTACCATCACGGCATCAGAGGCCTTGATAATATCATCCAGGGTGGCGTCATCCGCAACGGCTTCGGCCCGTTCGACTTTAGCCATAATGCGCGCTTCAGAGCCTGCCGCAACCGCCAACTCACGGGCATAACGCAGGTCGTCGCCACAGCGAGGGAACGATACCGCTAGGTAATCGACATCAATTTCGGCAGCAGTAATAATATCGCGCTTATCTTTATCGGTGAGGGCTGGCGCAGTTAAACCGCCACCCTGGCGGTTAATACCTTTGTTATTACTTAGCTTGCCACCAACGACGACGGACGTCGTAACGCGCTCGCCCTGAACTGCCGTAACCTGCAATTGAATACGGCCATCGTCAAGTAATAACAGATCGCCGGCTTTGACATCCTGCGGCAGCTGTTTGTAATCGATCCCGACCTGAGTCTCATCGCCTTCACCTTTCGGCAAGCTGGCATCGAGTACAAAATCTTGTCCTTCTTCCAGCATAACGGCATTGTTTCTGAAGGTTGAAACCCGGATCTTCGGACCTTGCAAATCACCTAAGATAGCGACATGAGCACCGACTTTCTCGGCAGCTGCGCGTACCATCTGCGCCCGGGCTTTGTGGTCATCGGCTGAGCCGTGAGAAAAATTAAGCCGGAACACAGTGGCGCCGGCTTGGATAAGTTTTTCGATAACAGCCTGGCTGTTGGTCGCTGGCCCCAGGGTGGCAACGATCTTGGTTCTTCTTAACATTAGAAACTCCCGCTAATGACGCACTTGGCATAGTGTGTCGTAGTCTAATGTAATTTTATTACAGAATACAGGTTAAATTTGAATATAAATTACATGTCTGAGCAGTAACACGCTTTAGAGTGACATATCTTTTTTATCAAAGCGTGAGCCACGCAGACTGTCTTTAACTTTTTTCAGGTTCTCTCTAAACTTGCTGCCACGTCTTAAAGTAAAACCCGTTGCCAGGATATCAATCAGTACCAGCTGTGCGACCCGCGATGCCATTGGCATATAAAGATCGGTATCTTCAGGTACATCCAACGACAGTACTAACGAGCACTCACGCGCCAGGGGGCTTTCATAAGCAGTAATACCGATGACGGTGGCATCATTTTCTTTTGCAATAGCGGCAATTTCACACAGATTTTTAGTGCGACCGGTATGACTGATACAGACTACGACATCACCTTCAGTGCTGTTTATTGCTGACATCCGCTGCATCACGATGTCGTCAAAGCAGACTACCGGCACATTAAAACGGAAGAATTTATTCTGCGCATCGTGAGCGACCGACGCCGAGGCCCCCAAGCCAAAGAAGGAGATTTTTTTCGCCTGCGTCAGCACATCAACTGCTTTATTGATGGTGCTGATATCGACCCGCTGACGTGCCGTATCCAGCGCTGCCATTGTTGATTCAAAGATCTTAGCGGTGTAGGCTTCAGGGCCATCTTCCTCTTCAACGTGTCGGTTTACATAAGGAGTGCCATTCGCCAGGCTTTGTGCCAGGTGTAATTTAAAATCCGGAAATCCTTTCGTATCCAGGCGGCGGCAGAAACGATTGACGGTCGGTTCACTCACATCGGCCATCTTGGCCAGCGCCGCAATACTACTGTGGATCGTCACCTGCGGATTCGCCAGAATGACATCGGCAACTTTGCGCTCAGACTTGCTAAAGTTGTTGACACTGCTTACGATTTTTTCCAGTACATTCATTCGTGGTTACCTGCGCTTGTCCGTCCTCGTGCTAGGAGGGCTATGCTATAGTGCGTTTTTATCGGCGTATTATGACGACGCCTTGTTAGCTGAGTTGTCTGCTTTCACTCTGGCGGACAAAACGGTATTAAATTTACCACAATTTATCCGGAATGCGATCAAGGCTACACTATAATAATCCAATCACGCTTAACAGCCAGTATTTTGTAATTTAATTACAGTATTTGGCGTTTACAACCGCTTATCAGTCAGCTAGACTGGGTTAAGTGTTGTAAAATTACATCTTCTTTATAGGCTGAGTTATGACAACCACCCCAAACCAGGCATGTGATTTAATTTTATTCGGTACCAAAGGCGATCTCGCCCGCCGTAAGTTACTGCCAGCCTTATATCAGTTAGAAAAAGCCGGGTTACTGTGTGAACAGTCGCAAATCATCGGTGTTGCCCGGGATGAACTGGACCGCAGCAGTTATGTTGAGCTGGTTAAAACCAATCTGGTTCGTTTTCTGAAAAAAGAAGCGTTGGATGAGAACGTCTGGCAATCGCTGGCAGCCAAGCTGCAATATGTGCAGCTGGATATGACCAAAATTAGCGATTACCAGAAGCTGGCGGCGGTTACTGAGCCGAGTAAAAGAATCACTGTCAGCTATTTTGCTACCCCGCCTGCGCTTTTTGGTGATTTATGCCGCGGCCTGGCTGAAGCCGGCTTAGCCGCCGAGCCATCACGGGTCGTGCTGGAAAAGCCAATTGGTCACGATCTGGCATCGTCTAAAGTCATTAATGACCAGGTTGCTGAATACTTTAAAGAATCTCAGATTTACCGTATTGACCATTACCTGGGTAAAGAAACGGTGTTAAACCTGTTAGCACTGCGTTTTGCCAACGCCATTTTTGCTTCGAATTGGGATCATAATGCCATCGATCATGTGCAAATTACCGTGGCGGAAGAGGTTGGGGTAGAGGGCCGTTGGAGCTACTACGATGATGCAGGTCAGATGCGCGATATGGTGCAAAACCACTTGCTGCAGGTGTTATCGCTGATTGCAATGGAGCCCCCGGCAAGACTGGACGCTGATAGCATTCGGGATGAAAAGCTCAAAGTATTAAAAGCACTGCGTAAAATCGATCAGAGCAACGTGCAGGAAAAAACCGTGCGTGGCCAATACAGCGCCGGCTTTGTTGCTGGTCAGGCGGTACCCGGTTATTTAGAGGAAGAGGGCGCAAGGCCCAACAGTAAAACCGAAACCTTTGTTGCGATTAAAGTGGATATCGATAACTGGCGCTGGGCCGGTGTGCCTTTCTACCTGCGTACCGGCAAGCGGATGCCGAAAAAGCACAGTGAAGTGGTGATTTGTTTTAAACCACAGCCGCACAATATTTTTCGCGACACCTACCGCGATCTGCCCGCCAACAAGTTGATTATCCGCTTGCAGCCCGATGAGGGGGTTGAAATTCAAATGATGAACAAAATCCCGGGGCTGGGCGAACATATGCGACTGCAGCAGAGCAAGCTAGACTTAAGTTTTGACGAAACCTTTAAGTCGCAACGCATCGCTGATGCTTATGAGCGTCTGTTGTTAGAGGCGATGTTGGGAAATCAATATTTGTTCGTGCGTCGCGACGAAGTTGAGCAAGCCTGGAAGTGGGTTGACAGCATTCTGCAAGCCTGGAAAGACAGTAATGAACCGCCAAAAGCCTATCAGGCTGGTACCTGGGGTCCGGTAGCGGCCATTTCAATGATGGCGCGCGATGAACGTAACTGGGATGAGTAAGATGCAACTACAACAGTTTGTGAACAGCGATGCGTTAAACGACGCCTTTGCTGCTCAGCTAGTCACCATCTTAGAACAGGCAATTGCTGAGCGCGGCGCTGCTTATCTGGTGGTATCGGGTGGCCGCACACCGCAGGTGTTATTTGCCAAATTGGCGGACACACCTCTGGCTTGGGAAAAAGTAACAGTGTTACTGGCTGATGATCGCTATTTACCGCCGGATGCCGAGCATAGCAACGAGCGTTTAGTACGTAATACCTTGTTGCAACGCCATGCTGCCAGCGCCCGTTTTATCAGTTTATATGCCGCTGCCGATGATGCTTATGCCGCGGTGCCAGTTATTGCCAATCGGCTGTCTGCGTTGCCGACCTTTGATGCGGTGATCCTCGGCATGGGTGAAGATGGCCATACTGCTTCTTTATTTCCGTGTTGTGCAGAGTTAGCGGCCGGCATGGCGGATAATGCCCCTGTGGTATTGGCCACCAGCCCGACCACAGCGCCTTATCAGCGGATCACCCTGAGTAAAGCGCGCTTACTACAAAGCCGACAGTTGTTTTTACATTTGGTTGGCAGTAGCAAGCTGAAGGTGCTGGAGCAAGCGCAGGGAGCAACGGATGAGTTCGCGATGCCAATCCGTGCCTTTTTACATCAAACAGCGGTGCCAATGGCAGTGCTGTACTCGCCAAGTTAGAGGTTAACCATGAACCCAGTTATTCAGCGCGTCACCGACCGAATTATTGCCCGTAGCAGCAAAAGCCGGGCTATTTACCTGGACCGGCTTGAAGAAGCCCGTCGCAAGGGGCCTCATCGCGGGGCGCTCAGTTGTGGTAACCTGGCGCATGGCTTTGCCGCTTGTAATGCCTCCGAAAAAAGCGATCTGCGTAGTCTGACCAAAGCCAATATCGCTATTATCTCGTCTTACAACGATATGCTGTCAGCACATCAGCCCTACCAGTTCTACCCGGAGATCATTAAAAAAGCGGTGGCCGAAGTGGGTAGCGTGGCACAGTTTGCCGGTGGTGTCGCCGCCATGTGTGATGGTGTGACCCAGGGCCAGCCGGGAATGGAGCTGAGCTTAATCAGCCGCGATAATATCGCGATGGCGGCAGCTATTGGCTTATCTCACAATATGTTTGATGGCGGCCTGATGCTTGGGATCTGTGACAAAATAGTGCCGGGTTTATTGTTAGCTGCGCTCAGTTTTGGTCATTTGCCCTTTGTGTTTGTGCCCGCCGGCCCCATGCCGTCTGGTATTCCGAACAAAGAAAAAGCCCGGGTTCGCCAGCTGTTTGCCGAAGGCAAGGTCGGTAAAGAAGAACTGCTGGAAGCCGAAGCAAAATCCTACCATGCTGCCGGTACCTGTACTTTCTACGGTACCGCCAACTCTAACCAGTTAGTGGTAGAGGTGATGGGCCTGCATCTACCTGGCTCGTCTTTTATCAACCCTTACACGCCGCTGCGTGATGAGCTCACCCGCGCCGCTGCGCGCCAGGTGACCCGCCTGACCGATCTGGGTACCGATTACCTGCCAATTGGTAAGTTGGTCGATGCTAAGGTGGTGGTCAATGGCATAGTGGGTTTATTGGCAACCGGTGGTTCTACCAACCATACCATGCATTTAATTGCCGTGGCCCGCGCGGCTGGCTTTATTGTGAATTGGGATGATTTTGCAGAGTTATCACAAGCTACACCGCTACTGGCAAAAATTTACCCGAACGGTCAGGCCGATATTAACCACTTTCAACATGCCGGTGGCGTGCCTTTCCTGATCCGGACGCTATTAGACGCAGGCCTGTTACATGAAGATGTGCAGACAGTAGCCGGTTTTGGTTTACGCCGTTATACCCAGCAGCCGCTGCTGGAAAACGGGAAGTTGCGCTGGGTGGATGCACCGCTGCAGTCTCAGGATCCGGACGTCTTAACCACGGTTGATAAGCCCTTTAAAGCTACCGGTGGTTTACAGGTGTTATCCGGCAATATCGGTCGCGCGGTACTGAAAACCTCAGCACTGCGGCCAGGCACCGAAGTGGTTAAAGCGCCAGCTGTAGTCTTTCATAGCCAGCATGAATTAGAAGCCGCGTTTAAAGCCGGTGAGCTGAATAAGGATTGTGTGGTGGTAGTGCGGTTCCAGGGTCCCAAAGCCAGCGGTATGCCCGAGCTACATAAGTTAACGCCACCACTTGGTGTGTTACAGGATAAAGGGTTTAAAGTGGCTCTGGTCACTGACGGCCGGATGTCGGGTGCCTCAGGTAAGGTACCGGCGGCTATCCATGTTACACCTGAAGCCTTGGACGGTGGCAATATTGCCCGGATTCAAACCGGCGATTTGCTGCTGGTCGATGGCGAAACCGGCAAACTGGAAGTGTTGGTTGATGCCGCTGAGTTTGCAGCCCGTACCCCGGCCACAGCGGATCTGAGCCATAACCTGTACGGTATGGGCCGCGAGATGTTTGGTGCCATGCGTCTGCAGTTAACCGGTGCCGAGCAGGGCGCTTGCAGCTTATTTGTCACGGAGGAGCATCTGCATGGCTGAACGCCAATTCGCGATCGTCGCTGATATCGGCGGCACTAATGCCCGCTTTAGCCGGGTGGCACTGGATACGCTGGCGCTGGATCAAGTAGCGGTTTATCCGTGCGCCGATTTTCCGACTCTGGCCGCGGCGTTACAACATTATCAGCAGCAACTGGGCTTAACGGCGATTAAAGACGTCGCCATTGCTATTGCCTGTCCGGTGAACGGCGATAACGTGAAAATGACTAATTTCCACTGGCAATTTTCGATCAAAGCCATGCAAGCTGAGCTGCAGTTAAACACCTTATTGGTGATGAACGACTTCACTGCAGTAGCGATGTGTTTACCGGCGCTGGCAGAAGATCAGAAAATCCAGATTGGCGGCGGTCAGGCGCAGGCCAACAAACCCATGGCAGTGTTAGGTGCCGGCACCGGTTTAGGCGTCGCGCATTTACTCCCGGTCGACGGTAAGTTTTTACCTTTGCCAGGTGAGGGCGGTCATGTGGACTGGGCAGCGCAAACTGAGCAGGAGTGGTTTATTCAGCGCCAACTGGCGGCACAGTATGGACATGTGTCGCCAGAGCGACTGCTATCAGGTCCCGGACTTGAAGCCATTTATCAGGCACTGGCGGTTTTTCAGAAACTCGAGGTAGCACCTCTTACTGCCGGTGAGATTGGTCAACAGGCATTATCTGGCCAATCGCAACTTGCGAAAGATGCGGTAGCGCAGTTTTACGCCAGTTTAGGCGCGGTAGCCGGCGATTTGGCGCTGACACTCAGCACCTTCGGTGGAGTTTATGTCGCGGGGGGAATAGTACCGAAGTTACTGCCGTTGCTCGGTAGCAGCGAGTTTCGCGCTCGCTTTGAGGCCAAAGGCCGGTTCGCGGGCTTTAATCAACAGATCCCAACCTTTATCGTCACCGCTGAACAGCCGGGCTTACTGGGCGCAGCCGTCTATTTAAAACAAACATTGGCAGGTTAAGTTATGGCATTTACGAATTGGCAGTTACAACCGTCAGTGTTGTTTGCAATGGGCCCGGTGGTACCGGTTATTGTGATTAAAGATTTGGCTGACGCCGTACCAATGGCGAAAGCCTTACTAGCGGGTGGCATTAAAGTATTAGAAGTGACATTGCGCACGCCGGTAGCGCTGGAAGCGATTAAGCTTTTAGCCAAGCAGGTACCAGAAGCTGTGGTCGGTGCCGGTACTGTGACTAACCCAGAGCAACTGGCACAAGTCGCAGCCGCCGGCGCCAAGTTTGCAATTAGTCCAGGCTTAACCCGTGAGCTACTGCAAGCCGGCAAAGAGGCCAGCATTCCGCTGATCCCCGGTATCGCCAGTATCTCTGAGCTGATGGAAGGCACAGGTTTGGGTTATACCCATTTTAAATTCTTTCCGGCGGAAGCCGCCGGTGGCGTAAAAACGTTAAAATCGATTTATGGTCCCTTTGCTGATATCCGGTTTTGCCCAACAGGTGGCATTAACGAGCAGAACTTTCGTGAGTATCTGGCCCTGCCAAATGTCAGTTGTGTTGGCGGTTCCTGGATTGTACCTGACAGCGCGGTAGCCGCTAAGGACTGGGCAAAGATCACTGAGCTTACCGCCAAGGCAGTCGCTGAAGCGCTCTAATGTAATACAGTTTAACCAGCAACGGGCCTTTTCTGGCCCGTTGTGTTTTGCTGGCGCACTAACTTTGAGTTTTTCCGCATAACAGCGTATGATACGCCCCTTTTTTCCGGCAGCAACAATAGGTTCCCGCAGTGATTTCTACCAATAATGTAACCATGCAGTTTGGCGCTAAGCCGCTGTTTGAAAATATCTCCATTAAGTTTGGTGACGGTAATCGTTATGGCTTAATTGGCGCCAATGGCTGCGGTAAGTCAACCTTTATGAAAATTCTGAGCGGTGAAATGGAGCCGACTGCGGGTAATGTCTTTGTTGAGCCGAATTACCGTGTGGCCAAACTGCATCAGGATCAGTTCGCCTTTGAACAGTACTCAGTGATTGATACCGTGATTATGGGCCACGCTGAACTGTGGGCGGTAAAAGCCGAGCGGGATCGGATCTATGCGGATCCGGAGATGTCAGAAGAAGACGGTATGCGCGTCGCCGATCTGGAGGTGGCTTTTGGTGAGATGGATGGCTATTCCGCCGAATCTCGCGCCGGTGAACTGCTTTTGGGCGTAGGTATTCCAATTGAACAACACTATGGCTTAATGTCTGCGGTGGCGCCGGGTTTTAAACTGCGGGTATTGCTGGCGCAGGTGCTGTTTGCTGATCCGGATATTATGTTGCTGGACGAACCGACCAACAACCTGGACATCAATACTATTCGCTGGCTGGAAAACGTATTGGCCGAGCGTAACTCGACCATGGTGATTATTTCGCACGACCGGCACTTTTTAAACAGTGTCTGTACCCATATGGCTGATCTGGACTTTGGTGAGTTGCGGGTTTACCCGGGTAACTACGATGAGTATATGACAGCGGCGACACAGGCGCGGGAGCGTTTATTGGCCGATAATGCCAAGAAAAAAGCGCAGATCGCTGAGTTGCAGACTTTCGTTAGCCGTTTCTCAGCCAATGCCTCTAAGGCCCGTCAGGCCACCAGCCGCGCTAAACAGATTGATAAGATTAAGCTAGAGGAAGTAAAAGCGTCCAGCCGGGTTAACCCCTTTATCCGCTTTGAGCAGCAAAAAGGCCTGTATCGTCTGGCATTAGAAGTCGAAGGGCTAACCAAAGGCTTTACTGAACACAAGCTGTTTAAAAACCTGAAGCTGACGGTTGAGGTGGGTGAAAAAGTGGCAATCCTCGGTACCAACGGTATTGGTAAATCAACCTTACTTAAATGCCTGGTTGGCGATCTAACACCAGAAAGCGGCACCGTAAAATGGTCAGAAAACGTGAATATTGGCTACTATGCGCAGGATCATGCGCATGATTTTGCTGAAGATATGACCTTATTTGACTGGATGAGCCAGTGGAAACAGCCATCTGATGATGAGCAGGCAATCCGTGGCATTTTAGGCCGCTTATTATTCTCTCAGGATGAGATTAAAAAATCCGTGAAGGTGTTATCGGGTGGTGAGCAGGGCCGGATGTTATTCGGTAAGCTGATGTTACAGCGGCCAAATATTCTGATTATGGATGAACCGACCAACCACCTGGATATGGAATCGATTGAATCCCTGAACCTGGCATTGGAAAATTACAAGGGCACTTTACTATTTGTCAGCCATGACCGCGAATTTGTGTCTTCGCTGGCCAGCCGGATTATTGAAATCACTGATCAGGAAGTGCGTGATTTCGTCGGTAGCTATGACGAATACCTGGCAAGGCAACTGGCCTTGCAAGCCTAATATCAATTAGCTGACTTCCTGTTACCAGACAACCCCTAAGCCAGACTTAGGGGTTGTTTTTTTTATTTTCAGGCCCCAGATCAATAAACGTAAATAAAACTTAATTCAGAAATTCAGGTAGCTATGCTATTTTTTAGCTATTGTTTTTTATACCTGAACAAATAACGGGAGTGTCGAATGAAGATTAATATCGGTATTGATGAAGAGCAACGTAAAGCCATTGCCCACGGTTTGTCTGTATTGTTGGCGGATACCTATACGTTGTACCTGAAAACCCATAATTACCACTGGAACGTGACCGGCCCGATGTTTCAGACGCTGCACACCCTATTCGAAACCCAGTACAATGAGCTGGCGTTGGCCGTTGATGAAATCGCCGAGCGTATCCGTGCGCTGGGCGAATTTGCACCAGGCTCTTATAAAGAGTACGCCAAGCTGACCAATCTGAAAGAAGCGGATGGTATTCCAGCCGCAGAAGAGATGATTAAAGATCTGGTAAAAGGTCAGGAAGCCATTGCCAAAACGGCTCGCTCTATAGTGCCGGTCGCCGATGGTGCCTCAGATGAGGTAACCCTGGATCTGTTAACTCAGCGCATGACTGTGCACGAGAAAAATGCCTGGATGCTGCGTAGTCTAATCGCTTAAGCACAATATTAACGTTATCCTATCCAGATAAAACAGGGAGCCTTGACTCCCTGTTTTCTTTTTAAGCAACTCTGTACCACTTTGGTCTAATTCTGCATTTTATCGTGGTATTTTTGCCATTCATCTGACATTCTTAGCGCCCGGATGTGTTACCATCCGGCCGCCCAGCCTACGGGCAACTTACCCTCAACTAAATTTGTGCAAAAAAGTAACAGGTTTAATCATGCGAACGTTAAGTGTTTTGTCCTGCTGTGCCGCGCTGTTGCTGGCCAGCCCCGCCGCCTTGGCAGCGGCAGCTGGTTAGCTCTCCCTGACGTATTCAACTATCGGTTTTATTTGTATCGCCATTTTTGTGCTGGCTTATACGCTGGTGATGGGCGAAGAAAAATTGCATATGCGCAAATCAAAACCGGTGCTGGTTGCAGCAGGTCTGATTTGGATCCTGATTGGTTGGGTCTATGTGCAAAATGGCATGCCAAACGTGGCCGAAGATGCTTTCAGACATAACTTGCTCGAGTTCGCCGATTTACTATTGCCACAGCTGTTGCCTGTCATACCTTCCTGCATCTGCCACCGGTACTGGGTATGATGATGGGCCTGGGCTATTTGCAGTTCTTTGGCTATTTCCTGCGTATGACGTTACCAGGTTCGCTGGCCCGTAAACGCGCTATGGCAGAGCGGGCGGGGGATATGGAACGTTTACGGCGCTTAGGTGGTGTGGTGCCCTTTGATGTATTCAGTAAGGTGCAACGCGCTGAATGGGATACCTTACTGTTTTTCTATGGTGTAGTGATGTGTGTTGGCGGCCTGGGCTTTCTGGGCTATCTGGCCGTGATGTCCGACCTGCTATATAGCCAATGGGGCCCAACTAATGCCAACGTTGCCTTAGGGGTGATCTCCGCCGTAATTGATAATATTCCGGTGATGTTTGCGGTGTTGACGATGCAGCCAGATATGTCACATGGCCAGTGGCTGCTGATTACACTTACCGCAGGCGTTGGCGGAAGCCTGCTGTCGGTTGGCTCTGCTGCCGGGGTGGCATTAATGGGCCAGGCCAGAGGCATGTACACCTTTGCTGGCCATTTGAAATGGGCTCCGGTAATTGCGCTGGGTTACATCGCCTCGATTTTCGCACATCTGTGGCTAAACGCCAGCTTGTTTGACGTATACGGGTGACGCTATTCAGTCGCTGGCTTGATCCGAAAAACGCAGTCTCTGGTGGCTGCGTTTTTTATAACGGGGTCTGTCCAGTGCGGCTGGCGAAAAAACTACTAAGATTTTTCCGGAAAACCTTGTAAAATCCATCACAACAGCGACACTTAGTAAAAAGGTGTTCGTAGCAGCGTGGTCATTTTACATCAGGCGCTGTTTTACTCAGTCGGTAGGTTGTGACAACCGGAGAAGCTAAGATGAATGCGTTACAATATGCGCAGAATGTAGTAGAGCTATTTTCTTTACCTGACAGTTATTTCCGGGTGCGGGAGTTGATGGAATCCGATACGGCGAGTTTGGATGATATTGCTGAAGTTATCTTATTAGACCCGGTGTTGACATCAAAGTTATTAAAGCTGGCTAATTCAGCAATTTATCGTTTACCCTATCAGGTAGATTCTGTCAGTAAGGCTCTGCTAGTTCTTGGAAAAACTCAGGTTTATAATTTGATCCTGAGTATTGGTATCAGCTCCGCCTGTAGCCAAATAAATTGCACCGCTATCGATTTAGAGCGCTTTTGGGAGCAAAGTGTCAATGCTGCCTTAATTGCAAAATACCTTGCTACCCATATCAGCCTTAAATCCGCCGATCGCACCTATGTATCTGGCTTATTACATAACATTGGCGAGTTGGTAGTGGCTCAGCAAAATGCTGAGATAGCAACTGAGTGTCAGCAATACAGTTCTGAGATAAAGCCCTGGCAGTTGCAACAACGCAAATTAGGTTTTACTTACGCAAGTTGTGGTGCAGAGTTGTTGCATCTTTGGCAGCTGCCTGATGCGATTGCAGATCCCGTTGCATTGCAGCACAACAGTCAATACGAGGCAAGAAGTCCGGAGGATCTCATTGTTTATTTAGCAGTGAGATTGGCACTGGCCAATCAGCATCCTGAATTGTATAGCATCAAAACGCTGGTTGATCCTTTCTTATTAGAAACACTGCAGTTAACTCAAGCAGATTTACTTAAAGCCATCGACTTCTGCAATACTGAAGGGTTATTTGTATTATCCGTTCTTAACCCCCGGATAAGTACTATCTATTAATGTCGTCTTTATAGCCGGTTGTGCCGGCTTTCTTTTGGTTATTCGGATCACATCATGTCTACAAGCAATTTGTCGAAAAGACCACTGTATACTGGCTATGCAGGTTCGGCCTTACTTGAAACGCCACTATTGAACAAAGGAAGTGCTTTCTCAGCGCAGGAGCGTGCCGCCTTTAACCTGACAGGTTTACTACCGCCCCGTTATGAAACCATCGAAGAGCAGGTGAGCCGCTGTTATCAACAATATCGGAGCTTTGAAGATCCGATTAATAAGCATATTTATTTGCGCGCTATTCAGGATAATAACGAAACGCTGTTTTATCGGTTGGTGCAGCAACATTTGGAAGAAATGTTGCCCATTATCTATACGCCGACGGTCGGTGACGCCTGTGAACAGTTCTCCGATATTTATCGCAGTGCCCGTGGGCTCTTTATTAGCTATGAAGACCGCTATAATCTGGATGACGTGCTGCGTAATGCAACGAAAAGCAAAGTCAAAGTCATAGTGGTAACAGATGGTGAACGGGTGCTGGGCCTGGGTGATCAGGGCATAGGCGGTATGGGCATTTCTATCGGTAAGTTGTCGCTTTATACCGCTTGTGGCGGAATCAGCCCGGCCTATACCTTACCCGTGATGCTGGACGTGGGCACTAACAACGAAAAATTACTTAACGATCCTATGTATATGGGCCTACGGCAACCGCGGGTTGGGCAGGAGGAATATAATGAGTTTATTGACCTCTTTATTCAGGCGGTAAAACGGCGTTGGCCGGAAGCCATTATTCAGTTCGAAGATTTTGCCCAGCCCAATGCGATGCCGATTCTGCAGCGCTATCGTGACAGCGTGCGCTGTTTTAATGATGATATTCAGGGTACTGCTGCAGTAACGGTAGGGACCTTGCTTGCGGCTTGCCGTAGCAAAGGTGTGCCATTACATCAGCAAAAAGTGGTATTCGTCGGCGCTGGCTCTGCAGGCTGCGGTATCGCCGAGGCGATTATTAGCCAGATGGTGGCAGAAGGTTTAGCTGAAGCTCAGGCGCGTAGTCAGGTGTATATGGTTGACCGCTTCGGACTGCTTACCGATACCATGCCGGATTTACGTGACTTCCAGCAAGCTCTAGTGCAAAGCAGTGCGCAAATTGCCAGCTGGAGCTTTAGCGGTGACTATCCAAGCCTGTTAGACGTAATGCATTGTGCTCAGCCTACCGTGTTAATAGGGGTATCTGGTCAGGCTGGATTATTTACTGAGCAGATTATCCGCGCGATGAAAAAGGGCTGTGCCTTGCCGATTATTTTTCCATTAAGTAATCCGTCACGGCAGGTAGAGGCAACACCAGAGCAGGTGATTGAGTGGACAGAGGGAGACGTGATTGTTGCGACCGGTAGCCCCTTTAAGCCCGTTCATTATCAGGGGCGTGAATTTCTGATCACCCAGTGTAACAACAGCTATATTTTCCCGGGTATCGGTTTGGGGGTAATAGCCGCAAACGCCAGACTGATTTCAGACGAGATGTTGCGTGCTGCCAGTGAAACCCTGGCAGCGAATTCGCCTCTGGCTAACACCGGAACAGGGGGCTTGTTACCGCCTTTTACTGAGCTCGCTGCGTTAAGTAAAAGGATTGCCTTTGCTGTCGCTAAGGTCGCGATGCAGCAGGGCCTGGCGCTGGAGCTGGACGACAATGCGCTGCAACAAAAAATTGAAGATAATTTCTGGCGACCGGAGTACCGTAATTACCGCCGCGTCAGCAGTTAATAGTAATTTTACTCCCAGGGCTTAGCCCTGGGTGCTTGTTTGGATTGCTTTGAGTAAATTGGCCAACGTGGCTTGTTGTTGTTTCATTTCAGCCAATACATTTACCGCTGTCAGCATAAGTAATTGGTCACGACTGGCCAGCGGTTGCTGTGTAGCCTGTAAGGTTATCCGCTGTTCTAATTCGCTGGCAACCTGCTGCAACACTAACTCTAAATCCGACTCAGCCTTAAAACGGTAGTGTCGCCCGGCGATGGTAATACTATAAGGTCGAACACTCATTGAGGTTGTTGAGTAAGCTCAGTTAACAATTGCGTCATTTGCTGAGCGAGCTTTGCCTGACTGTCGTCTTTCTCCATCATCTCCAGTTGTAACAGCTCGTGCTGTTCTTGTAAGTTATTTAACTGTTGTTGTAATTTGATATTCTTACTGATAAGTTCTTTTACTGCATCTTGCAGCTGGTCAAATAATGTGACAGTGCTCATATCGATTTCCGGCCCTTGAAGAAAAGGCGCTACACTAATAAAAGCCGCAACGGAATACCAGTTTTAACGGAACATCCACTACTGATCGCCGGATTTATACTCAAATCATCTAACTTTCAATGTTAAATCCGACTCCAAGGGGCAATGCAGCCAAATTGCAGACCAGCCATAGTTTTGATCTGGAACAGCATTTTACTTGAGAATTGGCTTTATATTAGCGCAGAATAAATTAAAGGGGTTTAATATGCTTAAAACTGTTAGTGTTGAAAGTGTCATGCAGGATGGCTTTGCCGTAGCGGCCCGGATCGGTGAGCACCAGCTGATGATTGATCAGCCTGTTACAGCAAAAGGGACTGGGTTGGGGCCGACGCCCTTGCAGATGTTACTTTTTGCCGTTGGCGGCTGTATTGCCACTATTGGCCGGATTGCCGCCTTTCAACAGAAAATCGCACTACACGGGATGCGGATCACCGTCGAGGGGGATTATGACCCAGATGCGCTGATGGGCAAGGCGACGATCGAGCGGGCAGGCTTTCAACAGATCCGGATCCTGGCTGAGATTGACGCCGATCTGTCGGTGGAGCAGAAGCAACGCTTTCTTGATGAAGTATGCGCCCGCTGCCCGCTGCATGATAACCTGCTAACGGGGACTCAGGTCGCGCATCAATTGGTGAGCAGCTGAGTCGGCTTTGCGATAACGGCCTGAGCGCGACCACGATGCTTGCCCTGATAGAGGGCGTCGTCGGCAAGTTTTACCCACTGTTCGAGCGAACTGCAACTGACGGGTAGCTGCGCTATGCCGAAAGTCGCGCTCAGCTTTAATATGGCGCCCTGGTATGAGCAGGGCTCCTGCTGCATCTCTCGTAGTAAGGCCTCACAAAATACTTTGGCATCACTTGCTGTACAGTCCGCCAGAGCCAGAATAAATTCTTCGCCTCCCCAGCGCCCAGTCAGATCGCTGCCTCTCGCCCTTGTACTTAGCTTAGCAGCGAAATGCTGCAGGGCGGCATCACCTGCGGCGTGACCAAACTGGTCATTAATGCTCTTGAAATAATCCAGATCAATTAACACCAGGCTAAGAGATTGCTGACTGCGTTGTAACTGTAAACGTAAACGTTGAAAGTGTTCCGTAAAACCGGCGCGATTTAATAACCCCGTTAGCTCATCATGATCAGCTTTGTTTTGCAGTTGTTGTGCTAACAATTCAAGCTCCTGCGTTCTGGCACTAACCAGGCCGGCCAGACGTGCGTTGCGTCTTCTTAAATTAAGCTCTCGCAGATAGACACTTAATAACAAGGTAGTTAGGAAAACGACAGCAGAGACAATCCATAAGTAAGGTGAATACCACCAGGGTGCAGCGACCTGAATTTGGATTCGCAATGGCTCTGCGGATTGGATACCCTGACTATTCTGGCCAATCACTTCTAACAGGTAATTGCCGGGAGCTAAGCCTAAATAACGTAATTCGCGGTTACGGGTTGCGCTACTCCAGTTCGATGAAAACCCTAGCAGACGGTATCGGATAGTGTTTTTGTCTGGTTCACGGTAGTCCAGAACTGAGACACCGATCACCAATTCCCGAAAGTTAGCCGGTAACGCAATTTGCGTCTGATTAACAGGATAATGCCGGGTCTGATCTCTGCCATCGATTTCAACCTGGCTCAGCGCGACTCTGGGCACAGGCATATACTCGGCCTCTATATCAAATTTGCTATTGGCGACCCCCATAGCGGTACCCAGCAAAAAGCTGCCGTCGGGTAACAATAGATGGGCATTACGCTGCATCGTCAGATCGGGTAGGCCATCATTCAGACTATAACTGGTAAAACGTTGGCTGTGCTCATTAAAGCGGGCAGGACCATGATTAGTCAAAGCCCATAACCGTTGTTGCTGATCGAGGAAGGCGCCGGTAATAAAGACACTTGGCAGTCCTTGCTCGGTTAAAAATTGTGAACTGCTGCCGCTTTGTAGATCAAGGCGCCACAGCCCATATTCGGAGCAAAGCCAAACTATTGTTTCAGCGACAGGTAATACACAATTAAATCCTTCAACCAGATTGGCGACACCGGTTTCTACCTGGTGCCAGCTTTGCCCGACAGGTCTTTTATACAATCCGGAGTAACGGGTTGCTGCATATAGATTGCCGCTTTGATCAGTGACGATCTGATAAATCTGGTCGCCGCTGTTTGTCGCCAGGTTAGTCAGGCTAATAGTCGCCTGCTGCGTTTGCGGTTGCCAGCGAAGTAGACCCCGCTGCCAAACCCCCAGATAAAAATCGCCGTCAGTAGAGATATGAAAGGCAGTAATAGCGCCCGGAGGAATACCTGCCAGCTCAAAAGGCGTCAGCTCTGGTCTAAGCCGGCCATCCTGCATTTGATATAAGCCACTGTCTGTCGCCAGCCAGAGCGAGCCGTCAGGCTGCGAAGCAAATTGATAAATTTTGCGAATATTATGTTGTTGGCGATACAGAACCTGATGCCACTGGTTGCTGGCATGCTCCAGCCAGATTAAGGCACCGTGTGCGGCTATCCAGATATTACGTTGCTGGTCCTGATACAGGGCACTAATCAAACGACTTGCCGCCTGTTGCAGGGGGCTCGGTAGTTGACTACTCAAGGGTTGAAAAGCCCGTTGTTGCGGATTACCGATAAAGAGTCCCTGATCCCGGCTACCTACCCAGAGTTGGCTGTCGGCGTTTTCATAGAGGGTTCGGACATCGACATCCGGCAGATAATTAAAGCCCTGACGATTTTTAATCCACTGCTTAGCCTCGGTATCATATAAAAATAATCCTTCGGTGCTGCCGACCCATAAATAATTATCCGGACTTTGATAAAGTACATTTACTCGGGGAGAGGCGACTTGCGCCGGCATTTCCAGACGGGCAAAACAGTCACAGCCGGAATGATACTGATAAACCCCCGTGGCCGAACTGGCCCAGATACCCGAGCTAAAATGCTGAATAGCGCGTACTTCACGCGCTCGTTCAAGGATATTTTTTTCCGGTTGCGGCAACAGATAGCGTTTTACCTGCTGCTCTGTATTAAGCAGCACTATGCCGTCAGCGGTGGCAAACCAAAGACCTTCAGCCGATTCAGTGATCCACCAGATCCGGTTCTTATGCAATGGATGTTCGAGCTCCGGCGCCGCATAACGCTTGATCTCCCTGGGGTTAGCTAAATCAATATAGTTAACCCCCGCGACAGTACCAATCCATAAACGTTGCTTGCTATCCAGAAATAAGGTTTGTACCCGATCAGATGCCAGCGCGTCAGGATCGCCACTATCGGCCCGGAAATTGTACTGAACATCGTTTGCAGCAGCGAGATAGGTTAAACCATGACCCCAACTGGCCATCCAGATAGCGCCATTATTCTCTAATACAAATTTATCGACATTTTGCCGCCGTAAACCACTTTCTGCGACACTTAGCCAATTAACGCTTTCGCTGCCATCAAACCGTAACAGTCCGTCGCTGTCCGTTGCCAGCCACATAAAGCCATGCTGGTCCTGAGTGATGTGATAAACCGAAGACTGTCGGGCGGTCAGCTTATCGGTAGGTGGGCTAAACACATAGTCTATGTCTGCAACAGCACTGAAACAGCATATCGCCAGTAGAAGTAGCAAGGGTTGCAACAACTTTGACATCAGACCCGGACTAATATTATTTGAGCGTATTCAAGTTATACCTGTTTTAATAAAAAAGCACAATCTGACCTTGGTCTGGCGTCAGGTTAAGCAGATCGCAAGCTTTAATCTGCAAGGTGTTTACTGTTAAGATCAGGGTTGGCGGACAAATTGGGTTCGCAACAGGATCAAAGTCAGAACAGGCCGGTTTTGACTTGCAGTCATCAGAGCGTCCACGGCCGGCGCGGTAGTTGTTGTGATCAGATACGTTTTGCTCGTTATTCTGCTGCTTAGCATTAGCAGTCCGGTATTTGCCAATCCAGGCAATTTTGAACAGGCCAAAGTTACCCTCAAGCAAATTTATCAGGGCCATGAACGTACCTTTTATTGCGATTGTGCGATCAGTTGGGTTGGACGCAGTGGTGGTCGGGTTGATCATCAAAGCTGTGGCTTCGAAGTCTATGCGCCCCGGGGTACCCCTAGTGAGGCAACGCTGGCCAGAGCGGCTCGTTCAGAAGTGGAGCATATTATTCCGATCTCCTGGGTGGGGAAGCAATTAAAATGCTGGCAAAACGGCGGCCGTAAGAACTGCCAGCAACAGGATCCGTTATTTAACCTGATTGAAGCTGATCTGTTTAATCTGACCTATGCCGTAGGACAGATCAATGGTCTGCGGGCCGATCTGCCCTTTGGTATGGTTGGGCAAGAATTCAGCGGTCAGTTTGGCCGCTGTGATATCCGGATTGATACCAAACAGCGTAAGGTTCAGCCCAAGGCAGATATCCGCGGCGATATTGCGCGGGTGGCGTTTTATATGGCCGATCGCTACAACCTGAAATTAAGCCGCCAGGATCAGCAAATGTTTCTGGCTTGGCACAGTCAGGATCCGGTTTCAGAGAAAGAGCGGCAGATCCACCAGCGCACAGCTATGCAGACCGGGCGTAATAATCCTTTTGTAACCGGTGAAAAAAGCTGGCAGCTAGGCTTTGCTACCAGCGGCATTGGCTTAACCGCTGCCGGTTGGGACAACCGCAACGACACGCAGGTTGCCAAAGTGGAAAGCAGCAGCAAAGTGACAGGTCCAATCCATGCTAACCGCAACTCCAAAATCTATCACCGGCCGGATTGCCCCAATTATCAAAGTATGGCGCCAGCAAACCGGGTGATTTTCCAAACCATATCTGAAGCCGAGCAACAGGGCTATCGGGTGGCGGCGAATTGTCCGGCAATATAAAAAACAGACCAAGGAATTAATTTACCGCCGTAAGCTCTAAGCAAAATCTTAACTAAGGAGCCGGCTATGCTAAATAAAGATTTTCTTAACAAATTACTGAGTAATGGTACAGGGCTGACTGGTGCACCGGGCACCGGTGGTAGCATCAATGACTTATTAAAAGGTCGGGCCGGTGCTGCCGTAGCCGGCGGCGCACTAGGGTATTTGCTGGGAAGTAAAAAGGGCCGGCAACTCGGAGGCAAGGTGCTAACCTACGGTGGCCTGGCCGCGCTTGGTGTACTGGCTTACAAGGCCTATGGTAACTGGCAGCAGCAACAGGGAAATCAGCCAGCAAGCAGCACAGCGGCCGAGCTGCATACTGAAAGCGGTTGCCGTGCCATTCTGGTCTGCTTGATTGCTGCTGCAAAAGCGGATGGTCATATTGATGAGCGTGAGCTACAGCTGATTGAGCAGGAAATCAGCAGACTGACCACGGATGCCGGGATCCGGCAATTTGTTGATGCTGAACTGAAAAAACCACTGGATCCGGCCGCGGTGGCAAGATTAGCTACCTCAGAACAACTGGCTGCCGAGATGTATATGGCGACCTTGCTGGTGATCGATGAAGAGAGCTTTATGGAGCGTAGCTATCTGACCGAGTTGGCCAGACAGCTAAAGTTACCGGAAAGCTTGCAGCTGGAGCTGCGGCAGCAAGTTAAGGCTGCGGGCCAATTGGTAGCCGGATAAACGAAAAAGTAGGCGCCACTGCCGGCGCCTACTTTTACAAACCGAAGGGCGCAAAATCAGCCGTGCTGTGGCGTTCAGCCAGACCTGGTGTATCACCAAAGTTACGGTTTACCAGATAGCCGCGTTTTACCGCCGGACGTGCGTCCAGTTGTTGTGCCCAGCGCAACACATGCTGGTAGCTGCCGACATCCAAAAATTCAGCTGCATCGTAAAGCCGGCCCAATACCAGGCCGCCATACCAGGGCCAGATTGCCATATCGGCAATGCTGTATTCGTTACCAGCAACAAAGGGCTGGCGCGCCAGCTGCTTATCCAGCACATCCAACTGACGTTTGGTTTCCATAGCATAGCGGTTGATCGGGTATTCGTATTTTTCCGGCGCATAGGCGTAAAAATGACCAAAGCCGCCGCCAACAAAGGGGGCGCTACCCATTTGCCAGAATAACCAGTTCATCACTTCAGTTCGGGCGCCAGGCTCAGTGGGTAAAAAGGCCTGAAATTTTTCTGCCAGATACAACAAAATTGAGCCAGATTCAAATACCCGGATGCCGCGGTCACGGTCAAATAATGCCGGAATTTTCGAGTTAGGATTCAGTTCGACAAAGCCACTGCCAAATTGCGCACCGTCTTTGATGCTGATAAGCCAGGCATCATATTCAGCCGCATGACCGGCAGCTAATAACTCTTCCAGTAAGATTGTGACTTTTATGCCATTGGGCGTCGCCAGTGAATAAAGTTGCAGCGGATGTTCGCCAACGGGTAAAGGCTGCTGGTGAGTAGCGCCGGAAACCGGGCGGTTGATACTGGCAAAGGCGCCGCCATTTTCAGACTGCCATTGCCAGACTGCGGGTGGGGTATATGAGGTTGTCATCCTATGCTCCTGTGATCTGTATTTATTCTAAATCGGGCCGATATTGATAAACTACAAGGCCATTAAGACATTTTTTACACTTCAGTTCAGCTATTTGTCATTTTTATCCCGTACACTAAGTTAGTTTGAGATCGCTACAGGGAGTAATTTATGCAGAGATTAATTGCTTTGGCCGTCGCCTTGGGTATTGTTAACCCGGCACTGGGCGCTGAGGCGGAGCAACGTCTGGAACAATGTTTAGCCCTTGCCGATCAGCAGCGACTCAGTTGTTATGACGATATAGTCAAAGCCATGCAAAAGCAGCGTTTACTGGCTGAGCGACAGCCAGTAACGGCGGTTGCCCAAACTGTAGCAGAACAGCCCGATACGACGGACGCCGAGCCAGTCACAGCTGCGCCGGTAATTCCAGTTGCTACCATCCTACAAAGCTTGTGGGAACTTACCGAACAGGATAAACGCGGCACCTTTCGGGTGCGTACCTATCAACCTAACTTTATTTTGCCGGTGCATTACAGTAGCGGTGTAAACCGCCAACCGGCAAGTCCAACCCGCAGCGGTGCCGAGCTGCAGGAAAACTATAAAGATATTGAAACCAAGCTGCAGGTATCACTTCGGGCGAAAATTCTTGAAGACTGGCTATTGCCCAATGCCGATCTCTGGTTTGCCTATACCCAGACCTCGATGTGGCAGCTGTGGAACTCAGAAGACTCCGCACCTTTTCGTAGTACTGATTATCAGCCGGAGGTGGTTTATGTTATCCCGACGGCTGAGTACTTAGGCGCTTTGCCCTTTGGCTGGCGGTTACAGATGCTGCAATTTGGTTTTGTGCACCAATCTAATGGTCAGAGCGAGCCGTTATCGCGCAGCTGGAACCGCTTTTATACCGCGGCAGCGTTCGAGCGCGAGCAGGTTGGACTTCTGCTGAAGTTTAATAAACGGGTTGCTGAATCATTGTCGGAAGACGATAACCCGGATCTGACAAACTTCCTGGGCAGTACCGAGCTACAACTGAACTGGCTACCGGGCAGTGCCACCGCTTCATTAACGCGCAGAATGAACTGGCAGGATTTTTCCAAGGGCTCCTGGCAGCTGGATTTGACCTATCCAATCAATAAGCAACAACCCGATGGTTTACGGCTGCATTTACAGCTATTTTCCGGTTACGCCGAGACCTTGCTGGATTACAATCACCGGCAAAATAGTATAGGCTTGGGCGTGATGTTATTTAACTTTTAACTGTCAAACGACGATGAAGTGCCGACATACACGGCCAGTACTGTTTGTAAAGGATTTACCATGCCTGCGAAATTTACCATCGAATCCCGCCATTATTTACTGATCCTGGCGCTGCTATTGGCTTTGTATGGCAGCTATCTGCTGGTGGCACCTTACTTAGGCGCTATTGTGCTGGCCTTTGTCTTATCATTGCTGTGTTATCCGGTACACCATTGGATAGGTAGCAAAATGCCAACTAAACCCAACCTGGCGGCAACCTTGTCCTGTTTGCTGTTGGTGCTGGTGATCCTGGTACCCGCCAGCCTGGTGTTTGCCGCTCTGGTGCAACAAGGGTTGCTGGTTACCAAACAAATCTATCTTTGGCTGGGTCAGGGCGGGGCTGAGCAATTACTGCAGCATCCTTATCTGCAACAATTACAGGCACTGGCGGCTGATAAGCTCCCCGGCGATCTCTTAACACCACGGCAGATTATTGAACGTCTGAGCGAATTTGCTGCCGGCTTTAGTAAAGAGTTGTTAAACCTGAGTACCAAGATGCTTGGCGATCTGACCGGTCTGTTATTCAGCTTTGTCTTGATGTTGTTTGTGCTGTATTTCTTATTACGCGATCACGATAAAGTTGTGGCCGCTATTCAGCATTACATTCCGTTATCCCGCTCGCAAAAAGATGCCTTACTAAGCGAAGCCAAGTTGGTAGCACGCTCAGCAGTACTCGGCTCAGTGCTGACTGCTATTGCGCAGGGGCTTGCTGGCGGTATTGCCATGGCCATAGTCGGTTTTCCGGGATTATTCTGGGGCACGATGATGGCCTTTGCCTCCTTTATCCCGGCGGTAGGCACAGCGCTGATCTGGCTGCCGGCCAGTTTATATTTATTCTTTACCGGTGATTGGGGCTGGGGACTCTTTCTGGCTGGCTGGGGCGTGTTAGTGGTGGGCTCGATAGATAATGTCCTCAGACCTATTCTGATGCAGGGTAGCTCTAATATGAGCACCTTACTGATTTTTCTGGCCCTGCTCGGTGGTATCCAATTATTTGGTTTAATTGGCGTAATTTACGGCCCGATTATTTTTGCGCTAACGCTGGTATTACTGCGGCTTTATACCATCGAGTTTAAAGACTTTCTGGCGCAGCAGGATAAAAGTTAAGTCTGAGTATGACAGATGATGGTTTAAAACCGGGCTGGCTGCACTCGGTTAACGATATTGCCAAACCCGACTGGCAGGCATTATTTGATAACGCTCACCCTTTTAGTCGCCAGGCTTTTTTAGCGGCGCTGGAACAAGGTGGCAGTGTTGATGGTAATAGCGGTTGGCACAGCCAGCATCTTGCCGTTTGGCAAGGCGAGCAGTTGGTTGCCTTAGTACCTGGCTACTTAAAAACTCACTCTTATGGCGAGTATCTGTTTGATTGGCAAATTGCACAGGCCTATCAGCAATTGCCGTTAGCGTATTATCCAAAATGGGTAGCGGCGCTGCCGTTTACGCCGGTGACAGGGCCAAGGCTTGGCATGCGGCAAGGCACTGATCAACATGCGGTGCTACACGTGGTTTGTCAGTTTCTAAAAGCTGAGCTAAACCAAGGTAAACTATATAGTGCACAGTGGCTCTACCCAGAGGCTGAGCTAGCTACGTCCTTAGCGGAGCAGGGGCTATGGCTTAGATATGATGTGCAATTTCTCTGGCAAAATCAGCATTACAAAGATTTTAACGACTTTCTGGCTAGGCTGAACTCGCGCAAGCGCAAACAAATTGCTAAGGAGCGCGCCGCCTGTACCGGACTTAGCTTGCAAACTCTGACCGGTGAGCAGCTTACCGATAACCACTGGCGACAATTGATCCGTTGTTATCAGGCCACTTACCTTAAACGTTCCGGCCATCACGGGTATATCACGCCACAAAGCTTTCAACTAATGGCGAAAACAATGGCGACACAGATCGTAGTATTTGCGGCTTTTGACTCGCAACAACCACAGCAGATCGTTGCTGCCGCACTCTGTTTTCGGGGTAAGGATGCGCTCTATGGCCGTTACTGGGGCGCGTTGGAACACAATGACTATTTGCATTTTGAGCTTTGTTACTATCAGGGTATTGAGTATTGCATCAAGCAGGGATTATCGTTTTTTGATGCCGGTGCTCAAGGTGAACATAAGCTTAAACGCGGTTTTGCGCCGGTATTACGCTATGGTGCCTACCGTTTTGCTGATACGCCGTTATCAGCTGCGATCCAGGGCTATTTCAAACAAGAGCATCAGCATTTGCAGCACTATCTTCAAGCTGCAGCAGCGGCCTTGCCCTACAAAGCTCTGGTTAAATAAAGCTCCGGTTGAATAAATGGGTATTGAAGCAGCGGCTAGCGTTTAAACCAGAGTAGCCGGTTATTTGCCGGCATCGCGATATCCTGCTGTAGCAAAAAACCTTCTGCCGCCGCCAGTTGCAGAATGTCTTCGCTATGGCGAATACCCATCGCCGGATCCCGACTTTTTAAGCTGGCATCAAAAGCCTGGTTACTGGCGCTGGTGAATTCGCCTTGATAGTTAAAAGGCCCATAGATACATAGCGTTGCTTCTTGTGCGGCAAATTCATCTAAGCGCCTAAACAGGCGCTTAACCAGTGGCCAACTGATAATATGCAAGGTATTGGCAGTAAAAATACCATCAAATCGCTGCTCGGGCGTGCTGTCATCGCTGATATCCAGTGCCAATGGTGGCGGTAAATTGGCTAGCGCCGCACGGCGGATCCGTTCAGCCAGTGCCGGTAAATTGCAGTGCTGATCGCTGCTTTGCCAGCTAAGGTGAGCTAGCTGACTGGCGAAGTAAACCGCATGCTGGCCAGTACCACTGCCGATTTCCAGTACCTGCTGGCAATTGGCAAAAGCCTGATTTAATACCGACAGAATAGGGGACTTATTATTTTCACAGGCTTGCGAGTAGGGTAGATCGCTATCATTCATCGTTATCACACTTATCTTAGGTTTGCTCACAGTCTGTAGCAGCGGTTTCCAGTAGTAATTGCGCCCAAAGCGCCGCACCTTTTGCTGAAGGATGAAAGCCGTCTGCTGCCAGCAGCTCCGGGCTTAACGGCAGCTTAGCATCAACCATTACTGCATTGGGCCAATGGGCTAGCTCTTGCGTTAAAACCTTGTTTAATAGTCGCGCCTTCAACCCAAGCCACTGATTTAACGGCCAGGGTAATGCGGTAAACTGCTGCATCGGTGGTATGGCGCTGATAATAATCTTCGGCGACTGAAATCGTGTGCTAAGCAATGTGAGTAATTCCCGACACTGCTCGCGGTACTGGCGATTTCCGGTCAGAGCAGAGACATTATTCACGCCAATCGAAACATAGATCTGATCAAAGCGTTGCTCTGGCAGACCTTGTAGTAACTTAACCAGCCCGTTACAACAAAGACCGCTTTGCGCGACTAATTGCCATTCTACTGAGTTTGCAACCGCTAACGCCCGGGTAAGATAGCCCGCCAGCGCTTGTTGCTGCGAAGCGATACCGGCACCGGCTGCCGCCGAGTCACCGCAAATCAAAACTCTTAATACAGATTGTTGTGCAGCATTGCTTGCAGCAATACTGCCAGCTCTGTCACCAGTGGCTTCCGGTAACCGCACAGCCAGCTTGCGCAGGCGCTTGCCTTGCCAAAGTAATAATGGCCAAAGTAGAGCAGTGACCAAGTACCAAAATACCTGCATATAAGCTGTTCTCAAAACTCGCTATAAATCCGAAGTTAGGATTATAACACTAAATCTATCAAATACAGTTGCTTAGACATTTCCAGCATTTAATACATTTAACATAATATACATTATGGGCTATTGCAACTTAGGCAAAAACAGCTTTAAAAACTAACATAACTGGTCCCACCAACCCTTTGGGCGCTAGTACCTCATCCCATGAGCTTAATCACTTTAGCAGACTAACCGCAATAACTATTAGTCTTTTCTCCGGCATCATTTTCGCTTAAGGTTAAGTAATAAAATATGTAACCCTCTATGACAGGATGTTGAATGAAGCGGATACTTACTGCAGCGTTATTAATTTTTCCTCTTGCGGCACTGGCTAACGACCAATACAGCCAGCGCCGATGTGATTCCCTCAATGCAGAGCGTGAAACCATTAGAAAGCGTTTTAACAGTGGTTATGGTGTTTCTGAACGCAATTATTTGAACAAACGCGATCGAGAGCTATTTATGCTCATATCAACCCATTGTAAGAAACCAGTCCAGGAACGCCGGTTAAGTACAATCCAAACACCAGTGCGCTCTGAGCAAACAACAAGCTCTTCCGCTACAACGTCTTCTGTTACACGCTCACCCAGGGCAAATTTCAGTGCTAGAAACCACGTTTTCTCACCTGAAAAAAGTGCTGCCTGGGATGCTTTTTACAAGATCCCTGCTCGTTGTCGCAGCAGAGATACTGCGCCAGAGGATTTTGTATTCTGTGCAGAGGATAAAGCCGACCAACGTCGCGAATTTGAGCGCCAATGGTCTAAGCAAAACCCATAGATTGTTGTTGGTCAAATAGGTACAGTCTGGCGTTGCTTTTTAGCCCATTCGATATGTTGTTGGATTTTATCGCTCGTTAGCAGAAATGCCAGGCTGTTGTATTCTTTCGCCAGGGTCATTTCGTCGTAAAACCGATGGATAGTCTTATGACACAGTTTACAAAGCATAATGCCGGCTTGAAGCTGAGCTTTGTCATAATGCTTTTTAAAAAACGCCCGGCGATGCATTTTTCTTGGAATAAGATGATGAAAGGTTAATTCAACTTGCCGTTGGCACAGCATGCAGTGTTGAGCCGCAGTTGTTGGCATTACCAAATCCAATAATGTTTTATGTTACAGCACATAAGCAGCTATACGCTGTAGTCTGCACTTTAGCTCAAATCTCAATCTTGCAGCGGTTTAATACCAACCTGGGTAATGTCACCTTGCTCATTCATTTCACGAACCGTTAAAAGTAACTGATCCAGTTTCACCTGATCACCGATTACCACCCGGCGATGGAAACGTTCGCTAATATAGGCAGACAGCGTCTGTTCACGATTCAATTCAGCCATATTAATCGTATAGAACGCATCTAAATCGCCAAGGCTAACAGCGCCATTGAGTAAGAAATCACCGAAGAAGTTACTGTTATCCAGAACGCTCTTTTCAGCATCACTAGCCAGCATTTCACTTAGCTTTTTCACATGTTTTAAATGCGACAACACCATAATGGTATCACCGGCGGCGATGGCAGGATCTTCACTGGCCTGTAACCAATCGCCGTCCCGGATCAGCCCCAGATACTGTACCGGCAGCTGCACTGCGAGTTGCTGCCAGCGCATGGTTAGCACCGGTGAACGTGATGTCACTTTATAGGCCAGTACTTCCATCACATCTTTTGACGGAACGGCATCCAGAGGCATGGCCTGGTCAGGCTCAAGCTCTGCCGGAACTTCCAGTTTTAACCAACGGGCTACCGGGATCAAACTCCAGCCCTGTAGCACCAGCGAGACAATAACTACTACAAAGGCGACATCAAAATACAGATGCTCATTTGGCACACCGGCCAGCCATGGAAACAGCGCCAGAATAATAGGCACCGCGCCCCTTAAGCCAACCCAGCTGATAAAGAGCTGATCCCGCATCGGAAATTTGAACGGGATCAAACAGATAAATACAGCGAGTGGTCTGGCAATAAAAATCAGTACGCCCGCCAGCAATAATGCCTGCCACAGATGGTCCATCAGGTTACCGGGTGAAACCAGCAGACCTAACATTAAAAACATACTGATTTGGCTGATCCAGGCTAACCCGTCGTGCATTCGCAGAATATGGATGATCTGAGGTAAACGGGCGTTACCAACAATATACCCCATCAGGTAAACTGCCAGAAAACCGCTGCCACCAAAGGAGTTCGTCAGTGCGTAAATCATAATACTGCTGGCCACCGCCAGTAGTGGAAAAAAAGCAAAGCTTAGCGGCAATTTACGGCACAAGAATACGAACACCCTGCCCGCACCATATCCCATAGCACCACCGACCACGGCTTGCTGTAAAAAGGTCACCAACACAAAAGCGTCCAGCGCCTTGTCCTGAGCCAGCAGCGAAACCAGCGTCAGGGTCAGAATAACCGCCATCGGATCGTTACTACCGGATTCGATCTCCAATGTCGACGCCACCCGCTCTTTAATTTTTAGCCGCTGTGACTGGAAAATCGAAAATACGGCCGCAGCATCAGTAGAGCTTAGGATCGCGCCAAGCAACAAACCTTCAATCCAACCCAAGCCAAGTAAATAGGCAGCTGCCACCCCGACAGTGCCACAGGTAATCACTACTCCGAGCGTTGCTAACATCGACGCCGGCGCCAAGGCAACCCGAAATCGCTCCGGGTGCGTCCGCATACCGCCGTCGAACAGAATAATCACCAGCGCGATGGAGCCGATCAAAAAGGCAATCTGAGGGTTAGCGAACTGGATACCCCCTATTCCATCCTCACCGGCGACCATTCCAATCAGCAGGAACACCAATAGCATAGGTGCACCGAGCCGCGCCGAAATCAGCGTGGCGATAATACTGATAAAGAACAATAAGGCGCCGGCCAGTATGGCCAGGTTAATTCCATCCATTTATGTTGCTCCGCTAACAGCATACTGCCAGCGGTAACTGGCAGTATGGAGTGCACCAGGATCCGGTGCCGCTGTACCGAGAATAGCGGATTGGGCGGGGCTTTTACCAGCCTTTAACGTAAATTGCTGGTTTTTAGCTTAAAAATCAGGCAAGTTCGTCAACAATTGCCTTTAAGGCGCCAAGTGGATCCGCGGCTTTCGTGATTGGCCGGCCAATGACCATATAATCGACGCCAGCAAGTTGTGCTGCCTTGGGTGTCATCACCCGGCGTTGATCGTCTGCAGCACTGTTTGCCGGGCGGATCCCCGGGGTGACCAGTTGAAATTGCTGACCAAATTGCTGTTTTAACAAAGTCGCTTCCTGCGCAGAGCACACCACGCCATCCAGGCCCGCTGCAGCAGTTAATGCCGCCAGTTTTTGTACCTGCTGTGCCGGCGTTAGCATTATGCCAAGCTCAGTGAGATCCGATTGCTCCATACTGGTTAGCACAGTCACGGCGATCAGTTTGGGGGCCTGAGCGCCAAAAGGCAGTAGCGCTTCTTTGGCTGCCTGCATCATGCGGCTACCACCACTGGCGTGGACGTTTACCATCCAAACGCCAAGCTCGGCCGCTGCCGCCACTGCTTTGGCTACCGTATTCGGAATATCATGAAATTTCAGATCCAGGAAAACCTCAAAGCCTCGCTGTTGCAGGGCTTTAACAAAGTCAGGTCCGAAATGAGTAAACATCTCCTTGCCCACTTTTAACCGGCACAGGCTGGGATCTAACTGGCTAACCAGATTAAGCGCTTGCTGCTGCTGTTCGAAATCCAGCGCAACAATCACAGGCGAACGACAAGACATGAGATATCCTTTAGCTAAAAATTAACGGCCATCGATCCCGGCAATGGGTTCTACAGTCTCCCACTGCTGACAGGACGGACATAACCAATAAGGTTGACGGGTTTTAAAGCCACAACTGCGGCAACTATACAGGGCTTTGGAGTCGAGATAGGCGTTTACCAGCTCTTCCACCGAGATCAGTGCCTCGGCAGCCAACGCCGATTGCTGCTGACGCAGCTGCAATAATTTCTGGAATAAGCGGATATTCGGCTGTTGCCGCAGTTTAGGTAATAAATATTGCTCTGCTGCGGCGGCAGACTGATGTTCAGCCAGGTGGTCCGTCAGTAACAAACAGGCACTGATATTATGCTTGTCTGCCAGTGGGCTGAGTAACTGTTGCCATTCGGTCGCGTCCAACTGACATTGCTGCAATAATGGCAGCAGCTCTGCCGCCCATTGTACGCGCTGCTTTAACACACTCAGTATTGCCGCTTTCGCCACTGCCGGCTGCTGTTCAGCCAATGCCTGACGGGCCAGCGCAACGCGAGGCCGGATCGCTTGTGGAAAATGCTCTGCCAGTTGCTGCAGGCGGTTCAGATCCAGCTGTTGGCTCTTTTCCAGATGCTGAATTTGCATATTTGCCAACATAATGCGCAAACTACGCGATTGGGTTTTTTCAACCGCCGGTTGCAATGCTACGGCTTTTTGTGGCTCATGGGTGGCCAGGAAGATACTGAATAGCTGTTTCAGCACAGCTTCGCGCAGTAGCTCATTATCGGTGAGTGGTAACAGCAGGTATTCGGCGCGGTCAAACAAACCGGCTGAAAAGTAGTCTTTTGCCAGCTCAAACTGGATCTGCTGTGCTTTGCTTTTTGGCAGTTTTAGCTGGTGCAGCTTTTCATGAATTTTTATCGCCTTGTCCCAATCGCCTTTACGACGGAACAGGTTTGCCAGTGCCAGATAGGTATCAATAGTAGCGGCTTCAATATCCAGCAGTTCCAGCAGTTGCTCGATAGCCTTATCTTCCTGATCGGTGAGCAGAAAGTTCAAACCAGATGACAGATTGCGGGTAACGTCAGCCCTGCCCTTAAGCTCTTTGGTTTTCAGGCTATTTCGTCCCATAAACCAACCGTAAGCAGCGGCAACAGGAAGTAACAGAAATAGCAGTTCAGGCATAGCGGTCAGGCTTTATCAGCGGTTTTACTAAACCAGCCCCGGGTTTTGCGTTGTAGCGAGAAGAGCAAACTGAATACCAGGCCCAGCAGTAAGCCGGTGAGTAAAAAAATCACGGCGATATCGACGACGCGCAATTCCAGTCTGACGACCAGTAGATTCAGCTCAGTGAGTTGTTGATTAGTGGAGCCGAGTAAAAAACCCAGCAAGATTACCAGCAGCGTGAAAAAAATAAAAACCAGTCTACGCAACACTCAGCTCCGTTAAGTTTGCCGATAACAAGCAATAACTATCAGGTGTTATCTTTAACCCGATCCCGCAGTTCTTTACCGGGCTTGAAGTGTGGCACGTATTTGCCATCTAACTCAACCTTGTCGCCGGTTTTTGGATTACGGCCAACACGGGGGGCGCGATAATGCAGCGAAAAGCTACCAAAACCACGAATTTCAATACGTTCGCTGGAAGCAAGCGATTGTGCCATCTGCTCCAGAATTTCTTTTACAGACGCTTCAACATCTTTGACCTGAATATGGGGGAAACTGGTGGCAAGCTTTTCAATTAATTCAGATTTGGTCATAGACCCTCCGGCATACCTGCGTGTAGAGAAAGCAGGAGGCTTAGGCCCCCTGCTTCACTGGCATTTTAGTCCTGCTTTTGAGCAGCTTTAAATGCTTCAGCCATAGCGTTTACACCAAAGTCAGCATCTTGTTGCTTGCTGTTGATGTTATCCATAGCTTCTTTTTCTTCAGCTTCAAACTTGGCTTTGATAGACAGGCTGATTACGCGGTTCTTACGATCCACGCCCATCAGACGGGCTTCAATGGCTTCGCCAACTTTCAGCGCTGTAGTAGCGTCTTCAACGCGATCACGTGAAATATCAGACACGCGAACGTAACCTTCAACACCACCTTCTAACATCACAGTAGCGCCTTTAGCGTCAACGGCTGAAACTTCACCTTTAACGATAGCACCTTTTTTGTTGTCAGCAAGGTAATCATTGAACGGATCTTCGTCCAGTTGTTTGATACCTAAAGAGATACGCTCACGCTCTGGGTCAACTTGCAGTACAACAGCGTGTACTTCGTCGCCTTTCTTGAATTCACGAACTGCATCTTCGCCGGTAGAGTTCCAGCTGATGTCAGATAAGTGAACCAGACCGTCGATGCCGCCGTCCAGACCGATGAAGATACCGAAGTCAGTGATAGACTTGATCTTACCGCTTACGCGATCGCCCTTGTTGAAGCCCTTAGCGAACTCTTCCCATGGGTTAGCTTTACACTGTTTCAGACCTAAAGAAATACGACGACGTTCTTCATCGATTTCCAGAACCATAACTTCCACTGCATCACCCAGGTTAACAACCTTAGATGGGTGGATGTTCTTGTTGGTCCAGTCCATTTCAGATACGTGTACTAAGCCTTCTACGCCTTCTTCGATTTCTACGAAGCAGCCGTAATCAGTCAGGTTAGTGACGCGACCAGAAATTTTCGCGCCTTCTGGGTAACGTGAAGCGATAGCTGCCCACGGATCTTCGCCCATTTGCTTCAGGCCTAAAGATACGCGTTGCTTATCACGGTCGAACTTCAGTACTTTAACTGGAATTTCGTCGCCAACGTTAACGATTTCGCTTGGGTGCTTAACGCGCTTCCACGCCATATCAGTGATATGCAGTAAGCCGTCTACGCCGCCTAAGTCTACGAAAGCACCGTAGTCAGTCAGGTTCTTAACGATACCCTTAACTTCCATGCCTTCTTCTAAGTTTTCTAACAGCTGGTCACGTTCCTGGCTGCTCTCAGATTCGATCACGGCACGACGTGATACCACCACGTTGTTACGCTTCTGATCCAGCTTGATAACTTTGAATTCCAGCTCTTTGTGCTCTAAGTGTGCTGTATCACGTACCGGACGTACGTCTACTAATGAACCAGGCAGGAAAGCGCGGATGCCGTCAACTTCAACCGTGAAGCCACCTTTAACTTTACCAGTGATAACACCGATAACAGTTTCTTTGTCTTCACAAGCTTTTTCCAGGCGAACCCAGGCTTCATGACGCTTAGCTTTCTCGCGAGACAGTAAGGTTTCACCGAAACCATCTTCGATAGCGTCTAAGGCTACGTCGATGATGTCACCCACGTTCACTTCGATTTCGCCGCTCAGAGATTTGAACTGCTCAACCGGAATGGCTGCTTCTGATTTCAGACCGGCGTCAACCATAACGACGTCTTTCAGAACAGCAACAACAGTACCTTTAACGATGGCACCTGGGCGGGTTTCGATGGCTTTGAGGCTTTCCTCAAATAATAAAGCAAAATTTTCAGTCATAGTCACTTTTTCGGTTAAGTGCTCCACTTCACATCTTGTGTTATGGGGTTGCTAAATTTACCAGTAAGCATCCGTGTTACTGGCTGTCCAACATGCAGCTTCGGCCTGGTTCACCGGTTGTGCACAGGCAATTTGCCTTGCACCACCTGCAGCACCTCTTGCAGCACTTGTTCAATAGTTTTACCGGTCGAATCCAGCATATAGGCGTCCGCAGCCGGTTTTAGCGGTGCCGTCGCGCGATTGGTATCCCGATCGTCGCGGGCCTGGATTTCGCTTAAAAGGTCGCCGATATTAACATCAAAACCCTTTTGTTTCAACTCTAAAAAGCGCCGGTTGGCGCGCTCTTGCGCGGTGGCGGTTAAAAAGATTTTAACTTCAGCCTGTGGGAATACGACTGTACCCATATCACGGCCGTCGGCGACTAAACCCGGTTGTTCGGCAAAGGCGCGCTGGCGACGCAGCAGTGCTTCACGCACTGTGGGTAAGGACGCAATTTTTGATGCCATTTCAGCCACTTCCTGCGTACGGATACTGTGGCTAACATTTTCACCTTCCAGGATCACCAGGGTATTACCGGCTTCGTCACTGGCAAACTGCACATCCAGGTGCGCGGCCAGTGGTTGCAGCGCTGCTTCATCAGCGGCATCAATCTGATGATGCATCGCCGCCAGCGCTAACACCCGGTATATGGCGCCGCTGTCGAGTAACTGCCATCCCAGTTGCTGGGCAACTAAACGGCTGATCGTACCTTTACCCGCGCCACCAGGGCCATCGATAGTAATAACAGGTGCATTAAGTGGCATCCTACCCCCAGAAAACAGATTAATAGCTATTGAAAACGGCGCATATTATACAGCTTTTTATGACAAAAGCTGTGTTTAACTGCGGTGGAGAAAAAGAAAACGCGTAGCCGGCTTGGTTACGCGTTTTGACCGAGAGAGCCGGTTTTACTGGCTCAGCTGCCGGAATACCTCAAAGTATTGCGGGAAAGTTTTAGCGGTACAATCCGGATCTTCAATGGTTACCGGCGTATCACTTAATGCGACCAGTGAGAAACACATCGCCATCCGATGGTCATTATAGGTGGCAATGCTGGCATGCTTTAGCTGCGCCGGTGGCGTGATTTTCAGATAATCTTCGCCTTCTTCTACCTCGGCACCGACTTTTCTTAGCTCTGTTGCCATCGCTGCCAGCCGATCGGTTTCTTTAACCCGCCAGTTATAAACATTGCGGATCACCGTCGGCCCTTTGGCAAACAGCGCCGTGGTGGCAATGGTCATCGCAGCATCCGGTATGGCGTTATAATCACGGTCAATGCCAGTTAATTGGTTACGGGTAACGGCGATATAGTCACTGGCCCATTCCACTGTGGCGCCCATCGCCTCCAGTGCATCGGCAAAGTGAATATCGCCCTGCACCGCATCTTTACCAATGCCGGTGACTTTAATGGTACCGCCTTTAATCGCCGCGGCCGCCAAAAAGTAAGACGCCGATGACGCATCGCCCTCAACCAGCCAGTGGCCCGGTGAGCGGTAACACTGGTTACCCGTTACCAAAAAGCGCTGATATTGCTGGTTTTCCACCGTGACGCCAAAGCGTGCCATCAGAGCCAGCGTGATATCAATATAGGGTTTAGAAACCAGCTCACCGTCAATCAGGATCTCGCTATCGCCGTTCAGCAGTGGCGCCACCATCAGCACCGCCGTTAAAAACTGACTGGAGATACTGCCATCAATCCGTATTGTACCGGTGCTAAGTGGTTTACCCTGGATCCGCAGTGGCGGAAAACCGTCCTGCTCCAGATACTGAATATCGGCATCAAGTTGGCGCAGTGCGTCGACCAGATGGCCGATCGGCCGCTCATACATCCGAGGTTCGCCGGTTAGCGTCACATCAACATTAGACGCAGCCAAAGCCGCCGTTAACGGGCGCATCGCGGTGCCGGCGTTACCCAAAAATAACGTTAGCGCATGCGGATGATGAAATAAGCCGCCGAGACCCTGTACTTCGCATTCGGTACGACAAGCTGATAACTTATAACTGACGCCGAGCGCCGTTAAGGCGTTCAGCATATGCTTAACATCATCGCTGTCGAGCAAGTTAGTGATGCGGGTCGTGCCTTCGGCCAGTGCGGCTAACAGCAGAACCCGGTTAGAGATACTTTTCGAGCCGGGTAAATGCACTTCACCGGCCACTTTCGAGATAGGTTGCAGAGTTAGGGTTTTCATCCGTGTACCCTCTCAAACTCTTGCATAAAGCTGACCAGCGTTTGTACACCCGCAAGCGGCATTGCATTATAAATACTGGCGCGCATACCGCCGACCATGCGGTGCCCCTTTAACGCCAGCAAACCATGTTGCTCGGCTTCGGTTACGAACAGATCGTTTAAGCGCTCATCGGCCAGGAAAAACGGCACATTCATCCAGGAACGATATGCCGTATCAACGTCGTTGCGGTAAAAATCACTTTGATCGATAAACTGATACAGCGTCTGAGCTTTTTGCTGATTTAATTTCGCCATTGCCGCCACACCGCCCTGAGCTTTTAACCATTTAAACACTAAACCGGCCAGATACCAGGCATAGGTTGGTGGCGTGTTAAACATGCTGTCATTTTCGGCCGCCAGGCGGTAATCCAGTACCGCCGGAATGGCGCTGTTGGGCGCCGGCAATAAATCTTCTCGGACTATGGCAACGGTCAGGCCTGAGGGGCCGATATTCTTCTGCGCGCCGGCATAAATCAAACCGTAGCGGCTGACATCCAGTGGCCGCGATAAAATGGTCGATGACAGATCCGCAACTAACGGCACTGAGGTTTGCGGTAAGGTCGAGAACTCGAGGCCATCAACGGTTTCGTTCGGGCAAAAGTGCGCATAGGCCGCAGCTGAGTTAATCTGCCAGTCTGCTGGACTTAGCAAACTACGGTTGCCATCGGCGTTCTTAACGCGGATATCCTGCGCCTGGATCTGACCAAACTTAGTCCCTTCTTCAACCGCTGCGGATGACCAGGCACCAGAGACAAAATAGTCGGCGCTTTGACCGGCCTTTAATAAATTAAGCGGCACGGCGGAAAACTGGCCACGGCCACCACCGTGCATAAACAGCACCTTGTAGTTGGTGGGGATCGCCAGTAAATCGCGCAGGTCTTGTTCCGCCTCAGCGGCGACTTTAATAAAAGGCTTACTGCGATGGCTCAGCTCCATTACCGAGCAGCCTTGGCCTTGCCAGTTCACAAATTCCTGCTGGGCTTGCGCCATTACTTCAACAGGCAGCATCGCCGGGCCAGCGCAAAAATTATAGGTTGTCATGGTTAGATCTCACTTTCGTTGCGTAATTTAAAACTGGCCTTAGTTGTTCTTTCTTGTTCTGCCTAAAAGAAAACGAGCGCCAAAGCGCCCGTTTTCTAAACAGTATTATTCTTCTTCGCCGGCGTCATCCTGCGCCAGTTGGCTGTCCTGTACCTCCGGCGTACGGACTACAGCTTCGGCATCAGCCAGCGCTGTGACCTGCTCTTCCTGAATTTCAGCAATTCGCTCCACACCCGAGACTTTTTCGCCTTCCTGGGTACGGATCAGGATCACGCCCTGGGTGTTGCGACCCACTTCTGACACTTCACGTACCCGGGTGCGTACCAAGGTACCTTTGTCTGAAATCATCATGATCTCGTCACTTTCTGCGACCTGCACCGCACCGACCACCAGGCCGTTACGCTCAGAAACCTTGATCGAGACCACACCCTGGGTAGCGCGGCTCTTGGTCGGATATTCGGTCAGTGCAGTACGCTTACCATAGCCGTTTTCGGTTACAGTCAGAATAGCGCCTTCGCCCTGAGGAATAATCAGTGACACCACGCTGCCGCCATCGCGTAAGCGGATACCGCGTACACCGGTGGCGCCTCGGCCCATTGGCCTTACAGCGTCTTCTGCAAAGCGTACAACCTTGCCATCGTCCGAGAACAGCATAATTTCATTGCTGCCATCGGTAATGCCAACATCGATTAGCTTATCGCCTTCATTCAGATTCACCGCAATAATACCGTTGCTGCGAGGCCGCGAGTATTCGGTTAACGCAGTTTTCTTCACAGTACCGTTGGCGGTGGCCATAAAGACGTACTTACCTTCCTCATATTCGCGCACAGGCAGGATGGCGTTAATGCGCTCTCCCTCTTCCAATGGCAGAATATTGACGATAGGTTTGCCACGCGCGGTGCGGCTGGCTAGCGGTAACTGATACACCTTCAGCCAGTATAAACGGCCGCGGTTCGAGAAACACAAAATGGTATCGTGCGTGCTGGCAACCAGCAGCTTATCCACGAAGTCTTCATCTTTTACGGTAGTAGCCGCTTTACCACGGCCACCACGACGCTGCGCCTCATAATCAGTCAATGGCTGATACTTGGCATAACCCAGATGCGATAAGGTCACCACCACATCTTCTTCGGTGATCAGATCTTCTAAGTTGATATCCAGCATATTGTCCTGGATTTCAGTGCGCCGGGCATCGCCGTATTGGGCTTTGGCCGCAGCCAGCTCTTCGCAGATCACTTCCATCAGCCGCTCCGGGCTTGACAGGATATGCAGTAACTCAGCAATCAGGTCCAGCAGCTCTTTATACTCGGCCAGGATCTTTTCATGTTCCAGACCCGTTAACTTGTGCAGACGTAAGTCGAGGATCGCCTGGGCTTGCTGTTCCGTCAGGAAGTACTGACCATCACGGATACCAAAATGTGCTTCCAGCCATTCCGGGCGCGCCGCATCCTGACCAGCACGTTCCAGCATGGCACTGACGCCACCCAGCTCCCAGCCGCGCTCGACTAAACCGGCTTTGGCTTCTGCCGGGCTGGCTGAAGTTTTAATCAGTTCGATAATGGCATCGATATTGGCCAGCGCAACGGCTAAACCTTCTAAGATATGGGCGCGCTCGCGGGCTTTACGCAGATCGTAAACCGTGCGGCGGGTCACCACTTCGCGCCGATGCAGAATAAAGTATTCCAGCATCGCTTTGAGGCCGAGCAGCTTCGGCTGACCATCGGCCAGCGCCACCATATTGATACCAAATACCGTTTGCATCTGGGTATTGGCATATAACTGGTTTAACATCACGTCTGAGGATTCGCCGCGTTTTAGCTCAATCACAATCCGCATGCCGTCTTTGTCAGACTCATCACGTAGCGCTGAAATACCTTCAATACGTTTTTCTTTTACCAGCTCGGCAATTTTTTCAATCAGGCGCGCTTTATTTACCTGATACGGAATTTCGTTAACGATAATGGCTTCGCGGCCCGTTTTTTCGTCGGTTTCCAACGTGGTTTTGGCGCGGATATACACCTTGCCACGGCCGGTACGGTAGGCTTCTTCAATACCTTTACGGCCATTGATAATGGCCGCAGTCGGGAAATCCGGGCCCGGAATATGTTGCATCAGTTCATGCAGTTCAATATCCGGATTGGCAATTAACGCCAGACAGCCATCAATAATTTCATTCAGGTTATGCGGCGGAATATTGGTCGCCATACCTACGGCAATACCGGATGAGCCGTTAATCAGCAGGTTCGGTACCTTGGTCGGTAATACGGCCGGAATTTGTTCGGTGCCGTCATAGTTAGGCACAAAATCAACGGTTTCTTTGTCCAGATCGGCTAACAGCTCATGGGCAATGCGGGCCATTCTGACTTCGGTATAACGCATGGCAGCGGCAGAGTCGCCGTCAATCGAACCAAAGTTACCCTGACCGTCCACCAGCATATACCGCAGCGAAAATGGCTGAGCCATCCGCACGATAGTATCGTATACCGCACTGTCACCATGAGGGTGGTATTTACCGATAACGTCACCGACGACACGGGCGGATTTTTTGTAGGCCTTGTTCCAGTCGTTACCCAGTTCCTTCATGGCAAACAACACGCGGCGGTGCACTGGCTTCAGACCATCCCTGACATCGGGTAAGGCCCGGCCAACGATTACGCTCATGGCATAATCGAGGTAGGAATTTTTTAATTCCTCTTCGATATTTATTGGAACTATTTCTCTGGCCAGATCTGTCATAAAACGTTATTTTCCCTTAAATCAGATAGATAACTCGCTTTTCTTGCCTTTGTTTAGCGCGAGACAACGCCGGATTCTATCACAGAAATATTACCTTGCCATGCCTGTTTGCACCGCCTGCTCGAATTGCCGCCGTTGCCAGCACCGGCTAAGGCTTTATAATGCGCGAAAACAATCAGGTAGTGACTATGAACAGCCCCGATAACTTCGATAAAAACAGTAACGTCGATCAGAATGAAATCAGTAAGTTTAATGAGATTGCTGCCCGCTGGTGGGATCCGGAAGGCGAGTTTAAACCACTGCACTTATTAAATCCGACCCGCTTAGGTTATATCAGTGATCAACTCGGTGGGCTGTTTGGCCGCAACACTCTCGACGTCGGCTGTGGTGGTGGCATTCTGGCCGAGAGTATGGCGCGCGCCGGCGCAAAGGTAACTGGTATTGATATGGCGCCGGATGGCCTGAATGTCGCCCGCCTGCATGCCCTGGAAGCCGGAGTGAATATTGATTATCAGCAAAGCACCGCAGAAGACTTTGCCGAGCGCCACGCCGGCGAATTTGAACTGGTGACCTGTATGGAAATGCTGGAGCATGTACCGGATCCGGCATCGGTGGTACGCGCCTGTGCCGAACTGGCCGCCCCCGGTGCAACACTGGTGTTCTCTACCATTAACAAAACCGCCAAGGCGTACCTGTTTGCCATTGTCGGCGCTGAGTATCTGTTAAAGCTGGTGCCGCGCGGTACCCATCAGTTTGACAAGTTTATCCGCCCCTCAGTATTGATGCGCTATATCGAAGACGCCGGTTTGGAATTAGTGGATGCCACTGGTCTGCATTTTAACCCTCTCAATAACAGCTTTAAGCTTGGTGCCGGTTTGGATGTCAACTACTTCGTGGTAGCGCGTAAGCCACTCTGATGGTCAAGCAGCTGGGGACCGTGATACACCCTGGCTGCTAAATAACCGCTTAAACTAAAAATGACGCTTTATAGAACAAATAAATCCAAGCAAAAAAATCTATAAAAAAGCTTGCCTCTGACCGGTGCATCCGGGCACACTGAGCTCAAGGTTAGTGGCTGCTAACCGGCAAAAAAACTGCACAAAAAAGCCGCTTTTTCCTCGCTTGCAAATTCCAACAATACACACTATCTTGTGATCGTCTTTTGAAATACACCCATATGTTGTGTAAATCGTCAGCAACCCGGGTGTATTGATAGCCGTGCGCTAAACCCGATTCATTTATTATTAAAAGAAATGGAATACTTCAGCGATGACTCAAACTCTTTTTGTGACTAAGCGCGATGGTCGGCGCGAACCTCTGGATTTAGATAAAATTCACCGCGTCATTGACTGGGCGGCCGAGGGGTTAAAAAACGTGTCGGTGTCGCAGGTGGAACTGAAATCCCATATTCAGTTCTACGATGGCATCAAGTCGTCCGATATTCATGAAACCATTATCAAGGCCGCTGCCGACCTGATCTCAAAAGAGACCCCGGATTACCAGTATATGGCGGCCCGGCTGGCAGTATTCCATTTACGCAAAAAAGCCTATGGTCAATTCGAACCACCCCACCTGTACGATCAGGTTGTGAAGATGGTCGAAGCCAAGCGCTACGATATGCATATCCTGACCGACTACAGCCGCGAAGAGCTGGATATTCTGAATAGCTATATCGACCATAGCCGCGATCTGAATTTCAGTTATGCTGCGGTCAAACAGCTGGAAGGTAAATATCTGGTACAAAACCGGGTAACCGGTGAGATTTATGAAAGCGCCCAGTTCCTCTATATGCTGGTTGCCGCCTGTTTATTTGCCAATTACCCGAAGAGCACGCGGTTGGACTATGTACGCCGCTTCTATGATGCGACGTCGCTGTTTAAGATTTCACTGCCGACACCTATTATGTCGGGCGTGCGTACCCCGACCCGTCAGTTCAGCTCCTGCGTACTGATTGAGTGCGGTGATAGCCTGGATTCGATCAATGCCACCTCCAGTGCCATTGTAAAATACGTCTCGCAGCGCGCCGGTATTGGTATTAACGCTGGCCGTATTCGTGCTCTGGGTAGCCCAATCCGTAATGGCGAAGCCTTCCATACTGGTTGTATCCCGTTTTATAAGCATTTCCAGACCGCAGTAAAAAGCTGCTCGCAAGGCGGTGTGCGTGGTGGTGCCGCCACCCTGTTCTACCCCTTATGGCATCTGGAAGTGGAATCGCTGCTGGTACTGAAAAATAACCGTGGTGTCGAAGAGAACCGGGTACGGCATCTGGACTATGGCGTGCAGTTTAACCGCCTGATGTATCAGCGCCTGATTAAAGATGACTATATCACCTTATTCAGCCCGTCTGATGTGCCGGGGCTGTATGATGCTTTCTTTGAAGATCAGGAAAAGTTTGAAGCCTTATATGTGAAGTATGAAGCTGACAGCAAGATCCGTAAAAAGCGCATTAAGGCAGTCGAACTCTTTACCTTATTTATGCAGGAGCGCGCCAGTACCGGCCGCATTTACCTGCAAAACGTCGATCACTGCAATACGCACAGCCCGTTTAACCCGGCGCTGGCACCGGTACGGCAAAGCAACCTGTGTCTGGAAATTGCGCTGCCGACCAAACCGCTGGAGCATGTTAACGATCCAAACGGTGAGATCGCGCTCTGTACACTGTCAGCCTTTAACCTTGGCGCCATTGAACAGCTGGACGAATTTGAACCGCTGGCTGATTTAGCAGTGCGGGCACTGGATAGCCTGCTGGATTATCAGGATTACCCTATTCCGGCGGCACAATCCGGCTCCATGGCGCGCCGTACTCTGGGCATTGGTGTGATTAACTACGCCTACTACCTGGCGAAGCATGGCGTCAAATACTCGGATGGCTCGGCCAATGCCCTGACCCACCGCACGTTCGAAGCGATGCAGTACTATCTGCTGAAAGCCTCGGTAAAACTGGCGCAGGAACAAGGCCCTTGTCCGAAGTTTAACGAAACCACTTATGCGCAGGGTATTCTGCCGATTGATACCTATAAAAAGGATCTGGATAAGGTTTGTGCTGAAGCCTTACAACTGGACTGGGAGCAGCTGCGTAAAGATATTCAACAGTACGGCCTGCGTAACTCAACGCTGTCGGCGCTAATGCCATCTGAAACCTCATCGCAGATCTCGAACGCCACTAACGGTATCGAGCCGCCGCGCGGCCATATCAGCGTCAAGGCCAGTAAAGACGGCATCTTAAAGCAGGTCGTGCCAGAGTATGAGCGCTTAAAAGATCAGTATGAGCTGCTGTGGGATATTCCATCAAACGATGGTTATCTGACGCTGGTGGCCATTATGCAGAAATTTATCGACCAGACCATTTCGGCTAACACCAACTATGATCCGGCCAAGTTCGAAGGCGGTAAAGTACCGATGAAGATCCTGCTGAAAGATCTGCTTACCGCTTATAAGCTGGGTGTGAAGACAATGTATTATCACAACACCCGTGATGGCGCTTCTGATATCCAGGATGATATCAAGCCCGCAGCAGAAGACGACGGCTGCGCCGGTGGCGCCTGTAAGATCTAATGCAGTGAAGAGCGGCCCGGCCGCTCTTTTTTAGTAAGTTTTTGTCAGATTCTCAGGATTAAAATCAGCATGGCGTACACCACCTTTAACCGCAATATCAATGACCAGCTCAAGGAACCGATGTTCTTTGGTAATGCCGTAAACGTTTCCCGTTATGACCAGCAAAAGTATCCGATTTTTGAAAAGCTGATCGAAAAGCAGCTGAGCTTTTTCTGGCGGCCGGAAGAAATTGACGTCAGTAAAGATCGGATTGATTTCCAGCAATTACCTGAGCATGAAAAACATATCTTTATCAGCAATCTGAAATACCAGACGCTGTTGGACTCGGTACAGGGCCGTTCGCCGAACGTCGCACTGTTGCCGATTGTGTCTATTCCGGAGCTGGAAACCTGGATTGAAACCTGGGCCTTTAGTGAAACCATTCACAGCCGCAGCTATACTCATATTATCCGCAATATCAGTGCTGAACCGCATAAGATCTTCGACGATATTATGCTGAATGAGCGGATCTTAGAGCGGGCAGTTGATGTTACCCGTTACTATGACGATCTGATTGATGGTATTAATCTGTATCAGCGTTGCGGTGAAGGCACACACCAGATTAATGGTAAGACCGAGCAAATCACCTTGCGTGAGCTGAAAAAGCGGCTTTACCTGTGCTTGATGTCGGTAAACGTGTTAGAAGCGATCCGCTTTTATGTCAGCTTTGCCTGCAGTTTTGCTTTTGCCGAACGTGAGCTGATGGAAGGGAATGCCAAGATTATCCGGCTGATTGCCCGCGATGAAGCGCTGCATCTCACCGGTACCCAGCATATGCTGAATATTCTGGCCAGCGGTGATGATGATCCGGAAATGGCGGAAATTGCCAAAGAGTGCGAAGAGGAATCTTACGCCATCTTTATGCGCGCGGCAGAGCAGGAAAAGGACTGGGCAGCCTATCTGTTTAAAGATGGTTCGATGATTGGCCTGAACAAAGATATTCTGTGTCAGTATGTCGAGTTTATTACCAATAGCCGGATGCAGGCTGTCGGCTTAAAACCACGCTTTGCTACCACCCAAAACCCCATTCCGTGGATCAATACCTGGCTGGTGTCTGACAATGTGCAGGTGGCACCGCAGGAATCGGAGATCAGCTCCTATCTGGTAGGACAGATTGATAACGAAGTCGATACCGCCGACTTTGGTGATTTTGATCTGTAACGCCGATGCCGCAGGTTCGCATTAATGGCGAGGTGGTCGTCAACTTCGATGGCTCCTCGCCTAACCTGCTACAGTTTCTGGAGCAACAACAGCAGACCGTTAACTATCAGTGCCGCGAGGGCTTTTGCGGCGCTTGTCGCTGTAAACTGTTAAGCGGACAAGTTAGCTACCTGCAAGAGCCGCTGGCCTTTGTCCGCCGTGGCGAATTCTTGCCATGTTGCAGTATTCCCAAGACCGATATCGAACTGGAAATTCCGAAATAAATGGTATTTTTGCTTAAGTTAAAGCAAAATTAGCGCCGGATTTTGGCTGCTTTAGACGGTTGTTGATGAAAGCTCTTGTTCTGTCGTTGATGTTAACGCTACCGCTGCCGGCACTCGCCAACAGCGATTATCAGTCTTTATTTGCTCAGGCGCGTTATACCGAGTTATTACAACGCATGGAGCAAGATCCGGCGGCGCGGCGCGATCCGCAGCTGATGCTGCTGATGGTACGTTCGCTGATCCAGCAACAGTTCCGCGAAGAAGCCAATACGCTGTTAAATCAATTGATTGAAGAATTTCCAGAGCACAGCGCCCTGCTGACGCAGGCGGCACTGAACAAAATCGCGCTGGCCAATAGTGGCAATATCTTTAATGCCCGTAAAAGAGCAACCGATGGTCTGGAGCTGCTGCAAAAAGCCATCAGCCTGGATCCGGAAAACTATCTGGCACAGCAAGCGCTGATTAACTTTTATCAGGTTGCTCCTGCCACTGCCGGTGGCAGCAAGCCTTTAGCAGCTGAACTTGCCGAGCAATTATTTGCGAAAAATCCGGTGCAAGGCACCCTTGCCCGGGCTGGCATTGCTGTGGCTGAGGGCCGGTTGAGTGATGCGCAAGCGCTGCTTGATGCCCAGTTACTGCAGACACCGGATAACACTGAACTCTTACTACGCAAAGGTGCCGTCTTAACGCAGCAAAGCGCTTTTCTGGTAGCACAACAAACCTATTTACAGCTGTTGCCATTGCTTAGCGATCCGGTAAGCCAGCAGAATGTACATTTTCAGTTAGGGCGGCTGGCCGTGTTTACCGAGCGCTACCGGCTGGAGGGGATCCATGCGCTGGAAAGCTATCTGTCATTTTATGATAATAGCCAGCAACCCCGTCTGCCGCGCGCCCGATTACGTTTAGCGCAGTTATACCTCGCTCAGGGTGATATTGTGCGTGCCAGAGCGCTGTATCAGCAAACTGCCAGGGTGGTGCTGGATGAAGCCGACTTTATCGAAGCCAGAGCGCAGTTAGCCGCGCAGCTGGAACAGCGTTAACCCTCAGACATAGGCCGCAGGGCGTGCCGCAGCCAAAACTGCGGCAATTGAGCATCTTACTTGCGGATCCCTTCGACACTCAGTTCCAGATAGACAGTTGCCGCGGCCGGGCCCAAGTCATAGTTGATGCCGAAGTCTTTTAATGCAAAGGCGGTGGTGCCGGCAAAACCTGCCCGATAACCGCCCCAGGGATCCTGACCTTCACCAATTTTCTCGGCAGCAATCACGATATCTTTGGTTACACCATTTAACGTGAACTTGCCATGCAGCTCAAAGTTATCACCGGTGGTGGGAACGACCTTGGTGCTAACAAAGCTGGACTGTGGGAATTTTTCGACATTCAGGAAGTCCGCGCTGCGTAAATGCTGATCCCGCTCAGTATGGTTTGAGTCGATACTGGTGGTATCGATAGTGACATTGATTTTCGAGGCAGCCAGATTGTTACTGTCATAGCTAAAGTCGCCGCTAAAGTCATTAAAGCGACCATATAGCCAGCTATAACCTAAGTGGCTAATTTTAAACTGGATAAAGGCATGAGCGCCTTCAGTGTCAATCACATAGTCAGCGGCTTGTGTCGGCAATGCCATTAATGCAGCTAAAGATGATGCTAACAGTAATTTTTTCATCAGGTTCCTCCGGGAGATAGTCATTACGAAACGCTATCCAGCTTACCTGAAAGAACCCGAAAGAAAATTGCATTAAAACGCAGGTAATGTTCGATTAATTAGATTTATTGCAGCTTTATGCAGCAGCATTGGCGAGAAGATGTTGCTTTAGCGCTAACAAGCTGGTCAGACCGGTACCGGAGTGCTGTGGATAAGTTCAGACTGGTACCGGAGTGCTGTGGATAACGGCTGTTTCGGTTAGGATTCGAATTTGCCGTCGCGGATATGTTTTTCGCCGCGTGCTTTCGCCAATTGCACCTGCTTTTGCCGCTCGGCGAAGGCTGCTTTTTGCTCGTCCGTGGTTTTGTCGTGACAGTGCGGGCAGCTTAAGCCTTTGACATAGTGCTCAGACGCCAGATCGGCAGCCGATAACGGCATCCGGCAGGCATAACACTGGTCATAACTACCCTGCTCCAACCCATGCTTTACCGCCACGCGCTGGTCAAACACAAAGCATTCGCCCTGCCATTTGCTGTTTTCTTCCGGCATCTCTTCCAGATACTTCAGGATACCGCCATCCAGATGGTACACCTCTTCAAAGCCCTGGGTTTTTAAAAAGGCAGTCGATTTCTCACAGCGGATACCACCGGTACAGAACATCGCCACTTTTTTGTGTTTGGTTTTATCCAGATTCTCGGCGGCCCACTGTGGGAACTCTCGAAAACTGGTGGTGTTGGGGTTAATCGCGCCCTCGAAAGTGCCGATCGCCACTTCATAGTCGTTACGGGTGTCGATCAGAATAGTGTCAGGATCGCTAATCAGCTTATTCCACTCTTCACCTTTAACATAGGTGCCAACGATATGCTTTGGATCCAGGCCTTCGACACCCATAGTCACGATTTCTCGTTTCAATTTAACCTTGGTGCGATAAAACGCCTGCTCCGCGGCGAAAGATTCTTTGTAACTCATCCCCACAAAGCGCCCATCGGCCTCAAGCCAGGCTTTTACCGCATCAACCCCTTCGCGCGGGCCAGAAATAGTGCCATTAATCCCTTCCGCGGCTAACAGCAAGGTGCCTTTCACCTTATGCATCACCATATGGTTATACAACGGCTCGCGCAGAGCTTCATAATCCGGTAAATCAACAAACTTATATAAGGCAGCTACAACAAACATCTTTTATCCTCTTGCCAGGCTGGACCGCAAATCCAGTGCAATTAATGGTTAACGCCACGAGGGCGGCGCGCATTATAACGACATCCGGCCTACTGTCCAACCGCTGTTTTCGTGCCGCCAGCTTGTTAAGCCGGTAAAAAGGTACTGAGCAGTAAATGGCCAGCCAGCAGTAACAATACGATACCCATTAACCGATCAAACCAATAACCTTTCGCCAGCAACAAGCGCCGCACCGCCGGTCGGGTTAGTAAAACGGATAACAAACAGAACCACGCAGCGGTGGCAACGGCCATATAGAGGCCATAGATCACTTTATAACTGAGCGGCGTGCTGGCTGAAATCACCACCGCGAACAGCGACAAGAAGAATAAGGTCGCTTTAACATTTAAACCATTAGTAATAAAACCGGCTAAAAACGCGGCGCGCCGGGCCGGTACATCAGGCATCGCCTCTTCTTCACCTGCCATGCCAACCGGCGGCCGGGCCCGAATCGCGCCCTGCCCCAGATAAATCAAATAACCGGCAGCCACCACCGTTAACGCCTGAAATAACCAGGGTGTGGTTTTTATCAATAAGCCAATACCAACCAGCGAATAGGTAATATGCAACAAAATGCCGGTACCAATGCCCAAACTGGCCCAAATGGCGGTTTGCCGGCCGTAGCGCACGGCATAACGCAGGATAATCGCAAAATCGGGGCCCGGACTGGCTACCGCTAATAAATGTGCGGTGGCAATTAACAAAAACTCTGGCCAAAATGCTGGCATACTGCTTAATCCTTATTTTTATAAGTTCTAACTTTGTGACGCCTAACTTAAAAAGCGGTCAGAAAACTGGGCCCACTGATAATAGGCATTTTGTGCCAGCCGGCGGCCGCGGGTAAAGGGAAAGGGCTGAAGCGGGCTTTGATAAAGCGCTAATGGCGGTAAGGTTTCACCCATCAGCTTTTCGGCTAGGCGTTGTCCGGCCAGTAAGCTATAAGATACGCCACTGCCACAATAGCCGGCAGCATAATAGATTCCCTCGGAAGTTTGAGCAATACGCGGCAGATCGTCGTAAGAGACGCCAACCCAACCCGCCCAGTGATACTGATAATCGATACCTTGCAGCGCCGGCAAGGTTTGCCACAGCGCTTTGCGTAACTGCGCCGGATAATGCGGCTTGGTCAAATCAGCGCCACTGATCGCACTGCGACCACCAAATAGCACGCGATTATCCGGTAATAGCCGGTAGTAATATTTCAGGGCTCGGGTATCCATCGCCATAAAGCCGGGCGTCAGGCCACAGGCCGATAGCTCTGAGGCAGTCAGGGGCCGGGTTACAATGATGCTGCTTAGCACCGGCAGGCAGCCCCGGTTAAGCTCAGGCAGAATATTTTTCGGTGTATAGGCATTAGTGGCCAGCACCAATTTGTCACAGTGCAGTGAACCGGCACTGGTAGTCAGTTGGTAGCCAGCACCAGTGTGGTTAATCGCCTGCAGTGAGGTATTGGCAAATAACTTTACCCCGCTGCGCTCAGCTAAACCTGCCAGCCCCCGCAGCAATAGAAACGGATTAATACCATAACAATCAGGTAGTCGTAAGGCGCCAAAGGCGCCCGGACTATTAATACAAGCTTGCAGTGCTGTTTGATCCAGAAAACTGACCGCATAAGCAAAATCCCGTTGTAAGCGCTCAGCTTGTTGCTGCAGTAACTGCGCCTGTTTCACGGTATGGGCAATTTTCAGATACCCCGGTGTTTGCGCCTGACAATCGATATTACCGGCAGCGACCAAGTCTTTTAACCGCTGCAAGGCTAAGCCATATTCCTGGTGAAATAGCTGTGCCTGCTCTAAGCCAAACCGGGCTTTAAGCTGGCTGAGGCCCAATCGACCGGTACCACGCAGCACAAATCCGGCGTTACGGCTGCTGCAGCCCCAACCTGGTTGATTCGCCTCCAGCAACACCACCTGCCGCTGATAGCGTTGACTCAGCTCGTAAGCACAGCTAAGGCCGGTATAACCGGCTCCTACTACCACGATCTCAGCCTGCTTTGGCAGTGCTGAGGCCTGAGCCTGACTTGCTACCGAAGTATCTGCGGTCCAGTAAGAATCGACATAGTGGTTACCGCTATCTAAAGACGATGCAATATAAGGGTCGTAAAAAGCGGGCATTAAAACTCCAGTACCATTTCGGCCGCACTGCAGTAACAGAGCGCACCACAACGCGGGCAAAGATAACCTGCCGCAGACAGATGCTGCCAGCGGTTAGGATGAACTTTTAATAAGCGTCCACCGGCTTTACTAAAATAACGTACAGCACTGTTATGCGGGCTTTCGCGCCATAAATGCGCCAGACCAGCTTTCGCGCCCTGTTGCCTGAGTGCAGCAATTGCCTGCTGCAACAACTGCTGACCAATACCCAGCCCTTGCCAAGCCGGATGTACTGCCACAGATTTAAAATAGGCTAGCTCTGTGGCGCTTACCGGCCAAAGATCAGGTGAGCACCACTCATCTTGCAGCCAGTTACCGGCGCTAAAACTTAGCCGGTATCCGACTAGCTGCTCGTCAGCAAGCGCAATAAAGTTGGCATTACCGCCGGCACTTTGCCCCAGACTCTGCCACTGCATCAGCGTAGCCTTGTCCAAATAGCCCGGACCATGCACCAAGGTTGCGAGCTCGACCACTGACTGAGCTGCGATGTCAGTTAAGGGTATAATCCGGATTTCCGCTTTACCTACAGTCTTGAATGTATGCAAAGGCTGTTCCTCTTTAAGGTTTTGCTGTTTAAAAATCCTGCAGTTGCGCCAAAATGCAGCTTAAATAAGATAGACAGCGGCACAATATTAAAATATGTTTAAAAAGACGCCATTAAAAATAACAGCGTAGCGTCCGCAACTTTTGTCAATTATCCAGGAACTAATCATGACCAATAAAGCTAACCAATATAGCCCGGTCTGCCGGGCAGTAAAATGCGCGTTAGCCTCCGGGCTGGCATTGGGACTCTACTCTACCAGTGCTCTGGCTCAGGAAGCAGCAGCTGAAGAACAAAAAGTCGAAAAAATTGCCGTGGTCGGTACCCGCGCTGCACCGCGATCGATTGCCGATTCACCGGTACCGGTTGATATTATCGGCGGTGATGAACTGATGAAAAGTGGTAGCAGCGATATGCTGAACATGCTGACCACCACTATTCCTTCGTTAAACGTGCAAACCACACCGATCAGTGATGCAGCCACCCTGATCCGCCCGGTCAACCTGCGCGGACTATCATCAGACAGTACCTTGGTGTTATTAAATGGCAAACGTCGCCACCGGGCTTCGGTTATCACCTTTTTAGGCGGCGGCCTGAATGATGGCGCTCAGGGGCCGGATATTTCGGTGATCCCGGGTATTGCATTAAAACAAGTCGAAGTGTTGCGAGACGGTGCCGCTGCCCAGTACGGCTCTGATGCAATTGCAGGTGTGATTAACTTTGTACTGAAGGATAACGCTGACGGCGGCTCTATTGAGGTGAAGCAAGGTGAGTTCTTTGCCGGCGACGGTACCTCGACGGAAATCGCAGCCAACGTAGGCATGCCACTGACCGATAATGGTTTCTTTAACGTCAGTATGCAGTACAAGAACGTTGACCCTACCAGCCGTAGCGTCCAGCGCGCTGATGCCGCAGCGCTGGCAGCTCAGGGCAACCCCTTTATTGCCCCTATTACCCAGGTCTGGGGTTCACCGAAGATCAAAGATGATATTACACTGTTTGCCAACGCCGGCCTGGATCTGGGTAATGATCGTGAAGCCTATATCTTTGGTAACTACTCTGAGCGTGATGTGACCGGTGGTTTCTATTACCGTAACCCCCATACCCGTGGTGGCGTGTTCTCAAATGATGGTGGGCAAACGCTGGAAGTCATCGATACCGCGGGCTTAGGTAACTGTAGCAATGTCTCGCTATTTGATGGCACGCGCAAACTGAGCCATAACGAAATTACTGCCCGGGTCAATGCGCTACCGGCAAACTGCTTTACCTTCTTCTCGATGTTCCCGGGCGGCTTTACCCCGAATTTTGGCGGTAATATTACTGATACCTCACTAACGGCAGGCACTAAGGGCGAATTCAAATCCGGCTTTGCGCAGGGCGTGTTCTATGACTTTTCGGCCTCAGTTGGTCGCAATGAATCGGCATTCAACATAATCAACACGGTAAATGCCTCATTGGGGCCAGATACCCCAACAGACTTCGAGGCGGGTAAATATATCCAGTTAGAGAAGAACTTTACTGCCGACTTTATTAAGTATGTCAATATGGGCTTACATAATGATGTCGCGGTAGCCGGTGGTTTACAGTGGACTGAAGAAACCTTTGAAATTGTTGCCGGTGAAGTCGCGTCCTGGGAAATCGGCCCTTATGTCAGCCAATTAACCAACGGCTCTAACGGTTTCCCAGGCTTTCAACCAGACGATGCCGGCGTGAACACTCGTCGTAACTATGCGGCCTATGTTGATGTCGAAGCCGAGTTTACGGACAACCTGTTGATGGCCGCCGCGCTGCGTTTTGAAGATTACGATAGTTTTGGCACTACCACTAACTACAAGATCACCGGCCAGTATCGCTTAAATGATGACTGGGCATTGCGCGGCTCGCACAGCACTGGCTTCCGGGCACCAACTGTTGGTCAGGCTAACGTGCGTAACGTTCGTACCGCAATCTTTGAAGGTGAGCTGCAAGATGTTGCCCTGCTGCCTCCTACGCATCCGGTATCGCTGTTAAAAGGTGGTAAAGAGCTGACACCGGAAGAATCGCGCAGCTATACCCTGGGTCTGGTATACAGTGGCAGTGGTTTCTTCTTTACCGCTGACTGGTTCCGGATTGAAGTCGATGATCGGATCAGTCAGTCTACCGAGTTTAATGTAACTCAGGCTGATCGTGACGCCTTACGTGCCGCTGGAGTGCGTGGTGTGGAATCACTGTCGAAGGTGACGTTCCTGACCAACGACTTTGACACCGTGACTACAGGTTTAGATCTGGTTGCCAACTACAGCACCAGTATTCTGAATGGCCGTAGTACCTTTAGTCTGGCCTATAACTGGACCGATACCGAGGTTAAACGCTTTACTGAGGTTACCGGTGATTTCAAAGTGTCACGCTTGGAGAAGGATTTACCGGATCACCGGGCAACCCTGACCTGGAATCAGCAGTGGCAGGATATCGACATGTTTGTGCGCTCTAACTACTACGGCAGTTTCCAGGGCGTGCATGCTGATGATCCAGATTTAACCGGTAAGGGCTCATCCAAAGTGACCTTTGATGTTGAACTGGCCTACCACTGGAATGATAGTTTTACCGTTGCCGTCGGTGCGCAAAACCTGTTTGATACCAAACCGGAGCGTTTACCGCAGTGGATGAGTGACATTCTGGGTGCCAAGTACTTTGAAACTTCGCCAATGGGTATTAACGGCGGTTATTACTACCTGAAAGGCGTTTATCGCTTCTAAGCTGGCTCACAGCAGCAAAACACCCGGCAACTGCCGGGTGTTTTTTTAGCGATACTCGCTACACCAAGGCTCGCAACAGCGCCTGCAGCGGATGGCGCGGCTTATCACCAACCAGCCGTTTTACCTGACTGCGACAGGAGAAACCGGTCACCAGAATCTGCTCATTACCGAGCTGGGTTACCGGCGCGCGCCAACTGAGTTCAAACAGCGCTTTACTGTTCTCAAGTTGCTGCTTTTCATGGCCATAGGTACCGGCCATACCACAGCAGCCAACGCTGACCGGCTTTAATTCCAGCCCCATCTGGGCAAAGATCTGCTGCCAATGCTTTTCACTGGCAGGTAAGGCGGTTTTCTCAGTACAGTGCGCCAGTAACGAGAACTGCTGTGTCTGCGCCACCTTAGGCAAGCTTTGCTGCACTAACCATTCCTGCAATAGTAAGACCTGGAAATCCCCCCGCTCTGTGCCAAGCGCTTTCACATACTCGTCGCGATAGACCAGCACCAATGACGCATCCAGACCTAACAATGGCAGCTGATACTGATTTAGCTGGTTAAAAAAGGCTGCCGCCGTGGCAGCGGTCGCCGCAAATTGCTTTAAAAAGCCTTTTACATGCTCCGGCTTACCGTTTGGCAGAAATGGCAATAACAGCGGCTGATAACCCAGTTTTTCCAGCAACTGCAGTGCGTCGGCCACCAGTTCCGCTTCGTAAAAACTGGTAAAAGGATCCTGCACCAGCAGTACCGTGCGTTGCCGCTCCTCAGCCGTTAAAGCGTTCAGTTTATCAAACGAAAAGCTGTAACGTCCCTCCAACCGCTGCGCCAGCGTGGGTACCGATAACAGTGGCGTATCGACATAGCCAACGCCATGCTCCAGGCCTTTTTGCAGCCAGCGCTGCCCGAGGAAAAAATTCACCAGCTTAGGGGCTTTCGCCAGTAAGGGCGCGGTACGCTCAATATTGGCAACCACATAGTCTTTTGCCGGCCGTAAATAGCGACTGTGGTATAGCTGCAGGAAACGGGCGCGGAAGCTTGGCACATCAACCTTGATCGGACACTGGCCGGCACAGGCTTTACAGGCCAGACAGCCCTCCATTGCCTCCATCACCTCATGCGAAAAGTCCGCATCGCCCTGGCGTTTAGCCAGCGTATTCTTTATTTTCTGCCAGATACTGCTGATGCCCTGGCCTTGCTGTAACAAACGCTGTTCCGTTTGCAGGATATCTTCGCCCGCCTGCTGTTGTAAGCGCAGCCACTCGCGCATTAAACCGGCACGGCCTTTCGGGCTATGGCGCCGATCTTTAGTGACCTTACTGGACGGACACATCGGCGAGCTTTCTTCATAGTTAAAACACAGGCCATTGCCGTTGCAGTTCATACTGCTGTCAAAGCTTTCACGCACCGCAACCGGAATTTGCCGGTCAAACCAGGCACGCTTTTGACCGTCAACACTGACCAAAGCATCGTGACTTTGATAAGGTGTACAGATTTTTCCCGGATTGACACGGTTGCGCGGATCAAAAGCCGCTTTGATTTTCCTAAGCTCAGTAAAGAGTTCCTCACCGAAAAACGCCGGTCCGTATTCACTGCGATAGCCCTTACCATGCTCGCCCCACATCAAACCGCCATATTTTGCGGTTAACGCGACCACCTGATCTGAAATAGTCCGCAGCAAACGTTCCTGCTCCGGGTCATATAAATCCAGTGCCGGCCGCACATGCAACACCCCGGCATCAACATGACCAAACATGCCATAGTGCAAACCGTGTGCATCTAACAGCGCACGAAACTCGAGGATAAAATCAGCCAGATTTTCCGGCGGCACCGCGGTATCTTCGGCAAAGGCCACCGGTTTATGATTGCCGGCGGTATTGCCCAGCAGCCCCACCGCCTTTTTCCGCATGGTGTAAATCGCATTAATTGCTGCTGCATCATAGGTAAGCTGATAGCCAATGATGCCGCCTTGCTGCTGTTCGATCGCCTCGTCCAAACGCGCAGTCAGAGCGGAAATTTTGTCGTGAATTTCCTGCTCAGACTCGGTGTTATATTCAACAATATTCAGGCCCTGCATCTCCTTGCCGGGCACATCAGTTATCAGCTCTTTGACCTGATGCCAGACGATATCGCTACGTGCCAGGGTCAGCACCTTACTGTCGACGGTTTCCACCGAGGTGGCAGCCGCTGCGACCAGGAAAGGCGAGTTACGCAGCGCACTTTCAAAGCTGTCGTATTTAATATTGACCAGGCATTTATATTTGGCGATCGGCGTGATATTAAGCTTAGCCTCGGTAACAAAACCGAGCGAGCCTTCCGAGCCGGTAATAATCCGCGACAGATCAAACTCAGTCATGTCGGCGTTAAACACATGCTCTAAATCATAACCGGTTAAAAAACGGTTCAGGCGTGGAAATTTATCTAAGATCAGCGCCCTTTTATTACGGCAGCTATCTAATACCTGGCGGTAGATGCGGCCGATGCTATTAGGTTGCTCGGCTCGGTGCTCAGCTTCAAACAGCGGCATCTTGCGGGTATTCAGCACATTACCGTCAATCAGCACCGTTTTCAGGGCTAACACATGGTCGCTGGTTTTACCATAGACCAGCGAGCCCTGACCTGAGGCATCAGTATTAATCATGCCGCCGATAGTGGCGCGGTTGGACGTGGACAGATCGGGGGCAAAGAAAAAGCCATAGGGCTTTAAAAAGGCATTCAGCTGATCTTTAATCACCCCGGCCTGCACCCGTACCCAGCGCTGTTCGACATTCAGCTCCAGAATTTGCCGCATATGCCGTGATAGATCGACCACGATATGCTCGGTCAGTGCCTGGCCGTTAGTGCCGGTGCCGCCGCCGCGCGGGCTGAATTTTAGATGGCTAAAGCTGGAGGTTTGCGCCAGTGATGTCATGATGACCAGATCATCAGTACTGCGCGGTAACAATACCGCTTGTGGTAAGGCTTGATAAATACTGTTGTCGGTGGCGACAGCCAGCCGACTGCCATAGCTGGTTTCAATATCACCGGTAAAGCCGGCATGTTGCAGGGCTTTGGTAAAGGCAACGACGCTGGCGTCCAATGCCAGCTCAGGATTCAGCTTCGCAATCATAATTCTGCCACTTCAGCTTAAACTGGCGGCAGTATAGCACTGCGTCAGATTATGCCAAAGTGGGCTTAGGGCTTTGGCAGTAAATTCCTGCTTACTCCATATGCCCAAGTTTTGCGGCCTTGGTCGCCAGATAGCGATGCGAATGGGCAGTAGTTTTCACCCGGTGCTGTACCCGCTCCAGCACATTGACGCCGGCATCCTGCAGTGCTTTTAACTTGCGGGGGTTATTGGTCAGTAAGCGGATTTGTTTTACACCCAGTTGGGCAAACATGTCGGCGGCAATACCATACTCGCGTTGGTCTGGTAAAAAACCCAGAATCTCATTGGCTTCGACCGTATCCAGCCCCTTGTCCTGTTCAGCATAGGCGCGGATTTTATTGATCAGACCAATACCCCGACCTTCCTGGCGCAGATATAAAATCACGCCGCGACCGGTTTCGGCAATTTTCCGCATGGCGGCTTCCAGTTGCGGGCCACAATCACAGCGCAAACTAAACAGCGCATCACCGGTTAAACATTCAGAGTGCACGCGCGCTAATACCGGCTCATCGCTGCTAATATCACCGAGGGTCAGCGCGACATGTTCTTTACCATTTGCCGCTTCAAAGCCGTGTAAACGAAACTCGGCAAAGGGCGTCGGTAACAGGGTGGAAGTAACCAGTTTAATACTCATTTAAATTCTCAAATAAAACGCTGACAACACAGTAGCGGAAATTGGGATCCCCAGTCCAGGAATCAAGTCTTAGCGGCAGCGCTCTGCTAAAAAAGCCCCGCATCAATTGTTATATTATCACAATTCCGATAATAACGGTTAAGGCTTTTGCCCGCCGGATCGGTTACAATCAGCAAGATGCCGCAGCTGGCACTTTGTTGTTTTATGTTTGGCTATTTCGTTTTTAGCTATCCCGCTTTTCTCTATCGGATTAATTCGCATGCTAGGTTTTTTTGAACGCTTAACGCGCCCTTTTCCAGAACAACAACCCTCGCAACCGCCACAGGGCCTGCTGGCCTTTTGCCGCCACTATACCAAAGGTATGGAGCTGCCGCTGCTGGTGATGTCGATAAGTTCGGCACTGTTAGCGATCCTCGAAGTGTCGTTATTTAGCTTTATGGGCCAGTTGGTCGATTGGCTGGTAGCGAAAGAACCCGAAACATTCTTTAGTGAAGAGCGCGCTAACCTGATTTGGATGGCGTTAGTTACGCTGGTCTTACTGCCGCTGTTAACACTGTTTCATTCCGCGCTGGTGCATCAAACCCTGCTCGGAAATTATCCAATGTCTATCCGCTGGCTGGCTCACCGTTATCTGCTAAGACAAAGTATCGGCTTTTATCAAAATGACTTTGCCGGCCGTATTGCAACCAAAGTCATGCAAACGTCGCTGGCGGTGCGCGAAACCGTAATGAGGCTGCTGGATGTGCTGGTGTATGTACTGGTGTATTTCTCTGCAATGCTGTTTTTTGTTGCCGATGCCGATTGGCGCCTGATGATCCCGATGCTGATCTGGCTAGTTTTTTATATTGGTTTACAACTGTATTTTGTACCGCGTTTAAAGCGGGTATCAACCGAGCAGGCTGATGCGCGCTCAGAAATGACAGGCCGCATAGTCGATAGCTACACCAATATCAATACCATTAAGCTGTTCTCGCATACCCGGCGCGAAGAAGACTATGCCCGCGAGAGTATGGAGGTATTTTTAAAACCGGTATACCGGCAAATGCGGCTGGCTACCGGCTTAAGCGTGTCGGTACAAAGCCTGAACTATCTGCTGGTGTTTGCCGTCGCCGCCCTGGCGCTGTACTTATGGGCTGGCAGCGCCATCACCGTTGGCGCCATTGCCATTGCTGTTAGTCTGGCACTTCGGTTAAACGGCATGGCACAGTGGATTATGTGGGAAGTCAGTAGCCTGTTTGAAAATATCGGTACTGTCGCCGATGGCATCACTACCCTGTCGCAACCGGCCAGCGTGCTGGATAAGCCCAATGCCAGTGAGCTGGTAGTCAGTCAGGGCGAGATCCGCTTTGCTGCCGTCAGCTTTAACTACGGCAAGGCCCTGAACACCGCAAAATCGCCGGTGATCGATGGCTTGAACCTGACGATTAAACCGGGTGAGAAAATTGGTCTGGTTGGCCGCTCCGGCGCCGGGAAATCGACGCTGGTTAACCTGTTACTACGTTTTTATGATGTCCAAAGCGGTCAGATCCTGATTGATGGCCAGGATATCAGTCAGGTCAGTCAGGAAAGTCTGCGCCGGCAAATCGCGATGGTCACGCAGGACACCTCTTTGTTGCATCGCTCGGTACGTGACAACATCAGCTATGGTAAGCCGGATGCCAGTGAGCAGGAACTGCTGACAGCTGCAGAGCAAGCGGAAGCCTCACTGTTTATTGATGAGCTAACCGATCCTAAAGGCAATAGCGGACTGGACGCCCAGGTGGGTGAACGCGGCGTTAAGCTCTCTGGCGGCCAGCGGCAGCGTATTGCCATTGCCCGGGTGCTGCTGAAAAACGCCCCTATCCTGATCCTGGATGAAGCGACGTCTGCGCTGGACTCTGAAGTCGAGGCTGCGATCCAGGCCAGCCTGAATAAACTGATGACCAATAAAACGGTAATTGCTATTGCACACCGGCTGTCGACTATTGCCCAGATGGATCGCTTAATAGTGCTGGACCAGGGTAAGATCGTTGAGCAAGGTACGCATGCCGAACTGGTTGCCGCCGGCGGTATTTACGCCCAGCTTTGGGCGCATCAAACCGGCGGTTTTATAGGTCTGGATTAAACCGCCTGTACTCCGGTACGCAGGTCGGCAGTGATAGTGCCGACCTCTGGGATCAGGGCATCATGTGCCTTGTCCAGCCAGGGCTCAGCCAATGCTTGCTGATACCAGTCCTGCATTGCCGGCAATTGCAGCAAGCGGGCAAAATAGGCATTGACCTCTTGGCTTAAACTCAGGCCATAGCTTTGCAGACGAAAGGCAACAGGCGCATAAAAGGCATCTGCCGCAGTGAACTGTGCGCCGGCCAGATAGGGGCCGCCAAATTTATGCAACCCTTCAGTAACCAGCTCATCCAGCCGGGCCAGATCCCGTAATAGCGGCGCACTATGTTCATGTAGCTGAATGCGCAGGCCGCAGTTCATGCTGCAAATACTGCGTAACGCATTAAAATTAGCATGAATTTCTGCCGCTGCGCAGCGCGCCCAGGCCCTTACCCGGCGATCCGCTGGCCACACCGTCGGATAATGCTCATACAGATACTCGGCAATCGCCAGCGAATCCCAGATCACCGTGTTGTGCTGCACCAGACAGGGTACCTTGCCACTGGGTGAGAAACTACGGAATTTAGCAAAGCTGTCTTGTTCGGCAAAGGGAACCAGTTGCTCGGTAAAGGCGATATCCAACTGTTTCATCAATAGCCAGGGCCTTAATGACCAGGAAGAATAGTTTTTATTGGCGATATAGAGTTCTCGCATAACAGACTCCGTCACTTGTTTAGGTTTACCCCTCAATGCTTTGGGGCTTAACTGGTATGATGTGTTTCTGTAAGTTGTCAGCTTAGCCGAAAAAACAGCCCCGGCAAGGGCCAGGGCTGATATATATCAAACATCATCGCGATTCAGCTTTGCTGCTAAGCTTAGTCGCTGCCTTTTTGCTCCGCCTGAGATTTGGCTAAGCGCTGCTCCCAAAAGGTCGCATTTTTAATGCCCAGTTTAACCGGGTCAAAGCTAATTGGGCCGCCGGCTTTCTTCTGTTCTTCATAGTCCTTCAGACACAGAATGGCAGGCTTATGCAGGAAGAAAATCACCAGAATACCCAGCACGTTGATCCAGGCCATTAAGCCTACCCCAATATCACCTATATCCCAGACATAGCCAGCAGCATTGACAGTGCCGTAAGCCACCATCGCCATCAGCAGAATTTTAAACACGATCAGTGGTAGCTTGTTATTAAACAGACGGTTTAGGTAAGCGACATTGGTTTCAGTGATGTAGTAATAGGCCAGAATAGTGGTAAAGGCGAAGAAGAACAGCGCTAAACCCACAAAAATTTGACCAAAACCACCGAACACACTATTCAGTGCCAGTTGCGTAAAGGCGGCAGAGCCGATTTCGGTAGCCGCATCGACATTTTGTACAATAAATTGACCGGCCGGTAATTCACCGACGACGTTGTACTGCTGTGTAATTAAAATCATTAACGCCGTGGCGGTACAGACAAACAAAGTATCGACATAAACTGAGAACGCCTGCACCAAGCCTTGCTGTGCCGGATGGTCAACCTCAGCGGCAGCTGCAGCGTGTGGGCCAGTACCCTGGCCTGCTTCGTTAGAGTAAATACCGCGCTTTACACCCCAGCCAATGGCGGCGCCAAAACCGGCTTGTGCAGTGAAGGCATCTGATAAAATCAGGCCAAACACACCCGGTACTTTATCTAAGTTTAAGAACACGATAATCAGCGCCATTACAATATAGCCCAGCGCCATAAAGGGCACGACTACCTGAGTAAAGTTAGCGATGCGCTTAATACCACCAAAGATAATAAAGGCCAGTACAATTAAGATCAGTGCCAGTGCCGCCAGTTTATTGGTACCGACTTCGCCAAAACTGGTGGTTACCATATTGCCGTCACCAAAGACCTGAGTTACCGCATTGCCGACCGCATTCGCCTGCACGCCAGGTAAGAAAATACCACAGCCGATAATCGCCGAGACGGCGAATAACACTGCCAGCCAGCGCCAGCCCAGGCAACGTTCAAAATAATAAGCCGGACCGCCACGGTACTGACCATTTTCTTCAACTTTGTATACCTGACCCAGCGTTGACTCGGCATAAGCGGTACTGGCGCCCAAAAAGGCCACCACCCACATCCAGAATACGGCGCCCGGACCACCGAAACCGATGGCGGCAGCAACACCGGCAATATTACCGACACCGACCCGGCCGGATAGCGATACTGCCAGGGCTTGAAACGATGAAATGCCTTTATCTGAACTCGTGTTGTTAAACAGCAGCTTGCACATTTCTTTAAAATGCCGCACCTGCGCAAAGCGGGTCATGATGGAGTAAAATAAACCGGCACCCAGACACAGATAAATCAGTGCCTCACTCCAGATTATGCCGTTAATGGTATTCACCAATTGTTGCATTACGTTCCCCTGAATTGTTGTTATTGTTGTCGAGCTAAAGCCATCTGCGCCCAGCTCTGTGCCGCCCTGGCAGGCTAACACCCTTAATTTGCCATAAGCGCGGCGCTATGGCTATGCTGATATAAAAGAAATCCCGCCAAAAGGCGGGATTTTAACACCGATAGTCTTTAACGTTTGTTATAGAGGCTTGCCATATTTTTCAGCAAGATACAGCCAGGTATCGACCACAGTGTCCGGATTTAACGACACACTTTCAATACCCTGCTCCATCAGCCAGGCGGCAAAGTCTTCATGATCCGAAGGCCCTTGACCACAGATGCCGATATACTTGCCTTTGGCTTTACAGGTCTGAATTGCCATTGCCAACAGCTTTTTAATAGCCGGATTACGTTCGTCAAACAAATGCGCAATCAAACCGCTATCGCGATCCAGTCCCAGCGTCAGCTGCGTCAGATCGTTAGAGCCAATCGAGAAGCCATCGAAATATTCGAGGAATTCTTCAGCCAGCAAAGCATTAGACGGCAGCTCACACATCATAATAACCCGCAGGCCATTCTCGCCGCGTTTTAAACCATGTGCGGCCAGCAAGTCGATCACTCCGGCGGCTTCTTCCAGGGTGCGCACAAAGGGGATCATAATTTCGACGTTACTAAACCCCATCTGGTTACGAACCCGCTTTAATGCCTCTACTTCTAACGCGAAGCAATCGCGGAAATCCTCTGACAGGTAACGCGAGGCACCACGGAAACCAATCATCGGGTTTTCTTCGTGCGGCTCATACTGCTGACCACAAATCAGGTTAGCGTATTCGTTGGATTTAAAGTCTGACATCCGTACTATGACTTTTTCCGGTGCAAAGGCACAGGCCAGCGTAGCAATACCCTCGGTCAGCTTGGCGATATAAAATTCCACCGGATCGGCATAACCGGCCGTCATTTCATCGATGGTTGCTTTTAACTCGGCGCTTTGACCGGCGTAATTTAACAGCGCCTTGGGATGCACGCCGATCATCCGGTTAATAATAAACTCTAACCGCGCCAGACCAATACCGGCATGCGGTAAACGCGAGAAAGCAAAGGCGCGTTCCGGATTACCGACGTTCATCATCACTTTCAGATCCAGTTTTGGCATCTGATCAACCTGGCTGGTTACCACATTAAAGTCCAGCAGGCCCTGATAAACAAAGCCGGTATCGCCTTCGGCGCAGGATACGGTAACGTCAGTCCCGGCCTGAATTTTCGCCGTTGCATCACCGCAGCCAACAACAGCCGGGATCCCCAGCTCGCGGGCAATAATGGCAGCATGACAAGTACGACCGCCACGGTTAGTGACGATAGCCGAGGCGCGCTTCATAATCGGTTCCCAATCCGGATCAGTCATATCAGTAACCAGCACATCGCCCGGCTGAATTTTATCCATCTGTGAAATATCAGTTAGCACCTTGGCGGTACCGCGACCAATCCGTTGCCCAATGGCCCTGCCTTCTACCAGTACCGCGCTTTTCGCCTGTAACTGGTAACGCTCAATACTGTTGCTATCTTCGCGGCTTTTTACCGTTTCCGGCCGTGCCTGTACAATATAGAGCTTGCCATCTACGCCATCTTTGGCCCATTCGATATCCATCGGCCGGCCGTAATGTTTGGCAATAATCACCGCTTGCGCCGCCAGTTGCTCGACTTCGTTGTCGGTTAGTGAGAACTGGCGTCTGGCGCTTTGCTCAACATCAATAATTTTTACCTGCTTGCCATGCCCCTGTTCGCTGGAGTAAACCATCTGCAGCAGCTTACTACCCAGGTTACGCTTTACCACCGCCGGCCGGCCGGCTGCCAGCGTGGGTTTGTGCACATAGAACTCATCCGGATTCACCGCGCCCTGCACCACCATTTCACCCAGGCCGTAAGACGAGGTAATAAAGACCACATCTTCAAAACCGGATTCAGTATCAATACTGAACATAACACCGGATGAGGCCAGATCAGAACGCACCATCCGCTGCACGCCGGCAGACAGGGCCACACCGCGGTGGTCATAGCCCTGATGCACCCGGTAAGAAATAGCACGGTCATTAAACAGCGACGCAAACACGTGTTTAATCGCAGTAATCACCGCATCATAGCCACGGACGTTTAAAAAGGTTTCCTGCTGGCCGGCAAAGGAGGCATCCGGCATATCTTCTGCTGTAGCTGAGGAGCGCACGGCAAAGGAGACATCCTGGCTGCTGTCCGGGTGTAATTGCTGGTAGGCTGCGAGGATCGCTTGTTCCAGCTCAGGCTGAAACGGCGTATCGATAACCCATTGCCGGATCTGCTTGCCGGCTTCTGACAGCGCCTGAATATCACCAACATCCAGCGTATCCAGCAGTTTATAAATACGCTCATTGACGCCGCTTTGCTCTAAAAACTGATTAAAGGCATAGGCCGTGGTGGCAAAACCGCCCGGCACCTGCACCCCGGCCGAGGCCAGATTACTGATCATTTCGCCCAAAGAAGCATTTTTGCCGCCGACCCGGTCAACATCATGCATTCCCAGGTCCTGATACCAAATGACGAATTCTTGCACCTTTCTCTCCAATTTTTGTTGCCAAGCAGGTAAGCTTACAGCAAGGGTTACAATCGCAGCGATTTTACACTTTGGCTGCAAGTAAGAAAACCTTTAATTTTCATGTAGTTTTTTTACAAGAAATGGAGCTGACGTGCGCACTGCTTTTTATATTTCCGATGGTACTGCCATTACCGCAGAAGTCTTTGGCCATGCATTATTGACGATGTTTCCCGCGCAATTTGAGCACGTTACCATACCCTTTGTCGAAACGCTCGCCATGGCACAGCAGGTGGTGCAACGCATTAATGACTGTTATAAAACTACAGGTTTAAAGCCGCTGGTGTTTCATACCTTCGTTGACGAGCAACTCAGGCTACAGATCAGCCAAAGTAACGGCATCTGTTATGACTTTTTAAATGCCTTTGTCGCGCCGCTGCAACAGGAGCTGCAACTGGCACCGGTGCCGAAAACCCACCGCACCCACAGCATGCATGAGAAAACCTACGATTTTCGGATTGACGCGGTCAATTTTGCGCTGGCCAATGACGATGGCGCCAACATGAAGAGTTTTAGCCAGGCCGATATTATTCTGATTGGCGTCAGCCGCTCCGGCAAAACCCCGACCAGTCTCTATCTGGCGCTGCAATACGGCATCAAAGCGGCGAACTACCCCTTTGTCGAAGAAGATATGGAGGCTCTGCGGTTACCGCCGGAGCTAAAACAACATAAAGCTAAACTCTTTGGCCTGACCATCAGTCCGGAACGCTTAAGCCAAATTCGCGAACAGCGCCGGCCCAACAGCCGTTATGCCTCGGTGCGCCAGTGCACATTGGAGCTAAAAGAGGTGGAACGCTTATATCAGCGCGAGCAGATCCCGTTTTTAAACTCAACCCAGTTATCGATAGAAGAGATTTCGGCGAAAATTATCGCTATGACTGGCTTGAAGCGGCAGAAGTATTAGTACGCTTGGGGTAGCAGCAGGACAGAGAAAAAGCCCTGACCAAAGAAACAGTCAGGGCTTAAGCTTATTTACGGGCGGCGCTTAACGTATCAGCAATTAAAAACGCCAGTTCCAGTACCTGATCAGCATTTAAGCGCGGATCGCACTGGGTGAAGTAACGGCTGGATAAGTCGCTTTCACTCAGACCATAGGCGCCACCGGTACATTCAGTGACATGCTCACCGGTCATCTCCAGGTGAATACCGCCGGCATGGGTACCCTCAGCCTTATGTACGGCAAAGAAATTGCGAATTTCCCGCAAAATGGCTTCAAAATCCCGTGTTTTATAATCATTGCTGGCTTTCACGGTATTACCGTGCATCGGATCTGAGCTCCAGACCACTTTACGGCCTTCCTGCTTCACGCGGCGAACCAGTGCCGGCAGTTTATCTGCCAGTTTATCGGCGCCCATCCGGGTGATCAGGGTCAAACGGCCCGCGGTGTTATCCGGATTTAGCGCATCAATCAGACGAATTAAATCATCTTCCTGCATGCCTGGCCCTACTTTCACTCCGACCGGGTTATGAATGCCGCGGAAGAACTCAAGATGCGCATGATCCAGTTGCCGGGTACGCTCACCAATCCACACCATATGCGCCGAACAGTCATACCATTTGCCGGTTAAGGTATCCCGCCGGGTCAAGGCTTCTTCGTAATTCAGCAACAGGGCTTCATGCGAGGTAAACAGCTGGGTTTCGCGGATCGACGGCGAGTTTTGCGCCGTGATCCCACAAATCTCCATAAAGCGCAGCGCTTCTTGAATGCGGTTTGCCACACTCATATAACGCTCTTTTAGCGGGTTGCTTTCAACAAAGCCCATATTCCAGCGCGCGACCTGGTGCAAATCGGCAAGACCACCCTGCGCAAAGGCACGCAGTAAATTTAGCGTTGCCGCAGAGTGATGATAAGCGGTGATCAACCGTGCCGGATCCGGCTCCCGCGCTTCCGCGGTAAACTCGAAGCTATTGACGATATCACCGCGATAGCTCGGCAAACTTACGCCGTTAATGGTTTCCAGATCGCTGGAGCGTGGCTTGGCATACTGCCCGGCCATCCGTGCCACCTTCACCACCGGTAAACCACCGGCAAAGGTCAGCACTACCGCCATCTGCATTAATACTTTAAAGGTATCGCGGATCTTCGGCGCATTAAAATCGTTAAAACTTTCAGCGCAATCACCACCCTGTAGTAAAAACCCATTCCCCTCGGCCACCTGGCCGAGCTGACTAAACAAATCCCGGGTTTCCTGAGCAAAAACCAAAGGTGGGTATTTGTGCAGTTGTTGTTCTGTTTGGGTTAACAGTTGCTGATCCCGATACTGCGGTTGCTGCTGGATCGGCAGGTTGCGCCAGCTATGTGGCGTCCAGGTGGTCACGATGCTATTCCTGTAAGTTAGTTACACACCCGCTAAACTTATAGACTTCTGGACGTAAATTCAATCCTGAGCTGACACTTTTTCGCAGCAAAGTGCCTGCTATCGCGCTGATTGACCCTCTGGCTCAGCTAAGGCCGGCAATTGTTGCAGCAGCTGCTGACAGCTTTCTTCCAATAACCTTAACACCAGCTCGAAGCCTTTACTGCCGCCATAATAAGGATCAGGTACTTCCTGATAGCGCGGATATTCAGGATGAAAGCTCAGCATTAAGCGCAGTTTATGCTGATAGGGCTCTGGGCAACGGCTCGCTAATTCCCGCAGGTTTTGCTTATCCATCGCCAGAATCAAATCGTAATAGGCAAAGTCAGCATCCATTACTGGTCTGGAGCGCAGCGCTGAAAAATCATAGCCGGCCGCCGAACCAACCCGTACCGAGCGCGGATCGGGTGGCTCCCCCTTATGGCTGGCGCTGGTACCGGCAGACTCGACTTCTAACTCCAGCCCCCGCTGCACCGCTAACTGTCGCAGCACAGCATGTGCCGTTGGTGAGCGGCAAATGTTACCTAAACAAACAAAAAGTATTCTCTTCATGCGTCTTTGCTTTTCAAATTGTGGTCTGACGTTATATAGTTAGAGTATTCGCGATAAGGGTAGCTGTTATGGAAAGGTTTTCACGCCTGATATTACTCACTGATGAAACTGAACAACTTAGTACGTGTCGTCATGCCCGTGCCGTTGGCATTGATGTCGAGCAAACCACCCTCGCCGCTTTCACAGCGCAGCGCCAGTATAAAGGTATTCTGGCCGGATACCAATTCAGCAGTGAAACCTCGGTCAAGAAAGGATTTTCCGCTAAATTACTCAGTGTCAGCCGGCAGGTGCCCTTGTTTTTATTTCAGGCCGAGCGCCAGTTGATTGATCCAAACCGCGCTTTATTTGCAGGCTTACGCGGCGTGATCTACAACGATGAAAAACCCGACATTATCAAAATTGCCTTGCAAACCCTGATGTCTGGTCAGCTTTATTACGGCCGCAAGGTGATGTCTGATGCGCTGGATGCGTTGTTCCAGTTGCGTGAACAGTCGAATAAACGGATTAAACTGCCGTCGTTACTCACCGATCAGGAGCAACGCATTAGTATGCTGATCGCCGAAGGCGCCCGGAATAAAGAAATTGCCGAACAGCTCCAAATCAGTGCCAATACCGTAAAGGTCCATGTATCTGCCATCTTTAAAAAAACCCATAGCCGGAATCGGACTGAACTGGTACGGTGGCTACAGGAAGCATCAACCTAAGGGTTCAGGAGTAACAGCCCTGACCATAGCAATTTTTTAAGGAGTCAGGGTGTTAGCCGAGCTACATCATATCGAACAACAACTGAATCAGGTCATTCTGGGTAAAAGCCTGCAGATCCGTCTGGCGTTAACTTCAGTACTGGCGCAAGGCCACCTGCTACTGGAGGATTTACCCGGCATGGGCAAAACCACGCTGGCGCATGCCTTGGCCAATGCGCTCGGCTTAAGCTACAAGCGGGTGCAATTTACCAACGACCTGCTGCCCGCTGATCTGTTGGGAATGAATATTTATGATGCCCGGTCAGCGCAATTTTATTTTCAACCAGGCCCGGTGTTTAGTCAGGTATTGCTGGCTGATGAAATTAACCGCGCCAGCCCAAAAACCCAGAGCGCCCTGCTCGAAGCCATGGAAGAGCGTCAGGTCTCCATTGACGGCGATAGCAGGCCTCTGCCAGAGCCGTTCTTTGTAATAGCCACCCAGAATCCGCATTTTCACTCCGGTACTAATGCCTTGCCGGAGTCGCAGCTGGACCGGTTTTTATTCCGCTTATCGCTGGGGTTTCCTGATGCGGCCGCAGAAAAGCAGCTTCTCCGTGACGACAGCAAGGGTTCTCGCCTGAGCTTTATCAGCCGCGCGCTGTTGCCGGAGCAACTGATCGCGATGCAGCAACAGTTACAACAGGTGAAGCTCAGTGAGCCGTTGCTGGACTATCTGCTGGCGTTGATCCGGGCCAGTCGCGGCCAAAGCGGTATGCTGCCATTATCGCCACGCGCCGGCAAAGGCCTGGTACGGGCGGTAAAGGCTCTGGCCTTTTTACAAGGTCGGGATTATGCCACCGCCGAAGATGTACAAAACGTCTTTCCGTACTTAGCCGAGCACCGCTTAAACCCACAAAGCGTGGCAGGTCTGTCGCCACTTAGCCAGCAGCTGCTGGAACAAACACCCTGCCCGGTTTAAGCTGGCCTTGTTATTTATGCTAAAGCGGCTGTTGCAGCAAAAGTTTCAGGCTTATCTGGCGCGTAGCCAACCGGCGCAACCCAGCGTCTGCCTGACGCAAAAGCGGATCTATATTTTACCAAGCCGCCTTGGGCTATGGTTTGCACTGTTGGTGCTGATTCTGTATTTACTGGGCACCAATTATCAGAATAATCTGATCCTGCTAAGCAGCTTTATGCTGCTGAGTTTATTGTTGCTGACGATGTTACTGGCGTTTTATAACCTGTACCGGCTTAAACTTAGCGTGGTTGCCGATGCCGAAACCTTCGCTAATCAGCCTGCGGCCTTACCGCTACAGCTTAACAGCGCAAATTGTCAGATGCTGCAACTGGGTTTACAGGGGCAACGGCTGCAACAATTGGTGCCAGTCATTTCCGGTCAATTGGCGTTCGCATTGCAGTTACCGCTGCTTAGCCGCGGCTGTTATGAATTACCACGGCTTAAACTCAGTAGCCAGTTCCCGTTCGGACTGTTCAATTGCTGGAGTTATCCGGCGCTCAGTGCGCAGCTTTGGGTCTATCCGGCAGCGCTGGCGCCGACCGGCCAGCAAAACCTCGACGAGGATCCGGATAATCAGGGGCAGACGCAACCGCTGGAAGGCAGCGAATGGTTAAAACCGTATCAGGCGGGTGACCAACCCCGGCGCATACTGTGGAAAAAACTGGCGACCAACCCGCAACAGCCAATAGTCCGCCAGCAACAGGACGGCAATACCGTAAATGAGCAGTGGGTTAAGGTGCCTAATGCCAGTGGCGCGGCGCTGGAGCTGGCTCTGCAGCACGCCTGTTACCGTTTACAACAGCTGGAAGGTGCCGGTTCACGTTATGGTTTATTGTTACCGGGCAAAACCTTGGCCCTGGGCCAGGGCACGCAACATTTGCAACGCTGCTTACAGGAGTTGGCGTTATGTTAGCCCAGGAGCTGCAACTTAGCCGGCGCTGGCAGCAGCTGGCTGTGGCGCTGCAATTTAGTATCTTGCTGCTGTTTCAGGATGCCTTTACTGCCTGGAGCAGCGCTTTATTCCTGTTATTATTTGGCTGGTTGCTGCTGCGGCTCATTCAGCAGGCTGAACCCCTAAGTCCACGCCAGATCAACTGGCTGCTCGCACCGCTGTTACTGCTGCTATTCTGGCAGGCGCGCAGTATCGGTGCGATGAATCTGATGTTTCATATTCTGCTGCTCTCTGCGGTAGGACGCAGCTTTAGCCTGAAATTACGCCGTGATGCGATACAACTGCTGTGGGTGCAGTATTTTGCGCTCAGTTGCGGTTTTATTTTTTATCAGCAAATGCTAATGGCACTGCTAATTTTTGGTTTGTTAGCACTGAACTTAACGCTGCATTTTCAGTTATTTGCCCCGAACAGTAGTCAACTTAAACTTAAGCCGTTATTAAAAACCGTGGCACTGGCGTTGCCGATCTGGCTCGGGCTTTTCCTGTTGTTCCCGCGCTTACCGCCGCTGTGGCAAATGCCGAATCAGCAACAAGCCAGTACCGGCCTTGGCAGTGAACTGGATCCCGGCAGTATTGAACGGCTGGTACAAAATGATGCCCTGGCTTTTCGGGTCAGTTTTAACGGGCCGCCGCCAGCCCGCGAACTTTGGTACTGGCGTGCTAAAGTCTATGAACACTTTGATGGCCGCCGCTGGCAGGAGCATAGCCGTTTTGACCGGCGACAGCAGCAGCTCACGGCGTTGGCCACCCCGGCAAGCAGTAATAGCCAAAACCGGCTCGACTATCAGGTACTGGCAGAGAGCAGTTTTCAGCGCGATGTGTTTAGCCTCGGCCTGCCGTTGAGCTGGAGCGAAAACCTGCAGCCGCGTCCGGCAGCGCTATTGCAAAGTACGCAACTGATCAGTCAGCGTCTTAGTTATCAGGTCAGCAGCCTGTTAAGCCCGTTACCACTGGTGGCAAACGCTGAGCGGCAGCTTAACTTGCAACAAGCCGGCAACAGTAATCCTCGCAGCCAGCAATTGGCCATGCAGCTGCAACAACAATATGGTAGTGATGGCCATCAGCTGAGTGCGGCCCTGGCCACGCTATTTCGTGAACAAGCCTTTTACTACACGCTGGAGCCCCCAATGCTAGGGGCCGATGCCATTGATCAGTTTCTGTTTCAAACCCGCAGCGGTTTTTGTAGCCACTATGCCTCAGCCAGCGCGATGTTACTTAGAGCTGCCGGCGTACCGGCACGGGTGGTTGGCGGCTATCAGGGCGGCGACTGGCAAGCTAGTCAGCAGTATTTAATTGTGCGCCAGCGTGACGCCCATGCCTGGGTTGAGTATTTGCAGGATGGCTACTGGCATTTGTTTGACCCCACTGCGGCCATTGCACCTGAGCGGATTTTACAGGGGCTGGCGCAGGCGCTAAGTGAACCGGAGCGCACGTTACTCAGTGGCTGGCAACCAGGTTGGCTGCAACAACTGGCATTACAGTGGTCACATCTGGATTATCTGTGGGCGGTGTGGGTGTTAGGCTTTGATCAAAACCAGCAATCGGTGCTGTGGCAGCAACTCGCCGCGTTATTGCACTATTGGCCACTGCTTGTCGCTATCTCACTCGGAGTGCTGTCACTGCTGATGGCTTATACGCTGGTACGCTACCGCCAGCAGCGGCTGCGACAGCAACAGGCGCCGGACCACTGGCGACGTCAGGTATTGTCCGTGTTGCCGCCACCCGGGCAAAGTGCTGAACCACTGAGTCATTGGCTAAACCGGCTGGCAACAGCCAATCCGGGTCAGGCTGAGCTACTGCAGCAGCTGCGCCAGCACTATGAACAGCTGATCTTTGCCGGTAATCAGCAGGCGGCTTACCCGTTGCAGCAGCTTATCAAGCGTGAGCGTAAACAATTACGGGCGCTAAAGCGCCCGTAATATGCCGTACAACAGCACTTAACTCTGATGTGCACCCAAAATGCGCAAAGTGCTTTGCAATTGCTCCGCACAGTGGATTCCCAGATCAGTCAGATAGCCGCCGTCCGGTTGGCTGATCAAGCCTTTGGCATACAGGCGGCTAATAGCCGCCAACACTTCAGGTTGCGCGACCTTGTGCGCTTTGATCCCGGAATTGATGCTATCCAGATTAAACAACGCCAGCACCCGTAACTCTTCTATCAGCTCAGCACTAAATGGCATAGTCACTCCTTCTCTGCCTTTTTTATTCAAGATACGCCGGGGCAGCAAAAAAGCAAGCTTAATCAGCGTTTAATATCCTCAGCTATCGCCGGTGTCAGCGGTGCCGCCCGCAGCGGTTGTACCGGCTGGCGGCTTAACTGTGTGGTTAAATAGTTAAGTGCCGCCTGCAACTGGGCATCCTGGCCGTTAAAGCTGGCATAAGGCAAATTCACCACCTCAATATCCGGTTCTACGCCATAACCCTCGATGATATAGCGGCCATCCATGGCAAACTGTGGCGTTTCCGCTACCCGCGCCACACCGCGGTCGGCCAGTAAGTTACGGCCGGATAACCAGACACCGGCACCGGCGGTTCGCTGCCCAATCACCGGGCCCAGGCCCAGCGCCCGCACGCCGGCGGAGAAGGTTTCGCCATCAGAGTAAGTCAAGGGGTCAGCCAGCACCACTAAATGGCCGCGGAAGGCTTGCTGCATATTGGTATAGGGCGCGCCATGGGTTGGCTGCCAGAACGACCAGGCCCGGCGTAACAGCTTCTCAATAATCCAGCTGTCAATATTGCCGCCACGGTTGCGCCGCACATCGATAATCAGGCCCTCTTTCTGGAAATGGGCATAAAACTCACGGGCAAAATTGGCAATATCTGCCGGCCCCATCGCATTCAGATGCAAATAACCAAAACGCCCGGCTGATGCCTCAGTTACCTGCTGCAAATTGCGCTGCACCCAGTCCTGATAACGTAACATCGATTCCTGCGCCGCCGGCACAGGTTCGACAATACGCTTCAGTGCGGTATTACCGCGCTTTAGCTCCAGTAACACCTGGCGACCCGCCTGATTACGCAGTGCCGTGGTCAATTCCGCCAGATTGCTGATGCGCTGACCATTCACCGCGATAATCAGATCACCAGCCTGAATATTAACCCCTGGTCTTGCCAGCGGTGAGGCCTGAGCCGGCAGTTCCGGATCGGTCTGATAAATATGTGCGATCTGCACCCCGCCCGGCTGATTGTTTAAACGCGCACCCAGACTCGCCGCACCGGGCGCGGTGGGATCGTCACGATATTCCCCTCCGCGCACCTGCGAATGCAAGGCGTTTAGCTCGCCCATCATTTGCGATAACAGGTCGTCCAGTTCGTGCCGATCTGTAACGCGCTGCAAGAGCGGTAAATACTTGCTGCGGGTCGCTTGCCAATCCAGCCCCCGCATATTTTTGTCAAACAGAAAATCGCGGTGCATCAGCCAGGCGTCATTAAACATCTGCCGCCACTCGGTTTGTGGCACCACCGCGAGGCGCAGTGCTGCGGTATTTAACCGGGCCGTGCTCAGATCCGCCGGTAACTTATCGCTGGCCGGCACCAATAACAGCTCACCACTGTTATCCTGCGCCGCTTTTTGAATAAACAGGGTTTTGCCATCGGCACTTAACTGATAACGCGCCACGCCTTTGCTAACGCTGCTGGTTTTCACCGCACGCTGGGCAACATTAACGGTCAGTAATTCGGACGCCTGCTCGCCCTGCTCGCGGCTTAGCAGATAAAGCCGTTCATTATTCAAACTTAATTGCCGGTAATTGCCGGCGCTGACAGGCACCTGCCATAAACGGCTGGCTAGCCCTTGCCAATCGATACGCTGCGCGCGACTGCCCTGCATCGTCTCGGTGGCAGCCTTGTTATCGCAGTTAACCAGCTCTTGCGCCGGCGCAAAGGGGAAACAGGCCTCGGCTTTCAGGCTAAGGGCAAAGATTTCTGCTCTTTTATCAAACATCGGCCCCAGGTTACGGTCGCCCCAGGGGCTTGATGGCGTGGCGCGGAACTGACGATCAGAGAGAAAGTACAACCAGAGACCATCCGGGCTAAAGGCCGGGGCATAGGATTCATATTTATCGCTGGTCAGTACTTCGCTGCGCTGCTCCCCCAGACTGTACAGCACCACCTGACTGCGTGGTCGCTGCTGATGATTCAGCGTAAACGCCAGTAGCTGGCTATCTGCTGACCATATCACATCGGCGTAGGGTGAATGTCCCCAGCCTTGCTGATAAATTTTGCGATTACTGCCAGTTTGCAGATCGAGTAACCAGAGATCGCCGTTTTTATCATCGTGCGCCAGATAGCGGCCATCCGGTGACAGCTGTAAGCCCCAACGGAAGGTTGACCCGTCTTTGGTTAATTGCTCAGCACGGTTAGCACCATCGGCAGCAAAGCGCCAGATCTCGTTTTCGCCACTGGCATCGTTAATAGCGTACACCCAGTTACCATCATGACTCAGCAAGGCTTGCCGGGAGCGACTGCCTTCTGGTGTTGCGATCTGAACTGTGCGTCTGTTGTCCTGGCCGACCAGGATAATCTGGCTTCGTACCGTTAAGGCCGCTTGTTTGGTATTCGCATTAGCCGTGACGTCAGTGAGGTAACTCAGCGGCTTATCCAGCCAGCGCTCGCGTTGTTGCAGCCGATCCGACGCCAGTTGTAACGGCAGCGTCTGGCTTTGCCCCGTCTGCAGATCCAGCTGCACCAGATCGGCACCCAATTGATACACCGCCTTACCGCCACTGACCGATAAGCGGCCAATACGCCAGTCTTGCTGTTGCGTATGCTGTTGCAGATCCTGACCAGCTAAGGTGACCGACCAGATATTACTATTGCCATCGGCATCACTGACAAAGTAAACCCGACCATTAGCCACCTGTGGCTGGCTGATCGAGCCAGCATGTTCCGGCAATAAACGCTCGGCCTCTACGCTTGAGCCTAAAGTCCAGCGCCACAGCTCGCCCATGGCGCCGCCGCGGTAAACTTTGGCATTATCCCCGGTCAGATGCAGGCCAAAACGGGTAAAAAATAGCGTATTACTGCTCTCATCCAGCTGACCGTTATTGGCATCGGCCAGCGGCAGTATGGTACTGAGGCCGGTTTTTGGATCGAGTAAGGTCAATTGCCAGAAATTCGCCGGGCCACTGGCGTTATCGGTAGCATATAGCAACCGGCCATCGCTCAGGCTTTGTAACAAACGCACCCGGCTGTTTTCAAAGGTCAGGCGTTCGGCCGGGCCACCGCTCAGTGCCAGCTGATAAACCTCATCCGTCCCCTCGTAATTGGCGACAAAGTACAGCGTCTGACCATCAGCGGCGAGCAAGGGATCGCGCTCCAGTGCCGGATGGGTTGTCAGGCGCTGCGCCTGTTGCTGACCAAGGCTGCCCTTCCAGATATCACCTTCAGCGGTAAACACCAGTTGTTGTTGCTGCAAAGCCGGAAAACGATAGTAGCCTTCGCTTGCTGTGCTGGCCAATGCTGGGTTAAAGCAGCTAGCAAAACACAGAGAAAGTAGGGTTAGCGGGAAACGGCGGCCAATAGCCATGGTGAATACCTCATTGCTGTTATATTGTTATTCTAATAGCCAGAAACTAACAGAATGCCGCTACCACGGGTAGTCACAGCCGCTCAAATGACCGGAAAAAACGATAAAAAAAGCCAGCACTGAAACGCTGGCTTGTTGCTAACCATCAACCCGAACTAACGCAGAACTTCCCCCAGTGCCTGTAAACACAGCGCCACGTTCTCGCGCCGGGCGCCAAAGCCCATCAGGCCAATGCGCCAGGCTTTACCGGCCAGATCGCCAAGGCCGGCGCCAATCTCCAGGTTATAGTCGTTTAGCAAACGGCTACGCACAGCGGCGTCATCCACGCCGGCCGGGATATAAACGGCATTCAGCTGCGGTAACCGATAAGGCTCGGCCACCACAAAGTCGATCCCAAGCTGGTGTAACCCCTGCTTTAATTGCTGATGCATCGCCTGATGTCTGGCCCAGGCTTGCTCCAAGCCCTCTGCCGCCAGTAAGCGTAGCGACTCATGCAGCGCATACAGCGTATTAACCGGTGCCGTATGGTGATAAGCCCGTTTAGCACCGCCGCTCCAATAGGACATCACCAGGCTTTGATCAAGGAACCAGCTTTGCACCGGCGTCTTACGTGCTTTGATTTTTGCCACTGCAGCCGGCGAGAAAGACACCGGTGATAAACCCGGTACGCAAGACAAACATTTCTGACTGCCGGAATAAATGGCATCAATGCCCCAGTCATCTACGCGCAGCTCGACACCACCGAGTGAGGTGACGGCATCCACAATACTCAGACAATCATACTGCCTGGCCAACGCACAGAGCGTTTTGGCATCTGATCGCGCTCCGGTCGAGGTTTCCGCATGCACAAAGGCCAAAAAGCGCGCATCCGGGTGCTGTTTCAACGCATCTTCAACCCTAGCCGGATCGACCGGTTCGCCCCAGCTATGATCGACCGTCACGGCAATACCGCCGCAACGTTCGACATTCTGCCGCATCCGTTCGCCAAACACGCCGTTACGACAAACGATCACTTTCTCACCCGGCTCTACCAGGTTGACAAAACAGGCTTCCATCCCGGCTGAGCCCGGTGCGGAGATGGCCAGCGTCATCTCGTTGCGGGTTTGAAACGCATATTGCAGCAGTTGTTTCAGTTCATCCATCATGCCGACAAACAGCGGATCCAAATGGCCGACAGTAGGTTTACTTTGTGCTGCCAGCACGGTCGGATAGACATCAGAAGGCCCGGGGCCCATTAAAATACGCCGCGGTGGATTAAAAGCCGCGATAATAGGTGCGGGGATCAGCGCCAGGGTCATAAATAAGCTCTCCTTAACATAGCCTGCAGCGTGCAAGGCAAAAAAGCGAACTGGCAGCATAGCAAATTATCCGGCCAAAGACGGTGCAGGCGCGGCATTTAGCTGAATAACGAAGATAAAGCGGCGAAATAGCGGCACGACAGCCGTGCTGTTGTCGGCTATAATCGCCGGTTTCGTCAGTGGGAGTACCCTATGCAAACCCTACCCGCCTGTCCCAGTTGTCAGGCTGAATACACCTATCAGGATGGCGAGTTGCTGCTTTGCCCGGCCTGCGGCCATCAATGGTCTGCGACTGACAACGCAACCCCTGAGCAAGGACTGCAAATCCGCGATAGCGCCGGCAACCTGCTGCAGGACGGCGATACCGTTACCGTAATTAAAGATCTAAAAGTGAAGGGCTCTTCAGCAGTAGTGAAAATTGGCACTAAGGTGAAGAATATCCGGCTGGTGTCAGGCGATCATGATATCGACTGTAAAATTGATGGCTTTGGCGCCATGAGCCTGAAATCGGAGTTTGTACGTAAGGTTTAACTGGCGGTAACGCACCAGATAGCAGACACCCCGCTAGTGCGGGGTGCTGTCGGTTAAGGCTTAATTGCAGACTTAAGTTAAGGCTTAAAACTGCCGGCTGTTTTGCAACGCAGCAATGCGTTTTTCCAGCGGTGGATGGCTTAAGAACAGTTCTGATTTGGCTTTCTTACCGGAAATACCAAAGGCCATCATACTGCCTTCCAGGCGGCTTTCATGGTTATACTTTAACCGCTCCAGCGCTTTAATCATCTTACCGGCACCGGCTAAACGGGCGGCACCGGCATCAGCCCGGTATTCTCGCTGCCGCGAGAACCACATCACAATGATGCTGGCCAGAATACCAAATACCATTTCCAGTACGATAACGATGGCAAAATACGCCAGCTGGCCCATTTGCTGGTTGTTGTTACGAATCACACCGGCAATTAAACGCGCTAAGAAAATCACAAAGGTATTCACCACGCCCTGGATCAGCGTTAGCGTCACCATATCGCCATTGGCGATGTGAGACACCTCATGTGCCAACACCGCTTCGACTTCATCTTCGCTCATATTGCGCAGCAAACCGGTAGATACGGCGACCAGCGCATTATTACGGTTAGCCCCGGTAGCAAAGGCATTCATTTCTGGCGAGTCATAGACCGCCACTTCCGGCATACCAATGCCTGCCGCTTTCGCTTGCTTGGCCACGGTATTCATCAGCCAGTGCTCAGTAGCATTACGCGGCTGAGTGATCACCACAGCGCCGGTAGAGCGCTTAGCCATCCACTTAGACATCAGTAACGAGATAAAGGAGCCACCAAAGCCAAAAATCGCGGCAAACACCAGTAAGCCGCCGATACTGCTATGGTCTATTCCCAGAAAGCTGAACACGATATTTAATACAATGCTCAGAACTAAAATCACCGCTAAGTTAGTTGCCAGAAATAACAACACCCGTTTCATCGATACACCCTCTTAAGATTTACTGCACCTGTATATATGGGCATAGACCATGAATTCAATTTCTGGTTGCCGTTTTACGGCAAAAAATATGAAAAGTCAGGTAAAACGTGTAAGTAAATATAAGCACTCACAACGGCCTAAGTCAGATGTTGTTCTAAGGCTGCCGCTAACTGAAGCGCGATTTCCGGCTTAGCGACAGCGGCATAAGGCACAGTAGCCAGCAAGGGCGCCTGAATACGCTGCGTTAAGTCCGCAATATTTTGTGCCAGATACAGCATATCCGGGCTGATAATATTGGCGACCCAACCAAGGATCCTGGCACCACTGCGCTCTAATTCCCGCACCGTGAGCATGGCATGATTTAAACAGCCCAGCTTAATGCCTACCACTAACACCACCGGCAATTGCTGTTCCAGCACCCAATCCGCCAGATAACGCTTATCCGATAAAGGTAATAACCAACCACCGGCGCCCTCGATTAAAATGCGCGGCGCCTGAGTTTGCTGTAACTGCTGCAAATGTGCAGTCAGTTGTGGCTCATTCAGCCTGATACCAGCGGCGGCCGCCACCAGATGCGGTGCGGCTGGTTCGGCTAAACACACCGGATTATGCTGCACATAAGGCAACGCGATACCAGAATGCTGCTGCAACAGTAACGCGTCACTATTTTGCAGGCTGCCATCCGCCGCCTGCTCTGCACCCGCTGCCAGCGGTTTCGCGCCCAGCGCAGTAATGCCCAAAGCGGCATAGCCTTGTAACAACAAGGCACTGACATAGGTCTTACCGGCATCGGTATCAGTGCCGGTAACAAAAAAACAGTGTTGGTTCATCATTAATCCCTGCATGGCTTGCTAAGCTGTAACACCGCAACCTGATAGCTGGCCGTTAAACCTGAAGCACTGGCATTCGGATAGGCCGCCGCAACCTGTTGCCAGTAACCCTTGCCGGTTAACCCCTGCCGCCCACGATTGGCAATATAACTGGCGCCCAATTGTTTTAACTCTTTTGCCAGCGCAAAGATATCCGGGTAGCTAAGGTCAAGCTGATAGCTATGCACTTGCCAGCTTGCGCCTGAGGCCTCTGCGGCGGTGCTGAGTGCATTGAGGGGTAAAAAATGTTGCACATGCTGGTGCTGATCCACCGCAGCAAAGGCGGTCTGCAACTCGCTAAGGGTGCCGGCAACTAAGGTCGTGACCACAGCCCGCCCCCCTGGCGTCAGTACCCGGCTAATTTCGTGCAGTACCTGGGCTGGCTCAGGGCACCACTGCAGCATTAAACTGGAAAATACGGTATTGATACTGGCATCAGCCAGTGGGATCGCCGCCGCATCGGCTAACAGATAATGCGCCGCCTGCCCCTGTGCCTTGGCCGCAGCCAGCATGCCGGGACTAAAATCCAGCGCAGTCAGCGTTTCGGTATGTGGTGCTAACTCCGGATGCAGCCAACCCGGGCCGCAGCCCAAATCGAGCGTGTTGCCCAGTGTTGTGCCTGTAAGCGAACCGGCAGCCGTTAAACCGGCCAACGCCTGATAGGCGACCTGGCGCTGTAAGCGGGCCGCGTGCTGATAACTGGCCGCGGCTTTACCAAAACAGGCGGCGATGGCGCCCTGAGAAGCTTGTATTACAGCCTGCATTAAAAGTACTGCCTTAAGGTATTGATTAAAAACCGGATATCGTCCGGCTGATGACTGGCGCTCAGCGTTATGCGTAACCTGGCGCTATTAGGTGGTACCGTCGGTGGCCGGATCGCGGTTAGCCAAATCCCCTGTTGTTGCAAGGCCTGGCTCAGTGCCAAAGCACGACTGGCTTCGCCTAATAGCAGCAGCTGAATGGCACTGTGCTGGCTGCGATCCAGCCAGCTTGTCGTCGCCTCTTCTGCATGCAGCAGCGGTAAACCGGCCTCTGCTGCCAGTTGTCGGAACAAGCGGATATTGTCCTGTAGCAGGTCACGTCGCCACTGCTCAGTGCGAACTAAGCGGATGGCACAGTGCACCGCCGCGCAAAGTGCCGGTGGCAGCGCTGTGCTGTAAATATAATGTTTGGCAAACTGTTCCAGATACTCGATAACGGTGCTGTTCGCTGCCAGAAAAGCACCGCTGGCGCCCAGGGCTTTGCCAAAATTGGCCATGGTGCAGAACAGCTCGCTGTTTGCCACCCCCTGAGCCGCCGCGGTACCTCGCCCCTCAGGCCCCAGTACGCCTATACCATGCGCATCATCCAGTAGCAGCGCGGCCTGATGCTGCTGACACAGCTTCAGCATAGCCGGCAAATCCGGACTATCACCATCCATACTAAAGACACCTTCAGTCACCACCAACTGATGTCTGGCGCTGACGGTTTTTTGTAACAGCTTTTCTAAGGAAGCCAACTTATTATGCGCAAAACGCCGCAGTGGCTGCTTGGCCTGCGAAGGATGCTGCTGCGCAGCGCTAATCAGGGAGGCATGGCAGAGCTTATCGAGCAGCAGCTGATCATCGGCACTGGCCAGACACTCCAGCATACTTTGGTTAGCGGCAAAGCCCGAGCTAAACAGCAAGACCCGCTCGACACCAAGCCAATCACAAAGCTCGGTACTTAACGCCTGATGCGCGGCATGAAAACCCGTTACCAGCGGTGAGCCGGTACTGCCCACCCCATATTGGCTGACCGCATCACACAGCGCTTGCTGGACTTTGGGCTCGCTGGCCAACCCCAGATAGTCATTACCGGAAAAATTCAGATACTGCCGGCCATTGACATGCAATAACCGGCCAGAGACGGCGCCAAGTGCCCTGGTGCTACGCCTGAGCGCCTTAGCCTCGCGCTCGGCAAGTGCCTGTTGCATGGCGGCAAGCTGCATGGCGCTTAGCCTGCAGCATGATATAGCGGCGGATTTTGCTGCTCTTTAATGGCATCGGCCAGTGCCAGCGCATGGGCTTCATCCGACACATCCTGGCGCTTTTCCGGCACTATGCCGAGCTTGGCAAATAATTGCATATCCGCATCCGCCGCCGGGTTTTCGGTGGTCAGCAGTTTGTCACCGTAGAAAATGGAGTTGGCACCGGCGAAAAAGCATAGCGCCTGCATCTGTTCATTCATCCGGCTACGGCCAGCAGATAAGCGAACATGGCTTTGTGGCAACATAATACGGGCGACGGCAATGGTACGGATAAATTCAAAACCGTCCAGATCGGCGACATTCTCCAGTGGTGTGCCTTCTACCTTGACCAGCATATTAATTGGCACACTCTCCGGATGCAGCGGCAAATTAGCAATTTGCATCAGTAACGCCGAGCGGTCATTAGCACTTTCGCCCATACCGACAATGCCACCACAACAGACTTTCATGCCGGCATCGCGCACATGGCTCAGCGTATCCAGTCGATCCTGATAACTGCGGGTGGTAATAATTTCACCGTAAAACTCCGGCGAGGTATCCAGGTTATGGTTGTAGTAATCCAGACCCGCTGCGGCCAGTGAATGCGCCTGCTCCGGCTCCAGCTTACCCAGTGTCATACAGGTTTCCAGGCCCATGGCTTTTACGCCACGCACCATTTCAATTAAATACGGCATATCGCGCTGCTTAGGGTTACTCCAGGCAGCGCCCATACAAAAGCGACTGGCGCCCTTGTCTTTCGCGGCCGCGGCCTGGCGCAGCACCTTTTCTACCTCTAACAACCGCTCACGCTCAAGGCCGGTATTGTAATGGCCACTTTGCGGACAATATTTACAATCTTCGGCACAGGCACCGGTTTTAATCGACAGCAAGGTGCTAACCTGCACCTCATTGGCATTAAAATGCACCCGGTGCACCGACTGTGCCTGAAATAATAAATCATTAAAGGGTAAGGCGAACAGCGCATTAACCTCGGCTAAAGTCCAGTTATGGCGGGGAGTAACCTGAAAAGATGTGGCCTGCATGGGGATCCCTGTTATCAGCGTAGCAGCATTGAGCCGCAATGGTTTTTCCGCTAGTCTAGCGACCACCCCCGGCTTGTCAACGCAGACCAGCCATCAAAGTTTACTACTGATTATTTTATGAGCATAAATCTGGATTTTGATCGCCAGCATATCTGGCACCCCTATACGTCGATGTTAACGCCACTACCGGTTTATCCGATAGTGCGGGCCGATGGCTGCGAACTGGAGTTGGAAGATGGCCGCAAACTGATTGACGGCACCGCATCCTGGTGGTCAGCCGTGCATGGTTATAATCACCCACGGCTGAATCAGGCCGTTAGCAGCCAACTTAGCCAGATGGCGCATGTAATGTTTGGCGGCATTACCCATCAACCTGCCGTGGCACTCTGTCAGCAGCTGCTTAAGATGGTACCGGCCAATCTCAGCAAGGTTTTCCTGGCCGACAGCGGCTCTATTGCGGTAGAAGTGGCGCTGAAAATGGCACTGCAATACTGGCAAGGTGTGGGTCAAACCCAAAAGACCCGGCTGGTAAGTCTGCGCCAAGGCTACCATGGGGATACCTTCGCGGCGATGGCGGTCTGCGATCCGCATGACAGTATGCATAGTATGTTTAGCCAGTTACTGCCACAGCATGATTTCCTGCCGGCACCACAGAGTGCTTTTGCCGGCCTCTTTGACGATAACGATCTGACACCGCTACGTGACCTGCTGCGCCAGTCTGCCAATGACATCGCCGCCATCATTCTGGAGCCGATCGTTCAGGGCTATGGTGGTATGCGCTTTTATCATCCGGATTATTTACGCGGTGTACGCGAGCTCTGTGACCAGTATCAGGTGCTGCTGATTGCCGATGAAATTGCTACCGGCTTTGGCCGCAGCGGTAAGTTGTTTGCCTGTGAGCATGCCGCAATCAATCCGGATATCCTCTGTCTGGGCAAGGCGTTAAGTGGTGGCTATCTGACGCTGGCCGCCACGCTGTGTAGTGATGAAATTGCCCGCGGTATTAGTTTAAGTGCGGCCGGCGGGTTAATGCATGGCCCGACCTTTATGGCCAATCCGCTGGCCTGCGCAGTGGCACTGGAGAGTATCCGCATCATTGCCGAAGGACACTGGCAGCAGCAGGTGGCGGCGATTGAACAACAGCTTACCGTGGAGTTAGCCCCCTGTGCTAAGCTTGCGGCAGTCAAACAAGTGCGGGTACTGGGCGCCATTGGCGTGCTGGAAATGCAACAAAAAGTGGACGTGGCGAAATTACAGGCTCAGTTTGTCGAGCGCGGTGTCTGGATCCGGCCCTTTAATAACCTGATCTATATTATGCCGCCCTTTACCATTAGCAGTGCACAGCTAAGTCGTCTCTGTTGGTCGATGTACGAGGTTGCCTCGTCGTGCTAGAGTAAACTAAACAGCAAAACAGGCCGTAGTTTTTGTGCCTAAACTATTGGAGCCGATAATGAAATTAACTAAAACCCTTAGCCTTTTTACCGGCGCAGCCCTGCTACTTTGTAGTAGCGTGGCGTTGGCCAACCGCTTTGCCGATGTACAGGTTAGTGCTACCCCGCTAAAAGATAATGTCTATATGCTGACCGGCGCTGGCGGCAATATGGCTGCGGTAGCAGCACCTCAGGGCGTGCTGTTGATTGACAGCCAGTATGCCGAGCTGGCGGAGAAAATTCGCGCCAGCTTAAAAACGCTAAGCCCGGCTGAACTCACAACGTTGATTAATACCCATATGCATGGCGATCATGTTGGTGGCAATGCCGCCCTGGCCGCTCAGGCTGACATTATTGCTCATGCCAATGTTAAAACCCGGCTGGCCGGTAACGCCAATTTCGATCCGGCGGGCTTACCGAAAACCACCATTACAGAAAAAACCACCATTAATCATTTTGGCGTCGAGCTGGTGCTGGAGCCGATGCCGGCCAGCCATACCGACGGCGACTTGCTGATTTGGTTCCCGGCACAGAATATTGTGCATATGGGCGATCTGATGTTTCAGGGCCGCTTCCCATTCGTTGATACCAATAATGGCGGCAATGTGCAGCAATATATTGAAAACACCCGCTATGTGATTAGCAAAATTGATGAGCGAACGCAGGTGATTCCGGGCCATGGTGAGCTGACCAATAAAGCCGGCTTACAGCAGGAACTGGCTATGATGGAGCAAACGCTGGCGCTGGTGACTGCCGCCAAACAGCAAGGCGTCTCTGAAGCCGAGCTGATTGCCAAAGGTCTGGGTGACGAGTTCAAAGCCTGGCACTGGAACTTTATTACCGAAGAGCGCTGGATCAAAACCCTGTATCAGGCGGTACCCTGATGCTAAAACGCCTGAGCCTGCTTGGCGCACTGTTTTTCAGCGCCGCTATCTTGTCACAAACCCCGGGTGAGCCAGTGCAGTATCTGTTGTCGGAAATAAATGGCAGCAGCACGAACCAACTGGCGCTGACCGATGGCAGTCTCTGGCGTTTAACGGCACCGCGGGCTTTAGCCCGTGGTAGCGCTATTCTTATTAGCGGCCGTAACTTACGTACTGGCAACGTACAGGCATTAAGTGGCGGCTTTCAGTTTGATCTGAGTTATCAGGATGGTCAGCTGCCGGCGCAACAAGGTTATAAGCTGCAACTGATAGCCAGTCAGCAGGATGGCAAGCAACTGCTGCTGGAAAATAATATCCGGCTTTGGGTGCTGGATGCGGATCGACTCGAAAGCCGGCACTTTCGGGGTACCGCTGAGGTGATCCTAAGTGCCGATGGTCAACAGCTTATCTATTTACCTAATTTGAAAAAGGTGCAGGTCCGTCAGGTCGCCACGCCCTAGTACGCAACTTTCTTCCGGCGAGCCAACTCTTTTCTGCTGGCGCAATTTTTTGCTTGTATTCAGCCTTGCGCCAAGTATCATTACTGCTTTAATTCAACCTGGGCGCTAGAGCTGATGCTGCCCCTGCTTGTCCCTTTGGAGTTGTTTGCATGACGCATGCTGTTATTAAAGATGTTCTGGCCGGTCGCTATGCGGTTGGCGAAAAGATCACGGTAAAAGGCTGGATCCGCACCCGCCGCGATTCAAAAGCCGGTATTTCCTTTTTAGCCGTGCATGACGGCAGCTGTTTTGATGCGGTTCAGGCCGTGGTTCCGGCCAATCTGGCCAATTACGAAACAGAAGTAAAGCGTCTGACCACCTCTTGCTCTGTGGCGGTTTCAGGTGTGATTGCCCGCTCTGAAGGTCAGGGCCAGGCGTATGAAATTCAGGCCGATGTCGTTGAAGTGTTAGGCTGGGTAGAAAACCCGGATACTTACCCGATGGCGCCTAAACGCCACAGCATGGAATATCTGCGCGAACAGGCGCACCTGCGGCCACGCACCAATATTATGGGCGCGGTCACCCGGGTACGGCACTGTCTGGCACAAGCCATCCACCGTTTTTTCCATGAGCAGGGTTATTACTGGATCAGCACACCGATTATTACCGGTTCGGATACTGAAGGTGCCGGTGAAATGTTCCGTGTCAGTACGCTGGATATTCATAACCTGCCACGCAACGATCAGGGGAAAGTTGATTTTAGCCAGGATTTCTTTGGTAAAGAGACCTTTTTAACGGTATCAGGTCAGCTGAACGGTGAAGCCTATGCCTGTGCGCTGTCAAAGATCTATACCTTTGGCCCAACCTTCCGTGCTGAGAATTCGAACACCAGCCGTCACCTGGCTGAGTTCTGGATGATTGAACCGGAAGTCGCCTTTGCCGAACTAAAAGATATCGCCCAGCTGGCCGAAGATATGCTGAAGTACGTGTTTAAAGCGGTATTGGCCGAGCGCGCCGACGATCTCGCCTTTTTTGCCGAGCGGATTGATGCTGATGCGATCAACCGGCTGGAGAAGGTGGTGAACTCCAGCTTTGTGCGGATGGACTACACCGATGCCATCGAAATTCTGAAAACCTGCGGTAAGAAATTCGAGTACCCGGTAGAATGGGGTGTTGACCTGCAGTCTGAACACGAGCGCTATCTGGCCGAAGAGCATATTGGTGCGCCGATCATTATGCAAAACTACCCGAAAGACATTAAAGCCTTCTATATGCGTTTAAATGAAGACGGTAAAACTGTGGCAGCGATGGACGTCCTGGCACCGGGTATTGGTGAAATTATCGGTGGTAGTCAGCGTGAAGAGCGCCTTGAGATGCTGGATAAGCGCATGGACGAGATGGGGCTGAACAAAGAAGATTACGGCTGGTATCGCGATTTACGCCGCTACGGCACAGTACCACACGCCGGCTTTGGTTTGGGCTTTGAGCGCTTAGTGTCCTATGTCACTGGTGTTGGTAATGTGCGCGATGTGATTGCTTTCCCGCGAACACCGGGTAATGCCGAGTTCTAATTGTTGAATGTTGAATGTTGAATGTTGAATGTTGAATGTTGAATGTTGAATAGAACATTCTGATAAGACAGAAAAAACCCGCAAATTATTGCGGGTTTTTTCTGCTTAATGTACCGGGATAACGTCAGACTTCGCTCTATTTATTACTCTGACAAACCGATTAAAACTCAGTGAAAAAGCTATCCGCATCCAGCGGTGTGCGATTAGGTGCCTGGCCATTTGGCGTGCCGAGATATAAAAAGCCGACAATTTCATCATCTGCTGCCAGCTCAAACGCCTGCTTAACATAATCATACTGAGTGTAAGCGCCGGTGCGCCAAATACCACCATAACCTAAGGCAAAGGCCATTTGCTGCATTGCCATCACTGCACAGGCGGTGGACTGTACCTGCTCCGCTGCGGGGACCTTCGGATGGTCGTTAATCTTCGCAATACAGACAATCACCATCGGTGCCCGCAGTGGCAACTGCCGTGCCCGCTCCTGTAATTCCAGCGAAATGGTAGGATCTTCTTCAATCGCCGCTTCGGCAAAAATATCGCCTAAGCGAACCAGCGCCTCCCGCCCTTGCACTACGACAAAACGCCATGGTCGTAAGGCACCATGATCCGGTACCTGCACTGCGGCACGTTTAATCAGTGCCATAGCTTCAGCTGAGGGAGCCGGCTCGGTTAGGCGCGGCGAAGAATAACGGCTGGTCAGAAGAGTTAATGCATCCATAAACTTACCTGTAAGTAGCTAGAGCTGTTGCTGCGCAGGCTATCAAAAAAAACCGTCTGACTCACGGCAATTTTGCAGCAAGCTGCGCAAGTGGCGATTAACTCCGCGAAAACTGCTCAGTCAACGCCTGTTGGTAAAGCTGAATATAACTTTGCACCGAGCTTTGCCAGCTAAAGTTCTGCTGCATACCGCGTAATTGCACCGCCCGATAGGCTGGCTGTTGCAGATAAAGTTGCTCGGCTTGCTGTAACGCCGACAATAAAGCGGCGATACTGACATCACTAAAACCAATGCCCGTTGCGGCCTGGTCTGGCCATGGGACAACGGTATCTCGCAACCCCCCGGTTAGCCGCACCAAAGGCACAGCGCCATATTTCAGACTATACAACTGATTTAAGCCACAGGGTTCGAATAACGATGGCATTAAAAAGAAATCACCGGCCGCTTCAGTCTGGTGTGCCAGGGTCTCATCAAAGCCCTCAAAAAAACGGAACTGCGCCGGAAAATCTTCCTGTAACTGATAGAGTTGCCGGCAATAATGTTGCTCGCCACTGCCAACAATAAACACCTGTACCGGACTTTGTAGCAAAAACTGGCGCAGTGCCGGGATCAGATAGTCATAGCCTTTCTGACCGGTGATCCGGCTTACCGCCACCATTAACGGCACGTCCGCCGCCGGTAAATGAAAGCGGGCTTTTAGCTGTTGTTTACAGGCTGCTTTGCCACTTAGATCGGTGCTATCGAAATTTCTAATCAAGGTTAAATCGGTGGCCGGATCCCACTGCTGATAATCGCAACCATTCAGAATACCGACAAAATCAGCTTGCCGTTGTTGATACAAGCGGGCCAAACCATTGGCCGCTGGCTCCGATAACAACTCGTCACGATAGCCCTGGCTGACCGTATTCACTTTGGCCGCATAACGAATGCCCTGCTCCAGCATATTCAGAAAGTGATCCTGCTGCTGCGCCAGTTCCAGCTTACCAAACCACTCTGCGCCGGCCGTTAACTGATAGGCGCCATTATGGATAGTAAACACAAAGGGGACCCTGCCAAGTACCGGGTCCTGCGCATAATGCTGTTTTAAATAGGCCGCTGTCACTGCGGTTTGCCAGTCATGGCCATGGATCAGATCGACATCCGGTAAATACTGGCGGCACCATTCCAGCGCGGCTTTGCAGAAAAACGCAAAGCGCAGCGGATTGTCGGCATACCCCTGATCACCATCATCATAGGGCCGCTCACGATGAAAGAAATCATGATGCTCCAGCAGGCGGATATCCACCCCACCCTGACTGGCTTGCGCCAACTGCCGTACCGCGCAGCCCAGTGGCCGACCGCCTAAATGAAAATAAACCGAGTGCCATTCCCCGGTTGGCCGGCTGTACAGATTGGTATATTGCGGCAATAAAACGGTGACCTGATGGCCAGCATCAACCAGCCCCTGCGCTATGCCGCGACAGGCATCTGCCAGCCCACCGGTTTTGATCAGCCCTTCATATTCACTACATAACAACAGAACTCGCACCAGGCAGATCCTTTTTTTTACAGGCAGCCTTAGCTGCCACTGTCATCATCAAAACCCACTTTGGCCCCTTTCGGGATCACCACCACACCACCCGGCGAGATATGAAACCGCTTGCGATCCGCTTCAATATCCTCACCAATCACGGTGCCGGGTGCTATCTTAACATCTTTGTCGATGATGGCACGGCGAATACGGCAGCCACGGCCGATATCGTTATTGCCCATCAGTACGCATTTTTCGATATAGCTATGGCTATGTACATGCACGTTGTAACCCAGTATCGACTGATAAACGATAGAGCCGCTAACAATACAACCCGCTGCGACCATTGAGCTAATCGCCTGCCCGGTACGGTTCGCCTGATCATGCACAAATTTCGCCGGCGGCATCGGTGGCGTATAGCTACGCAGTGGCCAGTAGCGGTTGTAAACGTCAAACGGCGGGTCAATAGAAATCAGATCCATATTGGCTTCGTAATAAGAGTCCAGCGTACCAACATCACGCCAGTAACCGGAACTGCTCTCCGATTCACCACGGATTTTATTAGTCGAGAAATCATAGACAAAGACTTCACCGCCCGGCACCAGGCCCGGAATAATATTATGGCCAAAATCATGTTTGGAGTCCGGATTATCGGCATCGTCGTTTAACACCTTAACCAGACATTTGGCTTCAAAAATATAGTTACCCATCGAGGCCAACACCATATCGGGCCGGCCGGGGATGGTTTTCGGATCCTGTTTCGGTTTTTCCTGAAAACCGATCATCCGGCCGTCGGCATCGACTTCAATAATGCCAAACTCATGCGCCTGCGACACCGGTACCGGAATGGCAGCCACCGTCAACTTAGCCTGCTTTTTGCGATGAAAGTCCAGCATTTGCCGCACATCCATCTTATAAATATGGTCGCCACCAAAAACACAGATATGCTCCGGATCCAAGCCTTCAATTAAATGCAGGTTTTGATAGATGGCATCAGCCGTGCCCAAATACCAGTGCTTACCGGTTTGCATCTGGGCTGGGATCGGATCAATAAAACGGTTGGTAATGCCGCCGACCCGCCAAGCGCGGCTTAGGTGTTTCATTAGAGAGTGCGATTTAAACTGCGTAATCACAAAAATTTGCAGCAAGTCTGAGTTCACAAAGTTGTTTAAGACAAAGTCAATGATCCGGTAGTTACCACCGAACAGCACCGCTGGTTTCGCCCGCACGCCGGTTAAAGGCGCCAAACGGGTACCTTCACCACCCGCCAGAATCATCGTTAATACACCTGACATAGTTTCTCCCCTTTAGCACTGTGCCTGGCACAGTGGTTCCATATAATGAAATTGATACTGTGTTATCCCCGGGGTTGGTCTTGGTTGTGCGGGGTTCAGGCGATTGCGGCAGGCTTTTCACTGCACTGCTTGGCCTTCACCTGCTATGCAATAGCAATACCAATATCTGACTACTGCTTGGCGGCTTTGCATTTTATTAGTGTTAATGAAACTACTAATAAAGATAGCAGCTAATACTGCGTAAAAATAGGGCAAGTAAAGGACAAAAAGATGACAAAGAGATGACCGGTCGCACTTTTTTGGTGCAACCGGCCAGTCAAAGGTAGGGAACCTGGCCTGAGCCAGGCAAAACGACTAGATTTGTGCTGCCAGCTCCGCGCCCTGACGAATGGCGCGCTTGGCATCAAGCTCGGCAGCAACATCCGCACCGCCTATTAAATGCACTTTCTGCCCCCGCTCAATTAAACCTTGTTGCAGCGCCCGCAGCGGCTCCTGACCGGCACAGATCACCACATTATCCACCGCCAGGCAGCGCTCTTCGTTATTAATGCTGATCCAAAGCCCGGCATCATCTACTTTCAGATAATTTACGCCGGCCAGCATTTCCACGCCTTTTTTCTGCAACGAGGCCCGGTGTGCCCAGCCCGAGGTTTTACCCAGGCCAGAGCCAACCTTGGTATTCTTACGCTGCAACAAATAGATCTTGCGCTTGGCTGGCTCAGCCGGCTCGGCTTTTAGCAAGGCACCACGCGCCTGATAGGCCTTATCAACGCCCCAGTCTTTTAACCAGGCATCCGGTTGCAGCGTCAGTGAATGTTCTTCGGTCAGATATTCCGATACATCAAAGCCAATGCCACCGGCGCCAATAATAGCCACATGCTTACCCACGGCTTTATGGTCGCGCAGCACATCCAGATAACTCAGTACTTTCGGATGGTCCTGCCCCGGCAAACCAATATCACGCGGCACTATCCCGGTGGCCAGAATAATCTCATCAAAGCCACCGGCGCTTAACGACTCCACGCTTTGCTCAGCATTTAAATGCAGCTTAATCGCATGTAGCTCCAGCATCCGGCCGTAATAACGCAGGGTTTCGTGGAACTCTTCTTTGCCCGGAATTTGTTTGGCGTAGTTAAACTGGCCGCCGATTTGGTGCGATTTATCAAATAAGTGCACCTCGTGGCCACGCTGCGCAGCATAAACACTAAAGGCCAGGCCAGCCGGGCCGGCACCGACTACCGCCAGCTTTTTGCGGGTTGTAGCCGGGGTGAAATTTAGCTCAGTCTCGTAACAGGCACGCGGGTTTACTAAACAACTGGCGCGTTTTTGCTGGAAGATATGATCCAGGCAGGCCTGATTACAGGCAATACAAGTATTAATCAGATCGGCCTGATCAGCAGCCGCTTTATTGACAAAGTCGGCGTCAGCCAGGAAAGGTCGCGCCATGCACACCAGGTCAGCCTGACCATTAACCAGAATATCTTCCGCTACCTGTGGATCATTAATACGGTTAGTGGCAATCACCGGCACGGACAGCTCCTTGCGCACCCGCTCCGTGATCCAGCTAAAGGCAGCCCGCGGTACCCGGGTGGTAATAGTCGGGATCCGCGCCTCATGCCAGCCAATGCCGGTATTAATCATCGTCGCACCGGCCTTGGCAACGCCTTTACCTAAAGCGACGACTTCATCAAAGGTATTACCATCTTCTACCAAATCGAGCATAGACAGCCGGTAAATGATAATAAAGTCCTTACCACAGGCTTCACGTACCGCCCTTACAGTTTCCAGCGCAAAACGGCTGCGGTTATCAAAGCTACCGCCCCATTCATCGGTACGCTGGTTAGTGCGCTGACAAATAAACTGGTTAATCAGGTAGCCTTCCGAGCCCATAATTTCCACACCATCGTAACCGGCTTTTTTCGCCAGTTTGGCGGCATTGGCAAAGTCTTTAATGGTGGCACGCACCTGACGGCCAGACAGCTCTGATGGCTTAAACGGAGTAATGGGTGATTTAATTTTGCTGGGGGCGACGTTAAACGGATGATAACCATAGCGACCAGCATGTAACAGTTGCAGGCAGATCTTGGCGCCGTACTGATGCACAGCTTCAGTGACCTGCTTATGCTTGCCAACCTGCCACCAGAAACTTAGCTGACAACCAAAAGGTACCAGGTTGCCGCGAAAATTCGGGCTGATACCGCCGGTAATAATTAACCCGACACCACCTTTCGCGCGCTCAGCATAAAAGGCCGCCAGTTTACTAAAACCATTTTTCTCTTCTTCCAGGCCGGTATGCATCGACCCCATAATCACTCTGTTGCGTAATGTTGTGAAACCGAGATCGAGCGGTTGTAATAATTGTTGATAAGCCACATAAACCTCTCTGGTCGTACCTGTCATAAATGCCAGACTCTAGCGAGTTTGGCGCCGTTTCGCAAGCGATATACATTTTCTTACAAATTCGGTTTCGACTTTGCAGCAAAAGCAGTTAGCATACCTAATGCAAAAAATCGTTCGAGACACAGGAATATCTCATGGCAGAAAAAAAGAAAGGCATCATCCGGCGCTTCTTTGGCGCGATCTGGGCCGTCTATAAGGGCTTTCGCTCCACCGTGCTTAATATCATCTTTATTTTATTTGTGATCTTAATTGGCAGCGCCATCTTCGGTGGCGGCGACAAAGTCAAAGTGGCGAAAACCTCTGCCCTTTACCTGAATCTGAGAGGCGATCTGGTTGAAGAAAAACGCTTTGTTGATCCTATCGCCGCCATTATGAATCAGAGCCTGGGTGGCCAGGAAGAAACGCCGGAGATCCTGGTTAGCGATCTGGTTGCGGTAATTAATCATGCCGCTAAAGATAACCGCATTCAGGCCATGGTGCTGGATTTATCCGGCTTAGGTCGTGCTTCACTGGACAAGATGCTGGCCGTTGGCAGCGCGATTGAGAATTTCAAGCAAGGCGGTAAAAAAGTATTCGCCTACGGCGCCTTCTTTGCCCAAAACCAGTATTTTCTGGCCAGCTATGCTGATCAAATCAGCCTGGAGCCAATGGGTGCTGTGATCCTGGAAGGTTACGGCAGCTATCCGATGTTCTACAAGAGCGCACTGGAAAAACTGAAGGTCAGCACCCATGTGTTCCGCGTGGGTACCTATAAATCTGCGGTAGAGCCCTACACCCGCGATGATATGTCTGCTGAAGCCAAAGAAGCCAATATCGCCTGGTTAAATGCGCTGTGGCAGGAATATAAAGAACAGGTTGCCGGCCGTCGTGGCTTTGCACTGGATAACTTTGACGAAACCTTTGCCGGTCTGTATGCCAAGGTGGCTGCCGCCGAGGGCGATTTAAGCAAGTACGCGCTGGAAAACAAGCTGGTTGATAGTATCCAAACCCGCGAAGAGTTCCGTCGCAGCTTAATTGCCGTTGTCGGTAAGAACGACAAAAATACCTACAACCATGTCACCTTCGATGATTACAGCAAGCTGGTGTTACCGGCCAAGCAGTTTGATAATCCGATGACCGAAAAAGTAGCCGTTGTCGTGGCCCGCGGTATGATTATCGATGGTACGGCAAAAGCCGGTACCATTGGCGGTGATTCTACTGCAGCACTGCTGCGTCGTGCCCGCCACGATGACAAGGTTAAAGCCGTAGTACTGCGCATTGACAGCGGCGGTGGCAGTGCTTTCGCGTCAGAAGTGATTGGTCAGGAAATTACCCTGCTGCGTGAAGCTGGCAAACCGGTTATTGCTTCTATGGGCGCCGTTGCTGCCTCAGGTGGTTACTGGATTGCCGCGCCTGCCAATGAAATCTGGGCCGCCCCGACTACGATCACCGGCTCTATTGGTATCTTCGGTTTAATGCACACGCTGGAAAATGCGATGCAAACTCTGGGCTTAAACGTAGATGGCGTAGGTACCACTGAGCTGGCAGGCTTATCGGCCGGTGTTCCGCTGTTTAAAGGGTTAAATGACCCAATGAAAGATTTAATGCAGCTGCTGATCGAGCGCGGTTATACCGAATTCCTGACCATGGTGGGTAAAAACCGTAATATGAGCGTGGAAGCGGTAGATAAGGTTGCCCAAGGTCGTGTCTGGACCGGCCGGATGGCGCAGGAGTTTGGCCTGGTGGATAAACTGGGTACCTTCGACGATGCCATTGCCCGTGCTGCGGAAATGGCGGGCCTGGATAACTACGATGTCAAAGTGATCCAGCAAGAGTTAAGCCCGGCAGAGCAATTCTTTGTTGATATGTTTGGTGCTGCCCAGGCCAAAGGCTGGGTACCGAGCTTCGGCCAGTCGATGCAAAACCGTGCCCTGCGTCAGTTAAGCCAGCAGGTACAACAGGACTTCCTGTTAATGAACCAGTTTAATGACCCTAATGGCATCTACTCCTACTGCCTGAGCTGCCAGATCCACTGACAGCAAACGCAATAAGGATTACAATGCCCGGCTCTGACCGGGCATTTTTTTAAGGTTCCCATGCAAAGAAAACGTATTTATGTCGCCTATACCGGCGGTACCATCGGTATGCAGCAATCCAGCCGCGGCTTTATTCCGGTACCGGGCTTTTTAACCGACACAGTAAAACGGATGCCGGAGTTTTACCGGCCGGAAATGCCCGAGTTCGACATTCACGAATATCATCCGGTAATCGATTCCTCCGACATGACACCGGCGCACTGGTTAAGTATTGCCAAAGATATTCAGGCAAACTATCAGCGCTATGACGGCTTTGTGGTGCTACATGGCACCGATACCATGGCTTACACCGCCTCTGCGCTGTCTTTTATGCTGGAGAATCTGCAAAAACCGGTGATTATCACCGGCTCACAGATCCCACTGGCGCAGCTGCGCTCCGACGGCCAGGTTAACCTGTTAAACGCGCTGTATCTGGCGGCCAATTATCCGATCCCGGAAGTGTCGCTGTTCTTTAATAACCAGCTGTTCCGCGGCAACCGCGCGACCAAGGCCGATGCCGACGGCTTTAATGCCTTTGCTTCGCCCAATTTACCGCCGCTGCTGGAAGCCGGTATTCATATCAAGCTGTTAGCCGGCAAGCTGAGCAATAGCGCCGAGGCCCTGCCGTTACAGGTTGCTGAGATCACACCGCAGCCGATCAGTGTGGTGACACTCTATCCCGGCATTACCACCGACGTGATCAGCAATATGCTGGCCGCACCGGTACGGGCGCTGATTATTAAGTCTTTTGGTGTGGGTAATGCACCACAGCGCCCGGAACTACTTAAAGTGCTGGAGAATGCCAGTAACAGCGGCCAGGTATTAGTAAACTGCACCCAATGCTTTAAAGGCAAGGTCAATATGGATGGTTATGCCACCGGTAATGCCTTACGCCGCGCCGGCGTGATCAGTGGCTTTGATATGACGCTGGAAGCAAGCCTGACCAAGCTGCATTACCTGCTAAGCAAACCACTCAGCCCGGAGCAGATCCGCACTCAGATGCAGCAAGATCTGCGCGGTGAATTAACCCTGTAAGCGTAAAAACTGCCATAGCTTCCCCGCGCCATGACTCCGGTATGCTTGCCGTACCGGAGTCGGTTCTGCGATATCAAATCACGCAGCTACCTTAACGCTACACCAAACCTCGACTCCGGTATGCTCGTCATACCGGAGTCGGTCCTGCGATATCAAACTAAGCAGCTACCTTAACGCTGCACCACACTCGACTCCGGTATGCTTGTCGTACCGGAGTCGGTCCTGCGATATCAAACTAAGCAGCGATCTTAACGCTACACCACTCCTCGACTCCGGTATGCTTGCCGTACCGGAGTCGGTCCTGCGCTAGCAAACTAAGCAGCTATCTTAACGCTACACCACACCTCGACTCCGGTATGCTTGCCGTACCGGAGTCGGTCCTGCGATCTCAACCAACTCTCTCCCTGGACGCTTGCCAAAAACGCTCCGCGGTTTGTAACACCACATCCGCAGCCACATTCACTGATACCGGGATATTGACATCCAGCCCCATGCTAAAGCGTTGTAATACCGGCTTTTTTAACTGGCTACAAAATGCGCCGGGCTTAAGACCAATGCGCAGATGAGGCGGTAACCGGGGGTCGGTATAGAAAATATCCATCCGGGCGATTTCATGCCACGGAATAAGATCGATACCATGCATGGCCTTTATATTGCCGTAGCTTATCCCGAAACGGCTAAGCACTATTTCTTGCGGCCAGTTTTGGCAGTGTAATTTGCAAAGCCAAAGCCCTAATAGCAGGAAAACAGCAAGAGCCACGGTAACGGCCAGTCTTACCACTAATGGCTCTGCCCCCAACAGAAATAATTGAATAAACAGCAAAAAACCAAAGAAAATCAGCGCGATATGTTTGATGCTTATTCCCCGGCGATCAGGGCGAAATACGATTTCATCTTGCATCACAAGATCCTTAATATCAGGCTATTCAAAAGCAGCTTTCGGCGGTATCTACCGGTAACACAGCTATCTCAGTCTCAGAAGCTTTTCGTCCGGGCTAGTATTAATGATGATTATATACCTTTTTAGCGTAAAGCTACCCCGCTCTTCGACTCCGGTATGCTTGCGTACCGAAGTCGTGGTGTGGTGTCGCTTTTGGTTATGACTGTAGGTGTTGATTACCAGGACACTCGGCAGGTTTTTCTGTGCCTTTTATCTTCTGTAGATCTGATCGAAGATGGCGCCTTGCGCAAAATGTTTCTGATGTGCTGCTTCCCAGCCGGCAAAGTCTTCAATAGTAAATAAATTTAATGCCGGGAATTGAGCTGAGTACTCTTCGGCAATATTCGTGTCGCGAGGCCGGTAAAAATGCTTAGCGGCAATTTCCTGCCCGGTTGGCGAATAAAGAAACTCAAGATAAGCCTCTGCTGCAGCGCGGGTGCCCTTTTTATCGACCACCTGATCGACTACAGCGACGGATGGCTCGGCTAAGATTGAAATGCTTGGCACCACAATTTCAACCTGCTCTGCGCCCAGTTTTTTGATTGCGAGTAAGGCTTCATTTTCCCAGGCGATCAACACATCGCCTATTTGTCGGTCCAGGAAAGTGGTTGCAGCCCCCCTAGCACCAATATCGAGCACCGCAACATTGCGAAACAGTGCTGTGACAAACTGTTTGGCGTAAGCTTCGTCATTCCCACTCTTCGCTAAGGCGTAACCCCAGGCTGCCAAATAGTTCCAACGCGCCCCACCCGAGGTTTTGGGATTGGGAGTAATAACGCTGACATGTTCTTTGGTCAGATCCGCCCAATCTTTAATGTTTTTCGGATTACCTTTGCGAACCAGAAAAACAATGGTGGAGGTATAGGGCGCCGAATTATGTGGTAACCGGGCTTGCCAATCCTTTGCGATTTTTCCTGCCTCAGCAATAGCATCAATGTCTTGCGCCAGGGCTAACGTCACCACATCAGACTCAATGCCGTTGATCACGGCAATAGCTTGCCTGCCTGAGCCACCATGAGATTGATTAAGCCGCAGCGGCTGAGCCGAATTCTGACTTTGCCAATGGCTGGCAAAGGCCTTGTTAAAATCCTGATAAAACTCACGGGTAGGATCGTAGGATACGTTTAGTAAGGAGAGCGGTTTGGCGATTGCGGTATTGGCAAACATTGAAACCGTTAACGCTATAAGTATTTTGCGCATATTAAGCACCTTTTTTATTTAAAGTTTTCGCAAAATTAGCACGCCTTATATGCCAAATCTAATTGCAAATTCCTCTCTTATATTCTTTATAGTTATATTTGACGATATCGAGAAAATCGCTTGTCGGAGCGATCTTTGATGCGCCCACTATCGCAGAACCGACTCCGGTACGGCAGGCGTACCGGAGTCGTGATGCTGTTAAAACAGTGCGGCGACGCGTTGTAATAACGGTTGTTCGTTGGCAGCGACCGGGCCGTGTGCCAACCAGTGTTGCAGTAATTGCTCGGCATTAACCTGCTGACCACCGTTATGCTTCATTGATAACAGCGCTAACTGCACCTGCTGTTTTTCGCCGGGTTCAACCTGAGTTGCGCCCTGCCCGGTTAACAGCTCTAAGGCTACCGTTAGTTCGCGTCGGCTTAGTGGCGGTGTTGCGCCCTGTAAAGCATCACGATAACCGGCGGGTACCAGCTCTGGGCGCCACTGGCCTGCAGCCAGCGCTTCGAATAACTGGTTTAACTCGGCTTTGTGCTTTTGCTGACGCATACCGGCGGCTTTACTGGCTAATTCAGCGGCCAGTTGTTCACGCGCGGCCCGGGCTTCGGCCAGATCCGGCAAGCTCAGCTGCTGCAATTGCTGTTGCAGCTGTTGTACCGTGCTTAAGTCTGTGGCAGCAGTCAGCGCCTGAGTAATATCTTGCAACTGCTGTTGCAGGGCCGACCACGCCTGCTGCTGCGCGGCTTGCTGCGCCTGATGCTCGGCCTGACGTTGATTAAAGAACCCATCGCACAGTGCGCGGAACTCTAACCATAAGCTCTGATCCTGTTGCTTGCCGGCAAAACCCAGTTGTTTCCAGCGTTGCTGCAATTCTTTTAACACCGACGCCGTTTGGCCAGCATCGGTTAGCAATAATGCGGCTTTGGCATCGTCAATCAATGCCTGTTTTGCTGCGGCCTGGGTTTGCTGTGCCTGGTTTAAGCGGGCTTTTAACTGCTGGGTAAGTTGCTGATACTGTTGCTGTAACGCCTGATAATCCTGCCGGTTTACCGCGCCGGCCTCACGCCAGCGTTGGGTTAACTGACGCAGCGATTGTTCCAGCGCTTTTTCCGGCAGCTCTGTATGCAGCAATAACGCCAGTTCGGTCAGAATTTGCTGCCGCTGCGCCAAGTGTGCAGCACGTTCGGCATCCTGCTTGGCAAAAAACTCGCGACACGGGGCAAAGGCAGCTTCACAGGCCAGGTCAAACGCCTGGTTCAGGCTATCGTCTTCCGCCGGATCGGCTTTACCCAGCGAGTTCCAGTTAGCGCGGCTGAGCTTCACCTGCTCAGCACGCGCTTTGGCATCGGTTAGCGGCTCAGCAGAGAGTTGCTGCATCTGTTGTAGCATCTCGCGTTTTCGCGGCGTGGCAATATATTGCTGCAGCTCGTTCAGCGCCTGATACAGTGCGCTAACTTCGCTAAAATCCCGCTCGGCTTGCTGCTGTAAGCTGGTGTCTAGCTGCTGATAATCCTCGGTCAGACCTTTATAGAGCCCAAACAAGACCTTATAACGGCCGGCACTGTGCAAGCGTTTAAACTCTGCACATTTGCTGCGTAATTGCCGTAACTGGCGTTGTTGCTGTTGCTGCAAGCCGGTCAGTGCCTCTTTCCAGCGTTGCTGCAGTTGCTGGCGTTCGGCCAGTAATGGCTGTGGCACAGGTAAACCCAGCCCCTGCTCCAGCTGCCGCCAGCTGGCTTTAAACTGCGAATAATGGTGCTCCGCCACTGGCAAATCGGTTGCGGTTTGCGGCAGTGCTATATCGCTAAACTCTGACACTAACAGCGTTAGTTGCTGCAACTTTGCCGCAGCTGCCGGCAAGGCGCTAAGCTGCTGCGCCAGATTTTGCAGTTGTACCGAAAGCTGTTGTTGCTCTCTTTCGGCCAGGGGGGCGGCAGAGAGCTCCTGTAACAGTTCACGGTGCGCCGCTTCTAACAATGACAGCTGTTCTGGCGTCAGAGAGGATAGCGCAGTCAGTTGTACACTGATTTGCTGCTGTAATGCCGTTACCGCCTGATGTAACTGCTGAAAACTGGCTGCAGCCTGAGCCTGCTGCTCAGCCTCCCGCTGCTTTGCTGCAATTTCGGCTAATTTGGGTGCTAACCAGTCGGATAACTTGCTGTTTAACTGCTGAAACTTATCCTGATACTGTGCCGCTTCGGCCTCAGGTAACAACGGCAGATCGGCAGCCAGCTGCTGCCATTCGGTCGCCAGTTGCTGTTGCAGTGCCGGCACGTCGCTCAGGTTAGTGCGCTCGCGAAGCGCATTTAACTTGGCCAGTAACAAGGTAAGTTCTTTGCGCAGTTTTACCGGGCGCTGCTTATCTGCCTGTAGCTTGGCCAGTTGTTGTGCCGCCTGCTCGGCCAGTTCGCCCGGCAATTGCTTCGCCAGCTTATCGAGCTGCTTTTCATCCTGGATGTCGGTAAGTAAGCGCGCTTTTAACGCCACCGGGAAATCAGCATCCTGCAGGCTTTGCAGCACCAGATCCTGACGCTCCAGCCGCTGTAGCAAACTAAAGCGCAAACTAACATCGCTATCCTGCAGTGCCAGTTGCTCCAGAATACTGCTGCGCTGACATTGTTCGATAAATTTCTGTTTTAAACCTGCGGCCACCTTACCGGTTAGCAACTGCTGGATCAGCTGTTGCTCGGCATAAAGTTTTAGGCGCTCGGCAGCGTCCTGCTTACTGGCTTGCCACCATAGTGCAAAATCATTTAAGCGGTGCAGCGCAGCCTTGCGCACTGCTTCGGCGCCGTCATTAAAGGCCAGCTCATGCAGGGTGTTTTTATGTTCGGTATTTTGCGGATCCAGACTTTCCAGCGCCTGTAGGCGTACTGCGGCATCCTGATGTTGCCATTTGGGTTTAAACCAGCGTTTAAAGATCATCGTGTGAAAACCTTGCGATAGCGGCAGGATCAGAAAATTGCTTTTTTAATTCAGCTTTGGATTTATGGACAATTTGGCCATCGGCGCCAACGGTAAAAATCTCGTCCGATTTCATTACCTTGGCCTGATAAGCCATCACCAGTTGCAGGGTGTGGGCTTTTTGCTCGTCAGACAGCGGCGTGCCATCGGCCCAGCGGCCAGTTTCGGCCGCCTGCGCCAGTTTTTCGTAGGTGTCAGGCGCCATAGCGCTGACCAGTGCATTAAAATCCATACTACTTCTTACGCTTTAACCAGATAATCCGGGCGCGGCAAACCACATACCAGATAAAACCCAGCGCGATCGCCGCCGTTGAGACATATTCGTTATAGCTGCCGGTTTCCGGTTGCCACCAGTACAGAATACCGAAGCCACCAAGAAACAGCAGTAACGCCAACATCGACTGATTCATCAGTGATTGTGACTGTCTGAGCATCCGATCCCGATGCTGCGCCGCCAGTTTCTCCGGCGTGGCCGCAGTCAGATCGGTTTTACACTTCGGGCACTCTGCTGCTTTGTTAGAAACCCGGTGTTGGCACACCGGGCAGGAAATAATTGCCATCTGCTGTTCCTGTGTGGTTAGGTTGTTATTACTGACCTAAATCATCAACTACGGCCAAAATCGCCGTTAACGCATCCTGCCCCAGTTTCATTGACCGTACGTCTGACCAACCATAGGCTTCATCCGGCAGGTTGGCGTTATCTTTAAACGGCATCTCCAGCGTATAGGCCAGGGTTTTAAATTGCTCGGCAACCCAGTTTGAACACACGGTTAAATTGGCTTTGCCCGGCTCATCGCGATCATAGCCGTAAGTGGTCTGAAACTCTGGTGTTACCGCCAGCAGCGCTTGCTTAAAGCTAGTTTCTAACTGCGCCATTTTGGCGTTATAGGAAGGCACGCCCTCGGCACCGGCGACAAAGTTGTACGGCAGGTTTTCATCACCGTGCACATCCAGCAGCATATCCAGTCCCAGCTCCAGCATCTTCTGGCGCACCAGGAACACTTCCGGGCTCTGTTCCATACTCGGGTTTTGCCATTCGCGGTTCAGGTTAACGCCAACGGCGTTGGTACGCAGATGACCACGCACGCTGCCATCCGGGTTCATATTAGGTACTATGTAAAACACGGCTTTGGCCAGCAGGCTACGCGCTACGCCGTCATCTTCATCCAGCAGGCGATCTAATAAGCCTTCGACAAACCACTCGGCCATGGTTTCACCCGGGTGTTGCCGGGCAATGATCCAGACTTTCTTTTTGCTGTCATCCGGCTCACCGACTACCAGCATACTCATATCGCGGCCATCCAGGGTTTCGCCCAGTTCAACCAGCTGACAGTTGTAGTCGTTTTGTGCCTGATGCAACAGATCCATATGCCGCTCGTAGCTATAAGGCGCGAAGTAAGCAAAATAAACTGACTCGGCTTCCGGATAATGGGTAATGGTCAGGGTATTGCCGTCATATTCGGTTTCGACCCGGAACCAGTTCTGCCGATCATAAGAGGCCACTGCCTGATAGTCTTTCCAGCCATCCGGATAGGCCGATTTGCCGGCATTGGTAATGTGCAGTTTATGCACCTGGGCATGGGGGCTGTTTAAGCGAAAATGGAACCACTGGTAAAAATCCGACATATTGTCTTTACGGATCGCCAGTTGAATATTATTCGGATCGGTGGCATTGATAACTTCGATATTGCCACTGTCAAAATTTGCGGTAATTTTCATAACAAAACTCATTGGTTGTAGGCTGATACGCTGCGGCAATCCAATAGGATCGCGCAGACTGTTATTCTTCTGTTGGCGGATTCTCGCGCACAAAGGCGATCTCTGCAAACCCAAATTTACTAAATGTTTGTAATCGATAGTTTTTAATTGCCGACTTATCTTTAGCGGTTTGCATTAATTGCTTTTCCATCGCCAGAAACTGCGTTAAGTCAATGCCCTCTTCCGCCGCGGCGGCTTCATAAGGGTCGCGAAAGCGATCAAAACTAAAGGCAATGACTTTGCGTTGCCCCTTGTATAAGTAGGTGACCTGTCGTGCCATATCGGTTTACTCCTGTCTTGCCGGCCGGCATAACCAAAGCGACGCCAGCAAAATTACCGAGCCCAAAGCCAGAGACCAAAGATTGGCGCTGCGGTTCCAAATTAACAGATTTACCAGCAAACCCGCCGGGATCAGTGCATTATTCATTACCGCCAGAGTACCACTGGAGACCAGACTGGCGCCTTTATTCCACCAGTAATAACCGCCGCCGGAGGCAACTAGCCCCAGCCATAATAATACGGCCCACTGCGTGGCATTAACCGGATATTGGGCTGTGCCGAGGATAAACCAAGCCGGCAGTGCCACCAGCAGTGCGCCGACATAAAACCAGCCAAACTGCTGGTATTGCAAGCTGGCAGGCGCTTCACCTTGCTGCATTAGCCGTTTATAACCAACCTGCCCGGCAGCAAAACATAGGTTAGCGCCCTGCACCACCAAAAAGCCAAGCCAGTAATCCGGTGCCGGCATGCCATCACGCATAATCGCCGCGGCCACTACCGCCATTGCCGCCGCCAGTAAAAAGCGCGGCTGAAAGCGCCCGGCCAGCACATCGTAAAGCAGCGTAATATAAACCGGGGTAAAGATGGTAAATACCAGTACCTGTGGTACCGACAACAACAAAAACGACTGATAATAAAACAGGTACATCAGCCCCAGTTGCACCGCACCAAGCGCGGCTAGCTGCAGCGCCAAGCCGGCTTTTATCGGATAACGCAGCAACCAGGGTAAAAATACCAGCAATGCCAGCGCTATTCGGGTCAGCACCGCAAAATAGGCATCGACCTGCCCGGCCAGATACACACCAATCAGGCTAAATGAAAACGCCCATAACAGCGTAACACCAACGAGATAGCCCATCAGGCGTTAGTTACCGGCCTTTCAGCCGCTTGCGTATGCTGTTTCAGCACCGGGGCAGCATACATTTGTGTTAAAAACGGCTGCGACTCCGGCGGTAACGCATCCAGCCTTTGTTGCCAGCTTGCCTGCTGTGCGGCATCGGCTTTGGCGCTGTCACCTGCGGCCAGATAATTAACCGGAAACAGTTTATAGTTTTGCCAGATCTGCTGATCAATCATCGCGGCCAGCGCGTCAGCATCCGCCGGAATATCAGTTAACGGTTTAGCGAAGGCAACATGCACCCGGCCTTTAAAGCCGACAATGCCTTTGATAATGGCATCGATATCTTCAAACTCACCTTTCTGGTAATTACCATGATGCTGTTTGTGAGAAAGTTCTCTGGCTTTATCCTGATCACAGGGATCTAACTCATACGATAAACACACCGGCACGATATTCAGGTTGCGCATATAGTCAGCAAAGCTGTCACCGCGCTTTTTGCCTTCCATATAAAACATTTTCAGAATTGCCGGATCGGTTTCATCATTACCATCTTTGGCGCGGCCTTCTTTTTGCGCAATCCAGATAGATTGCTGTTCATCCAACGAATGGCGAATATAGGCCGAGAGTTGCGACAGATTTTTCAGCATTTCCCGCGGCCCTTTGGCGCCGCGTTTGACGATAAAGCTTTTATTCAGCTTCATCAGCTCGGTAGCACAGGCTTTACGCAGCAGGTTATCGCCAATGGCGATCCGTACCGTCTCAAAGCCATGCTTATGCAAACACCAGTTAACCAGCGCCGGATCCATCGCAATATCGCGATGGTTGGAGATAAACAAATACGCCTGACCCGGCTTTAAATGTTCCATCCCGCTAAAGGTCATCGCAGTGGTCGAGGTTTTCAGCATCCGCTCCATAAAGGCGGCAACCTGCAGCTGCACCTGCGCAATAGAGCGCAGCTTGGCCCATTTGCGTTTTAGGAAAAACTTGACCGCCGGCGCTAGCAACCAGCCAAAACTGCCGGCCAGATGCGGAAAGCGGTAATGCAAAATGGCAGCAATAAATTCCTGATCGGCAATCAGCCGGCCAATAGCGGCTTGAACTTCATGGTCATGATAAGGCCGGATATCGGCAAAAGGATCGTTCTGGATGTCGCTCACAAGCTTACAACACTGCTAATTATTATAAAGAGGCGTATTCTACTCTTTCAGACGGAATTCGCCAGCACCGCAATAACTTTGTCGAAAACATCGGAGCAGCAACGCTGCGTAAAAAAGCTGCACTCACACAAAAGCGCATTGCATTTCATACCGAAATCATTATGATACGCCCTACGTCGGTACGTAGCGCAGCTTGGTAGCGCACTGTCATGGGGTGTCAGGGGTCGTGGGTTCAAATCCCGCCGTACCGACCATTTAATCCTCACTCAAAAAGTTTTCTCGTTCACCTGCTTAATTAATCTTTTAGCCATCATCAAGTCGACGCCTTAATCCTGAAATTACTCCTTGCCGGTTAGTCATTAACGAGCATTTAGCAAGGCGATAGCGACCAGTAAAGTAATACTAAAACTCAGTAATGAACCAAGCAGAATATATTCTGTCAGTGCCCTGTCATGTGAATCCCGCAAATCGTTAAAGCGCAGTACCGACTTCGCCGCCACAACCAACCCGATAGCTGAGTATTGCTCAACCAGTATCAAGGTTAAGATTAGTAAGCGCTCGGCAATACCGATTAAATGCCCCCCAGCCGGAGAGCCTTGCTTACTGGTCGACTTAGGTGTTACCAGCTTTGCCAGTACTAAACTGATTAATAAGGATGCCGGTTTCATTAATAGCAAGTACGCGAGTAATATCAGTAAATTCTGAGCGTCGAGTAATGATTTAACATATTGCAATATCACGCCAAAGCCAATGTCTGTTAAACACAGCCACACTATTACCACTATCAACACGTGCAACAATTGATCAGCGATAAAATAGCCTAGCCCACTGTAATAGGACTTAACCAGATCAATGAGTATATGGCTGATGGCAAGTATTAGCGCAAAAGCAATAACACTCCACAAACTCATGCTGGGCCAACTTAAAAAATGCCAACTAACTAATACAAACAAGTTAAGGCCGAAGTGCACCAAACCGTGATAATACAAAGCGGCACAGCGCCAATGTCTATCTGACCTTGCAACAACCCAACTGGTTGGCTGCAAGAAAAAATCAGCAAGTAGATGAACCAGGATTAAACTAAGAAACAGACTTAAATCACTCATCCGATACGTCCTGTAATATGGTGCTCGCAATATGCCAAAAACGATTCTACCAACTGATAATCTGCGTGGCTGTTGTTCAATAATTTTGTCACGTTTGCTCTGGATGTGCCCAGTTTACTTGCGATAGCATCATGCGAGCTACCAGGAGCTAACAGGTATAACAACAAGGCTTCAGCTTGGCGGGCGGTTAACTTACTTAACATGGCATCAGCCAACCGCAAAGGCACACCCAGTACCTGCTGTAGCTCGGCTTGCTCACTGAAAATGGCCAAGCGCTGCCCGGAGACAAGTTTATCCAAGCCATTGCCAGATAAGATAAAGGCGGCACCACTGGCACTTTTTACGTCCTTGCGTAAATTACTCACTCCCCCTATACCGATACTAATTTTACAATCCTGTCCCAAACTAAGCATGGTTAAACGGATATAAAAAGCCAGCATTACCGAAGCTTGCGGCTTTGGTAACAGGATTTGAAAAGCATCACCCCGATAAAAATTAAAGCTGCACGCCAATTGATCCGTTTGTGAAAGCAATAACTGCTCAAGTTGGTACAAAATGGTGTCGTAATGCTCACTCGCTACATGGCGTGAATTTACGAAATCACCGGTAAGCACTGCATAAATTGGCGGCATAAGGATCTCAGTAGCATGGGACTTAACACCAATAGTAACCAAATTCGGTTACAAGTCAAATAAGAAACCATTTTTGGTTACAACTCGATAAGTAACTAATATTGGTTACTAACTTTGGCTGTAGATCATACTTGAGCTTATTTTTATCAACTCGATAAGTTTAGTAAAGGCTGCTCAAGCTTACTCGCTTATTCATCGGGTAAGTTGGCAAGTGCATTACAATTCATCAGTCGTATCGCGTTGCAAGCAGCCCAGCGCTAAAAAATTCCAACTATGGTATTTTTTTGTTATAACAAAAATATCAAGTTATTAATTAATCTACACAAAATCAATTAACATCAAATTTTCCATATCTGAAATAGCCGACATATTGGATGTCATCTAGATTGATTCCGGCACATTTTTTGTGCTCTATCAATCAGGAGAATAATTCGATGTTACGTAAGAACAAATATCTAAGCTGGGTATTGTGTGCGGGCATGACACTTTTCAGCTACTCGGCATCAGCAAGCATTGTCGAGCTGGATTTTGAAGGCGCCGGCGATTTTAGCAATTTGTTGAACTTTTATAATGGTGGCTTTGACAGTGCGGGGAATCAAGGCGTTAACCACGGCATATCATTTGGAAGTGGCGCCTTTACGGCAGTTGCCGCCGACGATGGCAGCAGCGGTTTTACCAACCTACCCTCAGGTCAAACCCTACTATTCTTTGAGGGGCCAGCAAGCTGGCTAAATTTCGAAGCGGGCTTTACTGATGCCTTTGCATTGCACTACAGCTCGGCGCAAGTTGGGCAAATTATGATTTTTGATGGTTTGGCTGGCACGGGTAATCTGCTGGCTTCGTTAAACATCAGCAATCAGTTTGACCGATTATGTGCCGGAGACTCCTATTTTTGTACCTGGGATTTTGCTTCTATCAGCTTTAGCGGCATAGCGCGCTCAGTAAGTTTTGCTCAGGCTACAGAGTGGTCAGCCTTTGATAACCTGCGCTTTGGCGTTTCATCCTCGCAACCCGGAGCCCCGGTACCGGCCCCTGCTACTTTATTACTGCTAGCTTCAGGCTTGTTGTTAGCTCGTCAAACCCGCCGGCAAACACCCAAAAAAACAACTAACCCGCTGGCATAATATTAACAAGGACAATGTAGATGAGAACATTAATCGCTGTAAGCCTGTTATGCTGCGCCTTACCGGCCACCGCCGCGAATAACCTTGCCATCAGTGGCCCGGGTGCGGGTGCAGACGGCACCAGTAAATTCGGCAATACCAGCTATGGCTTTGTCAAAGACGGTAATTTAAGCTCGTACTGGCAACCAAATTCCACCAGTAACGAGCGCGTCTCGGTAAAATGGAGTACCGCCATTAACTTTAATCAGGTGATTTTGCGTGAACTTGGTGATCAGGTAACCAGCTGGCGCCTGGTGAACCACGACACCGGTGCCGTACTGGCGACAGGCAATCGAATTGGTAGTGAACTGCAAGTCAATTTGGGCAATGTCAGTATGAAAAAGCTTAACTTGCTGATTATCAGTGCGACTGGCGCGCCACAAATTGCAGAATTTGAGATATACCTGAATGATGATGCGCCAGAACCTTCTCCGATCACTCCACCAACCGATCCAACACCTGACCCAACTCCTGATCCGTCGCCAGGCCCTGTCGATCCAGTGCCGCCAGGCATCGACGGCCAACCCATTTATGGCAGTTTTAATGCCTGTGCCAACAGCCCGCAAGGCTATGCCTCACTGGGTGGGGGTACAACAGGCGGTCTGGGTATCCGCTCCACCCGGGTTACCGTCACCACGGGGCTGGAATTAGCTCAGGCGCTGGCAAACAAAGACCCAAACCGGCCACTTACCATTCGGGTTAATGGCACTATCACTCCGGCTAACTCAGGCGGATTTAATAAGTTTGACATCAAGGATATGCGGGATGTCAGCATTATTGGTGTCGGGCAAAACGGTATTCTGGATGGTATTGGCTTAAAAGTGTTCCGCGCCCAGAATGTGATAATCCGAAACTTAAAAATCAGAAACGTCAATATTGGCGATAAAGACGGCATTACTATTGAGGGGCCGGCCCGTAATATCTGGATCGATCATAATGAAATCTCAAACAGCCTGGACGTTCATAAAGATTTCTATGATGAACTGGTGAGCGGTAAGCGGGATATCGATAATATTACTATCTCATTTAACTACCTGCATAGCAGCTGGAAAACCTCACTTTGGGGCTCAAGCGACTCTGATAGCTATGACAGACGTATTACGTTTCACCATAACAGGTTTGAAAACGTAAATTCCAGACTTCCGCTGTTCCGCTTTGGTCAGGGGCATTTGTTTAACAATTATTATCATAATATTCTGGAAACCGGGATGAACTCACGCATGGGTGCTATTCTGCGGGTTGAAGCCAATGTGTTTGAAAACGCCAAAAATCCTTTGGTGTCTTTCTATTCAAACAACATCGGCTACTGGGATACCCGGGATAATATGCTGATTAACACCCAATGGGCTGAAAGTCCTGCAGACGGTATCATTGCCGGGCCGGATATGCTTGCTACCGCAGTATTGCGTGTGCCTTACGATTATAAGTTGGTACGCACTGAAGAAGTGAAAAACTTTGTGCTGGCAAACGCCGGCGTAGGTAAATGCGCGTTTTAACTAAAATTGGGCAGTTAAACTGTTAACTGCCCTTGCAGCTTAGTAAAAACCACTGCTACAGCAGCTGCTAAGTCGGGTATCTTAAGTGCAGGTTATTAGCCCTGAGATTGCGCCGTAAAAGAAAGTAATCAAGGGGCGGGCTTACTCGGCATCAGCTACGCTAACTATAATGCGATACGGCCAAGGCTAGCCCCGCCTAGTAGGCTAGCCTCACTGGTTAGCAGCAGATCACCCTGATGCCACAGAATGGCCTCCCACTGCCGCGTCGGTCTAATAACATGGTACTGTCCCAATTCCCATTGCGGCGTATTATTAATAACAGGAAGCTGCCAAATAAAAGCAGCCACACTCAGAAACCCCAACCGATAACCGACTAACGCCAGGCGTTCGGTGTCAGGGTCAAAATCGGCGCCGGTGATTAAACCATTTGTAAAAAACCGCTCACTACTGACGACTTCCTGAACTGCTGCCGTTTTATCTAGTCGGTATAACCGGGTATGACGATCTTGCCAGTTTTTAGTAAACAACCACAGTTCATCACCCACCACCGTCAGCGCTTCGCAATCATCGTTATGGGCATGCGGACGGGTTGAGGGCTCGGTATCTGCGAGCCGAAACATGATTCTTTTCGCAACCACTTCGGCGCCGTCCTCAGCCTGATCCAAATCTTGCCAGGCTACTTTATAAATTTGCAGCCAGCTGCGATCACCAATATTGTTACCGCAATCAGCGATATACAACCAGTCGCTATCCTGTGCCAATGCTTCCCAATCGTAATTTGCCGCATTTTTAATATGCACCCGCCGGCTAATCGCATCGCCCGCCTCGGATAACTGATACAAGGTAGCGGCATGGCCGCTGTCGTTATGTGTCCATAACCTACCATCACGCATTGCCAGGCCCGATGACTCATCAACCTCAGCCGGTAACTTAGCTAATAAGGTCACATTCAATGCACCGGATTCGGCTAACGGATAATGAGGGCTGGCAGGCGATAACGAACAACTAGTGAGTAAAAACACAGCATAGATCAAAACAAAACTAATCCGTTTACAACCAGCCATAATCAGTGCTTGCCTCCTTCAGCAATGCGGGAACTAACAGAGAAACCGAACAACGCCGAAGGTTACACCGCCAACGAAAATTACACCACCACCCAACACCACAACAAAAAATACCACCGCTTCCGACTCCGGCATGATTACGTACCAGAGTCAGGCCTTCGATGCTGAATTTAGCTGAAATTTTATGGCTTTGCGGTTAAAAGGAATTACTAGGAAGCAGATTGCGTTGTTCCAGCGCCGAAATCAATTGCATCGCAAAATTTTCTAACAACGGCGTAAAGTTAGCTGCGCTATTAAGTGCATCAGCCAATAGCTGCAAGTCTTCTATATATTCATGCACCATTTTGTTTCGCAGTTGCCGGGCCAATAACCAATTTTCAGCAGATTCTAACCAACCAAAACGCTCCGCCTTGTTTAGATTATCCAAGACCGGGCCCTTGTGCTCACCCAATGCAGCCAAGGTAGCCGGCAACAACTTATCGCCAAGGTTGTCTTGTAACCTGGCAAAACGGCTGGCAAAAGCATCAAGTTGTTCGGAAAACGCTGGATCAGTATCCAGTTGCTGCAAACGCTCGGGTGTGAGTGGCGCATTAAATAAGCGTTGCAAGGTTACTGCGAGTTGTTTCCGCTCCTTGTCGATAACACGAATTAGAAAAGCCAGGCGTAACTGTTCATCAGATAGTGTGGTCATAGCGGTATACCCTTTGCCGCAATCTGGTGAATTGCTGAGCGTTGCAAATTTGGCGCTTGTAATAACACATCAATTTTTTGTATGCCGATACGCTGTATTATTTTAGCTTCCAGGCGGGCAGCAACTAAAGCGGGCTGACTGATTTCATTAGTGCTGCTTACCAGTAAGTCAATATCCCCGCCACGGACGTCATCGCGTTGCCGCGAACCAAATAACGTCACTGTCGCCTGACTGCCAAGCTCTGCAGATACCACGGCTTTAATTTGCATAATTTGTTGTTCAGTCAAACGCATAATGCCCCACTCCCAGAGGTTTTAGTATATACCAAAGCGAAGGAGGAACAACCATTTGGGGCAGATTACATAGCAACTCCCTAAAGCGCCTCAGGTTGAATGACTAAAGCACCACTGAGCGCATTGCCAAAGGCCGCTCTGCTTTGTACACTGCGGCCTTTTCGTATCTGAGTAAAAGAGCATCTGATGGCACTTAAAGCCACTGTTTACAAAGTCCAGCTGCAAATTGCTGATATGGATCGGCATTATTATGCAGACCACAGCCTGACGCTGGCACAGCACCCGTCGGAAAATAACGAGCGTATGATGGTGCGCTTACTGGCCTTTGCGCTGAATGCCAATGACACCCTGCAATTTACCAAGGGGCTAAGCAGTGAAAGCGACGAGGCAGAGCTATGGGATCTGGCGCTGGATGGCACCGTTAACCTATGGGTCGAGTTTGGTCAGGCCGATGAAAAATGGCTGAAAAAGGCCTGTAGCCGGGCAAAACAGGTGCATTTATATTGCTATGGTGGCCGGGTGGTGCCGATTTGGTGGCAGGCGAATCAAAATGCGCTTAGTCGCTATCAGCAACTATCAATTTGGGACCTTCCGGAGCAAAGCGTGCAGCAGATGGCCACGTTGGTACAGCGCAGTATGAACCTGCAATGCAATGTCAGCGAAGGCCAAATCTGGCTATCTGATGACAGCCAGAGTGTGCTGATTGAACCTGTGCTGCTAAAAGCCGCCGGCCGTTAAGCCCGGTGTTTTTCCTGAATATGCAACTGTGAGCTAACTGGCGATCACCTTGTTATTCTGATACGCTCTTGTTATCTCAAAACTTAATTTATTCAGACTGATGACTAACTCTGAGCCGATAGTATCCCGGATTACGCAGCTCGCAAAACAAAACACGGATATTGGGGCTATCTGGTTATATGGCTCAAGAGTACAAGGAAGAGCCAGGCCAGACAGTGATTATGATCTCGCTGTTGCCTTTAATGATTTCGCACTCGATAACTTAGCGCGCTACAATCGTCCCCACTGTCTGGCACTTGATTGGGCCGCAGAGCTCGCCCTATCTGAAGCCAAAATATCTATCGTCGACATCAACCAAGCACCGATTTATTTGGCGTATCAGATTATTGATACCGGACAACTGATATATAGCGATGGTAGTGCAAGAGCATGGCAAGAAATAACGCGGATTAATAGCTTATTTGAGTATCAACAAAGAGAAGCAAGTCATGAGGTTTGAAGATGCCGGCTTAAAACTTTATTTAACTGAAGCCGCCAAACATAAACAAGACTACTGCCAACAATTAGACGAATTGCGTGCAGACTTAGCCCAGGGGGAATTACGCCGGCGTGACTACCTGGCTATCGAACGTTTATTACAACTGCTAACAGAATTGAGTATTGGCCTGGCCAAGCATTGTCTAAAAAGATATCAGCAACACAGTTCTGTCGACGCCTATCAAACTTTCTCACAGCTACATCAGCACGGCATGATTACGGCTGACGAATTGTCAGAATGGCGCCAGATTATTGGGATGCGAAACGGATTAGTACACGATTACTTAAATATTGATGTCAACATTGTGCGTTTGATTGTCGCGCAAGGGCGTTATCACACCCTTGCAGACTTTTGTGACAAAGCAATCCGATTTTTACGATAATGCTATTGTGAACGCATACACCGAATATCGTTATCCTCTGACTCAGGCCAGCCGCGGATCCGATACTGCGGCGCCGGCCTGTTGCTGATTGGCTGCATGAAAGGCCAGTAAGGCCGGATAATCTTCCAGATCCAACAATTCGCGGAATATCACCCAGTCCAGTAAGCAATACAATGCCATCGCCGGATATTGCCAGTTGGCAAATTCCTGATTAGCGGCCTGCTGCTCCAGCACAAACATTGAGGCAGCAATCCGCTCTTTTTGCGCATTAAAGAACAGCCGATCTTCGTTAGTATTCAGACCGCTGCGGGTACATAAAAACAACGAGACCAGCGAATCATTGACTGCATTAATCAATGTGAGTTGATTTTCCTGATACCAACTTAATGCTGCCAGGCCCATTTTGGCGGCAAGATACCGGTAAATCACATTAGAATCGAAGATAATCTCGTCGTTATCCTGCAACATCGGGATCTTTAACGTTGGGTTCAGCGCTAATAACTTCTGCCGATCAGCCTCGGCAAAAATATTCATATTGATAAACTGATGCGCCGTATCGGCCAGCAACAGCCGGATCCGCCGGACATAGGGTGAAGTCTGAGAACCATATAATTGCATCGCTGTATCTCCCTCGCTATCAAAGTGTGCTAACAAAATGCCGGTCCGTTACGGACAAACCAACTAAAGATGGAAAAAAGCCGCCAGCAGCATTGCCAAGCTATGCAGCTTTATTGCATAATCATCCCGCTTCATTTTGCTTTATATTAAGCTTGCTGCCCACGTTTTTGCGTGGGCTTTTTCTTTTTAGCGCGGTCGATTGTTACAACGCTGTCTTATCATCCTGACTAATACGACTGGCGACAGCCCCGCTCTGCTCTTTATATTTGGCATCGCTGCGCTTGTTATAAGGCTTATCCGCCGGCCCTGTCATCAGTTCAAAATTCAGGGCGCCAATTTTCATATTGGGCCTTAGCGCCAGCGGTAACTTACCACTGTTAAAAAACTCCAGTACGATATTGCCCGACCAGCCCGGATCAATGCGATGCGCGGTCACATGCACCATTAGGCCTAAACGGGCTAAAGAAGAGCGCCCATCCAGCCAGCCGACGATATCTGCCGGCAGCGTTACCGACTCCAGCGTAATACCCAGCGCCAGCTCAGCCGGGTGCAAAATAAAGACACCATCGTCCTCCAGTACAATTTCATCGCTCATTACCGCATTTAAGGCGGCATCGACTTCGACTCGGGGGCCACTCAAATCGATAAAGGGCGCGGTATGCGCCTGAAATACCCGAAATTTATGGCCAAGCCGAATATCAACACTAACGCCGCTAATCATATCGGCATCCGGTGCCGGACTGATGCGGATTTTTCCCTCGGCCAGGTAAGCGGCTATATCACGGTCACATAATCTCATTACTAATCATCCGTTATGACAATTTCCACGCTCTGGCTGCTGGCACCGGTAAGTTGCCACAGCAAGGCACGACTAATTTGTTGATAATACTCCAGCAAGCTGGCATCTCCGGCCGTCAAAGCAGTACCGCTATCGGCTTGTTGGCGCAGTGCACTTTGCAGCGGTAACTGGCCTAGTACCGGCACCTGATAGCGCTCGGCCAGTTTTAAGCCGCCTTCACTACCAAATACATCATCGCTGGCGCCGCAGCTGGGGCAGATATAAAAACTCATATTTTCAATCAGGCCCAGGATTGGGATTTTCACCTGTTGAAACATGGTAATCGCCTTGCGGGCATCGGCCAGCGCCAGATCCTGAGGTGTAGTCACCACCACAGCGCCCGTTACCGGCAGCTTTTGCGAAATGGTGAGCTGAATATCGCCGGTACCGGGTGGCATATCCACCAGCAGAACATCCAGCTCAGGCCACAGGGTTTCATTCAGTAACTGCAATAACGCCTGGCTGGCCATCGGGCCGCGCCAGACTGACGCCTGCTCCGGGTCAACCAAAAAGCCAATCGACTGCAAACAGACACCATGCGCCTGTAGCGGATGCATTAATTTATTATCCGGTGACGTGACTTTCTCACCGGTTAAACCAAATAGCGTGGGTACCGAAGGCCCATAAATATCGGCATCTAACAGGCCGGTGCGCACGCCCATTGCCGCCAACGCCATCGCCAGGTTAGCGGAGGTGGTAGATTTGCCAACCCCGCCCTTACCCGATGCCACCAGAACTATGGTTTTAATCGATTTAAAAGCAGCGGGTCTGGCTCTTAAAGCTTCAATAACGCCGCTTAACTCGTTCGCGTCCGGCGCGGTCTGATCTTTAGCCTGAGTTTTCTTTTTTAGCCAGTTAAACATGGTCACTCCGTTAAAAGGCTTTTTTGTAAACTAATCGCTTTTGTTGACAAATCGTTGGGAAACGCCGCTTGTGCGGATGCGATTTAATGCCGGTTATAGTATCATTAGTTCATATCTTTTCAGTTATTTATTCTCAAGAGCAATCGTCAATGTCGAGCCGGAAAATTCTGATCACCAGTGCGTTACCCTATGCCAATGGCCCTATTCACCTCGGACACCTGCTGGAATATATTCAAACCGACATCTGGTCACGGTTTCAGAAAGCCCGCGGTCACCAGTGTTACTACGTCTGTGCTGATGATGCGCACGGCACCCCTATTATGCTAAAAGCGCAGCAACAAGGCATCACGCCGGAGCAGATGATTGCGCAAACCAAAATTGAGCATATGGCCGATTTCGCCGGCTTTGGTATCGCCTTTGATCATTATCACTCTACGCACAGTGACGAAAACCGGTACTTTGCCAACCTGATTTACCAGCGTTTAAATGATGGCGGTTACATCAAGCGCGATACCATCAGCCAGCTGTACGACCCGCAAAAAGAAATGTTTTTACCGGATCGCTTTGTTAAAGGCGATTGCCCGAAATGCGGTGCTTTGGATCAGAACGGTGATAGCTGCGATGTCTGCGGTGCCACCTACAGCCCCACCGAAGTAAAGAACCCGCGCTCGGTCGTATCCGGCGCCACGCCAATTCTGAAAGACAGTGAACACTACTTCTTTGATTTACCGGCCTTTGCCCAGATGCTGCAGGACTGGACCCGTAGCGGTGCCTTGCAGGATGAAATGGCTAACAAACTGCAGGAATGGTTTAAAGATGGCCTGCAGCGCTGGGATATCAGCCGCGATGCGCCTTATTTTGGCTTTGAAATTCCGGGCGCACCAGGTAAGTTCTTTTATGTGTGGCTGGATGCACCTATTGGCTATCTGGCCAGCTTTAAACACCTGTGTGAAACAGCCGGTATCGATTTTGACAGCTACTGGGCTCCGGATTCTGACGCCGAGGTCTATCATTTTATCGGTAAAGATATTATCTACTTCCATAGTCTGTTCTGGCCGGCGATGCTGCACGGCGCCGGTTTCCGCAAACCTAACGCCATCTTTGCCCATGGTTTTGTCACAGTAAATGGCGCCAAGATGTCCAAGTCACGTGGTACCTTTATCAAGGCCCGTACCTATCTGGATAATCTGGATCCGGAATATCTGCGCTATTACTTCGCCTCTAAGCTAACCAGCGGCATTACCGATCTTGACTTAAATCTGGAAGACTTTATCCAGAAGGTTAACGCCGATCTGGTGGGTAAAGTGGTGAATATCGCCAGTCGCTGCGCCGGTTTTATTACTAAGCGCTTTGACAGCAAGCTTTCCGCCAGCCTGAGTGAGCCGGAGCTGTTCGCCGACTTTATTAACGCTGGGGATAGCATTGCGCAAAGCTATGAGCAGCGGGAATTTGCCAGGGCCATCCGCGATATTATGGCGCTGGCCGATAAAGCCAATCAGTATATCGATGCTAAGGCGCCCTGGGTGCTGGTAAAAGATGACAGCAAGCAGCAGGAGGCGCATGAGGTGTGCTCAATGGGCCTGAATCTGTTCCGCGTGTTAATGCATTATTTAAAGCCGGTGTTGCCGAAAATGGCCAGCGACAGTGAAGCCTTTTTAAATACCGAACTGCTGTGGGCCAATTACCGTGAGCCACTGTTAAATCATGCGATTAACCCCTTTAAAGCACTGATGCAGCGCGTCGATCCGCTAAAAGTGCAAGCCATGGTCGATGCCTCAAAAGAGAACTTACAACCTACTGCTGAGCCGGTTGCAGTCGCTAAAGCTGAAACAGCTAAGGCTGAGGTTAAAGTTGTTAGCGGCGAACGGGAACCCATTAGCGATACCATCAGCATTGATGACTTTGCCAAGATAGACTTACGGGTCGCGACTATTATCGATGCCAAGCCGGTGGAGGGCGCCGACAAACTGGTACAACTGCAACTGGATATCGGCGGCGGCGAAACCCGGCAGGTGTTTGCCGGTATTAAAGCCGCTTACACGCCAGAGAGTCTGGTTGGCCGGCAAACGGTGATGGTGGCCAACCTGGCTCCGCGCAAAATGCGTTTTGGTTTATCCGAAGGCATGGTACTGGCCGCAGGCCCGGGCGGCAGCGATATCTTCCTGCTGACACCGGATCAGGGCGCCACCGCAGGTATGCGCGTTAAATAAAGTCGTTTACAGGAGCTTAGGATGGCCTCACCGTTTCGCAGTTTTTCGTCACTGTTCTCCAGCACCCTGATTATGGTGCTGGGATCAGGTTTGTTAACTACCTACCTGGCATTATCTTTAAGCCGGGATGGTGTCGAACAACTATGGATCGGTGGCATGATGTCGGCTTACTACTTCGGGCTGGTCGTCGGCTCGAAAGTCGGTCATAAGCTGATTGCCCGGGTTGGTCATATCCGTACCTTTGTTGCCAGCGCCGGCATTGTAACGGCGTCAGCGCTGTGCCATGCCTTAACCGATGTGCTCAGTATCTGGTTGTTACTCAGGTTAATCGTCGGCACCGGCATGATGTGTATGTATATGGTGCTGGAAAGCTGGTTAAACGAGCAGGCCGATAGCAGCCAGCGTGGCAGTGTCTTTGCCGGTTATATGATTGTCTCCTATATGGGGATGGTGGCCGGGCAAACCGTACTGTCGTTCTTCCCTGAGCTGGGACTGCAACCGCTGTTATTGATTGGCATTTGTTACGCACTTTGCATCGTGCCAATAGCACTAACCCGCCGCATCCACCCACAGCCTATGCACCCAGCGCCGCTGAAAATTTTGCCGTTCTGGCGCAAGGTGCCGCAATCCCTGACCACGATTTTGATCGCTGGCGGGATTTCCGGCTCTTTTTATGGGCTGGCGCCCGCCTTTGCCGCCAGTAATGGCATGGGTACAGCCGAGGTTGCCAGCTTTATGTCGGCTACTATTCTGGCAGGTTTATTAGCCCAGTGGCCGATGGGTAAACTATCGGACCGTATTCCACGTAGCCGTTTGTTACGCTTTAACAGTGCCCTGCTCGGCATTTTAGTGTTAGTGATCGCACTGCTACCACTTAAAGGCCTGGCACTGCTGATCGCCACCTTTTGCTTTGGCATTCTGGCCTTTACGCTGTATCCACTGGCCACAGCACTGGCTAATCAGAATATCGAACAACCGGAACGGGTGGCCCTGTCGGCGACCATCCTGCTGACCTTTGGCATCGGTGCCACCCTGGGGCCGTTGGTGGCATCCTTTATTATGCAAATGCTCGGTAACGCCATGTTGTATGGCTATATGGCCATTTGCTGCCTGATCCTGTTTTTGCGTCTGACACAGGTAAACTACAACCAAAAAATGGTCAAACGCTTGCTAGCTCAGCAACAACCGTCAGATTACCAGCTCGCCTCTGGCGATCTCGTGTCATCACCGCTAGCTGCAGCACTGGACCCGCGGGTTGATGAGCAACTGGTGAAAGAGCAAATGCTGGACGAGCCCGCAACCAGCAACACCAGCCAACACACTGCAGAGGCAGGTCCTGTGGACGATGCTGCAGACAACGTAGCTAGTGACATTACTACCGCGGCGGCTGCGACAACTGTAGAGACAACGACTACGCCGCTAGCGCCCAGCGACAGCGCTGACATTGCAGCAGTTGAGACACCACACACTATTGTGACGCCTGACACCGCGACTGCAGAGCCTGAAAGTAAAGACATTAAAGCTGCGCCGGACGCTGCCGACCAAGCCACGGCCCAGGACAGTCAAAGTCTGCTGGAGCGTGCGGCGGCACAAAGAAAAAGCCCAACAGCTGAGTAAGTTGTTGAGCCTGTTGCAGGCAGCATCTGGTTAGTTTTGCACCATTTCCGCCTTGTTCCACAGATTCTGGTTCTTTTGATTCAGGAAGTAATCATCCGGATGCCAGCAACGCGGTAATAATGGCGATGCCATCCGCTCCTCAAAGTTGTAGACAAGCTTACGCAAAATATCCAGCAAGCGTTCCTCCGGTACAATTTCCAGTTTCCGACGCGCCTGCGGAAAATACAAATTATTATCCGGGCTCACCACACAGCCACGCGCCGACGCCTGATAGGTCAGGCTGTAGGTAACAATCCGGCAGATGGCTTTTCGAAAATCCGGCGGATAAAGGCCGGTGACAATGGCGTACTCATAACGCTCCATATCATTACCATCCGAGTCTTTCGGGATATAGGTAATTCCATAGCCTTGTGGAAACATGCCGACGATACGCAGAAAAGCCGCCACCGCATTTTTACTCAGTTTGCCCTGCTCTGCGGTTTTTTCCAGTAACAGCGCCGCTTTCGGCAAATCTTCGTAGTTATAGCTCTGCCGGGTAGATAAAATCATACCGGTATAAATCTGTGGGATACGCAGAATACTGCCCATTACATCCTGCGGTCTGACGGCCTGTTTCAGCAGTAACTGGATCAATTCACGCTTTTCAATTTCGCCCTGGACAAAACGGTCGCGCTCCTCTTTACTACGTCCCAAATAGCGCCCTGTGGTTAAGGCATCCTGGACATAGTTCAGCGCCTCAGTATAACTGGTTTGCAAAAAAGTGTTGCGCTCTTCGGCATCCAATTCCCTGAATTCATCATAGGAGCCGTCCGGGCCTTTTAAGATCGCCTGACAGCTTGGGTGACAACGCCCGATATCCTGCAACAAGGCAGCCATCAGCACGGGCACGTGTACATCGTCACGGTAAGGGTGGTATTCCGTTTCATCGTTATAAGGAATGGCTTTACCTTCCTCATAACGCTCGAGAATAAAGGGGTGGTCAATCAGGCCATCAATCACCAGCCGGTCTAACAGGCGTAAACTTAATACCGCTTTGTACAGATGGCGGGCTTTCTGATTTTCTTTGGCGATATTGCGCCCACGGGTTGGGCAGATTAACTGGATGGTGCCGAGCATCTTGGCGGAGTAGCTGTTGGTATCGCTAAAGCTCTCACCCTGACAGATTGATAAAATATCACGGCACAGTAAGAACAATTCGTTGTAGCGCAGAAACCGGCTCTCTTCGAGGTCCTCACTAAAGGTCTTATGTTGATCTTCGGCCTGCTTCAGATTACGCGCAATCGCTGCCTGTTCGCCCTTTTTTGCTTGTTGATGCCGGCTTTCAAATAAAAATAATTGCTGCTCTAATTCGGCCGACTTCTGATCGCGCAGTGCTTTTTCAGCAAACCACTGCACCGCCTGCTCATATAACGAATCCTGTAACGGACTTTGGTTATAAATACGCTCAACCAGCCGTTGAATAACTTTGGCATAAGCCGCTTTTCCAAAACTTGGTGGCATCCTGACGTCTTTCCTCAGCTTAATTCCATAGTGGCTCGATAGAACCGGGTTACTCGATAAAACTCACAACTAACTTACCCACAGTCTGATTACTGGCAAGCAACTGATGTGCTTGCTCCAACTGCTCCGGTTTATATACGCCGGTTAACACCGGTTTGATCTTTCCTTCAGCCAGCATGGCAGCAAAATCAGTGCTAAATAAGTGAGTTAACTGCGCTTTATAGGCTGCGCTACGATTGCGTAGCGTTGAGCATAGCAGCTGGCCACGTTTTTTAAACAACAAACTCAGGTCAAACTCGGGTATTTTTCGCCCCCCCATCATGGCATAGATAATAATTTTGCCATCCATCGCCAATAACGTAGCTTCGGCGTTCAGATAACTGCCCGCCACCGGATCCAATACCAGATCAATCCCTTCAGGCCAGGCTGTGCTTAACACCTCTGCAAAATCCTGTTGTCGGTAATTGATACTAAGATCGGCGCCTAACTGCTGGCAGAACGTCGCTTTTTCTTCAGTGCCTACGGTCACGGCGACCTGCAAGCCACGGGCCTTTGCCAATTGGATTGCGCTGGTGCCCACGCCACTGGCGCCGGCATGGATCAACACCCGTTGTCCGGCATCAGCTGCGCCGAGCATAAACAATAGCTGATAGGCAGTAAGAAAAGTTTCAGCGGTAGCGGCCGCCTGCTCGAATGTCCAACCCCGGGGGACAGGCATAGCTTGCGCCGCCGGGATCCGGACATACTCGGCGTAACCACCGCCATTCACCAGGCCAAATACCTGTTGTCCAAGCCAACCGGCTAAGCTGTGATCTGCGACTGCTACTACGGTACCTGCCGCTTCTAGTCCCAAAACCGGGCTGTCTGCAGCCGGTGGCGGATATAGCCCCTGGCGCTGCATTAAATCAGCGCGGTTAATGCCAAAGGCTGCGACCTTGAGTAACAACTCGCCGCCAGCCAGTTGCGGCAGCGCACTGGTTTGCCAGCTTAAGCTGCTGTGTTTACCCGGCTCAACAACAGTTACCGCTTGCATGGTGGCAGGGAGTGAGTTCGCCATAAGATTCCTATATTGGCAGTGCGGCGAAAGCGGCGGCCACTTGCCGATTTTGCTTTAGCTTTCGCTGTGTCTTCTCTAAAATGCGGTCTTTAGTCTAGCATAGCGACCTACCAGATATGAATAATAGCAGCATACCGGCGGTGATCCTGGCCGAGGGCCGTGAAAAAGCCCTTAACCGCAAACACCCGTGGATTTTCTCTAACGCCATTGCCAAAGTGCATAACACGCCGAATCGTGGCGATACCGTTGCTGTCGTCAGTAGTAAGGGCGAGTGGCTGGCCTGGGCTGCTTACTCGCCGGCGTCGCAAATACGTGCCCGGATCTGGAGCTTTCAGCAACACGAACAGATTGATCAGGCGTTTTTTAAACAACGTCTTCAGCGCGCCTGGCAACTGCGGCAGAGCTTGTTTAATACTGAAGAGACGAATGGGCTGCGGGTCGTGGCGGCTGAATCGGATGGTCTGCCAGGCATTACTATTGATAAATATCAGGATGTGTTAGTAGTGCAGCTACTCTCTGCCGGTGCCGATGCCAAACGTAAACAAATAGTGGCCGCACTGCTTGAGGTGTTTCCGGAGCATAGTATTTATGAGCGCTCTGATGTGGATGTGCGCAAAAAAGAAGGTCTGCCGCTGGTAACCGGCTGGCGACATTTACCACGTGACAGTGGTGAGGTGTTGATTAAAGAGCACGGTATGACCTTGGTCGTTGATGTAGTTAACGGCCATAAAACCGGTTTTTATCTGGATCAGCGGGTAAACCGGGCGGCGCTGCGCCGTTTTGCCAGGGACGCGGAGATTTTAAATTGCTTTAGCTATACCGGCACCTTTGGTGTGGCGGCCTTAATGGGCGGCGCCAAACAGGTGACCAACGTCGATCTGTCTGAGCTGGCACTGCACACTGCGGCACGCAATGCCGAACTCAATCAGTTAGATCTAAGCAGACTGAGCAATCAAAAGGCCGATGTGTTTAAACTGCTGCGCCAATATCAGGAGCAAGGCAAGACCTTTGACATCGTGGTGCTGGACCCGCCAAAATTTGCAGAGAATAAAGCCCAGCTTAACAGTGCCTGTCGCGGCTACAAGGATATTAACCGGGTAGCGATGCAACTGGTGAAGCCAGGTGGCTTGCTGTTTACCTTTTCTTGCTCGGGTTTGATGGAAGAAAGCTTATTCCAGAAAGTGGTGGCAGATGCGGCGCTGGACGCGAAACGTGATTGCTTGTTTATTGAACGCTTGCAGCAAGACAGCGATCATCCGGTCGCCAGTTTCTACCCTGAAGGTTACTATCTGAAAGGCTTGATCTGTAAGATTTATTAAAACATCGGGCTGCCCACTCTGGGCAGCCGGTAAACATGCTATGGGCTTTGGCTAATTCAGATCGAGGAATGCCAGGCCCAACTGATAGCAGTCTTCACTTTCCTGACTGCAACGCATCACCTTGGCGGTCGCATCCAGCGGCGCGACACTGGCATCCGGCGACTCTAACCGGATCCTGACCAGGGTGCCCATTTCCAGTGGTTCATCGATTTCCACCGCCATTCCTGAGGCGCTAAGATCGCGGCAAATCCCATCTATTACCCGGGCCGCCTCAGGGTCATTGATCATCACCTTTACCTCGGCATTAACCATCATACGGTAAAAGTGGCGGTTATCAGTCCTATGTGGCATATACAACTCCTTCGCTACGCTTTGCATCATCTTAGCAAGCTGTGGCAACGACGCAAGTTTATTATTTAAGCTCCTGCACCGCATGCAAAATACGCTTTACCGAAATCGGATAAGGGGTACCGAGCTGCTGCGCATGCTGTGACACCTTGAGCTCTTCCAGCATCCAGCGGATCTGACTCACCGGCTCCGGAATGGCCTGACCGGCATATTTACCGAGTAAATTCTGATAAGCCTGTTCAGCCTTCTGATACTCGTGCATCAATAAACGGTCGCGGTTCGGATCGACCGGGAGTTTTTCCAGCCGCTTTAACATCGCCTGCAGATAGCGCTTCAGATCATCCAGCCTTGAGGCACCATGTTGACTGACAAAGCCTTTAAAAATCAGCTGCTCTAACTGCTGTTTAATATCGGCCTGCGCCTGAAAATGTGCCAGATCCACCTTACCTTTTAAGCGTTTTTGAATGTCGTGATAGACGGTTAAAATTTGCTCGACCTGTAGCGCAATCTGCCGTACCCGCTCATTCAGCTCAGCGCGTAGCGTTTCGCGTAACCGCTCAAAGGCGGTTTTGTCCTGCACCGGTAATTGCTGGCGGATCAAGGCATCTGTTGCGGCGGCGATACAATCATCGATCAGCTCCAGCACCTTACCAAAGGGGTTAAAGTACAGGCCGAGCTTGGCTTTGTTCGGTAACGACTCCTGCAGATATTTCACCGGTGAGGGCACATTCAGCAGCACTAAGCGGCGCAACCCCTTAATATTCTCCTGCTCTGCCCGCAGTGGATTATCCATCAGCTTAATGGCAACGCTCTGACCGGCGTCCACCAGCGCCGGAAAGGCTTTAATTTCAAAGCCGGCCTGCAGCTTAATATACTCTTTGGGCAGCTCGCCAAAACTCCATTCGGTCAATTGCTCCTGCTCAATACCCTGCTCAGCCACTTCACTGAGGCTTTGCTGCACTGCGCCCTGTAATTGCTGTTTCAGTAGCGCCAGAGAGCGCCCCTGCGCCACCAGCTTACGCTCATCGACAATTTTAAAATTTATTTTTAGGTACGCCGGCAGCTCTGTTAACTGCCAGGCATCGTCGGGGATAGTTATGCCTGACATCCGCTTTAACTTGCTGCTAATCGCAGTGAGCAGTGGCTCGCTAAAGGGTGTCAGGCTTTGCATTAAGGCATCAGCATAATTCGGCGCCGGGACAAAGTTGCGTCGGTATTGCTTAGGCAGCGATTTAATCAGCGCCACTAATAGCTCATGGCGCAGCGCCGGGATCTGCCAGTCAAAACCCTGCTCTTCGACCTGGTTTAATAATGCCAATGGGATCAACACGCTGACACCATCATCCGGCTCACCGGGGGCAAAATGATACTCCAGCGGCAGCGTTAAATTGCCCTGGCGCCAGCTTTCAGGGAAGCGCTCGGCACTGATATCAGAGGCATCGCGCTGATACAGCAGCTCAGGGTCAAAATTCAGTAACGCTGGCTGCGTCTGGCGGGCTTTTTTCCACCATTTGTTAAAGTCGATACGGTTATTCGCCCACTGCGGTATACGTTCGGCGTAAAACGCGGCCAGCGCATCTTCGTCTACCAGGATATCGCGGCGGCGGGATTTTTCTTCCAGCTCCTGCACCTTACTGATTTGTTGCTGGTTATAACTTAAAAAGGCTTCATTTAAGCCCAGTTCGCCATTGACCAGGGCTTCCCGGATAAACAGCTGGTGTGATACCGCCTCGTCAATCCGGCTATACAGCACCGGTCTTTTACCCACGATAATCACGCCGTACAGCGCGACCTGTTCATAAGCCACCACAGCGCCTTTTTTCTTTTCCCAATGCGGTTCACTGTAGCTGCGATTCACCAGATGCGCCGCTAACGGCTCAATCCATTCCGGTTCAATTTTCGCTACTGTACGCGCATACAAGCGGCTGGTTTCAACCCATTCGGCCGCCATAATCCATTTCGGTTTACGTTTAAACAGATGGCTGCCGGGAAACACATAAAAGCGGGTTTGCCGTGGTCCCAGATAGTCGGCATCGCTGTCTTTACTGCCGATTTGCCCCAGCAAGCCGGTTAAAATGGCGCTGTGAATAGCCTGATAGCCTGGCGAATTGGCGTTAAAGCTAAGTTGTTGCTCCTGCGCGACCTGAGTCAGCTGCGCCACCAGATCTTGCCACTCCCGTACCCGTAAGTAATTTAGCAGCTCTTGCTTACACAGCCGGCGAAACTGGTTATTGCTCAGCGCCTCCTGCTGTTGTTGCAGGTAATCCCAAAGCTTTAACCAGCTGCTAAAATCAGAATCCGGATCCGCAAAGCGGCCATGCAGCTCATCGGCTTTTTGTTGCTTATCCAGCGGCCGCTCGCGCGGATCCTGAATGGATAAGGCAGCAACAATCACCAATACTTGCTGTAAGGCGCCCTGCTCGCTTGCTGCCAGCACCATCCGCGCCAACCTGGGGTCGATCGGTAAACGCGCCAGCGTTTTGCCTAATGGCGTTAAACTGAGCTGTTGCTTGCTACGTTGCTGTGGGATCGCGCCCAGCTCTTCCAGTAGCTTGATACCGTCGTTAACAAAACGGCTGTCTGGTTTTTGCAAAAATGGAAAGGCTTCGATATCACCCAGTCCCAGTGCCAGCATCTGCATAATGACTGACGCCAGGTTAGTGCGCAGAATTTCCGGATCGGTAAACTCCGGCCGGCCTAAAAAATCCTCTTCGCTGTAAAGCCGGATACAGATCCCCGCCGCCACCCGGCCGCAGCGGCCTTTGCGCTGATTGGCACTGGCCTGACTAATGGCTTCGATCGGCAGTTGCTGTACCTTGGAGCGATAGCTATATCGCGAAATGCGCGCCGTGCCCGGATCGATCACATAGCGAATACCCGGCACGGTAAGCGAGGTTTCGGCGACGTTGGTCGATAAAATAATCCGCCGCCCGGCATGCGTCTGAAAAATGCGGTTTTGCTCTGCTGCACTTAAGCGCGCATATAAGGGTAACACTTCGGTATGTGGCAGCTTTAGTTTTTCCAGCGCATCGGCGGTATCACGAATTTCCCGCTCACCGTTTAAGAAAATCAAAATATCGCCCGGCGGCTCACGATACAGCTCTTCTACCGCGTCAAAAATACCCTGCAGCTGGTCGCCATCTTTATCATCCTGCTCGGTAAAGGGCCGGTAACGCACTTCAACCGGATAGGTGCGGCCTGAAACTTCAATAATGGGCGCATCGAAAAAATGCCGCGAAAAACGCTCGGGATCGATGGTGGCCGAGGTAATAATCAGCTTCAGATCCGGCCGACGTGGTAATAACTGTTTTAAGTAGCCCAGCAGAAAGTCGATATTCAGGCTGCGCTCGTGCGCTTCATCGATAATGATGGTGTCGTATTGGTTTAAAAAGCGGTCTTGCTGCATTTCGGTTAGCAAGATACCGTCGGTCATCAATTTGACCAGCGTTTGCTGATTAGTATGATCACCAAAGCGAATTTTATAACCAATTTGCTGGCCAACCTGACATTGCAGCTCTTCCGCCAGGCGGGCACAAACACTGCGCGCCGCCAAACGCCTGGGCTGAGTATGGCCAATAGTGCCTGCCACACCCCGCCCCAGTTCCAGACAGATTTTCGGAATTTGCGTGGTTTTACCGGAGCCGGTTTCGCCGGCAATAATCACCACCTGATGCGCGGCAATGGCGGCTTTAATTTCATCTTTTTTCGCCACCACCGGCAGCTCAGCCGGATAGCTTAACGTCGGCATGGCAGAGAGCCTGGCAGCACGTAGCGCAGAGGACTGGGCAATTTGCGCCTCAAGTTTGCTCAGTTGCGCCGCAGCTTGCTCTGGTGACAGCTGTTTTAGCTGGGCCAGTTTACGGCGCAGCCGGAATTGATCTTGCAGCAGACACTGACCGATTTGGGCCGACAAGGTGGAGACAGTGGATGGTGTTTCGACAGACAAGTTAGCGCCCTCAGCTTTCAGAGGGCGCAATGCTATCAAGTTAGGGGTTAGGAGTGCAACGCTACTGCAGCCTTAGCGCCAGCTTTCTTGCGTCATGCTTCGCTTTACCGCTAGCCAGTTATACGCTAACCCGCTTTGCTATAGTGCGAGTGTAGTTCTTTATCTATGGCACCTAACACATCAGAGCGGGTAATAATCCCCAGCAGATGACCGTTATCATCAACCACCGGGTAGAGCTTGGGTTTGGCTTTTAACATGGTTTGCGCCAGATCGATAATGCCGTCGTACTCTTTTACCGTCAGCACCTCGGTCCGCATCACATCACTGACCCGCGCGGCCTGCTGGTCATGATAAGTCGACATCAGCATCCGTGCTAGGCAATCCTGCTCCGAGATAAAACCAATAATTTTGCGCTGCGCATCAATCACCGGGCCACCGGTTTGCCGGCCTTTAATCAGCCGATCCACCGCCATTTCCACTGGCATTTCAGCATCAAAGGTCACCGGATGACGATTCATATAGTCGGCAACTTTTAGTAAGTCCATGCGTCCCCCTTATCTTCTTAATACAAGGTGCGGTTGCCGCAATCCTGTTACACCGGACTTCCAGCTACCGCTTAGTTAAGGTTAGACGATGAAACGCCGTTTTGCCTGCTATTCACGCGTTATTCGGCTTGAAAAATCTCAACTTTAAGTGGTGTCGTATCGCCCAACATCGCCCGGTACATACCCTCGGTATTAAAGGCCCAGCTTAAGCGCCCTTGCGGATCCACTACAATTACGCCACCCGTGCCACCGACTTGTGCCAGCTCAGCCATCACTTCCGTTGCCGCTGCACTGGCCGTTTTGCCTTGATACTTCACTCTGGCGCAGATATCTGAAGCAACCTGATAACGGATAAAATACTCACCATGGCCGGTAGCGGAGACCGCACAACTTTGGTTGTCGGCAAAATTACCGGCACCAATTACCGGGGCATCGCCAATCCGGCCATAGCGCTTGGCGGTCATGCCACCTGTTGAGGTCGCGGCGGCCAGATTACCGGTCTTATCAATCGCCACAGCGCCAACGGTGCCCATACGCCAGGCAGGGTCAAAAGGAATGGCTGCCTGATGTGGCTGTGGTTGCAGTGCTTGTTTCGCGCGTTTTAATGCCTCATAGCGAAATTCAGTGTTGTAATAGCTGTTGGGAACCCGCTCCAGCTGAAGGGTATCGGCAAAGGCCTCAGCGCCGGCACCGGCGAGCATCACATGCTCGGATTGCTCCATCACTGCCCGTGCCAGCAAGATTGGGTTTTTGATGGTACTAACACCGGCAACGGCGCCGGCTTGCCGGTCTTGCCCCTGCATAATAGAAGCATCCAATTCATGGCTTTCATCATAGGTATAAACCGCGCCCTTGCCGGCATTAAACAGCGGCGAGTCCTCCAGAATCATTACGGCGCGAGTTACCGCATCCAGGCTGCTACCACCTTGTTGCAACACGGCATAACCCTGTTCCGCAGCATGCTTAAGGGTTGCTTCATACGCCTGACGTTGGGTATCTGTCAGCTGAGCTTTGTTAATGGTACCGGCACCACCGTGGATCACAATACCGGATGGTGCAGCCGCAAAAGACAGAGCTGGGACGAGACAAAGCGCTGCTAACAAAGATTGAGGTTTCATAATTCGACTCCGGATATAAAAGGTTACTGATTGTTGTAAGACATTATCAGACGCAGAGCAACTTATTCCGGCTGATGGTGCTTTTATTGCGTTGGATCAAGGCGTCGCAGCAGCAGCACGTTAGACTGGGGCCTGTTGTTATACGTACTGCGTAAACCTGACGCTTGGCGCCCCTCTCTGTGGCGCCTTTTTTTCATTGTTTCTTTTCCATGCGGCTGATGCTAAGGTTTAGTTTATCGTTAACTCGCCGGTCTCAGCCTATGCTATTGCGTCAAATCAGTCTGATTAGTTGCCTTATTCTGGCAAGTCTTAACCTTAACGCGACAGCCAAAACACAGCAGCTCACCGCTGCCGTGGCCAGCCCGGATCAGTATGGTGCGCAAGTGGCGGCTGAAATCTTGCGCCAGGGTGGTAATGCGGTCGATGCCGCTGTTGCCACAGCCTTTACCCTGGCAGTCACCTATCCGGAGGCAGGTAACCTGGGCGGCGGTGGCTTTCTGACTTTATGGTTTAATGGCAAGGCCTATTTCCTGGATTACCGGGAAACGGCTCCGGCCAGAGCACACCGCGATATGTACCTGAACGCTGAAGGTGAGGTGATTGAAAACCTCAGTTTAATTGGCCATCAGGCGTCCGGCGTGCCGGGCACGGTAATGGGCATGTGGCAATTACATCAATTATTTGGCAGTAAGAGCTGGCCGGAATTGCTGGCGCCAGCGATCCAATTGGCTGAGCAGGGTTTTATTGTGCCAGATAAAGCCTATCTTTATGAAGGCGATATGCTGCAACGCTTTGCCGGTAAAACCAATTTTGTTGCTTACTTTGGCAAGATGCAGCCGGGTGAACGCTTTGTGCAAGCTGAGCTGGCCGCGACGTTAAAACGCCTGGCTGCCGAGGGCCCCAGCGACTTTTATCAGGGCAAAACCGCTGAGTTGATTGTTGCCGAAATGCAGCGTGGTGGTGGCTTGATCTCAATGGCCGATCTGGCTGCCTATCAAGCAGTCTGGCGTACCCCTCTGGTAACGCGCTGGCGTGACCGCCAGCTTATCACCGCACCGCCCCCCAGTTCAGGCGGAATTGCCTTACAGCAGTTACTGACGCTCAAAGAGCTGAATCAACAACATTTTCAAGATGTTGCACACAACTCCGCCCAGTATGTACACCTGATGGCTGAGATTGCGAAACGGGTGTTTGCCGATCGGGCCGACTATCTGGGCGATCCGGCCTTTACCGAGGTGCCGAGCCAAAAATTGCTGGCGCCTGACTACCTGGCCCGGCGGGCCCAGGAGATCAATCCCAAAGCTATATCGGCCACTGAGACCATTAAACCAGGTCTGGAATCAGAGCAAACTACGCACTTTTCGATTGTTGATCATGCCGGCAATGCCGTCTCCAATACCTACACCCTGAATCTGGATTATGGCAGTGGTGTGGTAGTCAGCGGTGCTGGTTTTTTATTGAATAACGAAATGGATGACTTTTCTGCCAAGCCAGGTGTGCCTAATGCTTTTGGCGTGGTCGGCAGCGATGCTAACGCCATAGCACCGGGTAAACGTATGCTGTCTTCGATGACACCGACTATAGTGTTGAAAGATAATCAACCGGAGCTGGTGATCGGTACGCCGGGTGGCTCGACGATTTTTACCAGTATTTTTCAGGTGATGAATAATTTGTATGACTTTAACATGACAGCAGAACAAGCTGTCGCCGCACCCCGCTTTCACCACCAGCTGCTGCCAAAAGATCAGATCCGGATGGAAAGTGTGCAAGCTCTGGCTGAACCGGTACAAGCTGAATTAACCGCCCGCGGTTATTCGTTGCATACGCCAAACTGGGACTTAGGCGATATCCAACTGATCCTGCTTAATCAGGATGGCACACAAGCGGTGTCCGATCCGCGTGGCCGCGGCGCGACCAGGCTTATCGCCGCGTCGCCTAGCCAGCCATAACGGTCGCCCTATGCAGTATCTTTATTCCGGTCTGTTGTTGGTTATTACGCTGCTTTGGCAAAACAAGGCCACGGCTGATAGCGCCAGTCTGCGTTTTTGTTATGAAGATAAACCGCTGTTACCCTTTTATAATGGCCACGGTGACTTGCCTGCGCCACAGCCTGGCGCCGCTATCGAGCATCTGCAAGCAGTAGCAAAGGCTACTAACATCGAGCTTGTTCTGATCCGCCAACCTTGGCTACGCTGCCTGGCGCAACTAGAAGCCAATCAGGTCGATGCGCTGGTAGCGGAATATGCCAGCGAGCGCGACCACTATATGCAGGCGCCACGCCGCCCTGATGGTCAACCCGATGAGAGTCTGGCCATGAGTAGCTTTAGCCTGTGTCTGACTTATCATCAACAGGGTTTGCTACCGGAGAAACTGAGTCAACAGCGCGAGTTTGCCCTGGCCCGCCCACTTGGCTACCGCCCCTTGCCGATGCCCGGCCCCCATATTGAGGTATCTGCCGATTCAATTAGCCATGCGCTGGAATTAGTCAGCTCAGGACGGGTGGACGCGACCACAGTGCTCTGTGAGTTGAACGGCATCACTGTCGAGCCCGCCGAGCTACTGTTGCGACCGCTGCTGATCTACCCGACACCGGTGTACCACTCGGTTGGTTATTTGATGTTCAGTAAGGCCTTTTATCAGCAAAATCCGGATCTTGCTGTCAGGATCTGGCAACAGGTAGCGCAACAGCGGGATACCAACCGTTATCTGGACTATTTACAGCAGCCACAGCAATAGCTGCTGTACTAAAGCATTATTGCCAGACGTGACACAGCAACTAAGCTGGTAGCGTATTTCCTTTGGAGTGACTATGCGCCCTTTTATTCCCAGTGTTTTCAGTACTGCCATGCTGTGCAGTGTCGCGGCTCAGGCGGCCGCGCTTCCCGATTTACAAGCGGTCCCGGAGCTTAAGCTATCACCGTCGCTGACGGTGTCGGGGTTATCATCCGGCGGCTATATGGCAGCACAGTTCCATTTGGCGTTTGCCCCTGAGGTTTCCGGCGTGGCCATTCTGGCGGCAGGCCCGGTGTACTGTGCACGTAACGATTTACGTCAGGCCTTGGCGCACTGTATGAATCAGGCAACCGCAGCACCTGATCTGCAGGCGATCAACGCTTACCTTCAGCAACAGCAACAAGCCGGTAAGCTGGCAGCACCGGCAGCGCTGGCAAATAGCAGAGTCTGGATCTTTAGCGGGAGCGCCGACAGCACCGTGTTGCCGCAAGTCAGCGCCGCCCTGTACCAGCAATATCAGCAATGGTTGCCGGCGGAGCAGTTGGTATGGATTAACGACCAGCCCTTTGCCCATCATTTCCCGACGGCAAAAAGCGGTTTAACCGACTGCAATAAATCCGAGGCACCCTTTGTTGCCAGCTGTGAGTATGACGCTGCCGGCAAATTGCTATCCCATCTGCTTGGCGAGCTACAGAACGCCGCCAGCAACAGCAGTGGCACCTTGCTGAAATTTGATCAGCACCAGCTGGCCAGTGCTGCCCGCGGCCAATTAGCACAGTACGGTTATCTGTATGTGCCAACGGCCTGTGCTTCGGGTAACAACTGTCGCTTACACGTCAGTTTTCATGGCTGCCGTCAGGACGCCAGCCAGGTGGGCGATGCCTTTATCCGGCATACCGGCTTGAACGAATATGCCGATAGCAATCAGCTGGTGATCCTGTATCCACAGGTTGAGAAAAGTGCAATGTCGCCCTTTAACCCGAATGGCTGCTGGGATTGGTGGGGCTATAGTGGCGAGGATTACGCAACTAATGCCGGCGCGCAAATAAAAGCAGTAAAACAGTTAGTGGATGCCCTGCAACAGCGCCGCTAGTGCTGTTGCAGTTAACTGATGTCACTTTAGGTTGCCGGTGTTAACTCACTGGCTGCATTTTCATCAGCACTGTGCTGCAGCAGTTGCTCCAGACAGTGCTGACGGACCCCATAAAACTGCTTTAAGGCGGCAATCTGTGCCAGGATCGGCGCTCGGGGTTTTGGTTTTTGTCGCCGGGTCGCCAGGATCATTTTATTTTTACTGGTATGCTCCAGTGAAATAAATTCAAACACCTTGGTATCGTAACCATGGGCTTCCAGCAGCAGTGCGCGCAGACTGTCGGTCAGCATCTCAGCCTCCTGGCCCAAATGAATACCATGCTGTAACATCGGTGACAGTACTGCGGGTAGCTGCACCTGTGGCCGGATCTCCTTGTGGCAACACGGTGAACACATAATAATTTCAGCGCCGGTGCGAATGCCCATATGAATAGCATAATCGGTGGCGGTATCGCAGGCATGCAGCGCCACCATTACGTTAATGCCCTGTGCTTTAAAATGCTTTACATCGCCCTGGGCAAACCGGATGCCATCGAGTTGTAACTGAGTCGCGGTGTTATTACACAGGTCAACCAACGACTGCCTGAGCTCCACCCCTGTTACCTGCGCCGCAATACCGGCGCTATGCCGGAAATAGTCATGCATCGCAAAGGTCAAATACGCCTTACCAGAACCAAAATCCGCCACATGCAGCTCAGCGCGTTCTAACAAGCCGGTGTCCTTTACTGCGCCGGAGAGGATTTCAATAAACTTATTGATCTGCTTCCACTTATTCGACATCGACGGAATGATCTCACCACGGCTATCGGTGACGCCTAACGCCGTTAAAAATGGCCGGCTTTGTTCAACGTAGCGTTGCTTGGCTCTATTATGACTCTCGATTTTGGCCGTTTGTGCCTGTTGCTTAGTGGCCAACAGATACTTACCTTTTTTACTTTTCGACAGTTGCGCGCTATGTCGGGTACTTTGCAGATTAGCTTGCGCAAACGCTGTCAGCAGGCCATCCAGCACAGTCGCTGCCTGCGCAGCCGGGTAGTTCTTAGTCACATGGTTGGTTTGATACTGATACAGAAATTTCAGCTGCCAGCTGTCCTTTAACTGTACCGGTGTAACCTCCAGCCGTTGTAATGCTGGCTCCGTGCCCTGGTATTTACTTAAAACCAGCTTGACCAGCTGCTGCTGGTGCAGACTGTCGTTTAACAGCGCGGTAAAACTTAGCCAGGCGGCCTGATGTTCAGCCAACAGTGTTCTCCTAAAAATCGCGGCTATAAAACCGGGGCCATCAAATGCGCGGCGCGCGATACTGCGCGCCGCCACCAGGGCCGTTCAATAATCTCCGTCAGGCTCATTTGCCGGGAACGCTGAAAATCAGCAACAAACATGGTCGCAACCTCAGCATTAAAGGCCTCATCTAACAGCAGCGCGGTAATTTCAAAGTTTAGCCGGAACGAGCGGTTATCCAGGTTGACGGTGCCAATGGCGCTGAGCTGCTGATCGACCAAAAAACTCTTCGCATGTAAAAAGCCCTGCTGATAGCGATAGATTTTAACACCAGCATCCAGCAAAGGGCCAATAAAGGCGTAGGCCGCCTGAGTGACCAGCAGATTATCAGTGCGCTCCGGGATCAGGATCCGGACATCCACCCCGCGCAGCGCTGCCAGCTTCAGTGCCGCCAGGGTCCCCTCGTCAGGTACAAAATACGGACTGGCGATCCAAATCCGCTCGCGCGCACTATGCAGCGCATGTTGAATCAGTAAGCTGGCAGTTTCAAAGCGATCAGCTGGTCCGGATGGCAAGATCAGCACCGGGATATCACCATCAGCAGCTGCTTCTGCCTGCCAGTAAAGCGCCGGGATGGTTTCGGCGGTCCAATACCAATCTTCGACAAAAGACAATTGCAGTGCCAGCACGCCGGGGCCAGTGAGTTTTAAATGGGTATCCCGCCACTGGCCGTAACGCGGGACCTGCCCTAAGTATTCATCACCGACATTAAAACCGCCCAACCAGCCCTGTTTACCATCGGCAATCACGATTTTACGGTGATTGCGAAAATTCAGCTGAAACCGATTGCCCGCGCCCTTGGTGGAATGAAAAGGTCGTACTGCGACACCGGCATCGGTCATTGCACGTAAATAGCTTTGCGGTAAGCGATAACTACCGATTTCATCATATAAAAAGTATACCTGCACGCCCTGACGGGCTTTTTCAATCAGCAGTTGCTGTAACTGCCGACCGAGCTGATCATCACGCACAATATAGAACTGCACCAGCACATACTGCTGTGCCTGGCGAATACCGTCAAAGATACTGGCAAAGGTTTGCTCGCCATCGATTAGCAGTTGCGCGCTGTTACCGCGTAAAAACGGCATCTTGGCCAGGCGTTCAACTGCTTGCAAACTGCCGCGATCGCGAATGCTGTGTAATACAAAATCCTCAACCCCGGATGCTTTTAACTGGTGCTTGTTAAACAGCTCATGCTCGGTTTCCTGACGCGAGATCACATAGCCCTGAAAACGACTGCGGCCAAAGATCCAATAAGCAGGCACTGCCGCATAGGGAAAGGTATTGAGGGAAATAATCCAGGCGATGCTGCCCTGAGCGGTGCGCGACGACATCAGGGCATCCAGCGACGATAAGGCACCTGAAAGGTGGAATAAGGCTAACAGCAACAGCAAAAAGCGGCGCCTTTTACTAAGGCCGCCCACCCGCCTGCCATCAACCAATGGCTGCCGGGCAAAGGCTTGCTGTAACAGAGATTTGATTTTTAACATGCGGTAACAACCAGCTCAGAGCGGCCTGACACTGTGTCTGCAGTTGAGTATGTGACCGCATCAGGCGGTACGGGCATAACCGACATCAACCTCAGTCGGCAAGGCGCGGTTGCGCAGCACGCGGATCACGGTATGGCGGCTAAGCTGTTTGCCGGCTAAAGACTCGCCGTCTTCAAGCAACAAGCATTCGACACATTCCAGATCCGAGGCCACAACCAAAGCCAGTAAGGTATCTTTACCTTGCAACTGCACCAATTGATACAAACCGCTATCCTGCGCCCGCTGGGTCGCGAAATACCAGCTTTTATGGGCACTTAGTTGCCGGTAACGATTAGCAAGGGCATGTAAACAGAGTTCAAAGCGCAGAGCGTCATCAGCAATGACTGGCTGCAGCGCTTCATGAAAACGCCAGAAAGCTTCCGCTTCCGCCAGTGAAAATGGCTGGCGGACGGGTTTGTCATTCAGGTTGGCAGCAGACAGCTCAGAGCTAAACTGCAACTGGTCATCAATATCCAGTAGCAGCCGATCTTGCTGTGGGCAATAATACCAGGTCCATTGCTCTGACGGCGTTAACATCGCTCTCCTAAATCTGGTCAGACTACGCAGTAATTAGCACTAATATAGCACGCTGATCAAAAAGTTAAAGATTATTTATGTCTAAAAAATGTTGATCAGCGACGGATCTTTATAACGCATCAACGATTGATTTTACCAGCGCCGGCCCGCCGTAGATAAAACCGGTATACAGCTGCAACAAGTCGGCGCCCGCCGCCAGTTTTTGTTGGGCAGAGCTGACATCATGGATCCCGCCCACACCAATAATCGGAAAATCATTGCCGACAGCCTGGCGCAGCTGGGTTAATACCGCTGTGCTACGCTGTTGCACTGGCTTACCACTTAAGCCACCTGCTTCGTCCGCATATTTTAATCCTGCTACCAGGCTACGATCCAGGGTGGTATTGGTGGCAATGGCGCCGTCCATTTTACTGCGCAGTAAGGTCTCTGCCACCTGCTCTACCGCGACGCTGTCCATGTCCGGCGCGATTTTTACAAAGACCGGCACATAGTTATCATAGTGTGCCTGCAAATCTAACTGTTCATTCTTAACGCTTTGTAATAAATCAAATAACGCTTCACCGAATTGCAGGTCGCGCAGACCGGGGGTATTGGGCGATGAAATATTGACCGTAATATAGCTGGCATAGGGATAAACCTTACGCATACAGTGCACATAGTCGTCTTTGCCCTGTTCGTTTGGCGTGTCCTTATTCTTGCCGATATTAATGCCTAGCACGCCTTTAAACTGGCTGTGTTTGACATTGTTAACCAGATAATCGACGCCTTTATTATTAAAACCCATGCGGTTAATAATGGCTTCAGCCTGCGGCAAGCGGAACATCCGTGGTTTCGGGTTGCCCTCCTGCGGCCTTGGCGTCACGGTACCCACTTCCAGAAAACCAAAACCCATCTGGGCAAAGGCAGTAATACAGTCGGCATTTTTATCCAGCCCTGCAGCCAGACCAACCGGATTTTCAAAGCGGATACCGGCTACCGTTTTCGGTTTGGCGACCAACTGTTGCCGCCACAAGGCTGACAGTGGCGTATTTACCAGCCGCTTTAAACTGCCAAGGGCAAAATCATGTGAGCGCTCGGCATCACAACTAAACAACACTTTTCTGGCAACTGGATAAAACATAACAAATCCTGCAATAAAAAATACCCCGGCTAAGCGGGGTATTGTAATGACTTCAGACTAAAGTTAACAGCATCAGACCGACTGACTTAACAACATCAGTTCACGCATTGCTACTGAAAACTTCGCAAACTCATGGCTTTGCGTAGTCTTAAACTCTGACAACATTAACCGCCAGCGTTCAACCAGATGCTGATGCTGATCCAGCCAGTTCTGGATAATGTCATCGGCATTACAGACACTGCCACAGCTCTTCACTACCACTGAGGTTAAACCACGTTGTTGCCAATCCAGCTCCTCGCGGTACGAAGCCCGTGCCAGCGCCTGCCAGTGGTTTGCCACCGGTTGGCGGGTAATTTGCTCCAGGAACCAATGCAGATCCAGTTTATCACCCAGTTTGAAGTAAATTTCCGCTACCATCGGTAGTGGCGTCTGCTGGGCATCGGCAACCTGTGCAATATCCATTACCGAGAATACGGTGCTTAACTGCGTCAGATAACGTGCCACCGTCGCCGGGATCCCCTGCTCTGTCAGCTCATTACATTTCTCAGTCAGCTCCTGCATCTCACGCTCGGCCATGTAGTTTGCCAGATCGTTACTGATGCTCTCGTAAGCCGGTTTAAAGAACTTGATGGTCTGGTTAATATCCAGCGCCTTGTCGCGGTGACGCACAAACCAGCGGGTAGCCCGGCGCATGGTACGACGTAACTGGAACAAGACCCGGCTTTGCAGTGCCGCCGACACTTTATTATCCAGTTGTTCCAGCTGCTGCCAGTACTTGGCCACATCGAACAGTTCACGCACTATGGCATAACAAATAGCCACTTCCGCCACGCTGGCACCGGTTTCTTCGAACATACGCTGCACAAAGTTCGGGCCCATTTCGTTAACTAGCATATTTGCAAGCTTGGTGGCCACGATCTCGGCTTTCAACGGATGCTGACTGATTTCCTTGCCAAACTTCTGTTGTAATACTGCCGGGAAGGCACCGGTTAACAACTGCTGGAAGTAAGGATTATCCGAAATCTCCGGCGTCACTAAACGCTCTTTTAACACCATCTTACCGTAGGCAGTCAGGATCGCCAGTTCAGGACGGGTTAACCCCATGCCTTTGGCCATCCGATCGGCCAGGTCGTCATCTGATGGCAGGAATTCCAGCTCACGGTTTAATTTGCCGTCTTTCTCCAGGGCATGGATAAAGCGGGTATATTCCTTGATCTGTTCAGAACCTAACAACGACGACAGACTGATACTCTGGGTTTGCCGGTAACAATCGCCGATCACGATCGCAGCCACATCATCCGTCATATCATTTAGTAATTTATTACGCTGTTTCAGCGTTAAATCACCGGCTGCCGTCAGGGAGTTTAACAGGATCTTGATATTAACTTCGTTATCCGAACAGGTTACACCGCCCACGTTATCGACGAAATCGGTATTGATACGACCACCGTTGGCCGCATATTCAATCCGGCCACGTTGGGTACAACCCAGGTTGCCCCCTTCACCGAAGATCCGTGCGCGCAGCTCGCGACCATTGACCCGCAGTGCTTCCGAACCACGGTCACCGACTTCAGCATGGGTTTCGTTGCTGGCTTTGACGTAGGTACCGATACCGCCGTTCCAAATCAGGTCGACCGGCATCATCAAACATTCCCGGATCAGCTCATTTGGCGTCATGCTCGTTTTGGTCGTGCCCAGCATCTCTTTCATTTGCGGGCTTAACTTAATTGACTTGGCGCTACGGGCGAACACGCCACCGCCTTCAGAAATCAGTGCTTTATCATAATCATCCCAGGTAGATGTCGGCAGATTAAATAAACGCTCACGCTCTTTAAAGGAGCTGGCCGCATCCGGATTCGGGTCAATAAAGATATGCATATGGTTAAAGGCAGCCTGTAAGCGAATATGCTTAGACAGCAACATGCCGTTACCGAACACGTCACCGGCCATATCACCAATAGCAACACAGGTGAAATCGGTGGTCTGGCAATCGATACCAATTTCGCGGAAGTGCCGTTTTACTGCTTCCCAGCCGCCACGGGCCGTGATGCCCATTTTCTTATGGTCATAGCCGTTCGAACCGCCGGAGGCAAAGGCATCGCCCAACCAGAAACCGTAATCTTCCGAGATACCATTAGAAATATCCGAGAAGGTCGCAGTACCTTTGTCGGCCGCAACAACCAGGTAAGGATCATCTTCATCTAAACGCACCACATCTTTTGGCGGCACGATCTGACCCTGTTTAATATTGTCAGTAATATCCAGCAAGCCACGGATAAAGGTGCGGTAACACTCTTTACCTTCATTGATAAAGGCTTCGCGACCGCCGGTTTCCGGCAACTTCTTACAAACAAAACCGCCCTTGGCACCAGATGGTACTATTACGGTGTTCTTCACCTGCTGTGCTTTTACCAGGCCCAGCACTTCGGTACGGAAATCTTCGCGTCGATCAGACCAGCGTAAACCGCCACGGGCGACCTTACCGAAACGCAGATGCACACCTTCAACCCGTGGTGAGTAGACGAAGATTTCAAACATCGGCATTGGTAACGGCATTTCCGGGATCAGATCAGGTTTGATCTTAAAGGAAATATAAGGTTTTTCAGCACCATCGTCATAACGCTGGAAGAAGTTAGTACGCAGGGTAGCGTTAATCATATCTACAAAACGCCGGATAATGCGGTCGTCATCGAGGTTAGCCACATTTTCCAGCTGAGCAGCGATTTGCTCTTCCAGTTTCTCCAGCTGTTTGGCGCTGGTTTTTTCGCTGGGTGAGAACTTGGCATTAAACAACTGTACCAGTAAACCGGCCAGGGTCGCATAACGGGCAAAGGTGCTCTCGACATAGCTCTGACTAAAGGTGCTGCCAATCTGGCGCTTATATTTGGCGTACGCACGCAGAATAGAGGCTTCACGCCCGCTCAGACCGGCACCGAGGATCAGGCGGTTAAAACCGTCATCTTCCAGTTGGCCCGCCCAGACTTTCGTCAGTGAGTCCTGGAAGCTTTGCGACGCAGCAGCGAAATCGGCAGGCACTTCACCGTTTAACTCCATTGCGAAGTTCAGGATCCAGCTCACCGAGCCGTCCGGGCACTTAACAGCATAAGGTGTTTCACCGATAACCCGTAAACCGAAGTTTTCCAGCATCGGCAACACATCAGACAAATGAATTGGGTGATCTTTATGGAACAGATTCAGCCGCACAGCTTTACTGTCCTTGCCCTCTTCCTGTGGCCGGTAGAACAACATTTCCAGTTTATGTTCGGCAGATAAAGACTCCAGTTTACCGATGTCGACCAGCGCATCATTCGGTAACATGTCTTCTTTATAGGCGCGCGGGAAGGCATTAACATACTTGCGGCTTAACTCGCGGCCGCGGGCTTCGCCGTACACACCGATCAAAGCTGTTTCCAGTTTATCTTCCCAGGTGCGGGCCGCTTCAACCAGATTACGTTCGATTTCTTTCACATTATACTCGACTTGGCTATCGTTGATCCGCACCAGATAATGGGTGCGAGCCAACACAGATTCTGAAAAATAGGTCGTAAATTCAACCGGCTCGGTTGAGCCAAAGGCCTGCGCCAGGATGGCCTGGGTGTCTTTACGCAACTGGGTGTTGTAGCGCTCACGCGGTACATACACCATCGCCGTGACAAAGCGGCCAAAGGTATCTTCACGCACAAACAGCCGTGTCATATCCCTTTCCTGCATTTGTAACACACCACGGCTTACGTCTAACAACTCGTCAGCATTAGCCTGAATCAGCTCATCGCGGGGATAGGTTTCCAGAATATTCAGTAAGGCTTTATAGGCGTGGGTCCCCACCGCAAACTCAGACTGCTCCATCACCTGTTGCAGCTTGTTTTTCAGCAGTGGAATATCGGCAGCGCTGTTGTTATACAGACTGGATGAATATAAGCCGATAAAGCGGTCTTCACCGACCACCTTACCGTTTTTGTCAAAACGCTTCACACCGATATAGTCAATATAGGCCGGACGATGGACCCGCGATTTAGCATTGGTTTTCGTCAGGATCAACAAGCCACTGGACAGCGCTTGCTGACGACCGCGCTCCGGTAATTCTGACAGCATCAGATCTCGCGGCTCAGAGCGGCGCATCAGACCCAGCGCCGAATCACGGTCACCGACAATCTGGTAATCACCTTTTACCGGCTTGATTTCATAAGAGCGGTAACCCAGCAGCGTAAAATTATCTTTTACCAGCCAGTTTAAAAACTCGGTGGTTTCGGCCAGCTCGGCTGCCGATGCCTTACCGGCATGTTTAGGTAAGGCTTTGATCACATCTAACAGCTTTTGCCGCGCCGGCTGCCAATCCTGCACCGCCAGCGACACATCTTCCATGACCGACAGCAGTTCGGCTTTTAACGCCGCTATTGCATCGGCATCGGTCATACGATCAATTTCAATATGGAATACGGTTTGCTGAGTACTGGCGTCGGCTAAGCGACCCAGCTTAGCGAACTCAGTGATGGCGTTTTTGCTATCACGTTTGGTTTGCAGCGGATAATGCAACAGTAAATGCGCAGTAATATTGTGCCGGTTTAGTGCCATCCGCACCGAATCGACCAGAAATGGCATATCCTGCACCACGATTTCAACAATGGTGTGTTTGGATTCCCAGCCATGACGGGCAATTTCCGGATTGAACACCCGGATCCGCGCTTGAGGTTCGGCATGTTGGTTAAAGGTTTGCCACAAACTTAATGCCGCACCGTACAGATCACTGTCGTTACGACCTACCAAATCTTCACTGGAAATATTGCCATACAAAGTATGGGCAAATTTATCGACCAGCTCGACCTGCTCTTTTACTTTTTGTTTGATGAGTTTGCTGACATTTTGTAGTAGTACTGAGGGTAGACCGTCTATCTTTGCCATTATTGCATCCTTTTATCAATCACTGCGACATTGCAGGATCCACAAAATTAACGGGGATGTTTTAAGCTGCGCAGTGTAGTAGCTATTGTAGCGCTTTTGAAGCGATATTTGTGGCTTTTAAGCTGGTTATACCACTGAATTGCAGGCAGTTCTGGCTGATTATTCAATGGCTCTAAATAGAAAATGGCCTTTCGGCCATTTTCTTGGTTTTCATTGCATAATTATTTGCAAAAATATTTTTTAATTATTTTTGCGCCAGAAAAATGCAGCCAGTGCCGGTAGTACTACTATCGCCCCTAACATGTTTACAATAAACATAAAGGTCAACAGGATCCCCATATCTACCTGGAACTTCAGCGCTGAGAATACCCAGGTGCTGACACCTATCGCCAGTGTAATACCGGTAAAGAGTACGGCGCTGCCGCGCTCTTTCAGCGCTTCAAAATAGGCCTGCCGCAGCGGCATACCATCGCGCAGCTGTTGGCTCATCGTCGACAGGATATAGATACCATAGTCAACACCGATACCGACACCCAATGCAATAACCGGTAAGGTCGAAACGGTTAAACCGATTTGTAGCTTGGTCATCAGTGCCGTTGCCAATACCGACACCACATACAGTGGGATGATCACGGCAGCGGTCGCTTTCACAGAGCGGAAGCTCAACAAACAAAGCACGATCACTGCAAGATAAACGTACCACATCATCGGTTGCTGGGCGGCGCTCACCGCCTCGTTGGTTGCGGCCATAACACCGGCAGGCCCGGTGGCTAACATAAAGCGGGTCTCGGCATCACCCAGTTCAGTACCGTGTAGCTTGGCAGCGCGCACAACCCGCTCAATGGTTTCAGCTTTGTGATCTTCCAGGAAAATCATTACCGGCATCACCGAGCAATCGGCGTTTAACAAACCGGTACTGGTTTCAACCCGTGACGAGGCTTGTACCAGGCTTTGGGTATTGCGCGGTAATACCCGCCATTTCGGATTGCCTTCGTTATAGGCGGCGTTAATCACTTTCGATACCGAGGACAAAGACACCGCTGACTGTACGCCGGGCACATTCTCCATTAACCACTGGAACTGATCGATCCGGTCCATAATGTCATGGCTGGTACAGGCACTTGGGATACTTTCAACCATCACATTGATATAGTCTACCGAGATCGCAAAACGGTCGGTGATCAAAAACGTATCTTGGTTATAGCGCGAATCTTCATGTAGCGCCGGTGCGCCGGCATGCAGATCGCCAATTTTCAGTTGCTGGCTCTGCCAATAACCGTAAGCGAACAGCGCGGCTGTACATACCAGGATCACCGCGGCGTAACGACGGGTCGCAAAGGCCGATAACGCATACCAGACTTTCTCGGTAGCCGGGCTTGGCTCTGACACCCGCTGCTGATAGCTCTTGCTAAAGCGCACAAAAGACATTAACACCGGCAACAGGATCAGGTTAGTCAGGATAATCACCGCCACACCCAGACTGGCAGTAATCGCCAGTTCGCGGATCACGCCGATTTCGATAATCAGCAGCGTCAGGAAACCGACCGTATCTGATAACAAGGCCACGCCGCCCGGTACCAGTAACTTACGGAAACTGGCTTGTGCGGCGGCCTTGGCATTCATGCCGGCGGCAACCCTTTTCCCGGTGGAGTTGATCATCTGCACGCCATGGCTGACGCCGATGGCAAATACCAGGAATGGCACCAGAATCGACATCGGGTCGATCCCAAAGCCTAGCACGGTTAACAGCCCCATCTGCCAGACCACCGCAATCAAGGAACAGGCTATCGGTAGTACCGTTAACATCACCGAGCGCGAGAACAGGAACACCATAATAGTCGTAATCACTATGGCGATACCAAAGAACGCCACTACGCCCTTGGCGCCTTCAGCGACATCGCCCACCATCTTGGCAAAACCGATAATATGGACGCTGATCTGCTCACTCTGATATTTACCGCGGATGTCATTTTCCAGCTTGCCGGCAAAGGCGATGGTATTAAGTGGTAGGTTGGTTTCCGGATCGATCTCCAGCAAGGAGGCGGTGATCATCGCACAGCTATAATCATCTGCGACCATGCGACCGACAATGCCCGCTTTCTCGGCGTTTTCTTTAACCCGGGCCAAACCTTCCGCATCGGCGGTAAAATCAGCCGGGATCACCGGGCCACCGGCAAAGCCGTCTTCTACCACTTCAATAAAGCGTGTACTGGGGCTAAACAGCGATTTAACCAGTACCCGTTCCACCCCCGGCGTATACACCACATCATCGTGAGCACGGCGGAAGTTATCAAAGAAGTTAGCATTGAAAATATCGCCACTGGCATCACACATGGCGATCAAGATGTTATTGGCGCCACCAAAATCCTGCTCATGCTTGAGGTAGGTTTGCATATATTCATGCTTGAGCGGAATATTCTTACTAAAGGCCGCGTCGAGCTTGATGTCGGTGGCCCGCCATAATAAAAACAGCGTGGCCAGCGCAAACAGCACCAGCACCGCCAGGCGATGTCGAAACAGGCTATATTCGAACTTATTAACCAGCCAATTTATACTCATATTATTCAGACTTACTTATCGAGGTTAATCTCACACCAGTTTCCGTCACCAGCACCAACTGTCCTGCCAGTGGCAGACCATTTAAAATTGCCCGACCGTCAGTTTGCGACAGATCGCGAAATGTTTGCCCATCATCGCTACTGAGTAACAGGGTGCCGGCATTCCCGGTCAGGAAAAGTTGTCCCTGTTCATCTTCAAAGATGCTATTAAGGGTTGCCGATTGCGGTAAGCTGATATCTTGCCAGCTTTCGCCGTCATCTGTGCTGCGAAACACATTACCGCGTAGCCCCGCTACCAGTAACGAACCCTGCTTGGTGCGATGCACATCAAACAAAGAGCCGTTATAAAAGTTTTCCAGCCGTTGCCAATTTTCTCCGCCATCCTGACTGACAGCAACAAAGCCCGCCTCGCCCACCATCAGGATTTCATCGCCTTGCACCATTAAGCGGTTAAAGTGCGGCAGTACCGACTCGCGCTCCAACAAATAGCCTTCCGGATCAGTCTCTGCTAACTCAGCCAGAAACTCCTGATCTTCTTCCGAAGCCAGTGCCAGATAAAAGGCCTTGTGCCAGCTGTCACCGCCATCCTGAGTGGTATAGAACATGCCGTAAGCACCAATGGCCATGCCACGCTGGCGGTCAAAGAAATAGACATCCATTAACGGCTTGTCGAGTTGTGGCAGAAATTGCTGGATCTGCCAGCTCTTGCCGCCATCCTGAGTGTGCAGAATAGTGGCATCGTGCCCAACGGCCCAACCATAATCCGCATCGACAAAATAAACGGAGGTCAGCAGTGCCTGCACCGGTACCTGCGCCTGCTGCCACTGCCGACCATCAGCACTTAACAATATATGACCGCGTTCTCCGACCGCAGCAAAACCAGCCGTTGGGATCGCGACCACATCCGTCAATAAACTGCGTTCGGCCAGTGGTACCATAAAGGCCGCCTTGGGTGCGGCATCGGCAATTTCATCGTCAGTTTCGGCAACGGCAATGGCCAGATGGGTCAGGGACAACACCGACATACAGCCGGCCAGAAAATACTTATGCATAGCTTAGTTACACGCTCTGATTATCAAGCGCAGGCTGATGCCTGCAGTTAAAAAAAAGGCTGGCTCGAGCCAGCCTTTTTCCGGCACCCGGTTTAGCGGGTACCCTCACGACGCAGCGATGCTGGTGTGAAGTCGTTATCAGATAAGGTGACAGAGAAGTCATACATCTTATCTTCGTTATCCAGACCAATCGCGATATAACGGCGCGAGTTCAGGTCATGATAAACTTCCAGCGTACTCCAGTGCGTTGGTACTTCGTAGTAGTTTAAACCGTGCGCCACGGCAACGCGGTACAGATCACCACGGTTGTCGTACAGATCGGCAACATGGATCTGCCAGCTATCCTCATCGATAAAGAACACCCGTTTGCCATAAACGTGTCGGGTACCCTCTTTCAAGGTCGCTTCCACTACCCAGACCCGGTGTTTCTCATAACGAACATGTTCAGGATTAATATGACCAGGCATCAGAATATCTGAGTACTTCAGATTATTGCTGTGCAACTTGTAGTCATTGTAAGCGATATACATTTCGCGCTTACCTTTTAACTCCCAGTTGTAACGGTCAGGCGAGCCGTTAAACATATCAAAATCATCGGTAGTACGCAGACCATCCGATGCCGTACCTGGCGCATCGTAGGCCACGTTTGGCGCGCGACGCACCCGACGCTGACCGGTGTTATAGGTCCAGGCCTGACGCGGCGTTGCCACCTGGTCCATGGTTTCGTGTACTAATAAAGCAGTACCGGCCAGACGGGCTGGCGTGGTGACGCTTTGCTTAAAGCGGAACAGAATATTTTCAGACTGCAGTACTTCCGGGGTCGCATCCGGGTGGGAATACTTAAACATAATCTGCTCGTCAAAGCCGATAATGGTATAAGCGCCCTGCGCAGTTGGTGCAGCCTGGCCACCATTACGGCTGGCCGCAACACCACGGTAACGGACGATATGGTTCCAAATCGCTTCCAGGCCATTGCTTGGGATCGGGAACGGAATACCAATGGCAGCATTACGCAGACCATTACCACCCTCAACTAATTCGGCGTTAGCGGCAATCTTCTTAGTAGCATCATAAAAATATTGTGGAAATGAAGCACTACGACGAGTTGGGTAGATATTCATTTTGAACGTATCAGGATACAGATCAAACAACGCAATCTGCCCCGGGCTCAGGAATTGCCGGTATTGCTCCAGGTTGGCTTTGGTAATAGTAAACAGGATTTTATCATCCGCAAACGGATTAGGATGATGATCACCTGGCTTATAACCCGCTGGTGCTGCCAGAATACCGCCAGTCCACTCTGGAATGGTACCGGCAGCATTACCTGCTTTCTCAGCGCCAACCGGCGTTAAGTCCTGCCCCAGACGCGCCACCTGATCTGCCGGTAACTTTGCCAGAGCATTACAACTGAACACCAGCGCAACAGCTGATGCTAATAGGGTGAGTTTTTTCATAATTCGCGCTCGTCCCTTAAATAGAGTACTTGATATTGAAAGAAATAAAGTCACGGTCAGCGGTGTTATTGGTAGTGCCCACGCCGCCCCAGAACCAGTTATAACTTAATTCGCCAGACCATTTGTTCAGGTAGTCGAAAGACACCGCATAAGAAGCGGACTTACGATCTTTGACAAACATAAACAACGGATCAGGTGTGATACCGTTCACATCATGTGAGAACACCAGACGCTGTGATAAGTTCACCCCGGCAAAAACGTTGTTGTAATCCGCCTTGGCTAACACCCGGTAACCCCAGGCCGATGCCGTTGGAAACGGGTTAGTTTCAGGGCCATTCGATAAACCAGTGTGTAAACCTTGTGACGGACCATTAGCACCAATTAATGGCGCGCCGCTACGGTCAGTATTAGGACCATTTAGCCGCAGCACGTCCTGCGCTGGCATATTGTTAATCCGCACGCCACCCACTTCCGCTAACATTGTGAAGTTATCTGCACCCAGCGTCGGGCCAAACAGATGAGTAATGGTTGTTTGTGCTTGCACGGTATCACGTAAGATATAGCCTTGGGCATAATCTCCCGGTGTCGCTTTGGTACCAATAAAACGACCAAGTTGCGAGATACCGACCAGATCCGGACGAATACCGGCATTACCTAGCTGCTCTGGCATACCGGCATACAGAATTTCCACGTCGTCGATCTGTAGCGGTTCATCTTTACGGTAAGCGATTTCACCGGCGACCGAGGTCGTACCCCAGTTGGTGTTAAAGCTAAAGCCGTAAAGTTTGATATCTTCCGGATATTCCAGTAAGCCTTTAGAGAAGGCCCGCAGGTTCTGTACATTGTCTTTGTTCAGATTACCGGCGTTTTGTACCAGATAACCCAGGTCGGCCTGAATCGCCTGCTGGCGGAAATCTGAGGCAATACCTGAGATCACCGGCACCCGGCTGTGATAATTCATGTAATACAGCGCAAACTCGGTATCGCCTAAGTTAGGCGCGAAATATTCCAGTTTAATACCGTACTGACCGCCATCATCGGGCTTAATTTCACCGGCATCACCAAAAGGCCGCAGTGCAACCTTGGTAGGATACGCCAGATAAATTTGTGATGCCTGGGCAGCAGAAATCTGACCGGCCGCTACCGCAGCACCTAAACCATTCAGATTTTGCAGTATGAACGCCAGGTCAATATCCGGGTTACCGGAGAAACCTAACTGAATATTCTGGGCATAACCACCGCGGCCAGCAAAGTCGTTAGTTGAGAAGTAAGTGCCCGGAGGTGGCAGATAGCTTTCCTGCCAGCTGTACTGATAGAACAACTCTGCTGACAGTTGATCGGTCAGACCGACAGCCAGCGTTACCATACCGGTAGGAATAAAGGCTTCTTTTAAATCCGCACCCGGTGCGCGCAGGATCCCGACGTCGACCGGCGTAATATTGATACCGTGCGGGATAAAGGTGCTTTCACCCCAGCTCAATACCTGATTACCCACCCGGATAGTGACCGGATTCATACCATCGTTAAAGGAGAAGTTGCCGTAAACAAAGGCATCAAGTAAACGTATATCTTTACAGGCGAGTTCGCGCGAGCGTTTATCGTCACAAGGATCAACCTTGTTACCACTGAGCGGATTAGTATAGGCAAAGCTGCCTCTGTTCATTGCTGTGTCATAGAAGTACATAAAACGGCTAAAGAAACCGATGTTATCTTTCTTAATCGACAACTCGTGCAAGCCTTTAAACATACTACTGAACATATCACCACGGTCGAAATTCAGGTTGCCGGCGTCGCCGTTGCTGGAATAGGCGCCCGGTCTGAGCCAAATTTCGGAGGGAGTATAGATAACGTTAGTCGCAGCGTTGTAACCGGTCCAGTTAAAGCGTGGATGATTGACTTTGGCAATAGTGTCCCAATTACGCTCCTCAGTGCGCCAACTGGCACCGTATGAGAAGGTCGAGTCAAACACCACTTCTACATCACCGAAATTAAAAGTGGCTGCCTGAGCCGGTGCATAAGACAGCGCGAACAGCGCGGTGGCAATACCGGCTGCCAACGGACTTTTTGCAAAGCGGATTGGCCTTTTCTTCATGTTGTTGTCTCCCCCCCTGTCCCGACAGGTAGTGTTATGTGCTTTTTTATTTATTGTGCTGGTAGCTGAGCAGAGCTCAAACCAGTTCCTTTCATTAAAATAATTACATCATTTACCGGCGTTAGCAAGGCTTGCCTAAATGTAAATCTGTTGATTTTTATTCAATTTTTAACCGTATTGCGGTATTAGGCGCTGGCATCGACGGTTTACAGTTTAACCTTGCAGGCCGGACCAGCTACACCTAAAGCTAAGCTAATGAAATTAAAGGTCAAACCAGCTAATAATGCAAGTTAATGTTTTAATCTCTTGTTTAAAGTATAAACTCTAATTAATTTTTTCCAGTTGCAAAAATTCTCCATTGTCCGTTACCGTTAACCGGAAACGGCCACGGATGCCAATGGCGCTGATAAAGGGTTGGAAATGCCGGAAAGCGAGCTGGATCCGCTCGCCACTGTCCGCGGTAACCAGCACGTAGCGCGATTGCCCTTGGTAATAACGCTGACATTTTTCAACTGACAAAAATGCCCCAAACAAATAGCTGCGACTCATACCAGGCTTCTACTAACCTTCTCATACAGGTCATCGGATAGATCACTACGCTTAGCCAATTGCTGTAGTAAGGCGATTAAAATCTGCTGCCGCTGCTGATCATAGCGCTGCCAGGATAACAGCGGCGTAATTAAGCGTGCCGCCAGCTGCGGATTAACCTGATCCAGCCGGCCTACGACATCGGCCAGCAGACGGTAACCCTCACCATCAGCCCGATGAAATTGCGCCGGATTACGCTGTGAAAATGCGCCATACACCGCCCTGACCCGGTTTGGATTCTTCCAGCTAAAGGCCGGATGCTCGGTTAACTGCACCATGGCAGCAAAAACTTGCGCTTTGGGCGAGCTGACGACCAGATTAAAGTACTTGTCCAATACCTGTACATCGTCAGCAAAGCGCGCCGCGAAATCCTTTAGCAAGGCGGCTGTTTCGGCTACTCCTGCTAACTGGCCACAACGCAAAGCCGCCAGACGATCGGTCATATTGTCAGCACTGTGGTATTGTTGCTGCATTAAAGCGGCACCCGCTGCACCGTGCACCAGATAGCTTAAACATAGATTCCGTAGCGCCCGGCAGCCAACTTGCGTTTGTTCATAAACATAAGGTGTTAGGGTTAAACGCTGGTAACAGGCCAACCAATCTTCATACAAGGCCGTGGCCAGTTGCTGCTGCAGGCTATCCAGCGCCTGCACCAACGCCTCGACCGGGATCTGCTGATACTGCTCAGCCAGACTATCAAAATCCGGCAGCTGTAACAGCTCCGCCGTTAACGCCAGATCAGCCAGCGGCTGTTGCAACCAACGGCGATACAGCGCAAGCAAAGCCGGACTTAACGTTGGTAGCTCAGCCGCAGCGATAGCCTGCTGTAACAACTGACTCCAGTATTGCTGCATCGCATCCCAGCGTGCAAAATCATTGCTGGCCAGCTCGGCAATGCTCAGCCACTGCCCGGCACTGTACTGGCAATGCAACTTAACCGGCGCGGAGAAATCCTCCAGCCAGACTATCAGGGGGCTATCAGCAATATCATTGAACAGAAATTCCCCCGACTCGGCACTTAACACCAACAGCTGTTGCTGGCGGCGACCCGTTGCAGGTTGCAGGATCTCAATTTTTACCGGGATCACCAACGGCAATTTGGACATTTGATCAGCTGTTGCAGCGGTGTGTTGACGCAGCTGCAGTCTGAGTTGCTGCTTGTCCGGATCATAATGGCTGGCAACGGTTAACTCCGGCGTACCGGACTGACTATACCAACGGCGGAACTGCGTTAGATCCTGACCGGTGGCATCCTGCATGGCCTGCACAAAATCATCACAGGTTACCGCCTGCCCATCATGGCGCTGTAAATACAGACTATGACCTGCAGTAAAGCCGTCACGTCCGAGCAAGGTTTGCAACATCCGGATCACCTCGGCGCCCTTATCATACACTGTGACCGTGTAGAAATTATTCATTTCCAGCACTTGCGGCGGGCGGATCGGATGCGCCATCGGGCTGGCATCTTCGGCAAATTGGGCAGTACGGATCAGCTTTACCGCATCAATCCGGGTCAGGGTGGCAGAGGCCATATCGGCGCTAAACTCCTGATCGCGAAATACTGTTAAGCCCTCTTTTAAACTCAGCTGAAACCAGTCGCGGCAGGTGACACGGTTGCCCGTCCAGTTATGAAAATATTCATGGCCGATAATAGATTCGATATTAAAGTAATCACGATCGGTGGCGGTAACATCGTCTGCCAGTACGTACTTGCTATTGAAAATATTCAGCCCTTTATTTTCCATCGCCCCCATATTAAAAAAATCAACGGCGACGACCATATAGCGATCAAGATCATATTCCAGACCAAAACGCTGCTCATCCCAACGCATCGCCCGCTTCAGTGACGACAGCGCAAAACCGGCACGACTGCCCTTACCTTTCTCGACAAAAAACTCCAGCTCTACCTCACGGCCACCGGCAGTGGTAAAACGATCAGCCAACCGGTCAAAATCGCCGGCAACCAGCGCAAACAAATAACTGGGTTTGGGAAAGGGATCATGCCAGGTAACCGCTGTACGGCCATCGGCCAGTAGCTCGGTTGCAACCTTGTTACCGTTCGACAGTAAAAACGGCAGCTGCGCCGTATCAGCGACCAGCGTAGTGGTAAATACTGACAGTACATCGGGTCGGTCCGGGTAATAGGTGATCCGCCGAAAGCCTTCCGCTTCACATTGTGTGCAATATACCCCTTCTGCCAGATATAAGCCTTCCAGCGCAGTATTCTGCTCAGGATTTATTTCAGTAACCAGTTGCAGGCTACCGCTTGCCCCCGGATCGGTGATCATTAGTCCTTTGTCATTCAGCTGATACTCTGTCTGCTGCAATGGCTGCCCATTCAGCTGGATACTGATTAAGGTTAAGGCCTGACCATCTAACCACAAAGGTCCTGCACTCTGGCGTCGGAATACTAACTCAGACTGCACCCGGGTTGCGGTCGGATGCAGCTCAATCCGCAACCTGGTTTGCTCAATCACAAAGGCCGGGATCTGATAGTCCGCTAAACGTTTTGGCTGACGAAGATCGCTCATACGATATATTCCTACTTCTACTGCTGTCTGATGTTAAAAAGCCTGAATCACTTCAGGCTTTTTTGCTAGCTATTTTTACCGGCTAAGATGGGGGCAACCGACTCCGGCGGCGTTAGGCGTAAGATCTTAATACCCAGATAGGCATAGATCACTGCCAGTACCGGGTTAATCAGGTTAAAGAAGGCATAGAACAGGTAATCCAGTGGATTAACGTTCAGTACGCCGTGCATGTAAGCACCACAGGTATTCCACGGGATTAAAGGGCTGGTAATGGTACCGCCATCCTCCAGTGCCCGCGACAGATTAACCGGCGCCAAGCCTCGGCGCTCATACTCTTCTTTATACATCCGACCCGGCATCACGATCGACATATACTGATCAGCGGTTAAGATATTGGTCGCCAGCGAAGTTGCCATAGTGCTGGTAATTAACGAACCTGTACTGCGGGCGAAGGCCAAAATCGACTCAACAAACTTACGCAATAAACCAATATGCTCAACCACAGCGCCAAACATCATCGCCGAGAAAATTAACCAAATCGTATTCAGCATGCTGGCCATACCGCCACCACTTAGCAAACTGTCCATATCGTCATTGCCGGTACTGATACTAAAACCAGCAAACAGTGTCTGCCATACCAGTTTAAATACCGCCACCAGTGCCGGTAATTGCTCATCCGCTAAGCGGCTAATCAGCTCTTGCTGGAAAAATAGCGCCCAGACACCACCGAGTAAAGCGCCGATAAAGACCGTCGGAAAAGCCGGGATCTTACGCATCGCCATCAGCAGCAGTACCGCCAGCGGGACCAATGTCCACAGACTGATATTAAACTGACTCTGCAACACTGCACTGATTTGCTCAATGTGCGCCAGGTCGGCACTGACGGTACTGTTAAAACCGATCAGCACAAAGCCAAGCAACGCCAGTACAATGCTGGGAATAGTGGTCCACAGCATATGCCGGATATGCTGGAACAGATCGGCACCCGCGACAGCCGGCGCCAGGTTAGTGGTTTCACTCAGTGGCGAAATCTTATCGCCAAAATAAGCACCTGAGACAATGGCACCGGCGGTAATAGCAGGCGATAAACCCAGGCCGGTCGCGACACCAATCAACGCCACACCTATAGTCGCGGCGGTGGTCCAGCTACTGCCGATACTCATCGCTACAACGCCACACAGGATACAGCTGGCGGCATAGAACCAGCTCGGGCTGAGTAGTTGCATACCAAAATAAATAAGCGTTGGAACTGTACCCGACAACAGCCAGGTGCCAATTAGTGCGCCCACCGCCAGCAGAATTAATACCGCTGCCAGCGATAGCGAAATCCCTTTTACCATGGCCTGTTCAATCGACTGCCAGCTATGGCCATTTTTCAGGCCAATCACCACAGCGACCGCAGCCGCAATAAAGAGCGCAATCTGGTTCGGCCCATAGGACGAGTCATCTTTAAACAGAAGCACTGACGCTGCCAATAAGGCAATCAGCACTACCATCGGCAGCAAGGCGTCAAGCAAACTCGGCGCTTTTTGTTTTGAGTTATCCATTTGCTGTTTCTCCGTTAGTTGCCGCTAAAGGCACGGAAGACATCCAGCACCCCAATCAGATTTAAAAACACAATAATCACCGCAACCGGCGTGATCCAACGGATAGCAAAGCGCCAGCACTGATACGCCAGCTTGCTGGTCGCCAACTCTTCACGGCTGGCCCGCTCCGACATCACCCAACCGGTAAAGATCGCGATAAAGAGCCCACCAATTGGCAACATAATTGCCGAAGTCAGATAATCTTTCAGTTCAAATAAACTGGCAATAGGTTTGCCGAGCAGAGTCCAGTCCAGCGTCGCCCAGGCAGCACCAGAGAATGAGAACACCGTTGCCAACCCGAGCAACCATAAAGAGATACCAGTACCTAATGTTGCCTGGTAACGCTTTAAGCCTTTCGTTTCAACCAGCCAGGCAACGGTCGACTCGATCATTGCTATGGCGGAAGTGAAGGCCGCAAAGACTAACATCACAAAAAACAGCGTACCAAATAAGGTACCAAAGGGCATAGCACCGAAGGCAATCGGTAAGGTAACAAAAATCAGGCCCGGGCCCTCGGCCGGGGTTAAACCATAACCGAATACCAGCGGAAAAATCGCTAAGCCGGCCAGTAAAGCCACAGCGGTATCACAGAGCGCGATTAATAGCGTGGTTTTGCCGATAGACACATTAGACGGTAGGTAAGCACCATAAATAATCATTGCACCTGAGGCCAGGCTTAAACTAAAAAAGGCATGCCCAAGCGCCAGCAGTACCCCATTCATAGTCAGCTTGGAGAAGTCAGGCTTAAACATAAACTCCAGCGCTTCGGCAAAGGCGCCGTTTAAAGCAGAGTAGATTGCCATCAATAACAACAACACAAACAACGCTGGCATCAGATAATTAACGGCTTTTTCCAGCCCCTTATGCACACCGCGGCCAACCACATAGATCGTCAGTGCCAGTACGACGGCGGAGAATCCCATTAATAAATAAGGATTACTGATAAACTGGCCAAATTCAGCGCCGACTTCGGCGGCTGGCATATCAACAAAGGTGCCGACGGCCGTTTTGTACACATAGTACAGCGCCCAACCGGCGATCACCGCATAGAACGACAGGATCAGGTAGCTGGCCGCCAGGCCACTCCAACCGGCGAGTTGCCAGCGGGTACTAGCATTGGCTTCCAGTGCCAGGGTTTTCACCGATAAACCGGGGCTTTGCCGGCCACGCCGGCCAATCAGCACTTCCGACATCATCACCGGAATACCGATTAGAAAAATACATAACAGGTAGACCAATACGAAGGCACCGCCGCCGTTTTGTCCCATAATGTAGGGGAATTTCCAGATATTACCTAAACCGACTGCAGCTCCGGTGGCTGCAAGAATAAAAGCCAGACGGCTCGACCAGAGGCCGTGCACGGATTGACGAGTTCCCGACATAGTTAACCTTTATAATTATTATGTTGTTGTAATACGTATTATTATTGAGAAAAGGCGGTAAAAACCGCCTTTTCTTGCTTTGGCTATTTCTTCGCCAGCCGGTTTAACTGCAACCAGTCAGACGTAATATAAGCGGCCTCTTCCAGCAGCGGATCCAGCTTGGAAAGCACTTCTGGTGCATCATCTACCGATTTCACGGTAGGCAGGGCCAGGCGCTTCAGACGCTCATTAGTGCGCTGCAGTGCTCTCGCTTCGTCGGCTTCGCGTTTGGCAATCCGCTCCGCTTTGTTCAGCGAAATGCGTTTTTCATCTTTCTGTTGCTGATACTCAGCAATATCCGCCAGCAGATAACTAAACTCCACTTCATTGGCGATGCGCCGCTGATGTTTCTTCACCAGTGCTGGCACCAACTGCTGAATATCCTGCTGCGCACTGTACTGTGCCGGGGCTATCGCATCCCAGGGTAAAGCATAATCTTCTTTGCTCTCGCCCCAATCTGCAGGGTCAATCGCCGATGGGAAGCTGATATCGGGGATCACGCCTTTGTGCTGGGTACTGCCGCCATTAATACGGTAGAATTTTGCCATCGTGTACTGCACGCTACCCAACGGCTGCTCAAACATATCGTAGATGCGGCCAATACCACGGTGCTGCTGCACTGTACCCTTACCAAAGGTTTGCTCACCAATCACCAGGGCCCGACCGTAGTCCTGCATCGCTGCGGCAAAGATCTCCGAGGCTGAAGCACTGTAACGGTCAACAAGTACCGTTAGCGGACCATCATAGTAAGAAATGCCATCGCGATCGCCATTTAAGTCAATTTTGCCATCACCGTAACGGATTTGCACCACCGGGCCACGCTCAATAAAGAGGCCGGTCAGCAGTGTCGCTTCCTGCAGTGAACCGCCGCCGTTACCACGCAAATCAACAATCAGCGCCTCGACTTTTTGCTCATTGGCTTCGGCCAGCAGCTTTTTCACATCTTCAGACAGGTTATTGTAGAAGCCCGGAATGGTAATAACACCCACCTTGCTTTGTAACTCGCCCAGTTTTGGCTGCAACACTTCAAATTTTGCCGCCCGATCTTCCAGTCGGATCTTGTCGCGCACAATCTCAACAATCTGTGTTTGATTATTCAGATCGCTGCCACCTAACACCTGTAACCGCACCCGGCTGCCTTTGGGACCTTTAATCAAATCCACCACATCGTCCAGGCGCCAGCCCACCACGTCCACGAAGTCTTTGTTATCCTGCGCCACACCAATAATCCGATCCTTCGGCTTTAGACGCTGGGTTAAGTCTGCCGGACCACCGGGCACCAGGCTCTGGATCACGGTATAGTCTTCTTCAGCACGCAGTACGGCACCGATGCCTTCCAATTGCAGGTTCATATCCTGCTGAAAGCGCTCTGCATTGCGCGGCGACAGATAAGAGGTGTGCGCTTCCACTGCCCGGCCGAACGAATTCATCACCAGCTGGAACACATCTTCGCTGTTAGTTTGCATTAAGCGTTTTTGGGTATTACGGTAACGCTTTTCCAGGATCTCTTTCGCTTCATCCAGCTTTTTGCCAGTCAGCTTCAGATTCAACAGGTCAAACTTAACTCTCTGCCGCCATAACTCGTCCAGCTCGGCGTTATCAACCGGCCAGGCCGCATCTTCACGATCGTAGACATAATAGTCATCGGCTTCAAAGTCATGCTCCTGCGCCAATTGGGCAATGGCAAAGTCAAAGCGTTCAAAACGGCGACGCTGCGCCAGATTAAACATATCAAAAGCGAAACTCAGATTGCCGCGGTTAATCGCATCGTCAAACTGATTGCGATATTGCTCAAACTGCGCCACATCACTGGCCAGCAGATGATTGCGGAAAAAATCGAGGTTTTTCAGATAGAGGTCGAAAATTCGCCCTGACAGCTCATCATTTAACTGTACCGGAATATAGTGAGCGCGGGTAAAGGTGGCTGCAACACGCTTACTCGCCGTGGCATGCTGCGGCGACTGACTGATCACCGGCAAGGCATTGATATCCGGTGGGTTCACCGACTCCGCTGCTACACCTAACGCTAAAAATAATCCAACCGCTATCAGGGAAAATTTCTTCATAACTCTCTCGTTTTACGTCAGGCCTGATACAGGCTATCCTGACGGGTTTTGATGACCATGCCTGAACTCAACTGCACTGTCACATCAGGCAAATTGACTTCGGTTACCGTCGCCGGCATTGGGCTTGAACCAAGTTTAACCAGCACCGCTGCGCCCACTTTCAGCTGTTCAGCAACCAAGGCCGTTAGTTGTACTACTGGCTGTACCACTGCAGGCTTTTCTGCTGCACGGGCTGGTTTTGCTGACCGCTGTGCAGCATTAGAGGCTGCTTTTGGATTTTTGTTCGCGGTTTTTTGTACCGGTCTTGCCACTTTGTCTTTCGCAGCTGCTCTGTCAGCCTGAGGCTTAGCAGTTTGCTGTGCCCGTTGCTCCTGCTGTTTTACCTTACGTTTCTCAGCGGCTTTTTGTTTACTTTCCGCCAATAATTTTGCCGCATGCTCTGCCTGTTGGGCGTCAATCAGCTCGGCCGGTTGGCCTTCCAAATCAATCCGGTTAACGCCTTCTTTAGTCGCCTCCAGGTAACGCCAACTGGACGTGTAAACCCGCAGCGCTTGGCGCAGCTGGGTTTTACTCACCGTCGCGTTCTCACCTAAGCGGGCGGCCAAGTCCTGAAAGATACCGACTTTTAATGGCTGTAAAGGTCCGCTGCTAATAAAGCATTTCGGAAAGCTCTGACATAGAAATGCCAGTACATCTTTAACATTAGCAGGTTTTTCTGATGTCGGAACAGCTTGTTGCTCGGTTGTTACTTGTTCCAGGGTTGTTGCTTGTTCCGGGGTTTCAGCCGTTACGGGGGTTGCAATGGTCATGCAGCATTCACTCTTCTTCGTCAGCAGCAGGCTCGTCATCAGCCATGCCTTCTTCTATTTGTTGTTGGATATAGGACAGCGCCCAATCAATCAGTTCGTCTTCGTCAGCGTCCAGTAATACCGTATCGCCGCGCAGCTGTTCCCACAATTGTGGCATCAATTGCTGGATTTGGGTAATACTCAGGCTGTCAGGCAAGGCATCCCATACACTATGCACTATGGCATTAAACTTATCGGCAACCAGCTCTTCTTCGCCGTCCCAGTCGCCGACTTCTTCAACCTGCAGCAGGTAATCCTGTACCGAGAGCAAGTCTTTCATCAGGCAGCAACCAAGGCTTGTTCAAACGCAGCAACCAAGGCAGCCAGGCCTTGCTGATCGACGTCGTCAAAGCGGTTCAGTGACGGACTATCAATATCCAGTACCGCAATAATCTCGCCGCCTTGCCGTACCGGTAACACGATCTCTGAGTTACTGGCAGCATCACAGGCGATATGACCCGGGAATTCATGCACATCGGCAACGCGTTGGATTTCACCTGTTGCAACACAGGTGCCACAGACGCCCTTGCCCACCGGGATCCGCACACACGCCACCTTACCCTGGAAAGGCCCCAGTACCAGTTCACCCTGGCGCATAATATAAAAGCCTGCCCAGTTTAAATCGGGCAGGCTTTGAAATAGTAAAGCACTGAAATTGGCCATATTGGCAATCAGATCAGTTTCTTCCTGCAGCAAAGCCTTAGCCTGCTGCAGCAATTCAGCATAGAGTGCGTGTTTTTCGCTCGACATCTTCGTTCGTAAAGTAAGTTAAGGTCAAAAGCAGTACATTACTTGTTTTAAGCGCTAATTTAAACCTTTTTTAGCGCGTCGCGCTTACGTCCAGGCGCAGTCAGTACACTAAACACGGCTAATTGCTGCTTATTTCAGCAAGGGCCGCCCGCGGCGTTAAACTGCAGCGGATTGGCGGGATACAACAGCTGTGGTGCCTGACTCTGGTGACTGAACTTGCGGGTGTCTTTATATGGCAGCTTCATAAAGCCCCCAACTCCGTCACCACTGATTAAACCCACCTTACTGAGAATACTCTGCAGTAGCCGGTTAAATTCTGGTTCAGCCGCCGGATCCAGCAGGCGGTAGTAGCTGTGGATCTTCATATACAAGGGCGTGACCTCAAAGATAATACAACCGGTATGCCGGATCAGGTTAAGCCGCGCGATATCGTCCATAATGGCATCGGGTAATACCAATTGCTCATCCGGATCCTTACCATCTTCAAAGTAAGAGTGCTGCTTACTGGCCTCTTCAGCACTGAGTACCGGCGCCAGCTGATACGGAATACGACTCTCTGGCGGCGCCACAAAGGGCTCCGCTTCCGATGCGCGGCTAATATGAATAGTATTGCGGGCATTAAATAAACAGGCTTTAAAGATCCCGACCTTGCCAATAGCGCGGGCCAGCGTCACCACGTTATTGACCGCCAGCGCGAAGGCCTGACTCAGGCTCTGATCATATAAATTCAGACTGCTGTCGATATAGATGCCGCCGGCCTGCCAGTGGATGGCTAAACCGCCCACTACCGGATAGCGCCCGAGCCGGCTCACGGCAGCGATAAAGGCTTTTTCGGTTTCGCCCATCCCTTCCAGATAGTTTTTGTAATAGCGTTCCAGCTGCACATCATCGACGTAGGCGATATCCAGCTCTTCGTTATGCTCGCGTAAAAAGGATTTGCGCGACGAGTACACCACGGTATCCAGCTCACGCCGCTGTGGGCTCACCCAAACCGGCAATACGGGGCTGTCATCAAACAGCGGCAGTTCCGGTAATACCAACTGCTTTAAGCGCGGCATCTGCTTAATAAAATAATCACCGGCCTGCTGGCGTAATGTCAGATCATCGGCCAGCATACTATCCAGTAAGGTGGCAAACTCCAGCGGCAAACCCAGACTACGTGCCGGAATAGCTTTGCGGCCGAAGCGGCAGGCCTGCCCCGAGGCCAGCGCATAGAGGGTACTGGCGACGCCCTGCTCGTCAAAGCGTGGGCTGGATAACTGCCCGCTGCGCTGTTCCGGGCCAATAAAATAGACATCGCCCATCCGGGCATTGGAGTGTTGCAGATCAGCTGACATCAGCTGCATCACATTATTCGACAGATAATGCCCCTCATGATCCAACTGAGCAAACACCGAGGAGCCCCAGTCAATCAGGCTCAGGTGGCCGCTTTGCTCCTCAAACACCAGATTAGACGGCTTAATATCGCCATGGACTATCGGCGCCGGCGCGCCGTCTTTTTCGATACTACGTAAATATTGCAGCAACTCAGCCAGTTGCGCCGCCAAATCCACCAGCAAACGCACCGGCAGGCGGCCGTGCTGCAGGCTGTATTGCTCTAAATCGATACCCGGCGCCCGATCCATCATCAGAATGCCCTGCTTGCGCACGACCTGATAGGTGATATAACGCGGCACCGCCGGATGTTGCACCTGCGACAACATATAGGCTTCATCGGCAAGCCGTTCCTGAATATGCTGCGGCAGATTGATGCGCGAGAACTTAAACACATAGCATTCGTCGTTAATGCCAAAGCCGGCAAAGGCAAAGCCATAAGCACCCTTACCGAGCAAATGGATATCCCGGTATCCCAGTTGTTGCAACTTGCTGATACAGAGCGCTACCCAATCTTTCAGCTTTTTCGCGTCATTGGCGTTCAGCAGATAGATCGACTGTTCTTCCGGGATATAGAAATTGCGCAGATTACGTTCTTGCATCAGGGCCATTACTCAGCAATTTGACTCAGCTATGTTATTTAACGATACCACGCGCCATCTGGGCACTGATATTAAAATACCAGTTAAACTCATGCTCATCGCGTGGATTAACGATAGTCATCAAATCAAAGGGTTGCTCCTGATGCCACACCAGCGCCTGAGCCTTAGCATTAAAACCATGCAGATTGATAAAGGTATAGAGCTCAGTGGTACTGGTACAGAAAAATGCGGTTTCCGGCGTTTTACCATCACCACTTTGCCAGATTGCGGCCATCAGACCGTCTAACACTTCCTGATGATACTCGCCCTGCTCGGTATTGCCCGACTCAAACTGACAGACCATAGCACCATAATGGCCGTTTAAGCTGATAAACTGCTCCGCTAATAGTTTGGTAGTATGACTCAAACACTGCTGCCAGTCTTTTTTGGCGATGGCTTCAAACATCAGGCTGGACAGTGCCCGCTCCACCATACTGTATGGCCGGTAAGCTGAGGTTTTGGTATAGGCCTGCCGCAAACTGGCCAGTCGCCTTGGCTCTGGTGCTTGCTGCACCTCTGAGAGCAACAGCTGATAGTGCTGGTCCGCCGCGTCTTGTTGCGCTCGCTGCGCATCAGACATTAGGGGCGTAGCAGACATCGCAGGCGCAGCAGACGCCGCAGCTGCGGCAGCCTGCTTTGGTTGAAGCGGTTGGGCACAGCCGCTCAGTAATAGCAGTAAAGCTGTTAAAATACCGATCCGAAACACCATAGTAGTATCCTTTGCTAATGGTTTTATTCATCTAGGGGCAAGCGCCCGGCCCGCACGGTGCGTCTTTGCACCGCCTGTTTCAGCACCTGATAGTCTGGCACCACCAGGGTCAGTTGCTTTGCCGCCCGGGTAATACCGGTATACAGCAGCTCGCGGCAGAGTACCGGGTTATCCCGCTCCGGCAACACCAGCACCGTATGGCGGAACTCCGAGCCCTGCGACTTATGCACTGTCATCGCAAAGACGGTTTCAACAGCGCCCAGGCGGCTGGGTAAGATCCACCTTAACTGGTTATCAGCATCGATAAAGACCACACGTTTTTGCTGATCCTGTGGTGAAACCAGGACAATGCCGATGTCACCGTTACGCAAATTCAGATTATAGTCATTACTGCTGATCATCACCGGCCGCCCCTCATACCAGCTATCCTGCTGCAAATTGCGACTGGCCGGCAGTTGTGGCAAGGCCTGTTGAACCAGCAGATTTAAACCGGCAACGCCAAAAGGACCTTCACGCACGGCCGTTAATAACTGAAATTGCTGATAGCTGTTAAGCACCGCCCGCGCCCACTGCTCAATAGCGCCCGCCTCGGCATCCGCTGCAGGTTTAGCCGCTAGCTGCTGCCAGTAGGCGGCAAAGCCACGGCGGCACAAGGCCGCTAACTGTTGCAGCGGATCTTGCTCCGGCTCCCCGGCTAATAACTGCAGATCCTGATAGCCCGCCTGACCTGATAACAAATAATAGACCTGCGCCTGCTCACCCTGATTGACCGCGCGGGCCAGAGCACCTATACCACTGTGCTGATCAAAACGCCGGCTAACCCGCAACATCACCACCTGTTGCAGCCGCTGCCGCGGCGTGCTGGTGGCCAACTGCGCCGGTATAGGTGCGGCACTGAATTGCTGCAGATAAGCCATAGTTTCTGCACTATAGCCACCCTGCTCGGCATCCTGACAAAGCTGTCCTAAAATAGCGCCAGCTTCCACTGAGGCCAACTGATCCTTATCACCTAATAAAATCAGGCGGCCATCCGCCGGCAGTGCCGCTAGCAGCGCCTGCATCAGCTCAATATCAATCATACTGGCTTCATCAACAATCAACACATCAAGCGCCAGCGGTTTACTGCGCTGATGCTTAAATTGCCGGCTGCCGGCTTGTACCCCCAATAATTTATGCAGGGTCGCGCTGTCGGCGCGGATTGCGGCAACCGCGCTCTGCCAGTCCTCTGCCAGCGCTTGTAAGCTTTGCATCGCCTGGGTAATCGCCTCTTTCATCCGCGCCGCGGCTTTACCGGTGGGTGCTGCCAGCTTGATAGTCAGTGGCGTGGCCGACAAACGCTGTAACAGCGCCAGTAAGCGCACCAGGGTATAGGTTTTACCGGTGCCCGGCCCGCCGGTGATCACACTAAAACGGCTACGCAGGCTATTGGCACAGGCCAGCTTTTGCCAATTGATCTGAGCGAAGGCATCGTCAGCGCTGGCTGCTACCGACTCAGCGCCAAACAGCTGATCCAGATAACGTTTTAGCTGCACCGGCTCTACCGGCAGGGTTACCGCTTGCATTAAAGCGCGCAAATCGGCGGCGATCTGTTGCTCTGCTGACCAGTAGCGGGCGAAATAGAGTATCTGTTGATCTAATACCAGCGGCCGTCCCGGCGCTGCGCTGGCAATCGATTCAGCGTTGGCCGGTGTTACGGTAAGCACCGTATCACACTGTGCCAGGCAGGCCTCCAGCTCTTCCAGACTGAATGACGCCAGCAGCTGCGACGGATCCGGTAACAGACTGCCATCTTGCTGGCTTAACGCCTCAGGGCTTAACTGCGCACTCTGGTAATTAAGTAGCTGTGGCGCATCGGCCAGTAAATCCGCCAGTGGTAAACAGACATGGCCGCGGCCAACCTGTCGTGACAGAAAGGCAGCAAGCAACAAACTCAGGGGTTGTACTGTGGGTGCGTTCTGCGCCAGAAAGCGGGCAAAGGCCAGGTCAAGCTGACTCAACAGCTGCTGGCGCTGATAGGCGGCCAGTAGCGCCAACATCGCCTGACGATCCTGTAGCCGTTGTAACACCTCAGGTAGCACTGCACTAATCAGCATTGGTGACCTCCACAGCAGATTGTGGCTCTTGTTGCATAAAGTATTGCTCTAAACTTAGGATCAACGACTCCGGTACCCGGTCAATAAAGGCGCCACGGCTACTGGCTTGCTGGCCACGCAAAAACAGATACACCACGCCGCCGACATGCTGCTGATAGCTATATGCGTCTTTTAAGCGGGCTTTTAAAAGCTTATGCAGGGCCAGGCTATAAAGCACATATTGCAGTTCATAGCGGCTTTGTAAGATTTTCTGTTGCATCGCTGCCGGGTGATAAGCCGCATCATCCGGCCCCAGATAGTTTGATTTGTAATCCAGCACGTAGTACTTACCCTGATGTTCAAACAGCAAGTCGATAAAGCCTTTTAACATGCCATTTAAGTAGTTGCGGCTCAGCTCAGGTCTGGCGGCACCGCCCAGCACAGCGGCGCTAACCTGCTTATCCAGTTGCCGGGTACTGACACCCTGCACGGCAAACCAGAACTCAGGCTCAGCCCGATAGCTGCGCAAGGCATTAAGTGCTACCTGCCCTCCACCCGGTAACGGAAAACTCAACTGCAGATAGCCATGTAACCAACGACCTAATAACTCAGCGCGCTGTGCCCAGCTGCCGTGGCGGCAACGCCGGGCAACCAGGCTTTGACACAGCTCAGGATCGGCTGCCACGGCGGCGAAGCCGTGCTCGGCCGCATCCTGCAACAAGTTATGCAGCAAGGTTCCCGGCCCGGCTCCACGTGGAAAGTCATGCAAACTGACCAAGTCTGGCGTTGCGGGCAAGGACTGCGCGACAGCGGCAAACTGCGCTGCATTGTCTGATGTTAAGGCTGCCGAAGATATATCCGACATGGCCTCCGCAAGCAGCGCACTGGCCTGCTCTTCCAACAGGTTATGCTCCAGCGCGGTATCGCCCTGACTGGCAGCACTATAGGTTAACGCCGAATAACTGGCGATCCACCAGGGCTCAAAAGGTTGCGCAGTATTGCGTTGCCGCGCGGCAAACTGTGAGGCTGAGCCACTAAGCACCGGCGGCAAATGCTGCGGTGTGCTAAAAGCAGGCAAGGCAACCACCTGAATGTCATTGGCATTAGCAGGCCACAGCGCCTCGGCTTGCTGTAGCAGCTGCAGCGGCTCTGTCGCCTGATCACAGCCCAGCAGATAGGCCAGCGCTGAGCGCTGCCAATCACCTACCGGACTTAAACTAAGCCAGGTCGCATATTTAGCCCGGGTCACTGCCACATAGAGCTTGCGGATATCTTCGCCCAGCCGCTCCTGATCGGCGGTTGCCAGTTCAAGCTTGCCGGGCGTCAGGCTTTGCACCAGTTCACCGGCTTCATTATGAAAGCTGACCAGCCGGTCATCATGACTTACCGGACGGCACAGGCTGATAAAGGGCAAGAATACCAGTGGATACTCCAGCCCTTTCGATTTATGGATGGTCACAATTTGGATCAGCTCTGCATCACTTTCCAGCCGCACTATCTGATCATCGGCAGGCTGGGCAATAGCTTCCTGCTGGTACAGATGCTGATAGAAATAGCGCAGCAACGCATGCACACCATCCAGTTTGACACTGGCCTGCTGCAACAGCTCGGCAAGATGCAGTAAATCGGTCAGATAGCGCTCGCCACCGGCGTTCGCTAACACCCGCTCTGCCACCTGAAACTGCTGCACTAACTGGCGGATCAGCGCCAATACGCCGCGCTGCTGCCAGCAGTGGCTAAACTGATAAAACCATTCCTGATACTGCTGCCAAAGCCTATCGTCATGCCTTAGCGCATCCAACTGCGCCAGCGGCAAGGCTACCAGTGGCGTATAGAGCGCGTTTAGCAACGCCTGCTGATTGGCCGGCTCGGCACAGGCCTGCAACAGTAAATACAGATCGCCGGCCACTTCACTGTCGAACACGGAATTACGATCCGATAAATACACGCTGGCCATACCGCGCTCGCGCAGCTGCTGCTGGATCAAATGCCCTTCCTGATGGGTACTGACCAAAATCGCAATATCTTTACTTTGCAGCGGTTGTAAGGTCGGCGCTGTCGCAGCCTCGTGCTGCAGCATAAAACCCGTGCGCCCGACGGCCGCACTGCCCAGCAAAGCGCCAATATAGTCAGCAACCCGGCCTGCCAACTGCTCCCGGTACAGGGTTTTACTCAATGCTTTGCTATCGTCTGCCCCCTCATCGAAACTACCGGCGCTGGCGGTCCACAGAGTTAAGGCAGCCGCGGCCGCTTGACCGTCAATCACCAGCTCAGCTTTAACGCCCCTGGCGTTAACTTCGGTAAAGGGCAACGGGTTGCCGCTGCTGTCAGCGAATAAAAATGCCTGCCTGGCGGCGCTTTGCTCGGCTGGCCGAAACAACGCATTAACGGCCGCCACCATCTGCTTAATGGAGCGGAAGTTGGTGGTCAGCGTATAGTGGCGCCCTAGGGTATCGCGGCGGGCTTGCAGATAGGTGAAAATATCACCGCCACGAAAGGCATAAATCGCCTGCTTCGGATCGCCAATCAAATAGACTGCCTGTGCCGCTGCATTGCTGGCCAGCTGGTATACCGCATTGAAAATGGCGTACTGCGCCGGATCGGTATCCTGAAACTCATCAATCATTGCCACCGGGTACTGCTGGCGTAAAATAGCAGCCAGTGCCGGCCCGGCATCCCCCTCCAGTGCACGCCGGCATTGCTGGATAATGTCATCAAAGCCCATTTTGGCTTGCTGCTGCAGTTGTTGCTCCAGCCGGGCCTTACACCAAGCTACCGCCTGTGGTAATAGTAATGGCCGCAGCGCCGGTCCCTCTGAGAGTAGCGCAACCAACTCCAGCAAGGCCGCCGGCCAGTCTGCTGCCAGCGGTTCGCCCTGATAATGTTGGTAAAACTGCTTGCCATAATTATCGACAAAAGAGGTTTTTAATTCAGGTAACTGCTGCAAGGCCTCAGCAACAGGTAAAGCCGTCCAATCCAGCAAGGGGGCAAAATCCTGACGGGCTTTTTTCAGATTATAGGTTCTGGGTTTACTAAAGCTGCCGGCCGCTTCGGCCGCGGCAATCCAATCCAGCCAGGCCGGTAACGCCTGTTGCCAGTAGTAAAAGGCGCGACTGAGCCGCTGCTGATAGGCTTGCTCGGCCGCCAACAGCAGCTCAGCTAATTGTACCGGCTCAGAACTGGCACTGGCCTGGGCCCATAACGGCCGTAGATCATCCAGTAAGGCTTCCGGTGTACGGTATAGGGCCTGGATCTGCTGCAGCTGTGCTTCTGGTAGCGGATAGCAGTAGCTGCGCCAAAAGTCTCTTACTGCCTCTAATTGCAAGGCACTAAGATCGGTCAGTAACTCCTGTTGAAACAAACTGCCGCTATTAAACGCATGCTCACGCAGTACCTGCTGGCACCAGCTATGGATGGTTTTTACACTGGCTTCATCCATGGCTTCGCTGGCCATTTGCAGCGCATAGGCGCATTCCGGCCAATGTTGCGAGGCAAAATCGGCTTTTAGTGCCTGTAACACCGGATCGGCACTAGTTACAGCGTCACGAAACACCGCCGCCGCCTCCACTAAACGCTGACGGATCCGATCCTTTAGCTCGGCTGTTGCCGCCTTGGTAAAGGTCACCACCAGAATATCCGCCGGCAATAGTGGTGTGCTGCGACTGGCTGCCGCTGTCAGCCTCGGCAGATGCGCCAGAATAAAACGTAAATACAGCGCTGCTATGGTATAGGTTTTACCGGTACCAGCACTGGCTTCAATCAGTACACTGCCGTGCAGCGGCAATTGCAGCGGGCTGGTTAATTCTTGGCTCATGGCTGCTCCTGGCTCGTGATTGCTAATGGCTTATGCTGCGCCTGAATCATGGCTACGCCTCCGCTGTTATATCCGCGGAATTCTGATCTAAAGTGCCTAACGATGCCACCAGGGCACTAAGCGGTTGTGCTGTTGCTGCCTGCAGCTGTTGGAAGAACGACCGGTAATACGCCACCCATTCGTTAAAGCCGGCATCCAACAGTTGCTGTGCCTGCGGGTAATAGCGCGCCAGATAAGGCGTATCGGCCCGCACCCCCTCCTGATACGCGTTCCCGTGATAACGGCCGGCAAGTTTCGACAGACTGTACTCTTCCTGCTTCTGCTCGGCTTTATACCAGTCTGCCGCCAGCTCTAATGCCAGTGGTAACGGCTGACGCAGCGCCTGTTGTAACCAAGCCGCAAGTTGCTCTAACTCTGCCCTGGCTTGCGACTCACTCAGCGGCGCCAGAGTCAGAAAACCATCGGCGCCCAGGATCACCGTGCTGGGTGCCTGCTTCAGCACAGTGCAGGCGACCAGATGTTTTAGATACCCTGTAACCAGATTGCGCCACTGATAACTGACACTACGCGGCTTGACCTCGACCACCTTACTGGCGGTCAGCTCCAGTTGCAGCATCGTCTCTGGTGTGGCATAGAGTGTGTTGAGCTCCGCCTCCAGCAAGACATCACCCAGTTGCAGCTGATAAGTCTTGGCCGCGAGCGGCGCACTTTGCTGCACCAGCGCAGAGCGTGCCTGATATAACGTCAACACGGCTTGCTCGGTGCGGGCCAGATCCGGCCCGGCTGCTGCACCATAGGGTAAGTCACCGGCTTGCTTCAGACGTTGTTGCTGCTGACGCAGCAGTGCTAAAGCTTGCTGATCATTTTGTGGCTGCTCTGCCAGCAATGCCGTCAGTAGCTGGTGTTTAACCTGCCACACTGCCAGTCCGTCCAAAGCAAAGGGCTCAACATCCGGCAAGGCCTCAGGCGTACTCTGCAGATAAACCCCTAAGCGGCGCCGGGCCAATAACTGCGCCGGCTCTTTTAACAGCAACTGTAAATCCAATAAGCTAAAGGGCGCTTCGGCCTGAAATGGCGCCAAAGGTTCAGCCTTGCCACCGGTAACGCGTACCGCACTACCCGACAACCCGGTTACGCGTTTCAACGGAGATTTATCACTATCCTGATGAATACTAAGCCATTCTTTGGCATAGCTAAAATAACGTGAGTCTGGCTGGGCAGCAAAGTATGCCGGCGCAAAAGGTTGCAGCTTATGGGCGGTGGTCAGGCGTGCGGCCAGTGTCGGGGTGCCCGCTGGCGCTGGCCAAAGTGCATTCAGTTGGTCCTGTAGCTGGCCGACCAGTACCGAAGGCGGCAGTTCACTGTTATCCTGGGCGCTGGCGCCAACCCAGCTGATATAGAGTTGTTGTCGGGCTGATAATAAGGCTTCTAAAAACAGATAGCGGTCATCTTCACGACGCGAGCGATCGCCGGGCCGGTAATGCAGGCGCATTAGATCAAAATCGGTTTTCGGGCTTTGCCGCGGGTAATCGCCCTCATTCATCCCCAGCAAACAAATGCGCTGAAACGGAATGGCCCGCATTGGCATCAGCGTGGCGAAGTTCACACTACCGGCCATAAACCGTTGCTGCAGGTTGGGCTCGTCGACACTGGCAAGCCACAGCTCCGCGACGATACTAACAGGTAAAACCGCCGTGAACTGTGCCTCCTGGGTACTCTGCAACCAATCATCCAGAGCATCGCGTAACCTAACCAGCAGCAACATTTCCTGCTCATTGTCTGCTGTAAACAGTTGATCTAAAAGGTTACTCAGCAGTTGATGCCAATTGGCCGGGCTGCGCTCAACCTGCAGCTGCTGCCAGCAGTGCTGTAAGGTTTCCACCAGAGCTGCCAGCGCCCCTATCGCTTGCGCTTCCAGTGCTGACACCTCAGCATAAGCGGCGATATCTTGCCAGGATGCGGCCGTGACGCCGGCAGCATAACCATAAAGCAAGCGGTTGAGCGCAAACTGCCAGCTGTTTTGCTGCCAGCTATAACTTAACCCGAGCCCCTGGCGCTGGGTAGCATCCAGACCCCAGCGTGCCCCTGCGGCGGCCGCCCATTGTTGTAGTTGACTGACCTGCTGCTCGCTCAAAGCGAAACGTCGGCGCAGTGCCGGGACCTGCAGTAAATCAAACAGTTCACTGTGACTAAAGCGCTGCGTTGGCGCCTGTAATATCAGCTCCAGCGCCTGCAATAGCGGGTTGCGCTGGCGCTGGCCCTGATCGGCCAGCGTATAGGGGATATAACGCGGATCATCCGCCGCCAGCCGGCCAAACACGGCAGCAATATAGGGCGCATAGCTGTTGATGTCAGGCACCATCACCATAATATCGCGCGGTTGTAAGCTGGGATCGGCATCAAAGGCCGCCAGCAAATGGTCATGTAACACTTCCACTTCCCGCAAAGCACTGTGACAACGCTGAAACACTATCGATTTATCCGTTAGCGGATCCGGCGCTGGCCAATGTTGCTGACTTTCCTGATTGGGTCTGAGGTGCAGAATATCGTGTTGCAGGCGGCCTAATAAATGCGTTGGCTCTGCCTCATCAAACAGATCAAACCGCAAATTGGTAAAGGCAGCCGCTTTGGCTGCGGTTTCATCAAATTCATCCAGCAGCCGGATATAGTCCCGCCCCTGTTTGCCCCAGGACGCCAGTAACGGCGGCGCATACTGATGCAGCTCTGACAGCAGCAGCGAGCCGGAGCTTTGGTTTTTGCTGCGAAATCTCGGCTTAGCATACTGGCGCAGCAGATCGCGGCCGGCAATAATATCGGCCCAATGATACTGACAGGGGTTATGGACGCAGAGCACGATCTGACATAGTCCTTTCAGAGCGTGCAGCACTTCCAGCGTTTGCCGGGGTAATGAGGAAATACCGAATACCACAATCCGCGGTGGTACGCCGTCTGGGCGCTGCTGTTGTGCCGTCAGGCTGGCTGCAGCGCTTAAAAAGCGCTGATGCAGTGCGGCCCTGTTGCTACAAATTTGCTCGGCACCAATATCCTGCACCAAAGCCTGCCATAGTTTCGCCTGCCAGCGCTGTTCGTCAGGCAAGGGGATGTTCCGCCCAGACTGGGCCAGTACCAGCTCACCACGGCCCCAACTATCCAGCCAGTCAGCCCGATACACCTGATATTGGTCAAACAGATCGGCCAGCTTGTCGCTTAACTGAAATAATTTGCGCTGATCAGGCCCGGCCAGACTGCTTTGCTGCTCGTCGGTGGCAGACTGCAGCTGGTGAGCCGCGGCCTTATCTGCCGGCGCGATATAATGCGCCAGCGCCTTAAAGTCTGGATCCGCAGCGACCAGTGCCGGCAATAACCGCAGAATACGCCAGCGCAGCCGTTGCTTATCAAAGGGGGACTGTTTCGGAATATCCGGGCCCAGCACACTGCGATAAAGCCGCCATACCAGACGCGCCGGCAAACTGACTTCCAGCATAGTCGCGATACCGGTCTGCCGTGCCAGCGCCTGCTTTAACCACTGCGCTATGCCATTGGATTGCACCAACAGCACTTCCTGCTCCAGCGGCGGCAGTGGATAGCGATCCAGCAATTCGACAGTTAGGGCGGTCAGGTCTTCAAGGCGGTGGCTATGCGCAACAATAAAACCGGGCGTCAGCATCAAGATTCCTTTTCACGGGTGACAGTGAACAGCAGGCCGACAGCATAGAAGATCCGGCTTCAGCTGTCAGACTGTAAATATATCCACTGTACCCTAAACCAGCAGTAGTGCAAGCCTGACACCGCTAACTGCCCGATATTTATCCAGATTATTTAAACTTAACCTCAAGTAGCGCCACCCGGCGATAGCTGGCGCTGTGTCCTGTTACCCATTCACCGTTTTGCAGATAACGCGCGCTCACGGTTAAGATATCGCCAGTCAGGGTACTGACTGACTCCACCATCGTAATGCCGTTGGCATTATTTTCGACTGCCTCGCGGGCGATGATCCGCTGATTATTATCTTCAAACGTCATACTGCCGTGGGTATAAAACCCGGCCGTCGTAAAATAGTAGTAATTGATGCTTTGTTTGGCTTCATCCCAATAAATAATCGACTCGCCGCCATAAACGCCATCATTAATCGAATGCACCGTTTTAATAGCGTTGCCGTTTAAAGCCCGCTGCCAGTGCGAGCGGTCAATCATTTTTTCGGCCGCGTCGCTTTGCGTCAGATCGCCCTGCCAGTAAGTATCCAGATAGGGTCTGAAGGGTTCAAGTTTTGGATGTAATGTTGATTGCTCGGCCTGTAGTGAGAAGTTCAACAGGCTCAATAGCAGGAACAGCAGGATTTGGCTTACTCGCAGCATGGGTTACTCCGTTATCGTTATCATTATTGGGGATCGGATACTAAGTAAAACCGATCAGGCCAATAACTGCAACTCGGCAAGCTCGCGATAAAGCGGACAAGTCGCCACCAGTTCGCTATGGCTGCCACTGGCCAGCAGCCGCCCCTGATCCAGCACCAGGATCCGGTCAGCATTTAATACCGTGCTCAGCCGATGGGCGATAATCAGCGTGGTTTTTTGCTGCATCAACTCCTGCAACGCCAGTTTGACCGCATGTTCACTGGCAGCATCCAGCGCACTGGTGGCTTCGTCCAGTAATAAAATTGGGCGATCCGCCAAAATGGCCCGGGCAATCGCAATACGCTGCTTCTGACCGCCAGACAGGCGCACGCCCCGCTCGCCCAGTTGAGTCTGATACCCTTCTGGCAAGTCGCGGATAAACTGATCAGCCCGCGCCGCAACACAGGCGGCAATCACCTGCTCCAGACTGGCCTCTGGCCGGCCATAACGCACGTTTTCCAGCACCGAGTTGGCAAAGATCACCGCCTCCTGTGGCACCAGCGCAAATTGGCGGCGCAATTGTGCCGGCTCGAGCGCTGTGATCGGCAGTTGGTCCAGATAAATCGACCCGGCGCTGACATCATAAAAACGCTGCAACAACTGAAAGAGGGTACTTTTACCCGCGCCACTGGGGCCAACTAAGGCCACCCGCTCACCCGCCCTCACCGCAAAGCTAAGCTGGTGCAGCACCTGTTGTGCCGGCGACAGCGGATAGGCAAAGCTGACCGCGTCAAAACGTAAATCGCCGCTCAGCTTTGCTGGCAGTGCTATCGGCTGCGCAGGCGCAGCGATTTGCACTGGTTCACTGGCCAGTTCCTGCAGCCGCTCTGCTGCACCCGCCGCCCGCTGCACTTCACCTATCACTTCGCTAATAGTGGCCATGCCGCCGGCGACCATCACGGCATAGAATAAAAACGCGGTAAGTTGGCCGGCGCTGATACTGCCGGTTAACACATTCTGCGCACCAATATAGCCAACTACTGTCACAGCGCCGATGCTAAGTAGCATCACCGAGGCAATAAGTAGGGCACGATAAAAGATCCGGCCCCGTGCCGCCTCCAGTACGGCATCGATTTTTTGCGCAAAATGCTGTTCATCGCGCAGTTCATGGCCATAGGATTGCACGGTATGAATTTCATGCAGGCTTTCATCAACATGAGCGCCAATATCAGCCAACCGATCCTGACTTTGCCTGGCCAGCTTGCGCACCTTTTTACCAAGGATAAAAATCGGTGCTAATACCAAGGGCACCGCCAGAAACACCAATAATGTCAGCTTAATACTGGTAAAGGCCATCATCGTCAGGCCACCGATAGCGGTAACCGCTGAGCGTAGCGCCATCGACAGGCTGGAACCAACCACGCTTTGTAATAAGGTAGTGTCAGCAGTAAAACGCGAAATCACCTCACCGGTGCGGGTTTCACTGTAAAACGCAGGTGACAGTTTAAGTAAATGTTGAAACACCTGGTTGCGCAGATCGGCACTGACCCGCTCACCGAGCCAGCTCATAAAGTAGAAGCGGAAAAATACCGCCACAGCCCCGACCAGCGTGATAGCCAGTACCAGTAACGTCAGTTCGTTTAAACGGCTGCTATTACCGGCAACAAAGCCTTCGTCTACCAGTAAACGTACACCCTGCCCTAAAGCCAGCCAGGCCAGCGAGCTAAGCAATAAAAACAGCAGCGCCGCTAACACCCGGCCGCGATAAGGATTTAAAAACCCGGCAACCCAGCGTAAAACACCTGGCTGCTTTTGTTGTGGCGAAGCACTCATCATTTATCCTGCAATTCAGCTCGGCTAAAAGCTCAGAGGTGGCGCCGCAAGCCGCATTAAACAAGAGGTCGACAGAAAATTTCAGCGTCCGCGCAAAATGCAGCTCAAATCTATGCGGCGACAGCCGATATAAAAATACTGACGTTAAACCCGTTCTGATCGGAGCTAAGCATGGCCAAATTTCATCCGCAGGCAATTACCCCGGAGCAAACCTCGGAACTGCGTTACTTACATAAAGTGATGCAGGCACTGGATATTCTGGGGGAGCACCCACAGCTGCATGTGGTCGCCTACGGCCGGATCTGGCGCTATCCTGATATGCTGCAAACCGCCATGCGCTATGCCTATCTGGCGCAACTCCATGGTTTTAATATTGAACCGTTCCGGCGCTGGTATAACCGCGATGCGGAAATCTTCTCACACTATGGCATCCAGTGGTTTAATGGTCAGCAAGGTTGAAATAAACAGTTAAAATCTTTCTTTTTAATTGCTAAAAGCTATTAGGCTATTCGTTTTAAGTTATTTTTCCTTTTCCATATTGGGGGCTATAGTTATTGCAACTTATTGACGTATCGCGCGTCGTACCCTTTGCAATAACCAAAACAGGAGTGACCCATGGACAAGAACACCCCCTCCACTGGTAAGTGCCCTTTCGCGCACGGTGCTAATACCAGCAGCAGCGATAACGTGATGGCCTGGTGGCCGAAAACGCTGAACCTGGATATTCTGCACCAGCACGATAGCAAGTCTAACCCGCTTGGTGCTGACTTTAACTATGCGGCCGAGTTTGCCAAGCTGGATCTGCAAGCTGTTAAAAACGATCTGAAAGCGCTGATGACGCAAAGCCAAAGCTGGTGGCCGGCAGACTGGGGCCATTATGGTGGCCTGATGATCCGGATGGCCTGGCACAGTGCAGGTAGCTACCGCATTGCTGATGGCCGTGGCGGTGCCGGCACCGGCAATCTGCGTTTCGCCCCACTGAATAGCTGGCCGGATAACGGCAATCTCGATAAGGCCCGCCGCTTACTGTGGCCAATTAAGAAAAAATACGGTAACAAAATCTCCTGGGCCGATCTGATGATCCTGGCCGGTAATATGGCCTATGAGTCGATGGGCTTTAAAACCTTCGGCTTTGCCGGTGGCCGCGAAGATATCTGGCATCCGGAAAAAGACACCTACTGGGGTAGCGAAAAAGAATGGCTGGCCAAATCTGGTAGCGAAGGCAGCCGTTACTCTGGTGAACGCGATTTAGAAAATCCTCTGGCTGCGGTAATGATGGGTCTGATCTATGTCAACCCGGAGGGTGTGGATGGCAATCCGGATCCGCTGAAAACCGCCCACGATATGCGCGTTACCTTTGCGCGGATGGCGATGAACGATGAAGAAACGGTGGCGCTGACCGCCGGTGGTCATACTGTCGGTAAGGCGCACGGTAATGGCCGTGCCGAAAACCTGGGCCCGGCACCAGAAGGTGCTGAATTACATGAGCAGGGTTTTGGCTGGATGAACCATAAAACCCGCGGTATTGGCCGTGATACTGTCACCAGCGGCCTTGAAGGTGCCTGGACCAGCGAACCGACCAAGTGGGATAACGGCTACTTTAAAATGTTGCTGGAACACGACTGGGAGCTGAAAAAGAGCCCGGCCGGTGCCTGGCAGTGGGAGCCGGTGAATATCAAAGAGCAGGACAAGCCGGTTGATGTTGAAGATAGCGCCATTCGCTATAACCCCATTATGACCGACGCCGATATGGCGCTGAAAATGGATCCTGAATACCGTAAAATCTCGGAGCGCTTCTACCAAGATCAGGCCTACTTTGAAGATGTATTTGCCCGGGCCTGGTTTAAATTAACCCACCGCGATCTGGGACCAAGAAGCCGTTATCTCGGACCAGATGTGCCAACAGAAGAACTGATTTGGCAAGATCCGGTACCGAGCGTGAGCTACAACCTGACTGAGGCCGAAATCAGTGAGCTGAAAGCAAAAATTCTGGCCAGCGGTTTAACGGTAAGTGAACTGGTCGCCACCGCCTGGGATAGCGCCCGCACCTTCCGCGGTTCAGATTATCGCGGCGGCGCGAACGGTGCCCGCATCCGGCTGGCGCCACAAAAAGATTGGGAAGCCAATGAGCCGGTAAGGTTACAAAAGGTACTGAAGGCGCTGGAGGGCATTCAAGCTGGCCTGAGTAAAAAAGTCAGCCTGGCCGATCTGATTGTACTGGGTGGCTCGGCGGCGATTGAACAGGCAGCTAAAGCGGCCGGTGTGAATATCACAGTACCTTTTGCACCGGGCCGTGGCGATGCGACTCAGGCGCAAACTGACGTTGAGTCATTCGAAGTGCTGGAGCCGCTACATGATGCCTACCGCAATTATCTGAAAAAAGATTATGTGGTACAGCCTGAGGAAATGATGCTGGATAAAACCCAGTTACTGGGTTTAACCGCCCCGGAAATGACCGCTTTAATCGGTGGCATGCGGGTATTGGATACCAACTTTGGTGGCAGCAAGCATGGCGTCTTTACCGATAAGCCGGGGGTGCTGAGCAACGATTTCTTCGTCAATCTGACCGACATGAACTACAGCTGGCAACCGACCGGTCGCAACAGCTATAACATTGTCGAGCGCAGCAGCGGCAAAGTGAAATGGACCGCGACCCGGGTTGATCTGGTGTTTGGCTCCAATTCGATTCTGCGCGCTTATGCTGAAGTCTATGCCCAGGATGATAACAAACAGAAGTTTGTACAAGACTTTGTTAACGCCTGGGTAAAAGTGATGAATGCCGATCGTTTTGATCTGAAATAAGTGGTCTTTACCCAAACAGGCCGGTCACCAGACCGGCCTGTTTCGTAATCTTCATCTCGCCTAAAACTTCGGTACCTGACCTTTTGATAGCCGTTTCTGTATCGCTTCTGCCGTTAACTGTTCAACCCATTGTTGTCGGCTGCGTTCTGTGTGCACTATCGCACCCAGATCCATTAGTTCGCCACTAAAGCTACTGATCGGATCGCCCGGGAAAAAGTAACTCAGGTAACTACCACAGTCAGTAAATTCTTTCGGGAATAATCCCTTACCAGTATTATTGCTGGCCCGGCTACTAAAGAACTGCTCCGCACTGACATTGACTAACACACTTTCACCAAAACCCGGCGCAATATTCACCTGCGGCTCATTCTTATAATCCCGGGCTTTCAGACAGGACATCTTGCCGCTCGCTTCCCATACCGGCTGATCTTTTTGATTACGATTAAATGCCGTTGGTTGACCATAACGTGCCGTAAGCGACTGCATAAATTGCGCTGACGCCGGCTGGTTGCTCAGGATCAATCCCTTGCGGGCCACGCCAATTACCCGTACCTCGCCCACCGGACCGGAGAAGAATACCTTTAACACGGCCCCCTGATTCCCTTGTAAGGCTTCTATCCGATCCAAAAACTCCGGGCTGGGTTGCAGATTGGCGCCATCGTTCAGGTCAAACACCGCAGCAACTTCTTCAATCTGTAGCTGGGGATCAAAGGTATTAATGGCTGCCTTGACTTCATCAACCGTCATACCAAGTTTTATACCGGCAATATCCAACTGCTCTGCCGGCACTGCCTGAACCACGCTGGAAAAATAGAACAGTAGGCTAATCGCTGATGTTCTGAGTATTTTATTTCTCATACTGGCTCTCCTTGATGCATATTGCTGATAATAACTACCAACCGAAGCGACATCAAAACGCCAGCTCTAGTATAGACGCGGAAAAGACCGCCGTATTACCGGCGGCATAAAATAGGTTTAAAATACCGGTGCCAGCTTCGGCAATTGCACCGTCGTTTGCTGTGGCTGCTGGCCGATTTCTATTGCCAGCTTTGGCACATCCTGCTCGTTTAATAAGTCTTTATGCCAAACCCGCAAGGTATAACTTCCGGCCGGTACCTGCTCCAGCCTGGATAATCCCTGCTGATCACTGCGGCTGTAATAAGGCGTATCCAGCGCCACCACCCAGGCAATCATTTCATCGTGAATATTGCAGCCAAGCACCGCGACGCCACTCTGATCGAATAGCACCGGCGAGGCAGGGGTGCCAACATAAAGCTTAATTTCAAACGGCTTGATGGCAGAAAACGAATACACATGATGTCGCACCGTATCTTCGTTGGGAAAATACACGGCGGTACCGCGCGGGATCACCAGCACATCCGGGATAAAGGTTTTATCCTTTTGCACAATACGGGCATCGTCGACAGGCTTTACCGCTGCACTGGCAGCAGCGGATTCTAAAAACACCACTGCCCCGGCAACCGGTTTGCCTTGCTCGTCAATCACCTGTACCTGCAACCCGGCGGCCAGGCTAACGCTGCTAAATAGCAGCGCCAGCGTCAGTAGTATGGTCAGTAGTTTAAGGTTCAATGGCGATACCCGTTATGCTGGTCGGTAACTCGCCAAGTAACAGTGTTTTACCACTGGCCAGATCCACCTGATACAAGCTACTTACCGCTGCGCCTTGTTTGCTGACTGCCAACAGGCCAATATTACGCAGATCGGAAATATCAAAGGCGACGTCGCTAAGTGCCGCTAAGCCCAGGCTACCTACTGTGAACAGGGTACCGGTGTTGGGTGAAACTGCCGGCTCCTGGCCTTCAATACTGCCCTGAGTCACCAGCGTGCCTTGTGCCAGATCGATAGCATAATTGGTGGTGAGTTTCTCATTTTGCTGATTATAGGTATAAGCGGCAGCAACTATCGCTGGTTGCTTATTGGCATTGACGTCGTCCGCGGCATAATGCAGCTTGGGATCAGTAAAGGCCAGCGCGCCGGTTTCCGGATGCAGGCGTAAATTTTGTCCCTGCACATTAACGACCCGGAGCCGATCTGCCGCCGGGTTAAAATCAAAACCATAAGCAGCCTCAGTCAGACTGCCGGCGGGTAATGCAGTACCAACTTTAGTCAGGCTGCCGTCTGTCGTATTGATCTGATAGAGCTGGCCCTGATTCGATAAACCAAACAACACGCCGTACGCCACCCGGTAATCAATACCAATTAACCGCTCTGCTGCAGAGAGTCCCTGCAAGGCACGTTGCTCGATAACTTGTTGTGGCGCCTTGGCCGCAACTTTAACCAGCTGCTGTTCAGCCGTTAATAACCACAGCTGTTCATTGCCTTTCAGTTCAGGCATTGCCTGCAAACAAAGAGGACTTAACAATAGCGCTGCTGCAATACTACAGGTCTTGGTTGTTACCGTCATGGTTGTACCTCGCTTTAAGAACGCCAACTGGCAGTTACACTACGGTACTGCCATTTCAGCGGTTCAGCAAGGGATTAGCGGCTAATCAGTCCTGCCAGCAGACCAAGCACACCACCAAAGACCCCGCCCCAAACCACCAGCCAGCCCAGATGCTCGCGGATCATCCGTTGAATAATCTGTTTCACCAGCTCTGGGGTCAGCTCAGCCAGCCGCTGTTCAACAATTTGCTCAATTTGTTGTCTGAGCTCGGCTAATTGCTCCGGGCTGTCCAATTGCGTCAACAGCAACTGGTTAAACTGCTCACTCTGACTAATCTCAATCAGTGCGCTCTGTAATTTTTCAGTAAAGGGCTGTTGTAAGGGTTTTAGCATCGCACTGCCGCCGAACATCGACAGCATACTGCCAAAAGAAGATTGCTCCACGGCACTGACCAGCGCATTAAAGGCCGGACTGAGATCGGTTTGCTTGATTACCGGTTCAAAATCAAAGGCCCGGCTGTGTTGTTGTTTTTTCTCCGCTAAAAAGCGGTCAATATTTTCACTGCTAAAAAACTCGGTCATCACCAACTGATAGATCCCCTGCCGGAATTCCACAAAGCGCGCCGGGATCACACCTGAGCCATACAGCAGAGGCACCCGCTCAAACAACATATGGATAGCCAGGGTATTGGTAATGGCGCCGGCCAAAGCAAACATACCGATACTCAGCAGCAGTGGCTGAGCAAGCAGCACGCCGCCCAGTACCAGCACCAAAGCCGCCCCATTTGTCAGTAGATTTTTATTCACCATGCACTCCGCTTCGCGTTGAAGATCCAGGCCGGCGATTTTATGCAGAAGTACCGCCTTTGGCAACGTTAGCCGGCACAGCATTTTGGCGTGGGCGTGCGGCTGGTCTTTCTGCCCGCAATACGCGTATACTCAAACCATAACAGCAGTTTGGAGCCAGGTATGGCCGTATTACAAAAAATTGTGCTTCTAAAAAGCCGCTTACGCAGCGCTGAACTGGCGATAGCGGACTATGTACTGGCGAACTCAGCACAAATTCGTCAATTATCATCACAGGAACTGGCACAGGCCGTTGGCGTTAGTCAGGCTACAGTGGTCCGCTTTACGCAAAAGCTGGGTTATAAGGGCTACCCGGATTTTAAGTTTGCAATTAACGACAGCCTGCACCAGCAAGCCAGCCCGAAAAGCATTAAATTGCATGGTGATATTGCGCTGAATGATAATTTTCAGGAAATGGCGCGCAAACTGCTGGCGGGTAAAATTGAAGTTCTGACCAATACCCTTAGTGCCAATGATCAGGCCAGTATGGAGCAAGGCTGTCAACTGCTGACCCAAGCCAGACGCATTATGCTAACCGGTAAAGGTGCCTCCTTTCTGGTGGCACAGGATTTTTGCCTGAAGCTACGCAAACTGGGGCTACAAGCCATCGCAGAAAGTGATAATCATATCCAACTGGCTGATTTAGCCCACTACAACAATAAAGATTTACTGGTGGTGATCAGTGAATCCGGTGAAACACCGGAGATGATCGTCGTCAGCCAGTATGCCAGTAGCCGTGGCATTCCGCTGCTGAGCCTGACCGGTTTTGCGCCTAATACCGTAGCGAAACTCTCAGTGCTGAATTTAAAAACCGTCGCCAATGAAAATGCCGCCCGGCTGTCGTCTATTTTGTCACGTAATGCTCAGGAGCTGGTCATTGACCTGCTGTTTATTATGCTGACGCAAAGCTCAGCACGCGGGCGCAAAATGGTCGAAGCCTCAAATCAGGCAGTAGCTGAATACCGTAAACGCTAAAGCATGCACGCGACCTAGCCAGAGCGGGAATATCTGAGTAAACTACTCAACTATTCTGTCACTGCCTTAGAGCCGTTATGTCATTATTTCAGGTTGAACATAGCTACCGAACCCTGCCTGCTGCCTGCTACGCTGATTGTGTGCCAACGCCGGTGCGCGCCCCGGCCTGGCTGGCATTTAATCAAACACTGGCCAGCGAACTAAAGTTGCCAGAACAGTATCAGCGCACAGCTGAGGGCTTAGCGCTGTTTAGCGGTAACAACCTACCCGATTGGACATTGCCGCTGGCTCAGGCCTATGCTGGCCACCAATTTGCTAACTATGTTCCCCGCTTAGGCGATGGCCGGGCGCTGCTACTGGCAGAGCTGCGGGCCAAGGATGGTAAGCTTTACGATCTGCAACTAAAAGGCGCTGGCCGTACCCCGTTTTCACGCAGTGGCGATGGCCGCGCCCCACTGGGTCCGGTATTACGGGAATATCTGGTTAGCGAAGCCATGTATGGCTTAGGCGTACCCACCACCCGGGCGTTAGCAGCCGTGAGCAGCGGTGAGTTAGTGTTCCGTGATGAAACACTACCGGGCGCTATCTTAACCCGGGTTGCCAGTAGTCATATCCGGATCGGTACAATGCAGTATGCTGCCAGCCAGCCTGATCCGGCTGCGCTGCCCGCGCTGGCAGACTATGTCATAAACCGTCACTATCCGCAGCTGTGGCAACAGGATAATCCGTATCTGGCACTGTTACAGCAGGTAGCGGAGCGCCAGGCGCAGTTGGTCGCGCACTGGATGAGCCTGGGTTTTATCCACGGTGTCATGAATACCGATAATATGAGCCTGAGCGGCGAAACGATAGACTATGGTCCCTGCGCCTTTATGGAAGCCTATCAACCGCGGCAGGTTTACAGTTATATCGATCAACAGGGTCGCTATGCCTATCAGAATCAGCCAGCCGTTGCGCAGTGGAACCTGGCCCGGCTGGCCGAAGCCCTGCTGTCCCTGATTGACCCGGATCAAGAGCAGGCGATTGCGCTGGCAATGTCGGTGTTGAACGCCTTTCCACAGTATTATCAAACTGCATACCGGCAGCGCTTTCGGGCCAAGTTGGGATTAACGGCACCGAAACAGGAGGAGGCGGACGATCAGCTGATCGCCGATTTTCTTGCGTTACTGAGCGCTGGCCAGGCTGATTTTAGCCAGAGTTTTTTCGCGCTGCGCCAAGGCGACAGTGCCTATTTAACACAGCAACTGGACAAACAACAGTACAGTGCCTGGCAGCGGCAATGGCAGCAGCGCCTGAGCCAGCAGACTGCCGATACGCAGGCTATTATGGCAACCGCCAACCCTTATCTGATCCCACGCAATCACCTGATCCAACAGGTGATAGACCAGGTCAGCCAGGATGGTGATTTAGCTTTATTCCAACAGTTGCAGCAGCTATGGCAACAACCCTATCAGCCATCAGCAACAGGTGAGCCATACAGCCTGGCAGCACGCCCGGAACAGCGCGTCTGCCAGACTTTTTGTGGTACCTAAAGGATCCAGCTTTGGTAAAGTGGAATACCGATTAAGATATTAAATGGGAAGGTGATCCCGAGCGCCGCCAGCATCGACAGGCCGATATCGGCCTGTGGAATGGCGGCCCGGATCGCCGCGGGTGCCGCGATATAAGAAGCACTGGCCATTAGCGTCGCAAACACCAGGGCACTACCCGCTGGCATGCCCAGGATGCCGGCAACCAGCAGTCCGACACTGGCCAGTACCAACGGCGTAACCAGTGCGAAAATCATCAGCCGCCAATGCTTCCACGGCAACGGATTACAGACCCGGGCCGTGCACAGGCCCATTTCCAATAAAAACAGCGCCAGCATGGTTTTAAAACCACCCAGCAATACCGGGGTAATTTCCGATAAGCCCTCATTACCATAAAAAGCCCCAATCAACATGCCGCCCAATAACAGCAGCACACCGCGGCTGGTCAGGGCTTCATGTAAAATTGCCAGACCATTGGCCTTGGTGCCATTAATAAAGCGGTACAGCCAGAGCATTACCACGATAGCCGGCAATTCCAGCAGCACCAGGTAAAGTGTGGTCTGGGCGGATAATTCCAGATTATTCGCCATCGCAACCGCCAGCACCACCGCAAAGGTACCCGCGCTGACAGAGCCATAGTGCGCGGCAATACTGGCAGCGTTGGCACTATCCAGCTTAATCAGGCGTCTTAACAGCGGATACAGCAGCAGTGGGATCAGGGCACCACAAAATACGATTAGCGCCAGCTCCGGCAGCAGCGGCAACAAGGGTTCGCCATGCAATGCCATACCGCCTTTCAGGCCAATTACCAACATCAGTAAAATTGACAGGATTTCATAAATCGACACCGGCACTTTGAGATCGGATTTCACCAGGCCGGCAATTAAACCCAAGGCAAAAAACGCTATAACCACATCTGGCATTAAGTTCTCCCCGTTCTAGAGCATCATGTAGTTTTAGTTTGTGTAAATATCGGCGGCGATCTTGCCTGCAACCTACCCTTTATGCTAATTAATAATCTAACAAATCACTATTGATAATTATCTATGGACGCCCGTCATCTTAGTTTCCGGCTATTACAGGTTTTCCGCCAGGTTGCCGAAAGTGGCAATATTACCGCCGCTTCCCGTTTACTGCACCTGACGCAACCCACGGTATCATTACAACTTAAAAAACTGAGTGAAATCATTGGCGAGCCGCTGTTTGATTATCAGCAACAACGCTTACAACTGACCGCCAGTGGTGAACTGCTGTATCAGGCGGTGCTGGATATTGATGAACGGCTATCAGAATTTAATCAGCAGCTACATCAACAGCGCCGTGGCGATGCCGGCACCATTTCGCTGGCGGTAGTCAATACCGCCCAATATCTGTTGCCACAACTGCTGGCTGATTTTAGCCGTGACTATCCGAGGGTGGTGATCAACCTGCAGATCGGCAACCGGGCCCATATTTTAAACCGCTTTGCCCAGCAACAGGATCACCTGTATTTATTTAGTCACCCACCCGGCGGGGAAAATGTTAAAGCCAAGGCCGTAGTCGCCAACCCGCTGTATCTGGTGGCCCCGCCCGGGCACTGGGCCAGCCGGCAAAGCGGCTTAAGTTTTGGTATGCTGCAGGAGGAACGCTTTATTCTGCGCGAACCCGGCTCTGCCACCCGCATGACCTTTGATAGCTGGCTCAGTAGCCAGGCCACTGAAATCAAATATAGTATGCAAATGGAGTCAAATGAAGCGATCCGGCTTAGTGTGATGGCTGGTCTGGGCGTAGCCTTGTTATCTGCCCATACCTTGCAGGGACAGCAACATCTGCTGTCTGTACTGGAGGTAAGCGGTTTTCCGCTGCTAAGTCACTGGTATCTGGTACGGCACAGTAATAAACGCTTGCCGCAGGCCGCCGTCAAACTCGGCAGCTTTATTGAGCAGCAGTTGGCGCTGTGGCAGGATCCACTGCAGGCGGAAAGAAACGCTCGCCCTGGGTCGCAAAATCCTGCAACCACTGGCTAAAATCTTTGGCGGATAACGGTTTGGCGAAGTAATACCCCTGCACCTGCTGACAGCCGGCATCCAGTACCCGGCTTAAACCGGCATGATTCTCCAGCCCTTCTGCCGTAACGGTCAGCCCCAGTCCTCCCGCCAGCTGCGCTGTCGCCTGCACAATCAACGCATCCTGTTGGTTGTGTTCGATATCTTTGATAAAGGCGCGATCGATTTTCACTTCATGTACCGGCAAATTCTTCAGATAAGCCAGTGATGACTGCCCGGTCCCAAAATCATCAATCGCCAGCTTGATCCCGGCCTGCTTTAATACTTTCAGATTAGCGATAGCCCGGCTGGCATCCTGCATCACCGCACTTTCGGTCACTTCCAGTGTTAAGGCACTCACTGGCACAGCGGCTTCAGCCAGTGCGGCCAAAATACGCGCCGGCAAAGCATCATCCAGCAGATCGGCCGCCGATAAATTTACTGCCACTGCCACTTGCGGGTGCAGCTGTTGCCAGCTGGCGAGTTGCCGGATCACCTGCTGTAACATCCAGTTCGAGATCAGGCTAATATTGCCGGTTCGCTCGGCCAGGGTAATAAACTCCATGGGTGAGACAAAACCCAGTGTAGGGTGTTGCCAGCGGATCAACGCCTCTGCCGCCCGACAGCGGCGGGCAACGATATCGACCTTCGGCTGGAATACCACAGAAAACTGACCACTGTCTAACGCCTGTGGCATATCGCGGATCAAGGTCAGCTCCCGCTGATGGCTTTCATCCTGCCCGGTGCGATACCAGGCTTGCGGCAGATTGTCCGCTTTGGCGTTAGCCAGGGCAATTTCCAGCCGCCGCAATATCGCATTGACATCCTGCGCCAGCGCCGTGGTGGCATAGACACCGGCCACCAACTGTAGATTAATCGCCGAACCGGCCAAATCGAAGGGTTGCGCCAGATTAACCAGCAAACTATTGATCTGCTCCTCTTCCAGCGTGGAGGGGATCACCAGTAAAAACTCATCAGCCCCCAGCCGGGCACAAAAATTAATTGTGGTTTCATTGTTAAGCCGCAGCGCTAGCTGTTGCAATAACAAATCGCCACTGTGATAGCCCAGACTATCGTTTACGTAACGAAACTTTGCGATATTTAATAGCAATAAGGTCGACGCCTGCTGCTGCAGCCTGGCTGCCAGGTGCTTCTCGACCGCCAGCCGGTTTGCTAACCCGGTTAACGGGTCGCGCTCCACCTGCTCCAGTAGTTGCCGCTCACGCTGCTGAATTGCCGCACGCATCTGGGTAAGGGTATTTGCCAGCAAGCCCACTTCAGCTAGGGCTACCGCCGGCGGCTGTACTTCCTGACCACGCCCGATCGCCTTGGCGTAGCGCACCAGTTTATCCAATGGTCGGGTGACACTACGGGTATATACAAAGGCCACCACCAGCGCCAGCGCCAGGCCCAGACTAAAGATCTGTAGCAGCTGATTACGCAGTGCCTGATAATTCGCCAGCCACTGCGCATTTGGCAGGTGCAATACGCCCCACAACTGCTGGGTTTCACTAAGCGCAAATAGCTGACTGATATGCTGGGGTAACAACTCCGGCAATACGCGTTCATCAAGCATGATATGTTGCAGCTGCTCGGCCAGCTGCTGTTTGGCCGCTGCCGAAAGCGTGGAACTTAGCACCAAACGTTCGCCGCTGAGCCTGATAAAACTCACCTGCAGCCCGGTTAAATCGGCGATTTGGCTGGCAAGTTGCTGATCGACACTAAAGCCCATACCAACCCAGGCAATAATATGCGGCGCCCGTACCGGCACCAGCACTAACTGATAGGCACGCTCTCCCACGCTAAGTACGCTGGCCTGCGAACCTTGCTGAGCACGGGCTTGTTCAAATAAACCGGGTAATACGGCGTTATCCTGCACCGCAGCGGTACTGGCCAGCATCCGGCCATCCGGGGTAAATAAAAACGCCAGATCGGCGTTAATCCGGGCGCCATGATTGTCTAAAACACTGCTGATGGTTTCCGCTTCGGCGGTGGCCACGGCCTGACGAAAGCCAAAGTCGGCCGCCAGCAGGCGGACGCTGTCAGTTAACTGATCACTGCGCACTTGCAGCGTTTGGCCAGCGGCGTTACTGGCAACCTTGAGCAGCTGTCGTGCTTGCTGCTCACTGTCGTTACGCATAGTATTTAGGGTGGCATAACCGGTAAATACAGCCAGCAACAGCAATAAACCGACCAGCAATAAGGTTAACTGACTACGTAACGACCTTAACATCGAGCCCCCGGGCCTGCGATTTGCGTTTAGCGTTTAAACCGATGAACCAAATCGGCCAGATTATCCGACACTTTTTTCAGCTGGCTCAGCGTATGGGCCGCTTCCGTCGCTGCCTGAGTGCTATGTCCCGCCAACGTGGAAATGCTGACAACCTGACGGTTGATATCGTCTGCCACATGGGCCTGCTGCTCTACCGCAGCTGCCATCTGGGTTGACATATGGGCAATTTCATTCACTGCGCCATTGATACCACTTAACATCTCACCACTTTCCAGCACTTTTTGTAAACCATTTTCGGCATCCTGGGCCCCTAACTGCGCCACATGTACCGCGTTATTCGCCCGTGCCGTCAACTCCGCGACGATAGCATAAATTTCTTTGGTCGATTGCTGGGTACGCTGCGCCAGATTACGCACCTCCTCTGCCACCACCGCAAAGCCCCGCCCCTGTTCGCCGGCGCGAGCCGCTTCTATCGCTGCATTTAACGCCAGTAAATTGGTTTGATCGGCAATTTGCTCAATAAACTGTGCTGCCTTGGCAATCTTATCGGTTTGATCAGACACCTCAGTCACCGACTGGCCGATACTGCTGACCGTATCGCGTAATTTCTCAATCGAATAGCGGGTGGTACCGGCAATTTCATTGCCCCGTGCCGCTAATTTGTTGGCTTTATCGGCCTGGGCTGCAGTATCAGTAACATGGTGCGCCACTTCGGCGATAGTCGTCGTCATTTGATTCATCGCCGTGGCCACCTGCATGGTTTCGGCCTGCTGGCGATCAATCTCCTGGTTGGCTTCCTGCGTCAGTTGTAAGCCGCGCAGTGAGTCCTTAGCTACGCTACTGGCCGCATTTTCAATCCGGGTTAGCATGGCACGCAAATGCGAGCGTTCGCTAAGTACATTCACTTTTAACTTGCCTACCGCATTACGATCATCGGTATAACTTAGCACCGCCAAGCGATCACCAAAGGCACCGGGTAATAAGGCATCCAGCTCACTAAAGAGTTTGGCCTGCTGCCATTTTTGTAACAGCGCCCAGGTCAGTGTCGCAGCAGCAAGCACCCACGCCAGCGCCATTAAACCGCCTTGCCACAGCGCTAAGCTAGCGACCAGCAGCGTCAATAAACCGAGCCCCGCCTCCACCGACCAGCGCTTTGCAGCAGCTTTGCCCTGATTGATGTGTTGATACAGTTGTTCAGCGCGGGTGACATCCTGCTCTTTCGGCGCACAACGCACCGACTCATAACCCACGATCTGGCCTTTTTCGAAAATCGGCATCACATAGGCATCCACCCAGTAATAATCACCGTTTTTACAGCGGTTCTTCACCAGGCCCATCCAGTTTTTACCCTGCTTCAGGTAACGCCACATGGTTTCATAGGCTGCCGCAGGCATATCCGGATGCCGTACCAGATTATGCGGCTGTCCCAGCAGCTCCTCTTTGCTGTAGCCACTTACCGCGACAAAAGCCTCATTACAGTCAACAATAATACCGCGGGTATCGGTAACCGAGATTAACCGCTCCTCAGGGCCAAATGTACGGCGTTGATTGGTAACAGGCAGGTTTTTACGCATGGTGTAAGCTCTTTAAATAATTAGAAAAACACATCAAACATTGTAGCGCAATTTACCACCTTGGAGGTAGAAAAGCGTGTAGCAGCGCTTTTTATCCGATTAAGTGAGCTGCGGCTTACCATGCTGAGGACTCCCGCCTGACTGTACCTGCAGGCCGGCGATCGGTTATTATGCCGCTATATGCTCTAATGTTAGTAAGCTGCTGAAATTCCGGACAGGAACCGCCATGAGCCAAGCGCCAAGCTTTTATTTCTATGACTTTGAGACCTGGGGCGCCGATCCGAAAAAAGATCGCCCGGCCCAATTTGCCGGTATCCGTACCGACCATGAACTGAATATTATTGGCGAGCCCGAGATGTGGTATTGCCAGCTCGCCAACGACTACCTGCCCCATCCGGCAGCCGCCCTGATCACCGGTTTAACCCCGCAGCTCTGTAATAAAAAAGGCTTAGTTGAAACCGAGTTTATGCAGCGGATCCTAAACGCCTTTAGTACTCCCAATACCTGCGTGCTGGGGTATAACAGCCTGCGCTTTGACGATGAGGTCACCCGCTACGGCCTGTATCGTAACTTTTATGATGTGTACGGCCGCGAATGGCAGCAGGGCAACAGTCGCTGGGATCTGATTGATTTGGTGCGCACCTGCTACGCGCTGCGCCCCGAGGGTATTAACTGGCCGCTACGTGATGATGGCAGCCCCAGTTTTAAGCTGGAGCTGCTAACCAAAGCCAATAATTTAGAACATAGCGCCGCCCATGATGCGCTGTCTGATGTGTATGCCACCATCGCTATAGCCAAACTGATTAAACAGCAACAACCTAAACTGTTTCACTATCTGTTTGAACTGCGTAAAAAGCAAAAAGTCGCCGAGCTGATTGACGTTGCAGGCTTAACACCCTTGGTGCATATTTCTTCAAAGTTCCCGGCGATTCAGGGCTGTGCCAGCTGGATAGTGCCGCTGGCCTACCACCCAAGCAATAAGAACGCGGTTATCTGCTATAACCTGCAGCTCGACCCCAGAGCGCTGCTGGATGATGATTTGGCTACACTGCAACAAAAACTCTACCGTAAGAGCAGTGAACTGGCCGAAGGCGAACAGCGACTGGGGTTAAAACTGATCCATCTGAATAAATGCCCGGTGCTGGCCAATGCGAAAACCCTGAGTGCCGAACGCGCAACCGAGCTTGGCATTGACCGCAACCAATGCCTGCACCATCTGGAATGGCTGCGCCAAAATCGCCAGTTACAACAAAAAGTGGTCGAGCTGTATCAACAAGCCGGCGACTACGGCGCTGAAACCAACCCCGATTATCAGCTGTACAACGGCTTTATCAGCGACGCCGATAAACAAAAAATGCAACAGCTGCACCAGCTGGATCCGGCCAGCCTAACCGCCGATAGCCTGATCTTTAGCGAAGAGCGGCTAAACCGCTTATATTTTTTATACCGGGCACGTAATTACCCGCTCAGTCTTACCGATAGCGAGCTGCAAAAATGGCAACGTTACCGCACTGACAAGCTGATGCACGGCCTGGATAATCCCAACCTGACTCTGGAACAGTTTAGCCTGGCACTGGAAAATCTGGCGCATGAGCACAGCGCCGATGAGCAGAAAATGGCGATTTTAAAAGCCTTGTATCGCTACGCAGAAGCACTGTAACAAATCCCATCTGATTGTCGGGTGGTCGCAAAAGCGGCTTTTTTGTGCGCCATAGTGCCTGTTGCTTCGTATACTAAGGTGAGAACAAAGCAAAGGAGACGAGGTAAAGATGCGTACCACCCTTACTAAAGTCAGCCAGTTAAGTTTAATCGCTGCCGCACTCTGGGCTGCAAGCGCCGCAGCCCACCACGGCTGGAACTGGACCGAACAGCAGCAAACCGAGATGAGCGGGGAAATTACCGAAATCTATATTGGCCCGCCGCATCCGCGTTTAATGATCAACACCCCGGATGGTGCCTGGCAGGTCGACCTGGGTAATCCACGGCAAACCCGGGATGCCGGTTTTGTCGAAGGCGAAGCCGCAGTCGGTGATACCGTGCTGGTGCGTGGCCATCGCTCGGCAAAAACGGATGAGCGGATTATCAAAGCAGTTCGCGCCACCATTAATGGGAAGGTGTATACCTTTTATCCGCAGCTGCTGCGCGAAGACTAAGCCTTGCTGGCAAACAGCCTGACCAGCCTGTCCGAACTGGCGCTCATTAACCTTATCCGCCAGTCGGCACTGGCGTATCCGGCACTAAGCGCGCTGCATATTCTGGGCATCGCCCTGCTGCTTGGTAATATTCTGCTGTTGGATCTGCGGCTACTCGGAGTGCTACGCCAAAGCGCGTTATCAGCGTTATTAAAGCTGTTTAGCCAGCTGGCGGGCATCGGTTTGCTACTGGCTATCGGTAGTGGCGTGCTGTTATTTAGCGTGCAACCCCTGCAATATCTGAGTAATCAGGCTTTTTTGCTGAAAATGCTGTTACTGGCCCTGGCACTGCTTAACCTACTAATAGTGCACCTGAGCCGGGCCTGGCAGCAGGCCTGCAGTGGCGGGCCAGTCAGTAACAGTCTTAAGCTCACCGCCGCCAGTTCGCTACTGCTCTGGCTAACCATACTTTTCGCCGGGCGCTGGATTGCTTTTGTTTGAACAGCAAGTACTTAAAATCCTAGCCTATAACACATCACGATACTTTTCATTTGCCTGATATGCTTCCACTTCCAGGGGGGCGTTGTCATAGCCATAGGTCGCCAGATCGCTAAAATGCTGTGTGATAACTTGCTGCAAACTGGAACGTTCAATTTGCAAAACATGCACCAGCTCATGGGCCAGACGTGGCGTAGTAAGCGGGTAGTCTTCGCGGACATAAATGGAGTAGCCAAATACCTGAGCATTATTGACGATACCCTCGCCGATAAAGCCCACGGCTTCACCCACTGTTTTTAACAGCAGGTTATCGTACGGAAAAGGGACTTGATCAACAAAGACCAGCCTCACCTGTTGCGGGTTCTTGATACCAATTTCCCGGGCGAGTGCCAACTGTATGTCATCCAACGGCTGTCCAGTTTGCAGGCCCAACAGTTCAGTCTCAGTGGCCCATTCAATATACTGCGGCAGTATCAGTGCCGAAATCAGCTTTTGATGGAAAAATACGATACCACTCCCCATGGCGAGCACAAAACCCAACACCAATATCCATTTTTTTACTGCGCTACCTTGCATATCCGCTCCTGAAAAGAGGCAACCTTTACTATTTTGGGGTAATCACAACGACATTCCCCACGACGGGAAAATAATACGGTGTGCGCGGCCAAAGCAATCAGTGTTATGGCCAACTGCCAGTATGACAAGACTGTGATAACACTTTCAATTTAAAACTGCGTAGTCCTTCGCAAAATAACTCCGATTCCGCCCGGCTTCCTTAGCTTGGTACAGCGCCTGATCTGCCAGAGTCAGCAATTCAGCAAGCTGCTCGGTATCGTGCTGTAATCCCACAACACCCGCGCTAAAATGCAATGGATAATCCGGCGCCAGCTTCAACCGTTCGGCAGCCGCGGCACTGCGCAACCGCTCCAGGATGGTATTCGCCTCATCACGGTCTACTCCCTGTAATACCAGCAAAAACTCCTCGCCTCCCCAACGGCCGAATACATCCCCCGGGCGCAGCACTTTATCCGCCACCTTGGCAAAACGCTTCAGCGCCTCATCACCAGCATCATGACCATAACGATCGTTGCAGGTTTTAAAGCGATCCAAATCCAGTAGTGCGATAAATAGCGGCTGTTGCCGGGCTTTAGCATGAGCGAAGGCCTCCTGTGCCCGCGCCTCGCTAGAGCGGCGGTTTGCCAAGCCGGTTAACGGATCGGTAAAGGCCATCCGCCGGTAAAAACGCCGGTGTCGCAGCAGCAGCATCACGATAACGCTAAGCAGCAGCGTCACTATGACACCACTGACCAAGAGTAAGCGGTGGCGGCGATCCTTTTCTGCCGCTTCCTGGGTTTTGCGCTCCAGACTTTGTACCAACTGTTCTACACGAAACCGCGCCTGTATGAGCCTGTTATTGCGTGCCCAGCTGTTATCGCCAAACTCCAACAGTTCGTTCAAGGCGACATTAAGATCTGACACCGCAGCTTCGTAATGACCCAAAGCGGCATAAGTTTGCCCTCTGATAAAGTAATACCTGTAGCCATGATAACCGACGTCCCATTCTGGCCAGTCTTTAGCTAACGATTCAAGTATCAACATGGCTTGCCCCGGCTCTTTATTCGCCAGCAGCGCCGCCGCATAATTCACGTTAGTGCTGTACTCGGTGATATGCCAAATGCCCTTTAGTTTAGGTAAGCTGGCGCGGCAGCTTTGCAGAGCCTCTGCAACCCGTCCCTGCTGCTCCAGCACACCACAAAGCCCGGCTTCGGCATAGGCCACACCAAAAGGATTGTCGGCCCGTTGTGCCGCTTCGGCAGAGCGGCGAAAGAGCTGTTCGGCGTTTTTCAGCGATTGGCTATCCCGTTGCCTCCACCAGGAAAACGCACTCATATATAACTCATTGGCAACCATATCGTGCATTTGCTGAGCCTCGAAGTAACGCAGCGCCTCTTCGCTCAGCGCCCGACCGTAGTCACCATCTGTTCTCAGGGCAATCTGCCCCAGCACTGATGCTGCTTCGGCACGCATCCAGGCCAGCGACTCATTATCAGCGCTCCGGTAAGCATTTGAAGCCAATTCAAAGGTTTCGCCATTAAGTGCTTCGATGTCGGCCATAACGGAGGCAAGACGAATCTTCAGACAAAGCGAAGCGTTATTTGCCGGGCAACGAAGTCGCCCTCTTGATGGGATTGTCATAGAAAAGAACCGAGGCCGAATAGAAGCAAGAAGTTACCATGTAAAAGACGCCAGCGAACTGAAGGGAAACTTTAGTAAATGGGTTGGTCTGCAAACCGTTGGAATGAATCTAAGTTACCGGGAAGTAAAAGGAAAAAAATCGGAACTCACTTATCGTTACTACATCAGTTCAGCCAAGCTGAACGAAGTACAGTTAGCCGAGGCGGTTAGAGCTCATTGGGCCGTTGAAAATAGCCTACATTGGGTGCTGGATGTCAGCATGAAAGAAGATGCTTGCCAGATTTATCAGAATCACGCGGCGGAAAACTGGTCAATACTACGGCAATGGTCTTTAAATATGCTAAGAGCAGAGCCATCGAAAGGCAGCATCCCCGCAAAACAAAAACGTGCCTGGATGAAAACGGATTATTTGGAAGATGTCTTAAAAGCTGGTTTCAGCAGCAGAGTGTTTGAAAATTAAACACTCATGCGGGAGCCCTGCCCAGCGAACTAACAACACCACATAAAATAAGTACTACATCACTATTTCTTATACCAACAAAAATAGCGACCAATCCAATAATTAGAAAAAACAGATTTCCAAACATGTCGCAAACCTCCCTAGAAAACATAACGCTCAAAGCAGCGGAAAACAAAAGTGTAGCAGAGCGGAGCTTTTGGTTTTCCGCTGCCTTTACTTGTTAGCTTTTTGATACCGGTACCGAATAAGTAGCAACAACGTGCGCCACCGGTTCAGCAAGACCTTCCGAATATAAAAATACCTCTCCGACCACAAGGCTCTTTCCTATCTTTAATAATGAGCAACGCCCGATAATATCCCGATCGGAAGACGGCTTACGCAGGAAATTAATGTTGAGACTGGTCGTTACAGCAAGCGGCACCAAACCTATTTCACCCAGGATAGCTACGTAGAGTGCCACATCGGCAACTGCCATCAATACGGGACCGGAGACCGTACCGCCAGGACGGAGTTCTTCAAAACCGATACGATGCCTAACCGTAGCGCCACGCGAACCGATCTCCTCGACCGTACACTTTGTTTGAGGAAACTCCGTTTTTAAGAACTCTGTAATTTCTTCTTTGGAAACCATGTTTGGACTCCGGCGAAAGCTAACGCCAAGCACAACGGCAGTTTGTAAGGCGCGCGTTGTGGAATACTTTTGCGAAGCAAAACCACATAAGCGCGACTTACAAACTGTCCAGCCACGCAGTGGCGTGTTGCTGCGCCTTGTTATGGCAGCGATGGTTTGAGCTTTTAGAAACTGCGTTTCTGCTGAGGTATCCCCAGAAATTTTGTAGCTAAAATAAAATGTTAGGCGATTAGGGAACATTCATGGCGGTTCCCTATCTGATCTTTCGCCAAAAAAATTCAAATTGAAGTAACGCCATGAATGTTAAAACCATGCTCGCCGATTTCCTCGGATTTGTCACCCCCCAAACCATGCATAAAGCGCGATTTTCTGTCCTGTTAGACGCGGTTACTGCGCTTGCTAAAGACGCGCGTTGTACTGTGACCGCCATTGGGCGTGCTATGCCAGGCTCTTCTGACAAAGTCAGTATCAAGCGCGCGGATAGATTACTGAGCAATACCAATTTACAACGGGAACTGCCTCTTATCTATGCTGCCATGACTCGGTCTATCGTGAGCAGTAAATCTCAGCCACTCATTTTGGTTGACTGGAGCAACGCCGATACCGCGAAACGGCACTTTATACTGCGAGCCAGTATGGCAACTGATGGCAGAGCATTGACGCTATTACAAAAAGTGGCGGTGGCAGAAGATTATACTTGCCCACATTTACACCGAGCCTTTTTAAAACAACTCAAGGCCATGTTACCCAAAGACTGCAAGCCCGTTATCGTCACCGATGCTGGCTTCAAAGTGCCCTGGCTTAAACAGGTACACAAATTAGGCTGGCATTATGTCGCCAGAGTCCGAGGTAACGTGAAGCTTAAACTGGCAGAGCAATCTGAACTTATGACCGTCAATGCGTTTTATAAAAAAGCTCGCGCTACCCCCAAAGACTTAGGCGAAATCGTGCTGACTCAGTCGCAGCAGTATGAAACCCGCGCCATTCTGGTCGGTAAAGGTTATAAGCTATTGAAGCGAGACAAAAATAAGTCTTACAAAGAGCCCTGGTTATTGGTGTCATCGCTACCTGAGTGCCATGACTATGCGAGTAAAATCGCCAAATGCTACAGTAGCCGAATGCAAATTGAAGAAAGCTTTCGAGACCCAAAAAGCCCACGTTATGGTTTAGGAAGCGACTTGCACGGTACCAAATCCAAATCTCGTTTGGATATATTACTGCTATTGGCGGCACTGGCAAATTGGTTCCACTACCTGATGGGGGCCGCAGGTGAAATAGCGGGTGTGCATTTACGATATCAGGCCAACACGATAAAAAACCGACGGGTACTTGCTCTAAACTTCCTCGGAATATTGCTATGTAATGAATCGAAGCTCCCTATCCGCAGACACGATTATCAGCAAGGGCTAAAGCAAATCTTGCACTGGGTAGCTCAATGGGACTGGGCGCAAATAAAATTGGCAAAGAACTGATACTATGGGGTGCAAATTTGTGGGGATCCCTCAGGCGTTTCTGCGAAAAGCTAACCGAAGCTACCGATTAAAAATACAACTGCGATTATTCACCGCAAACTAACTTAGTGGCAACCCATAATGCGAAGTGCGTTTTGTGCTGAATTTCTATTAGCACCGGAACGACACAGCGCCCTTTGAAAATCACGATAAAGCTTAAAAGTATTTGCTTGGCAGAGAATTTCTACGATGCACGTTCAAAAACAATTCGCACGCTATAACGCTTTACTCACCGGAAAATGACGAGCGCCAGCGAGTTATTTTTCCGGTGCAGTAATTTGTTAGGCTTTTCTTGACTTTATTTCTTCAGGATCAAAGCCTCGCTTCTTCAAGATGCCATAAGCAATAGCTTTTTCTTTCTGTGACTTACCGAAAAAGCCATCGCTATGCACCACTCGCAAAAGTTCATCGTCGCTCATGTCTTCATATTTCTGCTTTATTTCACGAATTTCATTAGCTGAAGCTTCAATTTGATTAGCTACAGTAGTGCCGACATTCTTTGCAACTTCAAAAGCCTTATCCCAAAATCCCATTTTTAGTTCCTTATTTCCAAGTTTTACCAGCGTGTTCTTTAGCTTTAGCTTCATTCTCTTTTTGCATTTTGTACTGCGTTTGAGCTTGAGCCATATACTGATTATATTTTTCTTTGTCTCCTCGCTCTTTTGCCTCCATTGCTTGCGCATAGAGTCGGTCACCATTTTTTTTGCAGTTCTCAGCCCTTTGTTTAAACATATCTGATTGATTTTCGTAATGAGCCATTGGTGTTCTCCATTGATGGTAATTGATTGCCTAACGCCCAAATTTAGCGT
>NZ_ALAB01000023.1 GCF_000280055.1 Alishewanella aestuarii B11 | reverse complement strand
CGCACCATGAAGCCGAACTATTAACCACTTTAATGGAACGGCCTTTTACTTCAAAACTCCATGTTTTTCTCATTGAATACTCCGTAATTCAGAAAACGTATAACGCCCCGCGCATGCGCGCGAACTTGTGAGCGTCGCAGGGGCCACAGGCCCCGAATGACGCGGTTTGTTATAAAGAAACTTAGTTGAGACTATTCTTGTCCCTCCCTATCAAAATTCTCATAACACCATCTTTGGTTTCATGGTTAAACATGACGGGAGCACTTTTATCTCTCCATTCTTGCTCGCTGAGGGATTTTGAAAATAAGGTGCCCAGTAGTAGTGCATTATCATCATTTGCTATGATTTTTAACTCGCAAAGGGTCCTTTTACAAGTTAACTCTTGGATATCGAACTTACGATCTTCGTCTGACGCAATGAAATCACGGATATTTGCTTCATACTGATACGCCCAACTCCCATCAACTTCTTCCTCCCTAAATTGTGTAAGAGCTTTATCTTCAAAACTTGAAATACTTTCGCCACTTCTCATTCTATTAGCAAAGGCTAATAGTACATCCATATCAGTTTTTGTTTCTGAGCTATTATCCTCTGAAAATTCAGGTTTTTCATCAGATGCGGCTGGAATAGTAGCCAGCTCAGATACCACCGGATAACTTTTCAGTTCTATTACTTCGTCATTTAATGAAGCAGTTGGCGCTTCGCTTTTATTTAATTCCTGTTGATACACAGATAAATCATTTCTAAGCTTTTCAAGCTCTCTAACCAACTGTAAGTTATACTGACTTAAAGCGATATTATCTTGTTCTAGCCTTTCGCTAGCACTGTCAAATTTATATACGGCAAATCCAGAGGCCAGGGCAAGATCACGAACATTTAACGCGCACTTTAACATAACTGATTGACCGCGATCTTCCGTTGTGATCAGATACTGGCTTTTACGCGGAGCCAGTTTATGAACATCGATATTTTTGCAGAGCACTTTTCAGAATTAGAAGACCCAAGGCAAGCATCTAAGGTCGTTTACCCCTTGTTTGACGTGGTATTTTTAACGCTGTGTGCCGTTATCGCAGGCTGTGAGGGCTGGGAAGATATTGAAGATTTCGGTGAAAACCGCTTTGACTGGTTGCAAGAACATGGTTTTTTCAAACTGGGCTTGCCGGTACACGACACTATCGCACGGGTGATGTCATTGCTGGACAGCGAAGCTTTACAGCGTTGCTTTGCCAGTTGGATGCAGGCTTGTACAGAGCTTACTGATGGTCAGGTGGTAGCGATTGACGGCAAAACGTTGCGCAGCTCTTACAACCGCGAAGACCGCTGCTCTTCTATTCATATGGTTAGCGCTTTTGCCAGTGCCAATGGCGTGGTAATGGGCCAGGTTAAAACGGACGAGAAGAGCAACGAAATTACGGCGATACCTCAGCTACTTAACTTGCTGGAGCTTAAAGGATGCTTGGTCAGTTTGGATGCCATGGGATGCCAGAAAGAGATAGCGCAGCAGATAGTAGATAAAGAAGCCGACTACCTGTTGACGGTTAAAGGCAACCAAGGACAGCTGCATGATGCCGTAAAACAAGCCTTTGCGGGTAAAGCGCACAAAGATACTGCCGCGCAGTCACTAGAAAAGAACCGTGGGCGCTTGGAGTACCGTGAATTCCAGGTATGTGATGCCAGTGAATTACCGGAAAAACTCAAAGCTGCGTGGCCAGGGCTGACAACCCTTGGCATGGCAACGACTTACCGGGTGGAAAAGCACAAGCGAGCCGTATTAGAACAGCGTTATTTTATCAGCTCAGCCGTTCTTAGTGCCGAGCGGCTAGCCAGCGCAGTTCGCGAGCATTGGAGTATCGAAAACCAGTTACACTGGGTGCTGGATGTAAGCTTAGGTGAGGATGCTTGCCAGATATATCGTGGTAATGCAGCGACTAATCTTGCCACGATGCGACACTTTGGTTTGAATATGTTACGCGCTGAGAAGCGAAAAATGAGTATCAGAAGAAAGCAGCGTCAGGCATTGATGAATGAGGCTTATTTGGATGCGGTGCTTGAAGCTGGAATGAGTATGGTTATTAAATGACCACTCGTAATCTCACCCTGATCCAGAGGCTAGTGTCGTAACAGCAAGAACAGTAATTAGCACATTTGATAACTTCACGAAATCTCCTAATTTCTCGTTTCTTTATAACGCCCAAATTTAGCGCGGAAAGCCGCGCAGCGGGTTGACGTCGCAGCCAGCGCTTTTTGCTGGCGATAAAATTTGCTTGTTAAGTTTCAATTTCACCGAACTCTCTTTTGCATTTTTCCAATATCTCGATTGATTCTTCTTCGGTTGGAAAGTACTTATTAATTTCCTTACCGGCAACGAAATCACAAACGCAAGCAGTTAGTGCTGAATTAAAACCAATTTTGTTTAGATAAGAAAGAATGTTAAGTTTTTGATCTAGGCTCATTTTGCACTCGAGATACCACTCACCTCTTAAATGATGAGGTGCCAACATCCAAGTACTATCTCTTGAAATGAACGAATTGCCATCAGTGCGACGTGAGTAAGCAGATAAAGAGTTGTAACATTTATCTTCTATTCCAATACAAAGTTTCTGCAACGCATATTGCATTCTTGATGACTGCGAGTTTTGGGTGGGCACACCATCAAGCAGACCTTCTTTCCGATCATCCGGTGCGGTCGTCTGCCAACGGAGCAGCAACGTCGCTAGAAATATTTCATCAACTTTATTAAGACGCATCTGACTCTCCTGAAACTTAACGCGTTGCTAATTGGCTGCCGCAGCGCAGCGTAGGCAGTCCAGTGGAGGCCACGCTTTTTGTGGCCGGAACGAAATTAAGCAATTTGTTATACGTTTTTGCATTTACTTTCTTCATGGCTGCCACTTGTTTTTAGCTGAACGTCTTTGACTGAAGGGTTGGCATTTGAAAGTGCGACATAAACCTCAGCAACCATAACTGGCCCTGCACAATAGTCAACGTCTAAGGTAACCAGTGAAAACTTTATTTGTTTCAACTTGCTTTCTAATTCTGTTGAGTTCAGCTCTTCATCCGAGCTGTTGATTGAATAGCTGCTTTCCTTTACAAAAATTGTGACCGACTCATCGGCAAGTACTTTGACACTAATTGCCAAAAGAAATACTAAAACCAGAATGTAACGCATAAACCCCTCCAAAACGTATAACGCCGCGGCCACGGGCAAAGGCCAGCGGCTTGCCGCGCTGTGGTCTTTGTCCCCGAGGAGCGTAGCGACGAGTTAGTGAGCCGCATTGTTAGAATTTTTTTTATGCTCATTCAGCATTTCATAAAGGTGTACTTCGACCTTCTTACTGTGTGCATGACCCGCGACGATGAGATCACGATTAATACCTTCAAGTTCACGTTGGTATTTGTTCCAGACAACTTCGTCATAGAACTCCTCATCACGACCACTTCTGATGTACTTTGTTAGAATTTCCAGTTCGCCTTTAGAAAAGCGCTGAGTATAAACTGGCGCGAGAGATTCCCTAACGACAGGCCACGCAAAGTATTTTTGCTCCCACGCCCTAACGACTTCGGCAAAGGGCTTTAACTCAGGTTTCGCTACCATAGTGACATGCGTCATCACCCCATCGTTTTGGGCGAAATACTGTTTAGCCCCGTTAACCTCTAAGTATTCGTACACTGGGTGCTCTGCAAAAGCACCAAAAGAACAAAGCAGAGTAATCCATGCCCACATTTTCATAGTTGTTTCTCCAAAATTCCTAACGCGAAGCTAAGCGGTGCCCTGACAAGGGCATCCGGTGGACGGCCGTCAGGCCGGGAACGTACTTGAGCGACTGGTTAGCACTGCTCAACTAAATACCTGTGACCCAAGTCAAAATGGTATTCCGTTCTCATCTTCTGTTTCACTTGATTCCGTAGACGGCTCAGAACCAAAAAGATCGTCTTCAATCGGCATCAGCTCCCATAGCTCGTTCTGGTGGAGCCATACCGGATCAGCATTCTCCTCAATGAACTGGTCTACAGGCATGCCATCCATGGTTGGTGGCCGCTTTATTCTGGCTTGCTTACCGTTCATAAAGACCCACTGGTACTTCCTTTGCCGCTCTGCTTGCGCGGCTTTCTTTGCACTCTTTTGGGCCGGAGTGAGCTGTTTCTTAACTTTTGCCATAGCTAAACTTTTTGGTGCTAACGCCCGCCATCACCGGTGACAAAACCGCAGCGAAGCGGAGGGTTTGGCATCCGGTGCATGGCTTGGTTATGTTTCGTTTGCTGGTAATTCGAGCTGCCTCTCACTCCGCCAGACTCGTATGAGCAGAACTTCTTTAGCCTGCCTGAGATAGACAACTCGAAACGGCGCGTGAATCAATTCGCGAATATGATCCATGTTAAATTCAGGAACAACTCGGCCAGCATCCGGGTGGATTTGAAGCATTTCACAGTGCTCCAGGATAGCAGCCACGAAATCATCACCGATATGTGGCACAACCTGCGCTTTGTAATACTCCTGAATAGCCTGTAAGTCTTCAAGAGCGGACTGTGCTATGCGTAGTTCCATTTACTTGATTCCCAACGTTTTCTTGGCGTCCTCCAACGATACGGTGCTGCCCTCGCGAATATCCATAAGCCCCCGCGCCACCGCCTTTACAAACCGCAATTCCTCAGCTGTTCTCTCATAATCCTCAAGCCCCTGCACAACAGCTATGCCGCGGCCACGGCTGGTGAGCAGGATTGGGCGATGCGTGTCCTGCGTTCGACCAACCACCTTTCCGGGATTGATTTTAAGGTCTGATAGAGGAATGACATCCTCGGAAAATTTCACTTGCATAGTGATTACCTAGCCAACGATTTGGTGTCATTAATAGCACCAGTTAACAGGTGCAGTCAAGAAACATAACGCCCGCAGCACGCGCGGCTTTGTAATGGAGGCGCAGCCGCAATGAAAAAGCCGTCGCTGTGTCTGCGATTGTTAGAAGCCATTAGCCACCAACCTTGTTATACGCCATTGCTATAAATTCTTTAACCGGCTCAAAATCCGCTTCCGAAGACACAGTAAACTCAACATCACCAGTACCGTAATGACCTATTGATGTTACATCTCTATAGTTTTTGGTGCCCTCTGGAACGTCGGACGGCTTGAGCTTTAAGAACAATTTGATGTTCTTACCTTTGACTTCCATACACGCGATGTTCTGGGAGATTTTGTAAGCAACGTAGAATTTTTTCGGCACTTCTTCAATAGATTCATCTAGGCCGAGGATGAACTCACGGATCGATGCTGTTAGCTCGCGAATATCTTCGCTTTTGCCGTCAAGTCTTTCATCAAATGTATAGGTCGCTGTGGCGCGAGTAAGAGCTGCCTTCTTGCCCGCCTCGACCATGACAGGGTTTTTGTATCCGTTCTCTGCTGGCATGGTTGCGACAGAGGAAGCCGCCGACTTTGTAGAGTGAAAAACCTCCTCAAGATATATTGAATCGTTGGAGAACAAGCGGTATTTCCACAGCTCTATATTTGCACCCATCACTTGCACAGCGTGCAAGTCATATTTTTTATAGTTGGGAGCTATACAGATTACTCTGACATCTGACCAATCAACTTTGACGCCACTTCCAAGTCGCTTTTGAACCGCAATCTCGAAATCGCCTTTGTGGTCTTGAATCCAGTGCAGATAGAAAAGACTTTGGTTGATAAGTTCAGATGACTCGACTTTCTTGTATTCGATGATGACAGGGTTATCTTCCTCAGACAAAGCCAAGCTATCAATTCGACCAGCGTGCTGAGCACCCGTTGAAAATTCGCTGGCAACAAACCTACAATTGAAAACGGTTTCGAGATTTTTCTCAATCAGCGTCTGTAAGTCCTTTTCCAGGGCGAAGTTCTTCTGCTCTACGGCAGATAGTCTATCCCCTGAAATATCAAAAATCGGCACTTGATGATTACTCCGTAGTTTCTTTGGCTTCTAACGCAGCCAGCAGCGGCCGAAAAGCCGCGCAGCGGGTTTGAGGTCCAGGCCACGCAGTGGCCGTTGCTGACTGGCTTTGTTAAATTTCACTGACTTTACAACGCTGGTAGTACATTACTACAAAAACTGACGCAACTAACAGCAAGCCAACAATGCCGCCTGACAACACTGACAAAACTGATAAAGGCACCAGAATTTTTAACGCCAAATCCGAGCTTCGAACAAGATAAATGCCTAAAGCCAAAACTGCCGCTATGGTTACCACATTAAAACTTAACAACCCTAAGAAATACCAAAAAGGGTCACTTGGATAGGCGAAGTCCTCAGTTGTCACCCACAGCATATCAATCTGTGTAATTAAGCGGATGGCAAGGTAAAGAGACTAACTAGCTAGCAGTATTCCAACAGTCCTTTGAAGATGCACCTGTACCTCCGTGAAATTTAACGCCCGGCTCACGCGCCGGTTTGGAGCCGCGAAGCGGCGGAAAATCGGTCGCTGTGCAGCCGATTGTTATGTTTTCCCCGAAGTGCTAGACTGTGTATAGAAACTGCAAACCATACACATAGGTGCACCATGAGAACAAACATTGTCATTGACGACCAGTTGATGGCCGAAGCCCTCAAAGCCTCTGGCTACGAAACCAAAAAAGAAGCCGTTGAGCAAGGCCTGAAACTTCTGGTCCAGTTGAGCAAGCAGCAGGAAATTCGAAAACTGCGCGGCAAGGTCAAGTGGGAAGGCGACCTGAATGAAATGCGGAGCGCCGAATGATACTGGTGGATACCAGCGTCTGGATCGACTATTTCAACGGAGTCACTAACCCACATACTGACCTGTTGGATGCCTCGATAGTCCAAGGATCTGTCGCTATCGGGGACCTCATATTTCTGGAAATCCTCCAAGGCATCCGCAACGACAAACAGTATCGTCAGACCAAACAAAGCCTGATGGCGCTAGATCAATATGAAATGTTTGGCAAAGATATGGCAGCCAAATGTGCCGACAATTATCGAGCGCTTCGTAAAAAGGGCATCACGATCAGAAAGACTGCCGATGTGATCATCGCGACATTTTGCATAGAGAAGGAGCTACCCCTGTTGTTCCTGGATCGTGACTTTATCCCCTTTGTTGATCATCTTGGACTTGAGCCGGCTCTGAGAGAAGCATAACGCCCGCAGCACGCGCGGCTTTGTAGTGAAGGCGAAGCCGCAACGAAAAAGCTGTCGCTGTGCCTGCGATTGTTATGCATATCTATTCAGCCCCCAGCATATCTCGCACCTCATTTACATAACGCTGCCATTCCTCAACAACCTGACTAGTAACGCTAGATTCAAACTCTGGATATTTTTTCGCGTGAAACCAAGTTTCAGATTTACCGGAAACCCTATCCTTGTATCCAGGGCCCATTCCCCACTCTTGAAACAAACCATTCCAGAGCTGACTATCTGATGAAAGCTTTCCTTCATAAACCGCGCGTCCTTTAGCAAACGCTTTTTGGTAAATATCACCAAGTCGTTTCTCAGTTGTTTGTTTCAACTGTTTAAGCAGCGCATAAGCAGGTTGTAGTTCATTCTGAGAAAGCATGTTATCGATTAGTACGATAAATTCATCCTTTAGCGTGCCGATTTGGTCCACAACTTGCTGACGAGCACCTGTAGCTAAAAGCTGATAGTAATCGAGATTATGCCACTCTCCCTTGCGATTAACACTAGCTCGAACACTAGCAGCATATGTACCCTTGTTTCTAATGTCATTAATTAAAGGTAAAAAATACTCTCTTAACGCCGGAGAGCAGCCTTGAGCCTTTTTTATCCAAGGTTCCAGCGTATTCTTAACCTGATTCTTCGCCGCTGTAGCTGATTGAGAGACCAGTTCAGTTTCGATGTCGACAATAGCCTTCTCGATATCGACAATAGTCTGAGCATATTGACCGCGCAGCACAGAAACTTTTTCGATCAACAGTTTGTTAAGTTCCTTCGGATCATCAGACTTTACATCGAAAAATCGCACATCTAGGTTGTCTAATTGTAGTGTGTGCCTTAGATCATTAACGACCTGCTCAGCACGGATCTCACGTCCCTCAGTTTTATCACCAACAGGTTCATCTATGTCGATAACTTTTTCAGCTTCACTCTCCCTGTCAAGAATTAACAATACTGTTTCTTTGGCAATTCGGTGATTCAGACCTGCATCCTTGGCAAGCTTCAGTAATCCGGACATTGTCTTATCGGGCGCTTCGTTGAATCGGCAGCACAGTACACTGACAGTACGATTGTCTGTAAGGCAGCTATCAAGATCCGCACGGTTAACCGTCTGATCGACACCCTTTGTATCAACTACTGACAGAGAGAAATCGACGTCATCGAAAAGTTTTAGCGGCGCCAATATGCATATATGCTTGGATAGACCAACGCTCGGATGAGTGCAGCTATTGATAGCTTTGAATGTTGTGTGCAACCACTCGTATTGGTCTACTCCATCATCACTGGTGAATCGCGTTTGATGACGAGCTGTATAATCAAGACGTTCCAACAACGCTTCTTTTAACAATTCGACAGATTGGTAATTGGCCGCAAAATCTTTAGCGTTGTCCGTAGTTATTCGCTTGCCTTCGGAGGTTTTTGTACGTGATATTCGGAGGTCAAGCATGTTACGGAGCGCCCTCTCAACTTCGGCGCTCAGTTTAAATGGCTCTGAATTATCCGATTCTTCGATATCTGATAGTAAGTACTGAGCAAAGTCCGTGAGGTAGCCCCTTACTTCAGCTTCGGAATGCGGAGTGACTTCGATCTCAAGTTGAGAACCAAAAGATATTTCCACTTCGCATAGCGTAGTACGACCGCTACCCGTGCTAAGAATCGGCTCTTCTCCATCTAACAAGCCAAGTAGATGGCATATGGCGGTTGTCTTCCCGGTACCTATGTTACCGATAAATGCCAGTCTTTGATCTGAGTTTGAGAGATAAGAAACCGCATCGTCAAAAAGCTCCCGATGATTATCTAATTGTTTCCGTGTTGCGCTTTCCTCAGGCAGCTTTGTCATCAAACTTTCTATCGATTTATGCAAGGCCCTTTGACGGTCTTTCAGATCATTAGATTCAATTTTTATACTCATTTACCGCACCCTCTGGTTCCCATTTGCAGGCTTCCCAAAACTACCCATAATTGCATAACGCCCAAATTTAGCGCGGAAAGCCGCGCAGCGGGTTGACGTCGCAGCCAGCGCTTTTTGCTGGCGATAAAATTTGTTTGTTAGCGCCGGTACTCAACGCTATCACCAGAAACCGAAATAACATTATCACTAACAAGCTGATTCAAATAGCCTTGTATTGCAAGTTCATTGCCTTTGATTCGCATGTGAGAGGCAATATGGTTACGTAGTGATGCGACTTTTTTAGGCCTTTTATCCTTGGGTTTTGATGTCAAACTTTGGAGCAGCTTAGCACTGATATTTTCCACCGTAGCAAGCTTGATATGCTTGCATGTACGGCCATTAGCTTTTATGTGAGCAATTAGTGGAGTAAACCCGTTATCATTTGAGATTATGTCGAAAGTTACGTCTTTACCGGCAGCGCTATCATACCGCCCAAGATAGTAAGACAAATGAAAATCCAAGTTATTTGACTGCGTTGCCTTAAGCTGAACGATGACTATTTCCAGTGGTATATCATATTTTTTCTCACCGAAATCAATTTTGGGTTGTTTAGCACCAAGAAATACAATGATTTTCTGATAAGCCGAAAGGTCAATTTTTTCTAAATTACCGATGTTTTCGTAATCAATAAATGCCCACTTCACTGTGAACTCTCCTTTTTAGCGCTAACGCACGCCTAAACGGCGAGCAACTTGTTGCGAGTCCAGCGGCCAAAGACCGCGTTGTTTTAGGCGTTTGTTAGCCACTTAGCTTGGTCTAGTATGTTTTACGTTTACGTATAATGCTGCAAACAGCGGGATAACCACTGAAGAAGTAATAACCAATAAAGCTTGCAACATAGATAAGATATTCAGAATAAATGCAACGCTTGCGAGCAAAATTAGCAATCCCGTAATAAATACGCTAGTGCCCATTATGAATCCAACTAATTTTGGATCGCTATATGACATGTCATCCCAGCTTGAAAGCAAATTACGCTTCTGCTTTATTCCTACAAGATAGCCCAATACCATGAGCGGTATACCGCAAAACAAACCAACAATAGCTGCCACGAGTAAAGAATCTTCCATGTAGTTATCTCCTTAAGCTAACGCTTGAATTAAGCCGCGCCGCGAAGCGGCGTCGGCTTGAATGAACTGTTAGGCATCATCTCCATGTAGCAGAAAACATCTTGCTTGGATCAGTTTCCGACAATTGGTGAACTCTGCCGTCTACGTAACTAACGGCAAGCGATGAGTCCGCAAGAATCTCAAACACGGTTCCGTCGATCACAGATACGTAACTTGTATCAGACAGCTGACGCAGAGGAGTTGCCTGCGGCCAAGGGCAACAGCCACCAATCAAGTCTCCGTCCCACACTAGTGCGTAAGAGTGCCCCAGCCGCAAGATGCTGAATGTGTACCGGAAGGGAGTGGTACTGTCATGCTCTTCAGGAAGATCCCACTCACCGACAAGATGCCAGCTACGCCCTGGCTCAACAGTTATTAGATTGACGGGCTTGTCACCATTTTCGGTCGCAACCAATGGGAGGCTCATCGCCAAGAAGGCTACTAATGTCAGGGTGCGAACATACTCTCTCATGATGCCTAACGCGAAGCTAAGCGGTGCCCTGACAAGGGCATCCGGTGGACGGCCGTCAGGCCGGGAACGTACTTGAGCGACTGGTTAGCACTGCTCAACTAAATACCTGTGACCCAAGTCAAAATGGTATTCCGTTCTCATCTTCTGTTTCACTTGATTCCGTAGACGGCTCAGAACCAAAAAGATCGTCTTCAATCGGCATCAGCTCCCATAGCTCGTTCTGGTGGAGCCATACCGGATCAGCATTCTCCTCAATGAACTGGTCTACAGGCATGCCATCCATGGTTGGTGGCCGCTTTATTCTGGCTTGCTTACCGTTCATAAAGACCCACTGGTACTTCCTTTGCCGCTCTGCTTGCGCGGCTTTCTTTGCACTCTTTTGGGCCGGAGTGAGCTGTTTCTTAACTTTTGCCATAGCTAAACTTTTTGGTGCTAACGCAGCCAGCATGCGCGGCTTTGTAGTGAAGGCGAAGCCGCAGCGGAAAAGGCGTCGCCGTGACTGGCCTTGTTATAAACCACTTTACCCACTTACTGCTGCCGATGTTGAACCTACATCTTTTTTAAGCACTAGCACCACCAAATAAACTAAGCCAAACGGTGGAATGATTGAAAGTACCACACCGAGCAAACCAGCCAAAATTGGAGTTTGAGTTTTACGACGGCCAAGGTAATAACAGACTGCACCCATGATTAAGGCGAATAAAGCGATGAACTCGCCGAGCAACGTAGCATTAATATTCAAATGAACTCTCCTTGTGGTTTATAACGCTCAAAGCAGCTGCGCGGTACGCGTCAGATGCCTTTGCTTGTTAGCAGCCCACACCGGACTTGCGCGGCTTGCCGCACTGGCAAACCCGAACAACGGCAGGCTGCTGTTATTAAAAACTAAACCGGCCAAGTGCGATACGGCGAGCCAACCGGAACCTGTAAAACTACTGAGCGAAGCCAAGAAGAACAACGCTACCGCCATCACCATTTGCAACAAACCCACAAATTGGCGGACTTAACCTTTTGGCGCTGCCGCTAAATAAACCAAACGCGAGCAATGCCGGAACAAAACTACTGACGAAAACCGTTAAAACCCCGAACACCTGCTAACGCATTGCTCACCGGAAAATGACGAGCGCCAGCGAGTTATTTGTCCGGTGCAGTAACTTGTTAGCAGCAAACACCCAAACCTTCGCGGCTTTGCCGCCATGCGATGTTGACCGAAGCCACTGCACACATAAATTAAAAACCTAACCAGCCAAGTGCGATACAACGACATAGCTGGAACCTTAAAACTTGCTGCAAGCGGAGTAAATGAACCAAAGGAACAACGCTACCGCCCTCGCCACCAGCAACTAACCCACAAACTTGCGGACTTTACGTTTTGGCTTTACCGCTAAGAAAACGAAACGCGAGCAATGCCAAAACAGAAAACCTATACAGCCACAACAACCCGAAAGCTGCTAACGCTCAAAGCAAGCGCGCGGTACGCGTCGCTTTGCCTTTGCTTGTTAGCAGCTCAAACCAAACTTTCGCGGCTTGCCGCACTGGCAAACCCAAACAACGGCACGGCTGCTTTTAATTAAAAACTAAACCCGTTAACTGCGACACAGCGAGCCAACCGGAACCTATAAAACTGTTAAGCGAAGCCAAAAAGAACAACACTACCGCCACCACCGTTTACAGCATACCCGCAAACTGGCGACCTTTAACTTTTGGCGCTGCCGCTAAAAATACCAAACGCGAGCAATGCCGGAATAAAACTACTGACTGAAACCGTTAAAACCCCGAAAACCTGCTAACGCCCGCCACAAACGCGAGCAACTTGTTGCGAGTCGAGCGCCCAAAGGGCGCGCTTTTGATGGCGATTGTTAGAGCTCACAGCTTGATGACTGCCAACATATCTTCACCATCTTCATCCAACCCCACTTCCTGAAAGCCAAAACTTGAGTAAAAATCTTTGGCTACTGGGTTTTCAGGGTCATAGCAAATTTCTATTTCTTTTACTTTGTCGCTGGCTTTGATTTCATTCAGCGCCAAATTTAGTGCGGCTCTACCAATACCCGATTTTTGATAACGTTGATCCACCATAAAGCGCCAGATAGAAACTTTTTCAGGTGTTTCAGATACCCACATGAAAAAGCCAACAGGTTTATCGTTTTGATAGATTGCCTTACAGGTATGCCCTTGGCAGTAATGTGACTCAACCAAAGACCACATATTGCTCGCAACATATTCCTGTTGCTCATCAGTGACATCTAAGTCACATACTGCTTCATAATTTGAACTTGTAACTTCTTCCAGTGTGATACTCATGACTTTCCTTAGCTCTAACGCCCAAATTTAGCGCGGAAAGCCGCGCAGCGGGTTGACGTCGCAGCCAGCGCTTTTTGCTGGCGATAAAATTTGTTTGTTATACGTTTTTAACGAATATCTCTCTGCTGACTCAAAGGCAACCGTTTTGTTGAACTGAACACTAGCTGCCGCTTACCATCCCTTGCAAGGTAAACATCAATTTCTACAGTAACGAAAGCTCTAGGCTCAATTTCCAATATACCCAATTCACCTAAGTTTGTAGAAAGCAAAACCTTACCACCAAAAGCGAAAAAACTGCGGTCATGATCTTTAAAGTCACCATCGACGTAAAGTTTCGCACCATGAAGCCAACTATTAACCACTTTAATGGAACGGCCTTTTACTTCAAAACTCCATGTTTTTCTCATTGAATACTCCGTAATTCAGAAAACGTATAACGCTGCGCTCACCGGTAAATTGGGAGCGCAGCGAGTAATTTATCCGAGTGCAGCGCCTTGTTAGGCATGAGCCAATTTAAGACCAACAATACCCGCACAAATCAGCCCTAAACTAACTAGCTTAAGGACATCAGTTGACTCGCCGAACAATAATATTCCTAGAAGCGCCGTGCCTACAGCACCAATACCCACCCATATCGCATAGGCTGTACCGACAGGCAACGTTTTCAGAGCCAAACCTAGCAATAGAAAACTTGCAACCAACGAAATCACCGTGCCAACAGTAGGCCATAGATTCGTAAAGCCATCTGTGTACTTCAATCCAATGGCCCAGCCAATCTCCAAAAGACCAGCTACAAACAAAATTATCCAACTCATAAACACCTCTCAATTAGTTTTGGGGCCGTCCCCTAACGAAATTGAGAGGTGAGGTCGTCCTCACTTCAGAATGCCTAACGCTTATTCGACGGAACTTTCCGTATTTAAACACGGACTTTTCCGTAATTGTAAATTTCCCTGTAGCTACATTAACCACAAATTTTCGCAGAGACAATATCTTATTGAGATTAACCTTTAACAGCAGGCGACAAATATGGAAACATCCGCCTAACAAGATTGACTTGACATTTCCCATATAGCTGTATACTTAAACAGTAGTCAAAGAGAGGTGCTATATGGCAACAAAATCCCCTTTTTTAGACTTTGTGGCTGAGGAAATGTATAAGCGCCGCTATGCTAAGCGCACGGTTGAAACCTATTTACACTGGATCCGCTTTTACATTTTATTTCATAAAAAGCAGCACCCTAAAGACTTAGCGGAGCAACACGTAGAGCAGTTTTTAACCTACCTTGCGGTAAATAGGCATGTTGCAGTGCAAACGCAGGCATTGGCGCTTAATGCGCTCAGTTTTTTGTATAAAGAGATTTTGCAGCGGCCGTTATCACTTAACTTGAATTTTAATCAATCCAGTAAACCCAGAAAGCTGCCGGTTGTACTAACCAAAGACGAAATTAAACGCTTATTAAGAGAAATTGATCCTGGCTATTTGCTACTGGCGCAATTGTTATATGGCAGCGGTTTGCGGTTAATGGAGGCGGTGCGGTTACGGGTTGCGGCCATTGATTTTGATTACCTTTCTATCATGGTATGGCATGGTAAAGGCGGTAAACACCGGCGGGTCACTTTAGCGCCAGAGCTGGTGCCGGCATTAAAACGCCAAATTTCCTTGGTCGAGGCTTATTATCAGCAAGATCTTGAAACTCAAGATTATGCCGGGGTTTGGTTACCTTTTGCCTTAGCCCGCAAATATCCTGGTGCGCCAAAAGAGCTAGGCTGGCAGTATTTATTTCCATCCAACAAACTAAGCATTGATCCCGACTCTAAATTGCTGCGCCGCCATCATATTGATGAATCGGGTTTGCAAAAGGCGGTGAAAAGTGCCTCCCGTAAAGCAAGGATCGACAAGCATGTTAGCTGCCACACCTTACGTCACTCGTTCGCCACGCACCTTTTACAAGCCGGTATGGATATCCGCACTGTGCAGGAACAACTTGGCCATACCGATGTAAAAACCACGCAAATTTATACCCATGTGTTAAAGCAAGGAGGTAATGCCGTGCAAAGTCCACTATCGCAACTACTTTAGGTAATACCCCAAGAAGCCGCTATACTTGGTAAGGAAAAGATTATGCCAACTATCTCCATGTTCTACGGGATAATAATCCGAATGTATTACGCCCCTAAAGAACATCCACCACCGCATTTTCATGTATATTATGGTGAGTATAGGGCAACAGTTGATATTTTAGAGTGCGAAATTTTGCAGGGGGATCTTCCTGTTAAGCAAACGAAATTGGTCTTGGCTTGGGCGGAGCTACACCAGGACGAACTCATGGCGGATTGGTTATTAGTAATGAATGGCGAAGAACCATTCAAGATTAAACCATTGCAATAAGAGGTTTAAGCATGTTTCCGGCAGTAACACGGGTAACCGCATTGGAAAACTATCAATTAGCAATCGAATTTGCTAATGGTGAACATGGCATTTTGGATATGAAGCCTTATCTGGACTTTGGTGTCTTTAAACGCTTACAGGAAACGTCTGCATTTAATCAGGTATTTGTGTCTTTCGATACGATTGAATGGCGCGCAGGGGTCGATCTGGCACCTGAGTTTGTTTACCGGCATTGCCAACGTAACCAGCAGAATGCCAAATTGATGGCTAATAGCTGAACTTAAACTCACCACATACGAACAGGGCGCAAAAGCGCCCTGTTAATTTAAGCTTTTACCCCTGTCTTTTTCAGAAACAATCGCCCGGCACTCTTACCCAGCCTTCCATAAGCACCCGCGCGCTGCGGCTCATAATGGCTTTGGTTACTGTCCATTGACCAGCGACTTCAGCAGCCGCGGCACCAACGCGTAAGGTGCCAGACGGATGGCCAAAGCGCACTGCTTCTCTGGCACCACCACCGGCGGCTAAATTTACCAGGGTACCGGGTATTGCAGCGGCCGTACCAATGGCAACCGCAGCCGTGCCCATCATCGCATGGTGTAATTTACCCATTGATAAGGCCCGTACCAGCAAATCAATCTCGCTCTCAGCAACGGTTTTACCGCTGGACGCCACATAACTTTGTGGCGGCGCGACAAAGGCAATTTTCGGTGTATGGGCGCGGGCGGCCGCTTCGCTAATATCCTGTATCAGGCCCATTTTTACTGCGCCATAGGCGCGAATGGTTTCAAAGCGCGCTAACGCTGCTGCATCACTGTTAATGGCGTCTTGTAGTTCGGTGCAGGTATAGCCAATATCCACTGCATTAACAAAGATGGTAGGAATGCCGGCATTAATCAGCGTGGCTTTAAAGGTACCGATACCTGGCACCTCTAAGTCATCGACTAAATTACCGGTTGGGAACATAGCGCCACCACCCTCGCCTTCATCGGCGGCCGGATCCAGAAACTCAATTTGTACTTCAGCAGCTGGGAAAGTCACGCCGTCGAGCTCAAAGTCGCCGGTTTCCTGCACCTCACCAGCGGTCATCGGCACATGAGCAATAATGGTTTTGCCAATATTGGCCTGCCAAATCCGCACCGTGCACAGGCCATTTTGCGGGATCCGCTCGGCATCGACCAAACCATTGCTAATCGCAAAAGCGCCTACCGCCGCAGTTAAATTACCGCAGTTGCCACTCCAGTCGATAAAGGCTTTGTCGATGGCGACCTGACCAAACAAGTAATCAACATCATGCTCTGGCTTGCTGCTTTTACTTAAGATCACCGTTTTACTGGTGCTCGAGGTCGCACCACCCATGCCATCGGTATGTTTACCATAAGGATCCGGGCTGCCAATTACCCGCAGCAGCAGGTTATCCCGCGCCTTACCCGGCTGCTGGGCAGCAGCGGGTAAGTCAGTCAGCTTAAAGAACACGCCTTTCGAGGTTCCGCCACGCATATAGGTAGCCGGGATCTTGATTTGTGATGTAAACATTTAACCTCCTACAGCGAAATTGGCGGAAAGCCAATTTTCAATTTGTGGTGCAGTCATTACACCGCTCCTTGCAAAAAGTCCTGCGCAAAGCGCTGCAGCACACCACCGGCCTCATAAATCGACACTTCTTCAGCGGTATCTAAACGGCAGGTTACCGGCACTTCCACCACCTCACCGTTAGCGCGGTTAATTACCAGCGTTAAATCAGTACGCGGCGTGCGGGCGCCTTTCACATCATAGGTCTCAGTACCATCTAACTGCAGGGTTTTACGGTTGGTGCCCGGCTTAAACTCCAGCGGTAATACGCCCATACCAATTAGGTTAGTACGGTGAATGCGCTCAAAACCTTCGGCAACAATGGCTTCGACACCGGCTAAGCGCACGCCTTTGGCAGCCCAGTCGCGGGATGAGCCTTGACCATAGTCGGCACCGGCAATAATAATCAGCGGTTGTTTGCGATCCATATAGGTTTCAATCGCTTCCCACATCCGCATTACCTTGCCTTCCGGCTCAACCCGAGCCAGCGAACCTTGTTTTACCTTGCCATTTTCCAGCACCATTTCGTTAAACAGTTTGGGGTTAGCAAAGGTAGCGCGCTGTGCCGTTAAGTGATCACCGCGGTGCGTGGCATAAGAGTTAAAGTCTTCTTCCGGCAAGCCCATTTTGGCCAGATACTCACCGGCCGCACTATCCAGCAGAATGGCATTCGACGGTGATAAATGGTCAGTGGTAATATTATCCGGCAAAATCGCCAGTGGCCGCATACCGCTTAAGCTGCGCTCGCCTGCCAGCGCGCCTTCCCAATACGGGGGGCGGCGAATATAGGTACTTTGTGGCCGCCAGTTATATAGCGGGCTAATTTGCTCACCGTAATCCACACTTAGCGCAAACATCGGCTCGTACACTTTGCGGAACTGCTCTGGTTTTACGCTTTGTGCCACTACGGCATCAATTTCCGCATCGCTTGGCCAGATATCTTTTAAGGTAATGGCTTTACCGTTATGGTAGCCCAGTACATCTTTTTCGATATCAAAGCGGATAGTACCGGCAATGGCATAGGCGACAACCAGCGCCGGCGAGGCTAAAAACGCTTGTTTGGCATAAGGGTGAATACGGCCATCAAAGTTACGGTTACCCGATAACACTGCTGTGGCGTACAAGTCACGGTCAATAATTTCCTGCTGAATCACCGGATCCAGTGCGCCGCTCATACCATTACAGGTAGTACAGGCAAAGGCGACAATACCAAAGCCTAGTTGCTCCAGCTCTGGCAGTAAACCACCCTCTTCCAGATACAGTTGCACCGCTTTGGAGCCGGGCGCCAGCGAGGTTTTCACCCACGGCTTGCGGCTTAACCCCAGCTTATTGGCATTACGCGCCAGCAAACCTGCGGCAATCACATTGCGCGGGTTAGAGGTATTGGTACAGCTGGTAATGGCCGCGATAATCACCGCGCCATCCGGCATCTTGCCCTCTTCAATTTCATACTTACCGGCAATGCCTTTCGCGGCTAAATCGCTGGTCGATAAACGGGCATGCGGGTTCGATGGGCCTGCCATAGTGCGGCCAACGCTGGATAAATCAAAGCGCAGTACCCGCTCGTACTCGGCCGTTTTTAAACTCTCGCTCCACAGGCCAGCCGCTTTGGCATAGGTTTCTACCAGTTTTACCTGCGCCGGCTCACGGCCAGTCAGGGTTAAATAATCCAGCGTTTGCTGATCAATAGAGAACATCGCCGCAGTGGCACCGTATTCCGGTGTCATATTAGAAATGGTAGCCCGGTCACCTAAACTCAGGCTGTCGGCACCCTCGCCAAAGAATTCTAAATAGCTTGATACCACTTTTTCTTTACGCAAAAACTCGGTCAGCGCCAGTACAATATCGGTGGCCATAATACCTGGTTGCGCTTTGCCGGTTAGCTCTACGCCGATAATATCGGGCAGGCGCATCCAGCTGGCGCGGCCCAGCATTACGCTTTCGGCCTCTAACCCACCGACGCCAATAGCGATAACGCCTAATGCATCAACATGCGGCGTATGGCTGTCGGTCCCCACTAAGGTATCCGGAAAGGCCACGCCGTCTTTAGCATGGATCACCGGCGACATCCGCTCTAAGTTAATCTGGTGCATAATGCCGTTACCCGGCGGGATCACATCCACATTCTTAAAGGCTTTTTTGGTCCAGTTAATAAAGTGGAAACGATCGTCGTTACGTCTGTCTTCAATGACGCGGTTTTTCTCAAAGGCGTCTTTTTCAAAACCGGCATGCTCTACCGCTAATGAGTGGTCAACAATCAGCTGCGTTGGCACCACCGGGTTCACTTTAGCCGGATCACCGCCCTTTTCCGCGATGGCATCACGCAGGCCGGCTAAATCAACCAGTGCGGTTTGGCCTAAAATATCGTGGCAGACCACACGGGCCGGAAACCACGGAAAATCGATATCGCGCTTGCGGTAAATCAGCTGTTTTAACGCATCAGGCAACAGCGCCGGATCGCAGCGACGCACCAGGTTTTCGGCATGCACGCGCGAGGTGTATGGGAGTTTGGCATAAGCACCTGGCTCAATGGCGTCTACCGCTTCGCGGGCGTCAAAGTAGTCAAGCTGGGTACCTGGTAAATTTTTGCGGTATTGGCTATTCATGGTGTTTACTCTTGTCTCGTAAAAAGAGAGTTCGCTGTAACAGCCGGCCGATAAGCAGTAATCGGCTTGTTCTAAGTCAACCGTTGGAGGCCATGGATGGCCGGACAAATTCGTCGGGAACGAATTTGGACAGCTTTGCTGGCCTTCGGTGAATATCATGGATGATATTCACAACCGAGCCCCATGGATGGTTCATGGCGTGTTGACGTGAACAAGCCGGTTACAGCTGTATCCTGAAGCAACCGGCACTAGGGCATCACCCTCAATCAAATCTTTATACTTTGTCACCTAAGTGCTGCTATTAACGCTGGGCAATAGGTTTCACAGTACGTGGCTCAACACCCACATAATCCGCACTTGGCCGGATAATACGGTTATCGGCGCGCTGCTCCATCACGTGGGCGGCCCAACCGGTTAAGCGGCTGCACACGAAAATCGGCGTAAACAGCTTGGTTGGAATCCCCATATAGTTATAGGCCGACGCATGGAAGAAATCGGCGTTACAGAACAGTTTTTTCTCACGCCACATCACCGCTTCACAACGCACTGATACATCGTAAAGCTTGGTATCGCCATTAGCCTTGGCCAGTTTTTCTGACCATTCTTTAATTACGGCGTTACGCGGATCCGACTCTGAGTAAATGGCATGGCCAAAGCCCATAATCTTTTCTTTACGCTCTAACATACCCAGCAGTTTCTGCTCGGCATCGTCAGCGTTATCCATTTTCTCAATCAGCTCCATCGCCGCCTCGTTCGCACCGCCATGCAGTGGGCCACGCAGTGAGCCGATAGCGCCGGTAATACAGGAGTGCATATCGCTTAGCGTCGAGGCACATACCCGGGCAGTAAAGGTTGAGGCGTTAAATTCATGCTCGGCGTACAAAATCAGCGAGGCTTGCATTACTTTCACATGCAAGGCTTCTGGTTTCTTGTCGTGTAAGGTCCACAGGAATTGTTCGGCAATGGAATCAGCGTCGGTTTCCACGTTTACGCGCTTGCCATGGTGGCTATAGTTATACCAGTAGTTAACCAGTCCTGGGAAAATCGCCAGCATCCGGTCAGTTACGTCCTGCTGCTGGGCAAAGCTGTGTTCCATTTCCAGGTTACCCAGCATTGAGCAGCCAGTACGCATCACATCCATCGGATGGGCATTGGCTGGAATACGCTCTAATACGTCTTTTAGTGCTTGAGGCAGTGCGCGCAAGCTCTTTAATTTGGCTTTGTAAGCGGCAAGTTCAGCACTATTTGGCAATTCGCCCTTTAAAATTAAGTGCGCCACTTCTTCAAAGGTACAGTTGGCGGCTAAATCTTTAACATCATAACCCCGATAGGTTAAGCCTGAACCTGTCTTACCTACTGTTGATAAGGCGGTTTTACCTGCTACCTGGCCGCGCAAACCTGCGCCTGAGAGTACTTTACCTGTTGACATGGTTGTTGCTCCTATTCTGTTTAGCCTTCATCCTTGTCACTGCAGCGGTGTTAGCTGCGTTCGCGCCCTGGAACGCCAGCCCGGCCCAATCACATAGTAGACTATGCTCCTGGGGTCGCACGGGCGCTCCCGTTCACTCACTTGCTGCCTTGCTGCAGCGGCAATGATTTTGGCTAAAAGTAATAATTAAAAATGTAAAATATTTATCTTAAGATTTTTTGCTGCTAAACAGCTGATCCAGTTTTTGCTCGAAGCTGTGGTAACTTAAAAAGTCATACAGCTCAGCGCGGGTTTGCATGCTATCTACCACGGCTTTCTGATCGCCGTTTGCCAGGATCGACTGATACACATTGAGTGCGGCCTTGTTCATGGCACGGAAGGCACTTAACGGATACAGCACCATCGCCACACCAACGCTGGCCAGCTCAGCTTTGTTATACAGTGGGGTTTGACCAAACTCAGTGATATTAGCCAGTACCGGCACCTTTAACGCTGAGGTAAAGGCTTGATATTGTTCCAGTGTATGTACCGCTTCGGCAAAAATGGCATCGGCACCGGCGTCCTGACAGGCAATAGCACGCTCAATAGCCGCATCTAAACCTTGCTGTGCTAACGCATCGGTACGCGCCATAATAAAGAAGCTCTCGTCAGTACGGGCATCAACACTGGCTTTAACCCGGTCGACCATTTCATCGAGGCTAACAATTTCTTTATTCGGGCGATGGCCACAACGCTTTTGCGCCACCTGATCTTCAATATGAAAACCTGCTGCGCCGGCACGGGTCATTTCTTTTACCGTGCGGGCAATATTAAAAGCACCACCCCAACCGGTATCGGCATCCACTAACAGTGGCAGGCTGGTGGCAGCGGTAATGCGGCGGATATCTTCGCAGACATCATTTAATGAGGTCATGCCTAAATCAGGTAAACCAAAAGAGGCATTGGCCACGCCAGCGCCCGACAGGTAAAGCGCCTGGTGTCCGGTACGCTCGGCCATCATCGCGGTGTAGGCATTAATGGTGCCGACGATTTGCAGTGGCGAATTGGCGGTAATGGCGGCACGGAATTTCTGGCCGGCGGTTAAATTGCTCATCTTAGTTCCCCTGTTGCTCTAGTTCAGTCAGTTTATGTTCAATATTGCGCCTGGAGGCAGCGATATGCCGGCGCATCAATAAGTCGGCCAGTTCACCATCACGATTGGCAATGGCATTAATAATAGCCTTATGTTCGTCAAATGCCCGCGATACACGCGGGCCATTCATACCAAGCTGCACCCGGTACATCCGCATCAGGTGATACAGCTCGTCGGTGAGAATATTGATTAAATACGGGTTTTTACTGCCAAGGATAATGCGGTAATGAAAATCCAGATCGCCGGCTTCCTGATAATAACTCTCGCCCTCACGCACCCGCTGCGAGATAAGATGCTGATCGAGTAAATCCTGCATCTCACGAATTTCGGCATCGCTCATTTGCGTCGCCGCTAACCGGCAGGCTAAGCCTTCTAATTCTTCACGCAGTTGATACAGCGATAACAGATTTTCTGTCGACAATTTCACGACTCGCGCCCCGGCATTCGGCGTGCGCTCCAGCAAGTGGCAACGCTCTAATCTTGCTAAGGCTTCACGCAGCGGCGCGCGGCTAAGATCAAAGCGTTTCGCTAGCTCCGGCTCGCTGATCTTAGAGCCCGGCGCAATTTCACCGGCCACAATAGCGCGCAGCAGCTCTTGCAGAACACGATCTGCAGCAGTTACAACGGGGCGTTGCAAAGCAGGATTCATAGCTGATTGTCGACATAAACAAAGAATGGGTAAGTTTTAGGCTTATTTAACGCCAGTGTCAAGTCAAAATCGGTAGGATTGTCGACAATCAGACTAAAGTACATATTAATGCTTACGGACTCCGGTACGCTCGCCGTACCGGAGTCCATCC
>NZ_ALAB01000022.1 GCF_000280055.1 Alishewanella aestuarii B11 | reverse complement strand
TAGAGCACCATATAGTTTAAAAACTAAGCAGCCATGGCCATGCTAATATGTAAATTGGTGATGGCTGCTGTGCGGTTGAGATCATATTCGTTTAATCTTAATCCAATGTATCTTGCCCTGTGTTTTTTCCGGTTACAAATAGATGCAAGTGCATGTTCTACTTTGGTTCTTTCCCTTGCTTGAGCACGACCTTCTGGTGTCTCAACGAACCTTCTTAGACCTTGTAACATCTCTTCATTGACATGTAATGTTAGTGTTTTGCCTGTTTTTGAATCTGTGCATTGTGGTTTCAACGCACATTTATCACAGCGCTCTTTACCAAATCGAATCTGAGTCGGCGTTGCACGACTAAATCCGGCACTATGCCCTGCGGGACAGACCGCACGGCGGTTAAGTAAATCTATTTCAAACTCCTTTTTACTGAACTTCCCTTTATTGGTCGACGTCCAGGGTTTAGCTATTACCTTATGACCAAGATGAAACAATTCCACTGTCCACGACGCGGCTAGATAACCACGGTCAATGCTGAGCTCCTTAACTTCTCCCACCTTTAGTACCTTAGGTTTGAGCCATTCTGCCGCTTTATGTTCCGGTTCATTAGCTGGCCGCACACAAGTGGCAAGTATCAGCTTCGTGTCTATATCAACGGCTATATGCTGTTTAAAACCATTGATTGTTCGGGAGCTGGACTTTTTACCATGTCGCATTGCTCCATCATGAAGCGATATAAGTCTGTCTTCTGCAACACCTTGCTTTATCCTGCTTCCACCATCAGGATCGGGCTCAATATTTTGAGATAGCACCGTGTCCAGCAAGGTCAAACAGGCTTGGAGCTCCTTATGCTCGGACACCAAGGGAGCCTGTGTACTAAGCCACTGCTGAAGCTGTAACACATCCTTGAGTAAGGTATTGATAGCGTTCTGTTTCTCCGCTGCAACTGACCAGTCAATGTCCAGCGCCGCTTTTATACTACTTTTCCCGACCAATTGTGTGCCGGCTTCAAGCTGGATTTGCTCTTCTGTCGTCATGCGGATCTTTGCTGCGCAACTGACCAAGAGTTCTAATGCGTGGCCCACCAGATTGAAGGTATCTTCAACACGCCCTGCGCCTTGTAATGGCGCGGAATCAAGGGCAATCCGAAGTTGTGTGTGACCAAAGCCCCCAAATTCTCTGGCGATATTCACCGTATGCTCTAATAGCACTTCATCCATATTGTGCCTGACCAGACGATGCCGGAAATCACACAATGTTCCTTGAGAAAAAGGGGCGATTTCATCATCAAGTGAGAGACAATTAAGAACCATGCGCCATCGCACATCAAACATGGCTTCAAGCGTGGCTGCCGCATCGGATTTTTGTTCATAACACTGCAGCAATGAGGCCATCGCAAGTAATGCCGCAGGCACAGGAGGTTTACCGATCGGATGGTCAGCATACAAGGTTAGCAATTGTTGCTCCATTTGAGCGTCAAAAATTCGATGGCGCTGCTCACGAAGAAACACAAATAATTTGCCGGAGTTCTTAAGTTTAGAGCAGATAAACTTCTCTTTTTTTGACAGTTCTACCGGGCAATCCCACTGACGTGATGAGGACATAATCAAATACTCTGAATGAAACAATTTGCGCATTTGATCATAGAGACGTTACAAAGTCGATCCCTGTATAATTTTTAAACTGATCGGTGTTC
>NZ_ALAB01000021.1 GCF_000280055.1 Alishewanella aestuarii B11 | reverse complement strand
ATAATAAACCCGAGCTATCGTTGTAGCTGAAGATGAATTTTTTAGATTTTTTTAGAATATAAAGCAGGCTCTTTAGCTTACATAATGATAACAAATTCTGACCCTATAACAGGTCAAATTCAGTAGCTGTGCATAATTGCACGGATAAGCTGGGGATAACTTGGGTATAACCCGACGGATGATTGATGCAAGCGCTTGCTAATTTAGCTGCTTTAGGAACATGAAAATTAGTGAAGCTTGGCTACACTTGATTTTACCTTTTGTAACTTCTTCTCGATAGCGCACGGCTCATTCCCTATGAGCCATTCCCCTAAGCCCGGAACAATTCGGATTGGTTCCGGGCTCCTTTTATCTACTACTTTCAAAATGTTAGGCTATGCTCAAGCGGCTTTGCGTTTGGCTGCTGCCAGCGGGAACAGTGAGTAAAAGTTGGCGCTGGTCTGCTGCGCTAACTCCACTAACGACACCGCCTTAATCTCCGCCATTGCCGCTGCCACGTCAGTAACATAGGCTGGCTGATTGGTTTTACCGCGATGTGGCACCGGCGCCAGATAAGGCGCATCCGTCTCGATCAGTAAACGATCCAGCGGTAATTTACGCACCACCTCACGCAGCTCACTGGCATTACGAAAGGTCATAATGCCCGACAACGAAATATAAAATCCCAGATCTAAAGCCGCCTTAGCCATCTCGTAATTTTCAGTAAAGCAGTGCAATACGCCCCCGGCATCTGCCGCGGCATGGGCTTTCATCAGGGCAATCGTATCAGCACGGGCATCACGGGTATGGATAATCAGCGGCTTTTGTAACTGACGGGCGACATCAATGTGTTTCACAAAGGCATCCTGCTGGCTTAGCTTTGAATCCGGATTATAGAAATAATCCAACCCGGTTTCGCCAACAGCAACGACTTGTTGCTGCGCCGCCAGCTGTAATAACAGTTCAGCATCAACACTATCGGTTTGATGCAGCGGGTGTTCGCCACAGGAGACAGAGACTTCGGAGAAAGGAGCCACCAGTTCGGCCATCGCCGGATACTCAGCTAATGACACGCTAACGCAAAGTAAATGTTCAACCTGGCGTTGCCGGGCATTATCCAAAACCTGCTGTAATGTCAGCCCTAATTTGTCCAACTCCAGACGGTCGAGATGACAATGTGAATCTACAAACAAAATAACCTCAAATTCATTAACTGCATCGCAGTTGTTACATCGTGTATGTAATTTCATTACTGTGTAATTGCACACCCAGTAATTTTTCTATCCGGCTGCTTAAACCATGTTTATCGTCGATAAAGGCCACACCTATTCCTGCCGGATTAGAACTTTGTGCGCCCAGCGGCGATACCCAGGCAACCTTGCCTGTTACCACAACCGGCTCCAGTGCATCAGGCAGGGTAACGCTTAACGCCAGGGATTGTCCCATTTTGTAATGACGGGCCGAGCGGATAAACAAGCCGCCATTTTTGAAAAACGGCATATAACAGCGATAAAGCTCTTTCATATCAGTAAAACCTAATGCCAGCTCTTCCATTCTTGCCTCCGGTTAGCGACGACCAGGCTGAGCGCGCGCCGGCGCCAACAACTGTTGCCACTCACTAAGTATAGCGCTGATTGCCAGACTCTTATTTTGCCCTAAAATCTGCTGCTCGTCACGGCAGAAGCGGATTAAGCTTTGTTGCATAGTCTGCAGCTGCTGTGCACCTAACCGCTGCTCTGAGCTAAATTTATGCAGCAGATAACTCAGGATCAACGACAGATCTGTGCGCCCTTCTAGGGTTTTGAGCATCGGCTGCAGCGGTTGCCGTTGCAACAGTACAGTGAATAACTGCTGTAACAGCGTATCCAGGGTCGCGTACTGGTCCGATTGCAGCAACGCCATGGCTTTTAGCGGCGCCCCGCCACTAAAGCTGATAATAAAATCAGCAATGGGGCCGCTGTGCTGTGCTGCCAGATGATCGGCCAGCGCCTGTGGCGCCAGCGGCGCTATAGCCCAGCGCTGACAACGGCTTAAAATAGTTGGCTTTAAGCGCTGTGCCTGCGCAGTACATAACAGTAAAAAACAGCCTGCCGGCGGCTCTTCCAGTGTTTTAAGTAGTGCATTGGCGGCGGCCTCGGTCATCCGTTCGGTATGACGTACAACTATCACCTTATGGCCATGCTGCTGCGCCCTGCCCTGAGTAAAGTCGGTCAGACGGCGAATTTCATCCACGCCCAGGCTAGTGCCCTCCGGTTGCAGCATCAGTAAATCCGGATGGTTGCCTGCAGCCAGCAACAAACAGCTTTTACACTGGCCACAGTGCTGACCGGCCTGCGGGCTCTTACATAACAGCAAGGCACTCAGCAGCTGCGCCAGCTCAAACTTGCCCATCCCCTCCGGGCCGCTTAGCAATAAAGCATGCGCCAGCCGTTGTTGCTGATACAGCAAGGAGAGCTTATCAAAGCTCTCGGCCAGCCACGGATAATTGTGCAGTTGCACCAGCGCCATCTTAAACTCCGGCCGCAGCCAGGGCAGTCACTAGCGCCTGCTGTACCTCGGCTAGCGGCTGACTGGCGTCAATCACCACGATATTCGGCTCTTTGCCGGCAATTTCCAGATATTTGGCCCGGGTGCGCTGGAAAAAGCTCAGTTGTTCCTGTTCAATCCGATCCAATTCACCGCGGCTGGCAGCACGGGCTAAACCGAGTGCCGGATCAAGATCCAGATACAGTGTCAGATCCGGCCTGGTATTACCCAGTACCGCCTGGCGTAATGTATCAATCAGTTGATCACCGAGTTGCCGGCCACCGCCCTGATAGGCGCGTGACGATAAATCATGCCGGTCAGCCAGCACCCAATTACCGGCAGAGAGCGCCGGCCGGATCACATTGGTCAACAGCTGTACCCGTGAAGCATACATCAGCAGTAGCTCTGTTTCCGGCGCTATCTGCTCTTGAACATCGGCTTGCTTTACCAAAGTCCGTAACTGCTCTGCCAGAGGTGTACCGCCCGGCTCCCGGGTGCAAACCACCTGATGGCCGCGGCTTTCCAGGTATTGCTTCACCGTGGCGATAGCGGTACTTTTACCGGCGCCCTCCAGCCCTTCGATAACGATAAATTTGCCGTTACTGCTCATTATTTTGCCCAAGAATATATTTGCGTACTGCGCTGTTATGTTGCTCTAGTGTTTGTGAAAACACGTGAGAGCCATCACCGCGGCTGACAAAGTAGTAATAATCGCTTTGCTCCGGTGCCGCTGCCGCTTTTAGCGCACTGATACTCACCAGTGAAATTGGCCCCGGTGGCAAACCATGATGCCGGTAGGTATTGTAAGGGTGTGGATCACGCAAATGTGCCCGGGTAATGCGACCATTATAATCTGCTACGCCATAGATCACTGTCGGATCGGTTTGTAAGCGCATCCCGGTATTTAAACGGTTGACGAACACCGAACTAACCAGACCGCGTTCAGCTTGCAAACCACTCTCTTTTTCAATAATCGACGCCAGTATCAACAGCTGATAGGGCGTTTGCAGTGGTAAATCGGGTTGCCGTTGCTGCCAAATCTGCTCCAGCTGCGTTAACAGTGCCTGATGGGCGCGCAACCAGATAGCGCTGGCTTTACTGTTGGCAGTATAAAAATAGGTGTCCGGAAAGAATAATCCTTCCATTTGCTGAGCCAGCTCTGGCATTGGCGCCAATTCGCCCCACTCAGCTGGCCAGCGTAACAGCTGCTGTAATTCGGCGATCTGCTGCAAATCCTGTTGTAAATAAGGTAAATCGACAAAGCGTTGCCAGCTTTGCGCCAGGGTTTCGCCCTCAATCAGGGTAACACTAAATTGTGCGACCCGACCCGAGCGAAACAGTGCCAATGCCTGTTGCAACGACATTTCGGCCTCTACCCGGTACAGGCCCTGTTGCAATTGCGCCTGCTCTGGGTGTTGGCGCAGATAAAGTTTCAACTGCTGGCACTGCCAGGCGGTAAGTTGTTGCTGTGTTTGCCACTGCCGGCATAGTTGTCGGGCCGAGGCACCGGGCTTTACGTCATACAAGGCTTCGCTAAAACGGATCGGCGCCGCCAATAAGGCCTGTTGTGCCTGTTGCCAGTAACTATTGCCGGCAACCAGTACCAGGACCAGTAGTACCGGCAGCCAATAAGATAAACGTCTTAGCATAATACCTGTTGTTGTAAGCTATGCACGGCCGCCATCGGCAGCGGCCGGCCATCTAATTCTCGCACTGCGGCTATCCCCAGCAATGCATTGCTAAAAAACATCGCGCTTAGAAGCGGCAATTCGTGTAGCGCTAACGGCCGCTCAGCGATCTGAGGCTGCTGCTGCATAATATGGCTGCGCATTACCCCTGCTACGCCGCATTTATCCAGCGGCGGGGTGTACCAGTGCCCATGCAACTGATAGAACAGATTGGCGGCACTGCCCTCTATCACCAGATCATTACTGTCTGCCACCACCAAATCATCTAATGCTGTGCCCGCCAGCTCTTGTTTTAGCAGCACCTGCTCCAGCCGGTTACAGTGCTTTAACCCTGCCAACGCCGGTTGTGCTGCCAGACGCAATTTGGCCAGCCCCACCTTTAAACCGGCGGCCTTTAGCGCGCGATAATCCGGCATCGGTGCCTGATACAAATAAAAGCTGACTTCTGCCTTTGGATCCGCTGCATAACCGCGCCCCCCGATACCGCGTGAAATCAGTAGTTTAAAAACGCAGTCAGCTGTCATTTGCCGGGCTTGCACCTGCAGCCAGGCGCTGAGCTGTTGCCAGTCTGGTTCCACAAAGCCAAGGCGCCGGGCACTGTATTGTAGCCGCGCCAGATGCAACGACCAGAGTGCAATTTCACCCTGACTTACCCGCATTGTCGTAAACAAGCCATCGCCATATTGTAAAGCGCGGCAGCCGCCGGCAACGGCGGTACTGTTTGGCGAATTAATCAGGATGAAATCAGCCATATCTGCTCTTTACAAAAATTTGCCACAGCTTTGCATAAGGTTGAGCTCAGTATGCCTTAAGGCTGCCGCCTTGCAAAGCAAAGCCCGGTTTAGCGGCTTTAGCTGCATAAAAAAACCGCAGTATTTAACTGCGGTTTCTTGCAAACAGCATCGCGGCTTAGATTTTCTTAAACAAAATCGAGCCGTTAGTGCCACCAAAACCAAAGGAGTTACACAGTGCATACTCCAGTTTCGCCTGACGCGCCTGATGCGGCACATAGTCCAGATCACAACCTTCGCTTGGATTATCCAGGTTAATGGTTGGCGTCACCAGCTGATCCTGCAGCGACAGCACGGTAATAATGGACTCCACTGAACCGGCAGCCCCTAACAGGTGACCAATCATCGACTTCGATGAGCTGACCATCAGTTTATCCAAGTTGTTGGCAAATACGGTTTTAATCGCCATGGTTTCCGCGATATCACCCGCTGGCGTTGAGGTACCGTGGGCATTGATATACTGCACTTGCTCTGGGTTAACCTGAGCATCATTCAGTGCATTTTTCATCGCAAGGGCAGCGCCATCACCGTTTTCCGGTGGCGAGGTCATATGGTAGGCATCACCGCTCATGCCAAAACCGACCAGCTCGGCGTAAATTTTCGCACCACGGGCCTTGGCATGCTCATATTCTTCCAACACCATCACACCGGCACCGTCGCCCAGCACAAAACCGTCACGGTCTTTATCCCAGGGCCGGCTGGCTTGCTGCGGCGCATCGTTACGGGTTGATAACGCGCGAGCCGCGCCAAACCCCCCCATACCGAGCTCGGTTGAAGCTTTTTCAGCACCACCGGCTACCATCACATCGGCATCGCCATAAGCAATCATCCGCGCGGCCTGACCAATATTGTGTACACCTGTAGTACAGGCGGTAACGATACTGATATTCGGGCCTTTTAAACCCAGCATAATCGACAGCTGGCCGGCAATCATATTAATAATGGTTGATGGCACAAAGAACGGTGATAAACGCTTCGGGCCACTATTCATCAGCTTGGTGTGGTTTTCTTCAATTAAACCTAAACCACCAATACCGGAACCGATAGCGGCACCAATGCGATGGGCGTTCACTTCATTGATTTCCAGGCCGGAGTCACGAAAGGCCTGCATGGCTGCTGCTACGCCGTATTGGATAAACAAATCCATTTTTTTGGCGTCTTTCGCCGGGAAATAAGGCTCAACATCAAAATCTTTGACTAAGCCGGCAAATTTAGTTGTATAAGCACTGGTGTCAAAGTGCTCGATCAGGCCAATGCCGCTTTTCGCCTGCTGCAGTCCCTGCCAGCTGCTGGTCACATCATTGCCCAGCGGCGTCAACATTCCTAAACCTGTTACCACTACACGACGTTTTGCCACCGTGTCCTCCGTAGATACCTGTTTTTCTGATTCTTAAAACGAAAACGGGTAGCCTCGCTACCCGTTTCTCAAGCTTTCGGCTTATTCAGCGTGGGCTTTGATGTAATCAATGGCTGATTGCACCGTGGTGATTTTCTCTGCTTCTTCGTCTGGAATTTCAGTATCGAATTCTTCTTCCAGCGCCATCACCAGCTCTACTGTGTCCAGTGAGTCTGCACCCAGATCGTCAACGAAAGAAGCTTCGTTTTTCACTTCTTCTTCTTTAACGCCCAGTTGTTCAACAATAATCTTTTTAACGCGTTCTTCGATGTTGCTCATCTTTTCTTCCTTTTTCTCATCTAAATCGCAACAAATCGTGCAATTTGGTTTGGCGCTAGTTTATGCGTAAGCAGGGGTTGATGCAAGCAATGCCCTTGGCATTTTTTGCTGGTCAAACCTGATTTGCTTACACCATATACATACCGCCGTTAACGTGAACTGTTTCACCGGTAATATAGGCTGCCTGCGTGGACGCCAGAAATGCCACTGTCGCCGCAATTTCTTCTGGCTGCCCTAAACGATTTGCAGGGACTTGCGAGAAAATAGCTTCTTTTTGCTCGTCCGACAACTCTTTCGTCATGTCCGTATCAATAAAACCCGGTGCGATAGCATTTACGGTAATACCGCGTGATGCCACTTCACGGGCCAGTGATTTGGTAAAGCCCAGCACACCCGCTTTCGCCGCAGCATAATTGGTTTGTCCGGCATTGCCCATTGAGCCCACTACTGAGCCAATAGTAATGATGCGGCCAAAACGCTTTTTCATCATGCTACGCAGTACCGCCTTGCTCAGCCGATACACCGAAGTTAAATTGGTCTGCATAATATCAAACCATTCTTCATCTTTCATCCGCATCAGCAGATTATCGCGGGTAATACCGGCATTATTTACCAGAATATCGATCTCGCCAAAGCTTTCTTTGATTTGCGCCAGGCACTGCTCAACAGAATCGGCATCGGTCACATTCAACACTAAACCTTTGCCGTTAGCGCCCAGATAGTCAGAAATAGCGGCTGCGCCCTTCTCACTGGTCGCGGTACCGACTACTTTGGCACCCAGAGCAGCCAGTTGCTCAGCAATGGCTTTACCAATCCCACGGCTGGCGCCTGTTACCAGCGCGACCTTACCTTCTAATGAAATAAATGCTGTCATCTTGTTACCTTATTCTGCTGTAAGGGCAGCGCTTAACGCGGCGCTATCGGTAATTGAGCTGGTGTTCAGCTCTTTATTAATGCGTTTAATCAGGCCACTTAGTACCTTGCCCGCGCCCAGTTCCAGTACTTCGGTCACGCCCTGCGCGGCGAAATACTCAATGGTTTCCGTCCAGCGCACCGGGCTATACAGCTGACGAATTAATGCCTCTTTAATTGCTTCAGCACTGTCTGCCAACTCGACATCAACATTATTAACCACAGGTATGACCGGCATATTAAAATGCAGCGCAGCTAAATCAACGGCTAGTTGCTCAGCTGCCGGGCGCATCAACGCACAATGTGACGGTACGCTTACTGGCAACGGCAGCGCGCGTTTGGCTCCGGCCGCTTTACAGGCTTCACCGGCCCGCTCTACCGCAGCTTTATGACCGGCAATCACCACCTGCCCCGGTGAGTTGTAGTTAACCGGCGCCACGACTTCACCCTGAGCCGCGTCGGCACAGGCTTTGGCAATGGCCGCATCGTCCAGACCAATAATTGCTGCCATGGCGCCAGTACCGGCCGGCACGGCCTGCTGCATATACTGGCCACGCTTTTCCACCAGTTTTACCGCATCGGCCAAAGACAATACGCCCGCACAAACCAGTGCCGAGTATTCTCCTAACGAGTGACCGGCAAAATAGGCTGGCGTAGCGCCGCCTTGTTGCTGCCATACACGCCAGACGGCAACAGAAGCCGTTAATAATGCCGGCTGGGTGCGCTGGGTTTCATTCAGCTGCTCTTCCGGGCCATTCGCAACCAGTGCCCATAAATCATAACCCAGTGCCGCTGAAGCTTCGTTAAACGTATCCTTTACCAGCGGGTAAGTTTGATACAGATCGGCTAACATGCCAACACTCTGTGAACCCTGACCTGGAAAGACAATTGCAAGTTTTTTCGTCATCGTTATACCCTGTTAAAAGGTGCCTGCATTGAAATTAAGAATTTTCATTGAAATAAAAGCTTAGTAGCGAACCAGTGCAGAGGCCCAGGCGAAACCGCCGCCAAAGGCTTCTAACAATAAGGTTTGACCACGCTGAATCCGACCATCACGTACTGCTTCATCCAGCGCTGTCGGTACGGTCGCCGCCGAGGTATTGCCATAGCGATCCAGGTTAATCACCACCTGATCCATCGACATATCCAGTTTACGCGCCACCGCAGCAATAATTCGTAAGTTCGCCTGATGCGGCACCAGCCAGTCGATTTGCGATTTGTCCATATTATTAGCGGCCAGGGTTTGCTCAACCACTTCAGACAGCTTGGTCACGGCAACTTTAAAGACGTCGTTACCCTTCATGCTACCCCAGGAGTTATGTACCGAGGCTTCGTCACCGCGAATAGGGTTATCGACGTAAAGCAATTCTGAGTATTTACCGTCAGCATGAATATGGGTCGATAAAATGCCCGGCTGTTCTGACGCTTCCAGTAACACAGCACCGGCGGCATCACCAAACAGGATCACCATAGAGCGATCTTCCGGGCTGACCAGCTGTGACAGGCAGTCTGAGCCAATCACCAGGATACGTTTTGCCAGACCGGTTTTAATGTATTGATCGGCAATACTTAAGGCATAACAAAAACCGGCGCAGGCGGCAGCAATATCGAAGGCAGGAATAGCAGGAATATCCAGTTCGCGTTGAATTTCGCAGGCAGCACTGGGTAAGGCGCGCGAGGCACTGGTGGTGGCGCAGATAATCATATCGACACTGTTTTTATCAACGTTGGCCGCTTCCAGTGCTTTACGGGCAGCAGCAGCACCCATGGTCGCCACACTTTCGTCTTTACCGATAATGCGCCGCTCTTTAATACCGGTGCGTTCGATAATCCATTCGTCTGTGGTTTCCACCATAGACTCTAAGTCCGCATTAGTGCGGACTGTTGCCGGAAAATAACTTCCGGTACCAATAATTCTTGAGTACATGCTGGCCTATGCTTTATCTATCAGAACCTGTTCCAGCCGATCTTTTATTTTTGCAGGTACCTGGCGTTGAACCTCGCACACTGCTTGTCGGATGGCACTTAAAAATGCGTCTTTCGTCGCATTTCCATGACTTTTCACTACAATGCCGCGCAATCCTATCAGACTTGCACCATTATACTGGTCGGGGTTCATCCCCTGATAAAGACTTTTTAGGGCAGGTTTACACAGCCAGCTTAATAAAGCAGCAAAAGGCCGCTGTTTCACACCTTGTTGCGCCCGCTTCAGGATCAGTTTCGCTACCCCTTCGCAGGTTTTTAGCGCCACATTACCGACAAAGCCATCGCAAACAATCACATCCGCCTTACCGGAGAAAATATCATTACCTTCGATATAGCCGATATAATTCAGATCCCGGCATTCCTGCAGTAGCTGTGAGGCACGTTTGATTTGATCAGAGCCTTTAATTTCTTCTTCGCCCATATTCAGTAAGGCCACGCGCGGCGCCCGGATGCCGATCACTTCTTCGGCCATCACCGCGCCCATCACCGCAAACTGAAACAAGGTGTCGGCGTCACAATTGACAGTAGCACCTAAATCCAGCATATACACTGGCTTACCGTTGCAGCTGGGTAAGGCACTGACCAGCGCAGGCCGCTCGACGCCATTGAGCATTTTCAGCACATAGTGCGCCATCGCAATCAGAGCACCGGTATTACCGGCAGAGACACAGGCCTGGACCGTACCCTGCTCGACCAGATCGAGGGCGTGGCGCATCGAAGAGTCGCGTTTAGTGCGTAAAGCCAATGAGGGTTTATCGGCCATCGAAACCTGATCGTCACTGTGCACAAAGCGAATGCGCGGATGCGCAGCAACGCCTGCTTCAGTCAGCATACGGCTAAGCAGTGGCTGGTCACCACAAAACACAAGTTCGAGTTCGGGGAATTCTGTTAGCGCTGCCAGGGCGGCAGGTATAGTAGATCGGGGGCCGAAGTCGCCCCCCATCATATCTAAAGCCAGAGTCGGCTTTAGCGGCTGCACTTTACTACCAGTAAAGACCGTCAGGACAAGGGTCCAGACTTATTTTACTTTACGGCCTTTATAGAAACCGTCGGCAGTAATGTGGTGACGACGGTGCGTCTCACCTGAAGTTGAATCAACTGACAGCGTTGGGCCAGTTAAAGCATCGTGTGAACGACGCATGTCACGACGTGCACGAGATTTTTTGTTTTGCTGAACAGCCATTGTATTTCTCCTAAATCACTTTTTCTTCAATTCTTGCAGCACTGCAAACGGGTTGGGCTTTTCCGGCTCCGGGCCTATGTCACCGAAACTCATGCTGTCTGGATTAACTGAACAATCTTCAGGCGCATGCATCGGGTACAAAGGAAGCGTCAGAATCAACTCGTCTTCAATCAGCTGCCGTAAATTAATTTCGCCGTGTTCATCACGTTCGATCACGTCGTAGCGCTCAGGAATCAACTCCAAAGCCGCATCATCATCTCCGTTAACCGGAGTATATGCAAAACTGCAGTCTAGTGTTAGCGGCATCGCTTCGCCACATCGCTCACACTTTACACTTACCAGACAAGTTGCTGTACCCTGTAGTACAGTCAGTCCCTGCTGGTCAGTTCCGCATTCAATTCTGACTGTTACATCGCCGTCGTTATTCAGCAAGCTCTCAGAAAGTCGGCTTAACGTACTCAGCACAATAATGCCTTCGTAGTCTGACCGCTTTTGCGCTGCCTTTACCGGATCCAGCGTAACAGGTATTTTCACTTTTTGCATAAGGCGCGCATCATATAGAAGCAGTCCCTGAGTGTCAAAGGGTTCTGCAGGTTTTTTAACATATTTCTCGCTGCTTTCTGGCGAATAGCGCGGCTTCGCATTATAGTGCGCCCGCCCCCTGAATCATAGCGTGAAATCACCCTAAGGATGAAAAATGACTACGCAGCAGCATCCGCCACTCTATCTGGCCTCGACCTCTGTTTACCGGCGCGCCTTGCTGCAAAAGCTGACTACACAGTTTAACTGCGTTAAACCAGAGGTCGATGAAAGCCCTTTACCTGACGAAACCGCAGAAGCTCTGGTTAACCGGCTGGCGCTCGCTAAAGCCAAGGCAGTAGCCGCGACGCTCAAAGCCGGTTTAGTGATAGGGTCGGATCAGGTGGCGGTATTTCAGGGGGAAATACTTGGTAAGCCACATACTGTAGCTAATGCTGAAGCCCAGCTTAGACGGTTTAGCGGCCAGGCGGTGACGTTTTTAACCGGGCTGGCCGTGGTGAATGCAGCAACCGGCAAGGTTCGGCAAGCGATTGAACCCTTTGTGGTGTATTTTCGTGAGCTGAGTGAGGCCGAAATCCGCCACTATGTGGCGCGGGAACAGCCGCTGGATTGCGCCGGCAGCTTTAAAAGTGAGGGGTTGGGCATCGCCCTGTTTGACAAACTGCAAGGTGATGACCCCAACAGCCTAATTGGCTTACCACTGATCAGGCTGCTGGCGATGCTACGTGATGAAGGCTTAAACCTGTTACTGCAAAACCAGTGAGGTTAACTCAGGTAAGCGGTCAATAATCGCCAGCGGCTGATATTGCGCCAATACCGATACCGGATGAGCGCCATGGCTTACCCCTACCCTTGGCATATTAATCGCCTGTGCCATCTTTAAGTCATGGCTGGTATCGCCGACCATAATAGCCTGTTCCGCATTAACACCGAGTTCAGTGATAATTTGCTTAAGCATATCCGGATGCGGCTTTGACTGCGCTTCATCGGCACAGCGGCTGGTAGCAAAGTATGGCGCCAGCCCGGTTTCGGCAAACATCCGATCCAGCCCTTTGCGCGCCTTACCGGTTGCCACTGCCAACAGGATATTCTGCTCAGCCAGCTGCTTTAACGTTGCCTCAGCACCTGCAAACAAGGGTGTAGGCGTGGTGTCATGCAGCACATATTGATCGCGATAATGTTCAAATATTTGCTGCCGCTGGGCTTTATTGGCGGTCGGAAACAGCTGGTCAAAGGCCGGATCCAGGCTCAGGCCAATAATTTGCTTTACCGCATCATGGCTGGGTACCTCTAATGCGGTTAAGGCTGCGGCGGCACGCATTGAAGACACAATGCGTCCGACCGAGTCCATCACCGTACCGTCCCAATCGAAAATAACCAGTTTTACTGCTGACATCACTACTCCGCGTCGTTACGCTTTTTATAACTTGCTACTTACGGTTTAACCGTTCCAGAGTCTGGCTTAATTTCGGATCCAGTGGCGCTTCAAAGCGCATAGTGGTTTCGCTGATTGGATGGATAAAGCTTAAGCTAAAGGCATGCAGAAACAGCCGGTTAAGTCCAATTTGCTGCATCTGCTGGCTAAACTGGTTATCACCGTATTTATCATCACAGGCAATCGGATGGCCTTTACAGGCGGTATGAACCCGGATCTGATGGGTACGGCCGGTAACCGGAAAGGCTTCTACCAAGGTGCCTTCCTGATAGCGCTGCAAAATCCGAAACCGGGTTTCCGATGGCTTGCCTTCCACAGCATCCACTTTGACCACCCGCTCACCGGACTGCAGCGTATTTTTTCGCAGCGGCTCTGTGACCTTGCGTACTTTGTTATCCCAATCGCCGGCAACCAGCGCCCAGTATTTTTTCTCTACCGTTTTATTGCGTAGCTGCTCGTGTAAATGCGTTAAAACCGAGCGCTTTTTCGCGATCAGCAAACAGCCCGAGGTATCGCGATCCAACCGATGCACCAATTCCAGATGCTTAGCGTCCGGGCGCAGCGCCCGCAGCGCTTCTATTACACCAAACTGTAAACCACTGCCACCATGCACCGCCATGCCAGAGGGTTTATTCAGTACGATCAAATCTTTATCTTCATACAAAATATGCTGCTCAAGATCTTTGACCAGACTCAATTTCACCGATACCGCATCGGGTTCGCTGGCAACGGTTAACGGTGGCACCCGCACCACATCACCCTGCTCTAATTTATACTCAGGTTTGATGCGTTTTTTATTCACCCGCACCTCACCTTTGCGCAAAACGCGGTAAATCACACTTTTTGGTACACCGCGCAGCCGGGCGATTAAAAAGTTGTCTATGCGCTGACCGATGAAATCATCTTCAATTTCAATCATTTGTACTGGCAATTTTATTTCATCGGTCATGTTTGCAAAATACTCAGCTAAAATTACAATTCAGTTGCTAATCAGCGCAGATTAGTGGGATAATCAGCCCGCTAATTGTGCCGAAATACGGCAATTAGGGCGCTCAAAGTGACATAAGAGAATTTGTGCGGCACCGTCAGGGGATGTGATCATACCGAAATCGTGGTGAAAACCAATGTTTTTTATAACCCCGGCGTTAATCCACTGCCACTTGCCTGAGGTAATGTTGAGTAATTTGTTACCAATAACGGCAAACCACAAAGTCCGGTCACCGGGCAACAACAGTAAAGATTAGTCAGAACACAACGCCTGCAGGCGCTGTGTGTCAGAAAGCATAACGAAAACCCCGCTGCCAGGCACTGTTTTGCCGGCAGCGGGGTTGTAAAACGTAAAATTAGGTTCCCTCAAGCACCCAGTCGTGAGACTGCACCCTTCTGTGTTTGATAACGGCTGACACTCAGGTGCCCGGTTGTTGTGTTGTGGCTTCGCAATAGAGTCACCACACAATGAAAAGAATGTTAATTAATGCCACGCAGGAAGAAGAAATCCGCGTAGCCCTGGTCGATGGCCAGAAACTGTACGACCTGGACATTGAAAGCCCAGGCCATGAACAAAAGAAAGCCAATATTTACAAAGGTAAAATCACGCGGGTCGAGCCGAGTTTAGAAGCCGCCTTCGTTGACTACGGTGCTGAGCGCCATGGTTTCCTGCCGTTAAAAGAAATCTCCCGCGAATACTTCCCTGCTGGTTACAGCTTCGATGGTCGTCCAAACATCAAAGAAGTGGTAAAAGAAGGTCAGGAAGTCATTATCCAGATCGATAAAGAAGAACGTGGCCAAAAAGGCGCCGCGCTAACCACCTTTATCAGCCTGGCCGGTTCTTACCTGGTACTGATGCCGAATAACCCGCGCGCCGGTGGCATTTCCCGTCGTATTGAAGGCGATGAGCGTCAGGAATTAAAAGATTCCTTAGGCCAGCTGGAAATGCCGGATGGCATGGGTCTGATTGTGCGTACCGCTGGTGTTGGCAAATCCTACGAAGAGCTGGATTACGACTTAAAAGCCCTGCTGAAACACTGGTCGGCTATTACCGAAGAAGCGCAGAAACGTGCCGCGCCTTTCCTGATCCACCAGGAAAGCAATGTGGTATTCCGTGCTATTCGTGATTATCTGCGCCGCGATGTCGGTGAGATCCTGATCGACAGCCAGAAGATTTTCGAAGAAGCCAAGGTTTATATCCAACAGTTTCGCCCGGACTTCGCGCACCGCGTCAAGATGTATCAGGGTGAAGTGCCGCTGTTTATGCACTATCAAATTGAAAACCAGATCGAAACCGCCTTCCGCCGTGAAGTGCGTTTACCCTCTGGCGGCTCTATCGTTATCGACAGCACCGAAGCCTTAACTGCGATTGATATTAACTCCTCGAAAGCCACTAAAGGCGGCGATATTGAGGAAACCGCCTTTAATACCAACCTGGAAGCGGCCGATGAAATCGCCCGCCAACTGCGGTTACGTGACCTGGGCGGTCTGATCGTGATCGACTTTATCGATATGACGCCGGTACGGCATCAGCGTGAAGTGGAAAACCGTTTAAAAGACGCCGTGAAGCAAGACCGTGCCCGGGTACAAATTGGCCGGATTTCGCGTTTTGGTCTGCTGGAAATGTCACGGCAGCGTTTACGTCCGTCACTGGGTGAGTCAGCCGGTCATGTCTGTCCGCGTTGTCATGGCCGCGGCACTATCCGCAGTGTTGAGTCCTCTGCCCTGTCAATTTTACGTTTAATCGAAGAAGAAGCGATTAAAGATAACACCAGCCAGGTGCAGGCACAGGTGCCGGTATCGGTTGCTACTTATCTGATGAACGAAAAACGTGAAGGTGTACGTCGCATCGAGCAGCGCAATGGCGTCCAGGTGTATGTGATCCCGAATGAGCATCTGGAAACACCAAACTACGAAGTGATCCGCATCCGTATCGATGAAGAGATCGAAGATGTCAGCTATAACCTGACCAAGGTACCGGAACACACTACCAAGCTGTACCAGCCGGCTTCTGAAGCGGTAAAAGAGAAACCGGCGGTATCAGCGCTGAGTATGGCGCAAACTGCTGCGCCGGCACCACAACCGAAAGCTGTTGTTGCAGAAACCGCGGCCCCTGTGGCCAGTACACCAGGTTTATTCAGCCGTTTAGGAAGTTGGTTATCGGGTTTATTTGCCGCACCGGCAGTGGAAAAACCGGCGGATAAACCGAAAGAGAAATCAGCCGCCCGTCCGGAGCAACGTGGTGAGCGTGGTGAACGCGGCGATAACAGAAGACGTAATAACCGGAATAAACGCCGGGATCAGGTCGAGAAAGTTGCCGATAAAGCACAGGATAAGGTAAGCGAAGACAAAGCGAACCAGAGCAGTCGCCCAGAGCGGCAGGAACGTCCGAAACAACAGGAGCGCCAGCCACGGCCGCAAGAAGCCCGTAAAGCGCCGGCTGAAGCTAAGGTCGATAAGGTAGAACGAGAGGAAGCAGACGAGCCAAATAGCCGTGCCGCTGCTGCTGAGCGTCGGGCCCGCCGCCAGTTACAGCGTTCAGTGCGGGTAGCGAAAGCAGAAGCTGTCGCTAACACTGCTGCAACCGAAGCACCGGTGACCGCTGCTGAGCCTGCGGTAAGCACAACAGTGACCGCGGTAGTTGACGCAGCGCCAGAAGCTCTGACCAAGGCACCTGAGGCTGTTGTTGATACTGTTGTTGATACCTCTGCTCAAGCGACTGTTGCCACAGCAGCAGTGCCTGAAACCGAGGTGTTAGCTGATGATGCCGCAGAAGCTGCAGAGCCGCGCAGCCGCAGCCGTCGTTCACCACGTCATCTGCGCGCTGCCGGTCAGAAGCGTCGCAAAGAGCAAACCGATAATGCCGTTGAGGAAACAGCTGCCGCAGATGAAGCGATAACAGCCACTGTCACAGCGGAACAAGCTGCTGTTAGTAGCCAAGCAGAGACCCCTGTTGCTGCAGCCACAGCCGAGACTGCAGCGACTATCGCCTCAGAGCTTGTTACTGAGACGGTCGCAGAGCCTGTGGTTGTCGCAGTTGAGGTGGCTACTGATGACGCTGTTAAGGCAGCTGCGTCAGAGGAAAGCGCTGTCGATGCTGAAGACAAACCAGCCCGTAGCCGCAGCCGTCGTCGCACGACAAAAGCGGATACCGCTGATACCGTAACGCAAGCGCCTGTTGCTGAGACTGAAGTGGCAGCAGTAGAGGTCACGGCAACTGAGGAAGCGGTCGCCAGCCAGAGCAGCCCTGAGCAACAAAGCCTGGCGTTAGAACCGGCCGTTGAGCAAGCCGCAGCCACTGAGTCAGCCGCAGCAGCGCCGGTGCAGCCAACATCAGCCGCGCCAGTTGAAGCAGCAACCGCAACTGTTGCAGTTGAAACAGCAGTAGCACCTGCTACGGCCAAGCGCCCTGCGGGCAGCCGCTTTGGCAATATGGTAGTCGCTGAAATGACTAAGCCAACGGCGGTTACCGATACGCAGCAGGAGATTGTGATCAATGCTGCCAGCGCCGAACAGCGTCCGGTTGTGCAATCGTCTGAGCGGCCAGCCGGTTCAGCCTTTGCCCGTCAGACAGTATCTGCGCCTATGACCAAACCTGGTCAAGCGGAGTAAATCACCACTCTGTAGCAAAAGCCGGCAAATGCCGGCTTTTTTATTATCTTCTTTTAAGTATCTTTCTTTTCGATACCTTTTTTTTAAGTATATCGCTGTCGGATCGCGAACAGTCAGCCAGCAATATCTGATACAAACTAGCAGCAATAAAAAACCACCGTCAGAGCGGTGGTTTTTTACTAGGCATCAGCCTGGCTTAGAAGTCGTACTTAGCGCTGAACTGAATGCGATGCATATCACCGTCGCGGCCGCTTTCAATTTCACGATTAGCAAACTTATATTCAATACCCATCATAAACTTCGGATTGAACTGATACAGAGCATTAGCGCTGTAGCTGTGAGTACTCTTAGTTACACCGGTTCCGGTTAAGGTGGTATCGTTATCGGCACTTAACATTGAGTACAGGAAGGTAGAACGCCACTTGTCATTCCACAGGTGACGATAAGCCACAGAGAATGCCGTTACGTCAATTGCTTCCAGCCGGGCCGCATTAGTGGTGCCTGTTAACACCGCGCCATTAATGGTATTTAAGCCCACATAACGGCCTAAGCCCTTACCATGGTTCAGGGTGAAACGGATATCATCATTGTTTGCCAGATTAAACTTACCGCTGAACGATACACCATAAGAGGTGACGGTATCGTCAAACACGCCCTCGTCGATAGCGATTTGGCGTAATAAACCGCCCAGACGGAAAGACGCATTACCGGCTTTAAAACTGTAGCCGAAGGTCAGATCCGGTGTCGCATTATCATCAGTGGTAATGCGGGCCCCACCACCAAAGGGCGTGATGGTACTTTCCGGGTTCTCTAAGGCTACCGAGAAATTACCAGAGGTGTAACGGATTTGCGCCTGACGGATAAACACAGCTGCATCAGGGTTACCAACGAAGTCCAGTGTATCTGGCAGCGATTGCAGATCCATAAAGTTTGACCAGGTTTGTCCGACAGTCCAGTTTTTGTAGGTAACAAATGCATGCCGAATAACCGGGCTGTAACCATTAGTGGTTCGCTCATCGTTACCATTATTACTGGTCAACATGTCAAACTCTAAACGACCGGCTAGTTTCTCGCCATCACCCAGATCGGTTGATGTTGCAAAGAAGAAGCGCGATTGACGGGCATGGGCATCAAAACGTGACGCGCTGCTGCCTGTAGCTGAAACCGGAGTTAACGAAGGCACATAGAAATCACGACCGAGAAAATTGCTAATTTCACCGTCTGATGTCTCGGTGTACATCATATCTAATTTAATAAAACCACCGTAGGTAACTTCGGTATCGCCAACTTTAAAACCGTTATTAGCCTGAGCCGCACCTGCTGTCAGGGCAAGTGCCACAGCTGCAGTCAGGGCGTTGAGCGTCTTTCTTTGTCTCATCTGGAGTTCTCCATTGGTTTTTATAGTTTTACTGTCTTCGCGGTTATTTTACAGAAACTACAGCTGGCAGTCTCTTCTTTGTAAACTTTGGTCGACACTATCGTTATGCGCAATTAGCCTTTAGTCGCAGTTCGCATAACCGCAGCAGCTCGTCTAGACTATGGTCTAATTCCTTTTATGTGAATGCTCCTTTAGAAATACCTCATTATTTTAATAAGCTCCGCAGGGGATGTTATGACACAAGCAACACTTTATCCGGTACCGGAAACCATCAAACAACGCGCTCATGTCACCAATGAGCAATATCTTGAGATGTATCGCGGATCGGTAGAGCAGCCGGAAGCTTTCTGGAACGAACATGGTAAAAGACTGGACTGGATCAAGCCTTATACTCAGGTAAAAGACACCAGCTTCGCTTTGGGTAACGTTAGCATCAAATGGTTTGCTGACGGCGTACTGAATGCCAGCGTTAACTGTCTGGACCGTCACCTGGCAACGCGGGGCGATCAGGTTGCCTTTTATTGGGAAGGCGATGAGCCTGGCATTGAGAAAAAAGTCACGTATCGCGAGCTATACGAAGAGACCTGTCAGTTGGCAAATGCGATGCGCTCTTTAGGTGTTGGCAAGGGGGATAGAGTTACTATTTATCTGCCGATGATCCCACAGGCGGCAGTAGCGCTGCTGGCTTGCGCCCGCATTGGCGCTGTGCACTCAGTGGTTTTTGCTGGATTCTCACCAGATGCGCTGGGTAGCCGGATCACCGACTGTGATTCCAAGCTGGTGATCACCACCGATCAGGCCCTGCGTGGTAGCCGGGCCACCAACCTGAAAGATAATACTGATATCGCTTTGGCGCATCTGGGTGATGCCAATCCGGTGCAGAACGTTATTGTGATTAAACACGTTGGTAAGCCGATTGATTTTCATCAGGGCCGCGATCTGTGGTACCACGAGCTGATTGCTGCGCAGCCAAAAGAGTGCGTGCCTGAGCCGATGAACGCCGAAGATCCGCTGTTTATTCTTTATACCTCAGGCTCAACAGGTAAGCCAAAAGGGGTACTGCACACTACCGGCGGCTACCTGGTGTATGCCGCTATGACCCATCAGTATGTGTTTGATTACCACGATGGTGATATCTACTGGTGCGCCGCCGACGTCGGCTGGGTTACCGGTCACAGCTATATTGTCTATGGCCCGTTGGCCAACGGGGCCAGCAGCGTGATGTTTGAAGGGGTACCTACCTACCCCAGCGTGAAGCGTATCGCTCAGATTGTCGATAAATATCAGGTCAATATTCTGTATACCGCACCTACCGCCATTCGTGCCCTGATGGCACATGGTGAGGCGCCGGTTGAAGGCACCAAGCTGAGTTCACTTCGGGTTTTAGGTAGTGTGGGTGAACCCATCAACCCTGAAGCCTGGAACTGGTATCACGATAAGTTTGGTAAGGGCAACTGCCCTATCGTTGATACCTGGTGGCAAACTGAAACCGGTGGCATTTTGATTACGCCGTTACCGGGTGCCACTGCTTTAAAGCCCGGCTCAGCGACCCGTCCGTTCTTCGGTGTCAAACCGGCCATCGTCGATAACGAGGGTAAAACGGTTACTGGCGCGGGTGAAGGCAATCTGGTGATTACCGACAGCTGGCCGGGTCAAATGCGTACCCTGTATGGCGATCACGAGCGCTTTGAACAAACCTATTTCAGCACCTATCCGGGCAGTTACTTTACCGGTGACGGTTCGCGCCGGGATGAAGATGGCTATTACTGGTTAACCGGCCGGGTCGACGATGTGTTAAACGTCTCAGGCCACCGTCTGGGCACTGCGGAAATCGAAAGCTGCCTGGTAGCTCATGAGGCTATCGCCGAAGCCGCTGTGGTTGGCTATCCGCACGATATTAAGGGCCAGGGCATTTATGTTTATGTCACGCCGCGGGTTGGTGTTGAACCCAGTGAAGATCTGACGAAAGCCATTCGTGCCTGGGTACGTGAAGAAATTTCACCTATTGCCAGTCCGGATCTGATACAGTGGGCTCCAGCAGGCCTACCGAAGACCCGCTCAGGTAAGATCATGCGTCGTATTCTGCGGAAAATTGCTGCGAACGAGCATGACCAATTAGGTGATATTTCCACCCTGGCCGATCCGTCAGTAGTTGAAATTCTGGTGAATAACCGCTTAAATCGTAAGTAGGACACCAACACCGCTCCCTGAGCTTGCGTGTCTCCAGTTGCAGCAGAAAGGCCGCCACATTGCGGCCTTTCTTATAACTATAACCAGAACTATGCTGGAGGAAACAATGGCGAAGCTTATCGTCGCAGATGATCATCCGTTATTTCGCAATGCGCTGATCAACGCCATTAGCAGCACCTTTGCTACCAAAGCAACAATTGAGACTGACAGTTTTGACAGCACCTGCACCGCACTGGAACAGCATCCTGATGCGGACTTATTGCTGCTGGATTTACATATGCCTGGTAATTGTGGCTTCCTTGGCTTGATCCAGCTGCGCAAAAACTACCCCAGCTTACCGATAGTGGTGATTTCGGCCAGTGAAGACCTGGATGTGATCCGCCGCGTGATGGCATTTGGTGCTTCGGCCTATGTGCCAAAATCAGCACGGCCGCAGGATATCAGCAGTGCCCTGAACGCGGTATTGGAAGGTGAATTATGGGTGCCGGCAGAGCTGCGTAAGCAAGTGCTGGATCAGCAGGAAACCGAACAGGATCTGGATTTAGCCGCTAAAGTGGCCCAACTGACCCAACAGCAATATAAGGTGTTGTACTATCTGACCGAAGGCTGGCTGAATAAACAGATCGCCTATGATTTACATATCTCGGAAGCGACGGTAAAAGCGCATATTACCGCGATTTTCCGCAAATTAGGCTGTACTAACCGCACCCAGGTGGTGATCCAGGCACAGCGCCTGACGCTGGAACCCCCGGTAGACCGCGCTATGGCGCAGCAGCATTAGCCTGCCAGGCTTGCAGCGAATCCGCTTTAATATCGCGCCCTCTCTGTAAGGGATTTCCCGACCGCCCGCTTAGCGCGGGCTTAGTCAGCAACCGTGCCAGCCCGCTTTAACATTTTAAAGTGATTTAAGGTGGCTCTGAGCGCACCCGGTTTAATAGGTTTAGCCAGGAACATTAAGCCCTGTGCTTTTGCCAGCGCCGCCAGATCAGCCTGTGGTGATGCTGACACCAGTACGCCATGCACCGCGCCCCAATGTTGGCGGATTTGCTGATACAACTGCAGGCCGTTTAGCTGTTGCCCCAGCTGGTAATCAAGCAAGAGCACATCCGGCGCCGCGGCGGTAGCCGCATACGCCATTAAAGCATCGGTATCATAAAAACACTGTACCTCACTGATTTGCCACTGTTCCAGTAAGACTTTAAGCGCGGATAGATTCGCGGCATCATCATCGACACAGACGACACTCAACCCGGGTAAGGGCCTTTGCTGCAGGCTGGTTTCAACCGTCAGCTCCTGCCGGACTTTAACCGCCGCCAACGGTAAGCTAATACTAAATACCGTGCCTTTGCCAGGCCAGGAGCGCACCTCAAGCGGATGCCCAAGCAGTTTCGCCATCCGGTGCACCACACCCAGGCCGAGCCCAACGCCTTGCTGCCCTTTGGCAGTGGCATCAATTCGATAAAAGTCTTCGAAAATACGCTGCAAATCCGGCTCAGCAATACCGGGACCGGTATCCCAGACCTGCAGTAATAACTGACTGCCGCGTTTGCGACAACCCAGCAAGATCCGGCCACTTATAGTGTACTTAATGGCGTTGGATAACATATTTTGCAGGATCCGGCGCAAATAGGTAGCGTCAGTCATCACCTGATAGCGGTTACTGCGCACACTTAGCTGCAAGCCTTTTTGATCCGCCACCAGACGATATTCCTCAGCCAGTTGTGCCAGTAAGTCTTTTAAGGCTACCGGCTGTACATTCGGCTGTAGCTTGCCATCATCCAGTTTGGCAATTTCCAACAGGGTAGAGATCAGCTCTTCTGACGCCTTTAACGAATTATCCAGCTGGTTAAGGATCGCCGCCTGCTGCTGCGGTTCCTTCACCCCGGCTAAAGCGGCAGTAAACAAGCGGGCAGCATTCAGCGGCTGCAAAATATCGTGACTGGCCAGCGCCAAAAAGCGGGTTTTCGAGGCATTAGCCGCTTCCGCTTCGGCTTTAGCCTGCAGCAATTGCTGCTCGGTTTCGCGCCGCCTGGATACCTCGGCCAGTAACTCCTGGTTCATCTCAGAAATCGTCTGAGTACGTTCATTAACCCGATCTTCCAGATATTGTTTGGCTTCAGCTAAGCCCTGTACGGCTTTTACATGCTCAGAAATATCGGTAAAGCTGGTTACAAAGCCGCCCCCCGGGATCGGATTGCCGCGCATTTCAATGACCCGGCCATCCGGCCTTACCCGCTGAAACACATGGGCGGTGCCGTTTTTCATATGCAGGGTACGCTTTTCAACATGCTCGTCCGGATCACCGGGCCCGCAAAGACCGCGCTCGGCATTCAGCCGCACGATATCGGCTACCGGCCGGCCTACTCGAATCATCCCCTCCGGATAGTTAAACATTTCCAGATAAGCTTTATTCCAGGCCACCAGATTCAGATCGCGGTCGACCACACTGACGCCCTGACTCAGATGCTCCAGCGTGGAGAACAAAATCTTGCGCGAAAATTGGATCGCCTGCGTAGTATCATCAAATAAGGTCACTACATCTTCAAAGGCCAGCTGGCGACCTTCCAATACGGCATTAACCATGGCGGATGCCGAAGAAGCGCCGATCACGCCAGACAGCTCACGCTCAACATGCTCTACCAGACCAACTGAAGGCAAATCATCCAACTGCACGCTTTGCTGCTGTTTACGGCCAAACTCCGCCAGACATTCTGCCGCGCGCTGCGGTCCGACAAAACGCTCTAACAGGGTTTTCAAATCATTGTTGCGGATCCGGATGCGACGAGCCGGTGTATCCTGATGATTAATTGGTAGATTTGGCTTAACAAAGGCCACGGCCTGCAAGCGGTCCTGTAAATTAACGGTGGTGGTCAACGACACTAGCAAGTAAGCAAGCAGATTAAAGCCCAGTGAAATAATCACGCCATGACTAAGGGAGTCGAGCTGGATGCCAAACATCGAGGTGGGTAGCAGCCAACTAAGGCCAAACAGGCCCTGCTGCATAATATCGCTGTTGATCACACCGGCATTGACCAACTGCGGTAGCATCAGGGTGTAGAACCACAGCAGCAGTCCCAAGCTTAAGCCGGCATAAACGCCATAGGCATTGCCGCGACGCCAATACAGCCCCCCTATCACGGCCGGTACCAGCTGGATAGTCAGCGCAAAGGCCAGCAAGCCGGTTTCAGCCAGCTCATAGTTACGGGCAAAAATACTGTAGTAAAGATAAGACAGCGCCATCACCAGAATAATCATGGTACGGCGCACCAGCAGAATTAGCAGACTAAAATCATGCGACATGCCTTTTTGCTTGGTAGATTTCAGCAAGCCCGGCATTACCACGTCGTTACTGATCATCGTCGACAGTGCCAGTGTAGCGATAATAATCATCGAGGTCGCAGCCGAGAAACCACCGATAAAGACAATAATACTGAGCACATTCCAGTTCATACTGGATGGGATCAGCAGCACAAAACTATCAGCCTGCGCCAGGATACCGGGAAACAGCTGCATCCCGGCAACGGCAATCGGGATCACCACCAGGGTGACAGCTAACAGGTAACCGGAAAACCAGCGCCGGGCGTGCCGTAAATGATGGTGCGAAACGTTCTCGACAAAGGCGACATGGAACTGCCGCGGTAACAAAAATACTGCCACCATCGCTAAAATAGTCTTGGTAATAAACTCGACCAGTCCGGGCGTATCGAGCTTTTCTTGCTGACGGATCGAATGCTCAGTAAAAGCGCGTAATGCGGATTGATCGGTATCCAAAATAAAGACATAGACGGCGATAGCCAGCGTCAGTAGCGCAAACAGCTTGACCACTGACTCGAAAGCGATTGCCACCATTACACCACGGTTTTGCTCCGTCAGATGCAGTTTGCGGGTACCAAATAAAATGGCAAAAAACGCCATCGCTACGGCGCTGAGTAAGGCGCTGTCCTGATACCAGGCGACCTGTGCGTCATCAAAGGCGCCGCCGAGTAAAACCTGATAGGAGCCGGCCACGGCTTTCAGTTGCAGCGAAATATAAGGGATAACGACAATCAGACAAATAATGGCAGCCAGGGTCGCGATATTGCGTCTTTTTCCGTAACGGGCGGAGATAAAGTCAGCAATCGAAGTTACGTTTTGTTTTTTGGAAACATACAGCAGCTTAAATAAGAACGGCTGGGCAAAGATAAACAGCAGGATCGGCCCGAGATAAATGGCCATATAATCCCAGCCCCGGGTCACGGCCGTTCCCACAGCGCCGTAGTAGGTCCAGGACGTACAGTAAACAGCTAACGCCAGACTGTAGATCAGGCCCCCATACTTTCGTATCAGGCGGTCATCAGCATGCCGTTCACCCCAGTTGGCAATCCAGAACAATCCGCCCACATATAACAGGGCCAATAAGGCTACAGTCCATACCGTCACGGGGTTCTCCCTTTTCTTATTTTAACTAGGGCGTGTTGACCTTTGCTGCTTGTTTATGTGGCAGGTTAACACGCCCTAACTGTGGTGGCAGCCAGTCGTTATGTCAATGCTGTGGCTGTTGCCTTCGACTAAAGTCGGGCTAGCGCCTTGGCTAACTGCTGCTAGATTAAACTTGCTCGATAAAAAATAAACTAAAGGAGACACAACTATGGCAGATCATAACATGAATGCCGCCGCGTACTGGAGCGCTAACCTGCGCTACATATCGATAAGCCTGTTTGTCTGGGCACTTGTATCATATGGCTTTGCGATCTTGCTCAGACCTATGCTGGCCGGCATCAGTGTTGGCGGTACTGATCTTGGCTTTTGGTTCGCACAGCAGGGTTCTATCATAACCTTTATCGCTATCATCTTCATTTACGCCTGGAAAATGAATAAGTTAGATAAAGAATTCGGTGTAGAGGAGTGATTGGCATGAGTCAATTTGCAATAAACTTAATCTTTGTAGGCGCCTCCTTTGCGCTCTACATCGGTATCGCCATTTGGGCGCGTGCCGGCTCTACCAAAGAATTCTATGTTGCCGGTGGTGGCGTTAACCCTGTCACTAACGGTATGGCAACCGCCGCCGACTGGATGTCAGCGGCGTCTTTCATTTCAATGGCTGGCTTAATCGCTGCTGGCGGTTATGCCAACTCAACCTTCCTGATGGGCTGGACCGGTGGTTATGTACTGCTGGCCATGCTGTTAGCACCCTACTTACGTAAATTCGGTAAATTTACCGTTCCTGACTTTATCGGTGACCGCTTTTACAGCAGGGGCGCGCGCTTAACAGCAGTGGTGTGCTTAATCATTATGTCGGTAACCTATGTAATCGGCCAGATGACTGGTGCCGGTGTTGCCTTCTCCCGCTTCCTGGAAGTGAGTTCCTCAACCGGGATCTGGATCGCAGCTGGTGTGGTGTTCGTGTACGCAGTATTTGGCGGCATGAAAGGCATCACCTACACTCAGGTCGCGCAGTATGTCGTGCTGATTATCGCCTATACCATCCCAGCGGTATTTATTTCGCTGCAACTGACCAATAACCCTATTCCAATGTTTGGTATGTTCAGCACCCACGTTGAATCCGGCCAGCCCTTGCTGGTGAAGCTGGATGAAATCGTGCGTGAACTGGGCTTCCAGGATTACACCGCTGACGTCAGCAACAAACTGAATATGGTGTTATTTACGCTGTCTCTGATGATCGGTACTGCCGGTTTACCGCACGTTATCATTCGTTTCTTCACCGTGCCTAAGGTTGCCGATGCCCGCTGGTCTGCCGGCTGGACGCTAGTGTTTATTGCCCTGCTGTATTTAACTGCACCAGCTGTAGCCTCTATGGCACGTTTAAACCTGTTAACCACTATCTACCCTGCTGGTCCTACCGCGGATGCGATTAATTATGCTGAGCGTCCGGACTGGATCAAAAACTGGGAACAAACCGGTTTGATCCGTTGGGAAGATAAAAATAATGATGGCCGTATTCAGCTGTATAACGATACCCCGGCTTTCGCTGCCAAAGCAGAAGAGCGCGGCTGGGCTGGTAACGAGCTGACAGTAAACAATGATATTCTAGTACTGGCAAACCCTGAGATTGCTAATCTGCCAGGCTGGGTCGTGGGCTTAATTGCTGCCGGTGGTATTGCCGCGGCACTGTCTACTGCCGCCGGTCTGTTGCTGGCGATTTCCTCGGCTATCAGCCATGACCTGATCAAAAATATCATTAACCCGCAAATCAGTGAAAAAGGTGAAATGTTAGCCGCCCGGATTTCCATGGCCGGTGCCATTTTACTGGCGACTTATCTGGGGCTTAATCCGCCCGGGTTCGCCGCACAGGTGGTTGCGCTGGCATTTGGTATTGCCGCAGCTACCCTGTTCCCGGCACTGATGATGGGTATTTTCTCAAAACGCGTATCCAGTCAGGGCGCTATCGCCGGTATGTTAGCCGGTCTGCTGGTCACCTTACTGTATATCTTTACCTATCTGGGCTGGTTCTTTATCCCTGGTACCAATATGTTGCCAAATACCGCGGATAACTGGATCTTAGGTATCTCTCCACTGTCTTTCGGTGCTGTGGGTGCCATGATTAACTTCGTGGTTGCTTTTGCTGTGTCATCTGTCACTGCAGCGCCACCGAAAGAAATTCAGGAACTGGTTGAAAGCGTCCGCTATCCAAAAGGTGCCGGTGCCGCTGTTGACCACTAAGCACTACCTGCTTAGATAGCAGAAACGAGACTTCTGCAGTACACTCGGGCTTTCAACAGAAAGCCCGAATTTTTAGGAAGATAACTATGTTGTGGGAATTAATTGCAACTTTTTCTGCTGGTTTAGGTGCTGCCGGTATTGCGCTGGTACTCAGATTACTAACACTTAAAAAGTTACCGAGCTGGATTATTCCGGTTGCCGCCGGTGCCGGTATGCTCGGCTATCAGATTGTTAATGAATATACCTGGTTTGACCATCAAAGCAGCCTGTTACCCGCCGGGGTAAAGGTGGTTCGTACCGTGGAAGAAACCGCCGCCTGGCGGCCCTGGAGTTATTTATATCCGCAAACGATGCGCTTTCTGGCTGCCGATATCGAAAACGCAGCCCGCAATCAACGTAATCCGGAGGTGTATCTGGTCGACCTCTATATTTTTGAGCGCCGGATGAGCGCGCGTCGGATCCCACAGGTTGTGCACTGTGGCAAACAGGCCAGGGCCGACTTTACCGATAGCCTGGAAATCCCACAGCCCGGAGCTGAGCTGGGGGCTGAGTGGTTCCCGCTGGAAACCAGCGATCTGTTGTACCAGTACCTGTGCCAGGAATAAGTGTTATCACTGGGGTTGAACTATGGAAGTTGCTGAAGTTACCAATTTTTTAAAACAAACCATTCCTTTTGAACAACTGGGTTTGGCGCAACTTGCCGGGTTAGCCGCGCATTTTAATGTTTACTATTGCCAGGCCGGTGAGCATCTTGAAATCAATCAGGAGCGGCTGCTGATTGTCCGCACCGGCATCTTCGCCCTTTTCAGTGACCAGCAACAACTGCTGACCAAGCTGGAAGAAGGCGACTTTTATGGTTACCAGCTGCTGCTTACCGGTCTGGCTGACAACGACCGGCTGATCTGTGAAGAAGACGGCCTGGTGTACTGGTTACCCAGTGATGTGTTTCATCAGCTGCGTTATCAGTACAAAAATATTGATATTTTCTTTCAGCGCCTGTTTGGCCGCCGTTTACATCAGTATAAAGAGCAACAAAGCTCGCGTTTTACGCTAAAGGTTGCCGATATCGTGCAGGCCAGAAAAGTCGCGATCAGTGGCGAACAGGATGTGCAGCAAGCGGCCCGGCTGATGTCAGAAAAACGGGTTTCATCCCTGTTGGTGGAAGATGATAACCGTTTGATTGGCATTCTAACTGACCGCGACCTGCGTAGCCGGGTGCTGGCGGCAGGCCTGCCTACCACTACCGCTATTAAAGAGGTGATGACGCCTAAGCCCTATACCATTGAAAAGCATGCTTATTTATTTGAAGCGGTACAACTGATGAGCCGCTTTAATGTACATCATTTACCGGTGGTCGATCAGGGTTTAAGTTTCAGTATGATTACCGCCACCGACATTATCCGCTCGCAGCAAGATCACCCGGTCTATCTGATTGGTGAGATCCATCGTCAATCCAGCCTGGATGGCCTGGAACACTGCAGTCTGCAAATCAGTAATCTGGCGCAAATCCTCGGTAAACAGCAGGTGCCAGCCTATGAGGCCGGCCATATTATCACCACCATTACCGATGCCTTTACCCAGCGCCTGATTAAGCTGGCCCAGCAGGAGCTCGGCCCTGCCCCCTGTGTGTTTAGCTGGCTTAGCTTCGGCTCGCAAGCCAGGATGGATCAGAGTATTAATGCCGATCAGGATAATGCGCTATTGCTGGAGAAAGAGCCGGTCGGCGACGTTGCCAACTATTTCAGCCAATTGGCTGACTTCGTCTGCCAGGGCCTGGCGCGCTGCGGTATTAAACTCTGTCCGGGTAATATTATGGCGTCTAACCCGGAGCTACGGATGAGCCTAAAAGGCTGGTCCGGTAAATTTAGCAAATGGATCGCCGCCCCCACTCCAGATGCCATCTTAAAAGCGACAATTTTCTTTGATATGCGGGTTGTCGAGGGCTCCAGAGGCCTGTTTAATGCCTTACAACAGGACATTCTGGCGCGCACCAATAACTCGCTGTTTTTAATGCATATGGCACAGACTGCCTTACAGCGCACCGCGCCACTGAGTTTCTTGCGCAATTTTATTCTGGAGCATGATGGCAAACAGAAAAAAGGCCTGGACCTGAAAAAGCGCGGCATCAGTTTAATCACTGATATTGTCCGGGTCTATGCGCTGGCCAATGGCGTGCTGGAAGTAAATACTCGTAGCCGCCTGCAGCAACTGGCCACCGACGGCGTATTGGACAGTAAGGATACCCAGAATTTATGCGACGCCTTTGATGTGCTGGCACAGCTACGTTGGGATAAACATTTGCATGATTTAGATCAGGGGCATGATGCCAGCAATTTGCTGGATCCGGCAGTGCTCTCCGGTCTGCAACGTCATCAGCTAAAGGACAGCTTTGCGGTGATCAACGCCGCCCAATCCTCCCTTAAACACCGGTTCTGTAAGGAGGTATAACATGCTGGGTTGGCTGAAAAAGAAACCACCGCTTTATAGCGCGGTACAAGCCTTTAATCAGGTCGGGATCCCTGCGGCCAACACCCCGGCCAGGGAGTGCCATTATCTGGCACTGGATCTAGAGCTAACCGGCCTGCATGCCAAACAAGATCATATCGTCAGTATCGGCTGGGTACCTATTCGCAACCAGCAAATTTGTTTAAGCGAAGCCAAACACTATTTATTCCGGCCACCAACCAGTGTTGGCCAGAGCGCTATTTATCATGGTGTGCATGACAAGGATCTGAAAAACGCCAGCGAGCTGGCGGATGTGTTGCTGCAACTATTACAGGACTACGCCGGCTATGTGTTTGTCGCGCATCACTGCCGACTGGACCGGGCCTTTTTACAAATTGCGTATCAACGCTTGTTTGGCAAGGCGCCGACCATGCAGTTTATGGATACGCTGAATATCGAGTGGCACCGCATGCAAAAACAAGGCACCGTGATGAAAAAGGATGCGCTGCGCTTGCCGCAGTGTCTGGCCCGGCATAAATTGCCGGTCAGTGCACAGCATCATGCGCTCGAAGATGCCTACGGCTGCGCCCTGTTGTTTCTGAGCCAGCTGAAAAAAAGCCACCCACACATCACCTTGGGCGATTTGTTAGTACAAAGCAGTTAGCGCAGAAATTTACTCGCTAGTGCCCGGGCGCAGTTTTAACTGCAGGCCTCTTAATACATTGCGCAACACCTGCGCCTGACATTGCCGGTAGTGCGGGTGATCGGGTTTACGGAAAAAGGCACTCAGCTCTGAGCGACCCAACCGGAAATTGGCCAATTGCAGCAATTCCAAAAAGTCGTCATCGCGCAGATTGAAAGCAATCTTCAATTTACGCAGGATCAGGTTGTTATTCAGCCGACTCTCCGCAACCGGCTGCTCGCCTTCGCGCATCCCTCTTTTGCTGGTGATCAGACCATTTAAAAACTGCGCCAATTCAATATCCAGCAAGGCAACAAATTCCGGATCTTCGTCCTTGGCCAACCAACTGATAATTTGCTCCTTAGTGGCGACCAGGCCGCCCAGCGCAAAGGTTGCCGCCAGATTGCTGTTGTTGATGTTTAGAATATAGCGTAACCGACGCAGGATATCATTGTTAGTCATGGCTGGGGTCCGGCTGTGTTAAGCAATTACGAGAGAGCAGTAAAAAAAGAGAGCAACAGTAAAAAAGGCGCTGACGCGCCTTTTTTGTTACCGGCCATTATTTGGCGCGGCTGCGGTACTCGTCGGTACGGGTATCGATTTCGATCTTGTCACCTTCTTCCACGAACGCAGGCACCATCAGTTCAAAACCGGTTTCGATTTTCGCTGGCTTCATCACTTTACCCGAGGTATCGCCACGGGCGGCTGGTTCAGTGTAAGTAACAGTGCGCACGACCACAGTTGGCAGGTCAACAGAGATTGGACGCTCACCGTAGAACACCACTGAACACTCCATGCCATCAACCAGATACTTCAGGGCTTCGCCCATATATTCGGCTTCAATTTCATACTGGTTGTACTCAGCGTCCATAAAGACGTACATCGGATCAGCGAAGTAAGAATAGGTAACTTCTTTGGTTTCCAGCATCACTTGCTCGAACTTGTCATCAGCACGGTAAACCGTTTCTGTGCCCTGACCGTTCAGCAGGTTTTTTAATTTCATTTTAACTACAGCAGCGTTACGGCCTGATTTGTTAAATTCGGCTTTGATCACTACCATGGCTTCGGTACCAACCATGATTACCTGGCCGGCGCGGACTTCTTGAGCTGTCTTCATCATAATAAAAAGATCTTCTGGTTAGGAAAAATTGCGAGGCATTATAATTTTTTTTTCAACAAAACGCACGAGGTTAGTCGCAAGATCGCCATTGCCGATAAGCTGCGCCCGCCACTCCCGGTTTTTTTGTTCTATTTCATTAAGTTGCTGTACAAAGCCCAGCCAGGCGGTACTGAGCTCCTGCTCGGTATTCCAGCCTAACCAGAATTGCCAGACTGCCGTTGCCAGCTGTGGCGGCCAATGCTGACTATAACGCTGATAAAATGCTGCCAGCTTATCCAGATGTGCCTGTTCCGCCTGGCGGTAGATCTGCCAGATAAAGGGTTTCGCCGCCCACTGAGCACGAATGATCGAGTCTTCCCCACGGACAAAGTTGATATCACAGGCCGCCAGCAGTAAATCATAATCGGGTTGTGGTAAGAACGGCAAAATACACAACTTAAGCTGCCCCTGTTGCCAGGGTTTGCCCAGCGCCAGACCGGGACACAGCGCCATCGCTTGCTCTGCCAGAGTGCCTTCCGGGATCAGACATAGGGTGCTCTCGGTTTGCTGTTGCCAGAGCTGCAATAAACCGGCCAGTTGCTGCTGCGAATACGCAAACAGCGAAATCCGGCGGGAGAAGTCTAAAGCATCATCCAGCTGTAATTGCTGCCAGAAACGCTGCTGCGCGACCCGGTCACTGGCAAACTGGTCCAGTTGTGTGATTAGCTGCTGCTCGCGGAGTAAACCACCGGTTTTTGCGGTAAAGCCGGGGAAAAAGAAGTATTTATTCAGCGGTAATTGCGGCTGTGGTGAGGCCAGCGTATGACAGTCTTCCACCCAGGCTTCAGCTGACAGGTACTCCAGATTTAGCCACAGCGGTGGCACAGTTTGCGCGGCCATCTGCTGCTGATAGGCAAAAGGAATGGTACAGGCCAGCGCCTCAATCACTACCTGTGCCGGCGTGATAGTGCGCCAGTCGAGATCCGGTTGCCAGTGACAAATCACTACCCCAGCCAGGTGTTGTTCTGACAAAGCAGGCTCAACGTCAGGACAGATCCGCTGAAAACTCAGCAAATCATCAACCCATAACCGAACCGGTACCTGGAATTCGGCAGCTAACTGACGACACAAGCGCCAGCAAATGCCAATATCGCCAAAGTTATCTACGACGCTGCAGAAGACTTCCCAGCGCAGCTTATGGGTATTATCGCTTGACATAGCCTGGACCTAAAAAAAATGCAGGCGGATTATAGCGGATAAGGCTTTTAAAAACAGAAAAAACCAGCTGAGCAAGATCAACGTCAGTAGTACCGCCAGTAACCCTTGCCACAGCGTCGCCAGTGCACGCCGCCAGCGACTGACGGGTGCTGGCCGCTCGGTGCCGAAAAATTGCACTAACAACAGTAAACACAGGAACAGGATGGCACTAACCAGGGTGGGCAGCAAATAAGGCCCCTGCCCGTTCCCCGGTAATAACTGCCAGATAAAGCCGGCTGCCGTCAACAAGGTTGCCAGCAACAGCAGCGGTCGCCAGGGCTTTAAGCAACGTGCCAGCGCTCGGTAATGCCTTAACACAGCGTCGCCTCAGCGTGCAGTAAGGTCAGTGGAAATAACGGTAAAATGCCGGAGATACCCAACATATCGCCCACCACCCAGATCTGCTCAAATGGATGCTGTTTGGGTAGATGCAGTTTGTCACAGTGTGCCAGCATATCTTCGCGCCGCCACAGAGGGTTAGCATTGCGGATCACCAGCCAGACCCGCTGGCTGTCATAGTATTTTTGGGCTTTATTACAGATAATACGATTTAACGCCTCCAACATCCGCTGCTCGACCGGTAAACGCAGCAGTGCCAGCAATTCCTGATGCGTTTGCTGGCTAAGCTCGCGCCCCAGGATATGCATGGCTTCGGCTTCACTGCCATAAAGGTGCGCAATTTCCAAATCCAGACGTTGACTATCGTAATAACAGGACACATCCGGTCGTCTGGGTTCATTGTGCCAGATATGCCGCATCTTAATGCCAAAGCGCTGCTCATAATGCCGCATAAAGATCCGCGCTGCTTCATGCTCCAGTGCCACTTTCTCTGCTGCATTCATCACTGTTATCCGCTATTGGGCAGGACTCAGATAATACTGCCATATTTCGATCACAACAGGTAACACTGACAGTAAAAGGATCAGAGCCATCAGCAGATTAAAGATCCGCTGTGCCACTGCATTGTTTAACAGCTTACGCAGCCCAGCTCCGAACAGCATCCAGACGCCAACACAGGGAAAGGCCACCAGTAAAAAGGCCAGCGTAATCATCAATACCTGCCACCAGTAGACACCGGTTACCGAGGTAAAGGCCGCAACAGCGCCTGAGGCCATCACCCAGGCTTTACCATTTACCCACTGGAAGGCGGCAGCTTGCCAGAAATTCAGTGGTTTACTCTTGCCGGTAGCAATAGTTTCCGGCCGTGCGCTGGCAATTTTCCATGCCAGATACAACAGATAGGCGGTACCTAAAACTTTAATTAACTGATGCAGATGCGGATAACGGTCAAATACCAGACCAAAGCCCAGCCCCACCAATAACACCATCAGCGGAAAACCGAGACAGATCCCCAGCCAATGCGGCAAACTGGCTTTAACACCGTAGTTTACTCCGGAGGACATAATCATAATGTTATTCGGTCCCGGCGTAATCGTTGTCGAAAAAGCAAAGAATAAAACGGCTAAAAAAATTTCCATCACGTCATCCGCTAAAGAATTCACCCAAAGTTAAGTTAATTTAGCTACAGTAAAACAGTATGTTGACCATCGTCGTTACCTCAGTGCTTAAAGTTAACTGCTTTTAACACCGTAACACAACAGGAGAATATGATGAATAAGATAATCGGACTGGCTTTACAGCAATATCAGAGGTAGCGGCAGGCGAATGCCTGCCGCCTTTAACGCAGCTTACTCTTCGTCTTTACCCCAGCTATCACGCAAGCCGACGGTACGGTTAAATACCAGCTTGGTGGGCTGTGAGTCCCTGTTATCGGCGCAGTAATAACCTTCGCGTTCAAACTGATACGCCTTTTCCGCTACCGCGGTTTGCAGCGAGGGTTCGGCGAAGCCATGCTTCACTACCAGTGAGTTCGGATTTACCGTGCTGATAAAGTCATCTTCAGCTGCCGGGTTGGGTACGCTGAACAGGCGGTCATACACCCGGAACTCGGCTGGCAGAGCCTGACTTTGTTCAACCCAATGAATCACGCCGCGAACTTTACGACCATCGGCCGGGTTTTCCCCCAGGGTTTCCGGCAGATAGGTACAGTTCAGCGCGACCACTTCGCCTTGCTCGTTTTTAATCACTTCATCGGCATGGATCACATAGGCATTGCGCAGCCGCACATCGCCACCTAATACCAGACGCTTATATTTTTTGTTGGCTTCTTCCCGGAAGTCGGCGCGGTCAATATAGAGCTCACGGCCAAATGGCAGTTTACGCTCACCCATATCTTCTTTTGGATGGTTCGGCGCAGTTAACCACTCCAGCTGATCGGCCGGATAGTTGGTAATGGTCACTTTGATTGGGTCCAGTACTGCCATCGCCCGCGGTGCTGTCGCATCCAGATCTTCCCGGATACAGGCTTCCAGCGCGCTCATCTCAATCACGTTATCTTGTTTGGTAATACCGATGCGCTTGGCGAATTCACGGATCGCGGATGGCGTGTAGCCACGACGGCGCAAACCGGCAATGGTCGGCATCCGCGGATCATCCCAGCCACTGACCAGCTGTTGCTCCACCAGTGTTTGCAGCTTACGCTTACTCATCACTGCAAATTCCAGATTCAAGCGCGAAAATTCGATTTGCTGCGGGTGACAAGGAATGGTGATGTTATCCAGGATCCAGTCATATAGACGGCGGTTATCCTGAAACTCCAGCGTACACAGCGAGTGCGTAATACCTTCCAGCGCGTCCGAAATACAATGGGTAAAATCGTACATCGGGTAAATGCACCAGTTATCACCGGTTTGATGGTGATGGGCAAACTTGATCCGGTAAATCACCGGGTCCCGCATACAGATAAAGCTGGAGGCCATATCAATTTTTGCGCGCAGGGAACATTCGCCCTCTTTAAAACCACCGGCACGCATTTTTTCAAACAGCGCCAGATTTTCGGCCGGGCTGGTGTCGCGGTATGGGCTGGGTTTGCCAGGCTGGGTCAGATTACCGCGGTATTCACGCATTTGCTCCGCATTCAGGAAGCAAACATAGGCCAGGCCTTTATTGATCAGCTCAACGGCGTAACCATACAGCTGCTCGAAATAATCAGAAGAGTAACGCACCGCGCCAGACCACTGAAAGCCCAGCCAGTTCACGTCACGCTGAATCGATTCCACAAACTCTACGTTTTCCTTTTCCGGGTTGGTGTCGTCAAAACGCAGATTACACTGACCCTGATAATCTTCGGCGATGCCAAAGTTTAGACAAATCGACTTTGCATGACCGATATGCAAATAACCGTTTGGTTCAGGCGGAAAGCGGGTTTGCACACTGTGATGTTTGCCACTAGCCAGATCGGCATCAATAATTTGCCGGATAAAGTTAGTTGGGCGATTCGCGACGTCCGACATAAACTGCATAATCCTATAAAACGAATACATAAATGATGCGGCATTATAGCAGCGAAAAGCCCGCTGGCTATATCTGGCTGTAATGCCTACTGAGATTTTCGCCCCACTGCTATCTGGCGGCCAATAAGGCATCAACAGCGCCGATACAGGCCTCCAGCCGTTCATAATAATTGGCTGAACTGACCCGCAGGATCCGCTCAGCGGGAAAACCGTACTGCTGATAAAGCGCCAATAACTGCTCGAAGCTTTGCTGACGCACACCGGGATCGCCCAGTTCACGCATACCGTCAGCTACCCAGGGCACAGTTGGCTCCAGCGCGATAATCAAGTCATATTTGTTGGGGTCGATAAAGCTTTCGATACGGCTGGCCAGCTGCCCCAGAAAAACCTGACTAAAAAAGGCGGTTACCACCGCATCGGTATCAAAAAAACAGACTTTGTTGGCACTGCGCAGCGCCTGATAATCCTGCTCATACTGCAGGTGGGTAATACGGTTAAAATCTTCCAGGTTAAAGAGATCGCCATCACCACCGACCACTTCTTCCTGATAATCCCGCCCCAGCTCTTCTGACCAGGAGGTGCAATACACCTTTGCCAGCTTGCGGGTTAAGGTGGTTTTACCACAGGACTCCGGACCGGTGATCAGCACCTTGCGGGCAAAAAATGGCCGCGCGGCACCAGCAATATAATCCCAGTGTAAATAGGGGTGGTTGCGGATCTCAGTGCCACTAATCGGCCACTGGGTACGCTGTGGATCCAACACCTGATACTGAATATCCGGAAAATGCTGCTGATGACCGGTACGGTAGCTTTCTTCACCACCGAAAATCAGCTGAAACGGCACTGGTACGCTTTGCCGTAATAAGGCCGCGTACTCGCCCCATCCTTGTGGAAATGGCGGAATCTGTCTTTCCTGTTGTAACAGCACCTTAATACCCAGCCCCTGCAGCTCCTGTGATAACCAGCGTTGGCGCAGTACACCATCGATATAAGGAATACCGGCCTGGGCGCAGAGCTCACCATCTTCCTGCGGTCGTTCACTGATCACCACATAGAGTTCATCACAGAGCGCATGCGCGCGTAAAATCGCGGTCAGATGACCACGGTGCGGCGGTAAAAATTTACCCGGGAAAACCCCTACTCTGTTCACGCTATTTTAGCTCCGCGATGCCAGCTGACGGCACCATATACTGAATTAATTAAAAAGGCGATCCACATTAATAAGGTAGGAACCGCATAAGGCGCTGAGTCTGGCGTGGTTAACAGCACCAGGCTCCAGGCAAAGATGGTCAGCACATTGGTGGCAATCCAAAATGGCCACTGCGCCGCAAACATCCGAATCATTAACAATTGCGCAGTAATTTGCAGTACCACCGTGCTGGCATCCAGTAAGGGGCCGCTCAGGTCAAATCCCGTCAACGTCTGCAGGCTATCATAGACCGCCGAGTTACGCTTTAGCGCGTCACTAATAAAGCCATCCAGGCCATTAAGCATTTGCGCCAAAGCGGTAACACCAACCCCTACAACGACCAACACCCATAGCCAATGCCAACCGAGACGCCGCACCCTGACCTGTCGGGTTTCACTGTGTAACTGATGGCGCCAGCTATAATAAATAAAGAATTGTGCCGGTAAGAAGTAAAACCAATTTAATAACCAGTCACCATAATAGCCTGAGGTCAAGGCAATCAGGCCGTAACTGCTGGCACTGATTAGGCCCCAAATCCAGTTTGACAGTAAGCCTTTGGCCACCATCACCACGCAAAGCACGCCACTAATAGCACTCAGCGGGCTGATCAGCCAGTTCAGCGTAATCGAGCACCAGCTTTGCCAATCAGTGCCCGTACTGCTAAACCAGAGCGTACTGAGCATAATAATCAGTAAGAACGCGGCTAACCAGTATCGCTCGTAGCGGTTCAGCCGGGTTAAATCTTGCCAAAGCATCGGATTACCTAAATTCATTAACAAAAAAACCCGCTCAGATGAGCGGGTTTTCAGACTAACACAGTAATAGCTTACCAGCCAGTCAGCTCTTTCAGGGCTTTACCGATATCGGCTAAGCTCTTCACGGTTTTTACACCGGCGTCTTCTAACGCAGCAAACTTCTCATCAGCAGTACCTTTACCACCAGAGATGATGGCGCCAGCATGGCCCATGCGCTTACCAGCAGGTGCAGTGACACCGGCAATGTAAGATACCACTGGCTTAGTGACGTGTGCTTTGATGTAAGCTGCAGCTTCTTCTTCCGCAGAACCACCGATTTCACCGATCATCACGATGGCTTCAGTTTGTGGATCTTCCTGGAATAACTTCAGGATATCGATAAAGTTAGAACCCGGGATTGGGTCGCCACCGATACCAACACAGGTAGACTGACCGAAACCGTAATCAGTCGTTTGCTTAACGGCTTCATAAGTCAGGGTGCCTGAACGTGACACGATACCGACTTTACCTGGCTTGTGAATGTGGCCTGGCATAATACCAATCTTACATTCACCTGGCGTGATGACGCCTGGGCAGTTCGGGCCAATTAAGCGTACGCCTAATTCGTCACATTTTACTTTGGCATCCAGCATATCTAACGTCGGGATACCTTCAGTGATACAGACGATCAGTTTGATACCGGCGTTAGCCGCTTCCAGGATAGAATCCTTACAGAATGGTGCTGGTACATAGATCACAGAAGCTTCTGCGCCAGTGGCATCAACCGCTTCTTTTACCGTGTTAAACACTGGCAGACCTAAATGCGTTTGACCGCCTTTACCCGGCGTTACACCGCCAACCATCTTGGTACCGTAAGCAATAGCTTGCTCAGAGTGGAAAGTACCCTGGGCGCCAGTGAAACCCTGACAAATTACTTTGGTATCTTTGTTAATTAAAACGCTCATTGCTTACCCCTTATGCCTTGGCCGCAGCTGCAACCACTTTCTGGGCAGCGCCAGTTAAGTCGGTATCAGCAATAATGTTCAGGCCACTTTCTGACAGTACCTTCGCGCCCAGTTCAGCGTTGTTACCTTGTAACCGCACTACTACCGGTACTTTAACGCCAACTTCTTTTACGGCGCCGATCACACCCTCAGCGATCATGTCACAACGCACGATACCACCGAAGATATTGATAAATACTGCTTTAACGGCAGCGTCAGACAGGATAATTTTGAATGCTTCTACAACGCGCTCTTTGGTTGCACCGCCGCCAACGTCCAGGAAGTTAGCTGGCTGGCCACCGTGTAATTTTACGATGTCCATGGTACCCATGGCTAAGCCGGCACCGTTAACCATACAACCGATATCACCACCTAAAGCAACATAGTTCAGTTCCCATGAAGCAGCATGAGCTTCACGTGGATCTTCCTGTGAAGGATCCTGCATCGCTTTCAGTTCTGGATGACGGTATAAGGCGTTACCATCGATAACCAGTTTGGCATCCAAACAGTGCAGATCGCCAGCAGGTGTAATAACCAGTGGGTTTACTTCTAACAGTGCCAGGTCTTTGTCCTGGAACAGTTTCGCTAAACCTAAGAAGATTTTGACAAACTGGTTAACTTGCTTGCCTTCCAGGCCCAGTTTGAATGCCAGTTCACGGCCCTGGTATGGCTGAGCGCCAACCAGCGGGTCAACAGTAGCTTTTAAGATTTTCTCTGGCGTTTCGTGGGCAACTTTTTCAATTTCCACACCACCTTCAGTAGAGGCCATAAACACGATACGGCGTGAAGAGCGATCCACTACCGCACCTAAATACAGCTCTTTGGCGATATCAGTACAGGTTTCTACCAGAATACGGCTAACCGGCTGACCTTTTTCGTCTGTCTGGTAAGTTACCAGATTCTTACCCAGCCATTTTTCTGCGAAGGCGCGAATTTCGTCCTTGCTCTTGACCAGCTTAACGCCGCCCGCTTTACCGCGGCCACCAGCGTGAACCTGAGCCTTAACAACAAACATATCGCCGCCGATCTGATCGGCTGCGGCAACTGCTTCTTCTACAGTGGCTGCAGCGATGCCTTTAGATACAGGCAAACCATATTGGGCAAACAGTTGCTTACCCTGATACTCGTGCAAATTCATGGCTATTTTCCGTTCATTTTTGATTGAAGGCTGCAGTTATCGCAGCCTGTCGTTTAGGTCGGCGCGCATTATAGCGCCAACCCGATGTATTTAAAAACGCTGTTGCGCAAACAACAGCATTTTTATCCGCTTTTACCGCTTAGATATCCAGCAGAATACGGGTTGGATCTTCCAGTAACTCTTTAATGGTTACCAGGAAACCCACAGACTCTTTACCATCGATGATGCGGTGGTCATAAGACAGCGCCAGATACATCATTGGCAGAATTTCCATCTTACCGTCGACTACCATCACGCGGTCCTGGATCTTGTGCATACCCAGAATCGCTGACTGTGGTGGATTGATAATTGGCGTAGACATCAGAGAGCCGAACACACCACCGTTAGTGATAGTGAAGTTACCGCCCATCAGGTCGTCCATCGCCAGCTTGCCATCACGGCCTTTGATGGCCAGATCTTTAATCGCTTTTTCGATTTCGGCCAGATTCATCTTGTCACAGTCACGCAGTACTGGCGTTACCAGACCACGAGGTGTAGATACCGCGATACTGACATCGAAGTAGTTGTGATAAACGATATCATCACCATCGATCGCCGCATTCACTTCCGGGAAGCGTTTCAGGGCTTCGGTAACTGCTTTAACATAGAACGACATAAAACCTAAACGGATACCATGACGCTTCTCAAACACGTCCTGATACTGCTTACGCAGATCCATAATCGGCTTCATGTTCACTTCATTGAACGTCGTTAACATAGCGGTAGAGTTTTTCGCTTCCAGTAAGCGGTTCGCGATGGTCTTACGCAGACGGGTCATCGGTACGCGTTTCTGGCTACGGTCACCGGCAGCAACCACAGGTGTGGTAGCGGCAGGCGCAGCGGCTTTAGCAGGTGCACCGGCTAAGAATTTTTCAACGTCTTCTTTGGTAACACGGCCGTTTTTGCCGGTGCCTTTGATTTTGCTGGCATCCAGACCTTTTTCGGCAATTAAACGACGCACTGACGGGCTTAAGGCATCATCACTGTCATCGCTGGCAGCTGGCGCAGCGGCGGCGGCCTCTGCTTTTGGTGCGTCAGCTTTCGCAGCTGGTGCACCACCGGCAGACATCTTACCGATGACCTGCTCAGCAGTTACAGTGGCGCCAACATCATGCAGGATCTCGCCCATCACGCCATCGGCCTGAGCGACGACTTCCAGCACAACTTTGTCGGTTTCGATATCGACTAATACCTGATCACGGCTTACGGCTTCACCGGTTTTTACGTGCCAGGTGGCGATAGTTGCATCTGCAACAGATTCCGGTAATACGGGTACTTTAATTTCCACTTTTTCACCTTTAACGGTTGGTCTTATCAGTTATAACAGCCCGCCAAAGCGGGCTGCAAAGCGTTTTATTTCAGTGTCAGGGCGTCATTTACCAGCGCTTGCTGCTGCTTGTTATGTACCGACAGGTAACCAACAGCAGGTGAAGACGAAGCTTCACGACCGGCATAGGTCAGCTTAGCGCCTTGCGGAATAGCAGCCCAGAAATGGTGCTGACTGCAGTACCAGGCACCCTGGTTTTGCGGCTCTTCCTGACACCAGACGAAATCGGTGACATGCTGATAGGCTGCCAGCGCTTGCGCCATTTCCTGATGCGGGAACGGATACAGCTGCTCAACCCGGATGATCGCCACGTCTTTCTGCTCGCGCTTACGCCGCTCTTCCAGCAGTTCGTAGTACACCTTACCGCTACAGAACACCACGCGTTTCACATCGGCCGGGTTCAGCTCGTCAATCTCGCCAATCACGTTATGGTAGACGCCTGACGCCAGCTCTTCCAGCGTAGAGGTTGCCAGTGGGTGACGCAGTAACGATTTTGGCGACATCACGATCAATGGCCGGCGCATTGGCCGCACCATCTGCCGACGCAACATATTAAATACCTGAGCCGGTGTGGTTGGCACACAGACTTGCATATTGTGGTCGGCACACAGTTGCAGGAAACGCTCCAAACGGGCTGAAGAGTGCTCCGGGCCCTGGCCTTCGTAACCGTGTGGTAATAACAGCGTTAAACCACAGAGACGACCCCACTTCTGCTCGCCTGAGCTTAAGAACTGGTCAATGACCACCTGGGCACCGTTGGCGAAGTCACCAAACTGACCTTCCCAGATCACCATGGCGCGAGGTTCTGCGGTGGCATAACCATATTCAAAGGCCAATACCGCTTCTTCAGACAGCGCCGAGTCATAGACCTGAAACACACCCTGTTTCTCGTCAATATGCTCAAGTGGCGTATAAGTGCTGGCATCAGTTTGACTGTGCAGTACTGCATGGCGATGGAAGAAGGTACCACGACCAGAATCCTGACCAACAATCCGCACCCGGCTACCTTCGGCAACCGTAGAAGCGTAGGCCAGAATTTCAGCAAAGCCCCAATCGATTTTCTTCTCACCTTTTAGCATCAGGGCGCGGTCTTCGTAAACACGACCGACCTGACGTTGTAAAGCATGTGCGGCTGGAACCTGGATCGCTTTTTCACCCAGCGCGACCAGTTTCTCCACCGGTACACTGGCGTCGTAAGGACTATCCCAATCTTTGTTCAGGTATGGCGTCCAATCAACTGAAGTAGGAGCCATAGGACGCAGTTCTTCTACTACGCAATCACCTTTGTCCAGGGCATCACGATAACCATCAATCAGCGCCTTAACCTCGTCCGCCGTCACAATGCCTTCTAACTGCAGTTTCTCGGCATAGATTTCACGCGGCGTCGGGTGCTTCTTAATCTTCTGGTACATCAGCGGTTGGGTCGCATTCGGCTCATCCGCTTCGTTGTGGCCATTACGACGATAACAAACCAGGTCAATCACCACATCGCGTTTAAAGGTGTTGCGGTAATCTACGGCAAGTTGTGCCACAAATACGACGGCTTCCGGATCATCACCGTTAACGTGGAAAATTGGCGCCTGTACCATCTTAGCGATATCAGTACAGTAAGGTGTAGAACGCGTGTCTTCCGGGTTAGAGGTGGTAAAGCCAACCTGGTTGTTAATCACGATCCGCACGGTGCCACCCACTTTAAAGGCACGGGTTTGCGACAGGTTAAAGGTTTCGGCTACCACACCCTGACCGGCAAACGCAGAGTCACCGTGAATAGTAATTGGCAGTGCTAAAGAGCCGTCAGTGCAACCACGACGATCTAAGCGGGCGCGCACTGAACCTAACACTACCGGGTTAACAATTTCCAGATGCGACGGGTTAAACGCCAGGGCTAAATGGACGATACCACCTTTGGTTTCAAAGTCAGACGAGAAACCCATGTGGTATTTCACGTCACCGGCACCCACCACTTCGTATTTACCGGCGAACTCGTCAAATAATTTTGACGGGTTTTTACCCAGTACGTTGATCAGCGTATTTAAGCGGCCACGGTGTGCCATACCGATAACGGAGTCCTGTGCGCCCTGCTCACCGGCACGGTGGATCATGGCTTTGAGCATCGGGATCATGGCATCGCCACCTTCCAGACCAAAGCGTTTGGCACCCGGGAATTTTGACCCTAAATATTTTTCCAGGCCATCAGCGGCAACCAGACCTTTTAAGATCTGTAACTTGGTAGCTTTATCATAGCGAGGCTGTGACTGAATGCTCTCCAAACGTTGCTGGATCCAGCGTTTTTCATCAGTCGATACGATGTGCATATACTCAGCACCAATAGAGCCGCAATAAGTGCGCTCCAGGGCTTTGTGCAAATCGCCTAATTTCATCGTTTCCTGACCAGCTGCGAATGATCCAACATGGAACTCTGTATCGTAATCAGCTTCAGACAGTTCATGGTAAGACAATTCAAGGTCACGTACCCTGGGTTGCTTCCATAAATTCAGCGGGTCAAGATTGGCATGCTGGTGACCACGGAACCGATAGGAGTTGATTAATTGCAGCACTTTGACCTGACGGCTGTCGGCACCACTGCCGCTATTGACGACCACCACTTCACGGTGTTTGTTTTTAGCCAGTTCAGCAAACTGTTGCCGGACATCACTGTGCCGGGTTTCGAGATCGACCCCATCGATTTTTGGTAACTTGGCAAAAAATTCGCGCCATTCGTCACCAACACTGGTGGGCTCTGCTAAGTAGGATTCATAGAGTTCATCCACATAGGCCATGTTGCCACCGCCAAGATGTGAAGACTCTAACCACGCCTTCATTACACCTTCGTGCATTTAGTTTCCCTTATTTCTGAGCACCTGGAAAAATTAGCAAAAAAACTGCCGTGCTGCATGCAGCCCGGACAGTTTCAGTTAAATACTAAAAAAGGGCGCATTACAGCGCCCGGTTTAACAACATCGATTTGATCTGTCCGATAGCTTTAGTCGGGTTCAGTCCTTTTGGACAGACGTTGACACAGTTCATAATACCGTGGCAGCGGAACACGCTGAAAGCGTCGTCAAGATCATTTAAGCGTTGTTCAGTCGCAGTATCGCGACTGTCAGCCAGGAAGCGGTAGGCATGCAGTAAACCAGCCGGGCCGATAAACTTATCCGGGTTCCACCAGAACGACGGACAAGAGGTCGAACAACAAGCACATAAAATACATTCGTACAGGCCGTCAAGTTTAGCACGTTCTTCCGGCGACTGCAGGAACTCACCCGCTGGTGGTAACTTGCTGTCGTTGATCAGGTACGGTTTTACCTTCTCATACTGGGTGTAGAACTGGCTCATATCTACCACCAGATCGCGGATTACCGGTAAACCTGGCAGTGGCCGCAATACAATCTTGCCGCCTTTTAAACCAACGGCAGATAATGGCGTAATACAAGCCAGACCGTTTTTGCCGTTCATGTTCAGACCATCTGAACCGCAAACACCTTCACGGCAGCTGCGACGGAACGACAAGGTAGGGTCCTGCTCTTTTAACTTTAACAGTGCATCCAGCACCATCATATCCCGGCCTTCCGGGTTATCCAGCGTGTAATCCTGCATGCGCGGCGCTTGGTCGACATCAGGGTTATAACGATAGATGGAAAATACTAACTTCTGCATCGTTGTGGCCCCTCTTAGTACTTACGTGCTTTTGGCGGGAAAGCTTCACGGAACTTCGGTTCCAGATTCACTTTACGCTTAAACATAGATTCAGTATCCGGTGTGTAAACACTGTGGCATAACCAGTTTTCATCATCACGATCCGGGAAGTCAAAACGGGCATGGGCACCACGGCTTTCAGTACGGAAGTTCGCTGCTACCGCAGTTGAGTAAGCGGTTTCCATCAGGTTGTCCAGCTCTAAACATTCAATACGCTGGGTATTGAAATCTGAGCTCTTGTCATCCAGACGGGCAAACTTCAGCCGCTCACGGATTTCTTTTAACTGTTGCAGACCTTCGGCCATCGCCTGACCTTCACGGAATACCGAGAAGTTAAGTTGCATGCAGTTTTGCAGGTCTTTCTTAATCTGTACCGGATCTTCACCCTGACCTGGTTTGCTGTCTTCCCAGCGACGGGTGCGGGCCAGAGCAGCATCAATATCGTCAGCAGAGGCGGCACGGGCTTCTGCGGTAGCAGCCAGGGCTTCGCCCAGGTGTAAGCCAGTAGCACGGCCAAACACCACTAAGTCTAACAGTGAGTTACCGCCTAAACGGTTAGCACCATGTACCGATACACAAGCAATTTCACCACAGGCAAATAAGCCAGGTACCACCGCTTCTGAGCCGTCAGCTTTTGGCGAAATCACCTGACCATGGACGTTGGTTGGAATACCACCCATCATATAGTGACAGGTTGGGATAACCGGAATTGGTTCTTTTACCGGATCAACGTGCGCAAAAGTACGTGACAATTCACAAATACCTGGCAGACGGCTTTCCAGAACCTCTTCACCTAAGTGATCTAGTTTCAGCTTGATATGGACGCCCCAAGGACCATCACAACCGCGGCCTTCACGGATTTCGGTCATCATGGCGCGGGCTACCACGTCACGGCCGGCTAAGTCTTTGGCGTTTGGTGCATACCGCTCCATAAAGCGTTCACCGTCTTTATTCAGCAGGTAGCCACCTTCACCACGGCAGCCTTCGGTTACCAGCGTACCGGCACCGGCGATACCGGTTGGGTGGAATTGCCACATTTCCATATCCTGCAGCGGCACACCGGCACGCAGGGCCATACCAACACCATCACCGGTATTGATGTGGGCATTCGTCGTCGAGGCGTAGATACGGCCGGCACCGCCCGTTGCTAATACGGTCGCTTTGGCTTTGAAGTAAACAATCTCACCGGTCTCGATATCGATAGCGGTACAGCCTACTACGGCACCGTCCTGATTCTTTACCAGGTCGAGCGCGTACCACTCAGAGAAGACCTGAGTACGGTTTTTAACGTTTTGCTGATACAGCAGGTGTAACAGCGCATGGCCGGTACGGTCAGCAGCGGCAGCAGTACGGGCAGCCTGCTCACCACCGAAATTCTTCGACTGACCGCCGAATGGGCGCTGATAGACGCGACCGTTTTCAAAACGAGAGAACGGTAAGCCCATATTTTCCAGCTCGGTAATGGCTTCCGGGCCGGTTTTACACATATATTCAATGGCGTCCTGGTCACCGATATAGTCCGAGCCCTTAACGGTATCGAACATGTGCCATTCCCAGTTATCTTCATGGGAGTTACCCAGTGCTACCGTAATACCGCCCTGGGCAGATACAGTGTGCGAACGGGTTGGAAACACTTTAGACAATAAGGCGCAAGTTAAACCAGACTGGGTGATCTGTAACGCCGCACGCATACCTGCACCACCGGCCCCAATAACGATGGCATCAAATTCTCTTACTGGAATAGTCACTTAAGCACCCCACAACACAAATAAACCTACTGCCACATACGCGAAGGCAATCACATAAAGGACAAACTGCAATACGGCGCGCAGTCTGGCGCATTTCACGTAGTCAGTCAGTACCTGCCACAAACCAATACGGGTGTGGATGGCAATTGAGATCAGGGCGAGTAAAGTGAAGACTTTCATCAGTGTATTGGCAAATAACCCCTGCCATACTTCGAAAGTAACCTCTGGGGTAAAGAGGAAGAAACCTAAGATAAATAAGCTGTACAGTGCCAGTACAATAGCGGTGGCACGCAGCGAAACGTAATCCTGAACGCCGTCGCGTTTCAGGCTAGCCTGATTCAGAACCATACCCATACTCCTGCTAATACTGCTAATACAATCCACAAGCCGATTGTGATTTTGGCGCTCAGGTTACCGGAATCTAATTCCTCCCAATGGCCCATATCCATAATCAGATGGCGAACGCCACCCAGCAGGTGGTAGGTCAGTACAGTAATCGTACCCCAGGCGATAAATTTCGCTAAATGTGAATTTAGCAAGGACTTCACGTAGTCAAAGCCTTCTGCGCTTTGCAATGAAGTCGCCCATGCCCAGATCACAAACAGCAGTGCGAAAAACATTGCTACACCAGTAACCCGGTGCAGAATAGAAGCTTTGGCAGTCGCAGGTAGAGAGATAGTCGATAAATCGAGATTTATTGGTCTTTGCTTTTTCACAGTTTCTTGCCCATCGATGCCCGTGTAGAGCGTAGTTGTCATTATTGTCGCTGTAAAACCAGTGACATCCCAACGCCAATATACTCTTTATGCCCCAAGCTGGTTCAGCAAAAAAGCTGGTGTCAGGTGAACTGCTTTTACGCCGCCAATAGTATATATTTCATAAAAGGCTATTACAATTTTTGTTTGGTTTTACACGGAAAATTCCGCAGATGGAAATTTACATAAATTGTCAAAAGCAGCAATACGACTAGAGTCGAATACTTATTCAACGATTAGTCTTTAGAATTGACTTTCAGGTGTGGTTTGCGAGTAGAATAGCCCAAACCCTAATATCCGATACTACAACAATAGGAGAAATCCAATGGCAGATAAAAAGGCCGTCGTGCAGATTGATGGTAAGACCTTCGAGCTACCGATCTATTCTGGCACGGCAGGCACTGACGTAATCGACGTACGTACTCTCGGGCAACAGGGCTACTTCACTTTTGACCCGGGCTTTATGTCTACCGGCTCCTGTGAATCGAAGATTACCTATATCGATGGCGACAATGGCGTATTGCTGCACCGCGGTTATCCGATTGAACAACTTGCTGAAAAATCAAATTATCTGGAAACCTGTTATTTACTGTTAGAAGGTGAATTACCTTCTGAACAGCAGTATCAGGACTTCGTAAAGACCATTACCCGCCACACCATGGTTCACGAGAAAATCGCTGCTTTTTTCCAGGGTTTCCGCGTTGATGCCCACCCAATGGCGATGCTGTGTGGTGTCGTTGGTGCCATGTCGTCTTTCTATCACTCCGATTTAGATATTAACGACCCAATGCAGCGCAAGCGTAGCGCGCACCGTTTAATTGCCAAACTGCCAACTATCGCAGCTATGGCTTACAAATACACTGTGGGTCAGCCATTCGTCTATCCACGCAACGAACTGAGCTACTCAGAAAACTTCCTGCATATGATGTTCTCAGTGCCGGCTGAAGAGTACAAAGTCAGCCCGGTATTAGCAAAAGCGATGGACCGCATCTTTATGCTGCACGCTGACCATGAGCAGAACGCTTCAACCTCAACGGTGCGTTTAGCCGGTTCATCAGGCGCTAATCCTTATGCCTGTATCGCTGCCGGTATCGCCTCACTGTGGGGCCCGGCACACGGTGGCGCCAACGAAGCCTGCCTGAAGATGTTACAACAAATTGGCTCTGTTGATCGTATCCCAGAATTTGTCGCCCGCGCCAAAGACAAGAATGACACTTTCCGTCTGATGGGCTTTGGTCACCGCGTGTACAAGAACTTTGACCCACGCGCTAAGGTAATGCGTGAAACCTGCCACGAGGTGCTGAGCGAGCTGAATATTAAAGATCCACTGCTGGATGTGGCGATGGAGCTGGAGCGAATTGCGCTGTCAGACCCGTACTTTATCGAGAAGAAACTGTATCCAAACGTCGATTTCTACTCTGGTATCATCTTAAAAGCCATCGGTATTCCAACAAGTATGTTTACCGTGATCTTCGCCATGTCACGTACTGTTGGCTGGATTTCACACTGGGATGAAATGCTGTCGGACAAAGGCCATAAGATCGGTCGGCCGCGTCAGCTGTATACCGGCTATACTGCCCGTGATTATGTCAGCAAGAAATAACATTTTTTGCTAATTATCAAAGCGGCCTGAGGCCGCTTTTTTATTTTTTGCATTTTTATGCACACTGTCGTTCGATAAATTGGCCATAAATTGGCATAATTATGCTATTGGTGTTATGGAGCCCAAGTTCTCATGTCAAGTTTCGATGCCCTGGCCTTCCGGCAGTTTTTTCCGTTTTTTAACCATAACCCGGAGTGGATCTACCTGGATACCGCAGCCACCAGCCAGAAACCACAGCAGGTGATCGACGCCGAGTTGGCATTTTATCAGCAGCAAAATAGTAACGTGCATCGCGGTGCCCACCAACTAAGCCAGCACGCCACTGCGGCCTTTGAAGCCGCCCGGGACAGCGTGCAACAATTTCTGAACGCGGCATGCCGCTCTGAAATCATCTTTACCAGCGGCACCACTGCCGCCTTTAACCAACTGGCGTTTGGTTTAATGAATACCATTCTCAAGCCCGGCGACCGGATCCTGATTTCCGCGCTGGAGCATCACGCCAATATCGTACCCTGGCAGCTACACTGCCAAAGTCGTGGTGTGCAGCTGGATGTGATCCCCCTGGATCAGCAGTTAATGCCGGACCTTGACGTCTATCAGCAGTTATTGGCGCTCAAACCTAAGATTGTCAGCCTGACCCAGGTATCCAATGCGCTGGGGCATATTCTGCCCTTAGCAACTATGTTACGGGCAGCTAAAGCCGCAGGGGCAATTACCATAGTGGATGGGGCTCAGGGCATAAGCTGGCAGGTACCGGATGTGCAACAATGGCCGGTAGATTTTTACTGCTTTTCCGGTCATAAGCTCTATGGCCCCACTGGTATTGGCGTCTTATATGGCAAACAGCGGTATCTGGAACAGTTGAGGCCCTTGCTGGGCGGGGGCGAGATGATTAGCGATGTCAGCTTTCAGCGCTCTAGCTTTGCTGCACTACCGGCCCGGCTCGAGGCCGGCACACCCAATATTGCCGGCGCCATAGGCCTGGCCGCTGCCATTGAATTTATCCGGCAGTTTGACGCTCAGCAAATAAATCAGTATAAAGGCGAATTATTACAACAATTTGCTGCTGGGCTAAGTCAAATTCCCGGCCTAAGCCCGTTGACCAGGGTTGAACAGAGCGCCGGTATTATTAGTCTGCAGCTGGCCGGAGAGCATCCAAATGATCTGGCGATGTTGTTAAATGAACAAAAAATCGCCGTACGTGCCGGCAGCCACTGCGCCATGCCGTTATTTGCCATGCTGCAGTTGCCTGGCGCGGTGCGTTTTGCTTTTGCAGCCTATAATTTACCAGCCGAGGTCGATGTCACCCTGCAGGCATTAGCGGCAGCCACCGAGATCCTGAGGTAACCATGCTACAACAACTTATTGCCGATACCGCCACCGGCTTGCAGCAGATAGCGGAACAAGAACTACCATTGCTGCAACAACCAACCGATTGGCAAAGTAAATATCGGTTGTTAATGCAACTGGGTAAGAAATTACCTGCCCTACCGGAGAAAATGCGCCAGACTGAATATCTGGTCCGTGGCTGTGAAAGCCGGGCCTGGCTACTGCACTATCAGGAGCCGGTAACTGGCAAGCACTATTTTGTACTGGACAGTGAAGCCCGTATCGTTAAAGGTCTACTGGCAATTATGCTATGTTTTGTGAATGGTAAAACCAGTAGTGAACTTGCCGAGCTGGAACTCAGTCGCCATTTTGATGCGCTAAATCTGCGCCCTTACCTGAGTCAATCCCGGGGCAATGGCCTGACTATGATGCTACAACGCATTCAAAGCACTATTAAAGCTTAGAGCTCGCCCTTAGCTAGCTGTAGACTTTACCGATATTCAGCTAAAATTCAGCTACCATAAGTTCTAATGCCGCACCCTGGGCACACTGCACGTCCAGGCTTATCGGGGATGCGCGCTATGGATAATGTCTCTCTTCTTGAATTTAGTCTGCAGTTACGGCAGCAACAACCACAACGTTCTTTCAGCTTTAACTGGCAAGGCCAGAAACTGTGGTTAAAGCAGCAAGAACCTGCCCTACCGGGCTGGCGTCGCGTATTACCAAAACTGATTGCCAGCCTGAGCTCTAATCCACTGTACTTTCCCAGTATTGAACCTTTTGCCGCCCTGGCCGGCGAAGCTAAACGCTTACAACTGCTGGGTAGTCTGGGTTTTAATGTGCCGCGGGTTTTAGTCGCGTCGGAGGAGTACCTGGTGCTTTCCGATGTTGGGCCTTCGCTAAAATACTGGCTAACGGAAGCACAACCTGACGCCGAGCAGCGACGCGAGATTTTGCTGCAGGCGGCAGCCGCGCTGGCTAAACTGCATCAGCATAATCGCTGGCACGGCCGGCCGGCATTACGCGATCTGTGTTGGGATGGTAAACAGATTGGTTTTATTGATTTTGAAGAAAACCCGCATCAACAACTGAGTATTGACCAGTGTATGGTACGGGATGTACTTATCTTTATCCATGGCCTGTATCGCTATCTTGAGCACACAGATCCGCTGATTGACGAAGTCATTACCGAGTATCGCCGCCTCGCGCCTGGACGAGTATGGCGCGATAGTCTGGCGGTGGTAGAGCAGATGTGGTTAGTTTATCCATTACTGGAACTAAGCCATGGCTTACTCGGTAAAGATGGCAAGCAAGCCTTGCTGGCGCTGCGGCAATTACGCCAGCACCGCAGTGGTCAACAACGTAGTAAGTTACCCTGGATTGTGCTCAGCCTGTTGCTCGCTTACACCCTTGCGGACCAGTTTGACTAGCAGGCGCGAAACCGCAGCAAAACCGAAGCTGGCCGTCACCACAGTGGCGGCACCAAAACCGCCGCTGCAATCCAGCCGCATCGCGCCGCTAGTATCCGGCTTTTGCTGACAAACACTGCCATCAGTAGCCGGATAACGTAACTGCTCGGTTGAAAATACACAATCGACGCCAAAACGCCGCTTCGGATTGCGGCTAAACTGATGATCACGTCGCAGCATATTGCGTACCTTCGCTAACAGCGGGTCGTTGTAGGCCTGTGTCAGATCGGCGATTTGGATCTGCGTCGGGTCAAGTTGACCTCCGGCGCCGCCTGTGGTGATCAGCGGGATCTTGCGCCGCTTACACCAGGCAATTAATGCTGTTTTGGCTTTCACGGCATCAATCGCATCCAGCACATAATCAATTTTGCCGTGTAATAACTGTGCCAGATTATCAGCTGCGATAAAATCTGCCACCTGATGTACCACACATTCCGGGTTGATCTGATGGATCCGCTCTGCCATTACCGCAACCTTATCCTGCCCCACTGTTGCAGTCAGCGCATGTAATTGGCGATTAATATTGCTGACACAGACATCATCCAAATCAATCAAGGTCAGCTCGCCAATACCAGAGCGGGCCAAAGCCTCTGCCGCCCAGCTGCCCACACCACCAATACCTATCACCACCACATGCGCCTGGCGAAATTGCTGCAATGCGGTCTGACCATAAAGCCGGGCAATACCGGCAAAACGGGTTTCATAATCTGACATTATTCATCCTGATCTGAACAAGCAGCCAACTGCGCAGGAGCAGCTGGCCAGGGAAAATCAGCCGGCGTTAACCAGCTTGATGGCAAGCCAAGTTGCAATAGTTCAGCAAAGGCCGCGCCGCTATCAGGTAATACCTGGAACTGATACTGCTTGCCGAACAAGCTGAAGCTGAGCGCATAGGCATGCAGGTAGACCCGATCTGCTACTGCACCACCATAGAGTTCATCACCCAGAATAGCAGCCCCGACGCTCTTTAGCGCCACTCTTAACTGATGGGTTTTACCGGTGAAAGGTTTTAACAGAAAAGCCCGAAACGGTGCATCCTGATAGCCCTGGCTGACAAAATAGGTCACCGCAGGCGCTTGCTCGCCCTGACCAAGACGCCAGGCGCCACGCCGCGCCGGTTGCATGGGGCCCTTGACCCAGCCTTGCTTTTTTTGTGGTCGCGCCGCACTAAGTGCCAGATAGCATTTCTGCACCTGCCGCTTGGCAAATAACCGGGTTAACTCAGCCGCTACCCCAGGCCGGCGTGCCAGTAACAGCAAGCCAGAGGTGACTTTATCCAGCCGATGCACCGGATAAAGCTTTTGTGCCAGCTGTTGCTCGGCCAACGCCACCAGGCCGGGGCCTTGCTCAGAATGAAAACTGACACCGGCGGCTTTATTCAGAACATAGAAATCGTCGGTTTGCGCCACTATCTGAAAAGCATCAGTCATAGGTTTTAGCATGGGCGATGGCCCTTGCCAGATCCTCGGCAGTATCCACCCCCATCGCCGGCGGCGCTATGGCATCGGCAACATGGATGGCTTCACCCTGCCACAGCACCCGCAATTGCTCCAGCGCTTCCAGCCGCTCCAGGGTAGACACCGGCCAGCGTACGTAATCCTGAATAAAACCGGCGCGGTAGGCATAGATGCCGATATGCCGCCGGTAATGCTGAGCAAGCTCGGCTTGAAACGCCTGATCGCGATCAAAGGGGATCACCGAACGGCTAAAATACAGCGCATAACCTTGTTGGTCGGTCACCACTTTAACGATATTAGGATTGGCGATTTCGCTGGCATCGCCAAGCGGCACTGCCAGCGTGGCCATCCGAGCCCGCTGCTGAGCCGCCAGATTTGCCGCCACCTGACCGATTAATGCCGGTGGAATAAAGGGTTCATCGCCCTGCACATTAACGACTATAGTCTCTGCCGGTAGCCCCAGCTTCGTCACCACTTCTGCCAAACGCTCAGTACCGGAGTTGTGGTGAGTGGCAGTAACACAAACCTCACCACCAAAACCTTCCACAACCGCTTTAATCCTCTGATCGTCGGTTGCCACCAGCACCCGGGCCGCACCACTTTGCAACGCCTGGCGGTATACCCGTTCAATCATCGTTTTACCGTTGATATCAGCCAGGGGTTTACCTGGCAGGCGGCTACTGGCGTAGCGCGCCGGTATCACCACTAGGAACGCCATTTTTCACACTCTTCAGCGCTTAATATGGTGGCTTCATTGGCCAGTAATACCGGAATGTTATTACTTAAACGATAGGCCAGCCGATCCAGCGTACAGATCAAGCGCTGGCCGTCTTTGTCGTATTTCAGTTTACCCTTGCAGACCGGGCAGGCCAGGATATCAGTCAATGCCGGATTGAGTGCCATAACGAATTCCCAAAGTATTTAATAAGGCGTCCAGACGGGCGACGACTGCCGCGTCCGGCTCCGCCTGCACGGGTAAATAATACCAGTCAGGCCGGGCAAATTTGCGGCATTTTACCGCATCTTTTTCCGTCATCAGGATCGGACCTGAGACCATGTTAAAGTCATCCGCCTGAAAAGGGTGATGATCGGGCCAGAAGTGACAATGTTTGATTTTAAATCCAGCCTGCTCGGCAGAGGCTTTAAAACGTAGCGGATTGCCAATACCGGCGACCAGTTGAATCTCGGTGTCAGGCGTCAGTGGCTCCGCATCGGGCAATAACGGCGATGCTGCCGCAGAACTGAGCTTGATTTCGCCAGCAGCAAGCGCTGAGCTACCACTATTGGCAATCACCAGATCGACACTGGCAAGGCGCTTTGGTAATTCCCGTAGCGGCCCGGCCGGCAATAACCAGCCGTTGCCCAGGCCGCGTTGCCCATCCAGCAACACGATTTCCAGATCCCGGGCCAGACGGTAATGCTGTAAACCATCATCGGAAATAATAATATCAACCTGTGGTCGCTTCTCCAGCAAAAAACGCCCCGCCGCTACCCGATCGGGTGACACCACTATGGGACAGCCGCTGCGCTGCGCCAGTAACAGGGGTTCGTCGCCAACCAGCGCCGGACTATCCAACTCAGTGACCAGCCGCGGCGCCTTAACCTTACCACCATAACCACGTGAAATAATGCCGGGTGTATAACCCCGCTGCCGCAGATAGTCACACAACCAAATCGTAAAAGGCGTCTTGCCGGTGCCGCCTACCGTGATATTGCCGACAATCAGCACCGGTACCGGCAATCTTTCTGTCTTTAGCACCCCAGCGCGAAACAATAAGCGCCGGACACTGCTAACCAGATAGAACAAGGCGCTAAACGGCAGCAATAAGGCGCACCACCAGTGTTTTTTATACCAGGCTTGCTCTAACAGGTTCATGCGTCGCCACCAAACTGCAGTTTATGCAAGGAGGCATAGGCACCGTCCTTTGCCAGCAATTGCTGATGGGTGCCCTGCTCCAGAATACGTCCTTGATCCATCACAATAATATTGTCTGCTTTTTCAATCGTCGATAAGCGGTGCGCAATCACAATGCTGGTGCGGCCCTTTAATAATACATCCAGTGCCGCCTGAATTTTTCGCTCTGACTCGGTGTCCAGCGCCGAGGTCGCTTCATCCAGAATTAGCACCGGTGCCTGACGTAGCAGGGCTCTGGCAATGGCAATGCGCTGGCGCTGGCCGCCCGACAAACTGACGCCATTTTCACCAATTTGCGTATCCAACCCATCCGGCAGCTTATCGGTAAATTCCAGCACATGTGCTTTCTCCGCCACATCAAGCAACTGCTCGCGGCTGACCGGACCGGGCATGCCATAGCAAATATTATTAGCAATAGTATCGTTAAACAGCATGACATGCTGCGACACCACAGCAATTTGACTGCGCAACGAAGCCCGGGTGTAACTCTGAATATTTTGACCATCGAGCAGGATTTCGCCCTGCTCCACTTCGTAAAAACGCGGCAGCAGACTGGATATCGTGGTTTTGCCACTGCCGGAGCGCCCGACCAGCGCCACCGTCTGGCCGGCTTTGATACTAAAACTGATATCCTTTAATACCTGTTGCTGATGTCCCGGGTAATGAAAACTGACATGGCTAAAGCTGATATCGCCCCTGGCAACTTTGAGCTCTATCCGGCCGGTTTCCTGCTCCGTCAGTTGATCCAGGATCTTAAAAATACTGGCAGCAGCAGCTAAACCACGTTGAAACTCACTGTTGACGGTGGTTAATTGCTTTAGTGGTTTTAGCATCATCACCATCGCCGTGACGATAGATGAGAAAATACCGGGTGTCAGCGTGTCCAGCATTTCCGGCTGGCTGGCCATAAAGACGACAAACGCCAGCGCGAAAGAGGCGATCAGTTGGATCACCCCCGAGCTGATGGCCGAGGTTGAGTCCATTTTGACCCCTTGCAAACGGGTCTGGTTATTCACCTCGGCAAAACGTTGATCTTCCAGTTGCTGGCCACCAAAAGACAGGATCACCTTATGGCCATTTAACATCTGCTCTGAGGCGGTGGTAACACCGCCCATCGCATGTTGGATCTTATGGCTCAGTTGCCGGAAGCGCTTTGATACCAGGCTGACGATAACGGCGATCACCGGCGCAATCAGAAAGAAGATTAGTGACAACTGCCAGCTATACCAGAACATAACGAAAATCAGGCCAACCACCAGAGCGCCGTCGCGCACCAGCACGATCAGTGCCTTAGTAAGGGATTGTTTAATCTGCTCGGCGTCATAGGTGATTTTCGAGATCAACTCACCAGTAGAATGCTTATCATGAAAACTGACCGGCAGCCGCATCATATGACCAAACAACTGCTGCCGCATATCCTTTACGATCTGATTACCAACCCAGCTGATACAATAGGTTGCCGTAAAATGAAAAATGCCGCGCAAAATAAATAATAAGATCACGACCAGCGGAGCATAACGCAAAAAGTCGGTGTCTTTTTCCTGAATACCGCGGTCAATAAAAGGCTGTACCGACGCGATAAATCCTGCATCAACCAGGGAGTAACCAATCATGCCGACTATGGCGGCGACAAAGCCGAGCCGGTAAGGCTTTAAGTAACCAAGAAGACGGCGGTAAACTACCATGCTTGTATCGTTATCTGACTGCAAAATAAGCACCTTTTTATTCTAAGCTTGCTATTCTAGCGCGTTCTGATCTCAGTTTCAGCACCTGGCGTCACGTTTTCTGTCCAGCGCGGTCGCTGCCGCTGTCGCCAGGTTGAAATTTTAAGCTGCCTTGGCTGAAAATCCACGACAATAGCACCTTGTTCGCCAGTGTGGTAGAGCGGCAACTGCAACAAGGCAATTCGTTGCCGAACCGCCGTCACCGGATACGGGTGCGCAGCGGCACCATTGGCAGCAAGCAGCAGTTGTACCGGTGCCAACTGCTGTAATAAGGCCAGTGAATTCGCGCTGTCACGCCCAAAATCACTTAGCAAATAGAGATCTGCGCTCAATTCAGGATAACGTGCCAGTAGCCGCTGCTCAGTCAGTCGCTGCAACCTGCCGGGCAACAGTAGTTGCCAGCCATTCAGGCTAATACTTAAGCTGCAAGGATCCTTGTCAGGCAGTGACCAGTGCCGTAGCGTCAGTTTCGCCGCCAGTTCATGCTTTTCAATAGCAGCACAAGCCTGGCTGGTCGCCGGCAGCACATCGGCACTAAACAGCGGCCAGGCTGCAGTATGTTGACGTAATAACGCTAAAGCCGGCAGATGCTCGGCCGTTAAACGCGGCCAGATCACGGCATCCAGTTGGCGAATGCGGTAGAACTGCAATAGCGGCAGCAGCTGTTGCCGTATCAGTTGTTCGGCCTGAGGCGCCGGGATATCCAGATACAGCAGCTTAGTGTTTCTTTGCTCGAGCAGTAACACCGTTGCCTGACCGCTATCCAGCAACGTCAATCTGACACCCGCTGTTGGCGTTAGCAGCATGGCAATGCTGAAGGTTAATACAAAGCAGCTCCAAACCAGATAACGTACTCTTAACAGTAACAATAGTAAAAACAGCGCACATAACAGCAGCGAAACCGTGCCATTTAACCCTGGTAAGCTCCACCACACCGGCCACTGCGCCGCCCAATCCAGCCAAAGCTGTAATGGCCTGAGCGCCAGATCCGGTAGCAGCCAGACCTCGGTGGCAAAAGGCAACCCGCTCAGGCTATAAAGTAGCGCCAGTAAGACCAGCGGGATCGCCAGCAAAGTACACCAGGGGATAAATAACAGATTAGAAATTAGCGTCAGCGCACTTAAGCCATTAAAAAACACCGCGGTCAGCAGGCTCATGCTCGCGGTAAGCAATAGATGAAAACACAGCCAGTAGCGCAGACGCTGCCGCCAGGGCTGTGGCAGCGGCCCCAGATACCAACTTAGCAACAAAATCATGCCAACTGCCAGGATCGATAACCAGAAACTGACACTGATTACCCACAACGGATTGAGCAATAGCAGCGTGCTACAGAGCAGCAGCCAGTAATTAGCCGCATTTGCCGGACGTAACAGCAAGCGCCCGGTTAAAAATAATCCGAGCGCCACTATGGCTCTTAACGTCGGCACCGCAAAGCCGGCCAGCCAGGCGTAAGCCAGCGCCGGTAGCAGTGACAGCATGAGTGCCAGCGGCAGTGGGACCCTGCGACGACATACTGTCCCCAGCCCCAGCAACAGCGCCAGACTCCAGCCGTAGACCAGACTAATATGTAATCCCGAGATCACCAGTAAATGCCCGAGGCCACTGTGCCGCAATCCCTGCCAAAGCTCTGGCGAAAAATCACGCTCACCGCTACTGAGAGCCCGCAGCAGGATAGCAGTCTCCCGCCCCTGCCAAGCAAGTTCCAGTTGCTGCAACAGCCGCGGGCGTAGAGCCCGGCTGGATGCCAGCTTAATCGCCGGGCGCTGCCGGTCTACATAGCCGGTTGCAATGACCCTCTCTTGTAACGCACTTAGCTCAGCATTTGCCGCACCGGGATTTTGCCGGCTATATACTGCTTTTAAGCGCAGCGGGAGGCGCCACCGCTCACCGACTTCAAGCGCAGGTGCCTGTAACCAGCGCACTCTGAGCTGATAGCCTCTGGCTTGCGGGTCCAGTATCTCCAGCTGCAACAAACTGCTGTCACTGTCCTGCTGCACAGCCCGGATCCGCACCTCATAGTAAGCTGGCGCAGCAGCCAGTAGCTGCGATACGGATTGATGATGGCTCAGCAACTGCCAATGCCAGCTGCAGAGAAAACATAACAGCCCGGTAATTAACCAGCAGCGGTACAGTGCCGCCAACAGTAGCAGCAATGGCAAAATAATTTTCAAAAAAACTGGCAGAAGCGGCAAAAATAACGACAATAGACAACCAGCCAGCACACCATAATAGAGCCTGTGCATTTTTTCTTTATGTAAATTAGTTGTAATGCCAAAGAAAACTATTAAGAAATATTTACCATCGCCGGAAAAAATCAAGCAGATGAAAATCCTGAATCTGTTTGGGACCATGCTACATGATGGCAACCTCTGGCATCTGAACCGCCGCTCAGCGCGTGGCGCCTTTGCTGTGGGTTTATTCTGGGCCTGGATGCCACTGCCATTTCAGATGGTATTTTCGGCGGTGATGGCGGTGCCGTTGCGGGTTAATCTGCCGCTGTCGGTGGCGCTGGTCTGGGTTTCTAACCCTTTGACGATGCCGGTTATGCTGTACCTGTGTTATCTGGTTGGCACTGTGGTATTAGCAGCGCCGGCCGAACCCTTTGCCTTCGAAGCCAGCTTTGCCTGGCTGTGGCACAGTATGCAAACGATCGGTAAGCCACTGGTAACTGGCTGCCTGCTGATGGGGATTACTGCCAGTATCGTCGGCTATTTTGCCATTGACTGGCTGTGGCGTTTTTCAATCCGCAAGGAAAAACTCAGCCGTTTATTGCTGCGGCGCAATAAACAGCAACCCCCTGAAGATGCCCCTTAACCGATATTAACGCTGCCCCAGCACCCGCGCCGGATTAACCAAACTGGCGCGGTAAGCCGGATAAAGCGTCGCCAGGGTACTCAGCCCCAGCCCCAGCGCCACTGTTACCGCAACATCCTGCCACTGCAGCAGCGACGGAATAAAATCGATAAAGTAGATACTGGGGTCGAGCAAAGAGCGACCCAGCGCCTGGGTTACCCAGTAAAAAATCTGTTCGATATTCAGCGCCAGTAGTACACCGCAGAGCGCGCCGCTCAGAGTGCCGACCACGCCATTTAAAGAGCCGAGCAGCACAAATACTTTGATTATCCTGACAGGCTGTATGCCCATGGTCAGTAAGATCGCGATATCCGATTCCTTTTCCCGCACTGCCATCACCAGCGTTGCGACTATATTAAAACAGGCCACTGCGATAACCAGGGTTAACACCAGATACAAAATACCGCGCACCAGTTGGATATCGTTGTAAACATGGCCCTGAGTGCGGAACCAGTCGAGCAGATAGACATAGTCTTCTGAGACCTGGCCCAGGGTTCTGGCCATCTGCTGGGCAGCAAAAATATCGTCCAGCCGGAAGGCAAAGCCCTGTACCGCGCCGGGTGGCATTTCCAGAAATTTGTTTAACGCTGTTAGCGACAGCCAGACCTGACTCTGATCCAACTGCCCACCCATATGCACAATACCACTTACAGTTAACAGGCGATTGGAATAGCTGGCCAGCCGGCCATCCTCGGTAAAACGCGGCAACATCAGCTGCACGCTATCTCCGACCTCTAATTGCAGCAATTCAGCTATACCGCTGCCCAGCACCAGTTGCTCATCGTTCAGACTTTGCAGGCTGCCACTTTGCAGGTAATCGGCAAAATCACTGATTTGCTGCTCCAGCTCCAGCTCGATACCACGGAACTGTGCCGCCTTAATCTGATTACCCTTACGCAGCATACCGTTGGCTTTAATATAGGGGGCGACTGCCACCACGCCCGGTACCGATGCTAACGCAGGCAGTTTATCGGGCCAGTTATCCAGTTGATTCGACACCGCTTCCAGCTCAACATGCGGGATCACCGCCAGCAGACGCTGCTTCAGTGCCTGCTCAAAACCATTCATCACGGATAATGCCAGGATCAGAATCGCTACCCCCAGTGCTATGCCCAGGGTCGATGACGCCGAAATAAAACGAATAAAACCACTGGTATGGCGGGTTGAACGGTAACGGCGGGCCAGTTGCCAGACAAGAGCGCGGCTTAACATGGTTGCAGGTGTCCGTCGTGCATTTGATACTGCTGGTCAAGCCTTGAGGCCAGCTGGCGGTCGTGTGTCACCACAATAAAGCTGGTTTTTAAATCCTGATTCAGGCTGCGCAATAACTGATAGATAGACTCGGCAGCCTGTTGATCGAGATTGCCGGTCGGTTCATCCGCCAGCACTAACGCCGGCTGATTAACCAGTGCCCTGGCTATCGCCACCCGTTGCCGCTCACCACCACTAAGTTCAGAAGGCTTGTGCTGCATCCGATGCCCCAGCCCTACCCGCTGTAATAACGTAGCAGCCTTTTGCTCTGCCTGTGCCGTAGCAGTGCCGCGGATCCGCAGCGGCATCGCCACATTTTCCAGCGCCGTAAAGTCCATCAACAGATGATGAAACTGGTAGATAAAACCCAGCTTTTCATTTCTGAGCCGGGCTTTGGCATTGGCCGATAAGCGGCTGACATCCTGACCGGCAATGGTCAGCTGTCCGCTATCGGCCTGATCCAGGGTACCGAGAATATGCAACAGGGTACTTTTACCTGAGCCTGAGCTACCGACAATCGCCACCATCTTACCCACAGGGACAGCCAAATCGACCTGATGTAACACCTGGGTTATATTCTTGCCATCACGGTAGCTTTTGCTGATCCCGCTGGCCTGTAACACCTTATTCATCTCGTAAAATTTCCGCCGGATTAAGTTTAACGGCCCGCCAGGCCGGATACAGCACTGCCAGTAACGTCAGGCCCAGGGCACTGGCAAAAATACTGAGAATTTGCGATAGCTTCATCACTACCGGTAACTCGATCCCACCAGCAACCTGCAATGAAAATAACGCCAGTAACGGATTAAGCTGCCAGCTAATCAGCACGCCAAGCACCACGCCAAGCAGAGCGCCGATCAAGCCATTTAAGAAGCCTTGCACGGCAAAGACGGTAAACAATGCCCGATCGGTCATACCCTGGGTTTTCAGGATCGCCACTTCCGCTTGCTTTTCGGTGACCATCATCACCAGCGCCGACACGATATTAAAAGCCGCTACTGCAACAATCAGCAGCAGCATCAGCGACATCATGGCTTTTTCCATCGCTACCGCAGCAAACAATTTGCCATGACTCTGCCGCCAGTCCTGCACCAGGCTAAAGTGTCCCTGTTGTTGTAATTGCGCTGCCAGCACCGGGGCCTGGAAAGGCTCCTCTAAGCTAACCCGCCAGCTGACCTCGCGCTGCTCTATCGGCAGTAGCCGACTCAGATCATCCAGTGCAGTAATCGCTATCACACTATCCAGCTCAGAGCCGGTATCCAGATAACCGGCTACCGTGAATAACCGTTGCCGCGGCATCCAGCCCAGGGGCGTATAACTGCCACCCTGCGCCAATAACACCCGGATCTGTTGCCCCAGGTGCACATCCAATTGCTTGGCCAGCTCGCGGCCCAACATAATGCTGTAACGCTGCTGATCCAGGCTTTGCCAGTCGCCCAGTAGCAGCGAATGTTGTAAAAATTGCGGGATAGCGCTGACATCGACGCCTTGCAGCATCACTGCTGTCATTTGCCGCGGTGACTGGATCAGGGCTTCGGTTTGTAGCAAGCGACTGACGTCCAGTACCGGATACTGTTGTTGTAAGTGTTGCTGCCAGTCGCTGTCTGGCGCGGCAGGCTTTAGCAGAATATGCGGAATAACGCCGAGAATGCGTTTTTTAAGTTCGGCTTCAAAGCCATTCATCACCGAGCTGACAATGGTCAAGGCCATGACGCCCAGCAAAATACCGGTAACCGAAAACAGAGTAATAAAGGAGATAAACGCATTGCCTTTTCGGCTTTGGCTATATCTTAGCCCTATGTAGAGACTGACTGGCAGATGCATGTGATAATTCAGGACTTTGAGCCGGTTAGATGATAAATTAGCATTCAGACTGGTGCCGATGATAGAGACTATTCGGCACAATAACAAGCGGCAGCCTGAGGTAACAACCATGGACACCGAATTGCAGCAATTGAGCGAGGCCTTTTCGCAGTTTTTTAAAGTGGAACACGCCATCGCCATCAATATCCAACCGACGCACAGTCCACTGCCGGATGAAACACAATTTCAGGCGGCAATTCCGGAGCCGTTTTTGTTAGCCGGTAATATCGGGCAGCTAAATATCAGCGCCCTGCGCTCCTTGCAGCGACTGGGCGAACTGGCAGAAGAGCTGGCGCACTATCTGCAGCAGCAGGCGCATAAGCTCGATCTGCTGTTACATTATGTGCTGCGGCAACAGGATCTGGCTGAGTATCGCTACCAGACGCTAAGCTATGGTGGTGCCGGCCTGACCTTTTTGGCACGGGAAGCACTAGTGCCGCTGTCGGTGCTGGAGATCAAACTGTTTTTGGCCGACAATGCCGGTGCTGTGTTCTGCTATGGGCAGGTGCTAAGTTGCGAGCCTGATGCAAACGGCTATCTGACTCAGGTTGTGTTTATGCGGATCCGGGACGAAGACCGCGAACTGCTGGTTCGCGCCAGTTTGCAACAACAAGCCCGGCAACTGAAACAAAAAGCCGCCGAGCGTTGAACGAAACCCAAGCGCTTAACGTAAGCAAGCAACCGGCAAGCCGGGGCTCGTGATTTGGCAATAGCCGCGACCCGCCCCGTTTTTAAGAAATAACAGGTTTAAACTTCAGATGCAGCTTTTTTCGACTATTCCTGCCCTGGTCAACGCCAGCGAACCGCAAAGCCTGGGCCAGTTAACGGGCGCCGCCCTACCTCTTTTTATCAGCGAATTATTGCAACAACAGCCCGGGGTTACGCTACTTATCGTGCAAGACACCCCTGCTGCCCTGCGTCTGGAGCAGGAGCTGGCGGTGTTTTTGCAACCAAGCCAGTGCCCGTTACTGACCTTACCGGATTGGGAAACCCTGCCCTATGATGTGTTCTCACCGCATCAGGATATTATTTCGCAGCGACTGGAAACCCTCTATCGGTTACCGCGCTTAAAGCACGCTTTAGTCATAGTACCGGTTAGCACCTTACTGCTTAGGATTGCCGGGCGTGAACATTTGGAGCAACACAGCTTTTTAATCCGCGAACAGCAGCAAACCGATCTGACAGCCTTAAAACAGCAGCTCACTGCCGTGGGCTACCGCCATGTTGAACAGGTTATGGAACACGGCGAATTTTCGGTGCGCGGCTCCCTGCTGGACTTATACCCGATGGGCGCCACTACGCCTTATCGGATTGATTTTTTTGACGATGCAGTTGATGCCATTCGCACCTTCGATCCGGACACCCAGCGCAGCTTAGATAAGGTGCCACAGATCGCGCTGCTACCGGCGCATGAATTTCCGACCGATAAAGCCGCCATCGAGCGTTTCCGGCTAAAATACCGCGAGCGCTTTGCCGCCCGCAACGAAAAAGAATCGTTGTATCAACAGGTGAGCCAGGGCATTTTGCCGGCCGGTATCGAGTACTATTTACCCTTGTTTGCCGAAAGTACCAGTAGCTTATTTTCCTATCTGCCGGCCGATAGCCGGGTATTGATTTGTGGTGACATAGAACATAGCGCCCAGCAGTTCTGGACTGAACTAAAACGCCGCTATCAGGATAGAGCTATCGATCTGCTAAGGCCCATTTTGCCTCCAGCAGAACTCTATCTGGCGGTCGATGAACTGTTCGCACTGTTAAAAGACTTACCCCGGGCTAAACTGAGTCGGGCTGCGCTCCCCGCCAAAGCTGGCATGCACAACTTACCCGTGGCGGAGCTGCCGGCACTAAATATTAATCATCAATTGAAACAGCCACTGGAAGCCTTACTCAGTTTTTTAGTCACGCTAAAACAGCAGCAAGGCCGGGCGCTGTTCCTGGTGGAAAGTGAAGGCCGGCGCGAGAGTTTACTGCAACTATTGCACAAAGCAGCAGTGCACTTGCGCGAATACCCCAGCCTTACGGCCTTTTGGCAGGCCGAAGATGATTTGGGGGTAATGGTTGGTAATTTGGAGCAAGGCGCCCTGCTGCAGCTGGATAAGCCGCTGGCCCTGATCAGCGAGAATGAATTGTTCGGCCAGAAAATCAGCCAACGCCGACGCCGCAAGCAAAGCCAACAAATCTCTTCCGATACCATTATCCGTAATCTGGCAGAGCTGAGCCTTGGTCAGCCGGTTGTGCATTTACAACATGGTATTGGCCGTTATCAGGGTTTACAGGTATTAGACGCCGCCGGCATAAGCGCTGAGTTTGTTACCATTGAATATGCCGGTGGCAGCAAGCTCTATGTGCCGGTGACCTCGTTACATTTATTAAGTCGCTATTCCGGTAGCGATGCCGAGCATGCACCGCTACACAAACTCGGTAACGATACCTGGGAGAAAGCCCGTAAAAAAGCTGCCGAAAAGGTGCGTGATGTCGCGGCAGAATTGCTGGATATCTATGCCCAGCGTGCGGCGCACCAGGGCTATGCGTTTAAACTGGATCAACAGCAATACGCGGCTTTTGCCGACAGCTTCCCGTTTGAAGAAACGGCCGACCAGTTAGATGCGATTAATGCGGTACTAAACGATATGCAGCAACCACAACCGATGGACCGGCTGGTGTGCGGTGATGTCGGCTTTGGTAAAACCGAGGTGGCGATGCGCGCCGCCTTTGTGGCAGTTAACGATGGTAAACAGGTCGCGCTACTGGTGCCCACCACGCTATTGGCACAACAACATTTTGAAAACTTTAAAGACCGTTTTGCCAACTGGCCGGTACGGGTTGAAGTGCTGTCGCGTTTTGTTAGCCCTAAAGCGCAAAAGGCGATCCTTGACGATCTGACTCAAGGCAAGGTTGATATCCTGATTGGTACCCATAAATTGCTGCAAAACGATATTAAGTTTGCCGATCTGGGGTTACTGATTGTCGACGAAGAACACCGCTTTGGTGTGCGGCAAAAAGAAAAGATCAAGGTGCTGCGTGCCAATATCGATATCCTGACGCTGACCGCCACCCCTATTCCGCGCACCCTGAATATGTCAATGTCTGGCATGCGCGACCTCTCCATTATCGCCACACCGCCAGCCCGACGGCTGGCAGTGAAAACCTTTGTCCGCGAGTTCGAAAATGGTCTGTTACGCGAAGCCATTATGCGGGAGATCCTGCGCGGGGGTCAGGTGTACTTTCTGCATAACGATGTTGCCAGCATTGAGAAAATGGCCAGCGATTTGCTGGAGCTGGTACCGGAAGCCAATATCGCGATTGCCCATGGCCAACTGCGCGAACGCGAACTGGAGCAGATTATGGCCGATTTCTATCATCAGCGTTATAACCTGCTGCTGTGTTCGACCATTATTGAAACCGGTATCGATGTCCCCACTGCCAATACCATTATTATTAACCGCGCCGATAACTTTGGCCTGGCGCAACTGCACCAGTTACGGGGCCGGGTCGGTCGCTCGCACCATCAGGCCTATGCCTATCTGTTAACGCCGCCACCGAAGCGTTTAACCAAGGACGCGGAGAAGCGGCTGGAGGCTATTGCCAGCCTCGAAGATCTCGGCGCTGGCTTTGCGCTGGCTACCCACGACCTGGAGATCCGCGGGGCTGGTGAACTGCTGGGCGACGAGCAAAGCGGTCAGATTGAAGCGGTTGGCTTTACGCTCTATATGGAAATGCTGGAAGAAGCCGTGCACGCTTTAAAAGCCGGCCGTGAACCCAGTTTAGATAGCCTGCTTAGTCAGCAAACAGAAATTGATTTAAAGATCCCGGCGCTATTACCTGATAGTTATATTCCAGATGTCAATTTACGCTTGTCGTTCTATAAAAAGCTGGCCAGCGTGCGCAATGAGCAGGAACTGGATGAGGTTCAGGTGGAATTAATCGACCGCTTTGGATTATTACCGGACGCGGCCAAACACCTGGTACAGCTCAGTCAGTTTAAATTGTTAGCACAGGAGCTAGGCATTAAACGGATTGAAGCCAATGCCAAGGGTGGTGTGCTAGAATTCGCCGAGCGGACTTTGGTGAGTCCGGCCTATATTATTCAGCTGATCCAGACTCAGTCGCGGATCTTCAAGCTGGAACAGGGCCAAAAGCTGCGTTTTACTATTGCCGCAGCGGACTACAAAGATCGGTTACAACTTATCAGTAATATGCTGGCCGAACTGGCCAAACATAAGGTGGGACATTAATGAAATTTCGGCTGTTACTTGGCAGTTGTTTACTCGTCAACGCCCTGACACTGCAAGCCAACGAACGCTGGTTTGAGGTAGAAATGATTATTTTTGAACGCACCGGCGACAGTGCGCTGAAAGAACATTTCCCTACCCAAGTCACCCCAATCAGACTGGGGCGGCATATCGATTTACTGACAGATCAATTTTTTATCCCGCTGCCGGTAGATCCTGAATGTCAAACGTCAGACGCTGTCGATGCGGCCGGCTTAGCTATCCCGGGCGAAGCTGAACCAGCAGCAGAGTGTACGCCGCAACCGACAGAACAGACGCCGCTTGCGAGTGACAATACTGATGCCTTGTTGGCTGCTGCGCTGGAACAAGCCACCCCACATCAATACTGGCCGCAACAACTGCCGGTACGGATCTTTGGCGAAGGCCTGCATCAGCCGGTGCCCTATCTGGCTGACGAAAACGCCTTTCAGCTTAATGAGGTGGTTAACCGCTTAAGACGGCAGCGCCAGCATCAGATATTACTGCATACGGTGTGGCGTCAGGCACCGGTAACAGAGCGCCGGGCGATCCCCAGCCGTTGGTTTGCCGGCAAAAACTTTAGCCAGCAATTTGATTACTGGGGCCAGCCGCTGACGAGTGAAGTGGACAGCAATCTGGCGTTTGCCACGGAAGAGCAGCAGGAAGCCGATTTACTGGCCCAGATCGCCAGCCGACGGCAACAACTGGCGGCCGGAGTGGCGCTGACCCAGCCGGAAAGCAGCACAGACGAACAGCGGCGGCTGGAGCAAAGCGCAGCTAATTTACCGTCTCAGGTCTGGCAGCTGGATGGCCTGTTTCGCTTACATCTGGATCGTTATCTGTTTGTAAATACCGACTTTAACCTGCGCCGCCCTCAGGCTAACAGCCTGCAAAGCATTAACGTAAAACAAAGCCGGCGCTTAATCAGTGGCGAAATCCATTATCTGGATCATCCTAAACTGGGCATTATTTTACAGATCCGCCGTTTTGATCCGGCGACGGCACGCTCTGATGCCAGCATCATCGAGTAGTCTAGGAACATTATGCAACTAAAAGTGATTGATAAAGCGCTATACCGTAAACGTCTGAACCGGATTACGGTGTTAAGTATACTGGCGCTGCTGATTGTCAGCCTTGCCAGTTCGACGCTGTTGATCAGCCTGCTATCGGACGGCAGCGGCTCTAATTTCTGGCTAAACTTCGCCGGGGTCGTTATCGGCTGTATCCTGGTTGGCAGCGCTTTAAAAAAACTAAAGCGCCACCCCTACTTTAGCGAAGTCGCCTATATCTGGGATCTGAAACACGAGCTGAATTTAATTCAGCGCAAGCTGCGGGCAATCCAGGCGGCGGCCGAACAGCATAACCCAAGCGCACTGCTGATACTGGCATACAGCTATGCCGGCTCCAGGCTGATCTGGCAACTCGACGATAATACGCTGATGATGTCAGAGCTAAATCTGGCCGCTAATCAATTACAACAGCAGATAGCCGAACTGGGACTTAAGCTGGACCCAGCAGATTACCGGCGCGAACTGCTGGACCAATTTTAACCTTATACAGGATACCTCATGTCAATTAACTGGTTTCCGGGCCATATGCACAAGGCCCGCAAAGAAATCGCCGAGGTGATGCCACAGGTCGATATTATTATCGAAATGCTGGATGCGCGGATCCCCTTTTCCAGCGAGAATCCACTGGTGCCGCAACTGCGCAAAGATACCCCCTGTATCAAGGTATTAAACAAAGCCGATCTGGCCGATCCTGCCCTCACCGCGCGCTGGGTTGACTATTTTGCCGAGCAAAAAAATGTCCGCGCCATCCCGATCAGCCAACAGCAACCGGAACAAATCAAAGCCCTGCTGGAGCTTTGCAATAGCATGCTGCCGGAACGTAATCTGGAAGTGCGTGCCGCCCGGGCGATGATTATGGGTATCCCCAATGTCGGCAAATCCACGCTGATCAATACCCTGGCGGGGCGTACTATCGCCAAAACCGGTAACGAAGCCGGCGTGACCAAGGCACAGCAAAGGATCAAGCTGGAAAATAACGTGATCTTAACCGACACGCCGGGCTTTTTATGGCCCAAACTTAGCCCGACGACCTGCGGTTACCGGCTGGCGGTGACCGGCGCCATCAAAGACACGGTTTTTGATTATGCCGATATCGCGCTCTTTGCCGCCGACTATCTGCTGCAAGCCTATCCGTCAGCAGTGATGACACGTTTCGGACTGACGGAGCAGCCAGAGAACGATTTGGCGCTGCTGGATGCGATCGGCATGCGCCGCGGTGCCATGCGTAAAGGCGGCGTGGTCGATTTAGAAAAAGCCGGTGCTATCCTGATTACGGAGCTGCGAGCCGGCAACCTTGGCCCCATTACGCTGGAAACACCGGAGATGGTGAGTCAGGAGCTGATTGACGCCAAGGCCGAAGAAGCGGCAAAGTCGGCAGAGAAAGCCGAACGCGAAGCCGAGCGCAAACGCAAAGCGCAAAAGCGCTATCGCTGACTTTTTAAACAATACTCTCTGTATCTTTAGCGCGCTTTAGGTATAATGCGCGCCCGGTTTTTCCTTTACCCTGCACAGGCAACTATGAGCGTTCAGACATTCGATCCCAGCCAGACCACAACCCTGGATACCCCGGCCAAAACCTTAGCCGCCCGAGACAGCAATGGTACTGGCAGCAAAATAGGCTTTGTTTCGCTCGGTTGCCCGAAAAACCTGGTCGACTCAGAACGGATCCTGACCCAACTTAAAGCTGAAGGCTATAATATCGTTCCAAGCTACGACGACGCCGAGCTGGTGATCGTGAACACCTGCGGTTTTATTGACTCTGCGGTGCAGGAATCCTTAGACACCATCGGCGAAGCGCTGGCGGAAAATGGCAAGGTTATTGTCACCGGCTGTTTAGGCGCCCGGGAAGATGAAATTCGTGAAGTGCACCCTAATGTGCTGGGGATTACCGGCCCGCACAGTTATGAGAATGTGTTAAAACAGGTGCATGAGTTTGTACCGAAGCCGAAATATGATCCCTTTACCATGCTGGTGCCGGACCACGGTGTAAAACTGACGCCGAAGCATTATGCGTATTTAAAAATTTCTGAAGGCTGTAATCACCGCTGTACTTTTTGCATTATTCCGTCAATGCGTGGTGATTTGGTCAGCCGGCCGATTGGTGAAGTGCTGGATGAAGCGCAGCGCCTGAAAAACGCCGGCGTAAAAGAACTGTTGATTATCTCGCAAGATACCAGTGCCTATGGCGTTGATGTGAAACACCGCACGGGCTTTTGGAATGGTCAGCCGGTAAAAACCTCAATGCAATCGCTGTGCGAAGCACTGGGCGAAATGGGCATTTGGGTGCGGCTGCATTATGTGTATCCCTATCCGCATGTCGATGACATTATTCCTCTGATGGCGCAAGGTAAAGTATTACCCTATCTGGATATCCCGTTCCAGCACGCCAGCCCACGGATTTTAAAATTGATGAAACGGCCGGGACAGGCGGAAAAGGTACTGGAGCGGATCAAGAAATGGCGGCAAATTTGCCCGGATCTGACTATCCGTTCCACCTTTATTGTCGGCTTCCCGGGTGAAACCGAAGAAGATTTCCAGCTGTTACTGGATTGGCTGCAAGAAGCGCAGTTGGATCGGGTTGGCTGCTTTAAGTATAGCCCGGTCGACGGTGCCAAAGCCAACGAGCTGCCGGATCCGGTGCCAGAGGATGTAAAAGAAGAGCGTTACCATCGTTTTATGCAGCTACAGCAAGCGATTAGTGCTGAGCGCTTGCAAGCTAAAGTCGGCCGCACCATCAGTGTGCTAATTGACGAAGTGGACGACGAAGGCGCAATTGGCCGTAGTTTTGCTGATGCGCCGGAGATTGATGGTGCGGTGTATCTGAATGGTGAAACCAGCCTAAAACCAGGTCAACTGGTGCAGGCGGTGGTAGAACATGCGGATGAATATGATTTATGGGCAACGCTGGTCGAATAACACAGCGTGCCGAAGAATTGACAGTTACATAGAAATTTAACAAATTTCACTGATTTTTTTTCGGGCAAACTGAAAAAAAATCCTGTATATTGTCGCCCTAATTTTCAAACCCTAGCTTATAGAGACTACTATGTCAGCAGATTTATCCTTATATAGAAACATTGGTATCTTCGCGCACGTTGATGCCGGTAAAACCACTACCACTGAGCGGATCCTGAAATTAACCGGTAAAATCCATAAGCTGGGCGAAGTTCACGAAGGTGAGTCGACTACCGACTTTATGGAACAGGAAGCTGAGCGCGGTATCACTATCCAGTCAGCGGCTGTAAGCTGTTACTGGAAAGGTCACCGTTTCAACGTTATCGATACCCCGGGTCACGTTGACTTCACCGTAGAAGTATACCGTTCACTGAAAGTTCTGGACGGCGGTATCGGCGTATTCTGTGGCTCTGGTGGTGTAGAACCACAATCAGAAACCAACTGGCGCTACGCGAACGACGCTAAAGTATCTCGTCTGATTTTCGTTAATAAATTAGACCGCATCGGTGCTGACTTTATCCGTGTAACTGAACAGGTTAAAAAAGTACTGGGTGCTAACCCACTTATCATGGTGTTACCAATCGGTCGTGAAGAAACTTTCAAAGGTGTGGTTGACCTGTTAACCAAGCAAGCTTACGTGTGGGATGATTCAGGTATCCCTGAAAACTACACTGTAACCGACGTGCCTGCTGATATGGCTGATGACGTTGAAATGTACCGTCAACAGCTGATCGAAACCGCGCTGGAAATGGACGACGAACTGCTGATGGCTTATATGGAAGGTGAAGAACCTTCAATTGAAGACGTTAAGCGTTGTATCCGTAAAGGTACCCGTGATCTGGCATTCTTCCCAACCTTCTGTGGTTCAGCCTTCAAAAACAAAGGTATGCAACTGGTGCTGGATGGCGTAGTTGAATATCTGCCAGCGCCAACTGAAGTTAATCCACAGCCACTGACTGACGAAGAAGGTAACGAAACTGGCCAGTACGCTATCGTTTCTGCTGACGAGCCATTCCGTGCTTTAGCGTTCAAAATCATGGACGACCGTTTCGGCGCCCTGACCTTTATCCGTATCTACTCAGGCGTACTGAACAAAGGCGATACCATTCTGAACTCGTTCACCGGTAAAACCGAGCGCGTTGGCCGGATGGTAGAAATGCATGCTAACGACCGTACCGACTTAACCACGGCTCAAGCCGGTGACATCATCGCGCTGATCGGTCTGAAAAACGTGCAAACCGGTCACACCCTGTGTGACGTGAAACACCCTTGTACGCTGGAACCAATGGTATTCCCAGAGCCGGTAATCTCTATCGCAGTACAGCCAAAAGATAAAGGCGCTATCGAGAAGATGGGCGTGGCTATCGGCCGTCTGGTATCTGAAGATCCAACTTTCCGCGTTGAAACTGACCAGGATTCTGGCGAAACCATCCTGAAAGGTATGGGTGAACTGCACCTGGATATCAAGATTGACATCCTGAAGCGGACTTATGGCGTTGAGCTGATTGTGGGTCAACCACAGGTTGCTTACCGTGAAACCATTACCCGTGAAATCGAAGACAGCTACACGCACAAGAAGCAGTCTGGTGGTTCTGGTCAGTACGGTAAGATCGACTACCGCATCCGTCCGGGCGAAGTGAATACCGGTTACACCTTTAAGTCAACCGTAGTGGGCGGTAGCGTTCCGAAGGAATTCTTCCCGGCTATCGAGAAAGGCTTTAAAGAAATGATGGCTACTGGTCCTCTGGCAGGCTTCCCGGTACTGGACGTTGAAGTTGAGCTGTTCGACGGTGGTTTCCACGCTGTTGACTCATCAGCTATCGCGTTCGAAATCGCTGCTAAAGGCGCTTTCCGTCAGTCTATGCCGAAAGCAGGTCCACAGCTGTTAGAGCCAATCATGAAAGTCGACGTTTTCACACCAGAAGACAACATCGGTGACGTGATCGGTGACCTGAACCGTCGTCGTGGTATGATCTTAGGCCAGGAATCAGGCGCTATGGGCGTTCGCGTTAAAGCGCACGTACCACTGGCCGAGATGTTCGGTTATATCAGCCACCTGCGTACTATGACTTCTGGTCGTGGTCAGTTCTCAATGGAATTCGATCACTACTCACCATGTCCAAACAACGTGGCTGAAGTGGTTATCGCCAAAGAAAAAGAAAAGAAAGCTAACAAGTAATTGTCGCTTTTCGAAACAGCCCCGCCCCGTGCGGGGCTTTTTTATGGCTGCGACTTGATCGTTATCAGCTTTGCGCCGCGCAAAAACAGCTAAACTGGGGCTTTACCGCTCAGTGGAGACCCTATGCGCTGCGAAACCGCCGAACAGGCTTTAAGTATCCTCGCCGATCATGAGCAAATCTGGTGTCAATCTATGGCCGCCACGCCATGGTTCTTATTACAGGCCCTGGCGAAACTGGCGCCACGCTACCAAAACCTTACTCTGCTACAGCTACATACTGAACATAGCGAAATCTTGTGCCAGCCCGAGCTACAGGGCCATCTGCGTCAGCGCTGTTTCTTTGTTGGTAGCAGTACCCGCAGCGCTATTCAGTGCGGCCAGGCTGACTATGTACCGATTTTTTTATCGGAAATTCCCAAACTATTCCGCAGTGGCGAACAGCCGCTGGATGCGGCCCTGATCCAGGTTTCGCCGCCAGATAACCATGGCTATTGCAGTCTTGGTATTTCGGTCGAAGCCACCCGTGCTGCGCTGCAAATGGCGAAAAAAGTGATCGCCTGGGTTAATCCGCAAATGCCGCGTACCCATGGCGATTCTTTTATTCACCTAAGCCAAATTGACCGCTATGTCGAGTTTAGTGCACCGATGCCGCTGCATCTGCCGGCGGAATTGGATCCGGTGACCCGGCAAATTGGCCAGCACGTTGCCAGCCTGATCCGCGATGGTGATTGTTTGCAAATGGGCATCGGTGCTATCCCGGATGCGACTCTGGCCTGCCTCGGATCGCACCAGCGTTTGGGGATCCATACCGAAATGTTTTCCGATGGCGTACTGCCACTGATTGCCAAAGGCGTCATTACCAATCAAAACAAAAAAAAGCACCGCGGTAAGATTGTCACCACCTTCGCGATGGGCTCACAAGCCTTGTATGATTTTGTCGATGACAATCCACAGGTCGTGTTTTTAGATGTGGAATACACCAACGATACGGCAGTGATCCGCCAGAATCCGCAAGTGGTGGCGATTAACAGTGCGCTGCAGGTTGATCTTAGCGGTCAGGTTTGTGCCGATTCACTCGGTACTAAGATCTATTCCGGTGTCGGTGGTCAGATGGATTTTGTCCGCGGCGCCAGTTTATCTGAAGGTGGCCGCGCTATTATTGCCCTGCCCGCTACCGCTGCGGGTGGCAAGGTTTCCCGCATTAGCTCCTTGCTGACTCCTGGTGCTGGTGTGGTGACGACCCGCGCCCACGTCAACTATATCGTGACGGAGTACGGTATCGCCCAGTTGCGTGGCCGCAGTTTAACTGAACGGGCGAAAGCGCTGATCGCGATAGCAGCACCGCAATTTCAGGAAACCCTGGCGCGGCAAGCCCGCGATGATTGGGGCTTATCGGTATAACAGGTATAAAAAAGGGGCCAGCATGGCCCCTAATATCAGCAACAAAGGTTTAGCAGCTTAGAAGCGGAAGCTGGCACCAAGATGGTACAGATCGTCGCCGGTTTCCAGGCTATCAAAGGTTACACCAGCGCGTAACGCCAGATTTGGCATCGCATACCACTGACCGCGAACCGTAAAGGCGTCAGATTCAGAATTAAATACGCCCTTGCTGGTCCAGTCATAAGCCAGTCCCAGTGACAGGTTACGACCAAAATAGTAATCACCCGCGACACCGAAACGGCCCAGTGAGCTATTGGCCTGATCCATATAGCTGGCTTCAACACTGATAAAATCGCCATGTGCCAGCGTCATTAACTTTTTGGTGCTCACACCGTACTGGGTAACACTGCCATCGCCATCCGGGCGCAGGTGTTCTACATCCAGTTTTAGCAACCAGCTTGGATCCAGGTAATAACCCAGACTTGCCTGACCCACGCGATCATCGCTATTGTTCAGTTCAGTCCATAATAAGCTGGCATAGAAGTTATGGCTAACATCACGGTATTCACCACCCAGACTCCAACCGCTTAAACTGGTTTTGCCCAGATTACCAAAGTCGAACTGGTTATAGCTGTAGCCAAACAGCAGGCTGCTGCTACGGCTTAAAAAGCCAGCTTCTGCCAGTGGCATATTATTCGCAGCCTGCACCGGGTTTAAATAGAACTGGTGTGACAAATTGTAAGAGCGCAGGTCGGCATTCAGGATATCGCCCCACTGATAGTCCAGATTAGTCTGATGCTGGAAGCTATTGGCCAGTACGCCGGCAGAGCACAAAGATAAGGCGGTTGCGATTAAAGTACGTTTCATAGATGACCTCACTTAGTCAGTTTTCCGTTGGTTTCGTGCAACTGAGCGCATCTTAGGCGTTGCAACTTAATGAAAACTGAATAACCCTATGAAAACGTTTAGACTTTAAGCAATCACACCTTAATCTGCCGGTAATTCGAGCAATAACAGCTTTAGTTGGTGGATCTGATCCCGTAACGCCGCTGCCTGTTCAAACTCCAGATCACGGGCGTGCTGCAGCATTTTTTGCTCCAGTTGCTTAATTTCCGCCTGTAACTGATACGGCGTTTTGCCCTGCCGCAACCGGCTTTGCTCCGCCACCTGCCTTAGCTTCGGATCCATCGGTTGAGGTGCCTGCCCCAGATCCATCACGTCGGCCACTTTCTTTTTAATCGCTTGCGGGGCAATACCGTGCAAGGCATTAAAGGCTTGCTGTTTGGCCCGCCGCCGCTCCGTTTCCGAAATCGCCCGCTGCATGGAGTCGGTGATGCGATCAGCATACAGGATGGCGCGGCCACTCAGGTTACGCGCCGCCCGACCGATGGTTTGAATTAACGAGCGTTCTGAGCGCAAGAACCCTTCTTTATCGGCATCCAGAATGGCCACCAGCGACACTTCCGGAATATCCAGGCCTTCCCGCAGCAGGTTAATACCCACCAGCACATCAAACACGCCCAGCCGTAAATCCCGGATAATTTCCATCCGTTCGACGGTATCAATATCTGAGTGCAGGTAACGTACTTTGATCTGATGTTCGCTCAGATACTCAGTTAAATCCTCGGCCATTTTTTTGGTTAAGGTGGTGACCAATACCCGCTCATTTCGTTCTGCCCGTTGCATCGCTTCCGACATCAAATCATCGACCTGGGTCGCCACCGGCCGGATCTCAATCTCCGGATCGACCAGGCCGGTTGGCCGCACCACCTGCTCCACCACCTCACCGGCCGAGTGTTCCAGCTCATAGGCCGCCGGTGTTGCCGACACATAGATCCGCTGCGGTGCAATAATTTCAAACTCTTCAAATTTCAGCGGCCGGTTATCCAGAGCCGAAGGCAGCCGGAAACCATAATTCACCAGGTTTTCTTTGCGCGAACGGTCGCCCTTATACATGGCGCCAATTTGTGAAATGGTGACATGCGACTCATCAATAAACATCAGGCCATCACCCGGGAAATATTCCAGCAGCGTTGGCGGTGGCGAGCCGGGATCACGACCCGACAAATAGCGCGAATAGTTTTCAATACCTGAGCAATAACCCAGCTCGACCATCATTTCGATATCAAACTGCGTGCGCTGCGCGATCCGCTGCTCTTCCAGCAATTTATTCGCGGCTAACAGCTCCTGACGCCGGGCAGCCAAATCGACTTTAATTTGCTCGACGGCCGCTAAAATGGTTTCGCGTGGCGTGACATAGTGCGTTTTTGGATAAACCGTAAAGCGGGTGACAATTTTCTCAACAGCACCGGTTAAAGGATCAAATAAGCTAATTCGCTCAATTTCTTCATCGAACAGCTCAACCCTTACCGCAATATCATCCGATTCCGCCGGAAAGATATCGATCACTTCACCACGCACGCGGTAAGTGGCGCGTTCAAAGGCCAGATCATTACGGGTATATTGCAGCTCCGCCAGGCGACGCAGGATAAAACGCTGATCGACGATATCGCCCTGCTTCAGATGCAACAACATTTGCATATAGGACTGGGGATCACCCAGACCATAGATCGCGGATACCGATGCGATAATCACTACGTCGCGGCGCTCCATCAGCGCTTTAGTGGCGGATAAACGCATCTGCTCAATATGCTCATTGATCGAGGCATCTTTTTCAATAAAGGTATCTGTCGAGGGTACGTAGGCTTCAGGTTGGTAATAATCGTAATAAGAAACAAAGTATTCGACGGCATTGTGCGGGAAAAACGCCTTCATCTCGCCATACAATTGCGCGGCCAGGGTTTTGTTATGCGCCATAATCAGCGTCGGCCGCCCTACTTTGGCAATCACATTGGCCATAGTAAAGGTTTTACCGGAGCCGGTTACCCCAAGCAGGGTCTGATGCGCCAGTCCGTCTTCCAGACCCTCGACTAATTTACGAATGGCTTCAGGTTGATCGCCGGCCGGTTGATAGTCGGATACAAGTTCAAAAGCGCGCGACATATAATTCCTTACTGATAACGTTGTATAACCTGCTTAAACCAATAATAGGCCAGACTGGCGGTCAGTAAATTGCCAACCATAGCGCCGATAAATAATCCTGGCACCCCAGCGATTTTTGCTCCCAGCCAGGCTAGCGGAATATAACAGACAAAAAACCGTACCAAACTCAATATCATTGCTTTCGCTGGCAAATGTAAAGCGTTGAACGAGGAGTTGGTTAAGATGATTACGCCCTGCAAGCCATAACTTAGCGGTAATGACCAGATAAAATAGCGGATATAGGTCGCAACCTGTTGATCCTGGGTAAACAAGGCCGCTATCGGATAAGCCAGCAGCGCCAGTAACAGGAAGACGCCGGCTTGCCACTTTAAAACAAAGTGGCAAGCGGTAAAGTAGGCTTGTTGCACCCGCCCCAACAAGCCGGCACCGAAGTTTTGCCCGACAACCGGCGGTAAGGTCATCGAGAGCGCCAGCACCACCAGACAGGCAATACTTTCCAGCCGCATACCAACCCCCAGCGCAGCGACCGCTTCCGGACCATAGGACGCAATGATTACCATCAGTATCGCCATAGCTATCGGCGTCAGCATATTTGCCACAGCGGCCGGCATACCGATATGCAAGATGCGCCGCCAGATCGGCAGTGCTAGCGATAGCGGCAAATAGAAACGATCAAGCAGACCTCTTTTCACTGCCAGCCAATAAATAATAAAAATAAAACCCGTTAACCAGGAGAACACGGTCGCCAGTGCCGCCCCCTGCATACCCATGGCTGGCACCGGGCCTAAACCGAAGATCAGGATGGGATCCAGCACCGCATTGACCAAACCACCACTCGCCATCACTAAGCTGGGGATCTTGGTTTCGCCCGCTGCGCGCAAAATAGCATTACCAATCATTGGCGTAACCAGCAGCACTGAACCTGCCAGCCAAATCAGCATATATTCCCGGATAAACGGCAACGTCGTGTCAGTGGCGCCCAGTAAACTAAATAATGGTTCCAGGTAAAAGGCGATAATCAGCGCCAGCACACTAACCAGCGCGGCACCTAACCATAAAGCAGCTAGACTGTCTTCTTTAGCCGTATCAGCTAAACCGGCTCCCAGCGCCTTCGCAATGACGGCTGAAGTACCGATACTTAAACCTATTGCCAGGCTGATTAGTAAAAAAGTAACAGGAAAGGTAAAGCTGATCGCCGCCAGCTGTGCGGTACCTAATAAGCTGATAAAAAAGGTATCAACCAGATTAAAGCTCATCATCGTCAGCATACCGCCCAGTACCGGCCAGGTCAGGCGTTGCAGCAAAGGCGACATAGCAGCTGTTAATAGCGGATTTTGAGATTGAAGCCGACTTTCTGACATTTTATACACTGAGGGATAAGGGCGCTCTATTGTAGTTAAGTTCGCCGTCCAGCACCATGCCCGTATTAACGTTACGACCGACAATAAGCAAAAAAGTGCACAATAGCGGCAAATCGCCGCTTTAACCAACAATCAGCTAATCATCCACCTCCAATCTGAAGCCGCAAAGAATAAATTATTGTTTTTTAATGATATAATTTTTTGCCGCAAAGCTATTGACCGCAGCCAAACGCAGCAGAATCAAGGCTTGGCTGCAACAGATAACTGATAACTCACAGAGTTATCCACAGCTTCTGTGAGTAACTTTTGCCACCCCTTTACCGGCGAGCGCTGCACAACAAATTTATCTGTAGCAGCGGTTGTCTTTTCTGAAAATCACACCATTCTGGCGCCCAAGAATGCTGTCAAAAGCAGCATAATGGCGAAACTCTATGCAAGTGAACCTTTGTGCTGAAAATCCCGCAGTCAAAGTGTTGACAGGCTGATGTGCTGGCATTAGTATTGCGCCCCGTTGAATGCTGTTCCCTAGTAGCTCAGTTGGTTAGAGCGGCGGACTGTTAATCCGTAGGTCACTGGTTCGAGTCCAGTCTGGGGAGCCACTTCCTCAACAGCATTTTTGTTCCCTAGTAGCTCAGTTGGTTAGAGCGGCGGACTGTTAATCCGTAGGTCACTGGTTCGAGTCCAGTCTGGGGAGCCACTTCACTATCAGCCTTAAAGGCACTTATCGTTCCCTAGTAGCTCAGTTGGTTAGAGCGGCGGACTGTTAATCCGTAGGTCACTGGTTCGAGTCCAGTCTGGGGAGCCACATTCTTTTCTGTGTCACTCATCGCGTAAATCAGCCTTTTTGGTTATTTATTTATTTTTAAGGTTTTTTTTGCTTTAATATAAGTGATTAAGGAATACCCGACCTGCGCACAGGAACTTGGCTCTGAAGGTGGCTTAGCATGATCAAAAATTTTCGTACACTGCTTATCGCGCAACTTGTCTCTGCCCTGCTGTTAATCCTGCTTTTAATGATTGCGTTCTTACACCAGAGTAAAAATTTACTGCAGCAACAGGAAGTACAAACCAAGCTCGCCATGGAACAGGTGCTGATCTCACACGTGGGCGTAGATGGTAAAGCACTCAGCCGTCAGGTTGAACGCAGTTTCCCATTAAACAGTCTGCAGATCAGCAAAACTGATGGCACTATTCTTTACGAGTATAACAACCCTCAACGTCAAAGCAGTCTGCTGCATGCGCTATTAAATCTGACCGGACATAACTTTGCGTCACAGTATGTCAGAGATGAAGCGCAAGAGCTGGTGGTACGCTTTGAGTTAAACCCGCAGCAAATTCTGGCGCCACTACAAAGCTTTTTCTGGCTACTGCTGGTATTGCCACTGTTATTAGGCTGGGTGCCCGTGTTTTTTGTTAAAAGTAGCCTGGAGCATAAATACACTCGCACCAGCGCGGCCGTGAATCAGGCAATCGAAGGCTTCCTGAATCAACAGCAACCGGATGTTCATGCCTTTCGGAAGCTCCCGGCGGAGTTTTCTGATCTTGCTCAGGCTTTACAGCGCCTGGCACAACACACCCGCCAGCAATATGAAAGAATGACAGCCGACGCTCAGCAAATTGCCGAGGAAGCCTATAAAGATCCGGTAACCGGCCTGCCGAACCGTAATCGCTTTGTGCAAGGCTATGACGAACTTAGCCAAAACGAAGACTTAAATAAATTTGGCATTTTTGCTATTACCCGTTGTACCGAATTACAGAGTATTAATCAGAGCCGGGGCTTCCAGGAAGGTGACAACTATGTCAGCCAGGTCGCGGAAATTATCAAGAAAACCATCGCAACCTATAAGCATGCGCGTTTATATCGGCTGAACAGCTCCGATTTTGGTTTGCTGTTACCTCATGTCACGCCAAAAGAAGCGGAGAATTTTGCGCTGCAGCTGCAAAGTCGTTTTAACGAGTTCCAGAAGCTGGCGGAGCTGGAGTCTGTTGCCTATACCGGCCTGGTGAGTTACGAAGCCGGTAAACCGCTCGGGGAGTTGCTGGCAACAGCCGATACCTCGATTAGCCTGGCGCAAACCAAACAGCCTAACGCCTGGCATCTGCAGAAAGACAGCAGCGGTCTGGAAAATGCCAGCAACAGCTACGGCAACCAGAACTGGCGCAATGTGATTGAAGAGGTGTTAGCGAACAGCAGAATCAGCTTGTTAGTGCAAACCATTCAGCCTTCCAGTCGCGCGGCCAAGGCCTACTCCGAGATTTTAGTGCGCTTTAAAACGCACGAAGATCAGATTTTACCTACCGCATCCTTTTTAGCGATGGCAGAAAAACTGGATAAAATTATTTCAGTTGACCGGATGATTATTGAGACCGCGCTGACGACAATCAAAGAGCGCAGTATGCAAGACCAGTATTTTGGTATTAACTTGTCCCCACGTACTGTCCACGATGACCAATTTAATATCTGGCTAGAGCGGCGTTTGTTAAAGGATGCCAATATTGCCTCACGGCTGGTATTTGAAGTGACCGAATTTGGTCTGCAGCAGAACCTGAAAACCAGTAAACGCTTTATCGATATGGTGCACCGCGCCGGTGCCCGGATCACCGTAGAGAAATTCGGTGTTGGTATCACTTCCTTCAAGTTTTTCCGTGACCTGAAACCGGATTACGTTAAAATGGACGGTAGCTATACCCGTCATATTGATAACGACAAAAACAATCAATACTTTATGCGCCTGATGATCGACCTGGCACACCGTATCGGTGTCGGCGTCTTTGCCGAGTGTGTTGAATCTCAGGAAGAAAAACATATGCTGGAGTCGCTGTTTATCGATGGCACCCAGGGTTACTACATCGGCAAGCCGCAACCTTTGTAGTCCAGTCTGTATTGCTTTACAACCAAGGTTTTACTGCAAGGTAAAACCCTTTGTTTTATCAGGTTGTAAGCCTTAGCCCAAGCTTGCATAATATAGGCCCTATGCTGAGTACTTTACCCTTATGACTGAATTCTTGCTGCTGTTAATCAGCACAGTACTGGTGAATAACTTTGTACTGGTCAAATTTCTTGGCCTCTGCCCCTTTATGGGGGTGTCTGGTAAGCTGGAGACGGCTATTGGTATGTCGCTGGCGACAACCTTTGTGTTAACCCTGGCCTCGATTTGCAGCTATCTGGTCGACAGCTATTTACTGGCGCCTTTGGGCTTGCTGTATTTACGCACTCTGAGTTTTATTCTGGTGATTGCCGTGGTGGTGCAGTTTACGGAGATGGTAGTGCATAAAACCAGCCCGGGATTATATCGTTTACTGGGCATCTTCCTGCCGTTGATCACCACTAACTGCGCGGTGCTTGGCGTCGCCTTATTAAACGTCAACGCCCGGCATAATTTTATTAACTCCGCCCTCTATGGTTTTGGTGCGGCAGTCGGCTTCTCGTTGGTGCTGATCCTGTTTGCTGCCATGCGTGAACGGCTGGCCGCCGCTGACGTACCAGTACCCTTTAAAGGCGCGGCCATTGCGATGATTACCGCCGGTCTGATGTCGCTGGCCTTTATGGGCTTTAGTGGTCTGGTGAAAGCGCTATGACCTTATTCAATGCATTACTGGCGTTAGGTACCCTGGCTTTAATTTTCGGCGCACTGCTCGGCTATGCAGCAATCCGCTTTAAAGTCGAAAGCGACCCACTGGTAGAGCAGATTGATGATATTCTGCCGCAAACCCAATGTGGACAGTGTGGTTACCCTGGTTGCCGGCCTTATGCTGAAGCCATCGCCAATGGCGATGACATTAATAAATGCCCCCCCGGTGGTGAGGCAACCATTAAGAAATTAGCGGAATTGTTAGGCGTCGAAGCCAAACCGCTGAATGCCGCGCAGGAAGTCGCCATCAAAAGGGTGGCCTTTATCCGTGAAGATGAATGTATCGGCTGTACCAAATGTATTCAGGCCTGTCCGGTTGATGCCATCGTCGGTGCGTCAAAACAAATGCATACGGTGATTGCCGATGAATGTACCGGCTGCGATCTCTGTGTTGAACCCTGCCCGGTCGATTGTATTGATATGATCCCTGTTGCCGACTCTGTGGAGCGCTGGAAATGGGATCTGCAGGCCATACCGGTTAAGATGGTGGAGTAACAATATTTGCCAACCTTATTTCAGCAAATTCAGGCCGGCACCCTGTGGGACTTTCACGGTGGCATCCATCCGCCGGTACGGAAAAGTCAAACCAGTAGTAAGCCGGTGGCGCAGTTACCGCTGCCAGATCGGCTCTATCTGCCATTACGTCAGCATATTGGTGTTGCCGGCCGTTTGATTGTCGCTGTCGGACAACGGGTACTCAAGGGTGAAGCCTTAACCAGCGCCGATAATTCTATGACGGTACCGGTACATGCGCCAACCTCAGGTGTTATTCATAGTATCAGCCAGCATACCAGCGCTCACCCTTCAGCCCTACCTGAGCCGGTGATAGTCTTAGTTCCGGATGGCAAAGACGAATGGCGCGAGCGGCGGCCACTGAATATTGCCACCAGCAGCCGGCATCAAATACTGGAGCGGATCCAGGATAGCGGTATTGCTGGCATGGGTGGCGCTGGCTTTCCAACGCATTTAAAAGCCGGAATGCAGCAACCGGTAGATTATCTGATTATTAATGCCGTGGAGTGCGAACCCTATATCAGCGCCGATGATGCCCTGATGCAGGAAGCACCTACTACCATCGTCAAAGGTATTGATATTCTGTGTCAACTACTAAACCCCAAGGCGGTGCTGATTGGGATTGAAGCGGATAAACCTATTGCAATCGCCGCCCTTAAAGCCGCCTGCAGCCAACGCGAACACTACTATGTACGGGAAGTCCCGGTTAAATATCCGTCTGGCGGTGAAAAGCAGCTGATCCAATTGCTCACCAATAAAGAGGTTCCCGCCGGCCGCCGGCCAGCTGATATCGGCATCGTAATGCAAAACGTCGGCACGGCCTTTGCTATTGCTCAGGCAGTATTGGATGATCAGCCGTTAATCTCGCGAATTGTTACGGTGACCGGCGAAACGCTGCGCCAGCCACAAAATGTACTGGCACTGCTGGGTACTCCTGTCAGTGCCTTGCTGGATTTTTGTGGCTTTCAAAGCGAAGCACAGCAGAAGGTCATTATGGGTGGCCCGATGATGGGCTTTACGCTACCGGATCTGGCGGTACCCATTGTGAAAACCACTAACTGTATCTTGGCACCAACCCGCGACGAACTGCCGGATAATGGTCCTGAACTGGACTGTATCCGCTGCGGCCAATGTGCGGATGCCTGTCCGGCTACACTATTACCCCAGCAGTTGCTCTGGTACAGCAAGGCCCGGGATCCGGTAAAGCTGCAGGAATACAACCTGTTTGACTGTATAGAGTGTGGTGCCTGCGCTTACGTTTGCCCCAGTGAAATTCCACTGGTGCAATATTACCGCGTGGCCAAGGCCGAGATCCGTGAGCAACAACGCGAAGCCTTAAAAGCAGAGCAGGCAAAAGCCCGCTTTGAAGCCCGCAATGCCCGGCTGGAGCAGGAAAAGCAGCAGCGCCTGGCGCGCAATCAGCAACTGGCGGCCGCCAGACAGCAGGCGCAACCGAATGAAAACCAGGCTGTTGCCGAAGCTCTGGCGCGGGTTAAAGCCCAACAAGCGGAAAAAGCAGCGCTGCAGGCAACCGATAGCGCCAAAGATCATCAACAAATTCTGGCCGAACGCGAGTTGAAAAAACAACAAGCCCGTGAATATCAGGCGCAGAAACAGGCTGCAGCCGCAGCCAGTGTGGCAGACCGCACGCCGGCCAGCACATCTGACAGCTCGTTGGACAATAAAGCCGCTGCCGTCGCCGCTGCCATCGCCCGTGCTAAGGCGCGTCAGGCAGATGCCGATTCCAGCCCTACTGTAGAGCAAACCTCAGCCGCTGAGCCAACAACACCAGAAGCAGCCGACCCACGCCAAGCCGCCGTTGCCGCCGCCCTGGCCAGAGCCAAAGCCCGACAAGCAGGGCAGACCAATAGCACCATGGCAGAACCCTCTGCCATCGCTGCCGAACCCGAACAGCAAGATCCGCGCCAGGCCGCTATTGCTGCAGCGTTGGCCAGAGCCAAAGCAAAACAATCAGTAACAGCGACCGTAGAAACAACAGTAACAGAGCCTGTGGCCGCAGATGCAGTTGCGATGCAGGAAGATCCGCGTAAAGCGGCTATTGCCGCAGCACTGGCCAGAGCCAAAGCAAAGCAATCGGCAACGCCGGCACAAGAAACAGCCATAGTTAAGCCTGCTGCGGCAGACATCGCTGTGACAACAGCACAGCAAAGCCTGGCGCCTGATACTGGGATACAGCCTGACACTGCCGGCAATGACGACCCGCGCAAAGCCGCAGTCGCCGCCGCCCTGGCCCGCGCCAAAGCCCGCAAAGCGCAGCAGAGTACTGAGCACCAGACTACTGAGCAACAGCTCAGTGAACAACGAGACAGTGAAGAGAGTAAAACAGAATGAGCTTTAAAATAGCCAGCTCACCACACCACCATAACCAACGCACCACCAGCAGTCTGATGCAATGGGTGGCGCTGGCTGCCCTGCCCGGTATAGCAGTACAGGCAGTCTTTTTCGGCTACGGTGTGCTGGTGCAACTGCTGCTGGCTATTTGTACCGCCTGGCTTTGCGAAGCCCTGATCCTCCGGTTGCGCCAGAAAGCGGTATTGCCGCGCCTGCTTGATCATAGTGCCCTGGTAACCGCGGTACTGCTGGCGATCGCAATACCGCCCTATGCGCCCTGGTGGCTGATTGTGATAGGTACGGCCTTTGCGATTGTGATGGTGAAACAGCTGTATGGCGGCTTGGGTAACAATCTGTTTAATCCAGCGATGGCCGCCTATGTCATGCTGCTTATTTCTTTTCCGGTACAGATGACGCAATGGCTGCCGTCGGTCAGTTTACAGCCGGTCGCGCTCAGCCCGCTCGATGCGTTTTGTATGGTATTTACCGAGTACAGCTGCAGTGGCTTTAGTTTGTCGCAGCTACAACAAGGCGTTGATGGCAGTACACAAGCGACGCCGCTGGATAGTTTGCGTCAGGATCTGGCGGCCGGGATGACGCTGGCAGAAAGCTTACAACGGCCGGTATTTTATAGCTTTGCCGGTGCCGGCTGGTTATGGGTGAATCTGGCGTACTTACTGGGCGGACTGCTACTGATCCAACAAAAGGTGATCAGTTGGCGTATTCCTGCAGCCGTGCTGGCAGGTCTGGCCGTGCCTTCGCTGTTATTCTGGCTGGGTTCAGCCGGTGCCAGCCCAAGCCCGCTATTCCATCTGTTTAGCGGCGCGACTATGCTGGCGGCTTTTTTTATTGCCACCGATCCGGTTTCAGCCTCTACTACCGATAAAGGCCGCCTCTGGTATGGCGCTTTAATTGGTCTGTTGGTCTACCTGATCCGTAGCTATGGCGGGTATCCGGATGCCTTTGCCTTCGCAGTGCTGCTGGCCAATATGAGCGTCCCCTTGATTGATTATTATACCCGGCCCCGCACCTATGGCCACAAAGCAAAACGGAACCTGAAATGATCCGCTTTATCAGTAAAAATGCCCTGATCCTGGCACTGGTCGCCCTGCTTTGTGTCGCTATTCTTGGTACCATAAATCAGCTCACGGCAGAGCGCATTGCCGAACAACAGCTGTTAAGCCGGATGAATACCCTGCAGGAGGTGTTGCCCGAGCCAGCCGATGTCCGCACCCTACTGGCCGATTGTGTCCAGGTAACGGCACCTGAGGCGCTGGGGCGCAGCACAGCTCAGGCGGTATACCGTTGGCGCGTTCAGCAACAGCTAAAAGCCTTTATTGTCGAAACGACAGCACCGGACGGTTACAGCGGCAATATCGATTTATTGGTTGCAGTAACGCCTGGCGGCGAAGTATTGGGCAGCCGGGTACTGAACCATCAGGAAACACCGGGGCTGGGTGATAAAATTGAGAGCCGCCGAAATAATTGGATTTATGCCTTTAGCGGCCAGAGCGCAACCGAGGCCGATGCCAAACGTTGGGCGGTAAAAAAAGATGGCGGTGACTTTGACCAGTTTACCGGCGCGACCATTACCCCCCGAGCGGTGATCAATGCCATCTATCGCACCGCCCGCTTCGTGCAACAACACCCGGAACTGGCAGACGCCACGGCAAATTGTGAGATCATGCCATGAGTCAATTTAAAGAGCTTAGCCTGCAGGGGCTATGGAAAAATAACCCTGGCCTGGTGCAGTTACTCGGGCTCTGCCCACTGTTGGCGGTAACAGGTACCCTGACCAATGCGCTGGGGCTGGGCCTGGCAACGCTACTGGTGTTACTCGGTTCGAATATCGTGGTATCTCTGGTACGCCAACACGTACCTAATGAAATCCGGATCCCAATTTTCGTACTGATTATTGCCAGCTTTGTGACAGTGGTGCAGCTGCTGATGAACGCCTTTACCTTCGGGCTTTATCAATCACTGGGGATCTTTATTCCTCTGATTGTTACCAACTGCGCCATTATCGGCCGCGCCGAAGCCTTTGCGTCGAAAAACCCGGTGTTACCGTCCGCTATTGATGCGCTGATGATGGGGCTGGGCTTTTTACTGGTGTTACTGGTGTTAGGCGGCATGCGCGAGCTGCTGGGTCAGGGCACCTTGTTTGACGGTGCTGAGCTATTGTTGGGCGACTGGGCCAGAGTACTGCGAATTGAAGTATTTCACAGCGACAATCATTTCTTACTGGCGATGCTGCCGCCAGGCGCCTTTATTGGTATGGGGCTGCTGATTGCGTTAAAGAACAGTATTGACCAGCGCCTGGCTAAGCGGCAGATCATTGAAAAAGGCAGTATTGCCCGCGCCCGGGTTACCGGCTCGGTGCAATAAGACAAACAACGCATGAATAAAAACAAACGTATTGCTATGCTAAGCCGCCTGCGTGCGGCCAATCCAAACCCGACTACCGAGCTCGAATACAGCTCACCTTATGAGTTACTGATTGCGGTCCTGCTTTCAGCGCAGGCCACTGATGTGGGCGTTAATAAAGCCACCCGTAAACTGTTTCCGGTCGCACGTACGCCGGCCGCGATGCTGGCACTGGGCGTAGATGGCGTAAAAGACTATATTAAAACTATTGGCCTGTTTAATACTAAGGCTGAGAATGTGATTAAAACCTGCCGCATCCTGGTCGAGCAGCACAATGGCGAAGTGCCCGAGGAACGCGAGGCACTGGAGGCACTGCCGGGTGTCGGCCGTAAGACGGCTAATGTGGTACTGAATACCGCCTTTCGCTGGCCGACAATAGCGGTCGATACCCATATCTTTCGGGTATCTAACCGTACCAAACTGGCGCCGGGTAAGAATGTCGATGAGGTGGAACAAAAACTGCTAAAAGTGGTACCCGCCGAGTTTAAACTGGATGTCCACCACTGGTTAATTCTGCATGGCCGTTACACCTGTGTCGCCCGTAAACCTAAGTGCGGCTCATGCCTGATTGAAGACCTTTGCGAGTTCAAAACGAAAACCGAATAGGAGTAAAAAATGCGCATTCTACATACGATGTTACGGGTTGGTAACCTGGAAAAATCCATCGCCTTTTATACCGAAGTATTAGGAATGAAATTGCTGCGGCAATCGGAAAACCCGGAATATAAATATACGCTGGCCTTCGTCGGTTATGGTGATGAGAGCAGTAACGCTGTACTGGAACTGACTTATAACTGGGGTGTAGACAGTTATGATTTAGGCTCAGCCTTTGGCCATATTGCGCTGGAGGTGGAAAACGTGTACGACGCCTGCGACAAAATCCGCGCCAAGGGCGGCGTCATCAGCCGGGAACCCGGGCCAGTTAAAGGTGGTACGACCGAGATTGCTTTTGTCCGGGATCCGGATAATTATGCGATTGAGTTAATTCAGAAAAAAGCCAGTTACCAGCAACTGTAAACTTAGCAGCCGCGCTTATGGCTCCTGGCCAGGCGCGGCCTCTATTGACGGAGCACGCTCTGCCCCGGTTTGCTGTATTGCAATTCTGAGTTGCGCCGCGCGCTCTAAACGCTGAATCAATTCATCTGAAAAAGTGTCCTGATACAACTTGCGTACCGTACCATCATTGAACATTAGATCGAGTTGTTGCTGCCATAGCGCAATTTCAGCGTCCGAAAAATCCAAAGAAAATGCCAGATAAAGCGATACTTCGCTAATCGGCTGTAATGGCACCAGATTCAGCCCGGCCTGCGTAAAACGTGGTCCATGGCGCAGCACGTTAAGTGGGGTCAGCTCAGCCCGCCCCAGGCGTAACATTTGCACACAATCGCCGGCTCGTGACATTAGAACCAGATTTTGGCCTTCGTTAAAGCCCATGCTTTCTAAAGCTTGTTGATAAGAAGCACCGCGATAACCACAAGCAACATAGCGGTGGCTGAGTTCAGCGGCACTGATACTTAAACCAGCGAGCTCAGCCGGGCCATAAAGCTGCATATCGAAAAATTTAACCGGCCCCACCCATTTGAACAAGGCTTCGCGCTCCGGATTACGCACCGTTTCAAACAACACCGATCTTGGGGTTTGTTGCGCTCGCTGCATGGCTCGCGCCCAGGGCATTAAAAAATACGCTCCCTGTTGCTGCATCCTGCGACTGAGCTCCTGTACCAGCTCAACCATGACACCGGCCGGTACGCCCTGCTCGTTCAGGTAAGTGCCGGGCATACTGTGCTCTGTGATAAAGACCACCGTATTGTGACACTGCTCTTGCTTGCACTTTTCAGCAGCCGACACAGCAAAACCTGACAACAACAACGCCAGTAACAACACCCGGTAACGCAATGACATCTGAGTTAACTTCCTGTTATGGTTATTTCAGCTTTTGACTGCCAAGCATGGCTTACAGCCAAACATCCTTACAATTCAATCAGGACTTTCTCATTTAATGACATAGCCAGATTATTATCATAATAAGCGGCTTCATTGATAAAAGTCGGATACACCACCGTCTCTCCCTGATAGGGAACGACGGTACCGTCAAATAAGGTAAACAATGGGTCTCCCGGATGGATCGGCTGATAATCCCGATCCTGCACATTTTTATGTACCATGCCAATACGCTCACCACGTTCGTTCATGGGTAACTTGATACTGTGCAAGTAGCGGAAAGCTTCGGTTTGTTTTGGCAGTACCGGCAACGCATCGTTATTGTACAGCTCGACAAAATCCAAAATATGCTGCGTCATCCGATGCATCAGCTCCAGCACGTCTTGTCGTAATACCGACTGTGGCTGTGGTCCCACTTCTACCAGCACACCATAGCGACCCAAGGTACACATCAGTGCATGATCTTCAGCAGCAAAATGATCTTCATCACGCGAGATAATGGCTTCCGGCATTTTCATTTTGACGTAGGCAGCCAGCTTATTATAAAAGGGGCCGGCTTGCGTCAGGATTAGGCAGGCGCCCATATTGCTGGTGGTATTATGCAGGTCAATCAGCAGATCAATGCGGGCATTGCCTTTTGGCCCCAGTTGCGCGTTCAGCACCTTGGCACGGCTTTGTTCGTAATTACTCAGGTCAGGATTCGCCAGATCGACGGTTTTAAATTGACGATTTAAATCACTGTGCAGGTAGCGTTTGTTGGCGTAGTGCGCTTCCGGGTTAGCCCAAACGGTTTCGGTAGTAAAGCTACTGCGAGTAATTTGCTCAGGTTGTTGCTGATACTGCTTTACCAGGTAAATGCCAGAGAATTCGTTCCCATGCACGCCGCCAACAATGGCAACCTGTTTGATCTGATCCATTTCCCAACTCCTAACTGTCAAAGTGCCGCCGGCCAGCAAAATGCCAAAACGATAAACCCTGATAAAAATCAGGGCTTATTATGGCGTTGTTTGGTTGTAATGAAAATAAGCAAAAGGTGGGGATTGCAGATTAATTCATACTTACGCAGCTGGCTTGGCCAGACTGTCGATTAATTGTTGCTGTTTTACCAGCTCATTATGCAGGATCTGCTGCGCCTGACAGACGCATTTGCCACATTGACTACCGACACCTAACTCTGCTTTTAACTCACGCATCGTTTCGGCACCGCCGGCAATAGCTTGCTTAATCGCTTTATCCGTTACCGCTTTGCAAATACAAACAAACATGGCGCAGCCTCTTCTCAGAAAACTGCGCCATAATAATATTATTGCGAATCGTTATCAATAGCTTTTTTGATGCTGATGGATAAAAAGTCTACTGTTACCGGAACAGCACCTTTTCCTGTTGGAACCAGTGCACACAGAACGCAATCAAGGCAGCGGCCAACGCCACTGTCGCTCCGAAAATCAGCGCAATCATACTGCCATCGGCGGTGCCCTTAATCAGCTCTTTAATGGCCAGTGCCACATTCATCACCGGGATCATCGCGGTCTTGGTGGTCAGCTCTACCCCTGGCATCATGGCGGCAGCCAGCGGCACAAACATCAGAATTGACAACGGGCTCATATAGTTTTGCGCTTCTTTAAAGGTTTTGGCGTAAATAGAGATCGCCAACAACAAAGAGGCAAAAATGGCTGAGGTGGGCACGATCATCAGGAAGATCAGCAGCAGCTCGACGGTCGCGATCGCTCCCATTGCCTCCTGTACCACGGCAAAACCGGCAAAGGAACCGATAACTGCACCCCAGATCCCGAAGCTGGCGACGGTAATCAGCGCGCCAGCCAGACCGGTAGTTAATACCGTTAAGAATTTACCCAGTACAATGGCCGAGCGGCTAACCGGACAGATCAACAGCGTTTCCAGGGTACCGCGCTCTTTTTCACCGGCGCCCATATCAATGGCCGGATAGGAAGCGCCCAGCAAACACAGCGGGATCAGGATATAGGCGATCAGCGCACCAAACTTCTCACCGATATTTTCGCGTTTATCAGCAGTATCGACTTTCTGTACCGACACCGGTTTTAAAATAGCAGTCAGTTTTACCGGATCAACCCCCAGCGCTGATAAAGACTGACGTTGTAACTGGCCGGTATAGTTTTCCAGTAATTCATTAAAGTACCGCGACATAAAATCCAGCTGACTGGACTGATTATAAATCAGTTGCCACTGGCTTTGTTCTACCGCGCTTTGCTTGGCCTGAAAATCATCCGGGATCACTACCGCCACGGCAAATTCGCCGGCGCGGATAGCGGCTATCAGCTCCTCAGGCGCAGTCAGCGTAGACTCAACCCGTTTAAAATTCTTATGGTAAAACAAGGCTTCGGCAAATTCCGGCGCTTGGTCCCCATTTACAATCACATACTTGTGTTGCTCCTGCATCGCTTTGGCCGTGGTCGACGATAGCACCAACCCCATCACACCGAAAATCACCGGGAAAATAAAAATTGGCAGTAAGATCACAAAAATCAGGGTTTTGCGATCACGCATCAGTTCAGTTAATTCTTTTAAATAAACCTGCCACATCAGGCTGCTCCTTGCTCATTGGATTGTTGTTTTAACACAGCTAAAAAGGCGTCACGCAAATCACCGGTCGGTGCCAGGGCTTTAAACTCCGCCAGATCACCGGAAAACGCACTGATCCCTTTATCAATCACTACCACCCGGTCACATAAGCTGGCCACTTCATCCAGATGGTGCGTAGAGAAAATCACCGGGGTACCGACCTGTTTTAAGCCTTTAATAAAATCCAGTACCGTCTGTACCGTCATAATATCCAGGCCGGTGGTGGGTTCGTCCAGGATCACCACCTTCGGCGAGTGCACCACCGCGCGGGCAATAGCAGTTTTTTGTTTCATACCGGTCGACATATTGTCGGCACGACGGCTGGCGAAGTCATGCATATTCAGCATGGTGAACAGCTCATCAATCCGTTGCTTTAAAGCGGCCTCCTTCATGCCGTGCAGTCGGCCGAAATAGGCAATATTTTCATAGGCACTCAGCTTACCGTACAGACCGGTATCAGCCGATAAAAAACCAATTTGTTTGCGCGCTTTAACCGGCTCGCGCAGCACATCGACACCGTTAATCAGTACCGAGCCGGCATCCGGTTTCAACGCCGTAGAGAGCATGCGCAGGGTGGTGGTTTTACCGGCGCCATTAGGGCCTAATAGACCCAATACTTCACCCTGCCCACAGTGAAAACTGACATCACGTACTGAGCGGAATTCCTTGTCGGCATAGCGTACATCCTGCTTTTCGGTATCTGAAAGTTTGCTGCCTTTACCAAGGGCAAATGCCTTGGCCAGATTTTTTATTTCAATCATCTGCCTGTCCTGTTATGGCCTTCTACGTGGACGAAAATAATCCGTATTTGCATAAAACTCCGCCTGTTGATTTGCGGCGTACCAACCCGGTACCCCCAGCAAGGGTAGCGGTGTTAGCTGCAGATTATCAAGCAGTAAGTGATTGTTAGCAATTTGCAGCAGCAGCTTTTCATCGAGAAAAGTGTAAGCATCTGTTAAAGACCACTGGCTAAAGCCCGTTGGCACCTCGATAAATAGTGCTTTGGCAGTTAAACCGATAAAAGGCACTGCTGCCATTTCATAAATGGCATGGCCAAAAATCAGCGGCCGCACCCCCTGCCACCAGTCAGCCCGCTGCAGCCAAAAGCTTTGTTGCCACTGGTGATCGCGCAGTAAGCCAGCATGTGCCACCGCTGAGGGTTCCAGACAAAGCACCACACCGCACTCATCAAATAACGTCAGCTTATTGCGCAGCGGCGTGCGTTGTTTCTGGCCATACTGGGCGATCTCCGCGATATGCATTTGGTTTAACAGCGCCTTACTGCGGGGCAACAAACACCAAATCAGCGCCCCAAAAAAGTCATGCCAGTTTGCTGCCCGGGTCGGGATTTGCCGGGTGGCGAAAATAAAATCTTCATAGTAACGGCCATCCTGCTCCAATAGCGCATTTTCAACAAAGCTAAAGTCGGTGTTACTCCGCCAGTGGTTAAGCTGAGCCGGTTCGGGCCACTGACTCTGGTTTTGCAGAGGAAAACGCGCCACCAAATCAGTAAAAATGGGATTGGCCGTTAGTAAGGCGGCAGACCAGTCGGCAGGTGGGGTAAAACGGCTTTTTGATGAATTTTTCAGCATTATTGACTTTCAGTAATCGGAGCAGTGATAAATTTCGCCCAGCAGCCCAAAAAGCACTTGCAATTTTAAGCGGGCATGGCACAGTCAGGGGGTACGTATAGACGTACATACTGCCAAACTATGTGTTATTTAATTTGATTATCAGAGGTTATCATGTGTTCGATATTTGGGGTGCTTGACATCAGAACCGATGTTAAAGCATTGCGCCAGCAGGCGCTGCAGTTATCTAAGTTATTACGTCATCGTGGCCCGGATTGGTCCGGGATCTGGAATAACGACAATGCCATTCTGGTGCACGAGCGCCTGGCCATCGTAGATACTGAAAATGGTGCCCAACCCCTCATTAATGATAATCGAAATCACATTCTGGCAGTGAATGGTGAGATCTACAATCACAAACAACTGGAAAAAAATCTGGCCACGCCCTATCCGTTTAAAACCAAGTCGGATTGTGAGGTCATTCTACCGCTGTATTTAGAGCACGGCGCTGAGTTTATCGACAGCCTGCATGGTATGTTCGCGTTTGTGCTGTACGACGCCGAACAAGACCGCTACCTGATCGCCCGTGACCATATCGGTATTATTCCGCTGTACTATGGCTATGACGAGCATGGTCAACTGTTTGTGGCGTCAGAATTAAAGGCGCTGGTGCCGGTGTGCAAGCAAATTAAAGAATTCCCACCGGGTCATTACTTTGACAGCAAAATTGGCGAGCTACGTAAATACTACCAGCGCGACTGGATGCAGTTTGACGCGGTAAAAGATAACCTGGCCAGCGAGGCGGAGTTAAAAGCCGCGCTAGAACACAGTGTTAAAACCCACCTGATGTCAGACGTGCCCTATGGTGTGCTGTTATCCGGTGGTCTGGATTCATCGCTGATCTCGGCAATTGCCCAGCAGTTTGCCAAGCGCCGGGTGGAAGATGATGATCAAAGTGAAGCCTGGTGGCCACGGCTGCACTCTTTTGCCGTTGGCTTGCCCGGCTCACCGGATCTGGCGGCCGCACAAAAGGTCGCGGACGCCATCGGTACTGTGCATCACACCATCCATTTTAGTGTACAGGAAGCCTTAGATGCGCTGCGTGATGTGATTTATCATTTAGAAACCTATGACGTTACCACCATCCGTGCCTCGACCCCGATGTATCTGATGGCACGGAAAATCAAAGCCATGGGCATTAAGATGGTGCTATCGGGCGAAGGCTCGGATGAAATCTTCGGCGGCTATCTGTATTTCCATAAGGCGCCCAACGCCAAAGAGTTCCACGAAGAGACGCTGCGTAAGCTGGAGCGCTTACATATGTTCGACTGTAACCGCGCCAACAAAGCCATGTCAGCCTGGGGTATTGAAGCCCGGGTACCCTTCCTGGATAAGGAATTTATGGACGTGGCGATGCGTTTAAACCCGCAAGCGAAGATGTGCGGTGGCGGTAAGATGGAAAAGCATATCCTGCGTCAGGCTTTCGATGGTTTGCTACCGAATGAGATCCTGTGGCGTCAGAAAGAGCAATTCTCAGATGGCGTTGGCTATAACTGGATCGACAGCTTAAAAGCCCATGCCGCGAAAGAGATCAGTGATCAGCAGATGGCGACTGCCGCCTTCCGCTTCCCGGTCAATACGCCGGACAGCAAAGAAGCCTATTACTATCGGGTGATCTTTGAAGAGCACTTCCCACATGCTGGCGCTATTGCCTGTGTACCAGGTGGTAAATCCGTTGCCTGCTCGACGCCGGAAGCCCTGGCCTGGGATGCCAAAATGGCCGAGCTGACGGATCCGTCTGGTCGTGCTGTGCGCGATGTGCACGCTCAGGGTTATTAACCGCACAGCCAAGTGTAGACGCAGCCAAGCGCTGACAAAGCATAGCGCAGCGAAAGCCAAGCACTAACAAACTCAACCCGGTCCGCCGGGTTTTTTGTTGCCCGTAGCGCAGCAAAACTTGAATTGTCATCCGACACTGGCAGAATACGCTTTTTATTTCAGGACTATTCGCTAATGAAACGCGCTGTTACATCTTTACTTTTCGCCGCTGGCTGTACTCTAAACCTTGCTGGCAGTCTTGCTGTCGCCGCAGATACACCGGCGCTATGGTTAACCGAACAGCATCTCGCCGGCCAATGGCTTACCGATGTCAATGGCCAGACAGTACCCGACCCACAAAGCTCAGGGTTAACCTACCGCCATGGTGAACTGGTGCATATTGGCGATAATAGCGCGACCCCTGCACTTAGAAACAAGCTGCTAAGGATCAATCCGGCAACCGGGCAGCTAGTCGCGCCCCCGCTCGCCATTAGCGTCAACCCGGCGCTAAAACAGAGCTGCTTTGCCGGGCTGTTAGCCGGCAACCCGGACTGGGAATCCCTGACCTGGGATCGCCTGGACGACAGCACGCTAATCAGCGTCACCGAAGACTCCAGCAAATTTCAGTTAACCGCAAATTGCGCCCGGCGCTTCGGCGTTACCCATTCCACCGCCTATCCGACCTTACTGGTAAAAATCCGAACCGATAAAGCCTTAAGCTTTGCCGAGGTCGTCGCGGTGCGGCCAGTACAGTTCCCGGCAGCAGCTCAGGTTGGTAACTTCCCAAATGATGGCATTGAAGGCCTGACGTTTGATAATCAGCGTAACCTGTATCTGGCGCTGGAGAAAAATCAGGCCAATGCGCCGATGCTCTTTGTCACGCCCTATAGCGACGATTTCTGGCTCAGCGATGAGTTTGTTCAGGTTGCCGATCTCAAGTTGCCGCTGCCGGTACCGGATGCCAAAGATCACCCGATCAATGGTCTGGACTTTCTGCCGGCCAGAAAAGAGGGGCATCCCGGCTATCTGCTGGCCGCGGCACGCAATGATGATCAGCTCTGGGTGCTAGATTTAAGCCGGCAGCAACCGGCAAAGGTGGTTCCACTGCGCTTTTACGCGCCTACCCGTCCAAACAGCAGTTGCCCGCCCTATGAGCCGCTGGCTAATACCTCGATCGAGGGTGTTGCCGTGGTAGGTGATCAGGTGGCGCTCGTCAATGATCCATGGCAGCGGCATTATCCGGAGAATATTAAATGTCCGGATAATGCTGCGGCGTTTCAGCAGTTCTCACCGCTAATCTTCAAGCTGGCTATTGACCCACGCTGGTTTAATTAGACTAAAGGCTCACCTTCTTCCGTTTCAACCGGCTTCGGTGGCATCAAGTCTTCACGACTCAGCCCCAGTAACACTGCCACCGAGCTGGCAACATAAACGGAAGAGTAGGTTCCCACAGCAATACCAAACAGCAGTGCAGTGGCAAAGCCATGGATTAAAGCACCGCCTTTAAAATACAGTACAAATAGCACTAGCATAGTGGTCGCCGAGGTGATCACGGTGCGGTTTAGGGTGGAGGTAATGGCCTGATTGACCGTTTCTAATACGCTTTCATCCCGCAGCTTACGGAACATTTCGCGTACCCGGTCAAACACCACAATCGTATCGTTAATCGAGTAACCAATTAACGCCAGAATGGCTGCCAGTACCGTTAAATCAAATTCAATTTGCAGCAGTGAAAACAAGCCCAGCGTTAAAATCACATCATGTGCCAGCGCCAATACCGCACCCAAGGATAAACGCCATTCAAAACGAAAACCAACGTAAACCAGGATCCCCAGTAAGGCAACCAGTACTGCCAGCCCACCATCCTGTTTTAGTTCTTCACCGACGCTCGGCCCGACAAACTCGACCCGGCTCAGTGTCATTGCCACCTCACTCTGCGCCTGTAAGGCACGAAACACCTGCTCCCCGACTTGCTGTTGCACTGCGCCCGCCTCTGAAGGCAACCGCACCAACACATCATGGGTACTGCCAAAAAACTGCACTACCGCCTCTGCATAGCCGGCCTGCGTCAGCTGTTGCCGCAGAAGATCGAGGTTGGCCGCCTGCGCGAAACTAAGCTCCAGCACAGTACCACCGGTAAAATCCAATCCCCAGTTCAAACCGCGGGTCAGTAATAACACTAAAGACAACACCACTAAAAGGCTGGACAGCACCACGGCCAGCCAACGCCAACGCATAAAATTGATCGACAGATCATTACGAAATAGCTGCATAACAGCTCCATTACCATAAACCCAAACACAGGCAAACCCAGAGGGCGCCCAATATAGATACTTAACGATTGGGATTAGGGTTGTGGCGGGCCACGGGCGCTGAAGTACCGATAAAAGCCGGCAGCAGCAAAAGCAGGTAAGGCAGTGACTACCGGCGGTGCGGTAACAGCCGGGGCGACGTTTTCGCCACCGCTGACAACGTCATCATTGTCATCCGCAGCCAGAGTGCGCTCATTTAGGCTATGTGGTTTGGCGGTAACAGCTGTCAGTTGCTGATCGGCCAGTGGTGCCAGACGTAAATCGTGCACCACAAAGCCTTGTGGCGTGCACAATAAACTCAGGTACAACAAAATGGCTAAACCACTGAACCAGCGCATCACTTCCCGCCAACGACAACAACTGCAGCAGATTGCAGTTATGCTGCTTATGATGACGGTGCGCCCGGCGATAAACAAGGGGGCGATTTAAAAAAACTCCTGCTATGTGCTGAGCAGTGCAATCTGCTATGATCAGCCCTTTATCATAGCTGCGCGACAGATTAGCGACGCAAGGCGCTTAACCGTTAGCGATCTGAGGAACCACAGCGATGCAAAATCATTTTCGGATCCTGGGCGTAAAAACGAATGCCAGTGACGAAGACATCAAAAAAGCTTACCGGCGGCTGGCCAATAAATATCATCCGGATAAACTGCATGGTTTGTCGGAAGATGAACAACAACGGGCCGCGACACAGCTACAGCAGGTAAAAACCGCTTACGAGGTGCTGTCCGATCCGAAACAGCGCAGTGCCTTTTTAAAAGACTTTAACAACGTTATTGTGAATGATCCGGCCGCGGCAATGCGCGAGCTGTGGGACGAATATTACGCGTGAGACCAAGATGGCGACCAAACTTAATCTGGCGAAAATTAAACAGCTAACAACCGATGCCCGGGAAAATATGGACTCCTATATCGATCCCGAGCAGCCGAAAGCGTTGGAACAATTTACCAACAAAATGAAAGCCGTATTGCTGGCCGATCCCCAAATGCTGGAGTCGGTACCGGAATACCTGCCGATGGCACTGTTTGGCCGGGTGCAGTTCCCGAGCGCCGCTAAGCTCAAATGGCAGCAATGGCTCAGCAGCGGCAAGGTGCCGTCCTGGGACGAATTTAAAATCTCAGTTGCCTTTAATAATGCCGATCTGGCTTTAGTTAAAGCCATTCGGGCCTACTCAGAAAGCGTCTTAATTGAGGCCTGCGCTGCGCTGTATTTACTTAGCCAGGATAAGCCTTTACCTGCCAAATCGCGAGACACCGACCAAGCCGACGACTATCAAGACGATGAAAATGATGAGGATATGGCGGATTATGATGATCCCTATGCCGATGATGAGGATAGCGATGAAGAAGGCTACGACGATCAATACGATGAAATCCGCTTTAAGCACGAGGGCTAATAATGAGTACTGAGCTGATTAAAATCGCGGCTGATGAAATTAAACAACTGGCGCTGGTGGAGCCGAAACAAGCCAGCGAACGCTTCGAGATCATTGCCAATACCATGAGCGATGAGCAGCTGTCCGAGGTCATTGAACAAATTGATATCGTGACCCTGACGCAAATTAACAGCCAGCATGATCTGTCGTTCCCTTCGATTATTTCCGAGTTAATGACGCCAGAGAAAATCCGCGACATCGTCTGCCAGCAACCGCTGTATTGGGAAGAGAAAATCAAAAATAATGCCGAAGAACTGAAGCAGCATACCTTCGACTTTTTGACCTACCTGATCCGCACTCAGGACAACGAAGAAAAACAGGCAGAAATTCTGGAATGCATAGCCGAAGATCCGGCGGGTCTGTTTTATCTGTCGATCCCCTTTATTGAGATCTATCGCGGTGAAATTCTTGAGTATGAAAACTACTGGGAAGATAAGCTGTACGAAGATGAGGAACATCTGGAAGAAGCCGAAAGCTATACCGAGCGGCAACTAGCGGAAGATGCGCACAATATTGGCTATGATGATCCGAAAAGTTTACTGGCGCTGATCCGGCAACTGACCCCTAAGGTTGAAACCTCGATCAAAGCCTTGATCCGCGATGAAAAATCGGGCTGGGAAGCCATCATCAGCAAATTTGCCACTGAACTGGTGATGCAGGCGAAAGAAAAGAACAAGGTCGAAGATGAGTTTGCCGAAGTCGACGATATGTTCAGTTTTCTGGATTAAAGGACTTTTCAATGCAGTTAGTAGTACGTGAGCAGGGTGCCGGCCCATTTTTAAGCCAGGTCCTGACCTTAGCACGCGCTGAGCAACAACTCAGTGCCGAACAGCTGCAACAGATCAAAAGCAAAGCGGTGCTGATGAGCCTGAAGTTTGCAGATAAATTCTACAATAAGTACAAGATGCATCTGTTAGAACAGGCCGCACACGATGTGATTGGTATCACCAGTTTGGGCCTGCAGGCCTTGTCAGATGGGGACGCCAGACAGGCGATAGATCTGCTGTTAAGCCCGGAGGGTGTGGTTAAGCCCTTTCAAAAAGGCTGGTCGATGTTAAGTCTGGTCAGCAAGAAAGTACCAGGCAAGACCTCGTTATATGGCGACGTCGATGAACAGCTATTACAGCAAGTTTCCTCGCCGCCGGATGCTGAAGACTGGCCAGGTTGGCAAGCTTATCAGCAAGCCCTGACTGAACATCACCGGCATCAGGCGATGCAACTGTTACGGCAACACTTTTACCAGCAGCAGGTTTTTGACGAGTTTGAACACTTTAGTCTGGAAGAAGTGCTGGCCGAAATCGTGCTGTACCGCGCACTCTGTAGTGGCGACAAAGTAAAGCAGGATCTGAAAAAACGCCTGCGACAAATCAACCTGGCTGAGCACTGGTTTAATGATACCTACCTTAGCCTACAAACCGAAGCAGTGCTATCGGCCTTACCCAAGGCTAACGCCGAGGCGATCCGCGCTGATCTGGGCCAGCATTTTATTCCGGCGCTCCTGCGTACCCTACACTTTTGCCGCGACTATCAAAAATTGCAACAAACCGATGCCAGCCCGGAAAAGCTGGATGCGTTTGAACACAAACAAGGCCTGCAAAGCCCACTACTGGGCTGGCCGCACTATCTTGAACTATAAGCTTGAACTCTAAGCGCAAAACTCAAATGGTGCTCAGACCGCACTTCGCTGCCGGTCTGACTACCCTCCACTCTGTTAAGGCCACATTATGAGAACGCCAGTCCGCTTACACCCTCTGCTGGAGGAAGGCTTAATTGATGAAGTGCATTATGCCTTAATGAGTGGCAAAGAGGCGTCCGTCTATGTCGTGCAAAGCGCCGGGCGGATCTGCTGTGCTAAAGTCTACAAAGACGCGCGCCAGCGCAGCTTTAAAAAAGCAGCCCAATATCAGGAAGGCCGTAAAGTCAGAAACTCGCGTCGCGCCAGAGCGATGGAAAAAGGCTCAGGGTTTGGCCGTGAGCAGGCTGAAGAAAGCTGGCAATCGGCTGAAGTCGATGCTCTGTTTAAATTGGCCGCTGCCGGTGTCCGGGTGCCGACACCTTACGGTTGCTATGATGGCGTGCTGCTGATGGAACTGGTAGTCGATGCCGAAGGCGATGTCGCCCCACGCTTAAATGACATCAGCTTAACGGCAGAACAGGCACGGCAAGACCATCATCAGATGATGCAAGCCATACTGCAGATGTTGGCAGTAGGCCTGGTGCATGGCGATCTGTCTGAGTTTAATGTGCTGCAAGGCAGCGAGGGGCCGGTAATTATCGACTTACCCCAGGCGGCGGATGCCGCGGCCAATAATAATGCGCGCTGGATGCTGAAACGCGATGTCGACAATATTACCGCCTACTATGCCCGCTTTGCGCCGGAGTTGGCGGCAACCCGCTATGCCGATGAAATCTGGGCCTTATTTGAAGCCGGCAATCTCGACCCCAGGCAAGCCTTAACCGGCTGCTACAACGAGCAGCAAGGTGCTGTCGATCTTGAGGCTATCCTCAGTGAAATTCAGGCGGCCAGTGACGAAGCGGCGCTACGTCGCGCCAGACAACAAGCCGAACCGGAATAGGCCGCTAGCGCGGTGGGCCATAGCGGCGGAAATACCAGATGGCCAGCGGCATTTCCAGGATCAGATAAGTCACCAGAGTAAACCAGAACCAATTGCTATTAAAACCAAAGAGTTCAAAAGCTTGCTCCGTGCCCCAGAAGCGGGAACCGACAATCAACAACGCCAGCAGCGTTATCAGGGTATCAAATACCGCCACTTTACGCAGATCAGCGCCAGCTACTCTGGGATACTACCAGAAGTAGGCCAGCAGCAACAACACCGCATTTAACAAAATTACTGCCAATTCAACTGTCAACATCTGTCTCGCTTCGTTTTATCCTTACAGCATCTTTGCATTGCGCTTAACTGAGAAGTTTGATGGCCTGGGTTAACCCTTCCAGCGTTAACGGCTGCATCCGCTGCTGCATAATGTCTTTAATAATACTGATTGACTGATAATGCCGCCACCACTGCTCAGGTTGTGGGTTCAGCCAGACCGCTTTTGGATACTGTGCCAGCAGCCGCTCTAACCAAAGCCGGCCCGGCTCCTGATTCCAGTGTTCGACGCTGCCGCCCGGGTAATCAATTTCATAGGGGCCCATAGTCGCATCGCCGACAAAAATCAGTTTGTAGTCACTACCATAGGTATGGATCAGATCCAGCACACTGACTTGCTCACTATGCCGGCGTTGATTGTTGCGCCAGACACCTTCGTAGACACAGTTATGAAAATAAAAAAACTCCAGATGTTTAAACTCGGTGCGCACGGCAGCAAAGACTTGCTGACACAGCTCAATATAATCATCCATCGAGCCACCGACATCAAACAGCATCAGCACCTTAACCGCATTATGCCGCTCTGGTACAAAACGCAGCTCCAGAAAACCACCCTGCTCAGAGGTGGCCTGAATGGTGCCGTTCAGATCCAGCTCGGTCGCTGCACCGCTGCGGGCAAAGCGTCTTAGCTGACGCAGTGCCAGTTTAATACTGCGGTTATTCAACTCGCTTTGGCTATCTAAATCTTTGAATTCGCGTTTATCCCACACCTTTACCGCGCGCCGCGCGCCACTGCCTTGCTGACCAATCCGCACCCCTTCCGGATTAAAGCCGTAAGCCCCAAAAGGCGAGGTACCACCGGTACCGATCCATTTATTGCCGCCGGCATGGCGCTTCTGCTGCTCAGCCAAACGCTCGCGTAGTTGCTTCAACAACTCTTCTAAACTACCAAGGCCCTGCAAGGCAGCTTTATCCTCAGCCGAGAGCTGGCGAATAATATCCGGGATTAACCAATCATCCGGGATCAGGCTGGCCAGATCTATCGCTGCGACGCCCTCGAAATACTCGGCAAAAGCCCGGTCAAACTTATCGTACTGGCTTTCATCTTTGACCAGTGTCAGTCGGGCCAGCTGATAGAAAGCTTCGGTATCAGCAAAAATCACCTGCTGCTGCAACGCCTGCAGTAAATCCAGCAGCTCAGTGATACTGCTTTTCAGGCCATATTTGCGCAGCGTAAAAAAGAACTCAACCAGCATTTAGCGCCCTTGCCGCTTGGCCAAAAAGGCCAGCTTTTCAACCAGCTGTACATCCTGCTCGTTTTTTAACAGGGCACCAAACATCGGCATCAGGCCGCCCTGCTGTTGCTTTTGCTGTAACACTTCAGCCGGGATCTGCTCTGCCAGTAACAGTTTTAACCAATCCAGTAATTCGGACGTCGAGGGCTTTTTCTTTAGCCCCGGTAGCTCGCGTAGTTCAAAAAAGACGTCCAGCGCAGTACTAAGCAGCTGCTGGCGGATCTGCGGGAAATGCACTGCCACAATCTGGCGCAGAATGTCGGCATCCGGAAAGCGGATATAGTGAAAAAAACAGCGGCGCAAAAAGGCATCGGGCAGCTCTTTTTCGTTGTTTGAGGTGATCAGTACAATAGGCCGCTGCGCGGCACTGACCTGCTGCCCGGTCTCATGCACATAGAAGCTCATCCGATCCAACTCGTGCAATAAATCGTTTGGAAATTCAATGTCGGCTTTATCAATCTCATCAATTAACAACACCGGCCGCTGCTGTGCCGTAAAGGCCTGCCACAGCTTGCCCGGCTTAATGTAGTTGGCAATGTCATGCACCTTGTCACTGCCGAGCTGGCTATCACGTAACCGCGATACGGCGTCGTACTCGTAGAGGCCGTGCTGGGCTTTGGTTGTGGACTTGATATGCCACTGGATCAGTTCTGCACCCAGGCTCTGGGCCAGCTCTTCCGCCAGCCGGGTTTTCCCCGTACCCGGCTCGCCCTTTAACAGTAACGGCTTTTGCAGCGTCATAGCCGCATTTACTGCCAGCGCCAATTCATCGGAGACAATATAATTTTCAGTACTTTGAAATGACATAACTTCCTCAGCTTATAACTTCCATAACTTAAAGTGCAATCCGCTATAACTTATAGCCAAATGCTTCTTCAGTTTTTTATTAAGACGCGTATTCTTATAACCAATATCTTCTGATTCTGGAGTTTTTTATGGCAAATGTATACGCAGATAACTCATTGTCGATCGGCCGCACCCCGCTGGTCAAATTAAACCGCGTGGTTAAAGGCGCGAATGTCTATGCCAAGATTGAAGCACGCAACCCCAGCTTCAGCGTCAAGTGCCGCTTGGGCGCGGCGCTGATTTGGGATGCCGAAAAACGTGGCATCTTAACCGCTGACAAAGAGCTGGTAGAGCCTACCTCGGGTAATACCGGTATTGCGCTGGCCTTTGTTGCCGCCAGCCGCGGTTATAAACTGACTCTGACCATGCCGGCGACCATGAGTTTAGAACGCCGTAAGCTGTTAAAGGCACTGGGAGCCAATCTGGTGCTAACCGAAGGCCCGAAAGGGATGAAGGGCGCTATTGAAAAAGCCAAAGAAATTCAGGCCTCTAATCCGGATAAGTATTTAATCCTCGGCCAGTTCGATAACCCGGCCAACCCACAAATCCACTTTGAAACCACAGGCCCGGAGATCTGGCATGATCTGGATGGTCAGGTTGACGTCTTTGTCGCCGGCGTCGGTACCGGTGGCACCATTACCGGAGTCAGCCGTTTCTTTAAACAGGAAAAAAATCACCCGCTGGTCAGTGTCGCGGTGGAGCCGGTGGAATCGCCGGTGATTACCCAGGCCAAAGCCGGTGAAGAATTAAAGCCCGGTCCGCATAAAATCCAGGGTATTGGCGCCGGCTTTATCCCATCAGTATTAGAATTGGATTTGATTGACCGCGTCGAGCAAGTCAGCAGCGATGACGCCATTGCCATGGCGCACCGTTTGATGAAAGAAGAAGGCATTCTGGCTGGGATTTCCTCGGGTGCTGCCGTTGTGGCCGCCGCTCGCCTGGCGGAATTACCAGAGTATGCTGGTAAGAATATTGTCGTAGTGCTGGCCAGCGCGGCTGAGCGTTACCTGACCAGCCCATTATTTGCAAATGTGTTTAGTGAACAAGAGCTTAGTGCTTAGTCGTCGTTACTAATCATGCTGGCTTAACGCCGGTATAACCAAAAAGGCCGCCTTAGCGGCCTTTTTACTTTACACCCAGCTTAAATAGTCGCACAATTTTGCTAGCGAAAAACTGCAGGCTCAGGCTTGCCCCTACAGGTGAACACATAATGCTAAAAAAATATTGCCTGCTGTTATTGGCTGCTTTGCTGCTATCAGGTTGCGACGGCAACACTCAACTGAGCCCACAACAGGGCAACCCGGAAAGCGTTGCTGAAGCCTTTTTCGACGCTATTTATAACGCCAAAGATTTGGACAAAGCCAAAAGCATGGCGACTGCAGATTACGCAAAATTACTGGCATCGTACGGCACCGCCCGGCAAGCAGGTCGCATCTTATACAATATGAATTTTGATAGCGTGCAAATTAATGTCAACCGCAGTGGCCGTAACCTGCGCGAGCAATATCAGAACGATGCCAATATCCAGCTAATTCTGGATGGTGAGTTTGATGGTAAAAGGGTGCAGGAAGTGCGTACCGTACAATTAATCCGCCAGCGTGGTAGCTGGTTGGTCAGCGAAGTGCAGGCAGATAAATTCAGTACCAGCATCCGTTAAGCACAAGACGCTGGCAATACCTGCCAGCGTTCTGATTACCACTGTCTATTTTCTGCTGAAGAAAGCCTGTAATCGTTGCTGACAACTGTCGCTCTGTAATAGCTGCTGAAACTCGGCCAACTCTGTCGCTATCGCGTGTTCTGTTTGTTTATTATTGGCTTTTAACAGCGCTTTGCTAACCAGTACCGCCTGCGCTGGTAACGCCGCTAATGCTTGCGCTTTGCTGGCAGCATGCGCCAGTAGTTGCGCAGCAGGCACAATCTCATTTACCAGACCAAAGGCTGCCGCCTGCTCACTGCTAAAAGCCTCGCCTAACAGTAAATATTGTGCCGCACGCTGGTAACCGGCGATTTGTGGTAACAACAAACTGGAAGCGGCCTCAGGACAAAGCCCCAGCTGGGTAAAGGGCAATTGAAAACGGCAGTCCGGCGCCGCATAAACCAGATCACAATGCAGTAACACCGTGGTGCCGATACCAATCGCTAACCCTGCTACCGCAGCCACCAGCGGCTTGGGAAAGGCGGCGACGGTATACAGAAACTCCACCACCGGATGCTGGCGATTTAATTCGCCGGCCGATAAAAAATCTTTCAGATCATTACCGCTGCTAAAACAGTGTTCGTTGCCTTGCAGCAGTACGACCTTGATCGCCGGGTTTGCCGCAGCACTTTGCAAAGCCGCAGATAACTCGCGGTACATCTGTAAGTTCAGCGCATTTTTCTTTTCAAAGCGTTGCATACTCAGGATCAGTACGGCATCCACTTGTTGTTGCTGTATCATAAGGTATTCCTTGTTAAAATCCGGCTACCCGCCCTTCACGTCTGGGATCGGCAGCACCTTCAAGCTGGGTTGGCTTGACCTCAATGGCGTGTAAACCACTATTCAGATCCTGCAGTTGTACCTGATAACCCAGCTCCTGCAGTGCCGGCGCTAGTTCTACCAGCTCAGTACCGGCTTCCAGCGCCAGATAATCATTGCGATGGGTAAAGCGGGCTAAATTCAGGGCTTGTTGTACATCAAGTTGCCAATCCAAAACCGCAACCAGACTTTGCGCCACATAATTAATTATCCGGCTGCCGCCTGGCGATCCTATCACCAGTTTCAGTTGATTGTCGGCATCAAACACCATCACCGGTGCCATTGAACTGCGCGGCCTCTTACCGCCCTCAACCCGGTTTGCTACCAAAACGCCGTCAACGACAGGCTCTAAACTAAAATCGGTTAGCTGATTATTTAGCAAATAACCATTCACCATTAAGCCCGAGCCAAAGACGTTTTCAATACTGGTGGTCATACTGACCGCATTGCCGGTAGCATCGACAATTGACAAGTGGCTGGTATTGGGAAATTCCACTGCCTGGCTGCTGGCCAGTGGCTGGGCGCCTTCAGGTTGACCGGCGCTAAATGTCTGATCACGACCTGTTAGTAACGCCGCGCGTTGCTTCAGATATTCCGCAGCCAGCAAACCCGCCACCGGGACCGGTGCAAAATCCGGATCAGCCAGATAACGATCTCGATCGGCAAAGGCGGCGCGCGATGCCTGACTGATCAGATGCACAGCTTCCAGACTGTTAGGTTTAAGCGCTGCCAAATCAAACTGCGCCAGCATACCCATAATTTGTAGTACCGCCACCCCACCAGAGCTGGGTGCGGTCATCGAGCAGATCTGATACACCCGGTACGGAATGCAGAGGGCATCCTTTTGCTGGGCCTGATAATTGGCAAGATCCTGTAACGTCAAAGTACCAGGATTGACCGCAGCCTGATTGACAGTGCGCACCAGCGCTTCTGCATTCGCGCCCTGATAAAAGGCGCTGACACCTTCGCTGGCAATTTTTCGCAATAAGGCCGCGTACTCGGGATTTTTTAATAGGGTACCGGCAGCCAGTGGCTGATTATCCGGGTAATAAAACTCTTTTGCCGGTGACAACTGCCTTAATCCCTGATTCCATCCCAGCGCCAGTTGTTTCGCCATCCGCTCATTCACAATAAAGCCCTGCTCTGCAGCGGCGATGGTATCGGTAAAGAGCGCAGCCCAGGGCAACTTACCAAACTGTTGATGGGCATCAGCGAGCGCCCGTAACACTCCCGGCACGCCAACAGACTTACCGCCAACATAGGCTTCTCGCCAGCCTAATACTTTACCGTCCTCGGCAAATAACCAGGGGCCGGCGGCAGCAGGCGCCGTTTCACGGCCATCAAAGCTGGTTAACTGACCACTGTCAGCCTGAAAATGCAGGATAAAGGCGCCACCGCCAATCCCGGAGCTCTGCGGTTCAACCAGGCCAAGCATTAACTGGGTGGCAATGGCCGCGTCAATAGCGCTACCACCGGCTTGCAGGATCCGCTTGCCCGCCTCCGCCGCCAGCGGATGCGCAGCCGCGACCATCGCATTGGCATGACGGGTCAATTGCTGTTGCACCAGCCCCGTAGCCGCTTCCGGCTCACGGGTTTCCTGTGGCGTTACCGCCACACTTTGTAATGGCAGTATGGCCGAAAATAATAAGCTGTAACAAAGCGTGAATTTATTCATAATAAGCACTTTACTAATCAATGGCGCCCTGACACCCTAACCAGTTCTGACAGCAAATTCAACCGCCCAATGTTATCAACTACGCTAAAGTCTTATAAAGTCTATCTGCTCCTGTTTATGTTAAGTACAGTGCTGTATTTTTTACCGGCGTCTTATCAGCAACTGCTGGAATATCAGGCCGTAGCCATCCGTAGTGGTGAATTCTGGCGACTATTTAGTGGCCACCTGCTGCACAGCAATCTGCTGCATTTACTGCTAAATCTGCTGGGTTTAATGGTGTTAATGTTACTGCATGGCAAACTCGAAGGTCGCATGGCGGTCGGCTGGCAGCTGATACTGCTGTCGCTAAGCACTAGCCTCGCTTTATACTGGCTGGCTCCGGATGTTGAAATTTATGTCGGCTTATCCGGCATTTTACATGGCTTACTTTGCTATGGCGCCACTGCCGATATCCGACAAGGCTTCAACTCAGGTGGCCTTATTTTACTTGGAGTTGCAGTCAAGGTTGGTAGCGAACAGTGGTATGGTCCAGATCCTGAGCTAAGCGCGCAAATTGCGGCTGAGGTGGCGATTGACGCCCACCTCTACGGCGCTATCAGTGGCATATTACTAGCCCTGCTTAGCTGGCGTCAGATCAAACACCAGTGAGCTTGCGTCCGCCTAACTTGTACACCGCGTAACTGCTAAACTCTGCGGTCAGTTTACTGTAAAAATCCAGGTTTGACAGATTGACGGTAAAAAAGCAGTTTAAACTGCAGTTTACCGGCCTCAGTGTCTGGCTGCTGGCCGCACCAATGCTGGCGTCCAACTGATATTCCGCGATCAGCCGGCTAACGCGCCAGCTATGAAAATCACTGGTGATAAAACGAATTTGCCGCTGCTGTGCCAGTCGTGGCGCCAGACTGGCAAACTCCTGATAGGTATTGTCACCGGCATCAAAGCAGTCAGCAACCACGGCAGGGAGTTGCTGCTGCAGATAATCCAGATAAGGCTGGCAATAACGGGTGGTGATTAATACCGCCACTGGCCCCGGCTGTGCAACTTCAGCGTTAAGTTGCTGGATCCGGGCTCTGGCACAGGCGGGTAGCTGCGTCGCTGAACCACCACAACCCAGCACCACATACAGGCTGGCCGGGGCTGTGACGCTGGAAATGCCCTGTTGGTACCAGAGCCGGGCGTGATTGGCGATATAGGTATTGCCAACCAGATAGTAAAAGCCCCACAGCAGCCAGAGGCCCTTTTTGCGATACAGCAGACATGCGAGCAACAGGCCATAAAGCAACAGGTTTTGCGGATATAAAAAGGGTTCTAACAGATCCTTCATCTTGCCTCACTATCTGGCTGAACGGCTGGCGTCGACGCCCCGCCAACCGTCTGCGGCATGGCTGTAGTTAACACTGATGGCGCACGATTTACCAGTACCGCGGCGTTAATCAGTGCCCAGGGCAACCATAGCATACCCGAGGTCAGGACATGCCCGGCTAGCAAGGCCACTGCCAATAACAGCAGATTGAGCAAAGCTAACGGCAACACCAGCTCACTCTTTGCCATGCGACTCCACAGCAAACTAAACAGACGCAGAAAACTTAAGCAGAACAATAAGGCACCTGCCACCCCATAAAACAGCAGCAGATCGAAAAAATCCAATTCAATAAAGTACTTTTTCAATAGCAGACGCACGCCGCCCTGACCGACGCCTAATACCTGTAACCAGTGCGGATAGTGCTCAGCAACTAACGCAAAGTTACGTTGCAGATAAAAATCGCGCGATGATAACAAAATGCCGCTCAGTCCACGCTGTTGATAGGCAAACTGTAGCTTGTCGTACAGCCCAACCCACTGCAGCAAGGCGGTCAGATGATAGAGCAGCAAAGCGGTGAGTACGACTACTACCAGGCCAGCGGCCAGCAGATAAGGCTTAGCCTGTTGCCACTGTCTTTTATCCATTAATAGCAGGGGCGTCAGCAATACCAACAGCAGGATGCCAAATAAACCGGTTTTGGTCAGCATAAGTGCCGCGATAAAGAAAGCTGCCAGTGCAATCAGTGGGTAGGCCCAGCGCCGTCGTTGCCAGCTACGGCAAAGTAACCAGCCGCTTAACACTAATAACAAGGCAGAGAGCTCGTTAGTAGAAACAAAGTAGCCCTTGATACCGAGAAATTTCTGACTGACCTGCTCCATCGGTTGATAGGCAGTACCGCCGTAGCCGACAACACCAAGCACAGTATTGAGCAGTAACAGCATAAAGGCTGCCAGCACCACAGCATCAACATAGCGCAGGTAGTCTTGTTGCAGCGTTTTCGCGCGGGCAGCAAAGTAGGCCAGTGCCAATAGCATGGCGCCGGCTTTGGCTATCAGTTGCAGGTCGCTCAACAAATAAGGATGACCGGTCAACCATTTGATATACAGAGGGCCGGGTAGCATCAGTACCAGCAGAAGTAAAGGTAAGCGCAACTCACTGCGACACAGCTGCCAGCCGCGCCACAACAGTAGCGCCAATAACAGGGCTTTAAATGCTGCTGACAGCGGCAGCAGGCTGCCCAGACTGTGACGCAACAGGCCATTTAGCCAGTCGACCAGCACAAAAAGTGCCGCCATCACCAGGATCAGCCGATCCAACAGTTGCGGCGACACGAAAAGCAGCCGGTTTTGCCAGTTCATTTTTTAAGCAAGCCCCGAATACCTTTGTTCATCAACCGTAAGCGGAGCGCACTAAACCACGATAACTTATGCTTTAAAAAGTACCGCCATTTCAAGTTCAGCAAACCATAGCGGCACTGGCGGAAAAACTCCGTCAGTGTCAGAGGTTTCTTTTGCATCGTTAAGCGGTAAAACATCTGATTCTGCAGATTACGCTCGCTCATCAGTGGCCGGTGTTTAGCAACAAATTGCTGATGTGCATCCAGTCGTTTTGGCGAATCGGTGATCCGGCCGAGCTCATGCCCGACATTCACCTTATAGCTGGCATTGGCAATCCGCTTCGCCGGGCCATAGGCCGCGACCACCCGCACCCACATATCATAATCCTGAAACGCCGCCAGACCGGTATCAAAACCACCCAGCGCTAACATCCGCTCTCGGCGCACCAGCGCCTGATTTGACAGCGTGTGTAAATCCAGTAATTCACTCAGACTTACCGTAGCTTCATCAGCAAACAAGGTTTTGCTAAAGGTACCGTAATCCCAGATATAGGCGCTACAGACCATGCTGAACTGATCATCATAGGCCGCATAAAGGCTGCTGAGGCGCTGTGGTAAGAACTCATCATCATCATCCAGGCCGGTGACAAAGTCGCCACGGGCCTCATTAATGGCTCTGTTGCGGGCGGCGCAGGCGCCCTGCCCCTGTTCTTGCCGCAGGATCCGTACCCGCGGTTCGTTAGCATAACGCGAGCTCAGCTGCTCATAGGTCTGATCTTTTGACGCATCATCCACCACGATCAGCTCAAAGTTCGGATAATCCTGCGCCAGTACCGAGTCGATAGCCCGGCACGCCATCTCAGCCCGGTTATAGGTAGGCATATAGACACTGATTAACGGTAATGCACTCACCCTTTGCTCCTTAAATTTTTCCAATCAGCACCCACCACAGGTACCTGAATAAGCGTAATTGGCGACCAATGCGGCTTGGTTGCGCCAATAAACGGTAAGCCCATTCCAGATTAAGCTTACACCAGAGTGCCGGAGCGCGTTTTACATTGCCGGTAAAGACGTCGTAGGTGCCACCGACGCCCATATAAAAACAATCCGGATGTACTGCCCGGATGCGCTGGATCAGCAACTCTTGCTTGGGCGATCCCATCGCCACGCTGACAAAGCGGGCGCCACTGGCTTTGATCGCCTGCAGCAATTGTGCTTCATCTTTAAAATAACCATCGGTCGCGCCGACCACCTTAACACCCATTTGCAATAACTTATCACGGCTTTGTGCCAACACTTCAGGCTTAGCTCCCACCAGATACACCGGTACCTGATACTCTGCCGCCCGCGCCATCAAGGCCTGCCAAAGCTCACAGCCGGGGATACGCTCAACTTTACGTCCCAGTCGCTGCTGCATCACTTTAACTACACCGATGCCATCGGCATAACGCAGATCGGCCTGCTCAATGACCGCTAATACCTGCCGGTTTTCCATAGCAGTCAGAATTTTTTCCGGATTTATCGCAATCGCCGAGCCCGCATAAACACTGGCATCGTCGCGAATAATATAAGATAGTAATTGCGCCATATCGGTAAAAGCGGATACCTGTACCGGGCCAATTTTTACTTCTGCAATTACCGCTTCAGAAGCTGTTGTCATAACATAAGTTCCTGATAATGTTTCCGTAGTCTTTGCACCACTACCGGTAGAAGAATCTGTTCAGCCTGGTTCCGACAGTGCTGCTGTAATTGCTGATAAGCAGGCGCATCCAGGGCCATCAGTTGCGCAACCGCTTGCTGTAAGCCAAGAAGACACGCGGCTTCATCCTGCTGCGGCACACAATAACCGGTGATACCAGCCCGGATTTGCGCTTTCGCGCCATCGGTTTCGGTTGCCACCACCGGGGTGTAACAGGCCATTGCTTCGGCCATCACCAAGCCGAAGGACTCATTACGGGACAAGCTGATAAAACAGCGCGCGCGTTGGTATAAGCACATTAACTCCCCGCCACTTTGCGAGCCGAGTAACCTGACGTTCGGGTATGCCTCGATCGCTTGCTCAAGCGCTGGACGCCAGGAACCGGCACCGGCAATCACTACTTTATATTGCTGTAAGGCCGGCAGTAACGCGATTAAACGATCCATGCCTTTATTTTTATCCAGTGTGCCGACATAGAGCAAATCTATGTCTTTATCTGCACGACTTACACAGTTAGCCCCGGCATAACGACGATGGATACCTGCTGCTAATACCTGTGCCTTTTGTGGCCGCATAAAAAATTTCTGCGCCAGCGCCTGACTACTAAAAACCCAGCTATCCACCTGTTTTGCACACCACCGATACAGCCGGCCCGGTGGCTGATAATGATAGATATCCGAGCCGTGACAAGTTACCACGATTTTTACCCGGCGATAACGTACCAAACGGTAAAGCAGTGCCAGCCATATGGTGGGGTAAAAAAAATGCACATGCAGAATATCGTAACGCTTAGTGCTGAATAAAAACCGCCAGCAGAAATCCAGCAAAAACACCGGATATTTCAAAAGCCTGTTCAGCCAGGAGTCACGGTGCCAGCGCATATAATGATAGTCAGTGGGCTGGTGCTGAGCCTGAAGCTCAGTTACCTGGGCCTGCACAAACTGCCCCTGGAATGGCGATGAGGGTTTAGGCCCCATGTTGGTAATAACCAATAATTTGACGTCGGCCTCTGACACTGGCTTAGCTACTCCATTTAAATACCGGGCCTTGGCTGGCCCGACAAATTTTTATTTTTGCTAATCATGGTACTACCATCGTTTCTTGGTAGACTTAGCAGTATTATTACAACAAGTATCAGCTGACGGCCGGCTGAACAAAAAATGATAAAAATGAAACTACTATGACAGCGCAGCTCTTACTTATGATAACCGCTTTTTGTGGTTGTCTGCTCGCAATTTTAGGTTATTACCCACTGTCACAACGGATCGGGCTGGTTGACATCCCGCGTGGCCGTAAACAGCATCAGGGCGCCATTCCGTTAATCGGCGGCTTGTCGATATACAGCGGTATCCTGATTGGTTTTATCTTGTTTTCGGTTGATGGTTTGCAATTACCTTACTACCTAACATTGGCCGGTGCGCTGGTCATTCTGGGTGCTTTCGATGATTTTCTCGATCTGAGTGTAAAGCTGCGACTGGCGGTACAACTGGCAATCAGTGCTGGTATGGTGTTCGCATTAGACTTACATCTGGCCAATCTGGGCAATTTATTTGGTTTTGGTGATGTCCGGCTTGGTTTCCTCGGTGTTCCTGTCACGCTGATTGCAGTAATTGCCGCCATTAACGCCTTTAATATGACGGATGGTATTGATGGCTTAGCCGGCATGCTCAGTCTGGTTAGTTTTGTTGCCATTGCCGGCTTTATGTTGTTGTGGGGTCAGGTTGAACAGGCGCTGCTACCGATGGTACTGATCTGCGCTATGCTGCCGTATCTGGCGTTTAATTTACAGCTGGTGCCGGGTAAAAAGATCTTTATGGGCGATGCCGGCAGCATGTTAATTGGTTTTTCTGTGATCTGGCTGCTGATCGTCGGCACCCAGAGTGAAAGTGCCAGTTTCCGGCCCGTTACTGCACTGTGGTTAATTGCCATACCGCTGATGGATATGGTCGCTATTATGGTGCGACGGATCCGCAAAGGCCAGTCCCCCTTTCAGGCCGATCGCGAACACTTACACCATATCTCGCTGCGTCTGGGCCTGAACTCCCGCGAATCGTTAACGCTGATTACCGCTCTGGCTTGTATCTTTGCCTGTATCGGCATTATCGGTGAGTATTTGCTGATCCCGGAGGGCATTATGTTGTTGCTGTTTTTGCTGCTATTCGCCGGTTATATCCAGCTATTGCAGAATGTCTGGCGCATTCTATCGGCGCTACGCCGCCGTTTACAGGGAGCCAAAGGTTGAAACTGCTTAAAAAAATCTTACTGGCCCGCGCTACGGCGATGCTGGGTGATAAGCTGGTTAAACTCAGTGCCGGTGCAGTACTGACGATCTTTGTCGCCCGCATGCTGGGTGCCAGTGAGCTGGGTATATACTCTATCGTGATGGCGTGGAGTGCCTTTTTAGTGCCGCTAACCAGCATGGGACTAAATAATCTGGTCGTGCGGCAAATGGTTAAGCTAGATAGCGGTCAGCAAGCCATGACGATGCTCTACACCGCCGTCAGTATCCGGCTGGGGCTGGGGCTACTCGGCGGCGCCCTGATGCTGGCGCTATTCTACCTGCTTAATGGCGAACTCTTTAGCGGCCATTTAAGCTATACCATACCGCTGCTGTTTATGTTGCAGGCGTTTTTTGGCTTTCTGCTGTTTGAATTTTATCTGAATTATCAGGGAACTTTCCGCACCCCGGCCTATGTTAAATCGATAATTTCACTGGTAAGTTTTGGCTTAAAACTGGTTTTGCTCTATCAGGGCTTCGGTATTGCCAGTTTATTGCTGATTTACGCCGGCGAGTTTTTGATTGTCGCGCAGGCCCAGTATTGGATCTATCGCCAGAAACACCGGCCTTTTAAAGAAGAGCAACAGCGCTGGCCGGGCTATCACCCAAAATACTTTAGCCTGGCCTATGGCAAGCAGTTGTTACAACGCTCATCCTGGCTGTGGTTATCCGGCATTGTCTCTGTTATCTATCTGAAAATTGATATTGTGATGCTGGGTGCAATGGCCGGTACTGAGCAAGCCGGTATCTATGCCGCGGCCAGCCGTTTGTCGGAGCTGTGGTATGTGTTTCCGGCCACGCTGGCCGTGCGCTATTACCCGGATATGCTAAAAGCCTATGAAAAAAGCTGGGACGGTTATTTAATCAAGCTACGCCGTTTTGCGCTGCTGTTTTTTAGTGCTGCCCTGGCGATCGCGGTGGTGATGAGCCTGACAGCAGATTGGATAGTGGTGCTATTATTTGGTGAAGCCTTTAGCGCCGCAGTAACCGTATTACAAATTCATATCTGGTCCGGCTGTTTTATCTTTGTCCGTTATCTGATTGGCCAGCACCTGGTGATCACCGAACAAGAACCACTATCGCTATTTAGCCATGGTATGGGTGCGCTTTTAAATGTCGGGCTGAATTTATGGCTAATCCCTCAGTACGGCATTGTCGGTGCCGCCTGGGCGACGCTGATTTCTTATGCCTATGCCTCTTTCTTCTTTTTATTTTTCGCCAAGCGCACCCGCGAACAGTTCTGGCAACTGCTGCGGGTAAAAGCCTGATCAAGGAAACCTTATGACTAAACCCTATTTTGTCGAAATTAAAGGCGTGCAATTCCGTAACAAAGGCGCCTATCTGATGCTATTGGCCTGTTTGCAAGGCCTGAAAAAACTGAATAAATCCTTTGAGCTGGTGCTGTCTCCCGGCCCCAATCTGCCTTACCCGGAGCGTGCCCGCCATGGCGCCTGGCAAAAACTCTCATTCCGGCGCAAAGGCCTGGATCTCACCGGTGTTCTGGGCAAACTACCTGGGCCTTTACTACGTTTATTTAAACGTTACGGTATGGTTACCGAGCGCGATGTCGATCTGATTCTGGAGGCCAGTGGCTTTGCTTATGGTGACCAGTGGCCGCTGACTTTCTTGCAGAATACCGCCAAAGAAGTGGTGCGTTTTAGCAAAGCCGGTAAACCCTTTGTCTTTATGCCGCAAGCCTTTGGCCCCTTTAGCTCTAAGGAGAGTAAAGCGGCAATGCGCGATATTATTCAGCACGCACGGCTGATTTTTGTCCGTGATCCGGTATCGCTGCAACATTTACAAAGCTGTGTCGATGTCCTGCCAGAGCATGTGGTGTTAACCCCGGACTTTACCGTCGGTTTAAGCGCGGAAGCCAATGCCGAGGTGCCACAGCTGAATGTGCCTTTCGCAGCGCTGATCCCAAATTCCAAGGTCGTCTCCAAGTTTAATCATGCCAATGCCGAAGCGATGCGCAGCGACTATGTTGCGGCTTTCGCTGCTGCGGCCGATTATCTGACGGCATTGGGCATTCAGCCGGTGCTGGTCAACCACGAAGGTAAGGAAGATGCTGAGCTATGCGCCGAAATTGCCGCCCGTTCGCCCTGCGGCCTGGTACAAATCGAAGATCCGCTGGCGGTAAAATATTTTATTGGTAAGGCTGAGCTGGCGGTCAGTTCACGTTTTCACGGTGCAGTAAATGCACTCAGCCAGGGTGTCCCCTGTATCGCTACCAGCTGGAGCCATAAATATCATGCGATGATGAGTGATTTTGGCATGGGTGATTTTTGTGTTGCTGAACTGTCAGAGCAAAGCTTATTAGATGCCTTAGCGCAGCTACTGCACGAAAAAGATGCCTTAGCTGCAGTGGTGGCAGAGCGGGCGGCTACGCTAAAACAGCGTAACCAGAAAATGTGGCAGCGTCTGGCGCAAGTCATCTAAGCAATTAAACACTCAGCACAGGCATGGCGCAATCAGCGCAAGGCCTGTGCTCATATAAACAGGTTCAGCTAACCAGTATTGGTTCAGCTGGAGCCACTCAGACCCAAAGCGGCACTTTTAAAGTGTTGTCAGTCTTTTCCGGGCCACCACACATCTCGTCGTAGGCCGACTGATGCACCAACCAGGCCTGGCGCACGGTACAATCACTCAGCGATTGCTTAACCTGCTCCACACTCTGAAACCGCTGTGGATGATTGTCATCATTAACCAAAAAACCACGACGACCATCGTAGTCGGCCTCGACCAGATAGACCCCCATTTCGTAGGAATGCACCACCAGCTCGTCAATCCGTACATCCTGATGATTAAGATGCTCTGCGCGATGATAAGGCATAATTAGCTCCTGCTTGGCTAGACAGCTTGTTAGTCTAGCTTAGCTTACGCTCAGAGTTTTTCCTCAGATCGCCGCCTGGCAAAACTTTATTTAATCCAGCTTACGGGTGGCCTGCCAGTTTACTGCCTGCCATTTACCATTACGTTTGACGAAAGTGCCGCTATTTAAAAAACGTAGGGTTTCCTGTGCTGAGGTGCCAACCAGGGTAAAAGCGACCACTGCGGTATCGCCATATTGCAGGATCTGCAGATCTTCGCTGCTATAACGCATGTTAATCTCAGCCGCTGGTAGCTCACCACGACTATTAACCCCTTGCATTAACTCGGCTTTGCCAAAACGTCGCCCGGCCGAACTGGTATAAATGAGTTCTTCCGCCCAATACTTATTGTGTACCGCAGGGTCATTACGGGTCGCGCCATCCAAAAACTCGGCCAGTAAAGCAGTCAGCTCGGCCCTATCATCAGCATAAGCAGTAGAGGACATTAATAATAACAAGGTTATAAAGATAGCTCGCATATAAACTCCGTACGCCGGTTAAGGTAGCCATAACTCTAATGATTGAGAACCTATTATTGCCATAATTTCAATTAATTGCCCATTAATGCGAAAATAAATATGGTCACGACCACAAAGACAGCGTCTATATCCTGGTCTTATGTGATCAATCGTTTGAAATAAAAAAGGATTTTCTGCTATTTTCTGAAACATCTGAAAAAAATTCATAATAATAAAGATCCGCTTGCGAAATATCATAGTTGCAAATCCCGAAAGCATAGATCCGTTCTAAATCAGCGACTGCTAATTCTGATAAGCGATATTGATAAGACTCAGTCATTAGGGCGTGTTGACGTTTGCTGCTTAGATTTTGTTCACACTGCGGCGCTTTGATCGCGAAACGAGGAGCGCAGTTTAGTTATTCTAAATAAGTGACGAGTGAAGCTACCGCGTCCTGCTCTCGCCCCTGACCTGCATCCATGCAGGCCACAAAGAGCAAAGCGCCGCCAGCGTGAACCCTTCGGGCAGCGTTTGGCTGGCGTTTCTACTGCGTTATCGCTTGCTCATGTAGAATAACTACACATCACAAGCTCTGCCTTGTATAAACACCAGCCAAACGGCTGCAAAAACAAGCAGCAAACGTCAACACGCCCTAATCAGCAGCTTTTTTTTAAACTCTGCAAGTATTTGCTCCGCACTTTTATCAGTAAAGCCGGCCGCTTCTGCTGCCGCGAGTTTTTGATTGATGGCATCAGCTCGCCTCGCTTTGCGGATTAACTCGTTGATCAGCTCACTTTTACTGTTGTATTCATGAGCATTCTGCACTTTTTCTTGTAGCCACTGCTCGTTCGCTTGGCTAAGTGTTACACTCTGTCTCGTCATTGCGCGCCTCTGGTGCAAAAGTGATGCGTTATTGCACCACAAAATGTTAAATCTCAATATAAATACTGCAACTCAATAATACAATTAAAAAAGGCGCCGCAGCGCCTTTTCTTGAGCAAAGAGAAAACAACAGCTTAGAAGCTGATACCACCGTCAATTTCTACCACCCGACCAGTGAAGAAATCGTTTTCAAAGATATACTTAGCGGTATGGGCAATCTCTGCAGCTTCACCTAAACGGCCAACCGGTTTCATTTTTTCCAGGCGCTCGCGCGCTTCCGGCTTCATGGCATCGGTCATCGCGGTGCGGATCACGCCAGGGGCAATAGCGCCCACGCGGATGCCATAACGACCCAATTCACGTGCCCAGGTGACCGTCATCGCCACGACCCCGGCTTTAGAGGCAGCATAGTTCGTTTGCCCCATATTACCGGCACGGGCCACGCTCGACATATTGATAATAACCCCCTTACGACCGTGTTTAACCATTAGCGCAGCGGCTTCCCGACCACACAGGAATACCCCGGTCAGGTTAACATCAATCACCGATTGGAACTGTTGTAATGGCATCTTGGCAACCAGTTCACCGTCTTTAACTTTCAGCAGCAGGCCATCACGTAAAATACCGGCGTTGTTAATCAAGCCATCGATACCGTTAAAGTCTGCATCGATTTGCGCAAAAGTGGCTTCGACCTGCGCCTCATCCGCCACGTTAGCAACGTAGACTGCCACCTGGGTTTGCGCTGACAGCTCCGCCTTCGCCGCTGCCAGCTGCTCCGGGTTCATATCCAGTAGCGCCAGTTTGGCACCCTCTGCAGCACACATCCGCGCCATTTCCAGGCCTAAGCCCTGGGCGCCACCGGTAATTACTATTGTTTTATCTTTTAAGTTCATAATAAATTCACCACTTCTATCAGGCTACGACAGATACTGCGTACATTTTTTGCCGGACACGCCGTGAATACATCCATGTAGGGTTACAAACTTCATCCTGAAGTTTGCCCTTAGGGTCAGCGTGCCGCTGTTCAAATTCGTTCCCGACGAATTTGTCTCTTTCGCATCTATGCGAAAGACGTTCCGTCAAAAAAGTACATCCGCATCTGTCTCAGATGAAAATCTAAGGATACATCCGTAGTAAGCGGGATGGCGGATGTACTTTTTTCTGAGACCGTTGGAGGCCATGGATGGCCGGACAAATTCGTCGGGAACGAATTTGGACAGCCCTGCTGGCCTCCGGTGAATATCATGGATGATATTCACAATCGAGCCCCAGGGACGGTTCACGGCGTGTCTCAGAAAAAATGTACGCAGTCATCCCGCGGTTCGGAGAAAGTTTTCTCAGTGTTAATTCTTAACTTTTTCGAAGGCGGTGAAGATACTGGAAAAATCCAGCTTACCATTGCCGGCCCGCTGATGCGCCACATACAAGCTACGCGCCAGGGCCCCCAGCGGCGTACTGCTGCCACTTTGCAGCGACGCTTCCAGCGCCAGACCCAGATCCTTTACCATCAAATCGACCATAAAGCCGCCCTGATAGCCATTAGATGACGGCACATTTGGCAGCACATCCGGGCAAGGGTTATATAATTCCAGGGTCCAGTTACGGCCCGAGCTTTTTAGCATAATCTCCGACAAGACCTTCGGATCCAGACCGTTATCAATCCCCATTTGTAGCGCTTCTGAGGTACCAACCATCAGGATACTGAGCAGCATATTGTTGCAAATTTTTGCGACCTGCCCGGCGCCAACCGCGCCGGCATGAAACAGGTTTTTCCCCATATTGCCAAGTACGGTTTTCGCCCGCTCAAAATCTGCGTCACTGCCGCCGACGATAAAAGTTAAGGTACCGGCTTTAGCACCGCCGACACCACCGGAAACCGGCGCATCAATAAAGGCCAGACCTTGCTCAGCCAAAGCTGCGCCAAGTTTACGGGCACTGTCCGCATCGATAGTCGAGCAATCAATTACCAGCGCTTTTTTATCGATGTGGGTAGCAATGCCCTGCTCCCCCAGATACAAGCTCAGTACATGTTTCGCCGCAGGCAGCATCGAAATCACAAAGTCAGCGCCGGCAACGGCATCAGCTGCCGAGCTGGCCACGGCTGCCCCTTCGGCTTTTACCTGGGCCAATGCATTGACCGATAAGTCAAAAGCCGTAACCTGATGACCGGCTTTAACCAGATTGACCGCCATCGGGCCGCCCATATTACCTAAACCAATAAAAGCTACTTTTGCCATTGTCTTATCCTTGTTATCAGGTTTGACCGCCTTGCGGCCAGCGCAATAAATTAGTTTTCTAGCTTGCCTAAATCCTGCAGCGGATGTTGCCCGGCGCTCCACGGTGAACGGAATAACTCATCGATCACCGCCTGCGGCACAGCGCTCACATTCGGATACTGCCACTTGGGTTGTAAATCTTTATCAATCAACAGTGCCCGCACCCCTTCCTGAAACTCGCCCAGTTTGGCGCATTGCACACTTAAGCCAAGCTCCAAGCGGAAACTGTCGGCCAGAATTAAACTTTGCCCCAGTTGCAATAAGCGATACACAATATGTGCCGTGATTGGACTACCGTAGCGCAGTGAGTCCTTGGCTTTTAGCAGCCATTTATCCTCACCCTGCATGGCGTCTATTGCCGCCATTACGCCAGCCAGATCCGCTTGCCCGGGTAAGCGGCTGATCGCATCCTGATGCAGCCGGATTTGACTAAGTGGCATCTGGGTGCGACAACCTTCTTCCTGCGCGCGCAGTACATCAGAGAGCTTCTGATGATTAAGCGCCACCGTATTACCCCAATTAACCGTCAACAGTTTGTCCAGCAGTTCGGCTTTTTGCTCGTGGCAGATAAAGACATCAGCCAAACCTATAAAACGCGCATCGGCAGCATTAATAGAAGCGCCGGTCAAACCTAAAAACAGGCCGCAGCCCGCCGGCATACGGTTTAAAAACCAGCTGGCACCAACATCCGGATACAGGCCAATGGCCATCTCCGGCATTGCAATCCGGCTGCTCGCCGTGACTACGCGATGCGAGGCACCGGCCATTAAGCCCAGACCACCGCCCATCACAATACCGTTGCCCCAAACCAGTACCGGTTTATCAAAGGTATGAATTAAATAATCCAGCCGGTATTCTTTGGTAAAGAAATCTTCGACATAGGGCTGATAAATGCCGGGCTGATCTTTCATCGCCTGGTACAGATCGCGGATATCGCCGCCGGCACAAAAGGCTTTATCGCCAGCGCCTTGTAATACCACCAGCGCCACTTGCGGATCGGCCTTCCACTGCAGCATTTGTGGCAGCAATGACTCCACCATTGGCAGGCTAAGCGCGTTTAAGGATTTTTCAGAATTAAGGGTAGCGACGGCAATTTTTTTGCCATTAACTGCGGTCAGCTCCTGATAGAGCACCGGAGCAACAGAGTGTTCAAGCATGATGAGTCCTTCTGTTTGGCTGCAGGTGTAAGGCGCAGCGCTTGCCGTCACCGCATAGCGTCTGGCTAAGCGGTGACGGCCACGGCTAGGCTTTGCAACAAACCTACCCGAGTTTAACCTAGCTGTATTACAGGATAGCGCCGGCAGCTTCATCCAGCAGGCGACGACCAATAATCAGCCGCATGATTTCGTTGGTGCCTTCCAGGATCTGGTGTACCCGTACATCACGGAAGTGCCGCTCCAGCGGATATTCTTTAATATAACCATAACCACCATGCAGCTGCAGTGCCTGATCACAGACACTAAAACCGACGTCAGTAGCAAAACGCTTGGCCATCGCACAATAGGCAGTTGCTTCCGGATCCTGAGTATCCAGTTTAAAGGCGGCTAAGCGTACTAACTGACGGGCGGCGACCAGCTCGGTCGCCATATCAGCCAGTTTAAACTGCAGTGCCTGGAACGCCGCCAGCGGCTTACCAAATTGCTGCCGCTCCAGCATATAATTACGGGCCGTATTCAGGGCTTGCTGCGCAGTACCAATAGAACAGGTAGCAATATTAATCCGGCCACCATCTAAGCCTTTCATCGCAAAACTAAAGCCTTGCCCTTCACTACCCAACAGCGCAGACTGATGAATACGCACGTCTTCAAAGGTTACCAGTCGGGTCGGCTGCGCATTCCAGCCCATTTTTTCTTCGGCTTTGCCGTAGATCACGCCCTTCGCATCAGCAGGTACCACAAAGGCAGAAATCCCTTTCGGGCCGGCTTCGCCGGTGCGTGCCATCACGACTAAGACTTCAGTTGAGCCGGCGCCAGAGATAAACATTTTTGAGCCGTTTAATACATAGTGCTCACCGTCTTTGCGGGCACTAGTGCGTAAACTGGCGGCATCTGAGCCTGAACTTGGTTCGGTTAAACAATAGGACGCCAATTGCTCACCGGTCACCAGCTTCGGCAACCAGTACGCTTTCACTGCTTCGGTACCAAAGCTGGCAATCATCCAGGTTGCCATATTATGAATCGTCAGCATTGCTGTGGTCGCAGTACAGCCCATTGCCAGCTGTTCAAAAATAATCGAGGAATCCAGCCGGGATAAGCCCATGCCGCCAGACTCTTCCGGCGTATACAGTGAGCAAAAGCCGAGCTCACCGGCTTTTTGCAGCACGTCCTTCGGGAAATGGTGTTCGCGATCCCAGGTCGCAGCATGCGGCGCTAACTCTTGCTCAGCAAACTGGCGGGCAACCTCAACAAAGGCCTGTTGATCTTCAGTCAGATTGAAATTCATCGTTACTGTCCTGTACTACCTGATTAATTACAGTAAAAGTGCTCAGTAAAAGGCAAAACGGGCGACGCTAAAGCTGCAAATTTTTTTAGTTTGTCTTTACTTTAGACGCCGCCACGCCTGCTCCTGTCACCGGTTAACGCAGGTTAATTGACATATTCGGGCCACTGACCTGAATATCGTCATCGAACCAACGCGCTGTAATGGTTTTGGTTTCGGTATAGAACCGCACGGCTTGCTTGCCGTAGGCATGCTGATCACCGTAGAAAGAGCCTTTCCAGCCAGTGAACGAGAAGAACGGCATTGGCACCGGGATCGGTACGTTGATACCGACCTGACCCACTTCAACATTATGCTGATACCTACGGGCGGCGGCACCGCTGGCGGTAAAGATCGAGGTGCCGTTCCCGTACGGGCTGCTATTCACCAGCTCAAGTGCCTGATCCAGATTAGCCACTGTCATCGTGGTTAATACCGGGCCGAAGATCTCTTGCTTGTAGATTTCCATTTCGGTGGTCACATTACTAAACACCGTTGGGCCAACCCAGTTACCATTTGGATAACCGTCAACCTGACAATCAGAACCATCCAGCAGACAGGTTGCGCCTTCTTTTTTACCCTGGGCAATTAACGACAGAATACGGGCTTTTGCTTGCGGGCTGATTTGCGGGCCATAGGCTGCTTTGTCATTGCTGTAATGACCTGGACCAACCTTACCAATGGCCGCCGCCACTTCCGGGATCCACTCGGCTGCGCTACCAACAAACACCGCCACAGAGATCGCCATACAACGCTGACCGGCCGCGCCAACAGAGGCACCAACCAGCGCATTAATCACCTGCTGCTTATTCGCATCCGGCATAATCACCATATGGTTTTTCGCACCGGCAAAGGCTTGTACGCGCTTTAAATTGTCCGTGCCGGTTTTGTAAATATACTGGCCGACATTGACCGAACCGACAAATGAAATCGCTTTAATATCCGGGTGATGCAAAATGGTATCGACCTGCTCTTTGGCACCGTGTACGACCTGCAATACACCCTTAGGGGCACCGGCTTTGACAAACAGTTCCGCCAGCTTGTTTACTGTCATCGGATCCTGTTCAGACGGTTTTAAAATAAAGGTATTACCGCAGGCAATCGCCATCGGGAACATCCACAGCGGGATCATCGCCGGGAAGTTAAACGGCGTAATACCGGCACAGACACCTAATGGCTGAATATAGCTGTAGGTATCGATGCTGCGCGCGACGTTCTCCACCGTTTCACCCATCATCAGCGACGGAATATTCGCTGCCTGCTCCACCACTTCAATACCGCGCCAGACATCGCCCTTGGCATCTTCCACGGTTTTACCCAGCTCTTCACAGATAATGGCTGCGATTTCGCCCTGGTGATCTTTTAACAACTGGGCGTAGCGCATCATTAAACGGGCGCGCTCAGACACTGGCACTTCTTTCCAGGTTTTAAAGGCGGCTTTGGCAGAGTCGATCGCCTGCTGCATCTCGGCGGCAGTGGCACAAGGTACCTGTGCAATCACTTCCTGGGTGGCCGGATTGGTTACCGGGATCAATTTGTCACTGTTCGAGTGCACAAATTCACCATCAATAAATAACTTAACCTGTTGTGTCATTTTAGTATCTCTTTGATTTTTAACTGCTATTAGTAAACGGGCGGCCGGCGCTTTAGTGTTTGTGTTGTTGGCCGGTTCCTACCCTGTTAAGCGTGCCTGGCTGATCTTTTGATCTATTATTTTTCAGGCAATTTGCGGCGCTTCTCCCCAACCGCTTTTTGTTATGGTGTTGCTGTTATAGTGAGACTGATTTCGTGTTTCCGACAATTTGTATTACAGCGCTTCCACAGCCAGCGCAACGGCCTCACCACCGCCAATACACAGTGACGCGATACCGGTTTTTAAACCGCGCTGTTTTAGGGCATGGATTAAAGTCACTAATACCCGGGCACCAGAGGCACCGATCGGATGGCCCAGGGCACAAGCACCGCCATTGACGTTAACCTTGCTGTGCTCTAAGCCCAGCTCGTTAATCGCCAGCATGGTCACCATGGCAAAGGCTTCATTAATTTCCCACAGATCAACCTGCTGTTTTTGCCAGCCGGCTTTGGCCAATACTTTTTGCATGGCACCGACCGGTGCTACCGTAAACAGCGCCGGCTCCATCGAGTGCGTAGCATGAGCCACGACCCGCGCCAGTGGCGTTAAACCCTGAGCTTTGGCATCGGCTTCACGCATTAATACCAGCGCCGCAGCACCGTCTGAAATCGAGCTGGAGTTGGCGGCAGTGATGGTACCGTCTTTAGCAAAAGCCGGTTTTAACGAAGGGATCTTCTCTGGTTTGGCATTACCCGGCTGCTCGTCGACACTAAAGCTGACCTCACCTTTGCGGGTTTGGAACACCACCGGGGTAATTTCAGCGGCAAAAGCACCGCTGCTAATCGCGTGCTGGGCACGGCGTAATGATTCCACCGCATAGGCATCCATCTGCTCCCGGCTAATGCCTTTCTCGTTCGCCGTGTCCTGGGCAAAACAGCCCATGGCTTTGCCGTCATAGGCATTTTCCAGCCCATCCAGCATCATATGATCTTTAATCTGACCGTGGCCCATGCGGTAGCCGCTGCGTGCTTTATCCAGTAAATACGGGGCGTTGCTCATTGACTCCATACCACCGGCTACCACAACATCAGCACTGCCGGCATTGAGTAAGTCAGCAGCCAACATCACCGCTTTTAAGCCGGAACCGCATACCTTATTAATAGTAGTCGCGCCGGCACTCAGTGGCAGCCCGGCTTTTAAGGTTGCCTGACGGGCTGGCGCCTGACCTAAACCGGCTGGCAGCACGTTACCCATAATGACTTCGCTAACTTGCTCAGCTGCAATGCCGGCATCGGCTAGCGCCGCTTTAATTGCCGTGGCCCCTAATACGGTCGCATCCACCTCGGCCAGACCGCCCATAAAGCCACCCATGGCGGTGCGCTTAGCGGCAACAATCACAATACTATTCTGCTGAGTCATGCGGTTCTCTCCCGTTACGGCATTTTTTCTGGCACAGAGCCTACACCAAATTTACGTTTACGCCAACGTCAACATCATAACACTATGGTTGTAGCCGGAAAACGCAGCGGCGATTTTCGTCCCGAAAAGTGCCGGCTATTTGGCATCATATCTTTACATTTTTGCCGTTTCGTCCGCCTACAGGCCTTAATTCGCGCGCCCACAGCTTTACCTTTACGTAAACTTCACTTATAGTTGCCTGCACTTTTCGGGAAGGCCTGCAATGAAAGAAAAAGACGAAAAAACCTACAGTATCAGTGAACTGGCAAAAGAGTTTGATATCACCACCCGCAGTATCCGCTTTTATGAGGATCAGGGGCTGTTATCACCAACCCGCGCCGGCCAAACCCGCATTTATAGCAAACGCGATCGGGTGCGGCTGAAACTGATCCTGCGCGGTAAACGTCTGGGCTTTAGTCTGTCCGAAACCGGCCAGTTGTTTGAGCTGTACGATGCCGATAAAAGCAGCGTAACCCAGCTCAATACCATGCTGAAGTTAATTGAACATAAAAAATCCGAGCTGCAGCAGCAGATGGATGACATTAAGGTCGTGTTGATGGAGCTGGTAACGGTAGAAAAACGTTGCCGCGACACGCTGGCCGAAGCCAAACAGCAAAAGAACGCAAACGGGGAATAAGATGATTAGTACATATAAAGGCCTGAATTTCGACCTGGGCGAAACCGTAGATATGATCCGCGAGCAGGTAAATAGCTTTGCCCGCGAAGAAATTGCCCCGCGTGCAGCACAAATTGACCATGATAATGCGTTCCCCAATGACTTATGGCGTAAATTCGGCGATTTAGGCCTGTTAGGCATCACGGTTGACGAACAATACGGCGGTTCAGGCCTGGGCTATTTAGAGCACGTGATTGCGATGGAAGAAATCAGCCGCGCCTCAGCCTCTGTAGCGCTGTCCTACGGCGCGCACTCCAACCTGTGCGTAAACCAAATCTTCCGTAACGGCACCGAAGCACAAAAACAAAAATATCTACCGAAACTCTGCTCTGGTGAGCACATTGGCGCTCTGGCAATGAGTGAGCCGAATGCCGGCTCTGATGTCGTCAGCATGAAACTGCGCGCTGACAAAAAAGGCGATAAATATATTCTGAATGGCAACAAGATGTGGATCACCAATGGTCCGGATGCCCATACCTATGTGATTTACGCCAAAACCGATGTTAACGCCGGTAGTAAAGGCATTACCGCCTTTATCGTTGAGCGCGGCTTTAAAGGTTTCTCGCAGGCGCAAAAGCTCGACAAACTGGGGATGCGTGGCTCCAACACCTGTGAACTGGTATTTGAAGATTGCGAAGTACCGGAAGAAAACGTACTGGGTCAGGTTGGCCGCGGCGTGCAGGTACTGATGAGCGGTCTGGACTACGAGCGCGTGGTACTGTCAGCAGGCCCACTGGGCATAATGCAAGCCTGTATGGATGTGGTCGTGCCTTATATCCATGATCGGAAGCAGTTTGGCCAGGCGATTGGTGAATTCCAGCTGGTACAAGGCAAGGTTGCCGATATGTACACCAAAATGAACGCCGCCCGCTCTTATGTTTATATGGTTGCTAAAGCCTGTGACCGTGGCGAAACCACCCGTAAAGATGCCGCTGGCGTGATTCTGTATGCGGCTGAATTGGCGACGCAAATGGCACTGGATGCCATCCAGTTATTAGGCGGTAATGGCTATATTAATGAATACCCGACAGGCCGCTTACTGCGTGATGCCAAGTTATACGAGATCGGTGCCGGCACCTCAGAAATCCGCCGTATGCTGATCGGTCGTGAGCTGTTTACTGAGTCGAACTAAGATGGCAAAAATCACCAGTAAAATTAATCCGCGTAGCGACGAGTTTCAGAAAAACGCCGCAGCGATGCAGGCGGTGGTCGATGATCTGCAAACCAAGGTGCAGCAGATTAAACTGGGCGGTGGCGAAAGCCTGATCGCCCGCCATGTGGCGCGCGGCAAACTCTTTGCCCGCGACCGCGTGCAAAAGCTGCTGGACCCAGGCTCACCTTTTCTGGAAATCGGCCAGTTTGCCGGCTGGGAATGCTACGACGACTATGTCCCTGCCGCCGGTGTCGTCGCGGGCATCGGCCGCGTCAGCGGCGTCGAGTGCATGATTGTCGCCAATGACGCCACCGTCAAAGGCGGTACCTATTATCCGCTGACGGTAAAAAAACATCTGCGGGCCCAGGAAATTGCGGAGCGTTGTCACCTGCCCTGTATTTATCTGGTTGACTCCGGTGGTGCCAACCTGCCACGGCAGGATGAAGTCTTCCCGGACAAGCTGCACTTTGGCCGCATCTTCTTTAATCAGGCGAATATGTCTGCCAAAGGCATCCCGCAAATTGCAGTGGTAATGGGCCTTTGTACCGCCGGCGGCGCCTACGTGCCGGCAATGGCTGATGAAAGCATTATCGTTAAAGAACAAGGCACCATCTTTCTGGCCGGTCCACCGCTGGTTAAAGCAGCGACGGGCGAAGAGGTCTCCGCCGAAGAGCTGGGCGGTGCCGATGTGCACTGTAAAATTTCCGGCGTCGCCGATCATTACGCACTAAACGACGAACACGCGCTGCAACTGGCACGCAATGCGGTATCACGCTTAAACCGCCCTGCGCCAGCGCAGCTGGACGTGAAACCGGTAGCAGAACCGCTGTACGATGCCAAAGAGCTGTACGGCATTGTCGGTACCGACTTGCGTAAGCCGTTTGATGTGAAAGAAGTGATAGCGCGGATTGTCGATGGCTCAGAATTTGATGAGTTTAAGCAATACTATGGCGCGACCCTGGTCTGTGGCTTTGCGCGCATCTTCGGCTATCCGGTAGGCATTGTCGCCAATAATGGGATTTTATTCTCAGAATCAGCGCAAAAAGGCGCGCACTTTATCGAGCTCTGTGCCCAGCGCAAGATCCCGCTGTTGTTCCTGCAAAATATCACCGGCTTTATGGTCGGCAAAAAGTATGAAGCCGAGGGTATTGCCAAGCACGGCGCCAAGATGGTGATGGCAGTAAGCTGTGCCAAAGTACCGAAATTTACCGTACTGATTGGCGGCAGCTACGGCGCCGGTAACTACGGCATGTGCGGCCGCGCTTATGATCCAACCATGATGTGGATGTGGCCCAACGCGCGCATTTCAGTAATGGGCGGCGAGCAAGCTGCCGGTGTCATGGCGCAGGTAACGAAAGACGGTTTGGCACGTAAGGGTGAAACCTTATCAACGGAAGCCGAAGCTGCGCTGAAAAAGCCGATTATTGAGCAGTATGAGCAGCAGGGGCATCCTTATTATGCCAGTGCGCGGCTGTGGGATGATGGCATTATCGATCCGGCGCAAACCCGCATGACGGTAGGACTGGCGCTTGCTGCAGCGTTAAATGCACCGATTGAAGAGAGCCGCTTTGGCGTGTTCAGGATGTAAATAAAACACCTTGTGAGTGTTTGAAAATAGCAGAGTTTAGATCGGTGCAACGCCCTTAACTGGGTAGTAATTTTCTCCACCGGCTTCAAGGATCACGTCCCTGTGCCCTTTCAGCCTCCGCAGCATCCATGCTGCTGTTACGAAAATTCTACCGCAGCCAAGGGCTTAACGAATATCAGTGAGTCATGACGACTCGCAGAAAGTAAACGAGGCGGTAAACGCAGAGTACACTTTGCTCGGGGACCTGTTTGGCATGGATGCCAAACAAGAGCGTACAGGGACGTATCCACAGCGAGCCCCGACAAAGTTGTACGGCGTGTTTAGCCGCCGGATGAACCGGATTTTGATTTACAGATTTTAGATCGGTGCAACGCCCTTAACTGGGTAGTAATTTTCTCCACCGGCTTCAAGGATCACGTCCCTGTGCCCTTTCAGCCTCCGCAGCATCCATGCTGCTGTTACGAAAATTCTACCGCAGCCAAGGGCTTAACGAATATCAGTGAGTCATGACGACTCGCAAAAAGTAAACGAGGCGGTAAACGCAGAGTACACTTTGCTCGGGGACCTGTTTGGCATGGATGCCAAACAAGAGCGTACAGGGAGGTATTTACAGCGTGCCCCGACAAAGTTGTACGGCGTGTTTAGCCGCCGGATGCACCGGATTTTGACTTACAGATTTTAGATCGGTGCAACGCCCTTAACTGGGTAGTAATTTTCTCCACCGGCTTCAAGGATCACATCCCTGTGCCCTTTCAGCCTCCGCAGCATCCATGCTGCTGTTACGAAAATTCTACCGCAGCCAAGGGCTTAACTAACAAGCGATTGCGAACGAGATGATGAGCATTCCGTGCACTTTGCAAGGGACTGTATTTTTCAGGGATGAAAAATGCAAGCGTACAGGGACGTATTCACAGCGTGTCCCGGCAAAGTTGTACGGTGTGCTCGTCATCGGATGCACTGAACCGGGGGCCGCAGATTCCAGTTCAGAACACAGCAAGAATAACGGAGCGACATCATTATGAGCCAACATTATACCGAAATCAGCATTGACTCCCGCGGTGTCGCTAACCTGATCCTAAATCGCCCGGAAGTCCACAACGCCTTCGACGACCAGATGATCGCAGAATTGATCAGGGTACTGGACCAGTTGGCTGCCGACGATAAGGTCAAAGTATTAACGCTAAGCGCCCGCGGTAAAAACTTCTCGGCCGGTGCTGATCTCAACTGGATGCGCTCAATGGCGCAAAAAAACTACCAGCAAAATCTGGACGATGCCAACGAACTGGCCGCACTGATGCATAAGCTGGATAAATTTCCTAAACCTACCATCGCGCTGGTACAGGGCGCCGCCTTTGGTGGCGCTGTGGGTTTAGTCGCATGCTGTGATATGGCATTGGCCGAACAAGGCGCCAGTTTTTGCCTGAGCGAAGTAAAAATCGGCCTGATCCCGGCGGTAATCAGCCCCTATGTCATGCGGGCGCTGGGTGAGCGCCAGTGCCGGCGTTACTTTTTAACTGCCGAGCGCTTTAGTTCAGACAGCGCCTTAACTCTGGGCTTATTGCATCAGGTTGTCGCTGCCGGTGAACTGGAATCTCAATCTGAAACGCTGATCAACAGCCTGCTGCAAAATAGTCCTGCAGCAGTGACTAGTGCCAAACAGCTGATCCAGCATATCTACCAGCGCCCGATTAATGCCGAACTGATTGGTGATACCACCGCAGCTATTGCCTCAATTCGGGTTTCGGCAGAAGGCCAGGAAGGCTTAACGGCCTTTTTAGAAAAGCGCAAGCCAGGCTGGTTGACGAATTAACAGCAAAAACGTAAAGCACAGCATTATCACGAATAACGCCAGCCGGAGATGATACCGGCCAACTCAGCAGGATAAGGAAGTATGTTCCGTAAAATACTGATAGCAAACCGCGGCGAAATCGCTTGCCGGGTGATCGACACCGCACACAAGCTGGGTATTCGCTGTGTGGCAGTTTACTCAGAAGCCGATGCCAACGCCCGCCATGTGCGTCTGGCCGACGAAGCCTTTTTACTTGGCCCTGCCGCCAGTAAAGATTCTTACCTGCGGGCGGACAAAATCCTCGCTATTGCCAAACAAAGCGGCGCCGAGGCGATTCACCCTGGCTACGGCTTTTTATCTGAGAACGAAGACTTTGCCCGCGCCTGTGCTGAAGCCGGTGTGGTCTTTATTGGCCCACCGGTGCCAGCTATTGCAGCCATGGGTTCAAAAAGCGCGGCCAAGAAAATTATGCAGCACGCCGGCGTGCCGTTAGTACCGGGCTATCATGGCGATGATCAAAGTGATGCCACCCTGGCTGCTGAGTCTGCCAAAATTGGCTATCCGCAATTGTTAAAAGCCGCCTATGGTGGCGGCGGTAAAGGTATGCGCGTGGTCTGGAACGCCGATGAATTTGCCCCGGCACTGGCCAGCGCCCGCCGCGAAGCCAAGGCCAGTTTTGGCAACGACAAAATGTTGCTGGAGCGCTACCTGACCAAACCACGCCATGTCGAAATTCAGGTGTTTGCCGACAACCACGGCAATGCGGTTTATCTGGCCGAGCGTGACTGCTCGATTCAGCGTCGGCATCAAAAAGTGATTGAAGAAGCACCGGCGCCGAATTTTACCCCGGCACAGCGTCAGGCGATGGGTGAAGCGGCAGTAAAGGCGGCTCAGGCGATTGATTATCGTGGTGCCGGTACCGTCGAATTCCTGTTTGACGAAGACGGCTCCTTCTATTTTATGGAAATGAATACCCGGTTACAGGTTGAACACCCGGTCACCGAGATGATCACCGGTCAGGATTTAGTGCAATGGCAATTACTGGTCGCAGCCGGGGAAAAACTGCCGCTATCGCAACAGCAAATTCAGCTGGATGGCCATGCTATTGAAGTGCGGGTCTATGCCGAAGATCCGGATAACGACTTCCTGCCTGCTACCGGTAAGCTGACCTACCTGCGCCAGCCAGAGCAAAGCCGGCATGTACGGGTGGACACCGGTGTGGTCGAGCACGACGAAGTCACGCCCTACTACGATCCGATGATCGCCAAGCTGATTGTCTGGGATGAAAGCCGCGATCGCGCCATCAGCCGCATGCTGCGGGCACTGGATGATTACCGCATTGCCGGTGTTACTACCAACCTTGGCTTTTTAACCAGTTTGGTGGAACATCCGGCCTTTAAAGCAGCGGAGCTGGATACCAACTTTATCAATAAGCATCAGGCCAGTCTGTTTGCGCCGGCGCATAACCAGCAAAGCCAGGCGTTATTGCTGGCCGCACTTTATATTGTCAGTAAGCAGCAGGCACCCAGCTGTCAAACGGCCAGCAGCCCCTGGCAGTTCAGCCATGGCTGGCGGCTAAACGAAACCCCAAGCTTAAACCTGGAGTTAAAGCTGGGTGATGACAAGCAGCTGATTAACGTAGCGGCGCAGCAACAACACTATAGCCTGACGTTAAACGGCCAGACGCTGGATTGTCAGGCCAGTTTAAATGGCGATGAGCTGAGCGCTATCCTCGCCGGGCACCGGATGAAAGTGCGGGTTAGCCAGTATCAGGACACCATCAGTGTCTTTATCAAACATCAGCGCTACGACATTGTCTATCAGACCGAAGTCGCTACGGTTATCGATGCCGCCGATAACGCCGGCAGCCTGACCGCGCCGATGAACGGCACTATCGTTGCCGTGCTGTGTCAGCCAGAACAACAGGTGCAAGCCGGTGAAACACTGGTGATTATGGAAGCGATGAAGATGGAATATGCGATTAAGGCCCCTAAAGCCGGTACCGTCAATGCCGTATTCTATGCTGCCGGCGATCTGGTAAAAGATGGCGCCCAACTGGTGGACTTTAGCCCGGAGGAAGCATGAGTTTTCCCAAACAGGTCCGGCTGGTCGAAGTCGGGCCGCGCGACGGCCTGCAAAACGAAAGCAGCGTGAGCAGCGGCGCAAAAATTCAGCTGATTAATCTGCTCAGTGCAGCCGGTCATCAGTATATCGAAGCCGGTGCCTTTGTCTCACCCAAGTGGGTGCCGCAAATGGCCGATTCAGCGCAAGTTTTTGCCGGGATAAAGCGGCATCACGGCGTGACTTACGCCGCGCTCACGCCAAATCTGCAAGGCTATGCAGCGGCCAAAGCCGCCGGCGCCACAGAGGTGGCGATCTTTGGTGCTGCTTCGGAAGCCTTTAGTCAGAAAAATATCAACTGCTCGGTGGCTGAAAGCCTGCAGCGCTTTGCGCCGGTACTCGAAGCGGCGAAAACTGATGGTATCAAAGTGCGCGGTTATGTCTCTTGCGTGGTCGGCTGCCCTTATCAGGGTGAGGTTGCACCAGCTGACGTAGCTTTCGTCGCCAAAGCCCTACTGGACATGGGCTGCTACGAAATTTCACTGGGTGATACCATAGGTGTCGGCACCCCAGCTAAAGTCAATGCTATGCTGGATGCGGTGCTGGCAGTAGTACCGAAGGAACAACTGGCGGTGCATTTTCACGATACCTATGGCCAGGCACTGACTAATATTTATGTGGCGCTCAGTCGCGGTATCGCCGTCATTGACAGCGCAGTCGCCGGTTTAGGCGGCTGTCCTTATGCTGACGGCGCTTCGGGCAATGTCGCTACCGAAGATGTGGTGTATTTACTCAATGGTCTTGGCATTGCACATGGCGTAGATTTAACCCTGCTGGCGCAGGCCGGCTGGTTTATCACCCGCGAGCTGGGGAAGCAGCCTAGTTCTAAAGTAGGATTGGCGTTACAGGCCAAGTGCAGCCAAACTGGTCAGTAATTTAGTGCATTGCCTGATGGCAGCTTAAAGATCGGTGTAATGCCCTTAGCTGAGCAGATTATAGATCGGTGCAACGCCCTTAGCTGGGTAGTAATTTTCTCCACCGGCTTCAAGGATCACATCCCTGTGCCCTTTCAGCCTCCGCAGCATCCATGCTGCTGTTACGAAAATTCTACCGCAGCTAAGGGCTTAACTTACATAGCGGTTGCGAACGAGATGATAAGCATTCCGTGCACTTTGCAAGGGAATGTATTTTTCAGGGATGAAAAATGCACAAATTTGTCAGGAACAAATTTGAACAGCGGCACGCTGGCCCGAAGGGCAAACTTCAGGATGAAGTTTGTAACCGTAAGGGATGTATTCACAGCGTGTCCCGGCAAAGTTGTACGGTGTGCTTGTCATCGGATGCTCAGAACCTGAATCTGACATATACGTTAAAAACAGAGGACAACAAATGGCAGGGTTTAATAAAGTCGTACATAGCTACGAAGACGCCATGGCCGGCCTGACAGACGGCATGACCGTTATTGCCGGTGGCTTTGGTTTATGTGGTATTCCGGAAGGCCTGATTGCCCAGATTAAAAAAATGGGCACCAAAGATCTGACAGTGGTTTCAAACAACTGCGGCGTCGACGGCTTTGGCTTAGGCATTCTGCTGGAAGATCGGCAAATTAAAAAAATGATTGCCTCCTACGTTGGCGAAAACGCCCTGTTTGAAAAACAACTGCTTAGCGGCGAGTTGGAAGTGGAATTAACCCCACAAGGCACGCTGGCAGAAAAGATGCGCGCTGGCGGCGCCGGTATACCGGCATTCTTTACTGCCACCGGCTACGGCACGCCAGTGGCTGAAGGCAAAGAAACCCGCGAAATCAATGGCCGGCACTATGTACTGGAAGAATCCATTACCGGTGATTTTGCCATAGTACGCGCCTGGAAAGCCGATCGTTACGGCAACCTGGTATTCCGTCATACCTCGATGAACTTTAACCCGATGGCGGCGACCGCCGGTAAAATTACCGTGGCCGAAGTCGAAGAAATTGTTGAGCCGGGTGAATTAGAGCCCTCACAAATTCATACGCCGGGTATCTATGTGCAGCGCGTGATCAAAGGCAACTTTGAGAAACGCATCGAGCGCCGTATGGTTCGTCAGGGTTAAGGAGACAACAATGGCTTTATCACGTGAACAAGTCGCCATGCGAGTGGCGCAGGAATTAAAAGACGGTTACTACGTTAACCTCGGCATTGGCATCCCGACCCTGGTTGCAAACTATGTACCCGCCGGTATTGAAGTGATGCTGCAATCGGAAAACGGTTTACTGGGTATGGGACCCTACCCAACCGAAGCCGAAATTGATGCCGATATGATTAACGCCGGTAAAGAAACCGTCACTGCGATTAAAGGCGCGGCGATTTTCAGCTCAGCGGAAAGCTTTGCCATGATCCGCGGCGGTCATGTTGATCTGACAGTACTGGGGGCTTTTGAAGTTGACCAGAACGGCAATATCGCCAGCTGGATGATCCCGGGTAAACTGGTTAAGGGCATGGGCGGCGCGATGGACTTAGTGGCCGGCGCTCAGAATATTATTGTGACTATGACCCACGCCGACAAATACGGCAGCAGCAAACTGTTGCCAAACTGTACCCTGCCACTGACCGGCGTTGGTTGTGTTAAGAAGATCGTGACCGATCTGGCGGTGCTGGAAGTCAAAGACGGCGCCTTCCACCTGCTGGAACGCGCACCGGGCATTTCGGTTGAGGAAATTCAGCAGAAAACCGCCGGTAAGCTGGTGATTAACGGCGATATTCCGGAAATGCAGTTTAACTAAGCAGTAATGCTTATCAGACAAGGCGCCGCAATGGCGCCTTTTTGTTGTATCCGCAGAAATTCACGACAGATTACCCGCCGTTTTATTGTATAAATGCAGCCTTTTCGTCACTATAGCGACAAACTGAATTAACAGGAGTCTTGTCTATGTTTCGTTTAAGCGCTATCGCCGCCATCCTTGCCGCCAGCTGCAGTTTTGCGGCTATTGCTGACCAATTTCAGGTAAAAGCCAGCAGCAGTATTGCTGCCACTGCTGATACCCTGGTGTTGCTGGTTAGCCCGGACCAACTCAATGCTAATCCGCAACTGGAAGCGATCAGCAAACAAGAGAATTTTAGCGCCGCGCATGGCAAAACGCTGAACTGGCTGGCACCGGCTTCGCCCTATTCTCAGTATCAGCGCGTATTGCTACTGGGTACCGGCGACAGTGCTAAGTTGACTCCTTATCAGGCCAGCCTGCTCGGTGCCACCGCCGCCCGTAGCCTGAAAGGCAGCGCTGCCAATACTATCCAGCTTGATGCCTCATTAATTAAGGCGCCGATTGGCCAGGCAGAATTATTAGCCCAAATCAGTCATGGTATTGATTTAGCAAGCTACACCTTCACTCGTTACCACACCAATAAGCAACCTTCAAAAGTTCGCCAACTGCATTTGCTGAGTGCGGAGCAAGCGGCTACTGAACAACGTCTGGCCCAATTAACAGCACTAAGTGAAGGCGTAGCACTGGCTCGAGATCTGACCAATGAACCAGCCAATGGAATTTATCCTGAGACCTTCGCTAAACAGGCACTGGAGCTGCGTAAACTTGGCGCTAAAGTGACAGTAATGGATGAAAAAGCGCTGGAAAAGGCCGGTTTAGGCGCAATTCTTGCTGTTGGCCGCGGCAGTGCCCGCCCGCCGCGCCTGGTGATTGTGCACTGGGAAGGTAGCAAGCAAGCGCCTGTGGCGTTAATTGGTAAAGGTATCACCTTTGATACTGGTGGTTACAACCTGAAAACCCAGGCCGATTCAATTCTGCGCATGACCAGTGACATGGCGGGTGCTGCCGCTGTACTGGGTACCATGCATACGCTGGCGAAGCAGAAAGCGCCGGTTAATGTGGTTGGATTGATGGCTCTGGCCGAGAATATGATTTCTGATCGCGCTTACCTGCCAGGTGATGTGATTACCGCCGGTAACGGTAAAACTATCGAAATTATCAATACCGATGCCGAAGGTCGTCTGGTGATGGCCGATGCGCTGTTCTACGCCGAGACCAACTTTAAACCGCGCGCCATTGTTGATATTGCGACCCTAACCGGTTCTAAAGTGGGCGCCCTGGGGTCTTACTACGCCGGTATTTTCAGTAAGGATGATAACCTGGTTGCGCAATTAACTCAGGCAGGGGAGAAAACGCAGGAAAAATTATGGCGTTTACCGATGACAGATGAGATGTTACCGGAGTTAAAGAGCCGCATCGCCGATTTACGCAACACCGGCAGCAGCACCGGCGCTTCAACTGCCGCCTTATTCCTGCAGCAGTTTGTTAAAGACACGCCTTTTGCACATCTGGACATCGCGGGTAATGCCCTAAGTAGCAGTAATCGTGGCTTACAAACTGAAGGTGCCACCGGCTATGGTGTGCGCTTGTTAACCGAGTGGGTTTTAACCGCTGAGTAATCCATAAATAGAACCGGCTAGCGGCTTCAGCTGCTAGCCGGCCTTGTCACTCTTTGCACGATTCTAAAGCGTCAAGACCATTGCAACGCCCTTAGCCGGGTAGTAATTTTCTCCACCGGCTTCAAGGATCACGTCCCTGTGCCCTTTCAGCCTCCGCAGCATCCATGCTGCTGTTACGAAAATTCTACCGCAGCTAAGGGCTTAACGAATATCGGTGAGTCATGACGACTCACAAAAGAGTGAACGAGGCGGTAAACGCAGAGTACACTTTTCTGGGGACGTCTTTCGCATGGATGCGAAAGGGGAGCCCCCAGGGATGGGTTTACGGCGTGCCCCAGGAAAGTTGTACGGCGTGTTTAGCCGCCGGATGCTCATATCCCTACTCTGCAGCGTCCAGACCAGCGCAACGCCCTTAGCTGGGTAGTAATTTTCTCCACCGGCTTCAAGGATCACGTCCCTGTGCCCTTTCAGCCTCCGCAGCATCCCTGCTGCTGTTACGAAAATTCTACCGCAGCCAAGGGCTTAAATAGAATCTCTTAGACGTCACGAAAAACATCTTAGAACACAGCAGATATAAAACGAGGTGGTAAGCATTCCGTACACTTTGTAAGGGAATGTATTTTTCATGGATGAAAAATGCACAAATTTGTCAGGAACAAATTTGAACAGCGGCACGCTGGCCCGAAGGGCAAACTTCAAGGATGAAGTTTGTAACCGTAAGGGATGTATTCACAGCGTGTCCCGTCAAAGTTGTACGGTGTGCTTGCCACCGGATGCTTATATCACGATTCTGAAGCGTCGAGCCCATTGCTGCGACCTTAGCTGGGTAAACTTCAGGATGAAGTTTATAACCCCCAGTGAGGTATTCGCGGCGAGTCCCAGGAAAGTTGTACGGCGTGTTTAGCCGCCGGATGCACGAATCTTAGATAGTAAATGATCTTTTACCGGCTCAACCGCTTAATTAAACTCGACGTATCCCATCGTCCGCCGCCCATCTGCTGCACCTCAGCATAAAACTGATCCACCAGCGCCGTCAGCGGTAAAGCACTGCCATTTTTGCGAGCTTCATTTAACGCAATTGATAAATCCTTACGCATCCAATCCACCGCAAAACCGAAATCAAATTTATCATCCAGCATCGTCAGTGAGCGGTTCTGCATCTGCCACGAGGATGCGGCACCTTGCGAAATCACCTCGACCACAGCGGCACCGTCTAATCCGGCATTTTTAGCAAAGTTTAGGGCCTCAGCCAGCCCCTGCACCACACCAGCAATACAGATTTGATTCACCATCTTCGCCAACTGGCCAGAACCGGCCGGCCCGAGTAACTTAACGCAACGGGCATAGCTCTGCATCGCCGCCTCAGCCAGACTGTAGTCGGCTGCACTGCCACCGACCATCACCGTTAAAATGCCCTTCTCAGCACCTGCTTGGCCACCGGATACCGGCGCATCTAAAAAGCCCAACTGCTGTTTAGCGCAAGCTGCGGCCAGTTCACGCGCCAATTCGGCAGATGCCGTAGTATGATCGACCAGCACTGCGCCGGCGGCCATGGTGGCCAGTACTCCCTGCTCGCCGTAAACTACAGAGCGCACATCATCATCATTACCGACACACATAAATACCAGACTGGCGCCCGCTGCCGCCGCTGCTGGCGTTAGCGCGCACTTGCCGCCATACTGACTGACCCAGGCCTCAGCCTTGGCCGTAGTACGGTTATACACACAAACCTGATAGCCTTTTTGCTGCAGATAACCGGCCATCGGATAGCCCATTACCCCAAGACCAATAAAGGCGACGCTTTTATTGCTAATATTTGACATAAAAATGACTTAAAGCTGTGACATAGTGGAGTGTGAGCTTACAAAGTTATCAGCCTAATTGAAAGTCTAAAGGAATGACCATGACGACACTTTATGATTTTACCGTCCAGGACAATGCCGGTAAGCCGCTTGAGCTAAGCCAGTTTCGCGGTAAAGTGGTTTTAATTGTCAATACCGCCAGTAAGTGCGGTTTTACGCCGCAATATAAAGATCTTGAAGCCTTGCATAAAGAGTATCACCAGCGTGGTCTGGTGATTCTGGCCTTTCCCTGTAACCAGTTTGGCAGCCAGGAACCAGGCTCTAACGCTGAGATTATGCAGTTTTGTGAACTGAATTACGGTGTGACCTTTCCGCTGATGGGAAAAGTCAATGTGAATGGTCCGGAAGCCGCGCCGGTATTTGAGTATTTAAAAGATCATGCCCGCGGTTTACTAAAAAGCCGTGCTATTAAGTGGAACTTTACCAAATTTCTGGTAAACAAAGAGGGGGTGGTGGTAAAACGCTATGCCCCGCGCACTAAACCTGCCAGCATAGCGCAAGCCATCGAAGAATTACTGTAACTTTGATCTGGCGCTAAATATGCAAAATCAGGATCCGGTATTCTCCCGTCATCAAGATGGGAGAGAAGCAATGAAAATCGCTGTGTTCAGTGCGAAAAAATACGATCAGGACGGCTTTAGCCAGTGGGCTGATGCCAGCTTGCAATTTCGATACTTTGACAGCCGTCTGAATGTTGAGACGGTGAAGATGGCCGCGGGCTGTCACGCCGTCTGTGTTTTCGTCAACGATGATCTGTCTGCTCCGGTACTGCAGCTGCTATCCGAAATGGGCATCGAAATGGTCGCCCTGCGCTGCGCCGGCTTTAATAATGTCGATCTGGATACCGCCAAGGCGTTAGGGATCAGAGTAGCCCGGGTGCCGGCCTATTCACCAGAGGCGGTAGCCGAACACACTATCGCAATGATGCTGACCTTAAATCGCAAACTGCATAAGGCCTATAACAGAGTGCGGGATGATAACTTTGCCCTGGACGGTTTGCTCGGCTTTAATATGCACGGCAAAACCGTTGGTTTGATTGGTACCGGTCGCATCGGTCTGGCGACCGCCCGCATTTTGAAAGGCTTTGGTTGTAAGTTGCTCTGTTACGATATTCAGCCAGACGCTGAGCTAACCGAGCACTACACCACGTTGGAAAATCTGTATCAGCAAAGCGATATTATCAGCTTACATTGCCCGCTTACCCCGCAAACTAAGCATTTGATTAATCAACATAGTCTGGCACAGATGAAAGACGGTGTGATGCTGATTAATACCAGTCGTGGCGGCCTGATTGACACTAAAGCCGTGATCCATAGCCTGAAGAACCGGAAAATCGGCTATCTGGGTTTGGATGTCTATGAACAGGAAGCGGATATCTTTTTTGAGAATCTGTCTGAGCAGATGATTGAAGATGAAGTCTTTAAACGCTTACTCACCTTCCCTAATGTGCTGATCACCGGCCATCAGGCGTTTTTCACCCGCGAAGCGCTGCAACAAATCAGCCAGATCACCAGTGATAATCTGGTGGCTTTTGCCGGGGGGCAAAGTAATGGTAATGAGTTGGTTAACTAAGATTTATGCTCTTCATAGTTGAATTTACCTCATAAAAAAAACGGCAGGTTCCCCTGCCGTTTCTTCTGGTATTGCAGCTGGCTTAAGCTTCGTCTTCCGGCTCGTTTACCAGGGTTTCGGCTAATTCGTCCGGCGTTACCACCACGCCAGGACCGTCCGTATCCGGCAGTACAGCGATACTTAATTCGTCACCGTTTAAACCTTCAGTCCATTTTTCCAGCCAGGTATCGATGGCAACAGCCTGAGCGGTACAATTTGACCACTCGCCTTCGATCCACTGTTCTGCCAGCTCAGCATGTGGCCATACCGGAATGCAACGCTCGTCCTCGGCGCTGACCAGCACAAAGCCTTCGTCATCGGTCAGGATCCAGATCTGCTCCAGATCGGCGACGGCCTTAATAAAATACTCATAGCGCTGTTCCGCATCCAGCGCGGTGATCCGGGCCAGTTCTTCAGCAGTCAGTTGATAATCCATAGTGTGTTCTCTTTGCCAGTAAATACTGCTAATGATGACGGATCCGCTGCGCAAAAGCTATCAGAAAAACGCGCTGTTACCAGAGCTGATGTCCCAGCCAAATCAACAGCGCATAGCGTAGCCCCTTACCCAGTGCCACCAGCAACAAAAACAACCGGAAGGGTACTCTGAGTACCCCGGCTACCATGGTCAGCGGATCACCCACCACCGGTAACCAGGCAAAGAGTAAACTCCAGCGGCCATAACGCTGAAGCTGTGTTGCCGCCCGCGTCAGTGCGGCGGCTGAAATGGGAAACCAACTTTTATGCTGAAAGCGTAGCAACTCCCGACCAAGATACCAGTTAACACAGGATCCCAGGGTATTACCAAGGGTCGCTGCCAACCACAACCAAACAGGCAGATAGCCCTGCGCCAGTAAGGCCAGTAGCAGCACTTCGGAGGAGGCTGGGAATAGCGTCGCGGCGATAAAGCCGGTTAGAAAAAGTGAAAAATAAGCCACAACACAGTTCTGTCTAATCAGGTGCGGCAAAGTCTAGCATTTTTAACGGCTATTTTAGCTAAAACTGTCGGCTTTTGTTTAAGTTTGTCATAGGTAAAACCATGGCTAAGTCACTGGCAAAAAATAAGCTTTCCGATAGACTTTAGTCTAAAAGCCGCCGTTAGCTATTTACAAAGATTGCGGCATTCTCCAACCTGCCAAAAGTATTAGTGTTTCCGGAGTGTCTATGTCTACCCCGCTGATCCGTAATATCTTATTTCTGGTGATGTTAACGACACTGCTAAGCTTACTGTTGTGGCTGACCAAGCCAATGGTGGCTGTGTTTATAACAGTGCTGTTAAGTGCTGCTTTTTTATTTTTGCTACCAGCACAGAAAACGGCAGCGTCAGATCCCGCTCAGGCTCAGACTCAACCAACCTCAGATCGGATGGTCCGCAATATCACCGAAGCAACGTCGAAGATGGCAATAGGCGCGGCAGAAGTGTCCTTTTATATTGATGCCTTGATTAAAGATATTAAACATAGCAGCGATGATAGCCAGCAACTGGCCAATGCCAGCCAGAGTGTGGCAGCCGGCAGCAGTGATTTAAATCATAACCTGCAAACCATTAATCAAACGATAAATCAAACCGCCAGCGCCTCAGAGCAGGCAGATAAAAACCTGCAAAATGGTGTGGTGCGGATTGAAGCATTGGCGCAAGCGGTCGCCAATGCGGCAGCCGAATTACAAAGCCTGCGCAGCAGCGCTGATAAAATTCAGCATATCACCGAAGTGATTAATAACGTCGCCGCGCAAACTAATCTATTGGCGTTAAATGCCGCCATTGAAGCCGCTCGCGCCGGTGAACAAGGCCGTGGCTTTGCCGTGGTGGCCGACGAGGTACGGGCACTGGCAGGCAAAACAGCCGGCGCCACCCAGGATATTGCGGCGATGTTGCAGGAGATCCGTAGTCAAAGCAGCCATACAGCGGAGTTGATGCAACAGCTGGAGCTGTCCAGTCAAACGGTACAGCAGGAATTACAGCAGGTTGCAGCCGGGGTGAACCATATTAGTCAGGAGGTTAAGCAAGCCTCTTCTGCCTTACGTGAGATTGAACAGCTAAGTGATAACCTGCAGGAAAACAGCAGCCAGATCAGTGGCGCCATTGGTAATATCAGTCAGGCGCTGTCTGATATTGAACAAAAAGGCACCCGCATCGCCGGTCAGGCGGTAGAGGTGTCAACCGAGACAGAAACCATTTATCGTGAACTGAGTGATCAGACAACGAACAGCTTCTATCAGCCAATACTGGCGGAGGCCAAACAGGCGGCAACAGCGATTGCCGCCGCGCTGACACAATTGATTAATGAAGGTAAAGTCAGTCAAAGCGAACTCTTTGCCGAAAAATATCAGCCAATTGCCAATACCAAGCCACAAAAGTTCAGTACCGCTTATGACAAACTGACGGATCAGCTGTTCCCGCCGATCCAGGAGCCGATTTTAAGCCGGCATCAGAATGTACTCTATGCCGGCGCAGTCGATCGCAAGGGTTACTTCCCGACCCATAATAAAAAGTTCAGTCAGCCGCTGACCGGTAATTACGATAAAGATTTGCTGCAAAATCGTACCAAACGGATATTCAGTGACCGAACCGGTAGCCGCTGTGGCAGCAACACTGAGCCGATGCTACTGCAAACCTATAAAAGAGATACCGGCGAAATTGTGCATGACTTATCGGTACCTATCTATGTTAATGGCAAGCACTGGGGCGGCTTTCGGATTGGCTTTAAACGCTAACCTCAGCGCGTAACCGCCAGCCTTGTTGGCTAGTGAAAATCCCGTGACCCGGCCGGCAGAGCTTCCAGTAAGGGCGTCAGATCGGTCAGGCGTCCGGCAATCACATGCACGACCTCGCCTTCGCGCTCTAAAATACCATTTACCTGCAGGATCTTCGCTGTCAGATAGGGCTGCTGCTGTGCCAGAGCCGTCCCCTGCCATACCACAACATTAATATTACCGCTTTCATCCTCCAGCGTTAAAAAAGTGACGCCGGCGGCAGTCCCCGGGCACTGCCGGCAAGTCACTAAGCCGGCGACCTTAACCACCGCCTGTTGCCGCACTGTCGCCAAGTCGCTAGCCAAAGTACAACCGGCCAGCTTCCCTCGCTGGCGTAAATAGTGCAGTGGATGATAATCAAGACTAAACCCCAGCGCCTGATAATCTTCCAGCATCGCTTCGCGCTCGCCGGGTGGCTGCAGCAGCGGTGCCGCCGGTTCAGCTACAGCGGCAAATAACGGTAGCTGCGTTTGCTGATCCAGCAAATGCCAGCGACTGTTATAGCGATCGCCAGTTAAGCTCTGCAAGGCATTGCTACTGGCCAGCGCCGCCAGTTCGCGGGCATTTAATCCCAGTTGCTTTAACTGTGCCGGATGACAAAAGCCCGCCGCTGGCCGCTGCTGTAATAGCTGTTGCAGCGTCTGTGGGCTTAAGCCCTTAACCTGTTGTAAACCAAGCCGGATAGCCCAGTCACCCTGATGCAGGACCAATTGGTGAGCGGCAGCGGAGGCATTAATACAGACCGGCAGCACCCTAAGCTGATGACGTCTGGCATCCTGAATAAGTTGCGACGGGCTATAAAACCCCATGGGATAGCTGTTTAACAGGGCGGTATAAAATGCCGCCGGAAAATAATGTTTTAACCAGGCAGAAACATAGGCCAGTACTGCAAAGCTGGCGGAATGCGACTCCGGAAAACCGTACTCGCCAAAGCCACAAATTTGCTGATAGAGCCGCTCGGCAAAGTCTTGTTGATAGCCGCGGCTGAGCATGCCATTGATCAGCTTTTCTTTAAACTGCAACAGCTCACCGGTTTTCTTCCAACTGGCCATGGCGCGTCTGAGTTGATCCGCTTCGCCACCGCTAAAACCAGCGGCCACCATTGCCAGCTGAATCACCTGCTCCTGAAAAATCGGTACGCCCAGGGTGCGGGATAACACGCCGGCGACTGCGTCGGAAGGATAGGTTACCGCCTCCTTGCCATGCCGGCGCAGCAAATATGGGTGCACCATATCCCCCTGGATCGGTCCTGGCCGCACTATCGCTATCTGAATCACCAAGTCGTAATAGCAGGCTGGCCTGAGCCTTGGCAGCATGCTCATCTGTGCGCGGGATTCAATCTGAAACACCCCCACTGTATCCGCCTGTTGAATTTGCCGGTACACCTGAGGGTCATCACCATAGCCATTAATTGCCGCAATACTAAGCGTCAAGCCATAGTATTGCTGCACCAACTGAAAACAGCGGCGGATTGCCGTTAACATGCCCAAAGCCAACACATCGACCTTTAACAGCCCAAGTGTTTCCAAATCATCTTTATCCCATTGGATCACAGTGCGCTCAGCCATGGCCGCATTTTCTACCGGTACCAACTCATACAAAGGGCCGGCCGAGATCACAAAGCCCCCGACATGCTGTGATAAGTGCCGCGGAAAGCCGCGGATTTGCCCCACCAGCTGCACCAGCTGCTGCCCCAGACCTTGTTCGGTATTCAGTCCAAGCTGGCTAAGCTGTTGTTGCCAGCTGACCACACCATGGCGGCGGTTCAGGTTTTTAATAAAATGCTCCAGTTGCATTTCATTAATCCCCAGCGCCTTCCCAACATCACGGATCGCGCTTTTCAAGCGGTAGCTGATCACCGTTGCCGCCAGCGCTGCCCGCTCGCGGCCATATTTCTGATACAGATACTGCATCACTTCTTCGCGCCTTTCGTGCTCAAAATCTACGTCTATATCCGGCGGCTCCTGCCGCTCGCGGGATAAAAAGCGTTCAAACAGCACATTAATTTGCCGCGGATCGACAGCGGTAATTTCCAGGCAATAACAGACCACCGAATTAGCGGCAGAGCCGCGGCCCTGATATAAAATGCCGCGCGCTTTTGCAAACTGCACCAAATCATAGATGGTCAGAAAAAAGTACTCATAACGCAGCTCGGCAATCAGCGCCAATTCCTTGTTAATCAGTGCCTGGATCGACGCTGCCGGCCCTGCTGTACCAAAACGCTGCCGGGCTCCGGCTTGCACCAGTTGCTGCAAATACTGACTGGCACTAAGATCAGACGGCACCAGCTCAGATGGATATTCATAACGCAGCTCATCCAGCGAGAACTGGCACGCCGCAGCCAGCGTCACGCTCTGCGCCAGTGCAGCAGCGGGATAGAGCTTTGCCAGTTTGCTCAGGGGTCTTAAACAGGCCTCAGCATTACTAAGCAACTGGCGGCCTAATTGCTGGACCGGCGTTTTCAGGCGAATGGCAGTCAAGGTTTGCTGTAATGCCAGTCGCTCACGCTGATGCATTAATACCGCACCTACCGCCAGCTGTGGCAGTGCAAAATCGTGGGCCAGCGTCTGGCAATACGCCAGGTAGCGCGCTTCGCGATAACGCAATTGCCGCACTAGCGCCAGGTGCAGGCGACCACTAAAATGCCGGCTTAACAATTGCCCCCAGTACTGGTCCACTTCCGCCTCCCCCTGCGGCAACCAGAGTGCCAGGCAATGCTTGCTGCTGCGTAAATCCCATTCTTCCAGCTGGTAATGGCCTTTTTCAGCGCGCCGTCGGGCATTGGTAATAATGCGGCACAGCTCAGCATAGGCTTGCCGATCCGGACACAGTAGCACTAAGGACAGGCCAGGCAGCTGAAAATAACTGCCTATGATCAGTTTTAACGGTAATTGCTGCCGCTTGATTTGCCGGTGTGCCCGCACTACCCCGGCGACCGAACATTCATCGGTCAGTGCCAGCGCCTGATAGCCCAAAGCTGCCGCCGTGCTAACTAACTCCTCCGGCGAGGAAGCGCCTTGTAAAAAACTAAAGTTCGAACGGCAAAATAACTCCGCGTAGGCCACGGCCTCGGATGGCGGCGCTGCCGCTGACGTTTCGCTCATCGGCCCCCCTTAGCTAAACCAGCCTTGCAGATACCATTGCTGCTGCGGTGTGCGGTATACCCACCACAGCTGCCCCTGCTCAGTACGGGCCAGATAATAATCCCGCTGCAGTAAGGTGCCACTTTGCCAGCACAGTTGCTCCAAACGCTCGGCACCACTTAACAGCGTCACCGCCTCGGTTAAAGGCAGGGCTTTGGGCAGTTGTAAAATAGGCCTGAGCTGATAACAAAGCGCCGCATTCAATGCCGGCAGCGCCGCTACAGCTGATACCGATGACTCTGCCTCCGGCCAGTGACTCAGGCTTAGCACCGGTGTCACCACCGCCTTCTCCCCCAGGCGGGCCACCAGCATACTGAGCAGTTGTGCTTTGCTCAGCGGCTGTGAGCGCTGTGCCAGTAAATTACAACTTGCGCGCTGATCGGGTACATAGTCTGTTGCCGCCAATTGCAGCGCATACACCGGCTCTGGCAGCTGCAGCTGCGCCAGGTGCAGGGACAGTAATTGCTGCCAGTTTGCGGCACAGGCTTCACCGGCCCGGGCGCGGATCTGCAGAGGTAAGGGGCTGTGCTGGCGAAACTGCAGGGTAAGTTGCAAACACTGACACAGTAAGTTGGCCCGGCGTAAAAACTGCTGCAGTTGCTGTAACAATGGCTGTAACGGCTTTAATAACTGTGGACTTTCAGTAATTTCATAATGCAGCTGTAGTTCACGGTTAAATTGCAGCCGGGGTCGGTAAAATTGTGGTAATTGCAGTACTCTGCCCGTTAATGCCGCCAGATATTGCAGCACGTCCTGAGAAAAACGCCGCGCCAGCTCTGCTGCCGGCAATGCCAGTAAGGGACCTAACTGCCGGATCCCCAACCGGGCTAACTGCTCAATGCTAGCCGCCGGCAGATCGCTGGCAGTTAACGGACAAAGTGCCAGCTTGGCCTGCTCTGCCGCTGGCGTTAAGTACAGCGCGGCCTGCCCGGAGCGGGCCAGTAATTTTGCAGCCAGCGGAGTTTGCCCCGCTGCGGCCAGATATTGATAGGGACAGTCTGCCAGTTGCAGTTGGAGGTGCTGCCAGTAACGGGCAGGATCCGGGTAGAGTTTTAGCATGCTACTCACCCGAATCAACAAGGCATCCGGCGGCTGCAGCGCCAGATCGGCTGTCACCTGATATAACCGCTCCGCCAGCTGCTGCAGCTGCTGCTTTACCCGTGCCGGCTCAGGACTAAACAGCTGTAACTCACGACACAGTAACACGGCCGTTGCCACACTTTGCCCGACCTTGACCCCGGCTGCCGCTGCCAGTGCATTAACCCCCAGCAATTGATGTCGTTTCGGACATGCCAGCGCCATCGGTTGTGCCGGATATTGTACTGCCAGTTGATCAAGTTGCAGGCTGGGGAAATACAGATAAAGCCAGCGCATGACAAAGCCCTCAGGCGGTCTCAGCCAAGGCCGCGTGGCTGCGGGTCAGTACCGGATAAAGCTCAGGCCACTCCTGTTGCCAGTTAAGATAAAATTGTTGCCCGGCCCAGCCGGCACGGCGCTTTAACACTTTAAGCTGCAAACCTTGAGGCTGTGGCAGTAGCTGTAGCGCCAGTGCTAAAGGCAGTGTTAATTCCGGCTGTTGCGTGGTCAGTTGCAGCACTAACGCCTGCTGCGCCTGAGCTGCCAGCTGTAAACGACGTGCCGCCTTGCGCGCCAGCGTCCCCTGCCAGAGCAAGACCAGGCTACATAAACCACTTTGTAATAACTGCTCTGCAGCCCAGAGTGCATCTGTTTCACTGACACCGGAAAGCAAGAGCAACTGTGACGGGTTAATCCCCTGTGCCGCCAACGGCTCAGCCTGGAGTAACTGCGGCGGATTGATCAGCCCCAGCAGGCCTTGCTGCTGCAGTTGTTTGAATAAGGGTAACAGTAAACGCAACTCGCCAATTGCCGGCTGACTTTGCAATACCAGCAAACCGGACGCCGGCCAGCCACCCAGTTGCCGGTCAAATTCGGCATAACCGGAACTTAGCTGCTGACCGGCAGCGGGTAAGGCTGAGCCTTGCCAGAGCCATTGCCGCTGCGTCAGTTGTTCAAGTAAGCTGTGCATAGACCACCAATATACTGTTTATGTATACAGTATATTTGCTGGTGTTAAAAATGCAAGCACCCATAGAGTACCCACAGTCTGCCGGCTGTGGGCAAAGGTGTGTGGTTAGCGGGTTTACAAAAGCGGATCAGCTGGTTTTAGCCCGCTGCTGTAACAGGGTAAGCACTTCGTAATGACTACTATGGGCAAATAAATCAAAAAGTTGCACCCGCAGTAACTGATAGTTGTCTAACAGGGCCAAGTCAGCTGCCAGACTATTGGCATTGCAGCTGGAATAAATAATATAAGCGGGGGCCAGCTGTTTAATCGCCGTCACCAGCTCGACGCCTAAGCCGCGGCGGGGTGGATTCACGACCAGGAGATCCGGTGGGCTAACCGCCGCCGTGGCAAAAGCAGCGGAGTCCAGCGCCCTAAAATCGACCTGAGTCAACCCCAGCTCAGCCGCGGCCTGCTTGGCACTGGCAATGGCGGAGGGCGCAATTTCAATCCCGGTCAGTGTCATCTGATTGCTGGCCAAATGTAAACCAAAACCGCCCACGCCACAGAACAGATCCCAGAGGTGCCGGATCGGCACGCCTTGTTGCGTAAGTTCCGCAGTCCAGGTTGCCGCAGTGGCATAGAGCCGGGCAGCCAATTCAGGATTGATCTGAAAAAAACTCTGCGGGTTTAAATACAGCGGTACCTGATTAAGTTGCTCGCGCAGCAAAGCCTGCTCTGTTAACAGGATTTCTTCCGGCCCTTCCAGCAGCGCTGCCGGCTTGGGCTGTAAATTAACACTGACCACCGACAACGCCGGTAAGCTCGCCAATAACCAGGGTAAATGCTTTTGCAACGCCGCCAGACAGTTCTTTGAACGCAGTACCAGACGCAGCATAAAGTGACCACTGTGATAACTTTGCTGCAGCAGCACATACTTGAGCTCACCGCGGCGCTCGGCAATATCGTACGGGGTAAGCTGAGCGCGGCTAATCAATTGCTTAATCACCGCAAAAACGGCCGCAAAGGCTGGCGGATATAAGGGGCAATCGGCGAGATCAACTGCCTGCCCCTGTTGATTAATGATCCCCAGTAGCGGCGCCTCACAGCTGCCCTGCACCACCATCTTGGCTTTATAACGACACGCCTGTTGCTGACTTGCCACCGGCGCCAGGATCTCCAGCGGCGCCAAAGGAGAGACTAACTGCAACAGTTGTTGCTGCTTTAATGCCAACTGCTCGGCATAGGGCATCGCCAGCCATTGGCAGGACTGACAACGGCCTGCAACAAAGTGCGCACAATGCATCAGGCTTAGTCCCGCAATAACAGCGATAACGCGCGCGGATCACCCTGATTAGGCGCCGGTGTCAGGCCCACTACTCTGGCCATCACATTGTAAAAATCGACCATGCTTAATTGCGCTACCGTCGCCTGTTGTTTAAAGGCCGGTCCATAGGCAATCAGCATTCCCTGCATATCTGGCTCGGTATTATCATAACCATGGCTGCCACGTGCTCTGAGGAAAGACGGGTCAGCCTTTAAACCGGGTAGTAAACTGCGCCGGACAAAGATCCAGGGCTGCTCCGCCAGCAAAATAATCGGCGCGATGCGGACATGGTGTTGATGCTGAAAGCGTTCTGGCAACTCATGCTTGCGGTACAGGCGCATCTGTTCTGGGTTATAACGCCCGGCAATTTGCTGATACAGTAACTCTTCCTGGCCATCTTTCGGGAAAATGCTGACAATTTCACGTGAAAAGCGAACATTCTGCGTTAAACTGCCATCAAACAACTCATCAGCAATAATATACTTGCGCTGATCGACCTCTGCCATACCATGGTCGGAGCTGATGATCAGGTTAACCTGCTCCGCCTGACCGCGTTCACGCAGCGTGTGCACCAGATAAGCCAGTTCGGCATCCACCTCGGCCAGAGCCTGAGCCACCTGCTTTGAGCGCGGGCCATAGTTATGACCAGCACTATCCACATCACTAAAATACAAGGTGATCACTCTTGGCCGCTCGGCTTCAGGCAGCGCCAGCCAGGCCAGCACCTGCTCGGTACGCTCACGGTTTGGCGTCTCATGCACATAGGGAAACCAGTGGCTGGGCCGCTTACCTTTAATTTCCGCTTCCGAGCCCGGGAAAAAATAAGTGGCCGCCTTCACGCCCTGCAATTCAGCCGTGATCCAAATCGGCTCACCCTGCCACCAGAAACCATCTGCTACCTGATCCGCCATACTCATCGCAAAATGCCGTTGATGCTCAGGATCATACATCGAGTTATCAACAATACCGTGCCGCTCCGGGTGTAAACCGGTGACCAGTGAATAATGATTGGGAAAGGTTTTACTTGGAAATACCGGCTGTAATTGTTTGACATGCACACCACCTGCCGCCAGTTCGGCTAACATCGGCGCCTGATGCAAACTCAGGTAGTCATGACGCAGACCGTCAATTGAGATAATCAGCAGACTATTTGTGCTGGCAGCACTAGTATTAGGTGTGGCTGGTGGCTGATGGCAGCCAAGTAGCAACAGGCTGATAAAAAACACAAAAAATTTCATAAGTATCAGGTCCGGATCGAAATTAGCCTGATCTTAGCAACTCAGGCAGAAAACCATTAAGTGTACTGATTTTTGTTGACCGCTTCATGACATTTTGCCGGTTATTGCCGGCACTTTACCGAAAGCGGCCTCAGGCTTTGCTTAACTGATTAATTTAAAGCGCTGCAATGGCAAGTACTCCAGAACCTCGCCCTCTCGCCGTGATTGATAGAGCGCAAACTCCCGCACCTTAAGTCTGAGCGGCGTGACGCGCTGTTGCCCCTCAAACAGCGCCTGACGCGCCAGCGTAATATGCGGCCGATACTCAGCATGTGGCTCGGTAAAGCCCTGTACCTGACAAAACTGCGCCAGCTGTTGCTGCAGCAATAGCAAGGCTGGTGGTATCGATGAGGGCGCCAGATACAGAATTTTTGGCTGCCTAAAACCCGCCAGATAATCAAGCTCTAGCTCAAATGCAGCAGAACGAAGCTTTGCTGCTGATTGCAATAACAGCTGCTGTTGCTCAGCCGTCACCTGCCCCAGAAAAAATAACGTCAGGTGCAAGTTTGTCACCGCTACCGCTTTGGCGCCGGGACAAGCTTGCAGCGCCAGCTGCTGATAAGGCGCTAATAGCTGTTGCTGCTGCGCCGAAAAACACAAACTAAAGAACAGCCGCCGGCTTTCCACTGCTCAGCTGCCGGCACGGCCGGTTTTTGCTGCCGGTTTACCTTTGACTACCGGTTTACCTTTGGCTGCAGGCTTACCTTTTACCGGTGCCTGGCTGGCCGGCTTAGATGCAGCCTGCTCTGCTTTGGCTTTACCGTTTGCTTTGCCGTTCGCGGTGCTGTGCTTTGACCTTGCTGTGGCCTGCGCAGCCGGATTTAAGCCAGTGTGCCGCGTTAATGCCGGCTTACCACCGCGCTGTGGTCTTTGCTGCTGCTCATCTTTCGTCTCTGGCGGCACCAGACAGTCTTTACCCCGGCCAATCAGGTGCTGCATTTTCAAGCGGATCAGCGCTTCGCGAATGATCGGCCAACCTTTGGGATCATGATAACGCAGGATCGCTTTATGCAGCCGGCGCTGCCGCTCGCCCTTGGGCACCGGCACCACTTCAGTATTCGCTTTATTGATATTTTTCAGCGAATTCATTTCGGTATGATAAATGGTGGTGGCATTGGCCATTGGGCTCGGGTAGAAATTCTGTACCTGATCCAACCTAAAATCGCGCGCCTTTAACCACAGCGCCAGATTAATCATATCCAGATCGGTGGTACCCGGGTGCGAGGCAATAAAATACGGGATCAGATACTGCTCTTTACCGGCTTCTTTACTAAAGCGGTCGAACATTTCTTTAAATTTATCGTAGGCGCCCATGCCCGGCTTCATCATTTTCGACAAAGGCCCCTCTTCAGTATGCTCAGGGGCAATTTTTAAATAGCCCCCGACATGGTGCTGCACTAACTCTTTGACATAATTCGGATCTTCTACCGCCAAATCGTAACGAACCCCCGAGGCGACCAGTACTTTCTTAATGCCCGGTAAATTACGGGCCTCACGATACAGTTCAACCGTTGGGCTCTGATCGGTATCCATATGCTCGCAAATCGTCGGATAGACGCAGCTGGGGCGACGACAGGTTTGCTCGGCTTTCGGGTTTTTACAGTTTAAACGGTACATATTGGCGGTCGGGCCACCCAGATCGGAGATCACCCCGGTAAAACCGGGAACTTTGTCGCGAATATCCTTGATCTCCTGCATAATCGACTCTTTCGAGCGACTTTGGATAATTCGTCCCTCGTGCTCGGTAATCGAACAGAACGAACAACCGCCAAAACAGCCACGCATAATATTGACCGAGGTTTTAATCATCTCATAGGCGGGAATTTTCGCCTTGCCATACACCGGATGTGGCACCCGCTGATACGGCAAACCAAACACCAGATCCATTTCCGCAGTACTGAGTGGAAAGGCCGGCGGATTAACCCAGATATGCCGATCGCCATGGCGCTGCATAATGGCACGGGCACAGCCGGGGTTGGTTTCCTGATGTAAGATCCGTGACGCATGCGCATACAGCGGCTTATTCACACTGACCTGCTCAAAAGCGGGTAACTTAACGTAAGTTTGCTCCCACGGCTTTTGCCGCGGCGCCTGCACCATAATTGGCTTCGCTTCGACCTCAGCGGGCTTGGTTAAATCAATACCGGCTTTGGCAAATTCGGAATAGCTGCTACAGCCAACATCATCGGCGCCATAAGGATTCGGGATAGGGTCAATTTTACCGACTTTATCAATGGCGGTGGAATCGACGCCGCGCCAGCCCGGCAACGGCTCTTTGCGAATAACCGCCGTGCCACGTACATCCTGAATTTCGCTAACAGGTATGCCCGACGCAATACGATGTGCTACTTCAACCAGCGGCCGCTCGGCATTGCCGTAGATTAAAATATCGGCCTTGGCATCAAAAATAACCGAGCGCCGTACTTTTTCTGACCAGTAATCATAGTGCGCAATGCGGCGTAAACTGGCCTCAATACCGCCGATAATCACCGGCACTTCTTTGTAGGCTTCTTTACAACGCTGGGTATACACCGTCACCGCCCGATCCGGCCGCTTGCCGCCAATATCGCCCGGCGTGTAAGCATCGTCGTGCCGCAGTTTTTTATCGGCGGTATAACGGTTAATCATCGAGTCCATATTGCCGGCCGAAACACCAAAAAACAGGTTCGGCTTACCCAGGCGCATAAAATCATCTTTGCTGTGCCAATCAGGCTGGCAAATCAGGCCTACGCGGTAGCCCTGGGCTTCCAGCATCCGGCCGACTACCGCCATACCAAAGCTCGGGTGATCAACATAGGCATCGCCCACCACTAAGATCACATCACAGCTGTCCCAACCAAGCTTATCCATCTCGGCGCGTGACATCGGTAAAAAAGGTGCCGGACCAAAGCATTCAGCCCAGTATTTGGGATAGGAAAACAGGTCGCGTTCAGGCGCCATCCGCGCTACCGGAGCAGATTTACGTGATAAGGGAGCAGTAGCAGTGGACATAAAACAAGCACCTGAGTGTTACAAGGGCGCGTATTATACAAGGAGTGTCAGACAAAGGCGAATCAAGCCCGGTTAGACGTCACCTTTGTTCAATTTATGTTCTGCTAAACCATGCTATACCGTAAAACCATAATGAGTACCATCCGGTAATTCGATATCTAACCGTAACTTACCACCAGAGGCTTCAACATAGCGTTTAAGCGATGATAGCTTCAGATCGCGACCCGGTTTTTCCATATCGGACACTGTTGGCTGTTTTACATTAAGTGCTGTAGCAATCTCTTGTTGGGTCAGATTCATACGTTCACGTAGCTCAGCCAAGTGAATATTCAACAGTATCTCGGCGGCCTGTTCTTTAGCACTAGCTACCACTTCAGGTTTTTCCTGTGCCAGAATTTGTTCCAATGTTTTTGCCATCCTCATTACTCCTGCTGCAATTTCTGTAAATGCTTACGATATTCCTCATCAGCCAGCGGTATCATAATCTGATAGAAACGTTTTTCGTTGCCGGCTTTATGGCCGGCACACAGCACTATGCCATGTCGCCTGGGATCGAAGACGAAAAATGCTCTAATAGGATCGCCTTTACTCTGTACCCGAAGCTCTTTCATGTTGGCATACTTCGAACCTTTAATCGTATCTGCATAGGGCCTCGGCAACATGGGACCGCGCGCATTCAACGCTAACATTGCGGCAAGCACGCTGCCACGATCGGTATCGTCCAAACTTTCAAACCAGCTATCAAACAGATCCGTTGTTTCTATGTTCCACATAAGAGTGCCTCATCCAATATAGCTCAAAACCTATATAGATTAAAGCCTATATTCCAAATAAAAATCATCCTAAATAAAAATTAAGCATGAACGAAACGAAGTTCAAGATAAGAGTGGTTCTTTGTTAGCAAGTCGTCACTGTAATAGGCACTTAGCGGACTAATTAGAAATATTAGAAGTAGAACTTAACCAACAAACGAGTACACTAGAACACCGATCAGTTTAAAAATTATACAGGGATCGACTTTGTAACGTCTCTATGATCAAATGCGCAAATTGTTTCATTCAGAGTATTTGATTATGTCCTCATCACGTCAGTGGGATTGCCCGGTAGAACTGTCAAAAAAAGAGAAGTTTATCTGCTCTAAACTTAAGAACTCCGGCAAATTATTTGTGTTTCTTCGTGAGCAGCGCCATCGAATTTTTGACGCTCAAATGGAGCAACAATTGCTAACCTTGTATGCTGACCATCCGATCGGTAAACCTCCTGTGCCTGCGGCATTACTTGCGATGGCCTCATTGCTGCAGTGTTATGAACAAAAATCCGATGCGGCAGCCACGCTTGAAGCCATGTTTGATGTGCGATGGCGCATGGTTCTTAATTGTCTCTCACTTGATGATGAAATCGCCCCTTTTTCTCAAGGAACATTGTGTGATTTCCGGCATCGTCTGGTCAGGCACAATATGGATGAAGTGCTATTAGAGCATACGGTGAATATCGCCAGAGAATTTGGGGGCTTTGGTCACACACAACTTCGGATTGCCCTTGATTCCGCGCCATTACAAGGCGCAGGGCGTGTTGAAGATACCTTCAATCTGGTGGGCCACGCATTAGAACTCTTGGTCAGTTGCGCAGCAAAGATCCGCATGACGACAGAAGAGCAAATCCAGCTTGAAGCCGGCACACAATTGGTCGGGAAAAGTAGTATAAAAGCGGCGCTGGACATTGACTGGTCAGTTGCAGCGGAGAAACAGAACGCTATCAATACCTTACTCAAGGATGTGTTACAGCTTCAGCAGTGGCTTAGTACACAGGCTCCCTTGGTGTCCGAGCATAAGGAGCTCCAAGCCTGTTTGACCTTGCTGGACACGGTGCTATCTCAAAATATTGAGCCCGATCCTGATGGTGGAAGCAGGATAAAGCAAGGTGTTGCAGAAGACAGACTTATATCGCTTCATGATGGAGCAATGCGACATGGTAAAAAGTCCAGCTCCCGAACAATCAATGGTTTTAAACAGCATATAGCCGTTGATATAGACACGAAGCTGATACTTGCCACTTGTGTGCGGCCAGCTAATGAACCGGAACATAAAGCGGCAGAATGGCTCAAACCTAAGGTACTAAAGGTGGGAGAAGTTAAGGAGCTCAGCATTGACCGTGGTTATCTAGCCGCGTCGTGGACAGTGGAATTGTTTCATCTTGGTCATAAGGTAATAGCTAAACCCTGGACGTCGACCAATAAAGGGAAGTTCAGTAAAAAGGAGTTTGAAATAGATTTACTTAACCGCCGTGCGGTCTGTCCCGCAGGGCATAGTGCCGGATTTAGTCGTGCAACGCCGACTCAGATTCGATTTGGTAAAGAGCGCTGTGATAAATGTGCGTTGAAACCACAATGCACAGATTCAAAAACAGGCAAAACACTAACATTACATGTCAATGAAGAGATGTTACAAGGTCTAAGAAGGTTCGTTGAGACACCAGAAGGTCGTGCTCAAGCAAGGGAAAGAACCAAAGTAGAACATGCACTTGCATCTATTTGTAACCGGAAAAAACACAGGGCAAGATACATTGGATTAAGATTAAACGAATATGATCTCAACCGCACAGCAGCCATCACCAATTTACATATTAGCATGGCCATGGCTGCTTAGTTTTTAAACTATATGGTGCTCTA
>NZ_ALAB01000020.1 GCF_000280055.1 Alishewanella aestuarii B11 | reverse complement strand
CACAGTTATTTAGTCAGCGTTCAATCTAAAATCTGGTTAAAGGGTATAGATAAGCAATCTATGTCTTTTTTCTAAGCGATGGAGCCTTTGATGCCACGTCTTCGCCCCCGTCAGTTACTGACGCTGTCATTGTTAGCCGGCTTTTTAACCATGGCACTGAAAACCCTGGCCTGGTATCTAACCGACTCTGTTGGCTTTTTATCCGACGCGCTGGAATCACTGGTTAATGTTACCGGTGCCGGCTTCGCCTTATGGATGGTGACCATCGCCCGACGGCCAGCAGATGATGGCCACCCCTTTGGGCATAGTAAAGCCGAGTATTTTTCAGCCGCCTTTGAAGGTGGCATGATATTTCTGGCGGCTCTGGCGATTTTGTTTACGGCCGGCGAGCGTTTACTCAACCCACAGCCAATTAATGCTTTGGGTATCGGTACCCTGCTTACTGTGCTGGCCAGCGTGATTAATCTGGCCGTGGCAATGTTATTGCTACGCGGCGGTAAAGACTGGCACTCCCCCGCGCTGGAAAGCGATGGCAAACATTTGCTTACTGATGTTTGGACCACAGCAGGTGTGGTGCTCGGTGTTGCGCTGGCGGTGATATTTGAAAAAAACTGGCTCGACCCTTTGGTTGCCATTCTGGTTGCCCTGCACATTCTGCGTGAAGGCGGCCGCATTTTACATAAAGCCATTAACGGCCTGATGGATAACGCTCTGCCGGCGGAGCGGATCGCGCAAATCAACCTCAGTTTGGCAGACATTGGCGGGCCTGAGGTGCAGTTTACTAATCTGCGTACCCGTACTGCAGCAACCCAGTCCTTCGCCCAAGCCGATTTGTTGGTACCCGGCCACTGGAGCGTCGAACGTGCGCATCAACTGGCCGATCAAGCCGAACAACAACTCGCCAGCCAAAACGTGCAGCTTATCGTCCATATCGAACCCTACCCCTGACTTATCCACAGTACTCCGGTACCGGCTAGACCACCTCAGACCGGTACCGGACACCTGTGGATAAGTTGAGGTTGCGCTAAAGGGAACAACAGGTTAGTTTAAAAGCCATTCTGCTTTTAAAATTAAACACCTATGTTCGAAACTCTGACTCAGATTGGTTTACCGCTAGCACTGATCTTTATTATGACCGGTGTCGGCATGAGCCTGCGACCGCAGAATTTTCACCAAGTCGCAACCCAGCCGAAAGCATTTTTTGTTGGGGCGGTGGCACAACTGATACTACTGCCGCTGCTGGCGCTTGGTGTGATTGCGGTGTTTCAACTTCAGGGGGAGCTGGCGGTCGGCTTATTTATCCTGGCACTCTGTCCGGGTGGCACTACGTCGAACTTATATAGCTATTTATCGAAAGCCGACGTTGGCTTATCAGTATCCCTGACGGCACTGGTCGGTTTCGTTACCCCCTTTACCCTGCCTTTTTTAGCTGCCTGGGCAATGCAACAGTTTTTAGGCGCCGAGAGTTTATTACAGCTACCACTACTCAAAACCTGGTTAACACTACTGATCGTTGGCGTGATCCCGGTGATTATTGGCATGTTAGTCAAAGCGAAGTTTCCGCATTTTGCCGAGCGCGCCCAGCCACAAATCAGTCGTTTTTCGGTACTGGTATTACTGCTGCTGATTGTCAGTATTGCCTATGATTTGGGCGACACACTTTGGCACTATCTGCTGCTAAGCGGCCCGGCGGCACTGACACTAAACCTGCTGTCGATGGCTCTGGGTTATGGTCTGGGGCGCTGGTTGCTACATAGCGAGCAACAAGCGCGGACCATCTGTCTGGAAGTAGGCTTACAAAATGGCACCCTGGCATTGCTAATTACTACTGGTATTCTGCAAAGCTCAGCGATGTCCATCGCACCAAGCGTTTACAGTTTACTGATGTTTGGCAGTGCCAGCGTATTTACCTGGTGGGCGTTAAAACGCGGCACCCGGTAAACTGGTGGCTAACTTTAACAGCCGCTGCTTGTGGTGCTGTAACGCTGTCTTATCGGCAGCAGTCAAACAAGGTTCTATCGCCTGTTGCATCTGCTCAGTTTGATGAATTTTCTGCTCCGCGATGCGCCGCTGTGGCTCAGGTAAAAAGGGTAAGCTCTGGCGGGTCAGTTGTTGTACCGGTTGCAAAGATTGTAATAGCGGCCAGCTGCCTTTCGCCGTTAACTCTAAAAACAGCGGCGCTGTTAATTGATGTTTTGCCAACACCTGATCAACCTCTGCCACATAGGCTTTGCCCTGCTCTTGTTGGCGCAGATCACTGGCATGCTGCTGCCAGTCACAATGCTTTTTCAACCGCAGTTTGGTTAGCCCTTGTGGATTATCCTGTTCAATAGCGACCAGCTCCGGCAACGCCGCTTCCAGCCGGGCAATATTTTGTTCAGTTAAAACTGTCGTTGCCGACACAGCAGCACTGGTTGCGGTCAGAGCGAAAACTAAAACCATTTTACGCATAATATTCCCCATTAAATACTGCTGTCGATTATTACCAACAGAACTGAATCCTACCTGAAGCCTTTTTAAGGCACCTTAACTGGTCAGACCGGTACCGGAGTGCTGTGGATAAGTTAGCTGCTGATAATGGTAGCGATACCGAGCAAGATGAAGATTGCACAGGCGCTACGTCGTGCCCAATCCAGCGAAATTTTCTGCAATAACCAGCTACCGGCATAGACCACCGGCACGTTGGCGGCCAGCATACCCAGCGTCGTGCCCCAGATCACCATCCAGACCGCATCGTCAAACGCCGCCGCCAGGATCACCGTTGCCACCTGAGTTTTGTCGCCAATCTCGGCCAGGAAAAACAGCACACAACTGGCAACAAAGGCGCCGTACTTTAGCATGGCAGTATCGTCGCTATCGTCTTTATCCGGGATCAGCAGCCATAGCGCCACAGCGATAAAGGAGCCACCTAACAACCACGGGCCCCAACCGGCAGGGATAAACTGCGCCGCCCAAACGCCTAACCAGGCTGATGCCGCATGATTTAATAAGGTCGCGACCAGAATACCGGCGATAATGGCGGTTTTATTGCGAAAACGCGCAGCTAAAAACAGGGAGAGCAGTTGAGTTTTGTCACCGATTTCAGCAATGGCGACAGCGGTAAAAGAAGATAATAAAGCGTCCATAACATCCTGCATTAGCGCGGGATATTATCGACAAAAGATAAGAGCTGACTCCCGCGTTCGGTCAGTGTCTTATCTTAAGTCTCATCACACAAGCCCGGAGAGTTGAGCTTGCTGCCTATACCATATGCATGCGGCACAAGTATGTTGATATAGGCGCCTTACGGCCGATTACTCCCTTAAAGAGGCGCGCAGTATAACTGCTGGCTGCAGAAAAACCAAGCCTGCGCCCGGGAGCGATTCCCGGGCCCAGCTATTAAGCCTGACGCAATAAACGCCGCTGCCACAAACCGCTGCGGGCCAGTAAGCGCCCTGTTGCGGTACGCAGTTTTACTAAACCATAGTAATTAAGCGGCACCAGCAACAAACTGGTCAGGGTGGAGAACAACAAGCCACCAATAATGGCAATCGCCATCGGCGCATAGCTTGGGCCATTACCACCAATGGCAGTGCCACCCAGCGCCAGCGGTACCAGCCCCAAGACGGTGGTCGCAACGGTCATCAGAATTGGCTTTAAGCGTGCGGTACAGGCTTCGATAATCAGATTTTTCAGCGGCAGATCCGGCATTAACGCCCGATCCTGATTAATACGATCAACCAGTACTATGCCGTTATTCACGACGATGCCCATCAGCACCAGCATGCCGATCATCCCCATTACCCCAAGACCAGTGCCAGTAATAAAGAAGGTCCAGAACACCCCAACAAAAGAGAATAGTAAGCTGCCAATCACCGCATTGGGCATTAACAAAGACTCAAACAAGGCCGCCATCACAATATAGATCATCGCTAACGCCAGCAGCATATTCACCAGCATCACCTGCTGCTCCTCATTCTGGCGGGTAAAGCCGCCCTGATAGGACCAACGATAACCATCCGGCAATTGCACCTGCTGCATCAGTTGACCAATTTCCTTACGCGCCTGATCCATACTGATATCTTTTTGCAGTGACAACTGCAAGGCAACACCGGTTTCGCGGTTAAAGCGACGGATCGACTGCAGCCTTGGCACCACTTTTAGCTCAGCCAGCTGCGACAGCGGAATACTGACGCCCGCCACTACGGCAACCGGTAAGTCGGCTAATTCAGACAAGGAACGGCTAATGCGCTCGTCATAAATCAGCCGGATCTGCAGCTCACCCTGTTCGGCGCTGCGATAGGTCCGCAGGTTTACGCCCCGAAGCGATAAGGCCACACTTTGCGCTACCTGATTGGCCGAAAGCCCTAAGCGCTCCAGCTCTGGGCGATTAAACAAAATCTGTACTTCCTGCTGCCCACGTGCCAGATCCGAACGCACCTCTGCTACCGCCGGTAAGCTTTGTAATGCCGGCTCCAGCTCAGCTGCCAACTCCAGTAAGCGCTCAGTCGAGTTACCTAGTAAATGCAGCCGCAGCCCGCTATTGTCATTACCAAAGCTAAAACTCGGTCTGGCGCGTACCAGCGGTGGCCATTCCTTGCGAATTTGCTCCTTCAGGCTATTTACCTCAACCGGCACCTGTTCTTGTAGCAAAATAATCGAAATAGCATGCCCGGAGCGGTAATAGCTATATACCGACTCGATATAGAACTCGTCCTTGCGGCTATATAAAAAGGCCTCCATCGCTGACACCTCAGCGCGCACCTCTTCCAGGTTATAATTGCCCTGGATGTTATAGTTTAAAAACAGCCGGCCACGGTCTTCTTCATCTTCATTACTGCTGCCTATTTGTGAAAAAGGCAGTGCCGCACTCAGTAATACCAGCACTGCCAGCAGCGTTGCGGTTTTAGGCCAGTGCATCACCTTGGTCAGCAGCCGCCGATAGCCACGATCTAGAGCTGAGCCTTGCGGATCACTGACCGGCTGAACTTTAAGTTTGGTGGTCAGCAAAGGGATCAGCGTCAGGGATAACAGCAGCGAGATCGCCAGACATAAGCAAATGGCGATAGCCACATGCTCGAGGAAAATGGTCAGCTGCATCTTTTCACCGATAATATTCGGTAAAAATACGATGGCGGTGGTCGCGGTGCCAGCCAGCACCGCCAGCCCAACCCGTTTTACCCCGCGTTCAGTTGCTGCGCGCAGATCGCCGCCCTGTGCCCGCTCACGGAAAATGCTCTCAGTGACCACAACAGCGTTATCGACCAACATACCGATCGCCAGCATCAGGCCCATCATACTGAGAATATTCAGGCTGTAGCCCATAAAATACATGGCACCCAGCGCAATCACGATTGCCGCTGGCACCGACAGCACTACAATCAGCGTGGTCGTCAGATGTCGCAGGAATAAATACAGCACAATAAAAGACAGCAAGGCACCGATAGCACCGGCTTGCAGCAAGTCGCTGAGCGATTTAGTGACATTGTCGGCCAAATCGTCCATCACATACAGGCTGATACCATTAAAGGCCGGGTTGGCATCGGCGGCGGCTACCACCTGCATCGCGGCCTTGGCCACCTCGACCAGATTCGCGCCAGACTCTTTGTAAACGTTCATCCCCACTGCATAGGTCTGGTTTAAATGCCGGCCGTCTTCGCGTTTTGGCAGCTCCAGTTCAACACTGGCGACCTCGCGCAGTTGCAGGCCCGGCCGGATCGGCAAGGCGGCAATTTCCGACAGTTCTTTGTACTCACCAAGCGGTTTTACCAGCACACTTTGCTCGCCGTTGCGCAGCTCTCCGGCACTTAAAGCAAAGTTGCTGCCACGTAACTGATTTAATAACGCCGTAGGGTCAACCTGCAGCGCCCGCATCCGATCCGGGTCCAGGCGGATAATCACCTGGCGCTTTTCCACCCCATAAAGCTCAACTTTGGAGACACCGGGTACCCGCTCCAGCGGCCGTTTTATTTGTTGTTCCAGCAAGTCATAAGCCATCGCCAGATCGCGCTCAGAAGAGATCCGTAACTGGAATATCGGCATATCGCTGGTGTTAAACTGGAATACCAGTACCCGCTCTACATCTGCCGGCAGCAAGTGGCGCACCGTATCCAGCCGCTCCCGCACTTCCAGACTCTTGCTGCTGATATTCTCACTCCAGCGAAACTGCAGTGAAATATCACCACTGTTTTCATTAGCGAAGCTACGCAGCTCTTTAATGCCACTGACGGTTGCCAATGCCTCTTCCAGCGGCCGGGTGATCAGCCGCTCCACTTCAGCTGGTGTGGCATTCGGATAAGGCACATTGACGTACAACTCCGGGATATCAATGCCAGGAAACATCTCCAGCGGCAGCAGCCGACTGGCTAAACCACCAAATAACAACATGGAGATAAACAGCATACAGATGGTCACCGGCCGGCGCAGTGCCACCCGGGTTAACCAGATTGGCTTTTGCTCGTCCGCTGCCGGTCCGGCGTGATTGTTGCTGGTTAGCGTATCGTCTAAAGGCTGTTGGCTCATAGCGTTGCCTCCTGCTCTACTGCCACAGCCTTATCCCGCTGCAGGCTATACAGCACCGGAATAAATACCAGCGTTAACAAGGTGGCCAAACTTAAACCGGCGATCACTGTAATCGCCATCGGGGCGCGGATTTCACTGCCTTCACCGGTGCCCAGTGCCAGCGGCAGTAAGCCCAGTACTGTGGTCAGGGTGGTCATTAACACCGGGCGCAACCGGCTTTGCCCCGAGGCAATAATGGCCTCCTGCAGCGCCAACCCTTCAGCACGCAGCTGGTTAATGCGGTCAATCAGGACTATGGCATTATTGACCACGATCCCGGCCAGCATAATTAAACCGATAAACACAATCACCGACAAACGGGTATCGGTAAGCCAGAGCCCCAGTACCGCACCTGCTCCCGCCAGCGGCACCGTAAACAGGATCAACAAGGGTTGCAGCAGATTTTCAAACTGCGATGCCATCACCAGATAGACCAGGAATACCGCCAGCAGTAAGGCAAACATTAATGAGCTGTATGCCCGCGCCATCTCTTCACTTTGCCCCATCACCAGCGCCTGCTGGCCCGGTAATAAAACTAACTGTGACAGTGCGGCCTCGGCGGCGGCCGTCGCCTGCTCCAGATCGCCATAAGCCAGGTTGGCCGTCACCAACGCCACCCGCTGCTGGCCCACCCGGGTAATTTCACTGGGGCCGACTTCGCGACGAATTTGCGCCACCGCACTTAACGGTAAGGGTTCAGATGCACCAGGATTAATAATCAACTCGGCCAGCTGCAATTCATGCTGACGGTACTGCTCATCCAGCCGCACCCGGATATCAATTTTGCGATCGTGCAATGAGTACTGACCGGCCACTTCACCACCGATATAGGTGGCAACGCGGCGTGCGACCTGCTGCGCCGTCATCCCCAGCTGCGATAAGCGGGCATGGTCAAAATACAGGGTCACTTCCGGCTGACCCGGTCTTAAGCTGGATTTAATATCGGTAAAACGATTATCCGCCTCCAGCAAATTAACCAGACGTTCCGCAGACTCAGACAACTGGGCCAAATCATAGCCACTGATCTCAATCTCCAATGGCGTACTGAAACTAAACAATTGCGGCCTGTCAAAGCGGCTGGTTACCCCTGGCAACAATGCCAGGGTACGGCGTAATTCTTCCTGCACCAGGGCTTCATCGTCAGCATTGCTATCCTCTGCCATCACCACATGCAGGCGGCCCCAATGGCTGCCGCCGATCGCCGGATCCACTGACATCTGGGCGCCGGTACCGGCTAAACCATAGCTGCGTTCTACCACCGGATACTGCTTCAGTTGCCCGGATAATTGTTTTAACAAGGTATCGGTTTGCTCAATAGCTGTCCCGACCGGTAATTGCACATCGACATAGAACTCGCCCTGGCTCAGCTGCGGGATCACATCCGCGCCCAGGCGCGGCAACAGACTAAAACACAGCGCCGCAGCCGTTAGCGTTAAAGCCAGGGTCAGCGTTTTGGCGGCCAACGCAGCACGCAGCAAACGCAGGTAGAGCGCTTCAATTGCTTTTAACAGCCCCTGCACCAGCAATACCGCAGGCCGGAATAACCAGTAAGCCCCCTTGGCAATGGCTTTGCCCAGCAAGCTTAGTAACGTCAGCAGCGCCAGCACTGAAAGATGTAGCAAACGCCCGGCCGCACGCAGCGGCAACAGCGGCCAGTGATACCAGCGGCTGGGTTTCAAGGAGGGTAAAGGCGTGATCTCGGTTGCTGCAGCGCCTTTTTGCCAGGAGCGCGCGGCCATAGTTGGGATCAGAGTTAACGCGACAACCAAAGAGACTAACAAGGCAAAGGTCACCGTCAGCGCCTGATCGCGAAACAGCTGGCCGGCAATGCCTTCGACAAATACCAGCGGGAAAAATACGGCTACTGTGGTCAGGGTGGAGGCCGTGATCGCCATCGATACTTCACCAGCGCCCTTACGCGCCGCGTCTTTCGCCGGCATGCCCTGCTCTTTATAGCGGGCAATATTCTCCAGTACCACAATGGCATTATCTACCAGCAAGCCAACTGCCAGCGCAATACCACCCAGACTCATCATATTTAGTGTAATATCCTGACCGTACATCAGATTAAAGGTGGCGATCACTGACACCGGGATCGATACCGAGATAATGACCGTCGCCCAGACATTACGTAAAAACAGATACAGCACCAGCATCGCCAGAATACCGCCGATAATACCGGCCGATTTCACGTCGCTGATCGCTTGTTTAATAAATTGCGACTGATCATAGAGTACATCCAGCTGATAACCGGCTGGCAGCATCTTTTTCAATTCGTCGAGACGGGATAACAAGCCTTCGGCGACCTTTACCGTATTGGCATCGCCTTCTTTATAGATCGCCAGTTCAATGCCCTGAGCGCCATTGATATAGCTGATACTCTGCCGGTCAGCAAAGGCATCCTTGACCTGTGCCACATCCTTTAACCGGATCTGACTGTTACCAACGGTAGCCAGATACAGATTTTCAATTTCCGTTAAATTGGCAAACTGGTTAATCGTCCGCACCAGATAATCATAAGCTGGAGTTTCCAGCCGACCACCGGCCAGGTTGATATTTTCGGCTTTTAAACGCTGGGTGATCAGGCTGATATCCAGCTGCAGCTGGCTGAGTTTTTGCGGGTCGACCAGGATTTGGATCTCCTGAGTTAAACCGCCATCGGGCCGCACGGCAGCAATACCCGGAAAGGACTCCAGTTTGCGGCGGAATTCTTCTTCGGCGAAGGTGCGCATTGCCACTAAGTCAGCCTGGGTCATCTCCGGCTTGGACAGCGATAAGCGTACTACCGGATCCAAATTAGGGTTAAAACGCAGTAACAACGGCTTTTCGACATCCAGCGGCAGGAACAGGACATCGAGCTTTTCCCGCACTTCCAGCAAGGCCAGATCCATGTCAGTGCCCCAGTCAAATTCCAGCACCACGTCAGAGCGACCGGCACGGGAGACCGAGGTGACTTTACGCACGCCTTTGACGATACCGAGTGCTTCCTCTACCGGCTTACTAACCAGTTGCTCCACTTCGGCCGGTGCGGCACCGACGTAGGTGGTGCGCACCGTTAAACTGGGATAAGACAAGTCAGGTAACAAATTAACCGCTAACCGACCTACTGACACCATCCCGAACAGCAGGATGGCAAGCGTGAACATCCAGACCGTGACCGGACGGGCCACGGCAGTTTCTACTAGTTTCATCTTCTCGTCCCTGTCAGAATTCGCGCTCAGATACGACTTTGACCAGGCTTTGCTCTTTTAACGCAGCATGCCCTGCCACCACGACCTGCTCTCCGGCTTCGACGCCGCTGATAATTTCCACTACGTTATCGGCAGTGTAGCCCAGGGTCACCGGCCGGCGCACAATACGGCTCTCGGCATCCAGTACCAGTACGCCCGGCAGATTATCCAGTGTCAGCAGTGCCCGCTTTGGCACCAATAAGGCGTTGTCACGGGTATCAAATTTAATTTCTACCTGGCTAAACATCCCGGCTTTTAACTGGCGCGCGCTGTTATCAATTAACAAGGTGGTACGCACTGTGCCTGAGCTGGCATCCACCACTGGCGCGACCCGGCTTACCGCCGCCTTAACTTCCGGCACACCGGCAAAGCTCAGCACCGCCTGTTGTCCGGCTTGCGCTTGCAGTACTTGCTGCTCAGGTAAATGCACAACGGCTTCCAGCTCGGTTTCGCTAACCAGATGAAATAACGAATTCGGCGTTAACTGGCTGATCAGTTGGCCGGCCTTAACATAACGACGGGCTACGACACCAGCTATCGGCGCACGAATTTCGGTTTCCCGCAAATTCAGCTCTGCCAGCTCAACTGCAGCCTGCATTGCCGCAACCTGCCATTTTAATTTTTCATACAGATCGGCACTGACCAACTGGCGCTGATGCATTTCCGTCATCCGGGTCAGCTCTGAACTTAAGCGACCTAATTCCGCCCGCTCTTTCGCCAGTTGGTGACGCTGCCGCTCATTTTCCAGCACCGCCAGTAATTGTCCGGCCTGTACCTGATCGCCTTCTTCAACCAGGATTTTCTGCACCAGCCCACTGCTTTTCGCCATCACTTCGGCTTCAGCACGGGCCGTTAAGGTGGTGGTAGTACGGTAGCTACTGCTGATGGCGCCATTCTTCGCCACAGAAATTTCTACCGGCACTGCGACTTCAGTCGCAGCAGTCGCATTAATACTACTTTGCGCCTTATTACAACCGGTTAAGACTAAGGTACTGCACAGCACGGCGGCCGCAAGCGGCATTATCGTTTTCATTTTCGTGTTCCTTGCATAAAGGGTTGATTTCAACCCGTTACTGTTAATCTGACGCTTTCTAAATTGCAGCCACTATGCCAATAGTTTAATAGATTTAAGATCAGCTACTTAGCTTTAAATTGTTACAAATCACGACAATTGAAACACCAAAAAATAGTAAAACACACCACCTTTTAGGCAAAATCCGTTTATTCGTCGTGGGCGCTGCCACAGCCGTACAGATCAGATCAGCTCATCGCAAACCCACGTTAGAGTCTGTACTCTAAATAATAATCGTTCTATACTGCGCCCCCTTTGTCCCAACAAGGTGTACAACTTATGCTAAGAAAAACCTCGGTCGCCACTGCCGTTTTAGTGGCACTGAGTAGCCTGACTGTGCAGGCGGAAGGTTATAAATTACTGGAGCAGTCGGTCAGTAGCATGGGCAATGCCTATGCCGGCCGCGGTGCACAAATTACTGATGCGACATTGGTTTATTCCAATCCTGCTGCCTTAACCGAGCTTAAGGGCGAGCATTTTTCCGGTGGCTTAAACCTGATCCATGCCCGTACCCGCTACAGCGATGCCCAGGCGGTGAATGCCCGCGGCCTGGAGGTGACAGGCAGGGATCACGGTAAGGTATTGCTAACCGAAGTGGTGCCTTTTGCCTTTTATAGTCAGCAACTGAACGACAATTTAAGTTGGGGCCTCGGCTTTTATGTGCCCTTTGGCCTGTCTTCCAACTACCAGCAAGACTGGGTTGGCCGCTACTTTGCCGATGAAACGGCAGTTCAGGTCTTAAGCCTGCAACCGGCACTCGGTTACAAATTAACTGACTGGCTCTCAGTAGGTGGCGCCATCAGTCTGAACCGCGCTGAAGGCACCTTATCCAAATACAAAGATCACTCAGGTTTGTGTGAACTGGGTAGCGGTATTGCGCAGCTGGCCGGGCGCGATCTGTCTAACGCCGCCTTTTGTGACAGTCATTATGAAGTCACAGGCAGTGACGTTAGCCTGGGATATACACTAGCCCTGCATGCCGAGCCGCTAAGCGGTACCCGGCTGGCGCTGATTTACCATTCAGCGGTCCGTTATACCCTAAGTGGCGACTCCGAAATTACCAATACCCCTATTACGGCAGCCACGGCGGGCAATACCCCAGGGCTTATCAGCGTTGCTCCGGGCCTGCCATTGGTGGATGCCAGTACCGGGCGTTTTGCTGCCCGCGACTTGCTGACGGAACGCAGCAAACTGGCGCTGACCACACCTGCGACCCTGACCTTTAGTCTGGATCAGCAGCTTAATGCCAAACTCAGTGTACAGGGTAGCCTGCTATGGACTGGCTGGAGTGTATTTAAAAGTATCGATATCGTCAGTAAAGATGCTAACCCCAGTATCTCCCTCAGTACCGGTGCCCAGTTAGGTGGCATGGGTTATATTGGCTATATCCCGGAATACTGGCACGATACCTGGTCTTTTTCGCTCGGGGCAACTTATCAGTATCAGGCTGATTTAACATTACGTGCCGGCATCGCCTATGACGAAAACCCGATCCGCACAGTTCACAAAACAGCACGGATCCCAACCTCAGATCGGGTCTGGTTAACCACAGGGTTAACTACCCGGCTCTCTGCCCAGAGCACGCTGGATCTGGCCTACGGCTATATGTTTATGGATGATGTCGCCATTAATGAGTTTGAGTATGGTGTTGCCGATAACCGGCTGAATCAGGCCAATCTGCAGGCAAACTACCGCAATAAAGCCCATGTGCTGGGTGTGCAGTTTAACTATCAATTCTAAGACGTTCTGCCTTTTTATTGCCCGCTGGCTTTCAGCGGGCGTTCACGCCCTTTTACTAAACTATTCTTATCGATAGCAGTCAAATTCAGGTACACTGCTACCAGATTGATCTGCTGCAGACCAAAGGCCGTTCAATAGCCAAAGGCTGTATTACCGGGGGTCCTATCATGAAATTGTTGCCAACCGCCTTGTTACTTTGTGCCAGTTTGTTGCTGGTTGCCTGCGCCAGCAGTCCGCGTCAGGCCAATATCGATTATGATCGTAGCGTCAATTTCAGCCAGTACCAGCGCTTTGCTTTTTATCAAGCAGCGCCGGCAGAAGGCGAAGAGGCCGCCAAGCCGGCCTATGATCCGCTGCTGGAACAACATTTTAAAACTGCTATCAGCCGTGAAATGACCGCCCTGGGTTACACACTGGACGAAACCGCCCCGCAGTTACTGGTGAACTACCTGACCAATGTTGAAAACCGCCAGGATGTGCGCAGCTCGCCTTTTAGTGTTAACACCGGTTTTGGCTTTTTTGGCCGCAACAGCGCCTTTAGTGTTGGCTTTCCGCTTTATGGCGGCGTCGAAAAAGTCGACTATAAAGTGGGCTCAGTATTAATCGAAGTGATTGATGCCTCAGCCAACAGAGTGATCTGGCAGGGTATGCTGGAAGGTCGGCTATCCAACAAAGCTATGCAGCAACCGCAGCAGGCGATCAACGACACCGTCAATCTGATTTTTCAGCGTTATCCAACCAGACTCGTCAGTCAGTAACTGACTGCGCAAAAAAAAAGCGGGGGCCAAAGGCCCCCTGCACTCAATCGCAGAGTAATATCCAGGAAGGAAGGTATAACGGCTGCGATTATCCGTTAGCAGCATGGCAGTTTTATGACGAATAGCTTGCAGAATAATGAATTCGACGCCGCAGCAACGGGCAGTGCAACCTTAGCTGATGGCAAACGCCTGGCGCTGCTGATTGCACAAAGTGGTTTATGTTCACGCCGGGCAGCCAGCCGGTTAATCACGGCCGGCCGGGTTAGCGTCAATGACCAGCCGGCCAGCCATACCCTGCACCTGCCCGATGCCAGCACCATCTGTGTCGATGGCAAACCCTTACCTACCCCGGCCAAACTGAGCTATTACCTGTACCATAAACCTGTAGGTATTGACTGCAATATCCGCCCCGAAGATCCGGCCAGTATCGCGGCGGTACTTCGCGATTTACCTGCCAGGCTCTACCCGGTTGGCAGGCTGGATAAAGACTCGCGCGGCCTGCTGCTACTAACCAATGACGGTGCCCTGACCCAAAGGTTATTACATCCGGGTGCCCAAAAGGCCAAAACCTATTGGGTTGAGGTGGATAAACCTCTTGCAGCAGATCTCAGTGCTCGCTTTGCAGCAGGTATCAGTTGGCAAGTCGGGCCGCATCGCTACCAGGCCCAGCCCTGCCAGGCGCGGCCGCTTAGTACAAACCGTTTTGAAGTTATCTTATATGAAGGCCAGAACAGGCAAATTCGTTATATGTGCCGCGAGCTTGGTTATCGGGTACAGGATCTGTGCCGGGTGGCTATTGGCGATCTGGCGCTTGGCAGCTTAGCAGCAGGCGAGCTGCGACCGCTTAGTGCTGCCGAGCTGGCATTGCTGTAGCAGAGGGTTGCCGCTTAAGTCGCCATAGCAGCAGACAAAGTAATAACGTCAGGCCATACATTAATACCGACCCGATCACCACGCCCAACCACTGCCCTGCCTGCCAGAACGGCTGCAGATATAAAGTTCCCGTGCTGGCGCCCAGATAATAAAACACCAGATAAAGCGCACTGGCGCTCGCCTTGGCACGAAGCGCATGTTGACTGACCCAGCTACTGGCCAGTGAGTGACATAAAAAGAAACCAAAGGCACTGATAAAAAAGCCTGCGCCAATCAGCACTAAACTTTGCCCCAGGGTAATGACCGACCCCAGCATCATAATCAGAATACCAGCCGCCATGGCACCGGGTGCAGACAAGCGCGCCGCAATTTTTGCCGATAGTGCAGAGCCAACAGTGCCGGTTAAATAGGTGACAAACAGCAAGCCAATCAAACTACTGCCAAGGGAGAACGGTGCTGCCGCCAGCACGAAAGCGATATAGGTATATTGATTTAAAAACACCAGAAAATTCAGGCCGCCAATCAAGTACACCAGCAACAACAACGGCTGGCGCAGATGAAACAGGTTATCACTCAAGGCTTGTTTCAGCCGGAATGGTTGGCGCTGAAATTGTAACGAGGCGGGTAAATAACGCCATACCAGCCAGCAACTCAGCAAACCCAGCAGCGTCATTGGATAGAACACCCACTGCCAGTGGCCAAGGTCAGCCATGGCGCCCGATAATAAACGGCCGCTGATACCGCCCAGAGAATTGGCACTGATATAAAGCCCAACCGCACTGACCAGCGCGGGTTTGCTGTACTCTTCGCCCATCCAGGCAATGGCAATAGCCGGCAGGCCACCGAGAAAGAGCCCCTGTACCGCACGCCAGAACAGCAACGCCTGAAATGACGAAACCTGACTGAGGATCAGTGTACTGAGCGTCATCCCAATCAGGGTGATTAACAGCAGTTTTTTGCGGCCCCAGGCATCGGATAGTGCGGCATACACCAGTAACGACAAGCCCAGACACAGGGTACCTATGGTATAGACCCAGCTTACCGTTAACGCCGAGAGCTGAAATTGTCGGCTTAACTCCGGCAAGAGCGGTTGCATCAGATGCAAATTGGCAAATACCGCAGCGGCGGCCACACAAAGCGCCAATGCACTGCGATAAAACGCTGCCGATTTATATTCAATCAAAGCCGGTGATCCTGTTTCTACTCAGAGCCTTATTGTAACCGATCCCGGGCGCCGTCGGATGCGTAATGGCAAAGTTAGCGCCAATATCGACTTAAAACCCAGTCCAGGCTGAAAAGTGCAGAAAATCGAAAGATTAGTTGGATTTATTGCACTGGTCTTACCGCAACCGCGCCCATATCTAGCCTGGACTGTAATTAACAACCCTAAACTAACTGGAGTGCTATGAATACCGTCTTCTCACCAATAAAACTGGGCGCTGTGGCGCTAAAAAACCGCATCCTGATGGCACCCTTAACCCGCTGCCGCGCCACCCTGGACCACTATGCCACCGAACTGATGGCCGAGCATTATGCCCAGCGTGCCAGTGCCGGTTTATTAATCGCGGAAGCCACCATGATTGCGGAAGGCAACTCTGCATTTTACCGCGAACCGGGCATTTACTCGGCCGCACATGCCAATGCCTGGCGGCAGGTTACTCAGGCAGTACATGCGAAAGATGGTAAGATTTTTCTGCAACTTTGGCATGGCGGCCGTGCCTGTCATCCGGCCTTAAATAACGGCAAGGTGCCGGTTTCAGCGGGCACCGACGCCATCGACGATTACACCCACACGCCGGAAGGTAAAAAAAGCTACACCGCGCCGCGGCAATTACCGACTGCTGAGATTGCAGAGGTGGTCGAGCAATTCCGCCAGGCGGCGATCTATGCCAAACAAGCCGGCTTTGACGGTGTAGAAGTGCATGGCGCCAATGGCTATTTAATTGACCAATTCCTGCGTGATGGCATTAATAATCGCACTGACCGTTATGGCGGCAGTCTGGAAAACCGCGCACGCTTTTTAATGGAAGTGCTGCAGGCGGTCATCAGTGTCTGGGGCGCCGATCGGGTGGGCCTGCGCTTATCACCGCTAAACAGCTTTAATAGTGCCAAAGACAGTGACCCTATTGGCCTGATCAGCTATTTGGCCAAAGCATTAAGCCCATTAAAGCTGGCTTATCTGCACCTGATGCGCGCCGACTTTGCCGGCCTGCAATTTGGCGATGTCGTGAGCGCTGCCCGCGCTCATTACCAGGGGCAACTGGTGGTAAATATGGGCTATGATCTGGCTGAAGCCAATCAGGTGATTGGTCTTGGCAAAGCTGATGCGGTAGCTTTTGGCAGTGCCTTTATCGCTAACCCGGATCTGGTCGAGCGGCTGGCACAAGGCCTGCCATTGGCCCAGCCCGACGTTGCCACCTTCTACACCCACGATGCCAAAGGCTATACCGATTATCCGCGGGCCGGTGTTTAAAGCGAAAAGCGCAGCTCACACCGCTACCAGAAGGGGTTTGAGCTGCGTTATCGCGGCCTGCTTGCAGCTGGCTGTCAGCTCGGGTACAGTTATCAGGTCAAGAATGGGGTGAGATCGGCAGATCTGGCCCCTTTTTACCTTTATATACTAATAACGAGAAATGACTTTATGCATGATGCATCCTGGCGGGACTTACCCCCGCCCACGCCTTTCTATCGCTGGATGGTGTTGCTGTTTGTCAGCCTGGCGATGTTTGGTAACTACTATATCTATGACTCCTTATGGCCTATTGTTGACTTACTGCGCGAACAGCGCGGCTTTAGTTATCAACAAATTGGTTGGCTTTCCACCGCCTATAACGTCGCTGCGCTGCTGGTATTACTGGCCGGTGGCTATCTGATTGACCGCTGGGGCACCAAAAGGGCTATTACACTATTCGCGCTCATTTGCTTATTTGCGGCCATCGTAACTGCCTGGAGCCCAAACTTTGAAATGATGCTAGCCGGCCGTTTTTTACTGGGCCTGGGAGCAGAACCGCTGATTGTGGCAGCTACCACAGTGCTGGCAAAATGGTTTAAAGGTAAGGAACTGAGCTTTGCCTTTGGTATTAACCTGTCGATTGCCCGCTTAGGCTCGACTGCCGCCGATTGGTCGACCGGTTTTGCCAGCCCGCTGTATGCCAACTGGCAAGATCCATTATGGCTGGCCACTGCGGTAGCCGGTATCTCGGTCAGTGCCGCTATCCTTTACTGGATTTTAGAGCGCCGCGCCGAAGGCCGTTATAGCCTGGGTGTGGCGGAAAATAACGAAAAACTGGAATTTAAAGGCCTGTACAGTTTTAGTGCCTCTTACTGGTATGTGGTCGCGCTGTGCGTCGTGTTTTACGCCACCGTCTTTCCGTTTCGCAGCTTTGCCATCGACTACTTTCAACAAGCGCATGGCCTCGACCGCGAAGCTGCCGGCATTTTAAGCAGCATTCTGCCAGTCTCCGCCATTATCGCCACGCCACTGTTTGGTCTGTGGGTAGACCGTATTGGTAAGCGCGCCCTCTTTATGGCTGCCGGCTCACTGGTGTTGTTACCACTATTCTTAATAGTAACCTATGCACCGGCCGGTCCGCTGGTTGGTATTAGTATTCCGCTGATCGGCAGTGCCGTCGTACCGCTAACCTTATTGCTTGTTATCACAGTACTGGGGATCGTCTTCTCGCTGATCCCGGCAGTAATGTGGCCTTCTGTCGCCTATATCGTCGATGGCCGTCGCCTGGGGTCTGCTTATGCGCTGATGACGTTCTGTCAGCAAATTGGCTGGGCAATAGTGCCGCTGACTATCGGGTTCTTAAACGATCGCTTTTTGGCCGGGCCAGAAAATATTGCTGGCTATACTCCGGGTATGTGGCTGTATACGGCGCTGGCGTCACTGGGTTTATATTTCTCTTATAAACTATGGCGCACCGAACAAGGGCCAACAGGTCATGGCCTGGATAGCATTACCAGCAAAAGTGCCGGTTAACGCTGATTAAGCAGCAATAAAAAGAGGGAGCGAGTAACGCTCCCTTTTTTTATTGCCGCAGCACAAAAAACAAGCAAAAAAAAGCTAAAGTTTAATCACGGGCAGCCGTTAACCCGTTAAGGCCAAAATGTAACAGGAGCGCCCAGATGAGTACCATTAAACCGGATGCCGCAGTAAACGCCAGTCGGCCCAGTGGTTATAAGACCGAATTACCGGCTACAGCGAACGCAAAGGCTCAGGAAAACTACAGCCAGATGCTGCAGAAAACGGGTAAAGATGTGCTTAACCAATCCATTATGCAAGCCAACGAGAAGGTTGCGCTGCAAAGCGGTAACAAATCGCTTAGCTTGCTATATAAAACCGCGCTGGAAGGCATTAACAAAGAACTGGAACCGATTTTCGGTAGTAATGCGGCGCAAAAAATTTATGACTCCGGCATCGACACCTCGCCAGAAGCAACCGCAGGGCGCATCGTCGGTTTTGCCACCAGTCTATTTACCCTTTACCAGCAGCAGCGTCCGTCAGATGATCAAGAGCAACAGCTGAACGACTTTATGGATGTGATAGGTAAAGGTATAGAGCAAGGCTTCGCTGATGCTATCAAAATTCTGGAGGGATTACAGGTTTTTAGTGGTGAAGTAAAAAGCGGTGTCGATACTACCTATAATCTGGTGATGCAGGGATTACAGAAGTTCCGGGAGCAGATGCTGGATAGCTTTAAGCAACCCGAGCAAGCAGAACAGTCGAAAAGCTAACTTGAACAAGCTGGCCCTCGTTCAGTATCGAGGGCCTGATCACATGCCCTATTCGGCTCTGGCCGCTGGCAAAGACTCGATGCGGGTAACCAGCAACTGGTCGATTTTATAACTATCAATGTCGACCACTTCAAACTTATAACCACCATGCAAGACGAAGTCTGTCCGTTTCGGGATCTTACGCAGGCTATACATCATAAATCCAGCAATCGTTTCATAATTTTCTTCATCCGGAAAGCTATCAATATCCAGTACCCGCATTACATCAGCCAGAGGTGTCAAGCCCTCGACCAGCCAGGAGTTGTTATCACGGGCGACAATTTGTTCTTCCTCAGAACTGACCAGCTCCCCCATCACAATACTCATCACATCTTTAAGCGTGATAATCCCCACCACCAGCGCGTACTCATTTAAGATAATCGCAAAATCAATACCAGCCGATTTAAAATGCTCCAGTGCCTCATACAGGGTAAGCGTATCGGGAATAATTAGCGGTGCCCGCACTATGCCATCTTTGCTAAGTGAGATCGGCTGGTTGTGTAGCACCTGCATTAGAATATCCCGGGTATCAACATAGCCGACAACCTGATCCAGAACTTTATCGCAGACTAAAAACTTGGCGTGTGGATGCTCGGCAATTTTCAGTTTGATATTGTCTTGTGACTCATCTTTGGTAAAGAAAATCAGACTCTCCCGCGCCGTCATCGCCGAGGTAACAGTACGCGATTCCATATCAAAGACGTTTTCCAGTAGCTGGTGCTCGTGCTGTTGTAGCACACCAGCCTGCGCGCCCGTTTCCATCATCGCCAGGATATCATCTGGGGTGATGTCATCTTTACGCATGGTCGGAACTTTAAACAAACTGAAAAACAGATTGGCCAGGCCATTAAATAACCAGACGAAAGGACGTAGCAACATCACCAGCAATAACATAGGTGACACTATGCGCAGTGCGATCTGCTCTGGTGCAATCATCGCCAGCCGCTTAGGCATCAGGTCGGCAAACAGAATAAACAACGAGGTTACAAAAAATACCGAGAGTGTAAAGGCTGCAGGCTGCACCCAGGCTTCGGCACTAAGCAACCCTAACAACGCCGCGAAATAGGGGGTAAAGGCCGATTCACCAAGAATACCGCCAAGGATCGCCACGGCGTTCAGACCAATCTGCACCACAGTAAAAAAATTTCCGGGATGATCCTGTAACTGCAACACTTTTTCTGCCCGCAGGTCCCCTTCAGTCGCTAACATCCGCAGCCGCATTTTGCGCGAAGCCGCCAGCGCAATCTCTGAAATAGAAAAAAAGGCACTGGCTGCGACCAGCATAAACATAATTAATAAGTATTCGAGGGTGGTCATAGGTGTTCCGTTACATCCATCAATTCGGGCCTGATGCCCGAATATTGTTGCTGATTATACGCGATTTGAAAGTATATTTTTTGACAACCTAGACTTTGGCGTAAAATTTCGTTACAAATATCAGATAAATCTGCTGTTTACGGCACTATTATAATTATGTTAAAGCCGGCTTTATTATTTATGCTTCTGTGTTTAAGCTTTAGCTTCAACACTTGGGCTGACAATCCACCTCCCGGAACCGATCCTGTTCTGGAGCGTCAGCTTGACCAGTATTTAACTCAACAATCTTTTGACGCCGATGTCGCGGTCAAGCAAATTCAAGCCATTCTCGATTCAATGAGTGAGCAAACCCCTTTAGAAACAAGGGTACGGGCCCAAACCTATCTGTTATTTAGCTATTTGTATCAACGCCAGGAACCACAGACACAGCAAGCCTTGGATGATTTACTGGCGATAAAACAACAGCAGCCGGGCGCTAATGCGCTAGCCGAGATTATTGCAGCGGAATTAGAAGTACATATACAACGGAATCAACTAAATGAAGCCTATCTTTTGGCTGATAGCCTAAGTGAATTGCTGGCGGATGCCCGAAACCCACGGGTACTTTATTGGGTGCATGCTCTGTTAGGGCGTTTATACCGCATCGACGGTCAGTATGATAAGGCGCTGGTGCATTATGATGCAGCACTGGTGGCCTTAATGACAACTAATGATGAGCGCACCCTAACCCGCCGCAGTTACTTGAATCTGCAAATAGCCCTGGTTCACTCAGAGTTGCAAAACTGGCAACGTGCCCGCCAGCTAATGGAAGAGCTGGTTAGCGAGGCCAAACAGCAAAATCAGACGCAGATCCTACCTGACTTATATTTATCGCTGGGGTATGTGTTAGCTGGTCAAAAAGATTATACCGCGGCGGAGGCTATTAATAAGCAGGGGCTTGAGGGTGCCCGCCAGCAAAATAATCAGCTGCTGGCGCTGACTTTTCTCAATAATCTCGGCTCTATCTATATTGAGCATAAAGATTACCCGTCAGCACGTCAGGTACTCACTCAGGCGCTTACCGAAGTTCTACCATTAAACGATCCTGATAATGAACAGATTATCCGTTTTAACCTCGGCTATATTAAAGCAATACAAGACGATGCCGAGCAAGGACTGGCAGAAATGCATCAGGCGTTTTCTTATTATCAGAAAAAAGGCAATAAAGCAGAGATTGAAGGCTATCTGACCTGGTTCGCCAACGCTTATCGCGAGCTAAAAGACTATCAAAAGCTCGCCGACACGCTGGAGTGGCAACTGCGATTGCGCGAAGAAATCATGTCGGAAAAACGCTAGAAAAGCATCAGCGATCTGCAAACCCGTTATGATATGAAAGCCCAGACGCAGCGCATTACGATACTGCAGCAACAAAACGAACTACAGCAGCAGTTACTGGAGAATAAGCAGTTACAACAACGCATTACCTTGCTGTTTATACTGTTAATGTCACTGGCTGCGGTAATGCTGGTGCAACTATACCGCAAAGTACGCCGTTCCAACCTACGCCTGCGGGAGATGAATAAGCAGTTAGAATATCAGTCCATCCGCGACCCGCTTACCGGTTTGTTTAACCGCCGTGCTATGCAGGAAAAGATGGCAAAACGCCATCAGGAACCTCAGGCTGAACATTGCAGTTTATTACTGCTTGATATCGACTTCTTTAAGCATATTAACGATCATTACGGCCACGCCGCCGGCGATGCGGTGTTAGTCGAAATCAGCAAAAGATTAAGCGCACTTTGCCAGGAAAATGAACTGGTGATTCGCTGGGGCGGCGAAGAGTTTTTACTGGTGCTACAGCGTCCGCAACAAACGGCTATCGATGACCTTTGCCAAACCTTGTTGCGAAAAGTGTCCGAGTTACCAGTCGAATTTGAAGGTAAGACGATTCCGGTAACAATCAGCGGCGGTTTTATCAACCTGCCTTTTGCAGGCGTGCCAGAGCATCAATTTAACTGGGAGCGGGTACTTCAGGTAGCCGATATGGCGCTATACCTCAGCAAAGTAAACGGCCGTAATCAGATAAATCTGGTCACAGGTTTGCGCGTGCCATTCAGCGAAGCAGAACCCCATTTACAATCAGACCTGTCAGGCGCCATCCGCGAGCAGATGATTCACTACCACACCATCGCCGGCTAACTTATCCACAGCACTCCGGTACCGGTCTGACCTCTGACCGGTACCGGAGTGCTGTGGAGTGCTGTGGATAAGTTAGTAGCCTAAACCGGCATGATGTTGACGTAGAAAGTGTTCAAACTCAGAGTGTGGTAGAGGCCGGGCGAAATAGTATCCCTGATAATGGTAACATCCTAATTGCAAAAGTGATTTTAACTGAGCCTCCGTTTCAACACCTTCAGCTAATACTTCCAGACCAAGCGTTTGTCCCAGCATGATAATAGTACGCACTATCGCTTGCTGATTATCGTCCTGAACCAACTCATCGACAAAACCGCGATCAATTTTAAGCTGGTACAGCGGTAAACGTTTCAGATAAACCAGAGACGAATAGCCAGTGCCAAAATCGTCTAACGCGAAACGAATACCCAAAGCCCGTAATTGCTGCATCTTGGCCACGACCTGCTCAAAGTTATCTACCAACATACTTTCGGTAAGCTCTAGTTTTAGACTCGTCGCATCAACACCGCTTTGCTGCAAGATTTCAATAACCAGAGCCGTAAAATCGGGTTGCTGAAACTGCCGGGCACTAATATTAACTGACAGCTCGAGCCGGCTGGTTCCAGCCTGACGCTGCCAAAGCGCCAACTGCTGGCAAGCCTTGCGCAATACCAACTCCCCTATTAGAAGAATTAGGCCACTCTCCTCAGCGAAATCAATAAATTCATAGGGTCCCAATATGCCACGTGTTGGATGTCGCCAGCGTAACAACGCTTCAGCACCGGTTACCACGCCCGGATGCACCAGTTGTGGCTGAAAGTACAACTCAAACTGATCATTGCTGATGGCCTCACGCAGCTCATGCGCCAATAACAAACGGCGGCTGGCTTGTAACTGCATCTCTGCGTCAAAAAACGCCAAACCGTTTCCCACAGCTTTAACCTGATGCATTGCCATATCCGCCTGGGTGATCAAGACATCAGTATCCAGCTGATCACCTAAAAACAAGGTCGCGCCTATACTAAGGGTATTCTTCGGTCGTAACTGAGTTAGTGCCACATTCTGCGCCACAGCAGCTTGCAGCGCGGCAGCCAAATCTGTCACCTCCTGCACTGCCGCCGCCCGCTGGGTTGAGAGCATTTCGGTCAGGATCAGAAACTCGTCAGCGTTTAAACGACCCACGGTATCACCGGACGGCAGCACCGCCTGCAGCGACTGCCCGACCAATTTCAGAACCCGATCACCGGTGTTGTATCCCAAACTGTCGTTTAGGGTTTTAAAATCATCGATATCAATAAAGAGTAAAGCCGCGTAATGTTGGCTGCGGCTACTTTGCAGCTGCGCCTGTAGGATCCTGTCCAGCATCAGTTGCCGGTTTGCCAACCCGGTTACCGGATCATAAAAAGCCAGGCTCTCGGCTTGATGTTCAATTTGTTGCCGGATCAAGGCACTACAAATATTACCCGCAATGAGCTGCAGCCCAGCAATTTGTTCAGCAGACCATTGTTGTAAACCACGCACTATATCAAGACCAAACATCCCAAGCAGACGGTCCCGGCTTTTTAGCGGCAACATCAGTAAAGATTGGATCCCTTGCGGAGCTAATAACTGATACTCAGCGGAATCATGCGGTAAACTATTGATATCACAAAGAATCGATGGCAAACCTGCTGTCCATTGCCGATACCAGTCACCAAAAGCGGCAGAAGGCAACTGCTGCAACTGCTCCAGCTGCGGGCTCACGCCTGGCGCACACCACTCATGGCTATTACTGGCGGTTGTTAAATCAGCGGAAAACTTAAATAAGTAGCAGCGATCTGCCTGATAGAAACGGCCAATAGCCGCTAGTGCAGAGTTAATCACTTCGTCCACGTCAGCCGCCGTCGCCTGGACAAAAGCGCCCGAAATGGTGGCGACCATATTAAAAAAGCTATCTGCGGGGGGATGCGGCTCAGTCAAGCGTACCTCGGCTTGCAAAACCAGATAACTTCAGTGTATCTGCAAAACTGCAAACACGCAAAACCATATCACACAACACTTATCCACAGCACTCCGGTACCGGTCTGACCTCTGACCGGTACCGGAGTGCTGTGGATAAGTTAGCGTTCGCGCCAGAAGATTTGGCGTGGGTTGCCGCGGTAGCGGCCGAAGATCACTTCATTTTGCGGATGCTGGTTAAAACTACCACTTTGTGCCCAATCGTAAGTTAGCCAGGGTGGTGCCTGATAACGATAACGGGCACTGCCCGCCTGACCGGGCGCAGCCAATAGTAATGCCAGCGGTGAACTGATGCCATTTGCCAAAACGGTACTGCCACCACTGGCAGCAAGATTAAAATCGCCACTCACCCAGCTTAAACGACCGGACTCTACGACCGAACATTGATCAAACGGATTAGTAATAAAGCGTCCCTGTTGCCAGTATTCCGCCCGTAACACCAGCGGTAAGGCGTCAAATTCCGGCCCGAAGGCGTTATCGAGCGCCAGGCGGCCATAGCGCAGCGTATACGTCGCAAGGCGCCGGCTATTACACTGGGCACCGGTACAACCAGGGATCAGGACATTAAAATCCGGATTCTCGATTGCCGCGAGTTGCGGGTTTTCACCATCCAACACCTGTAGCGCCAGCACCGTATTTTCATAGGGGCCATCGGGCTGGCCATTGCTTTGCCGGTTAAGCCAGAGCTGTGACTCACCAGCCAGACTTGCTGTAGTATAAAAAGCTGATCCCGCTGCCCAGCTGCCAGCGTTAGCCTGAAAATGCAAACGATCCGCCAGATTCTGGGCCGGAGATAAACTGGCTGCACCCAATACCGGGGTGGCGCGGACAAAGCCCGAGTGGTAATTGGTGGTGACATTGCCTTGCCGGTTTAACGCCGTCAGGCGATAGCTCAGCGCAAGATTCTGTCGCATATACAAATTATCATTTACGTTACACGTCGGCGTCCGAAGCAGCTCTAACTCCGATAAACGAAAACGAGCAGGCACAAAACGTCCGGTGCTATTACTCCATGCCTGGGGTACCTGCTCTGCCATCCCCAGATAACTAAAGGCGCTGGTACCAAAACGGAATACCCCACTCTCGGAGACAGACTGCTGCACCACCGTCTGTGCCTGACTGTTACGGCTATGGTTATACTGCGCCACCCCCTGACTACCCAGCGCACCTGCAGCGGGAGCCAAAAGCTGGAGCTGCAATGGTATGGCGGTACGTTCGAAATTAGGCGTTATCGGATTTTCGCAATAATTCAGATTGCCATTACCCCAACTGTGGGCAGTGATCGTTAGCGGGAACGGGTCTCCCGCCACCGCAAAGGCCGGACAACTGGCGTCGGCAGCATTGCATGTGGCAGTGGTTCTGACACACAACCCCGCCGGGCGACGAATAAAGCGATCTGATCCGGTCATAATCAGGCCGGCATCGTTGGTTGCAGCAGATCCGACATAACGGGCATTGAGCTCCATCTGTCCGGCATCCGGGTAATTCACACTAATGGTCGCCCGCCCCTGGGCATTAAAGTTCAGCGGTATAGTCGTTGCCTGCGCCTGACTAAGACCCACATCATTCAAATTCACCTGCACCGGCAAGCTTACCGGCCGGCCACTGGGCCCGGGATTGATATAGCTGCTCCAGAAACTGATATTACGGCTGACATTCGCAAATTCAGGGATACACTGCTGGCTCACATCGTCCTGCTTTACCGCAGACAATGTAATATTCGAGCGCGGCCGACCAGCAATATCATCAGGGACATCAAAGATAAAACCACTGGCAGCGAAGGGAACATTACAATTTTGCGCTGTTAGCGTACTGTTGCCACGACGACATAGCGTTTGACTCAGTGGCCGGGTAGCGGGCAGCGAACTGGTCACCCCTACCGTTACCGAAGACGCTGTGCGATTTTGCAAAGTGACCTGCGTAGATCCCCCGCTAAAGCTAATCACATTGCCGCCAACCCAACCACCATTCGCCAGCGTTGCCGGCGCCAGGGTTGCGGTAACCGGCGTAGTAACCAATTCACTACAGGCTGGGTTGGCACAGGCTCTGACCGTAAAGCTCTCTGCTTTACAGGTCAGCGGTGTGCTGCTGTAATCGAATTCAAAATGATCGATCTGCTGTCCCACTGGCAATGATCGTAAGGCACAGATACTGACATTATCTAACTCATGAATATTGGTTGACCCCCCAGTTGAGCCCGTCAATGACAGAAAGAAATTCTCCGGCACCGGCGCCTGGCCAGTTTGAGATTGCGCATCAAAAGGAGCAATCAGCGTTGTAAAACCCGAACCGGTATTACGCTCTACTGACACCAGGGTGCTGCTGCCACTGCGCGAATCAACCACAATACGATAGCGATGTGGATTATTCTGATTACCATCAACGGCCGGGCTCAGGCAATTGCCGTTGGGGTTGACGGTGCCATTATTACAGGTGCCGCGTAAATATCGGTAACCGCTGGTGCCACTGCCTGAACCACGCACAGCAACAGCCTGGCGCCGCCGCCCGACATTCGTGCTACCGCCCTCATTAGAGAAATTACCAAATTCATCCAGGCCAAAACCGAGCCAACCACCGGCAAAACCTGGGATCCCGGGCTTAAAACCGTAACCTAAGGGTCCCCCAAAAGCACCTGGTTGAGGTGTAATAGCGGCGTCAGATAACACTACCGCCATACCATCGGCACCATTGCCACCATAGGCCAGATAGTCGAACTCTACTATCACCAGGTTATCTCGCGCCGGATAGAGCCGCTGATAGGTAACGGAAGTTGCCTGATTGGTTACAGCCTGCGTCATGCGCAAGCGACCATTGACAATTTGCGGAGTAAAATTGCCACTGCTGGTCGCTGTAACCCAATTATCAGACAGTGCAGCATCACTAAAACTATCAACGCCACATCCCAGGCCCAGAGCACAGAAAGTTCCGCCATTTAAACGAATTAACGCATTCTGCTCAAACTGAACCAGTGCGCCCGGCGCGGCAATGGCGCCACCGGCGGTAACGCCACCAGAAATCACCGTATCATTGCCGATAGAAATGGCGCCAGCTGCATAAATAAAACCATTTATCTGCACATTATTCTGAATAGCCAGGCTACCGCTGACGACAATAATCAGATTTTCCGGCGGCCCCGCACTGTTTAGCTGCGTATTGGCGCCAATAGTCAGGTCACCGTTAATAAACAGCCGGCTGGTAGGGCCGCTGGTAGTGCGAGTCGTACTGTTCTGAATTTGATAACTACCAGGCTGATCATAATAGTAGTCGGTGTTCGTCAGTGGCTGCGGAAAATTCGGATTAGCTGCCGGAAAGCTAATCCCTCCTGGCACGGGGCTGTTGGGCCGGATTGCCTGAGTCCAGATCTCATTACAATTTACCGCATAGGCAAGGGTTGGCAGCCCCAACAGCCAGCTCACCAGCACCAGACGTAACACTGCCCCCCTCATTGCCTGACCTCCAGCACCAATTCGCGGCTGGTGACAAAGTTATCCGCCTGGCAGATACCGGTGCTGCTAAGCTGATATAACACCGTTGCCACATTCCCAGCGGGTAAGCTCAGCGCCTGGCAACTTACCTCGGCGCGACACCCACGCAAGCCATCATCGCTAAAATTTAAACTCTGTGCACCGCAACTGGCGGCTCCTGTTAACGGAAACACCCGGGTTAGCGCCAGCTCAAGCCCGCTTTGTGCGGCAAAAAACGCCCGGCTGCCCTGCACTTCATATACCAACGACTCAGATGAGCTTAACAATAACCGCGATAAACTTAAGATCACCGCCAGCATCACCACAATAATAAAAACGGCAATCACCAGGGCACTGCCGCGCTGCTTAAATGCCGTAGCAGGGTAATAAGTTGGCTGGCGCGATTCAGGGTACGATTCAGGGTGCGATTTAGGGTACATTGTAAAGATGCACCTCATAGTTAAAAAACAAATCGTCGCCGCTTTGAGATGCAAAACGCAGTAATAAGTTGACCACATTATTGCGCGTCAGCGATACTTCTTGCTGGCTAAAACGCACCTCGGCCAGCTGTTTTGCCATCAGCACGCCGCTACCCGCGGGAGGTAAGGGCTGAGCCGCATTAAAGGCATAGCCACTAAAACGTCTAAGCTCCCGGCTTATTGCGTTATAACAAAAGCTTACCGGGCTGTCAGCGAGAATAAAAAAACGTTGCTCCGGCGAGCCAGCCGGAAAGCTGTGATTGCTACTAAGATTAAACTGATGAGTACCGGGGTTAGCATCACTATCCGGCGCCAGCGCGCCGCTAAGTAAAATCGTCGCCCCACCCTGCTGATAAATATCGGCCGGTTGTCTTGGATAAATACTAAACGGCAAACCAACAAAATTGGCTTGCCAGTTAGCATGCAGCAAAAGCAACTGACTACCACTGTCCGGCGCTATCGGTGCCTGCTGATACAGGCCGCTACTAAGTAGTGGCGTAAACTCCAGGCAATGCCAGGGCGCAGCAGTAGCAATCCGTACACTATTCGGTGCAGCCTGGCGTAGCTCCCGCACCAGTCGCTCAGCAGCAAAACGCCCGGCACTTAAAATTTGCTCGCGCTCGGCGGCATCGCTAAACATGCGGGCACCGGTGCCCAGATAGCGACTGGTACCAAGGGCTAACAACGCCAGCAATACCATTACCACCACCAGCTCAATCAGCGTAAAACCGCGCGCCATTACCAATTCCCCCGATAGGCACTAAACTGCAGGGTGCTACCTGTCGGCGTGGTCACTGCCACTGTGATGCGCTTAGCACTAAAAGCCGGTAAACTGATACCACCAACCTGCTCCGGCGCCGGATAACTCACGGTCACCATTACCTGATAGTTCAGATAGACACTGGCCAGCTCCTCACCCAATAACGAACTTAACTCACTGGCATTACCGACAAAGCCATGAAAATCATCCACATCGTTATAGCTAAGCCGGGTTTCGCTGCCATCCGGACCAAACTGCCCCACAGATGTACAGGCAGGCGCACCGGCCTCAGCACAGCGCAGCAAGCCGCCGCTGCGATTACTGTTTTCATCAAAACTTAAGGCAAGAATTTCATTAAGCAAGCTTTGCCCAAGCTCTGCCGCCCGCACCTGATGCCAGGGATCGGTACTGCGCACAAATAACGGGCTTAGTATCGAGGTGATCAGGGTAAGCGCTATCGCCAGCACCGTTATGCCTACCACTAACTCAACCAGCGTTACCCCCTGCTGTTTACGCAGGGCCTGAGTTATTGCGGTGAAAGAGGCGGTACAGGCTAACATAGATGGATAAAGCCTTCGCTTTCCAGGCACAGGCTAAGTGCAGCCTGGCCCTGTAACTGAATTTGACAGCCGATAGCCTGACATTGCACCGGCCGGCCCCAGCTATCAAAGTTAAGTTCCGTTAAATTCGCTGGCTGGCTACTGAGTTGCACACTGCCATCGGTGATACACAGATGACTGGCATCATTTAAGCATGCCGTTGTCGTACCCAGGCGATCAGAGGTCAGCCGGATGCTAACCGGCGGGCAAATTGCCGGGTTAGTTGCAGTACACTGCATCGCCTGTTGCTGCGCACGCCGCAGTACCGCGACCGCCTGCTCACGCAGCAAATATTCGCTGCTACCAGCAGATGAAAAAAAACGGGGTACCAGGCTTATCGCCAGTACCCCGATAATAATAATGACCACGATAAGCTCGACTAGTGTAAAGCCGTGTGGTTGCTTATTCATTTTTTGCTAGCAACCATCCGCGAAGACTTTTACTGATGGCTTTGTAGCTACGTCCTCAGCTTGAACGTAAATGACATGGCAAGAAGTTGCTTCGGTTGTACCTAAAGCTGTACCAGCTGCAGATATCACAACGCTTACAGTACCTTGTGCTCCAAAAGCTGGTACATTATCTGCAGTACTTGGTACGATATTCCAGTCATCTGAATCCAAATCTACAGCAGCTCTTATCGCAACTGCTGTTGCAGCGGGATAACCAAAAACCAAAGCAACATTTGTTGGATTTGTAACAGCATCAGCTGCAAGAGTGGGCTGATTTTGTACTCCTGCAATCACAGCCTTACCATATACCAATGCTGATGCTGACTCTAAAGCACCCTTGACACCACTCAAGGTTGACTTTCTGGCATCGCTACCAAAATTAAAAAACCTCGGTGCCGCTGTAATCGCCAGGATCCCCAGAATCACAATCACAATAATTAATTCAATTAACGTAAAGCCACTTTGTTGCCGTTTCATGCTGATACCTCAGTTCTTATTAATAAAAGTACTTACCCGACCGGTGGCCGGGACATAAACAAAACCATTCAGATTAATTTGATTAGTTGGTGCTGCTACCAACCCCGCTGTTTGATAGTAAGTGCAGGCGTGATCCGGGGCAAATAGCTGGGTATCGACCCGGACAAACAGCCGGGCGCGGCGGATATCCTCGATATTGCTCGAGGTGGTGGCCCGTGGCGGGCTTTGCATAATGCTGTCCAGCACAAGTAAACACTGCTGTGCAGTCATGGCTTGTGGTAAACCACCTCCGGTTGGGTAGCCGTTGGGACTAACCAAAATTGGCGTTCCCTCTAACAATACCTGCCCGCTGGGACGCCCTGCCAACTCCCACTGGCTACGGGTTAAACTTACTGCCGAGGCAAAGGCGCTGGCCACAGCTTCAATAGACACCTCTTCCGCATCCTTGGTCGCGCTGATAAAACGTGGCAAAGCCACCGCAGCCAATAAGCCCAGGATGATGATCACGATCACTATTTCAATCAGGGTAAAACCGTTACGCTTTAACATCTTAGTGTATCCACTGCCCTTTTAATTGATTATGCGCGATAACCTTGATACGCGCCAGTACAGTTTTAACCCAGCTGGGGTCTTTGGCGGACTAAGCTAACGCCCTTTATAGGCATCCAGCATATCCCACATTGGGGTAAAGATGCCCAGTGCCAGAATCAGGACCATCGCTGCCACTATCGCAATTAAAATCGGTTCGATTTTGCTGGTCAGGCTTTTTAAATCAAAGCCCACTTCCCGCTCATAAAAGCCTGCCACTTCCGTCAGCATTTCATCCATCTGACCGGTTTCCTCGCCTACCGATAACATCTGCAGCACCAGCGGCGTAAAGATACCGCTTTGCTGCGCCACCCGGTACAGGCTCTCGCCGCGTTCAATATTGCGCCGCATCTCGCGAATTAGCTCGCCCAGATGATCGTTGTCCACCGCCTCTGCCACCAGATTTAACGCGGTAGTAATAGGTACCCCGGCCTTTAACATCATGCCAAAACTGCGGGCAAAGCGCCCCAGCGTGGCGCGGTTAATAATATCGCCGACCAGTGGCAAGCGCAGTTTTATCCGCCCCCACCAGAGCTTGCCCGCGGCCGTTTGCAGATAATGCCGCCACCAGAAAACCAGTACCACGCTGCTAAATAACAAATAGGGCCAGTAAGCGGTAAAAAAGCCTGAGCTGGCCAGCAGAACCTTGGTAGACCAGGGTAGTTCCGCATTAAAGCGGCTGAACATGGCAGCAAATTGCGGGATCACGAACAGGTTCATAATCACGACCGCCACCAACAAGGCAATCAGCACCATGGTCGGATAACGGCTGGCCTGTTTGATCTGTTTACGGGTTTCCTGCTCCTGCTCAAAATAAAAACTGAGCTGCATAAAGGCTTCATCCAGCCGGCCGGTATTCTCGCCAACATGCACCATACTGATAATCAGCCGGTTAAATACCTGCGGATGTGCCGCCATTGCTGTGGATAAATTACGGCCATTTTGCAATTGCTCCAGCACGTCTGTCAGTACCCGTTGCATCGCCACCGAACGGGCACTTTCCAGTAAGCTGCTAATGGCGCGGATAATCGGGATCCCCGCTTTGTTTAGCGAGTACATTTGCCGGGAAAAGATAATCAGTTCATCCAGCCCAACTTTAGCCTGCCAACTAAACCAGGTTGCGCCCTTGCTCTCTGCCAGCGGGTTAATCGCAACAGGGATCAGGCCGCGTTCACGCAGCGTATTGGCCGCAGCGGCCAGATCCGCAGCCTCTAACTGCCCCGCTACCGGCTGCCCTTTTAAATCACGGGCGCTATACTGGAAACCGGGCATCGGCTTAACTCTCTGCTAACAGCGCACTAAAGGCGCTTTGCGGGTCTGACTCCAGATATTCCGACACCTTCATCACCTCTTCCAGGCTGGTCACGCCTTTACGGGCGTAGTCCAGCGCCATCAGTCCCAGGCTGACAAAACCCTCGCTATGGTACGCCAGGCTGGTAAAGGCCTCAGCATCGTTTCGTCTCAATGCATCAGCCAGCGGCTTAGTCAGTACCAGCAGCTCGAACACCCCGAGCCGCCCCTTGTAACCGGTATTATTGCAGGACTGACAACCGGGCCCATGCCAGAAAGACGTGCCTTCCGGAATTTTATGATGGCGCAGCCAGTTTTGCTCCAGCTCATCTGGCTGGTATGGGGTTTTACAATATTCACACAGCCGACGTACCAGGCGCTGCGCAATAATAGCGCGTAGTGCACTGGCTACCAGATAAGGCGCGGCCCCCATATCAATTAAGCGTAGCGTACTGGTTACCGCATCATTAGTATGCAGGGTAGACAACACCAGGTGGCCGGTCAAGGCGCCACGCAAGCCCATTTCAGCTGTTTCCTGATCGCGCATTTCCCCCACCATAATAATGTCCGGGTCCTGCCGCAGGGTGGTCCTGAGTACCTTACTAAAACTTAAATCAATTTTTGGGTTTACCTGCACCTGATTTATCCTTGGCAGGCGGTATTCCACCGGATCTTCCACCGTAATAATCTTACTGCCCGGCTGATTCAGTTCACTTAACATGCCATACAAAGTAGTGGTTTTACCGGAGCCGGTCGGCCCGGTAACGAGCAACATACCATGCGGGCTTTGCATAATGCGTCTGAGCCGGCGCAGCATCTGCTCCGGCATACCGGTATCTTCCAGCGTCAGCACCCCGGCTGATTGATCCAGTAAGCGCATAACCACCGACTCGCCATATTGCACCGGCATGGTCGACATCCGCACATCAATCTTATGTTGCTTTACCGTGATCTGAAAGCGACCGTCCTGCGGCAAGCGTTTTTCCGAAATATCGAGACTGGCCATCAGCTTTAAGCGCAATACCAGTGCTGACGCGATACTGACCTCATTCAGAATATTTTCCTGCAGTACGCCATCAATCCGCTGGCGAATGCGCAGCACTTTTTCATCCGGTTCAATATGGATATCTGAAGCGCGGACCTGCACTGCGTCTTCAAAAATCGACTGCAGTAACCGCGAGATGGTGTTGTCGGCTTCCGACTGCTCGGCCAGTGCAAATTCCTGCTCAGGCGCAGCACCGTATTCCTGCTTTAGCTGGGTGGCAAAACTTTCAATATCTTTGGTGCGCCGATACAGGGTATCAAACGCCTGCATTAGCTGGCTTTCCCGCACTACCGCGAGTCGGATCTCCCGCGGCGCCAGAAACTGCGATAACTGATCCAGCGCCGTCAGATCCGCCGGGTCGCTCATTCCCAGTAATACGGATTGCTCATTGGCCTCCAGCACCAGCGCCCGAAAGCGGCGCGCCTGGACTTCGGATAATAGCTGGGCATCCTTAGCTTCAATCCGCCGCTGTGCAATATCCAAAAAAGGCAGCTGCAGCTGCTGCGCCAAAAATTGTAATAGCTGCTGCTCCGACAGGAAATTCAGCTCAATCAGCGTCGCCCCTAACTTGCGACCGCTTTCCTGCTGCCGCTTTAAGGCTTCCAGCAGTTGCTGTTCACTGATAATTTTTTCGTGAACCAGCAGATCGCCCAGCCGCATTTTAAGTTTTGGTTTTTGCATGGTGTTAGTTCATCTGATTCAGTTGTTGTTGTAAAAATTGCTGGCTGGCCGGTGCCAAACGCTGCTGTTGTTGCCAGGCTTGCTGATAATACTGCCTGGCCAATGCCTGTTGCCCCTGCTGCGCTGCCGCTATTCCGGCCGCCAGGTTCCAGCCTGGATGCGCCGGCTCAACCGTTAATAGCTGCTGATATAGCGAGAGTGCAGCCGGCCAGTCCTGCTGTTGCTGCAGGATCGCAGCCCTAAGCGCCAGATATTCCGGAAACTCGCTGGCCGAAACAGGCGAATTAAGCTCAAGCAAAGCCTGTTGTAACTGCCCGGCTGCTACTAAGGCCGCGGCCTGCGACATCTGTTGTTCTAAGTAGGATGGCCGGCTTTGCTCAATCGCCAGCTGACCGCTACCGGCTTGAGTTGAAGTTGGTGCTTGTTGTCCGGCACCACGGTTTGCTGCCGGCTGCGGCTTGGCGGCTGCCTGAGGCTGCCTTGTTGCAACAGCAACAGGTGTTGTTGGCTCAGATCCCAAGGCTGCATCGTCTTCTTGTACTGTTTGCCGCTTAGTTGGGTTCTCTGTTACCGGGTTCTCTATTACAGATAGCTCTGCTAATGGCTGCGCCGACGCAACCAGCACAACCGCATTTTGGCTGCTAATGGCAGCCGTGTTCTGCGCTGCTGCCGGCATCACAGCATCGGTTGACGTGCCCCCAGCCTCAGGTTCGGTTAGCGTAACTGGCAAAGCTGCCACTGGCTCAGGCGCGACAGTGTCAGTAACAGCTAATGCCGGTGAGGCCACGCTGATCTGGGACTGAGGCTGGGATTGGAACTGCGGCAAAGCCAGAGACTTATCAGTATCAAACCAAAAGTACTTCACCAGCTGATAGCTTAAAAAGCCCAGCACAAATAGCAGCAGATTACGTCGCCAATGACTTTGCGAAGGCTTATCGCCGCGGACGTCGGTACTTAACGCAGCAGAATGGCCAATAGCATTAGTGCTGGCCTGGCGCTTCTCTAAATCCTGCAGCATTTTATTAATCACACTCATCCGCTTACCCTTAATGCCGTTAACCAGAGTAAAGCCGGGCCCAGCAACGGCCAGTGATGTGAACGGCAGCGCACTGCTGCCGTATCTGCCGCGGCAAAACGGATATGACGCCAGTTAACCTGCGCGGCGCCCTCGCCATAAGCCAGCATCAGGCATTTGTGCGCCAGAATATTCACCAGCCTGGGAATACCCCGGCTGTATACATGCAGCAGCTTTAATGCCGTAACAGAAAAACGCTGCTGCGTAGAGCCGGCGATCTGTAGGCGGTGCTGCACATAATGCTGCAGCTGTGCTGCGGTCATTCCTGTAAGTTGCTGCGAAAAGGTAATACGTTGTTGTAACTGGCGAAAAGCAGAACTCGCCAGCCTTTTATCAAGCTCTGGCTGAGCAAACAACACCACCTGTAACAGTTTTTGCTGCTCGGTTTCCAGATTGGTTAATAGCCGCAGCGTTTCAAGCGTATCATCCGGCAGTGCCTGAGCTTCATCAATGACCAGCACCACCCGTTTTTGCTGCCCAGCCAGCAAAACTAGCTGACGTTGTAATAATTGCAGTAACTGCGGGGTATCGATATTCGCTGAGTATTTCAACCCCAGTTCCTGCGCCAGCGCCCAGCGTAGCTCCAGCGGTGTCAGCGCCGGATCCGGCAAATAAGCCAACTGCCAACTGGCTGGCGCGTGCTTGAGCAGCAAACGACAAAGCAGCGTTTTACCGGTCCCGACTTCACCGGTAACCTTGATAAAGCCCTCGCCACTGTCAATAGCGGTACGCAAGGTGGTCAGCGCGGCTTCATGCTGAGGTAACTGCAGATAAAAAGCGGTATCCGGCGTCAGACTGAACGGAATCTGCGTCAGCTGAAAATAGCCGGTATACATGCGTTATTGCCCTTGCTGCCAGCGCTGCAGCTGCTCGCTGGATTGGCCAATTTGCTGCTGCCAGACACCCGGCTCGACAACCGTCGGCTTTAACAGGATCACCAGCTCTTTCTTCTGTTCGATTTGCCGTTTGCTGGTAAATAGCTGGCCCAGCCCCGGAATCGCACCCAGGATTGGCGTACGTGAGACTGAATCAGACTTTACCGTTTGCATCAGGCCACCGATGACCACTATCTCACCGCTACGGGCGCGGATCAGGGTATCCGACTGGCGGATATTACTTTGCGCCAGCGGCAACACCACGGTTTCGTCACTAAAACGGATGGTTTTGCTTTGCTCCGAGGTTTCGGTTACCGACGGGTTAACATGCAGGATCACCGCTCCCTGGGCATCAATTTGTGGTGTCACGTCCAGTGCGATACCGGAGAAAAACGGCTGTAAACTGATGTTGGGTGAGGTGGTGGTGGCACCGGTGCCGGCAATGGTAGTGTTACTGGTCACATCGGTCACAAAGTACTCATCCTGGCCAACCTTAATCACCGCCTTTTGATTATTCATCGCCGTAACCCGAGGGCTGGATAAGACCTGGGCATTGCCCTGCGTTTGCAGCAGGTTAATCACACCGTTAAAGTCGGCATTATTAAAACTGATCGCCGTTACGCCGCCCAGCTGAGCAGTTAAGGCGTTTGCCGGGGTAATACCAGAGGTCGTTAAGTTAAACTCGGTGCTGCGAATAGAGGCCAGGGCATTTTGCCAGTTAATCCCCTGCTGGTAATCGTCATTAAGTGTAACTTCAATAATCCGTGCTTCCAGTACCACCTGGCGCTGCAAATGCTGCTCAGTTTGCCCCAGAAAGGCACGGATGGCCGCAATTTCATCCGGCATGGCGCGTACTGTTACCAGGCCAGCCTGCGGACTAACCACCACCATTCGCTCCGGTGCTTGAGCTAAAAAGGCCTGCAGCGTTTGCTCTAAATCTTTCCAAAAATCAGTGCGGTTCTCGGTTTGGATACTGCTGCCACTAAACTGCTGCTGATTACCCATCGAGCCCTGGTTTCCCAGGCTATTGCTGCTACCCAGATTATTGCTATTAAAATTGCCACGGTTATTCTGATTACTTTGATTATTACTGTTTTGCGAGACGCCACCCGAGTTCACGGTAATGGCCGACAAGCCCTGACGCTGTAACATCAAATAGTTAACGGCGATAGTTTCGGTACGCAGCGCCGCCGGAAATACCTGAAAGATACTGCCACTTTGCCGCACATCTAAGCCAAACAGCTGTCTGACCTGCTCCAACGTCTCGGCCAACGTAACCTGCTTTAACTGCAGGCTGATGCGGCCGCTCACCTCGGGGTGTACCACCATACTGTATGGCGTATCCGCCACCAGCGAGCGCAGAAAATCCGGCAAGGCCACATCCTGCGCATTCACATTAAATCGGGGTTCATTGCGCAGCAGCGGCCGCAGCGATTCGGCCAGCACTTCCTGTTGCACCGCTAAAGGTACCGCAGGATTTGCCACCACAGGTGCCGGCATAGACGCCGCCTGCGATAACTGATTAGTGGCATCGGCAGTGACCTTGGGATCCGGTGTGATCTTGCAACCGGCTAACAGCAGCGAGGATACGGCGACAACGGAATAACTCAGACGACTAAGGTTCATAGGTTTTGATCTTTTTATTATTAATCGAAAGTTGTAACTGCCCGCTATCGCCAACCAACACGACACGTTCAGCCGTAATACTCTGCACCCGGTAGTGCCCGAAACGATCGCCGGCTTTGACTAAGTTGCCATTTAGCATAGCCTGATAACCATTGGCTGTCTCAATAATCAGCTCCAGCCGCGGCCCTGGCGCAGCCATGCTCTGAGCGCCCTGCTGCTGGGCCTGCACTGTTGCCGGTGGTCGGGTTGGATCGGCCTGCAGTGGCAGTGCCAACAGCAACAGACTAAAACTGAATATAGCTTTCATGTTCACTTACCGTAGCCAGTTGCAGCGTCAGATGCGCCAGCGGATATTGTTGGACCTGATAGTCCAGTTGTTGCCAGCGCAGCAGCCAGGGCAAGCGTTCTAATGCCTGCACTAACTGCTGCAGCTCGTCATATGTCCCCTGCACCACGACAGTGGTCAGGTGTTGATACAGAGCCGGCGGTTCAGCACTGTCTTGTCCCGGCAGATGCATGGGCTGCGCGGGAGCTGCTTGTAATGACACTAGCTGTAAGGCTTTCAGTTCGGCAAGGACATCGTGTAACAGCGCCACAGTTTGGCTACCGGTGATAAAACGGGCCTGAAAGGGTTTAAGTTGCTCTGTCTGCTGCTGATTCAGCTCAAGTTGCTGTGCCAGTTGTTGGCGCAGCGGCTGGTTAATATCAACACTAAGCTCTTGAGCCAGCTGTTCATTTTGCGCCGTTAATGCCGCCAGTTGCTGTTGTAGCTGCGCGGTTTGGCGCTGGGCTTGCTGATAGCGCAGCCAGGCAGGCTCTATCAACAATATCAGTAACAAATAAACCAGCACTAACAGCAGGCTGAAGAAAACCAGCCGTTTTTCTCTTAGCTTCAGTGCGTCATAACGCGAATTTAATTGCTGCCAACTGGTTGCGCTCATGGCGTTGCTCCCGGGTGACTATCCAACTTAAATTGCACTAAGGATGACTCTGCCTGTTGTTGTAATTGCACCTGCTGAAATTGCTGGCCTTTTAATTCGCTGATTTGTGACAGCTCATTTAACCAGAGCGCGACACTGGCCGGTTGTTGGGTTAGTCCCTGCCAACTGCTGCCATTACTGCTCAGACGAAAGCGCTCTAACCAAAGCTCCGGCCGGTCTATTTTTACTAATGCCGTCAGTACCGGGCTAAAACGGGTACCGTTTTGCTGCTGTAACAGAAACTGTAACAAGGCCTGACGTCGCAGCTGATCCTGCTGCGCCAGCAGCAATTGCTGCTGCAACTGGCTGTCTGGCTGTCGTTGCAATAAAGCCAGTTGCAAGGTTTCGGCTTGTTGCTGTAATTGTTGCTGCTGTAATTGTAACGCCTGCACTGTCTGTAATTGCTGTTGGCTCAGATAACTTAATGCTGCCATCAACAGCAGCATAAGCCCGACTAATACGGCGCTATAAATCCCCAGATTGCGCAGCGGCAATACCGGTTGTGCCGGCAATAAGCTGGCAGAAAAGAGATTAACTTGCTGCTTCAAGGGTCACCTCTACCGGTTGCTGTAGACGATGCAGCGCCACTATCGCTGGCCAGTGTAATGGCAGCTCCAGCTGTCGTGCCCACTGCCAATTATCAGGTAGGGTCAGCACCTTGGCCTGATTAAAGCCGGCTTGTTGAAATAACGCCGGCAGCTCGGCTAACTGCGGGTGCGCCAGCAGTAGCAAAATTTCACGCACCGGAGGTAACTTCAGCTGGGCTTCAATAAAATCCATCGAGCGCTGCACTTCCAGCAGCAAGTTATCCAGCAAGCCAAACTGTAACTCAGTGCTACTGCTCTTCAACAGCTGCTGGTAGCCGCGTAAATGCCGGCTAAAGCAGAGCTGGCCGTCGCGAACGACCTTTAAAATCACTTCATGACCGGGCTGTTGTTGCACAATTAACCGGGTCGGCCCCTGCGACGGTAACAGATCGCGACTTAACAATTCTTCGGCCAGAATTTGCTGAGGCTGATGGCCGGCGTCGACCAGCAGCTTACAGAGTTGCTGTAAAAAACCTTTACTGGCAACCACCACATTCACCTTAGCACTGGCACCGGCAGTTGCCGGCATATCAAGATAGTCGAGCTGCATATCTTCCGGTGGTAAATTACAGATGTCCTTCAGCAGCCAGGGCAAAGCCTGATGCATTTCAGCGGCAGGGATATTGGGTTTATCCAGCGGCAGTAACTGATAATGCTCCGGACCCAATACGATACTGACCGCACTCGCCGGCAACTCTTTTAACAGGGCTGGCAAGGCCGTTAACACTGTCGCGCCCTGTAACGGCACAAGCCGGCTTACCGGGGCAGATAAGCCGGATTTAAGCTTATCCGCCCGCGCCGACAAGAGATGAATTTGGTGTTCCTGCAGATGTAGTACCAGCAAGGATCTAACGCCCGGAGCCTGACCTGAAAACCTACGCCAAAATTGCTGCAACATCTGTTACATAACCTTTGTGAACCCTTAGCTTTAGAATAACGATAAGCCGCTGACTGAGCAATAAATTCTTCATCACTAAAGTTAT
>NZ_ALAB01000019.1 GCF_000280055.1 Alishewanella aestuarii B11 | reverse complement strand
CTCTGACCTCAGACCGGTACCGGAGTGCTGTGGATAAAAATTGGCGGGGTTATAGCCAATAGTCTAAGTTTTATTCAGCGTAAAATTTTGTAAAGTGTCGACATAAAGACCACCAACAGGGGCAAAATCATGTCTTACCATACCGAATACCAAGGATCCGTCGACAATGCTGTTAAATTCTGGGGCGACAAAGCCAGTAAGCTGGCCTGGTTTAAGCAACCAACTCAGGTACTCACCGAACAGCAAGGGCAATATCAGTGGTTTGCCGATGGCGAGCTAAATACCAGCTACCTGGCACTCGACTACCATGTGGAGCAAGGCCGCGGCGAACAAACTGCCATGTTTTACGACTCTCCGGTTACCGGCAGTAAACGTCGTTACAGTTACCGCGAATTGCGGGATGAGGTCGCGCTTTTTGCTGGAGTATTACAAGCTCAGGGCGTAACCAAGGGAGATCGGGTGGTCATTTATATGCCGATGATCCCGCAGGCTGCAATTGCAATGCTAGCGACAGCGCGCCTCGGTGCCATTCATTCGGTGGTATTCGGCGGCTTTGCACCGCATGAACTGGCAGTGCGGATTGATGATGCCAAACCTAAGGTAGTGGTAAGCGCCTCCTGTGGTATCGAAATTAACCGTGTGATTAGCTACAAGCCACTGCTCGACAGCGCTCTGGAGAAAGCCAGCCACCAGCCCGATCGCTGTATTATTTTTCAACGGCCGCAGCAAGTCGCCAATTTAGTTGCCGGCCGGGATCTCGATTGGCAAGCCGAAATGACCACTGCCAGCCCGGCAGCTCCCACTCCGGTAAAAAGCACTGATCCGTTATATATTCTGTATACCTCTGGTACCACCGGCAAACCCAAAGGCGTGGTGCGTGATAACGGTGGTCATGCCGTTGCTCTGCACTATAGCATGCACGCTATCTACAATATTAAACCTGGCGAAGTGTTCTGGGCTGCATCCGATGTCGGTTGGGTTGTTGGCCATTCTTATATCGTCTATGCCCCGCTATTAGCAGGCTGCACGACCATCCTCTATGAAGGTAAACCGGTTTTTACACCTGATGCCGGCGCTTTCTGGCGAGTTTGTGCCGAGTATGGTGTTAAGGCGATTTTTGCGGCGCCTACGGCATTTCGGGCCATCCGCAAAGAAGATCCCAATGCAGAGCTGATGAAGCAGCATGATTTGAGTAAACTGGAAACCATCTTTATGGCCGGCGAGCGGCTGGATCCCCCAACCTATCACTGGGCTTGCGAAGTCTCAGGTAAGCCGGTTATTGATCACTGGTGGCAAACTGAAACCGGCTGGGCGATTTGTGCTAATCTGGCAGGCGTTGAATTACTACCTGCCAAAGCTGGCTCGGCAACCCGTCCGGTACCGGGCTATAACGTACAAATCCTCAATGACGAAGGACAACCGGTCGCTGCCAACCAACAGGGCAATATTGCGATTAAGCTTCCCTTACCGCCCGGCTGTTTAAGTACAGTGTGGGGTAATCCGGATCGCTATGTGGCGGGTTATTTGAGCCAATTTCCAGGCTATTATGCGACAGGCGATGGCGGATACCTGGATGAGGATGGCTATCTGTTTGTGATGGGTCGCACTGACGATGTGATCAATGTTGCCGGGCACCGGCTTTCTACCGGTGAAATGGAAGAAATCATCGCTTCGCACCCAGCGGTTGCCGAGTGTTGCGTTATAGGCTTACCGGATGAACTTAAAGGTCAGCAACCTGTTGGCTTTGTGCTACTGAAAAACGGCGTCAACACCGATGCCAAGACTGTGCAGGATGAGTTAGTCGCATTGGTAAGACAGGAAATTGGCGCTGTCGCTTGCTTTAAACGCGCTTTAGTCGTGCCGCGGCTACCGAAAACCCGCTCCGGCAAAATCCTGCGTAAACTGCTGCGCCAGATCGGCGAAGGCCAGGCCTATCAGATCCCTTCCACCATTGACGATCCGGCCAGCCTACCTGAACTCGAAGCGTTGATGAAACAGCACGGCCTCGCCTGATTTATCCACACGTCTCCGGTACCGGTAAGAGCTCTGATCCCTGAGGTATCCCCACGAAATAGGATGATAAAACAAAGGATTAAATAAATTGGTATAGGAAGGGAACATTCATGGCGCTCGATGATCAGATCTTTCGCCAAAAAAAACAATCAGGAATCGCCATGAATGTTCAGCACATCCTAACCAATTTCATTCACGCTGTCACACCTTCTATGCATAGTGCCCGGCGCAAGGCGCTACAAAATATAGTCTTAAGTGCCTCGACCCAGCAGCAACTCACAGTCACTTCGCTTGGGCGGAACCTTGACACGCAAGCCTATGAAAAGCATCGAATAAAAAGTGCTGATCGCCTGCTCTCCAATACGCAACTTTTTTATGAGTTACCGCACATTTATCAGCAACTGGCCCGATATTTTGCAGGTTATCAAGCACAGCCAGTGATTTTGGTCGACTGGTCAGACTTAGAGCCCGGTCAGCAGTTCTTCCTGCTGCGCGCCGCATTGGCATGTGAGGGGCGCTCGATAACCCTTTATGAGGAAGTGCATTCCCTGGCGACTAAAGATAAACCCCAAACTCATCAGCAATTTCTAAGGCGCCTTCACGCAATACTACCGGCAAGCTGCAAGCCCGGTTATCGTTACAGACGCCGGATTTCGTGGCCCTTGGTTTAGGCAAGTACTGGATATCGGATGGGATTATGTTGGCCGGGTGAGAAACCAAACAAATTATCGCCTTACTCCGCTGCCGTGGCAGCGCTGTACCTCGCTGTATCCCAGAGCCACTAAACGGGCGCAATGGTTCAATCATGTCGAGTTAGCCAAAGAAAACCCATTAATCACCAATTTTGTGCTGTTTAAAGACAAAGCCAAAGGACGACGAGTTTACAACAGAAAAGGTGAGCGAAACCAAAGTAATAGGAATGAACTGGCAGCAAAGAGCTGGAAAGAGCCCTGGCTTTTAGCGACGTCATTAGCTGTCACTCACCAAGGCCAAGCCAATGGCATTGTGAAGCGTTATCAAGCCCGAATGCAGATAGAGGAAAGCTTCCGAGATATGAAGTCGGTGCGGTTTGGCTTAGGTATGAGCATGCATAATACAAAGAAAATGACTCGTTTAGCGATAATGGTAATGATTTCGACCCTTGCGGGTCTGTATCTCTATTTGATTGGGCTGCTTGGTCGGGTTGCCGGCTTTGCCCGCTACTTCCAGGCGAATACCGTTAGGGACACTTTTGTCATGAGCTGTCTGTCTTTGGGGCGACGATTACTAGCCAGATGCTTTGATGTCATAGATGAATTGATGGAAGGCATTGATGTCTTCGAGCGACTCCGACAGCATACTTTGGAGTATGCTGTTCGGTGGGAGGCTTAAAATCGTGGGGATCTATCAGGCTCTGATCGGTACCGGAGTGCTGTGGATAACTTAGTTTTGCTCTGGAAACTGCTGGCGGCGAATAGTCGCAAACTGCTTACGGCAAAGATAGAAGGTGATAGGTCTGGTGATCAGCGGATAGAGCACCACCAATAGCAGTATATAGCCTGCTATTGCCCAGCCATCGGCGCGGGCAATCATAATAAACAGCACTGATAAAATAATCAGCTTAATAATATTCAGGGTAATTTTGGTCGGTGCTGGCAAACGATCTGCTGCCGTACGAATAATCTGCATCCGCTGCGAAAAGTTAAGTCCTTGTAATTCCGGGATACTTTGACTGTTGAAATAAATCATCGCTATACCTTAAAACCTCAATCCTACCCGCTAACTGGTAAGACCGGTACCGGAGTGCTGTGGATAAACAGGTCAGACCGGTACCGGAGTGCTGTGGATAATTAGTCGAAGAAGGGGGAGCGTTGCTCGGTCATGTTGTAGAGCATGCTCGGCCGGTTCAGCATTTGCCCACCATCGCGGGAGATTGGGATCCATGGCAACTTGCCACGGCCCGTCGCCGGCGTGATAGAGAACAAATCGAATGGGATCGAAATATAGAACCCTTTCGTGAAACTCCCCTCACCATATTGCTCTGACGATACATCGGTAATGGCCGCGTAAGCCCCCATCACTATGCCGCTGTTAAAACGCTTGGCGAAGTCGACGTTAACGCCCAAATCTTTTGCCAGAAAACGCCCAACGTTGAATGTTAGCTGGGTATCAGGCAGAAAATCCGGTTTCCAATAAATATTGGCGTGGCCAGTAAGTACCTTGTAATCGAAAAAGCTAAAATCGTTTTCATAAGAACGTTGCCGCACATAGTTCAGATCAAAACCAACAGCCCAATTACTGTCTACCGGGCGATACATCACCTCGCCACCTACCCCGCCGTACATGGCTTCCAGATAGCCAGCATAAAGCTGACCATAAAGATTTGGTGCTAACCGCTCCTGCCAATTGCCGTACAGTGTATCCAGGGTAATTTTACTACGGGTAACATATTCACGAATAAAGGTCCGCACCCGTGGTAGCTCAGTGTCAAAAGCATCTACAGTAAAGTTAAACTTATCAAAGTTTTCTAATAAGGTTACTTTGCTGGAGGCATGCAGCGCCCAGTTAGGGTTAAAACTATAGCCCGCGCCAAGGATAACACCGCCCTGATACATATAAAACTCTTCCGGGCTACCAAAGGTTTGGATCCAGAATAGCTCCATATTAGTGTAAAAACCTTTGGTTACCAGCGGTTTAAAATCAGCCAGACTTTGCGCCGAGACATCCTGCCGCACATAGGTTGAGGTAAAAGGTGCACCTAAACGTTCGTTACGGGCCACCGCCTTAAACTCACTTGCATCAATCACCGACTCCAGCATTGGAATATTGCCGTTCAGATTTACAATCTTATAGGTTGTGATATCCGCAGGTAACTCGGCCGCTAAAATACGCCCAATCCGTTCTAACGCTTCTTCGTGATCGCGATAGGCTATCTGATTACCATAAACGGTTAATACCCCATCTGCCAGAGCTGAACTCTTAACTAAAAAGCCCGCCTGATAAAGCAAGTCATAAATCAATTGCTCTCGCTGTACCTGGTCAAACTGTGCCACCTTTGGCTCAGCAGGAACATCACGTAGTGGCGGTTTTACTTTATAGCCAGCGGCATTATGCAAATTAAGCGCATAGGAAACACCAAAACCCAAGGTATTACCGCGCTGATAGTTCAGGCTAAAATCAAAATCACGCCAATGGTATACCGCACCCAAGTTCCAACGGCTATCTTGCGCCAGAGCGCCAGCAAAGTCATTGACGTAGTTATTGCCTTCATATTCGAGCTTTAAACGTAGCGGTTGCCAGGGCGTTTGGTATTCAATACCACCGTAAACCGAGGCTGAGCCTTTAAAGAAATTATCGTACTTGACGGTGCCACCACGCCCAACATCTGCAGCTCGTAAACAGAAACTTTCAGCCAAACTACAAAATGGGTTTGTAATATTTGCGGTGTTACCAAGATATCCCCAGCCCATCCCCAGATGTAAATCAAAATCGCCAAATTTTTTACTTAAAACTGCGAATTCGCTTTCAAAAAGGCCTGTACCGCCCAAATCACGAAAACCTACTGCGAACTCAGGTAACCATTGTGACTCACGCCACAAGCGAACTTTGGCATCAATACCTTTATCTTTATAGGTTTGATTACCGCTAAAACCTGGATCATCACTATATAACTGCGTACGAACATCTGTATAACGTACTGTAGCCTCTAACCACGGGAACAACTGTGTGCTTACGGACCAAAAACGATACTCTTCATTATCCGAGTAGTTAATCGCTAAATTCCCTTCCGACGCCATGCGAGCTGTTGGTACCTGAATTAAACCTACGCCACCATGAGCACCTTGTGATACCCCTGCCGGTGGTAACTGCCAGCGTTGTTCGGCATTAACCATTGCGGACATGGCTAGCAGAAGCGGCGATAGCGCAAATGGTAGCAGGTGTTTAATAGTTATCCGATTCATACTGCAACCCTATACTGCATAAGTTCAACCAAGAGTTGGTTTAGGCGCTGATAATCACGGCTAAACAACGAACTGCGAAAAGGTACAAATAAAGCTGCTCCGGGTTGTGCTTCCTGATATATCGTGGAAGCGCCGGATAGCGGTACCTGAACCAGTCGGCCATCGGCCTGTAATAGCTGAACGAGGTTGGTATCTGCGGACTGTAACTTAGCACGCTGCAAGTAATCATTGACCGCAGTCGCCGGCGTATGCGCATGAGAGATAATGCCACCGCGAATAGCGCCTATTAGCACTACCGTATCAGGCCGACGGGGGAGCTGTAAAATATAGTCACCAGCCGGCAATAGCGGGTTGGCTGCAAGATTAATACGTGCCAAATCATAATCAATGACAAAAGGTAAGCGTCTAGCTAAACGCCAATCAGCGATGCGGCTTGCTAACTGCAGTAATACCTGCTGCACCTCTGGTTTAGCACTTTGTTGCAGTTCCTGCAGCAGGGTTAAGGTTTCGCTGCGCAGTTGTTCTGCTTCAGGGACGTTAGTGTCATACAAGGCGGCGGCAGGCCAATAAATATCAGCAGAGCGCACTAGTGGCGCTAGTACAGCATCTAGCCGCACGGGTTGCTCAAAGGTTATCGACTGGCCAGCGCTGTGTACTACCACCTGTGCTGACACTGGCAAGGTTAGCAGCACAGCGGCTAGTAAAGTGAGTTTTTTTAGTAAACGCATAGGTTATCCTGCCTTAGCTAAACGAGCGGCCCGACTGACAAAAACCATTTCGGTAAGCGGCTGAAAAGGCGCATATTGCTGACGAGATTTCAATAATTGGCCAGAGGATTGCTCAAACCAGTATTCGTTTTGCCACTGCTGATCAAAGCGCCAAAATTGCGGCCGGGTTTTATAGCTTAAAGTTTCAGTTACTTTTAATACGTTAAAGCTATGATCAAGTATTACCAGTGTTTCTGGCTTTGGTTGGCTAAACTGGCTTTGTACCAAATAGCCATATTCATCCTGTTGCCAGTCAGTAAGACTTTGCCAGCTACTGCCAGCTAAGGAAGTTACGCCGCGGGTTAAAGGATCTTCGGTACTGGCGGTTACAAAAAGCAAATTATGCGGCAAGCCAGCGGTACGGACTATCCGACCATATTGCATTACCACAACAGCGTTATCAGCAGAAATCCACTTTTGCTGATTATGCTCCATAAAGGCCAGGGCCAACACCACCTGGCGCTGCTCGCCATAACGAAAATAGAGTAAATCTACCGGTGAGGCAGTTACCTGTTCATTAGAAAGTTCGATATCAGCCGGTGGTTTAAAAGCATAGCTTAGGGTATCACGGTAAGCCTGGTAAGTACCCGAGCAGCCGGCCAAACCAAGGCTACAAATTACCGCCGTACATAGCGCATAAACAGCGTTCTTCATTGTTTGCTATCCTGGCAACTTAAGAAATTATTGAATAAAAAAGCCGCCTAAAGGCGGCTTTTTAAACGACACAACTATTAACGCAGTGTTGGTGCGTAAGTAAAAGTAGTAGTAGCTGTCGCAGTGGTTGTACCTGTAGCAGTACCAGTACCTGTTAACGTAACGGTATTAGTAACAGTAGTACCAACACAAGCACCACCAACTAATGGGTCTGAACCATTACAGCTTGGTTGTGGTTGTGGCGTTGGTGGCACTGGTGGCAATGTAACGCCTGAGCTATTAGAAACGATAGCTGCTAATACACCCGCAGCAACAGCACCAGCTACAATAGTACCAACTGCCACACCGCCAACAGTAGCACCAGAAGCAGCAGTGCCACCGGCATTATCAGATGATTGAGCAACAGCACCAACACTGGCTAAAGCCAGAGCAGCAGAGATTGCTACTAAAGTTTTTTTCATAAAATATCCCTCAATGGTTAAACCGAATTCCGATTACGTAGCAGCTTAAACCAAGTTTAAAGTTTATACAATGCCTAAATTGAAAACTAAGCAATTTGTTGTTTACCCTCCGTTTGTTTAAGAACAGTTACAAGCGGTCTGGAAGTATCGGCAGCAGCTAAAACCTCTAATTGCTTGCGGGTATCCACCGGACAAGCCGCATTTACAACCAGATCACTGGTGGCGTTACTGTAATTAAACTCGGTAGGCGCACTGCGAATCAGTGCAATAATATCTTCCACGGCAAAGCGATTACAGGCGGTATCTAATCGAGCCAACAAATGCTCCATCTCAGGCCAGCTCAGGCATACTTCATCTGCTGCCATAATACGGCTATGTTCGGTTTTGCGCACATTGTTGCCAATTAATAATTCTTCATACAGCTTTTCGCCGGGACGCAAGCCGGTATATTTAATTTCAATATCGCCGTGTGGGTGCTCTTCGTCCCGCACTTCCAGGCCCATTAGGTGGATCATGCGGCGGGCCAACTCGGCAATACGAACCGGCTCGCCCATATCTAATACAAATACATCACCGCCCTTACCCATAGCACCAGCTTGCAGCACCAGCTGAGCGGCTTCCGGAATGGTCATAAAATAGCGGATAATATCTTTATGGGTAACGGTAACGGGGCCGCCCTTTCGAATTTGTTCCCGGAACAGTGGCACCACTGAACCAGATGAACCCAATACATTACCAAAGCGCACCATACAAAAACGGGTTTTAGTTTGGTACTGTGCCAACGCCTGTAACACCAGCTCTGCCAGCCTTTTAGAGGCGCCCATTACATTGGTTGGCCGCACAGCTTTATCGGTAGAGATAAGGACAAAGGTTTCTACCCCGGCTTTGATTGCGGCCTCAGCGGCATACCAGGTACCGAACACATTATTGCGTACACCTTCAACAACGTTATATTCCACCAAAGGCACATGCTTATAGGCTGCGGCATGATAAACAGTATGCACACCAAAGGCGCGCATCACGCTTTCAAGCCGGCTTTGCCGCTGCACAGTGCCCATTACCGGCACCAGGTTGATCTCAAGACATTCATTACAAATTAAGGCTTTAAGCTCCTGCTCGATAGCATAAAGAGCATATTCAGACAGTTCAAATAGCACCAGCGTTAGCGGTTCACAGCGAATAATTTGTCGGCATAGTTCAGAGCCAATAGAGCCGCCGGCACCGGTAACCATGACCACCTTACCTTTAATATTGGCATGCAATAGTTTTTTCTTCGGTGCTACCGGGTCGCGCCCCAATAGGTCTTCAATTTTAACATCCTGCAGCTCATCAATACGCATACTGCCGTTCACTAAATCACTCATACCCGGTATTGATAATACTGGCAGTGGCAAAGCCTCGAGCTTATCTAATACCTCGCGACGCCGGCCGCGACTGGCTGACGGCATCGCCAACAGAATACGGCCAATATTTTTTTGCTTAATTAAACCGGGAATATTATTCGGGCTACCTACCGGGATACCGAGAATAGTTGAACGTTGTAGCGTGTTGTCATCGTCAACAAAGGCCACTGGATGGTATTGGTCACCATTCATTAAGGCTTGGGCTAACTGCCGCCCCGAAGAGCCGGCACCATAGATCAGCACCCGGGTTTTATGGCCGTTATTGCGCTGCTCTAGCAGCATTCTGGCTAATAAACGAACACCGCCTGAGGTAACCAAGGCTATTAATGCATAAACAATAACCAGATTGGTACGCTGCTCAACGTCAAAAAACATAAACAATGCAGCCAATAAGGCGGCACTACCTAAAATACCAAATAACACCGCGCCCAGCGCGTGCTGGCCAACATACCGAATTACCGCACGGTATAAGCCAAGCTTGGTAAAAATAAGCAAGGTAAGCGGCAGAGTAATAATAAACGCCAGTGTAATATCAGATAGCTGGCGAGCATTACCATTCTGGGTAAGTACAAAGGCCAGATAAATAGAAAGCGATAAAAATACGGTATCTATTGCCACTGAAATCATGCGCTTAGCCGAGCGAGGCAGCGCCAGCAACCATGCAAGCATGTTTTAACTCCATTATGCCGGCTTCAGTAACCGGCACTTAAACAGCAAAAATTGGCTCAAGTATAGCACTAAAACCAGTAGTTATTAACGGTTACCCTGCAACAACTGCTGTAACCATTTCTGAAAGTCAGGACCAAGATATTTATCCCGTAAGCCAAACTCAACAAAGGCTTGCATATAGCCAAGCTTATTACCGCAATCATGGCTGCGGCCTTTAATTTGATAAGCGTTGACTTGCTGCTGCTCAAGTAACATCGCTATAGCGTCTGTTAGTTGAATTTCGTCACCGGCACCAATAGGTGTACGCTTAAGGCAAGGCCAGATATCCTTACTAAACACATAACGTCCGACTACTGCGAGGTTTGACGGCGACTGTTCTACGCTTGGCTTTTCAACAATTTCGGTTATTTTTACTGACTCGCCAGCCGATAATTCAACACCGGCAACATCAGCAATACCATAACTGCTAACATTCTGCCTCGGCACCGGCTCTACCATCACCTGGCTAACCTGCGATTGCGTAAAAAGCTCAACCATCTCTGCCAGGTTGTCATGCGTTAAATCACAGTCGTAACTATCGACAATAACGTCAGGCAACAGCACCGCAAAGGGCGCATCGCCAACTAGAGGTAGTGCGCACAGCACGGCATGCCCTAGTCCCTTAGCTTCGCCTTGCCTAACATGCATAATAGTTACGTCTTTTGGGCAGATATTTTGTACTTCATCTAACAGCTGGCGTTTGACGCGTTTTTCCAGCATCGATTCCAGCTCAAAACTTTTATCAAAATGGTTTTCTATACTGTTCTTGGATGAATGTGTAACCAACACAATCTCTTTAATACCCGCAGCAATACACTCCTGTACTACATACTGAATAAGCGGTTTATCCACTACTGGTAGCATTTCTTTAGGAATAGCTTTAGTTGCCGGTAACATCCGGGTACCGAGGCCGGCAACAGGGATCACTGCTTTACGCACAATATTTGTTTGCATTTATTCCAATTTCCATTTTATTTTTAGTAGTGTGTTTACCATTTTGCTAACTACTCAACATTGTAATAGCTGCGGTACCAGTCTACAAAGCGCTGCATACCCAGTGTAATAGGTGTAGATGGTTTAAAACCTACCGCTGCCTGTAAGTCATCAATATCCGCAAAGGTCGCCGGCACATCACCAGCCTGCATCGGCAAATATTCTTTTACGGCCATTTTACCGGTAGCTTGCTCAATGGCTTCGATAAAGGTCATCAGTTTTACCGGCTGATTATTACCAATATTAAAAATTTTATACGGCGCGAAGCTGCGACTGGCGTCGCTGCCATCCCAGCCCGGCGTTGGCTTGGGAGGCAGCTGCTGGATGCGCACTACACCTTCAACTATGTCATCAATATAGGTAAAGTCACGCAACATCTCGCCATGGTTAAATACTTTGATAGGCTCACCGGCTAAAATGGCCTTAGTAAATAAAAACGGTGCCATATCTGGCCGGCCCCAGGGCCCGTAAACAGTAAAGAACCTTAACCCCGTAGTGGGAATACCATACAAATGGCTATATGAATGGGCCATTAATTCGTTAGCTTTTTTGGTAGCCGCATAGAGTGATACCGGATGGTCCACTCTGTCGTGCGTACTAAATGGCATTTTGCTATTCATGCCATAGACGGAGCTGGATGAAGCATAAACCAGGTGCTCAACCCGGTGCTGGCGGCAGCCCTCCAGAATGGTAAGGGTACCGGTAAGGTTACTATCAGCATAGGCCATCGGATTTTGCAGTGAGTATCGTACGCCCGCCTGAGCGCCAAGGTGAATAACCCGCTGAAAGCCTTCTTTGGCAAAAAGATTGGCAATACCGGCGCGATCCGCTAAATCAAGCTGTTCAAACCGAAAGCCAGGTTGCGCTAGCAGCTGTGCCAGACGATCACGTTTTAGCTGTACCGGGTAATAGGCATTGAGATTATCCAGGCCCACCACCTGGTGCCCTTGCTGTAACAAACGCTGACACACATAAAAACCAATAAAGCCTGCGGCGCCGGTAACCAGAAATTTCATACTCGCTCCATCAGCTTGGTTTGCGCACGGTTTCACCACGGCCAATGGCATAATAGATAAAGCCTCGCTGGGCTAAGCGGCGCGGATCGTACAAGTTACGGCCATCAAAAATCACAGCCTGGCGTAACTGCGATTTGATTAAATCAAAATCAGGCGCGCGGAACTGTTGCCACTCGGTACAAATAACCAAGGCATCAGCACCTTTTAAGGCCGCCTCTTTGGTCCCCACCAGGGTTAAGTCATCACGCACACCATAAATGCGCTGGGTTTCTTCCATCGCTTCAGGATCATAAGCTTGCACTTTTACCCCGGCAGCCCATAACTGCTCCATTAATACCCGGCTACTGGCTTCACGCATATCATCGGTGTTGGGTTTAAAACTTAAGCCCCACAGCGCAATAGTTTTGCCTGCCAGCTCAGTATCAAAGTGCTGTTTAATCAGCTCAGGCAGCTTATATTTTTGCTTATTGTTGACCGCCTCAACAGCTTGCAGCACCTTAGGGCTATAGCCCATTTGCTCTGACGAGCGAATCAAGGCCTGCACATCTTTAGGGAAACAAGAGCCACCATAGCCACAGCCGGGATATATAAAGTGGTAACCAATACGGGGATCAGAGCCAATACCTTTGCGCACTGCTTCGATATCAGCACCCAAAAGTTCTGCTAAATTGGCCATTTCATTCATAAATGAAATTTTAGTAGCAAGCATACAGTTAGCCGCATACTTAGTGAGCTCAGCAGAGCGCACATCCATAAAAATCATTTTGTCATGATTACGGTTAAAGGGCTCATACAGCTCACGCATCAGATCTTTAGGACGCTCGTCGTAGGTACCAACAATAATGCGATCGGGTCGCATACAGTCATTAACGGCGGCGCCCTCTTTCAAAAACTCGGGGTTTGATACCACATCGAAATCAAGCTGTTGGCCACGCTCTGCCAGTACCGAAGCAATAGCGGCCTTAACTTTATCTGCGGTACCAACGGGTACCGTAGATTTATCGATAACCACCTTAGGTGACTGCATATAAGTAGCGATAGTTTTTGCCACCGCCAACACATACTGTAAATCGGCAGAGCCATCTTCATCGGGTGGCGTGCCCACGGCGATAAATTGCACGTCGCCATGCAGCACACCAGCCTGAGCGTCGGTAGTAAAATTGAGATAACCACTGGCAAAGTGCTTTTCTACCAGCGGTGTTAAGCCAGGTTCATAAATCGGGATAATACCTTTTTTAAGGTTTTCTACCCGCTCGGCATTTACGTCGACACAGAGAACCTGATGGCCAACCTCAGCTAATACCGCGGCCTGCACCAGGCCGACATAACCAATACCAAAAACTGTGACTTTCATATCATCCCTTTACTCAACATCAGGCAATTACAACCTGGTTAGCATATTTAACTAACGCGGCCTGTAATGCCTGCTTTGCTGGCAGATCGCCGTGTACAATTCGCACTTGTTTTGGCCGTCGCCGCATGCCTTTTATAAAATTAACTAAACCCTGCTGATCGGCATGGGCAGAATAACCGCTTAATGTTAACACTTCTGCCTTAATATCAATACGCTGGCCGTCAATAGTAACATAACCTTGTTGCGGACCATATTGCTGGATCGCCGCACCAAGTGTACCCCGCGCCTGATAACCGACAAAAACCACCTGGTGCACAGGATCGCCCAGCATCGCTTTTAAATAATTCACTACCCTGCCCCCCTCACACATACCGCTAGCAGCAATAACAATAGCCGGTTTGCGGGTGCTGGCCAGCAAATTTACCGCGGCAAGATGCTGTGAATGGCTATCGATCGTATGTAACTGCGCAAAGCTAAGCGGATGCCGCCCCTGCAGTAAACGCTTTTTAGCTTCGTTATCCCAACAGGCAGCCAACTGCTGATAAGCAACATTAAATTTAGCCGCTAAAGGTGAATCTACAATGACTGTTAACTCTTGCCAGCGCAAATGCTGATGGATTTTTTTATTGCGCAGGCGATGGATTAAGGTTTCAAGCTCGTAGAGCAGTTCCTGAGTGCGGCCAATACTAAAGGCCGGGAATAACACGGTGCCGTTGTCCTGTAATGAGTGCAGCAACACCTGCTCTAAGCGCTTAATTCGACTGCGCCGGTTTTCATGCAGTTTATCGCCATAAGTGCTTTCAATAACAACAATATCAGCTGCGTAAGGTGGTTTAGGGGCAGGTAACAACGGAGAGTAAGGCGCGCCTAAATCACCAGAAAACACCGTAATAAAGGGCTTTGCATTGAGCAAATGTTTAATTTCAACATAGGCTGAACCAAGGATATGGCCGGCCTTTTGTAGCCGGAAGTGCGCGTTAGTACCGTTAAAGGGCGGTAATTCAAGCCAGGCGTTAAACTTACAGGGCACAATCTGGTGGGCAATGGTACGTAAAAAGCCGTGAATCAGCTGCTCGTCGCGCGTTACACCAACTTTAAGGGCATCTTCCAACACTAAAGGTAACAGATGAGCTGAGGCTTCAGAGCAAAAAATTGGGCCGGTAAAACCGGCGGCCAGCAAATAAGGAATTCGTCCTACATGATCAATATGGACATGAGTAACGATAAGTGCCTGAATATGGTTAAGCGGAAAATTGATAGCAAGGTTGGCCTTGCTACCATTGCCCTGCTCGTCTCCCTGAAATAGGCCACAATCAATTAGCACTGCATAACCAGGAGCTAATTGATATTCATGACAAGAGCCGGTAACACCGTCAACGGCGCCGTGGTGCAATATTACCGGCTGCTCAAAGCTACTCTGCATAAACTCCCTTTTTGCAGCATTAGATCCACAGCATAGAGTTTACTATTTTTTTACCCTATCGCCACTCCCTTTACCGGCTACAGTCATAAAAATATATTTAAAGTAGTCTGCCAATGTCAGGTTTTGCAGCATTTTGGCATCAGTTTCAGCCAGCAGTTCTGGCGTAGACATATCGATTTCATTGACCTGCGCCAAGCCCGTAATACCCGGGCGTGCATTGTAAATACCGAGCTTATCACGTGCAGCTGTTAACTCTTCTTGATTAAAAAGCCCAGGACGAGGACCAACTAAGCTCATATCGCCCCATAGCACATTCCATAACTGTGGTAGCTCGTCCAGCTTCGTCTTCCGCAAAAAACCACCAAAAGGCGTAATAGCGCTGGCACTGGCTAAATGACTGGCAACAGATGCCGTGTCTTTTCGCATAGTTCTAAACTTAACCAGTGTGAAAGGCTTTTTATAACGGCCAACCCGAACCTGCCGGAATATTGGTGAGCCGGTGTCAAACAGGCCTATAATCGTCAGAATAACCAGAACCGGAAAACCAAACACTAACCCACAGAGTGCAAATAAAATGTCCAACAGCCGAATTAACATAGATCCTCTTTTGGTATACAACTTTTAATACCATCCTCAACCGACACTGGTGGACGCCAATTAAGCGTAGTTTTGGTGTCGTTAATATCAACTTGTAAATTACCAAAGAGTCTGGCAATTACCGCCTGTTTACCCGTTAGTTTGCCAATAATATTAAACCAACTCATAGGCACTGGGATAAGTCTGGGAGTTTTTCCATAGGCTCGAACCATTAGCTGTAACAGCTCGGTGGTTGACAGGTCACGGTCATCACTCACTAAAAATGTTTGATTGGCAGCTTTGGGATGATCAATACAAACCTTTATCAGGTCGACCAGATTGCTGAGCGCGACCATACTTCGCTGGTTACGAATAGCACCTAGAGGTAGCGGCAAGTTCCTTTTTGCGAAACGTAGCATCGCAGCAAAATTTGCTTTTACTCCCGGACCATATACCAGCGGAGGACGAATTACTACAAGCTCCATTCCGGTGTCCAAACACAATTTTTTTAAAGTTGCTTCGGCTTCGGCTTTAGAAATCCCGTAAGGATCAGTTGCTTTGCTTAAATCACGCGCAGTAAACGGCTGATCTGGGAGCGTAGCTTCACCATTTACTTTAATCGTACTAATAAAAATAAAACGCTTTACGCCGGACGCTGCGGCTTGACGAGCCAGATTAAGAGTTCCGGCAACGTTGACCTCACGGTATGCTGCCAGCGGGTCTGCAGCAGTATCATCCATCACATGTACTCGCGCAGCCGCATGAATGACGACCGAAACGCCGGCCAGGCAGTCTGAGTAGTCTTCAGTAGCAGTAAGCTCTTTTTGAAAATACTGTCCTGACTGCCCCGCTATGTGACGACGCCCGACGAGTCGTAGTGTGTTTTCAGCTAAAACTTTTACTAACGCTTGGCCAACAAAACCGGTATGGCCGGTAATTAAGATACTCAAGCCGCACCTCTATTTTGAACTTGTTGTAATATCTGTGAAACAGCTGACTCAACTGAAAAATAGCTTTCCAACAGTGCCCTCGCCTGCTCACCACATTTCATGCGCTGCTCTGGTGATAAAAGCAACACTTTAGCAGCGTTACTGAGAGCCTCATCATCACCATTCTCGAAAACAAAACCAGCACTGTGATTATTGATTAAGTCAATCACATCATTTCCTGCATTGACGCTACCCAGAATAGGTAGCGACTCAACCATATAGCCCAGGAGCTTGCCAGGAAAGTTATGGGCGGTGTGTTTAGCTGATAATGAAAACAAACCAATATCAATTTGAGTTAACAACTCTCGATATACCTGCTGCGAAACGGAGGGTTTGATAGTGACATTATCAAGCTGCCATTCAGCTTTAAGCTGATGTATTAACTCAACCTCATCGCCTTGCCCGACAAACAAAAAGTGTGCACGCTGTTCACTTTGCATGGTTCTGGCAAGACGCATTAAATTTGTCATGTCCTGTGCATGACCAATATTTCCACCATAAAAGAACACTATTTTATCGCCCAAGCCCCAAGCATCACGCCAATTCGTTGCAACAGTCTCACGAATTAATGGTCGAGTATCTGCCCAATTCATTAGAACCTTCACATTTGGATAGCCCGGATGTAAATGATGAAATAATTTCAGATTGGCATCGGACATGACACCAATGCAGTCGGATGCCTGGTAGTTCAGACGCTCAAAGTAACGGAAATAACGCGCTATCACGGAGCCTTCTTTGATCATGCCCTGATCAATTACCCATTGCGGGAACATGTCGCGCAGAATCAAATAGACGAAAGCGCCATGGGCTTTTAATTTCTTCGCTAAGGGTCCAAAGAAAATAGTGGGCGAATAGTTAATACAGCCATCAAAAGGTTCTGCTTTAACTTTATGACAGATGGCACGCCAGGCATTAATAGACAACAAAGATTCGTTCAAGGCTCGCTTTACTTTGCCAACGCCACGAGTTCGACCGGTGCGAAAACGCCATACTTCAACACCATCGTATATTTCCTCAACAAGTAATGTTTTTTGGTCAGGCTCACCCGGCGTAATCACAACTGCTTTATGACCACGATTTTGCAATTCATGTGCTAGTTCATGAAACATTTTAGCGTGTACTAAGGTGCTGGATGGTAGATACGCATCCGGTAACAGCGCAAATCTCATATCAATACTGCTTCCAAACCACACGCATCACATAATCGCGGTAACTATGGACGATCCGAACGACCTTATCAGAGACATTAGGCATGCTGTAATCATAAACAGGACGCAGCAAACGTGTGTCACCACTTGGTTGGCTATCCAAAACCTGTAATGCCTGAAACACACGTTCAACCTCAAGACCCACCATCATTACCGAGGCCTCTTCAAAGGCTTCTGGCCGCTCATGCGCTTCACGAATATTCAAAGCCGGGAAGTTCATGATGGACGACTCTTCACTAATGGTACCACTGTCGGATAATACGGCCTTAGCTGACTTTTGCAGCTTGTTGTAGTCGTGAAAACCCAGTGGCTTTAGTAACTGCACTAGCGGGTTGAAGACTACACCTTGCTCTTCGATTCGCTTACGGGTTCGAGGGTGTGTGGAGACAATGACGGGATGACCATACTTTTCAGCTAAACCGTTAAGTACCGCGGCCAGTTTGTGCAGGTTCTTCGGCGAATCGACGTTCTCTTCGCGGTGCGCGCTAATGACAAAAAACTCACGCTCGGTTAGCTCCAGCCGATTTAATACATCAGAACCATCAATTTGCGGCATGTAATGGTTTAGAACTTCAAACATTGGGCTACCGGTTTTAATAACCCTATCGGCAGGAATACCCTCAGCAAGCAAGTAGTCACGGGCAATGCTGCTATAAGTAAGGTTAATATCGGCGGTATGGTCAACGATACGGCGGTTAATTTCTTCAGGCACCCGCATGTCGAAGCAGCGGTTACCCGCCTCCATATGGAAAGTTGGGATTTTACGGCGTTTAGCAGGAATCACCGCCATACAGCTATTGGTATCACCCAAGACCAACATCGCATCCGGGTTAACTTCCGCCAGTACTTTATCTACGGCAATAATCACGTTTCCGATGGTTTCTGCTCCGGTGCTACCCGCAGCATTTAAAAAGTAATCGGGCTTACGTACACCCAAGTCGTCAAAGAAAACCTGATTAAGTTCAAAATCGTAATTCTGGCCGGTGTGTACAATAATATGCTCACAATGCTGCTCTAAAGCTGCCATCACTCTGGACAAACGAATAATTTCCGGGCGAGTACCGACAACAGTCATCACTTTTAACTTGTTCATTAATTACACCTTATATGCAACAGTATCAGGGCGTTCACGGTCAAAGTTTTCATTCGCCCATAGCATTACCACCATTTCATCGTCGCCGATATTGGTAATGTCATGTGACCAACCAGGAACTGTTTCCACAATTTCAGGCATGTCGCCGCTGGTAAAAATCTCGATGACTTCATCAGTAATAATATGGCGGAAGCCAAACCGGGCTTTGCCTTTAATCACCAAAAACTTTTCTGTTTTTACATGGTGGTAGTGGCCGCCACGGGTAACACCGGGATGAGCGGTAAAAAAGGAGAATTGGCCCGAATCTCTGGTTTTAAGCATTTCTACAAAGCAACCACGCTTATCTTCATGCTTGGTTAAACCATAATTAAACTTATCTGGTGGAATGTAACTAATATAAGTTGCATAAAGTACCCGGATAAAACCCTCGCCTACCGGTTCGGTAATTAGGCTCTCACGGCTATCTCTGAACTTGTAAAGCTGATCAACGAGATCCCCCAAAGTGACCTGATACACGGGATCAACATTGATATACAACTGCTCTTCAGGTTGCTGGTGCAACACTTTCAGAAACGAAGTAACAACGGCACCAATGTGGACCAGTTTTAACTCAACAGAACGGTCATTAACCTGGATTGGTAAACCACGGCTTATATTGTGGCAAAAAGTAGCCACAGCTGAGTTGTAGTTTGGCTTACACCATTTACCAAACACATTTGGCAGGCGATAAATATACACTTTGTTGCCCGTTTCCAGGTGCAAATTCAAAAGATGCATTTCTGCCATTAACTTACTTTTGCCATAGGCATTATGGCGCTCGGCCTGAATAGAGGATGTTAAAACAATAGGAATTTTGCGGCCACTCTCTCTGATAGCCTGACAAATTGCCCCCGTTAGATCGGCATTGCCTGTTGCAAACTCATTGTCATCTTGCGGCCGGTTGATACCAGCTAAATGAAAAATAAAATCAGCTTGTGACAATAACCCGGGGAGCGATTCTAAAGGCATATCACGGGTAAATTTAATCACCTCAATACTGGGGTTGCGCTGCAAACTAATGATCAGGTTTTTGCCAATAAAGCCATTGGCACCGGTTACCAAAACTTTCATAATATCAATCCTCTGCAGTGGCAGCTTCACCCCGGGTAATAGCGCGAATAAAGTCTAGTTTAAGCAACAATTGCTTCATTCCTGCTACATCCAAACGCTCGGTATTGTGAGAGTTGTAATCTTCCAGCTCGGCAATCGTTTTATCGCCCTGGTCAAAGAACTTACCGTAATTTAAATCACGATTATCAGGTGGTACACGGTAATAATCGCCCATATCTATAGCACAGGCACGCTCTTCCCGGCTTAACAGCGCTTCAAATAGCTTTTCGCCATGACGGGTACCAATGACATTTACCGGGTGCTCTGGGGTTTGCATCAGCTCCAGCAACGCTTGAGTTAATACATTTATTGTTGCGGCAGGTGCTTTTTGTACAAAGATATCGCCGTTGTCGCCATGTTCAAATGCGTACAACACCAGATCTACAGCGTCCTCCAAAGTCATCATAAAACGCGTCATATTCGGATCAGTGATAGTAATAGGCTTTCCAGCGCGAACCAAATCAACAAATAGCGGGATAACCGAGCCGCGCGAGGCCATCACATTACCGTAGCGGGTACCACAAATCACGGTTTTTGCCGGGTCCAGGTTACGGGCTTTAGCCACCATTACCTTTTCCATCATCGCTTTTGAGATGCCCATGGCATTAATCGGGTATACCGCTTTGTCAGTGCTTAAACACACCACACGGGCCACACCGTTGACAATAGCGGCTTCTAACACATTCTCAGTACCAATCACGTTTGTCTTCACCGCTTCCATTGGGTAAAACTCACAACTGGGCACCTGCTTCAACGCTGCGGCATGATAAATGAAGTCTACGCCACGGGTGGCATTGAGAACGCTGTTATAATCACGCACGTCACCAATATAAAACTTCAGCTTCGGATGATTATACTTTTTTCGCATATCATCCTGTTTTTTCTCATCACGACTGAAGATACGAATTTCGGCGATATCGGTATCTAAAAAACGCTTTAACACCGCATTACCGAACGAGCCGGTACCACCGGTAATAAGTAAAATTTTATTTCTGAACATGACACCGTCCATATATCTTCTCACGCTTTTGCGCCTGTGTCGGATAATTAATCAAAACTGCACGATAAGGGCCTTTAAACACAAACAGGCTACCGGCTGCTACACCAAGCAAGCCGTTCTCCGCCACCACGTCACCCAGATCATCCAGTGAGCCTGCACCACCCATTACCGTAAAGGGCACCCGGCAGGCAGCTTTAAACATTTTTATCGCATCAAGCGGCATGCCTTTCATCGTGCCTTCATGCTCAATAAAGTTGATTACCACTTCGCCGGCACCTTGTGCCTGAACCTCCGCTATCACATCTAGCGGGCTGCGCTTGGTATTGTGTTTGCCATTATGAGTCCAGACTTCGTAGTGTTTACTTAACAGCTTCTTTTTCACGTCAAGCACTACAACCACGCTCTGGCTGCCTATTTCTGCCGCCATTTCGGCAATCAGTTGTGGGTTCTCTAGGGCGGCAGAACTGATCGCCACCTTTTCAACACCCAAAGCCGTAATACGCTTCGCTTGTTCAGCTGTTTTTATCCCACCACCATAACAAAGTGGCATCCGACATTCTGCAGCCAGATGTGCGATACGCTCGTAATTGGGTTCAACCCGATGCACTGTGGCATCAATATCCAACACCACAAGCTCGTCGGCTTCTTTTTCGTTAAAAATGCGTACCGCGTTAATAGGGTCGCCGACATACTTAGCATCTTTAAACTTGGTGGTTTTCACTAAGCCACCATCCTGAATTAATAAACAGGGAATTAATCTTGGTCTAAGCATGGCTATAACTCCGCGAAATTCTTCAGCAACTGCTCACCAAAATGATGACTTTTTTCGGGATGAAACTGCACGCCAAACACATTTCCTTTACGCACCGCGCAACTAAATGAAATGCCGTAATCGCAACGAGCCATACAAAAATCGGCCTGCTCGGGTTCAAAATAGTACGAATGCAAGAAATAGAACCGCGTGTCATCAGGGTTGAACGATTTAAACAGCGGCGCATCCTTCGCAGCCACCACATCATTCCAGCCCATATGCGGCATAGGTAACTGTGTGTGAGCAAGCGCGTTTTTTAATGAACGCACGCGCCCAGGCACCCAGCCTAAACCGGGTTCAACGCCTTCTTCACTAGAAAACGCCAACATCTGCATCCCGACACAAATGCCAATAATTGGCACATTTTGTTCCGTCACTCTGCGTACTACAGCGTCCTTCATAACAGACGCATTAAACAGCTGCATCGCATGATCAAAATGACCAACACCCGGCAGAATTAACTTATCAGCCTGCTCAATATGTTCAGGTGTAGTCGCCACCATGACCGGAATATGCAAGCGCTGATAAAGGTTTAAAAACGCCTGCAGGTTACCAATGCCGTAGTCAATAAGTGCAATCATCTGTAATGCCTTCTTTCAATACCTAACATATTGATTAGCTTGGCACCCAACTGAATTAACCAAAGTTTATTCTTGTAATCACGATAACTCTTGTTCGGCTGTTCAAAAATCTGCTGTAGCTCATCCACACTTAGTCCAAGCTTGTTTGCTACATACTTAAACTCATTTTTCATAAATTCGTCTGATAGCTCAGGTTTAGCAATGCGCTCAAGTGCCTGCTCTCTCGTCATCTGGCCAGTCATAATCAGGCTAGAAAAATGCGCACGACGTTTTTCGTAACCAAATTTACGCGGCATCCAGTAGTCTTCATAAAAACGGGTAAAGCGTGACTCGTGATGCTTATGCTGGAACGGCTGCCACCCATACTTTTCCTTTAACAGTTGCTCCGCTTCCTTCTTAATATATGGCACCAGGTTAAGAGGCTTAAATACCTTCATACCCAATACCCGGTGATGGAACACCTTGTAAACTAACACATCAATAATCGGGAAAGTTTTTAGCTTACGCTTACCGAACTTTTTATGGATATCAGTAATAAAGGTTTTATCAATACCCGGGTAGGCTCCCCATTCGTTCGGCTCGCGACAGCATTCAGTGGAGAAGTTGCCACCCGTCAGCACATACTTAATCTTGTTCTTACGAGCAAACTTGTACAATGCGGAAAAAAACGCGCAATCCTGCGGGATATCCTGGTCCGGAATACCAGATTTCAGAAACGCAACCTGAAGGTCTTTCATCTCCTCCCAGTTAATCACTTCGGTGTACAGATTAAGACCCAAACCATCAACTAATTTTTCGATATTGCCAACGGCCTGGTCGGTATTCCAACCTGCATCAACATGAAACAGTAACGGCCGTAAACCCATGACCTCTTTTGCAACATAAGCGGTATAAGAACTATCTAAACCACCACTTAAACCAATAATACAGTCAAAGTCTTTGCCTTTACCTTCTTGCTTGATCAGCTCAGCAGCTTTCATTAACTCGGCATAGCCTTGCTGATCAGTATGCCAGTTTGGTTTAATGTTTAGATCAAAATTATTGCAGTGGTCACAAAGGCCCTTAGAGTCAAATTTAATTTGACTATCACTGCTGTCCATAATGCAACGATTGCACATTGCTTCAATATTCATAATTTATCCAAAATTCTCTTGATAAAGGTTTAAGTAATTTTGTGCCATAACTTGTTTAGAATAAGTCCGGAGGGCAAAATCTCTACACTGATTAGCATCTGCTAAACTAGAAGTTCTATTAAAAAATTTTCTAATTTCGTTTTCTAGTGAATCTAAATCACCATATTCAACAAATTTACCATAAGGTAAAGGAGCAGTTTCTTTAGTCCCCCCCCCATCAAACCCGATTACTGGTGTACCACAAGAAAGTGACTCTAAACATGTAGTTGGAAAGTTTTCTCTTTTGCTGCAAATAACAAATAAATCAGAAACAGAATAAAACTCAGCTAATTCAGATTGATCAGAAGTTTTTGGAAAAGGAAATACATTATCAGGATAATGTCTTGTAAGATTATTGACGCCAACCAAAATAAAATTCAATTCAGATGTAAACCTCTTGGCAAGTTCAATGACCCAATCACCACCTTTATTGGCATCTAATATATTTGGAGCCACAGCCAAAACAATAGGTTTGGAAAAATCAAAGCCAGTTAATTTCTGTGGAGATGTCATTCTTGGATAAAAAACATTATCCGTGTCAATGCCATTGAAAATCACACGACTATCTTTATTACTCAAAAAAGACTGCTTCACTCTACCTAAAAGCCATTCAGAAGGTGTAACAATTTTAAGATATTCAAAACTTTCAAAAAGTTTCTTCTTCTTCGAAAACATATGAGCGGTCTGGTCAATAAAAGAAGCTGGGTATTCTTTCAAAAGGGGACATTCACCACAGCCTGATTTCCACTTATTACATTCATGTGAATGACCACACTTACCTGTATACATGAACTCGCAATGAAAAGTCCAAACAACAGGTATTTCATTTTTCTTTAACCAATCAACAACCGTATAAATATTAATATAATAACCATGCAGCTCATGCAAATGAACTACGTCTGGTTTAAAAGCTTCTAATCTTTCAATGAGATACTTAGTTGAAAAATAAGAAAAACAACCTGTAAAACCGGTTAGCCTAGTTAAACCAGCATGAAAATAAGTTTCCAAATCATTAGATATCTTAGTTACTGAAAGCTGTGTTAGATTACTTTGCCCTCTTCCATAAAAAGCTTGAACTTCATGACCAACGCTTTCAAAGTAAATCATAAGATCTTTTACAATTTTCCCTGTACTCGAAAAATCAAAATTAACATCGATAATAGCGATTTTCATAAAAGAACCTTCATGAAAATAAAGCACGGTAATAATTTCTGGCTTTATTGGCTAAGCTGTGCTTAACTTTAACAGTAGCTAAAGCGTTGAGTGAAAGGGACAATCGATAGTCTTCATCATGCAAGACCTGTACAATTGCATTTGCAAAATCCTTAATAGATCCGCTTTTATATATAATGGAATTCAAACCATCAGATAGTATATCGAATTCAGATGCTTGATTTAAAAGGTTATCATCAGTTATCACTGGCAAACCATAAGACATTGCATGGTGTGCACTCAGGCCTATACAAGTTGGAATCACAAAAACAGATGCCGATTTAAACCAAAGTGAAAGTTCCTGCTTATCATAAATCGGGCCTAGCATTAAAACATTATCTTGAAGGCCGAGAAAATCTATTTTATTCCTAATATCGTTGTATAACTCACCGCCACCTATTAAAACAAAAAGTATTTCTGGAAATTCTGATTTTAATAATGCTGCGACTTCGACTATTAACTCAGGCTGCTTTATAGAAGATAATCTAACAACTTGCAAAGCGATTTTTCGATTGATAAGAGAATTTGAAACCTTAAAATCATTGAGCTGTGTTTCGTTTATTAATTCAGCCTCAGTTAGTGAGACTGTTTCGTCAATTGCAGTCCCTATTACATTTATTTTACTATAGTCTACGCCCAAGGCGAGCAAGACTTCTGCTCCTTTCCTACTGTAAACAAATACTTTTTTGGCAAGAAAAGAAGATAATCTATAGTAAAGACTTGAGTAAAATTTTTGTCCACCAATGCGATGAAACATTCCATGAATGTAAAATTCTACACCTCTTAGTTTCAAGAGCAACATCAAAAATGATAAACTCAATTCACGTGGATTAGCGTATATTATTAATTTATCGGGTTTTATTTTATTTATAAGCTCTAATACTCCTCTACGAAATATTAGCCCTTTTATAAAGTACATTTTGTTATTGACAACTTCAAAATTAATGGCTTTTTTATTGTAAAAATTAAGTGGATCATTTGTTTCAATATCAGCTGCAACTATTAGATCAACATCACAGTAATTTGATTTTAAGTAGTTAAAAAAATCAATTTGATAATGAGGTAAAAGATTAGTCACCACCAATACCTTAGTCTTTTTTTCATTTAAACTTGTCATGTTGAATGCTCACGAAATAGGTTATCGACCATAAAAGATAAAACAAACCAGTACAATAATGTTGAAAAATACTGCCCAGAAAACATCAGCATGACAAAGACATGAACAAGTAAAACGCCGAAAAATAAATTTCTTTTAAAGTCAATTTTTAAAACTGTTATTAGCAAAAGCAGTATGATAAATACTGACTTTATAACACCGAAAAAGCCAAACTGAAGCATGAACATAGTAAATAAATTGTGTGAATTGCTGACGTAACCATTTGATGATAGTAAGCCATAACCAAAAAAAGGTGACTCTTCAAATAGCGTTAGAAAATTTTGGTAATAAGAATCTCTACCGGTTGCCCTCTCAGACATACTAATATCGGGGTCAAAAAAAGCCAATATTCGATTAAAGCCAACTTCAAAGATTGAAATATCATATGTGATGATTGAACCTAGCATCGCCAAAGACATACCGATAGCTAGCCAACTCAAAAGTGTCAAAATTCTAAATTTTAATATAAAAAAATAAAACAAATATAAAACAAATACTAAAAATGCACCTTTGCTACCACCAAGAAACATTATAAACGAAAGAGAAACAAGTGTTATGAAATTCAAAAAATATAAAACAAGGCAAAAAATCTTATTTTTACAGGTGTTTGGTAACAAAAAAAGTAATAAACCAAACAGCAATACAGCTGTGTAGGATATTGTTTGATATGTAGCACCGCCTAAGTTTATGTCACTAAAAATTTCAGACACTGTGAAAACTTTAAAAATTGCAAAAATAAACAGCCACGAAAAAAATAAACTTAAATAATATGTATCCAAACTAATATTTTTGAAAGAGTAAATTTTTACAGAAGAAAAGTACAATAAGAAACCTGTGATGCCCATTATAATAAACAGGTAAAAATTATCCAATTTTAAGTCATAAAATACACCAATACCAAAACTGAGAGAAATTAATAAAAATATAAACAACAGTAGAAAAAGTTCGCTTCTTAAAATTGAACCCTTTAATAAGGTAAAAAAGTAAAGGAGCAATTGAGTAAAAAAAATTAATAAAACGAATAATGTGAAATAAATAGTAGTTTCACCTTCAACATTTGCAATACCAAAAACACTCGCAAAAGTAAAATATATTGGAACAGACATCAGTGATAAATAAAACACTGTGGTGTATGTTTTATACTTTAGTAAGTAAGATAAGTGAGACAAGTATACCCTCATCGCAAAAGCCTTTTAAATAAAGCTTTAAGCGAGGCAAGAACTCGACTAATAAAATCAAGATCATTTAATGCTACAACATCAGAAAGTCTGCCCTTTGAACTCGTAATAGCAGAAAGAACTTTATCTGAATTTGCGGTTAAAGTATGATTCAAAATCGCATAAGAAAGTGTTTTTTTAGAGAAAAGCTCATAAGAAGACATTAAGGAATTAAGAATTTCACTTAGACTAAATGTGCTACTAGAGTGATACCGTTCAACAGCAACATCAAAACCATTGATCTCATAAAGAAATTTATATTTCTTATTTTTAAACCTGTAGAAGTTATAAGCATCTGCTCCAGGTGCAAGTATAACAGGTATTTTCATGAGTGCTAAGTCTAGCGCTGCAGTCCCTACTGATATACCAATATCTATATATGAATGAACATAATTATTTAATTCAGTACCGCTAATTATACCAGTATGAATCACTTCAAAATTTTCAGGTTTAATAATGAATGACTCAGCATTTCCGCTTCCGACAATATGCAAAGCAATATCAATAGATGAACTAGTCACAAAATTTTTAATGTCATTTATTATTAAATTGAGAATTTTCACTTTATCATCATCAAGCCTGCTAACCCATATAATACTTAACTTACGACTTTCATTAACATTAGCAATGCTTCGTAATAAGGTATTACCTGTGTAATCTTCAACACCAGAAAATATTGGAAGAAGGTTATATTTGAAATTTACTCCGTAGATCTCATTATTGAAATTGTAATTCATTTTGCACATGAAATAGATTGAGTCTTTAAAACTTAAAGTAAGCGCTATTTCTTTGACTCTATTGAAAGCTTTATATTCAATAAGTTTAAAAAAACCTGAAAGAAAGCGTTTTTTATAAAAAAGTGAAAAAGAATGTATTTCAACAAGATTATAGGGATGCATATCCCATAGAAAAACTCTCGGATTGTTAATAAATTTAAACTTCGCTAAATCATGCAAGTTTGAAAGCGGCGTTACAATTACATCTGAATTTGTGACAACACTCGAATCTGAGTCTGAATTTATATTCAAAACATCAACGTTATTATAACCAAATTCTACTAAATACTTATAAATAAATATTTCTTCAACTGAACGTTTTCTAGTTACTAGACCAACAAACAAACCTGACTGCATAAAAAAAGTAAGTACTCTTGCTAAGAGTAATTGAGCACCACCAATATTTTCAGAGTCGTAGAAAAAATAAATTCTCAATTATTATTTTCCCTTAAATTAGAAAACATATTTTCCCTGTTTATGTATACAGCTACAGCCACAAACAAGAAGTACAGTGTATAGTTCAAAGCATATGCTATCGTAACACCAACCAATCCATGAATAGGTATTAAGTAAAATGTTATCACGCAAAAGGTCATAGAGAAAAATATTTCAGAAAAAATAAATGATCTCACAAGCGATTTAGCTATCATTATATAAGCGATCAACCATGACATCATTTTAATAAAATCACCAATAAGCTGCCACATGAATAGATCAGCGACTTTACTAAAACTATCACTAAAGAGTATACTAATTATGAATTCTCTCAAGTGAAATATGCACAAACACAAAATAAACATAAATGGAACTAAAATTTTATATCCATTCGCTAGCTCGTTAACTAGGGTTTTGAAGTCTTTAATTTCTGAGATTCTAGGCAGATAATAAACACCTATAACTGTTGAAATCAAACCTAAATACATCGAAGAAATATACCATATTGCCTGCCAGTTCCCAGCTGCAACCCAGTCTAGTCTTAATACTATCGACTCTCTTAGAATTACATGTGATAAGGGTACAATTATGGCTGTAGTTAACCCCATTAATATGTAACTGGATAACTTTTTAAATTCAGGAAAATAAAAATTTATGGTTAATATATCTCTGTTAATGACCGCGTGATTATAAATGTAAAATATAGCTAAAAACAATACCAAGGATTGAGTAAGGACTATTGAAAGCAAGGCTCCTTTTAAACCAAACCCTGTTATTAATAACAGGGTTAAAAGCAAAGAAACCACACTTTGTGTAATATTAATTTTTACCCATAAACCAATCTCTTTTAAACCATTTAGTATTGATAACAAAAAATTATTTAAAACAAAAAAGGCAAGAAAAAAGCCAAAAAGGGCTACTATTGATGTGTAATCCGTCGACTTTAAAAAGTAAATTGAAAGATATTTTGAGATAATTACTATTAAAACACCTGTTATAATCGAAGAGATTAGACTCAAACATAGCGCTGTTGATATTATTTTTCTTAAATTTTCTTTATCTGTTGCATATTCTGCAGTATATCTGGTAATCCCATTATTAATTGCACACTGGCCTATTGCTTGAGAAATTTGAATGAAGCTTTGAAATTGCGCAACAAATGCCAAACCTGAAGGACCGACTATAACTGCTAAGGCTTTGTTAATAATCAAAGCCGATAGCATCTTAATTATTGTTGCGATAAAGCTTAAAAGTGATGTTCTAGCTAAATTCATGAAAACTTATTTAAAACATCGATTACAAACTGCACCTGCTCATCAGTCATAACAGGACTAATTGGGATACTTATCACTTCTTTATGTATTAGCTCTGTTATGGGTAAAAAAATACCTGAAATTTTATTTTCGAAATATGCTTTTTGTTTATGAGGAGGAATTGGATAATGTATAACAGTTTGAATCCCATTTTTGATTAGGTAATTCTGTAACTCGTCACGCTTAGCAGTTCGTAAAACAAACAAGTGGAATACATGGTTAGATAAATTAATATTAACGCTATCAAAATTAATTGGCAATGATAACAGGGGATTTTCTATTTTTTTTGCAAAGCTAGTAGCAATTTCTCTACGACGATGAGTTTCATTATCTAAATATTTTAACTTTACTCTTAGCATCGCAGCTTGAATTTCGTCTAGTCTGCTATTAACACCCTGATATAAATTTTCATACTTTTTATGACTGCCGTAGTTACTTAACGCACGTAATACTTTCGCCAGTTCAGCATCATTTGTAGTAACAGCACCAGCGTCACCTAACGCCCCTAAATTTTTACCCGGATAAAAGCTAAATCCAGAAGCATGGCCCCAGTTTCCAGCCCGTTTTCCATTAATTTCAGCACCATGTGCCTGAGCAGAGTCTTCTAACACTAATAAATCGTGTTCTGTTGCGAGCGCCATAATTTCAGGCATAGCAGCTAACTGACCGTATAAATGCACAGCAAGGATGGCTTTTGTGTTCTTGCTGATCGCCTCGCGTATTTTGGTGGGGCAAATATTAAAAGTTTGTGGGTCTGGCTCAACAAGTATAGGCTTTAGTTTGTTCTCTGTTACAGCAAGAATACTTGCAATGTAAGTATTCGCAGGAACTATAACTTCGTCCCCTTCTTTTAACTTACCAAGCTCCTTCCAAGCTCGAAACACTAGAATCAAAGCATCTAAACCATTAGCAACACCGATACAATGTTCAGTTCCACAGTAAGCGGCAAATTCCTTTTCAAATTTTTGAACTTCAACACCTTGAATATACCAACCAGAATCTATTACTGATGTACATGCTTCTATAAGTTCTTGGCGGTATTGGGCATTAATTGCTTTTAAATCCAAAAAATTAATCATTTTATCTTATCCATCTTTAACTTAAATGCATTGCACCGTTAATGTCGTAATTTACACCTGTAATATAGTCAGACTCATCAGCTATTAAAAATCCCACTACTCGAGCAACTTCTTTTGGTTTTCCAAAACGGCCTGCAGGTATATCCTTAATCAGGTTAGCCCTGATATCCTCTCTTATTTTCATCACCATATCTGTTTCTATATAACCGGGGGAGACCGAATTTACTGTCACGCCAAATTTTGCCCCCTCTAATGCCAGGGCTTTAGTAAAACCCTGTATACCCGCTTTCGATGCACAGTAATTTGTTTGCCCAATTTGACCTTTTCTTGCATTAATCGAAGAAATATTTACAATACGGCCAAAGCCTTTCTCCCGCATTTTGATATAAACTGGCTGGGTAATATTAAAAATAGAAATAAGGTTGGTATTAATTACTTCTGAAAACTGTTGTGCCGTCATTTTATGAAACATTGCATCAGCAGTAATGCCAGCATTATTAATTAAAATCTCAGGATACAAATTTTGTTCTTCAAGTTGTTCCAACAAACTTTCACAGTGCGCTACTTCTGTCATATCTAGCTTCATTGCTATAGCTGCGGCAGGGAAATCTTCAGGTAACGCGTTTTTATAGGTAAAAACGACTCTGTAGTTTTGTTCAATCAAATATTCGACGATGGCTTTACCGATTCCTCTTGAACCGCCGGTAACCAACACATTTCTCATCCAATCAAATCCTTAAATTTCACAGCCATTTTATCAACGCTTTCTTTGGTTATTTCAAAATAGTGATTATCATTATCTTCAGAAACAATTATAGCACCAAATTTTTTATGAAAATCTGCAACCTTAGAGTTACCTTTCATTACATCAAAGTGGCATTTTCTAAACCCTAAAAAATCAAAACCATATTGATAAACTAATAACGCACTCTCAATTGCAGCATAACGTGTTTTATGCTCGTTTAAAATCCAGCTTCCCCAGCAAAATGAGTCTGCTTTTAAATCATAAATTCTTACTGTTCCACATGGCGTACCGTCTTGGCGCTCTATAATAAAATAGAATTGACGCTTATCAGCTTCGTCCTTTTTATAATTAATTATCCAACGGCGTTGAGACTCGATATCATTATCGACTTTAGAGAGAAAGTTGTTATATCTTTCATCTAACCGAAGTTTCAATATAAATTCTGCATCACTTGGCTCTACAAGTCGTAAACGTATGGATTTTAAGCTTAGCATTTTACGTACCTCAAAAACTCACTGTAATCACGAATATAATCATTCTCATCGTAATGTTGGCTAGCTAATACTAACAGAACGCAATCATCACTAAAGTCGTGCATCTCACGCCAAATGTTCTCGCCGATTATCAAAGCCTGCTTAGGTGATGTAAGCCAAACTGACTCCTTAGTTTTTCCATCATCTAAAAGCATTCGGCATTTACCGGCAACACAAATCGCCAGTTGCTGCAGATTCTTATGGGCATGAAAGCCACGAGAAATTCCCTTCTCAGTTCCAAAAATGTAGTACACCCTTTGTATTTCAAAAGGGACATTACTTAATGATTCTATAGCAACTAATGAACCACGTTCATCGCCTAATGAGGGTAAATCTATTAATTTGACAAGACTCATAATTTACCCTCTGCGACTTCCAGTAAGTACTGACCATAACTATTTTTACTCATTAACTTACCAGTCTTTATTAATTGTTCTTTGTTAAGCCATTGTCGGTTAAAAGCAATTTCTTCTAAACATGCAACTTTATAACCTTGCCGTTTTTCAATGGTCTCTACAAATTGCGCTGCTTCCAATAAACTCTCGTGAGTACCGGTATCCAACCAAGCATAACCCCGCCCAAGCAACTCTACATTGAGCTCATTCAACGCTAGGTAAGCGTTATTTATGCAGGTTATTTCTAACTCTCCTCGATCGCTAGGCTCTACTTGCTTGGCAATATCAACGACACGGTTATCATAGAAATACAGTCCGGTTACAGCAAAGTGCGATTTTGGCTTTTTTGGTTTTTCTTCAATAGAGATCGCCTTCATTTCAGCGTCAAACTCTACAACGCCAAAACGTTCAGGATCCTTTACCTGATAACCGAAAACTGTTGCCCCTTTTCCTTCTTTAGCTTTATTTACGGCTTCTTTTAATTTTGGTGTAAATCCCTGACCATAATATATGTTGTCACCTAAGACTAAACACACATCATCAGAGCCAATAAAATCTTCACCTATAATAAACGCCTGTGCCAACCCATCTGGCGTTGGTTGAACAGCATAAGTGAGATTGATTCCAAATTGCGAACCATCATTTAATAATCGTTTAAATGAAGCCTGATCTTCAGGTGTTGTGATGATTAGAATATCTCGAATACCTGCAAGCATCAGGACAGATAATGGATAATAAATCATCGGTTTATCATAAATAGGCAACAATTGTTTAGAGACACCCATCGTAATGGGGTATAACCTAGTGCCCGAACCACCTGCCAGAATAATGCCTTTCATTGTTAAGCTCCCTGCCCTAAACGTTCAAGCTGGTAACTTCCGTTAAGAACACCAAGCCACCAGTCTTTGTTGTTTAAATACCACTGCACTGTTTTGCGTAAACCCGTTTCAAAGGTTTCTTCTGGTTTCCAGCCTAATTCGTGCTCTATTTTGCTGGCGTCAATGGCATAACGTAGATCGTGGCCCGGGCGGTCCTGTACAAAAGTGATTAAGCTTTCGTAGTTTTGAATGTTTAGTGTTGAATTTTGAATTGGTGCTAATTCTTCGAGAATAGCGCAAATAGTTTTAACAACTTCAATATTTTGCTTTTCGTTATGGCCACCAATGTTGTAGGTTTCACCAACAATTCCTTCAGTAACCACCTTGTATAAGGCCCTGGCATGGTCTTCTACATATAGCCAATCGCGGATCTGATTACCTTTTCCATAAACTGGCAGCGGCTTACCTGCTAACGCATTTAAAATCATCAGCGGTATTAACTTCTCTGGGAAATGGTAAGGGCCGTAATTGTTTGAACAGTTAGTGACTAATACCGGTAAGCCATAAGTACGCTGCCAAGCGCGCACTAAATGATCACTACTGGCTTTACTGGCAGAATAAGGGCTGCTTGGTGCATAAGGCGTAGTTTCAGTAAACAAATCGTCAGTACCATGCAAATCACCGTACACTTCATCAGTAGAGATATGATGAAACCGAAAAGCCTGTTTACGCGCTTCTGGCAAACCTTTCCAATAATTACGTGCTGCTTCAAGTAAAGTGTAAGTACCAATAATATTGGTTTCAATAAATGTTGCCGGGCCATCTATAGAGCGATCGACATGGCTCTCAGCTGCTAAATGCATAACGGCATCTGGCTGATGAGTTTCAAATATTTCGGCCATGGCAGCAGCATCACAAATATCAGCTTGTTCAAACGCATAGCGTTCGTTGTTAGCAACGCTAGCTACCGAATTCAAATTGCCCGCATAAGTTAGTTTATCAACATTAATAACACTATTTGATGTGTTATCAATAATATGACGCACAACCGCAGAGCCGATAAAGCCAGCACCACCCGTTACCAACAACTTCATAACCATATCCCTTTTGCGTCTACCACTAAACCGTTAGTCGGGCCTTGCCGTTTAAACTCTTTATGATCAACTAAAAGTATATGAATATCTGCTTTAGCATAAGCTAAGTCTGCTGCCACTAACTCATTGTTGCTTAATTTAGCTGGTAAAAACTCGATATTAGGTTCGACTAACAGCACTGTTCCTTGGTGAAAATTGATAATTTGCTGAGCTATCGCACAAGCAGGGCTTTCCCGCAGATCATCGATATCGGGTTTAAAGGCTAAACCATAACAAGCAACCGTCACATCTTTCGCAGTTTTAGTCGGGTTGGCTTGCAGAAAATCAAAAATAGCAATTTTAACTTTTTCAATAACCCATTCTGGCTTGCTATCGTTTACTTCGCGAGCAGTACGAATCAACCTTGCTTGTTCAGGTGTTTTACTAACAATAAACCATGGATCGACCGCAATACAGTGGCCGCCAACGCCTGGGCCAGGTTGAAGGATATTTACGCGAGGGTGACGATTTGCAAGCTTAATTAACTCCCAAATGTTAATATCTAACTTGTCACAAATCATTGATAGTTCGTTGGCAAATGCAATATTTACATCGCGGAAGCTATTTTCTGTAAGTTTTGCCATTTCAGCTGTGCGGGCATTGGTAACCACACATTCACCCTGTACAAAGGTTTTGTAGAGCTCTATGGCGTAGTCAGAGCATTTTGGCGTCATACCGCCTATTACACGATCATTTTCAATGAGCTCGCGCATTACATGGCCTGGCAATACCCGCTCAGGGCAATGGGCAACCCGGATATCGGAGTCTTCGCCGTGGGTTTGCGGAAAGGTTAAATCTGGCCGGGCCTCGGCAAGCCAAGCAGCCATTTGCTCTGTTGCACCCACCGGTGATGTCGACTCCAAAATAACCAGATTGCCTTTTTGCAGTGCAGGCGCGATGGCTTTGCTGGCCGCTTCTATATAGCTTAAATCCGGCTCGTGGTTATCACCTTTAAACGGGGTAGGCACTGCTACAATAAAGGCATCTGCCGGCTCTGGTGCGGTTGTCGCTTTCAGGTAACCCTCGGTTACCGCAGCATGTACCACAATATCCAGATCGGGTTCTACAATATGAATTTTGCCCTGATTAATTGTGTCGACAGCCTTTTGGTTTACATCAACCCCTATTACCTTAATTTTACGTGACGCGAAGACAGCGGCTGTAGGCAAGCCAATATAGCCTAAACCAATAACGGATAAAGACGTGAATTTCATTAACTAATTACCTTGAAAAAGTGTATCAAGAATACGTTGGCAGGCTTTGCCATCACCATAGGGGTTATGCGCACGGCTCATATTTTCGTAAGCCTCGCCGTTGGTAAGCAGGCTAGTCACTTCAGAGAAGATTTTTCCCACGTCGGTGCCTACTAGTTTGACTGTGCCGGCAGCAACAGCCTCTGGTCGCTCCGTAGTATCACGCATAACGAGCACCGGTTTACCAAGTGATGGGGCTTCCTCCTGAATACCACCTGAATCCGTGAGAATAATGTGCGAGCGCATCATCAAATAAACAAAAGGCAAATAGTCTTGTGGCTCAATTAAAAACACATTACTTAAACCAGCTAATAAACGGTTTACCGGTTCTTGTACATTGGGGTTTAGGTGAACAGGATAGACAATTTGGCAATTTGGATAGTTAACCGCAATTTGCCGCAGAGCTTCACAAATGCGCTCAAAACCGCCACCAAAACTTTCACGGCGATGCCCGGTTACCAGTATCATTTTTTTGTTAACATCTAAAAAGGGGTAACGGCTGGCTAAAATATTGGCAAGCTCTATTTTTTGTTCAATTTTTTGTTTAACTAGCAATAAAGCATCGATAACGGTGTTACCTGTAACGCTAATACTTGCTTGCGCTACGTTTTCTGCTAACAGGTTTTGTTGCGAGGTAGTAGTAGGGGCAAAATGAAAGCTAGCTAATGCGCCAGTTAACTTACGATTACCTTCTTCTGGCCAGGGGCTATAGATATTACCTGTACGTAAACCTGCCTCAACGTGACCTACTTTTATTTGCTGGTAGTAAGCAGCTAAAGAGGTTGCTAAAGTCGTGGCGGTATCGCCATGCACTAATACGACATCGGGTTTAAATTCAGAAAGAATAGGTTGCAGTCCTTTCAGAATTCCTGTTGTAACATCTGTAAGGGTTTGCCCTGCTTTCATAATATTTAAGTCATAGTCTGGGCGAATTTCAAATAAAGCCAAAACCTGATCAAGCATTTCACGGTGCTGTGCTGTAACGCAAACTTTAGCTTCAAATCGGCTATCCGCTGCTAATGCATGCACCAAAGGTGCCATTTTAATGGCTTCAGGGCGGGTACCAAATACAATTAAAGTTTTCATTTCCTGTTGCTTAGAAAAAATTTTGTTAATAAGAAAAAGATGCTTATTAAAAGACCAAATCCGAAGCCTAAAGCAGAAATTAATGCTCTATAAGGCTTAGCTTTAAATTCAGGAACAATTGCAGGATCTATTGTTTTAAAAACATACTCTCTTCTTACATTAGCTATCATTAATGTTTTAGTTTGCTCTTCTATCAATGAATAAAGCATATTCCTCACATCAGCTAAGGTAGTTGTCATAATTTGGCTGTTTAAATAAATGATACTGAGTTCAGCCTCTTCTAAATCTCTTTTTCGCATCTCTTCATTAATTCTGGAAACTAACTTATCTGCTATATCTTTAGCTAAGTATGGCGAATAATGACTTACACTTAGTTTAACAATTCCAGTCATTTTATCTTGGCTAATACTTAAACTCTTCTTAAAGCTATCTACTACCTCATGTATACTTGGTTTTGCTTTAAATGGAGGATTTATAACTCTTACCCATTCAGCACTTATCTCGTCATATATTTTAGGATCTATAATGAGTTTATTATTTATTAAATCCCAGCCCGTTGAAGCAAAAATTGGTATGTATAAATCATTCTCTAATATAAACCGACCTAGAAAATCCCGAGATTTCAAAATTTCAAGTGCTAATATAGTCTTATCACCTCCACCGGCCCCACCTAAATTTACGCCAGCTAGGGCAGCTAAACCACCTAATTGGCCGGGGATTTTAAGGCCTGAATCTTCTGATACCGGCGCCAGTGTCACTTCGCTTTTATAAATATCGGGTAAGCTTAAGGCATAGAACACCGAAGCTACGCTAAATAGGAAGGTTGTGACGATAATTATCCACTTACCTTGCCATAGCGCACTAAAAAGCTCGCGTAAATCAATTTCGTCGTCTGCAACCTGCGACACGGGTTGTTGAACTTGGTCAGACATAAGATTCCTTGTTAGCATTTTAGGCATTCGGCTCGCCTGCTGTACCGAATGCCATTGTTAAGCCTGGTTTTTTAGAATGAATTCAGGGCTGCCAAAGCAACGGCAGTTTGATAGAAAATTTGGGTGACTTGCGCCCACATACTCAGGCCATCTTTATATTCGGTATCCAGTGGCATAATAACGGTATCGCCCGGGCGTAGTTCGTCATTCGCTGCGCTAAACCAGCGGTTTTGGCTTGGGATCATTACTGAGCCGTCGGCGCGGATTACAAATACCCGTTTTTCGTCAGCGCGTTTACGGGCACCGCCCGCTAATGCCAGGTAGTCACGCACACTTAAACCTGCGCGGTAACGATGTGAGCCTGGGTGTTGCACTTCACCCATTACGGTCACAGACGTTTGGGTACGAGGAATGGTCAGGCTATCCCGGTGCTCCACTTCGATATCAAAGTCGGTACGGCCCAGCATAATCTGCTCCAGGTCGATAACCATGCGACCTACCGGCTCCAGGGTTTGCAGCTCTTGCAGCATTTGTAATGGTGCCGGCGCTGTCATAGGCTGGCCAGAGGTTAGAATACGGCTGGTCACATCCGACTTTAACTGTGCCAGTAGCTTTTCGGCTTGCTCGGTTTCCCGTTGCTTAATGGCCTCGCGGGTAAAAACTGCGCCGTAAGGATAAGCATCACGGGTAAAGCCACCGGCACGTTTAATTACATCGGATAGCTTTTCGCCCTTTAATACCTGATAGGTACCTGGGAAGCGTACTTCACCTTTAATATTAACCAAGCGTACCTGCGACCAGTCTGGCGTTGAGAACACATTAATGCGGTCACGGCTGGTAAGTTGCAGATCCTGCTGCTGACCACTTAGGATTGCACCCAGGTCGATATTAATATTTTGCTGTTCAACACCGTTACGCTCAATTTGCTGTGCCAGAAAGCGGCTAAGTTCAGCCCGTGGTAAATAGGCAGAGGCATTTAAGCCACCGGCGGCCTGCAGCAACATCGCCACATTACCACCCTGTGCCAATGGGTATTCGCCTGGCACTTTTACGTCGCCACTTACCGATACGATAGGGATGACACGTTGATCGGTGCTTTGCTTGCGTAAGGTTTGCAACAGCGGGAATAGTAGCTCGCGGCGTGTAAAATGCTTGGATAACGCCAGATACTCGGGGTTAACGTATAACTGCTGCAGCATAGTGCCAACAAAGCTTTCAATAAGCGCCTGCTCTGACAGCTCTTTGTCGTCGAACTTAAACTGGGTACTGGCGATTAGTGCGGAGTTACTTTCGATTTGTTTAAAGAAATTACCGGTAATATCGCCTGAGAGTAGAACGTTTTCTGAAAAATGGCTTAGCTTGTTATGCACAGCTTTGCGAATAAATGTATTTAACTGTTCGCGCTCGTAAGCCAGGTTTACCTGATGGAATACTAAAACGATATCTTGTGGCTGTAAGCTAACCGGAGTAAAACCGCCAGACTGGCTGTTGTCGACTGCATCCAGCAGGTTAATTTGCAGTACTTCAACATCGCCACGGTTATTGACGCGGCGCACAATCAGGGCGTAGTCGGTATCGGTGCTATGCAGTAAATCTGACCAAACGTTACCCAACAGGTGATGCAGTTGCATACCACTGCGCCAGGCATAGGTGCCCGGGCGCGATACGGCACCGGCGATAGTAACCTGGTCACGTACGCGCTGTGAAAGCACCGGTACAACTAATTTATCACCAGAGCGTAAAGCAAAGCTTTGTGCTGAGGGCTCAGTCAGGTTCAGGTTAACCAGCTCGCGGCCATTGGGGCCGGAGCGTTGTAATGAGACAGCATTAACGTGAGCAGAGGCCTGTAAACCGCCAGCCATAGTTAACAACTGGCCAAGGGTTTCACCCGTAGCAAGCTCGTAATAAGCGGGGCGGCGTACTTCACCTTCGATGGCTACTACTGCACCCGCTGGTGCCACAAAAACCACATCGCCATGCTGCAGGGTAATATCGTTGGCGTTATTGCCTTTAAGAAGCAGGTCGTATAAATCGAAACGGGCAACAGTTTGGCCACTGCGGGTTACCCGGATATCGCGCAAGCTGCCAATTTCAGACACACCGCCAGATACAAACAGCGCCTGAGTAACAGAAGTCAGCGCCGATACCGCATACATACCCGGATTACGGGCTTCGCCAGCGATAAAGACATTAATGGTGCGTAGCTGCCCCATGGTGACCGCCGCCTGTAAACCGATATTGGCTTCGGCAATACGGTTGCGGATCAGGCTGCTGGCCTGGCTAAAAGTTAAACCTGCCACATTAACCGGGCCGAGATCAGGTAAATTGACGCTACCCTCGCGGTTAACTACCAGCTCGTAGTTGCTGCTTTGTTTGCCGTAAACTTGTAATAACAGGGTGTCGTCTGGCCCCAGACGATAATTATCTGGGACCGGCGCATTCGCTACCGGAGCAAAGGTGCTGATATTGGCGTCGAACAGGTTTTCGCCAAAACGCTTTAATTGTTCTTTTTCATCCGGTTCGCGGGTTTTGCGCTTGTCTTCCAGATCGGCCATTGCCTGCATTAACAGCATTGAGTCGCGATCGGCCTGCGGCATCAACTTTTCCACATCCTGACTTTGCAGGCGGTTGGCACTGGATGTGCCGGAGATCATGGATAAATCGAAACCGTACTGTTTAGCCAAAGCCTCTTGCTGGGCCTTGGGTAAACGTTTGAACTGTTCGATTTGTGCTGCGCTGGGTTGCTGTGCCATGACACCGGCAGCCATAAACAGCGCTGCGGTGCTCACAACCAGTTTGCGAAAAAAACTTTTAGACAACCTCATTAACTTGCTTCCGTTTTGTAGTTGATTATGCGTTTTCCAGCCTTCAGGCACGCTACCGCCCCTGAGTTAGGCGCCCCAGAACTGAATGTCATACTTTTTTAACAGCGGGAGTATAACTTATCTGCCCTGCTGTTTTTACTGTTTTAATGCCTGATTTAGCTGCGTTGGCAGCTGGTATTAAGCAGGCTTGCTTAAGTCTTTATTTTCCAAACTAAGTTGCAGTTGCTGGCCTAAAAAATTCAGCAAAATAATACTGCGCTGTTCGCCGTCAGCTTGCTGAAATACCGCATTTAAATTGGCAAAGGGCCCATTTAGAATTTCTAACTTATCGCCGGGTTGAAACGGCTGCACTGGCATTTGCTGCTGTAATTCCAGTTGGTTTTTTAACAGGTGATTAATTAAAGAACTGGGTACAGTTGCTAGTTTATCGCCAAAACGGACTAGCCCGGCGACGCCGCGGGTGCTTCGAATGGTAGATAAGTTAGGAGTTTGCGGGCACTTTAAAAAGATATAACGCGGGAACAGCGGCTCAGTTAGCTGTACGGTTTTACCGGCACGGATTTTTTTTACAGTGATCTGGGGGGCAAAGCTTTCAAAGCCCTGATTGGCAAGGTGTTGTTGTGCACGCTGCTCTTGCTGCGATTTGCTGTAAATAAGATACCAATTGTCCATAGATTACTGCGTCCTTATTGCTGGTATGGATGGTAAGGCTGAACAGTATCGGGCGTCAATTCTTTCATCGGTTAAAGTGAGCAGCTGCTGCTTTTATCGCCATTACCAACGCCATTCCCAACGTACGCCGACTGCATGGTTAAGTTCGGTGGTATCAACATATTGCTTGGCGCGCTGTAGCTGGTAGTCGATACTGACTAAACCGCTTAACAAAGGCCGCTGGTATCCGGCGTGGATAGCGGCGGGATCAACTAACAATTCGGGTTGAGCCGGGTTTAGCTGTGAGCGGGTTTTACTAAATTTAACATAGCCGCTTTCACCCGAGGGAGTAGTAATTTGCACCCCTGCTACCCATTCATTTTTAATTGCAGCCTGTATCTGGCCGGGCTGAATAAACAACCATTGGTTGTAGTCGGCTGCAATATGTTGGTACTCGTTAAAAAAGCGCAACAACACAAATTCGTTACCTAAGTGGTATTGGCCACCAACGAGCCAACCACTAGCCGTTTCATCACTACGTTGGCTGGAGTATTCGGCATACAACGCGGTTTGGTTATTCAGGTGATAGCGCAGGTCCAGGCCAAGGGTAGTGATATCCTGCTGCGGTAGTTGCTGGTAAAAAGGTTCGCTAATTGCCTGCTGCTCAGGCTTTGGCTGTAATTTGCGCCCACTTAGGCCAACTTCCAGCGTTGTAAGGGGCTTTAAGCCAATCCGGCTCGCCAGATAGGTAGCATGGCGGGTTGGCGCTGTGCCGGCAAATTCACCATATTGCAGATTAAACTGCACGGCGCCAAGTGCGCTAAGGCTTTGGTGTAGTGGTAAATTCGGATTAAGACGGCTTATTTGTAAGCTTTTTGCCGGACGTTGCTGGTTGTTAAAATTAAAGCTGCTATGAATTGCCGGCCCCCACCATTGCTGATGAATGGCTGCCAGCATAACCCAGTTGCCCGCGGTGTAAGCACCGTAGCTACCGTCCCAATGGGTATCGTTGTCAGAGAAGCTGTTGGCGTCGTATGCATCGCGCCGGAATTGCTTGTATACCGCAGCCGTCCAGTTATTGTCTTTTAGTTCGGCACCAAGGCTTAGCATGGCCTCTTGCTGGTACTGATTACCGGCACCACGAGGGCCGAGGGCTTCATTGCTGCCAGAGAGCGTAAGGCTGTTAATCCGATCCTGTTGTGCAAAACCCGCAGCTGACTTTATGCGCAAATAGGCGTGCAGCTGCGCATCTGTGAGGCCTTGGGTGTCAATTTGCGCCAGGTCTTGCAGAATGGGCTGCCACATTAACGGCCAAGTATTAACCGGTGTTTTAATCAGGCCAGCATTAGCGAGCAACTGAATACTTTGTTGCAGAAATTGATCTTCTGTTTTTACCCAGGGTGCAGCTTGCAACAGCGGGGAAAACGCGAGTGTGGCAGAGGCCAGAACAACTGTATAAACAAACCGCATAGTAATACTCTGACGTCCTGTACAAGTAGATTTTACGCGGCAATGCTACCAAAGCCCTCCCCCCGACACAACCCCAACTTATCCACAGCACTCCGGTACCGGTCAGAGGTCAGACCCTGAGGTATCCCCACGAAATAGGATGATAAAACAAAGGATTAAATAAATTGGTATAGGAAGGGAACATTCATGGCGCTCGATGATCAGATCTTTCGCCAAAAAAAACAATCAGGAATCGCCATGAATGTTCAGCACATCCTAACCAATTTCATTCACGCTGTCACACCTTCTATGCATAGTGCCCGGCGCAAGGCGCTACAAAATATAGTCTTAAGTGCCTCGACCCAGCAGCAACTCACAGTCACTTCGCTTGGGCGGAACCTTGACACGCAAGCCTATGAAAAGCATCGAATAAAAAGTGCTGATCGCCTGCTCTCCAATACGCAACTTTTTTATGAGTTACCGCACATTTATCAGCAACTGGCCCGATATTTTGCAGGTTATCAAGCACAGCCAGTGATTTTGGTCGACTGGTCAGACTTAGAGCCCGGTCAGCAGTTCTTCCTGCTGCGCGCCGCATTGGCATGTGAGGGGCGCTCGATAACCCTTTATGAGGAAGTGCATTCCCTGGCGACTAAAGATAAACCCCAAACTCATCAGCAATTTCTAAGGCGCCTTCACGCAATACTACCGGCAAGCTGCAAGCCCGGTTATCGTTACAGACGCCGGATTTCGTGGCCCTTGGTTTAGGCAAGTACTGGATATCGGATGGGA
>NZ_ALAB01000018.1 GCF_000280055.1 Alishewanella aestuarii B11 | reverse complement strand
GCTGTGGATAAGTGCTGGCTGTTGAGGGCGCTATAGCGCGGACGCTGTGCAATGCTCGGATATTCGGCGCTACTGATAGCAAGGAGCGGTGTGTTGCTTCCTTGTTCCTGAAAGATACGCTGCGCAAACTGGTACCAGCTCATCACCTGCGAACCGGCATAGTGATAAATCCCATACGGCAGTTCCTGCTGCAAAATAAGCCTTACCACTATTGCGGCGAGATCTTTGGCATGTGTTGGTGTACCTGTTTGGTCAGCGACAACCTTAACCGGCGCAGTTTGCTGGCTTAACCGCTGCATAGTGGTATAGAAGTTTCGGCCAACATTGCTATAAAGCCAGCTGGTTCGCAGTATGTAGTGCGGGCACTGACTTTGCTGGATAGCAAGCTCCCCTGCTCTTTTACTGGCGCCGTAGTAGTTTATCGGGTTAGGACTATCCTGTTCCGTATAAGGGGTGTTTTTTTGACCGTCAAACACATAGTCGGTTGAAAAATGAACTAGTAGTGCTTGTTGTGCCTGACAATAGTCCGCTAAATGCTTAACTGCGATTTCATTGATCGCGGTACAGGCCTGTTGGTTGCTTTCAGCAAGATCGACCTGAGTATAAGCAGCACAATTGATGATGATGTCAGGTTTAAGCTCTGTTAGTTTTTGAATTAGCTGTTTGCTATTACTGATGTCTAACTGTTGCCGGTCGCACGCGATAAACGAAATTCCGCGAGCCTGCAGTGCGGCGCTGATATGTTGTCCGAGCTGACCGGCGGCACCGGTAATTAAAATACGCATTAGAGTTCGGCTAAGGTGCGGCAAATTGCAGCGAAACTCGGGGCTTGTTGATCTTTGGCCGAGAGGACCGCAGCTTGTAAAGGCCAGGTAATGGCCAGATCCGTATCGAATACGTTAAAAGCGCCCTCGTCGTTCGCATCGTAATAGCTACTGGTTTTATAAAATACCAGGGTGTCATCAACCAACGCCTGAAAACCATGCGCAAATCCAGGTGGAAGCCAAAGCTGCCGCGGCTTATCAGCACTCAGATAGATACCTTGCCACTGGCCAAAGGTGTTGGAGTGGGGTCTGATATCCACCATTACATCGTAAATTTCACCTTTAAGCACAGATATCAGTTTACCTTGAGGCTTGTTGCGCTGAAAATGCATGCCTCTAATCACACCGCGCTTTGACTGCGATAGGTTATCCTGAACTAATGGCAGAGTGATTCCCGCTTGCTGGAAGCGTTGCTGAACATAGAGTTCAGTAAAAAAACCACGATTATCGTGAAAGTGTTGCTGTTCAAGCAGCAGACAACCGGCGAGTGATGTTTCTGTTATGGTCATAGTTTGCTTCACTTTTTTGCCGATTATAACGTATTTTGGTGGTATTCAATGTCGGAAGTGTTATTTGTTACCGGTGGTTCGGGCTTTATTGGCTCTGCTTTAATCAGGCATTTGCTAAACAGCACGGGTTATCAGATCGTCAATATCGACAAATTGACATACGCTGCCACCCCAGAAGCGCTGGCCGTGGCGAGCAAGCATAGCCGCTATCGATTTTATCAGCTAGATATTAATGATCTCGACGCTATTACCAAATTGTTCGCTGCATATCGCCCGGTGGGCGTATTTCATCTTGCTGCAGAGAGTCATGTAGACCGGTCTATTCAGAGTGCATCCCCTTTTATTCAAAGTAATATTGTTGGTACTTTCAATTTGCTTGAGAGTTGCCGCAATTACTTTGCCGGGCTAACGGCTAGCTGTAAAAAGGCCTTTAAATTTGTTCATGTTTCTACTGATGAGGTATACGGCGATCTGCCAATTTCTGCTCCCGCTGCAGCAGAAGGTGCACCTTATCATCCCAGCAGCCCTTACTCAGCCAGTAAAGCTGCAAGTGATCATCTGGTGCAAGCCTGGGCAAGAACCTATGGTCTGCCTGCGATTATAACGCATTGCACCAACAATTACGGACCCCATCAATACCCCGAAAAACTGATCCCGTTACTCGTTCAACGCGCGCTGAAACTGGAGCCGTTACCGATATATGGAGATGGCCTGCAAATCAGAGATTGGTTGTATGTTGACGATCACGTGCATGCACTATTACAAGTTTTTCAGCGTGGTAAGCCCGGCGAGTTTTACAACATTGCCGGAGATCAGCCGCTGACGAATCTTGCAGTTGCACATGCGATATGCAACTTAATCCCCACTCTAAACTTACCCACAGCACTCCGGTACCGGTCTGACCAGCTGAAAAGCTTAATAACTCATGTAGCTGACCGTCCTGGGCATGATCGACGATACGCATTAAATAACAATAAGATAAAGGCAGAAATTGGCTGGGTTCCGCAAGTGCGCTTTGAAGAAGGCTTAGCAAGGACGATAACCGCAGTGTATGAGAGCCTTACTACGATTCGTTAAGTCAACCCCGTTTATCCACAGCACTCCGGTACCGGTCTGAGGTCTGAGCTCCGGCCGGTACCGGAGTGCTGTGGATAAGTTATTTTTTGGGCGATAAATTGTATATTCATATTCGCGGCTTTATGATGGCGGCATCACTTCTATAGCGTTATAAGGAATGCATAATGCTGTCTTCATATTCAAAAGTTTCTGTTATTGGCCTGGGTTATATCGGTTTACCCACTGCAGCTGTTATTGCCTCGCGTGGCGTTGAGGTTGTTGGGGTTGACGTATCGGAGCATGCGGTTAATACCATTAATCAGGGCAAAATTCATATTATCGAGCCGGATCTGGACATGTTGGTACAGGCGGCCGTGACTACTGGCAAGTTGCGAGCTTCATTAACTCCGGAGCCGGCGCAGGCCTTTATGATTGCCGTGCCCACACCCTTTAAAGAGGATAAAGCACCGGATCTGAGTTACATCCGTGCCGCGCTGGAAAATATCGCGCCGGTAATCGAGAAAGGCAACTTAATCGTACTGGAGTCTACTTCACCGGTGGGCACTACTGAGCAAATCGCTAAGTGGCTGACTGAACTGCGCCCGGATCTGAGGGTACCACTGGATCCGTCTGATAATGCCGATGTGTTTATCGCACACTGCCCGGAGCGGGTATTACCTGGTCGCGTATTGCAGGAACTGGTCAGCAATGACCGTATTATCGGCGGCATTACCGAGCGTTGTGCCGATCAGGCTACTGCGCTGTATCAGTTATTTGTGCGCGGCGAATGTTTACGTACCAACGCCCGTACAGCTGAGATGGCAAAGTTAACAGAGAACGCTTTCCGTGATGTAAATATCGCTTTTGCCAATGAGCTATCGCTGATTTGTGACGAGCTGAAAATCAACGTATGGGAACTGATCAAACTGGCTAACCGCCATCCTCGGGTTAATATTTTAAGCCCGGGCCCTGGCGTCGGTGGCCACTGTATCGCGGTAGATCCCTGGTTTATTGTTGACTCGGCGCCAGCGCTGGCCCGGATGATTCGCACGGCACGGGAGATCAACGACGGTAAGCCACATTATGTGATCAACAAGGTGAAAGAAGCCGCGGATCAGTTCAAACGGCCGGTTATTGCCTGTTTGGGTTTAGCTTTTAAAGCAGATATCGACGATCTACGTGAAAGCCCGGCTTTAGATATCGCCGAGCATCTGATCAATGACAATGTAGGTGAAGTGCTGCTGGTAGAGCCGAATATTAAGGCGCTGCCAAAACGGTTAAGCCAACACAATGATAAACTTACTACCTTACCCAAGGCGCTGGAACGCGCCAATGTGTTAGTAGTATTGGTAGATCACCGTCAATTCAAAGCCCTGCATGTCAATGACGTAGCCGCTAAGGTGGTTATTGATACCCGCGGCATCTTCGGCTAACACACTTATCCACAGCACTCCGGTACCGGTCTGAGGTCAGATGTCTGACT
>NZ_ALAB01000017.1 GCF_000280055.1 Alishewanella aestuarii B11 | reverse complement strand
TTCGCATCACTGGGGTCGTTGTTTTCAGCAAATGGGCCATCAGGTACGGTTAATTGCCGCGCACAAGGTTAAACCCTTTGTTATCGGTAATAAGAATGACATGGTGGATGCACAGGCCATTTGGACCGCGGTACAGCAACCGCAGATGCGGTTTGTGGCGGTGAAAAGTGTGGAGCAACAAGCGGCGTTATCAGCTCATCGGATGCGCGAGTATTTAGTGAAAACCCGCACCGGTAGCATCAATGCGATAAGAGGGTTTTTAGCCGAGTTTGGTATTGTTATTGCCAGAGGGCGGACAGCGTTTAAACGTGAGATTGCCGGCTGTTTAGAAACCTTATCGCAGACGGTCCCCAAGGAATTTGCCGACAGGATGTATGAGCGGATTGCGTATATCCACAAGCTTGATGACGATATTGCCGGGCTGGAGCAACATATTACGGCTTATTTTAAAGGCTGCCCACAATGTCAGCGGATAGCGAAGGTACCGGGCATTGGTGTGTTAAGTGCCACCGCCATCGTGGCGACAGTAGGCGATGTTAGTCAGTTTAAATCAGGCCGGGAGCTCTCCGCCTGGTTGGGTTTAGTACCAAAACAAACCGGCTCAGGTGGCAAGGTTAAACTGCATGGTATCAGCAAGCGAGGCGATACCTATGTGCGCACCTTGTTGGTACACGGCGCCCGCTCGGCCATCACGCACAGTAAACATCCCAGTGAGTGGCTGCAGCAACTCTTGGTACGCCGGCCAAAGAATGTGGTGCTACTGGCGTTAGCCAATAAAACAGCCAGAGTTGTTTGGGCATTGTTAAGCAAAGAGGCGGAGTATAGCGAAACACAGTATTCGCAAGTCAGTTAGCTTAATCAGGTTAAGCAAAACGATTAACAACGCAAAGATAAAACAAGTTTAGCGCGAAGCTATTCGCAACCGTTTGTCAGGGCGCCTGACGTGTAATGAAATTGGTAAGACCATACTTTAGCAGCCTGGCCACACGAAGGGTTTAAATACCGACCGGAGAATAAGGACTAAAGTCGCGGAAATCATTAGGGTCAGCGGGGGCGCGCCCCGCATTAATAAGACCGGATATAGAACCGCAGCCCATCCAAACTCAGCACACGTTAAAAACCCTTGCAAAGGAGGCGTTCATATAGACGTGTGGATAAGCTTTGGGCGAGTTCGTTTGCCTGCAATGCAGAGCCGGCCTCAGTGTAGATTCGTAGTTCCGGCGCATTACCTGATGCTCTGAGATGAATGATACTGGTATCACTCAGCATTATTCTTACACCGTCGGTGAGATCAACGTTTTGCACAGTTTTATCTGTAATACCCAGCTGTTGCAGACACGCCAGGGGCTCAGCCGCAGCAGCTGCCAGTAAGATACGGCTATTATCCGCGCTGAAATTCTGCACCCGCTCGCTGGCGGTAAAACGCTGCGGTAAGGCAGCCACCAGCTCTGAGATTGGCTGCTTATTCGCGAGCAACAGGATCGCAATAAAGGGTAACAAGGCATCGCGCGTTGGTAGTGCAGTAAGTGGGTTACTGTTGATATTTAGCGCACTCGCCAGTAAGAAGCCTCCATTTGCTTCAAAACCTGCAACCCGCTGAAAATCCGGTAACAACGTTTCCATCCCGGCGATAACGTAGGGAGAGCCAATCCGGGTGCGCAGCACCTTGGAAAAGCTACCACACAAATCTATTGCGCTGTTGGCATTCACCGGCACTGACAGTGCCTCGATGCCAAGTGCCTTTGCCGTGAGCAAGCCAACCGTATCGCCGCGCAGCCAGTGTCCCTTTTCATCAGCAATCAGGGGCCTGTCACCATCCCCATCGGTGGAGAAAATAGCATCCAGCTGATACTGCCCTGCCCATTGCCGGGCTTTGGCTTGGTCAGCATCAGATACCGCTTCGGTATCAATCGGCACAAAGTGCTCGGTTCGCTCCAGCCGGGTTACCCTGGCACCTAATGCGCTTAACAAGTGATGATACAGATCGCGACCGGCACTGGAATGTTCATAAACACCAATGTGCATGCCGCTCAAACATTGTGCAGGGCAGATAGTAAGATAGCGCTGCAGATATCGCTCTGCCGCTTCGCTGGCGATGATGCTTAGCTCTGCAATATCCGAGGCAAGTAGCTCAGTAGTATTTTGATTGATCGCCAATTCATCTGCTTTGCTGATTTCGCCATCGGGCCGGTAGAACTTCAGGCCATTGCGGTCAAACGGAATATGGCTACCGGTAATCATAATTGCTGCTACCTGATCAGCCATGGCTTGTAATGCCAAAGCTGGCGTTGGCAAGATACCGTAGTACTTTACCTCTAAGCCCATAGCGGCCGCCATACCGGCACAGCTTTGCGCCATTGCCAGGCTGCTGGGTCTGTTATCAATGGCTATTGCTAATGCAGAAAACGGGTAGTGCCGCTGCATTTCCTGCAGAAAACTCTGCGTAAAGGCTGCACACACCTGGGGTGTAAAGTGGCTAACCAGGCCACGGGCACCACTGGTACCAAAGGCAATGCCACTCTCGCTTATTATCTGTTGCAGGCTAACGGCCATTATTCACCTCAACTTATCCACAGCACTCCGGTACCGGTCTGACCAGTTAAACGCGGCCATAAAGGTCAGAAAAACGCACAATATCGTCTTCGCCAAGGTAGGCACCGGATTGTACTTCGATCAGTTCTAATGGGATTTTGCCCGGATTTTCCAGCGAGTGAACGGCGCCAATCGGGATATAAACCGACTGATTCTCTGTTAACAGTTGCTGCTGCTGATCAATAGTGACCTTCGCAGTGCCATGCACCACTATCCAGTGCTCAGCCCGGTGATGATGCATTTGGATCGACAGTTTTTCACCCGGTTTTACTGTGATCCGTTTCACCTGGTAGCGATTACCATTGTCGATACTGTCGTACTTACCCCAGGGCCGGTATACCTCACGGTGAATATAATGTTCGCTACGCCCTGCCTGCTTGAGTTGCTGCACGATATGCTTGACGTCCTGCACCTGATCTTTAGCCGCAACCAGCACCGCATCCTTAGTTTGAATCACAACGGTATTATGCAAACCAACGGTCGCAACAACGCCTGTTTCTGCAAAGATATAATTATCGCTGGAACCATGCTGAAGCACATCGCCAAGCTGCACATTCCCGGCCTGATCTTTATGACTAATTTCCCAGAGGGATGACCAGGAACCGACATCACTCCAACCGGCATCCATTGGCACCACTACCGCCCGGTCGGTTTTTTCCATTACCGCATAATCAATTGATTCTGACGGACAAGCAGCGAATGCCTGCTTGTTTACCCGGATAAAGTCCAAATCAGGTTCGGTTTGCGTCATTGCCTGTTCACAGGCCGCCATAATATCAGGGCGAAATTTCGCTAACTCAGCAAGAAAAACACTGGCTTTAAACAGGAACATACCGCTATTCCAGTAGTACTCGCCACTGGCCAGGTATTGCTCGGCGACAGCCCGGTTTGGTTTTTCAACAAACTCGGCAACGCTGTATGCTGCATCAGAAACTGCCGACACAGCTCCGCGACGAATATAGCCGTAACCGATTTCTGGCGCTGTGGCGACTATCCCAAAGGTGACCAGTTGATCCGCTTCAGCCAGTTTCGTAGCACGCTGCACTGCCGTTTGAAATGCCTGCGCATCCTGAATCACGTGATCAGCGGCTAGCACCAGCAGTAACGGATCATCACCGTTGCGTCTGGCCCAAAACGCAGCTAAAGCGATAGCCGGTGCGGTGTTACGACCGGCTGGTTCAAGAATGATATTGTGGTTAAGCTGTGATAACTGTCTTAACTGCTCGGCGGCAATAAAACGGTGCTCTTCGTTACAAATAACCAAGGGTAGCTCAGCCGCCATACCAGACAATCTGGCGAGTGTTGCTTGTAGCATGGTGGCGTCGCCACAAAGTTTAAGAAATTGCTTTGGCATCAGCTCGCGTGACAGGGGCCACAAACGGCTGCCGCTGCCACCGGCCATAATAACGGGTAGTAACATACTCGATCCCTGAAAATAGAATGTTACCCGCTACTTTAAATCATCAGCCAAAATAAGCAACTTTTGCCGCTCGCTCCGCAACTTATCCACAGC
>NZ_ALAB01000016.1 GCF_000280055.1 Alishewanella aestuarii B11 | reverse complement strand
TCTGACCACTTCTGGCTGCTGCCGGTTAACCCAATTTTTAGTCAATGCCAGACGTATCTGTTTTAACTCCTCTGTACTCATCTCAGTATTGAATAATTCCCGATAGGCTTTAAGGCGGCTGAACTGACAGTCTCCCAGCGCAAGATAAGTTTTATGTGGCTGAATAATAGCAGATTTCATCCCACAGGCATTGGTGTGGAAACTCGACCAATGATAGCCAGCCGGCGTAGCCGACAGGCCTGCCCGCACCGGGTTAAGCTCAATATAACGATAACAGGCCAACAGGTAATAGTCGCTTTCTATGCTGCTAGCAAAGTACTTACTATCCCAGACTGTCCCGGTACGTTGCCGGTTTGTATTAAAATAACCGGCGTATTTACGCCCCAAACATTGCATAAAATGAGGCAGCTCTGCGCCGTCATCCGGTGTCACGAGCAGATGATAATGATTGGACATTAGCACGAAGGCATGTAACTTTATTGAGAATGCCTCCAGCTTGTCGCACAACATGCTGAAAAAGGTTCCTTTGTCTGCTTCACCACCAAAACAGGGCATGCGGTTATGCCCACGGTTAACCAGATGGTACGGCATACCACTGACAAAAAATCGCGGTTTCCTGGCCATAAATTAACCTCCCATTAAATATTTTTTAAAATAGAAGATAAGTTGGCGACCGGCAAACCCGGACAACACCGGTCAGAGGTCTGA
>NZ_ALAB01000015.1 GCF_000280055.1 Alishewanella aestuarii B11 | reverse complement strand
TGACCGGTACCGGAGTGCTGTGGATAACTACTGGTTTTGTAGTTGGGGGAAGTGTTTACGCAGTAACTGGATTAACTCATATTCAAAGGCAGACAATCCCTCGATAGGAGCTTGCGTCGGCTGCTGATTCACCAGCGCGGCTTCGATCATCCCCGCGCCTACTGTCAGGTTGCTCAGCCTGTCGATGATAATAAAGGCGCCGGTTTGTTTGTTTTTGCTATAGGCATCAAATGGCATTGGCTCGGCCAGCTTCAGATCGACCAGGCCAATTTCATTCATCGCCAAGACTTCTGCCGTTTTTTCAGCCAGGGTGTTCACATCTATACGGTAATGCAACTTCTCAACTTCACCGGATGTGGTCTTGCAGGCGAATTTAATGTAGTACTGCCGCTCTGGCTTCATCGCATTTTCATGCATCCAAATCAGTTTGGCGCGCAGGCGTGATGACACGTGCGGCAAGGCATCTTTTTTCACCAACATATTGCCGCGGCTAATATCCACTTCATCATTCAGGGTCAGCGTGACAGCCTGGCCAGCGTGAGCTGAAACCAGGTTACCATCGAAAGTAACGATCTCTTTGACGGTAGAGACTGTGCCTGATGGCAATACCCGCACCGCGTCACCTACTGCGATACTGCCTGAGGTAATGGTGCCCTGAAAGCCCCGAAACTCGGAGTTTGGCCGGCTTACCAGTTGCACCGGGAAGCGAAAATCTTCATTGGCGACCGGACTGATGTCGATGTTTTCCAGATACTGCATCAAGGTTGAACCACGGAACCAGCTTAGCTTTTCACTGGTGTTCACCACATTATCGCCTTCCAGCGCCGAGATCGGCACAAAGCGGATATCCGGAATATCTAACGCCCCAGCCAGTTGCAAATAATCTTCCTGAATTTCCTTGTAGCGACTTTGCGAATAATCCACCAGATCCATTTTGTTAATGGCTACGATCACATGCTTGATGCCCAGCAATGAGCAAATAAAGCTATGTCGCCGGGTTTGGGTTTGTACGCCTTTACGCGCATCAATCAGGATGATCGCCAGATCACAGGTCGAGGCACCAGTAGCCATATTACGGGTATACTGCTCGTGGCCTGGCGTGTCAGCAATAATAAATTTGCGCTTATCGGTCGAGAAATAGCGATACGCCACATCGATGGTAATGCCCTGCTCGCGCTCAGATTGCAGACCATCAACCAAAAGTGCCAGGTCAACTTTATTGCCCTGCGTGCCGACTTTTTTACTGTCTTCGGTAATAGCCGCCAGCTGATCTTCAAAGATCATTTTGCTGTCGTGTAACAGCCGGCCGATCAGGGTACTTTTACCATCATCAACACTGCCACAGGTAATAAACCGCAGTAACTGCTTGTTTTCGTGTTGTTTTAGGTAGGCCAGAATATCTTGTTCAATTAATGGTGATGCATGACTCATAACGATAACCTCTGACCTTAAAAGTAACCTTCAATTTTTTTCTTTTCCATCGAGCCACTGCTATCGTGATCGATCACCCGCCCCTGCCGTTCGGATGTTTTGGTCAGCAGCATTTCCTGGATAATCTCCGGCAGCGTTGCGGCAGCGGACTCTACTGCGCCCGTCAGCGGATAACAGCCCAGGGTTCTAAAACGCACTTGTTTAAGCTGCGGCACTTCGCCATCTTTAAGCGGCATACGCTCGTCATCCACCATAATCAGGGTGCCGTCGCGCTCGACCACCGGCCGCTCCTTGGCAAAATACAACTTAGGAATTTCGATATTTTCCAGATAGATGTATTGCCAAATATCCAGCTCGGTCCAGTTTGAGAGCGGGAACACGCGGATACTTTCGCCTTTATCGACCCGGCCATTGTAGATGTTCCACAGCTCCGGGCGCTGATTTTTCGGGTCCCAGCGATGGTTGCGATCACGGAATGAGTACACCCGCTCTTTGGCGCGGGATTTTTCTTCATCACGCCGTGCCCCACCAAAGGCAGCATCGAACTTATACTTATCCAGAGCCTGTTTCAGGCTCTGGGTTTTCATAATATCGGTATGCTTGGCACTGCCATGGCTAAAAGGTCCGACATTCAGTGCCAGGCCATCCGGATTGATGTGCACCAGCAGCTCAAAACCATGTTGTTTCGCCATCTGGTCACGAAACGCAATCATCTCTTTGAATTTCCAGGTGGTATCGACATGCAACAGCGGGAACGGAATTTTACCGGGGTAAAAGGCTTTGCGCGCCAAATGCAGTAGTACAGAGGAGTCTTTCCCTACCGAATACAGCATCACAGGATTCTCGAACTCGGCAACCACTTCACGGAAAATTTGAATAGACTCGTTCTCGAGGGCTTTTAGATGGCTCAAGCTAGGTGTGGCCATAACAACTCCAACATCAGGATAAGTAATGGCGGCAGCTTACCAGAACGCTAGCGCGGCAATTATCGTGTTTTGGAATAACTTATTTCCATCCAGATGTCTGCAACTTATCCACAGCACTCCGGTACCGGCCTGACCTCTGAGGTCTTACCGGTACCGGAGTGCTGTGGATAACAGTTTTCCCAAAAGGGAGTGCTGTAGGTATGAAGGCGGGTTAGCGGAGCGTTTTCAAACTGGCTAAAATGCGGCTACAGGCGTTGCCATCACCATAGGGGTTATGGGCAAAGCTCATACTCTCGTAGTAGCTGCTATCGGTGAGTAATTTCGTCACTTCGCTGACAATTTTTGCTTTGTCGGTACCGACCAGTTTAACCGTACCGGCGGCAACGGCTTCCGGCCGCTCTGTAGTATCGCGCATTACCAGCACTGGCTTACCTAAAGACGGAGCCTCTTCCTGAATACCACCCGAGTCGGTTAATACCAGATAGCTGCGGTTCATCAGGTAAACGAATGGCAGATAATCCTGTGGTGGGATCAGATGCACATTTGACACGCCGCTCAGCAGCCGATAGACCGGCTCCTTTACATTAGGATTCAAATGCACCGGGTACACGATGTCGCAGTCCGGGAAGCTTTTCGCGATGTCAGCCAGGGCAGCACAGATCTGCTCAAAGCCACCACCGAAACTTTCGCGCCGATGGCCCGTAACCAGAATCATCCGCCGCTCAGGCTGGACAAAGGGAAACTGCGCAGCAAATTGCTGATTTAATTCCGCATTGCCTTCAATCTTTGCCACCACTTGCAGCAAAGCATCGATAACTGTATTCCCGGTGATCACGATATGCTCAGGTGCAACCCGCTCGGCCAGCAAGTTATCCGCGGAAGTTTGGGTTGGCGCAAAATGGAGCCGGGTTAAGGCACCAGTTAATTTACGGTTTGCCTCTTCCGGCCAGGGACTATAGATATTGCCGGTACGTAAGCCTGCCTCAACGTGGCCCACGGCAATCTTTTCATAATAACAGGCCAGCGCAGCGGCAAAGGTCGTACTGGTATCACCGTGTACCAAGACGATATCCGGCTGGAACTCACGCAGTACCGGTTTGATATTTAACAGAATACTGGTCGTAACATCATACAGGTCCTGACCAGGCTTCATGATAGCAAGATCGTACTCAGGCTTGATCTCAAAGAGTTTTAATACCTGATCCAACATTTCCCGGTGCTGACCGGTGACGCAGACCCGGCTATCAAAGGCGGCATCCTGCTTTAACTGATTAACCAGCGGCGCCATCTTGATGGCTTCTGGCCGGGTACCGAACACGCTTAGTACTTTAATCATTTTGTCCCTCTGTTTCTTAACCTGGTTAGGTTTGCCAGCTGGTCAGAGCGGTACCGGAGTGCTGTGGATAAACTGGTCAGACCGGTACCGGAGTGCTGTGGATAAGTTATTCGATTTCGTCGAGGAAATCGAGGGTGTCGTCATCCAGGGTTTCTTCCGGTGGCGGTGGGTTGCCGTCGTAGATCTTAAAGCGTTGGCGCTGGAAGTAGGCTTCCTTGACAAACGAGTAAGGATCAAGCGAGTTGTTCAGCATGTCTTCCACCTGCATCAGCTCTTCGCGGGCATCCAGCGCCATAATCGCCGCGCGGGTCAGGGTTAGCGGGGTATTTAACAAGCCCAGCGGGAAATACAGGTTATCAACAATACCGCCCGCGGTACCGCGGATTGTTGTTGGGCCGCGCGCCGGCACCATTAAATAAGGGCCATCACCAACGCCCCAGACGGCCAGAGTCTGGTTAAAGTCTTCATCGGCCGGTTCCAGGCCCATTTTTCTGGCTACATCAAATAAGCCGACGATGCCAACGGTGCTGTTTACCAGAAAACGGCCAGCGCTCACTGCGGCTTTTTCCGGCTTGGCTTGCAATATGCTGTTTAGAAAACTGGCCGGCTCACCGAGATTATCGACCACATTCTTCAGGCCTTTGCGCGCAGGCTTGGGCACTATCGTCATATAGCCGACCGTTGCCGGGCGCAGCAGATACTCGTCCAGCACATCGAGGTTAAAGTCAAATAATGGCCGGTTCACCCGCTCCCAGGGATCACGCGGATCGTCATACACGACAGTCTTCGGCGCTTGTTGCCCGGCAGTTCCAGCTGTCGCGGCTTGCTGCTCTGCTTGTTTTGAGCTGGCACAGCCAGTTAGCAATACCGCCGTTAGCAACAGCGCGACACTTTTTATCGGAGATAACATATTACTCTTCCAGAGTTAAGGCTAAACGAAGATCAGTTGCTGTAAACTCCAGCGGCGCTGATACCACTTCAACATCCTGAGCAGTGCGCTCCACTGAACCTGACACTGCCATACGCGCTACCACTTCAATAAGTTCAGCCTGATTCAGATCCCAACCCGGCTGCATCGCATCGTCGACCGTCAGGGTAACATTCAGCACTCCCGCCTGCATCGGTAAACGCTTCGCGGCCAAAGGCACGGCCGGTCCGCCTGCGGCTCTGACAAAGACCAACAGTACGGCGTCCGGATGCGCGGTGGCGAGCTCATTACTGACTTGTAACGTCAAGCTTACTGAACGGCCAGCGGTCTGTGCAGCGGAGCTGCTGACCAATGTCTCAGACGCCGCAGCTTTTAATTCGTTCAAACGTTCCTGCACCACCACTAACCGCGGATCATCCGGCTCTAACCTGTCTGCCAATAACTGCCAGGCGGCGGTCGCTTGTTCGTTGTCACCGCGCTCATAGGCGATTAACGCCATCAGCGAAATAGCATCGATGTTTTCCGGCTCGCGCATTAATACCTTGGCGACACTCTGGCCGGCTTTGGCCAGATTCAAATCGCCACCCAGCATAATCAGGGCCTGACTGTAACTAATCAACACCGGCGTACGCTCCGGCATCAGCTTTAACGAGCGCTCAAACGACTCTACCGCTTCCTCCAGCATGCCAAGTGTCATCCACACCCGACCCAGCAGCATCCAGGCAATGGCATCATCCCCCTCTTTTGCCAGCTTGGTGCGCAGCGCCAGCGAGAATAACTGCATATCACGCTCACCCATAGGTTCGCCCTCCCCCAGCAACGCGCGCTGACCAAAGGCCGGTAAATTTTGCTGTGCATATTCCCAGTCGCCAAGCTGGCGGTAGTGGCCATTCTGACTATAGGTCAGCCCGACAATTACAGCCGTTAACAGCACCAGCGTCAGATGAAACATGGCCTTATGCCGCGGCTGCTGATAGCGTATCGCCTGCTGTTCCTGCTCCAAAAACTGCTGTTTTAACTCGGCCGCAGCGGTGCTGAAATCCTGCTCTGCCAGCTCACCGGCATCCCGGGCCAAGGCCAATAATTGCAGGCGTTCTTCGAATAACTGCGCCGGAGTCTGATTATTCTGAGCGCTGGCACGGCGGGGCCAGCAAATAAAAATGGCACTTAACGCCAACATGGCGAGTGCGCCGGCGAATAGCTGCCACATCATGGTTTGGTACTCCGGTAGCGTTCAATAATTTGGTCCAGTTGCTGATCCAGCGCGGCCTGTTGCTGGCTTGCTGGCGCTGTCTCCTCGCAGGGCTGTTCAGCGCCCTGCATATTGCGTTGTAGCGCACGGCGGCGCAGTTGAAACAGCAACAAGCTAACCAGCACCAGTACAGGTAATAGCCACAACCAAATGGTGATCGAATTGACCGGCGGCTGATAATGCACAAAGTTGCCATAGCGGTCGATCATAAAATCCAGTACCTGCTGCCGGCTATAGCCCTGTAACACCAGTTCATGGGTTTTTTCGCGCATATCGACCGCGACCACGGCATTGGAGTCGGCGATATTCTGATTCTGACATTGCGGGCAACGTAGCTCGGCCGTTAACTGCGCATACAGACGCCGTTGCTGCTCAGACTCAAACTGCAACAGCTCCTGACTGGTGCTGGCGTGCAGCTGTGCTGCCGCCAGCAGGCATAACACCATTACGAGTCTTATCATGGTTTGGCCGCCCATTGCTGATAAATTGGTGCCAGCTTACTGCGCCACACCTGCGGGTTGATATCACCGATATGATGCGCCCGCACTATGCCGTTGGCATCGACAATAAAATGCTCCGGAGCACCGCTGACGCCCAAATCCAGCGACAAGCGACGCTGGCGATCCAGAATATTGAACTGATAGGGGTCACCAAAGGCCTGCAAGCGGCTTTGCACATCGGCTTGCAGTTTGGCTAAGTCGAACACTTCACCGAACATCGGATCTTCCGGCAATACATAGTACAAGCCAATAATCCGCACCCCCTGCTCGTTGCGCAGCTGGCTCATATAACCGAGCTCAGCATTACAGGTTGGGCACCAGATCCCCCAAACATTTAGCAGGTAAGCCTCGCCTTTCAGGTTCTCTGGCGTCCAGATTTGCTCTGGGCTCATCAAGTCCGGTAGGGCAAATTGCGGCAGCGGCTTGCCAATAATGGCAGAGTCACGCTCGCGCGGATCAGAAAATAAGCCGCTGAGCAAAAACAACGACAAACCCAGAAACGCCAGTAACGGAATATAAAACAGGACTTTACGCATGTTGGGCTCCCGCTTGGGTGCCGGTACGGCGGTAGCGTTTATCCAATAACGAAATCAGGGCACCGATAGCCATTAACAGGCCGCCAAGCCAGATCCAGCGCACAAAGGGTTTTACGTAAACCCGAATCGCCCAGGCATTTCCCGGTAGCGCTTCGCCCAACGACACATAAAGATCGCGGCTTAAGCGGGCATGGATAGCCGCTTCGGTCATCACCATGCGCTGAATGTTGTACTCGCGCTTCTCGGCATGTAAGTGGGTAACATAGCGCCCATCAACGGTGCGAACATCGAGCTCGGCCGCTTCGCCGCCGTAGTTAGGGCCATTTAGTTTATACACATCCTGTAATTCAAACTCATAGCCGGCCAGTACTACCCGATCGCCAATTGCCATCCGCACATCACGCTCTTCGCTGTACGTCAGCGTCATAGCAATACCGACGATCATTACCGCAAAACCGATATGCGCCACTGTCATGCCGTAATGCGATGCCTGTAATTTAGCTACACCGGCAGTTACTGAGCCAAACTGTTGTAAACGCTGATAAATTTCAAACAAGGCCGATACACCAACCCAGGCACCCAGCAACAAACCAAGTAGCGCCAGATTAGCGGCGATGCTTTGGGTGGCGGCCATAGTACCCAGCGCCAGTATCAGCGCAAAAATAGCCACCAGCGATAACGGCTTTAACAGCGGTGCTGCTTTTTGCTGCTTCCAGCGCACCCAGGGACCTAAGCCCAGTAACAGTGCGAAAGGAATATTCAGATAGTAGAACATCTGGTTAAAAAACGGCTCACCAATCGAAATTGAGCCCAGACCCAGTTCTTTATGTACCAGCGGAAACAGGGTACCCAGCAACACCACCAGGGTAGCGGTGAGCAGAAAGACGTTATTCCCCCACAGCATCACTTCGCGCGAGAACAGCTCATAACGGGCCTGGCTGCGCACTGAATGCATTCGGCTGGCGTACAGCAGCAGCGAGCCGCCAATCACCAATAGCAGGAAAATCAGTAAAAACACTCCGCGTTCCGGATCGGCAGCAAAGGAATGCACCGACACCAAGACGCCGGAACGCACTAAAAAAGCGCCCATTAAGCTTAGCGAAAAGGCACCCAGTGCTAAAAGTACGGTCCAGGATTTAAAGGTGCCGCGCTTTTCGGTCACCGCCAGACTGTGAATGAGGGCAGTACCGACGAGCCAGGGCATAAAGGAGGCATTTTCAACCGGATCCCAGAACCACCAACCGCCCCAACCCAGCTCTTTATAAGCCCACCAGCTACCCAGCATAATGCCCAGGGTTAAAAACAACCAGGCCGCCAGGGTCCAGGGCCTTGCCCAGCGTGCCCAGGTACTATCGAACTTGCCACCGAGCAGCGCCGCAATGGCAAAAGCAAAGGACACCGCAAATCCAACATAGCCCATATACAGCAACGGCGGATGGATAATCATGCCGTAGTCTTGCAGCAAGGGGTTAAGATCGCTGCCTTCTACCGGATAAAACGGCAGGCTGCGCTCAAAGGGGTTGGACATAAACAACGAGAAGGCAATAAAACCAACGTTAATAAGCCCCATAATGCCGAGGATCCGTCCCTGCATCAGCAATGGCAGACCTTTGGAATACTGCGCCACCAAGGCGGTCCAGGCGGCCAGGATCATCACCCATAGCAGCATCGAGCCTTCGTGCGAACCCCAGGTTGCCGTTAGCTTAAAATACCAGGGCAAAATTGAGCTGGAGTTGGAAGCGACATTAATGACGGTAAAATCATCGTGGTAGAAGGCCCAACTTAACGCCAGAAAGGCCAACAGCGTAAATACAAACAAGCCTACCGATAAAGGTTTAGCCACCAGCAGTGCCCGCTCATTGGCGGTATAGCTGCCAATCAGTGGAATAACACCCAGCAGTACCGACAGCGCAAAGGCGAATGTCAGCGTCAGCTGACCAAATTCAGGGATCATCGCCTAGCCTCCGTAGTTGCCAGTACTGCTACTATTATTTTGCTGCGGGTTTTGCGGTGGATTCTGCTGCCACTGGCTGGGTGGCACATGGCGGATGCCTTTTACCGCTTCGGCCACTTCCGGCGGCATATATTCTTCGTCATGCTTAGCTAATACTTCCGAGGCAACCAGTAGCGTTGGGGCTTTCAATATGCCCTGCGCGACTATGCCCTGCCCTTCGCGAAACAGATCCGGCAGAATACCGTCATACTCAATGGTCGCGATTTCACCGCTATCATCGGTTAAATCAAAACGCACCCGTAAACTGGTTTCATCACGCTGTACCGTGCCCGGCACTACCATGCCACCCAGACGCAACCTTTGCCCTACCTCGGGCTTCACTTTATTTGGGCCTGTGCCACTAACCAACTGGCCCGGGGTATAGAACAAATTAATATTCTGACTCAGCGCATATAGCATGGCGCCAACGGCACCGGCCATCAGGCCAATCACCAGGATGATGGAAAACAGGCGTTTCTGACGTCTTGATTGCATTAGGTCTGTTGCTCCTGATACTGCTTAACACGTTGCTCGCGTGCCAATTTTGCTTCGAGCTGCTGTTTAAATTGCCGATGATTAAAATAACTCCAGATGATTAACCCAATTAGCAAAAGATAGGTTAACGCATAGGCCAGCCAAACATAAAAGGCATAACTGACACCATTACTCGCCATTTGTAGAAAATCGCTAAAGCTGGCGAAATAGAACGGAAAAAGACCAAAAAGTTTCTGCGGGATCTCTGCAGCGGCACTAAAAACCAGTGCGAATTCAACAAGACTGTGCATCATACTTTACCCACCAGTTGTTTTACCCAGGGCCTGTGCTGCTCGTTTTCCAGAATGGCAGTACGCAACCTTACACAGGTTAACCATAACATCACTAGCTTAAAGGCCAGTAAACTCATTAATAATGGCCATAACATACTGGGATCAATCGACGGCTTGGCAAATTTGGTGATAGTTGCACCCTGATGCAAGGTATTCCACCATTCAACTGAAAAGTGAATAATGGGCAGATTAATGGTACCAATTACTGCAAGTAAACTGGCTACCTTAGCCCCGGTTTGCCGGTCAGAGAAGGCACCATGTAATGCCATTACTCCAAAATATAAAAATAACAGGATGAGCTGTGATGTTAAGCGTGCATCCCATACCCACCAGGCGCCCCACATCGGTTCACCCCAGGCCATACCGGTCAGCAGAGCAATGGCGGTGTACACCGCGCCAATAGGCGCTATTGCCAGCACCGCCCATTGTGCGGTTTTAATTTGCCAAACCAGAGCAGTAAAAGCAGCGATCGCCATCGCCATATAGGCCCCCATCGACATAATGGCCGACGGCACATGGATATGGATAATACGGTAGCTGTCACCTTGCTGGTAATCGGTTGGCGTAAAGCCAAGGCCCCAGATATTACCAAGCAGCAGCGTAAAGAGTGCGGCAGCCATTAACCAGGGCGAAAGTTTACCGCAAAAATGATAAAGGGTTTCTGGCTTGGCCAGCGGATGTAACCACTTAAACATATCAGCTCACATTTATCTTAAGCGCACTGCACACTGCCATCGGCACCAGTGCCAGCGCAAACAATACGATTGCCAGTAAAATTGCCAACTGTCCCTGATATGCTAATCCCATGCTGGCAGCTTCAATCGCCGCACTGGCAAAAATTAGCAGCGGAATATACAGCGGCAGAATCAGCAGTGCCAGTAAAATCCCACCCTTATCGGCAGAAACCGTAATGGCCGCGCCTAACACGCTCAATAAACTCAGCACCGGGGTGCCAAGCAGCAGAGTTAACGCCATCGCCTGCAATGCCGGCAGCTCCAGATTAAACAACAGCGCCACCAGCGGTGACAACAGTACCAGCGGCAAGCCGGTGCTTAGCCAGTTAGCACTGATTTTCGCCAGTACAAAGGGCTGTAATGCGTGCCGGGCTGCCACCAGTTGCTCTATCACCCCGTTACGGTAGTCATCCTTAAACAGCCGCTCGGCAGCGAGTAACACACTAAGCAGTGCCGCGATCCAGACTATCCCCGGTGCCATTATACGCAGCATATTGGGCTCCGGGCCAACACCTATCGGGAACAGGGTCAACACTATGATAAAAAACAGTACCGGATTGAGCCAATCAGACTTTTGCCGGGCCAGTAGCCGCAGTTCGCGTTGTAAAAAGACGCCGTAGCTTACCATCGGTAGTGGATCTCCAGGGCAAAGAGCCCGGCATACTGCAGGCTAAGCGGCTGATGGGTGGTCAGAATAATGGCGCCGCCCTGCTCTAAATGGGCGATAAAGTGCTGTTGCAAGGTGCCGATGGCCGTTTGATCCAGCGCGGTGAAAGGCTCATCCAGGATCCAAAGCTGTGCCCGGCTGGCCCAAAGCCGGGCAAGTGATACCCGGCGCTGCTGTCCGGCCGATAACATCCGGCACGGAATATCCTCTAAGCCTGCCAGCCCTAAACTGGCCAGCAACGCCAGATCATCGGCCGGCTTCAGATCAGTTGCCGCACGCCAGAAGCGTAAATTTTCCAGTGCAGTTAGTTGCTCGTGAATACCACTGTGATGACCAATAAAGCACAGGTTAGCCGCGTAATCGGCACTGACGTCAGATAGCGGACGCCCCTGATAATACAGCTCGCCTTCTTCTGGTCTGGCCAAGCCGGCCAGAATACGTAATAAGCTGCTTTTGCCGGCGCCATTTTTGCCTTTGATTTGTAATAGCTGCCCGGCGCTGACACTGAGCGATAATTGCTCGAATAGCACCCTGTCCTGCTTGACACAGCTAAGCCCGCTGGCACTGAGCAGCGCGGCTGGGGTGTGATTTAAAGTTGACTGAGTAAGATCCACTGGCCTTAACTATCGACTCTGCAAAAAATTGCGCGCATAGTAGCACAACAGGCGGCGAATACGAATCAGAACCGGTACTTAGCCATGATCCAGATCAGTATCTTCCACGCAACTTATCCACAGCACTCCGGTACCGGTCTGACCAGTTCAGCCGTAGCACTTTTGGTGAAAGCCAAGCTCAGGTCTGGAAAGTTATGGCGCCGCTGCATTCGGCTTACCGGGATATGTGGTTGATGGATCCACTACAGCCATTATCCGTTGGGGCACCGTTGCCGCCGTCGCCACAAAAACCCCAACTGTCACTGAATACGCCCTACCCGGCGCAATTGCTACAAGATGCTGACCCCGTGCTACGCCTGCAAGTTGGCGGGCGTGAACTGCGCTTGCCACTGCATCATTTACCAGCACTGCCGCTGACTCAGCCCCTTACAGTGAGTGTCAGCTTAAGCCAGAGAACATCGCTACAGCTAAATCTGAACCTGTCAGCAGCCAGCGTCACGGTGCCTCTTACCCCGGCCCAAGTTGCTGTGTTACAAGATCCCAAGGCGCTGGCCCTGCTTACCCAACAACTTAACCGCGGCGAAACACCCAGCCTGGCCGGTAGCCCGGTTCTGACGTCTGCCCTCAGTACGCTGCTGGCGGCAAAAATTCCGTTGCTGCTGAACCTGAATGCCAGCGGGGAGCTAAGCATTCAACCCGAACAACCCGCAAAAAGTTTAACTTTACCGCTCAGTGCGCTAAAAGATCCGACCTTGCTACAAAGCTTAGTTGCAGACAAACTGCCGCTAATGAAACAATGGTCAACAGCGACGAGTCAGGAGAGCACGATGAAACCCCTGAACCTGGATCAGGCCCTGCAACAACTCAGTGGCGTAAAAGTTGAGTTAAGCAGCGCCAAACTGCAGGCTGGCGCCGATTATTTCGCCCGTTTACAAATAAACGCCAAGCAAGGGCCGGAATTATTGATCCAAACTACGCAAGGCCCGGTGCGTCTGCCACTGCAACAACTCCCAGCCATCCCCAGCGGTGTTCCGTTAGTGCTGCAAATGCAACCGCTGGCCGATGGTGGGGTGCAGCTACAAGTTAAAGTGCTGGCAGGTGTCGCAACAGAGGTACCGCTTAGCAGCGCACAGCTGCGCCTATTACAGGACCCAAAACAGCTGGCGTTATTACAACAGCAGCTTAGTCGTGGTGAAGCACCGCCACAACTGGCCGGCGAGCCATTTAAACTACTTGCAGGCATCACGACTACGCCGCAGACCGTCACACTACAACTGTTAAACCAGTTAACCAATAATACTGCCGCGAGCAAAAGCCCGGCCGGCAGCCTGAGTATTCTGCCGATTGCCGCCGAGCAGCAACTGCAGTTAAGTCAGAAAGACTTGCTAAAGCCCTTGCCATGGCAAACCTCTGCCACAGAGCGCCCGACAGCGGTAAATCTGAATAACAGCACTGCCGTCGCCGAGCAGGGTTGGCGGCAACTGTTACCTTTACTTAGCAGCAGCCCGGCGCGGCTGGCAGCACTGCCGGAGATGCCGCCGGCTGTCGTTGCCCTGCTACAACAGATCAGGCAAGCACAACCGGATGGGCAACGCGTTTTAACTGTCGCGGAAGTGCAGCAGCAGTTACAGGCGGTGCTGCAATTTCAACCGCTGCAATTGCAGCCCAACACCAGTACCGGCGCCGGTACCCTGGCTATTGCCATTCAGCTATTGCTGGGGCATTTGTTGCGACAACCGTCAGCGCAAGCAGCCCGCAGCAATAGTGCCACTCAGACTATGGCGCAGCAGATCGGTCAGTTGGATAGTCAGCAAGCCAGTCAGCTGCTGCGGGCACTGGGCAGTCACAGTAGCTTGCTGCAGTTATCGCAGTTACAAAATGCCGATCTGCCACAGCTGCAACAACAGTGGTTTATTCCACTGGCATTGCAGCAACAGCAGGAAAGCCGGATCAGCGAGATCTTACTGGAACAACGGGAAGCGAAAGAGAAGAACGGCGCTGGCAAACAAAAACACTGGCAACTGACGATGAAGTTTGATTTGGGGCACTATGGCCAATTACTGGTAGTGGCTAAGCTGGCGGCGCAGGATCTGCAGTTACAGTTTTATACTGACCAGCCCGCCGCACTACAACAAGCAGAAAAATTTTTACCGCTGCTGACTGAGCGTTGTCAGGCGCAGGGGCTTAATGTTAGTCAGGCGGCTTGCCAGCTTGGGAAAATTCCCGACACCCTTGGCAGCCGACGTACCAGCCTGATCGCCACTCAGGCCTGATTTATCCTCAGCACTCCGGTACCACTCCGACCAGTTTATCCACAGCACTATATGAACGCCTCCTTTGCAAGGGTTTTTAACGTGTGCTGAGTTTGGATGGGCTGCGGCACTATATCCGGTCTTATTAATGCGGGGCGCGCCCCCGCTGACCCTAATGATTTCCGCGACTTTAGTCCTTACACTCCGGACGGTATCT
>NZ_ALAB01000014.1 GCF_000280055.1 Alishewanella aestuarii B11 | reverse complement strand
CCACTGCAGGCTTCCATGGCAATCAGTGATGACGTCTTATTGCTGAACCACTCCAAAAAGTGCTGTCGTTTCACCTTCTCTGAGCGCGCTTTGCCCGCTTTGTCTACCCAGTGAATTTGAAAAACATCTTTTGCAATATCAACGCCGAATACATTAAGCTTCATCTCGGATACCCCTGCTGTCTGTCGTTAATAACGACCATTTTGGCACACGATGCCGTGACCAGGGGTATCCATCTTTTCAGATAACCGCCCCTGACGCTTTAGTGGAGGCGTTCATATTATTCTCCGGTACCGGTCTGACCAGTTAGAACAGTAAGTTTTTACCGAAATAAATGGTCGAGACGGTATTCACAAAAATAATTAACAGGATCAGTGGGATAAAAGTACCCAACGAGAAGTTAACGTATTTCTGCAGCACTGTGCCGGCAAAACCCGGATTACCGTCGGCGATTTCTTTATCCAGATTGTGTGCTTTCCAGCGGTAAACCACAAACAAACAGAGCAGGAAGCCATTTAATGGCAGAATGGTTTCGTAAAACATATCGTAAACCAAATCAAAGAAAGACTTGTTGTTGCCGCCGTAGCTTAGAATATTGCTCAGCCAATCAATACGGCCAAACGACAAAGCACAGACTACCGCCAGCAGCACCATGGCCCCCCCCAATGAGTACAGCGCTTTGCGCCGGCTTAATCCCTTACCATCCATCACGCTGGCCACCGGCACCTCGATAATCGACACCAGCGAGGTCATGGCGGCAAAAAACACCAGCAAGAAGAAAAAAGCAGCAATAAAGGAGGCACCGAAATAGCCTATGTCAGCCTGCAATGCCAAGAAGATTTTTGGCAGGAACATAAAAATCATACCAATGCTGGATTCTGACAGTTCGGCTATTTGAATGTCCGGATTAAACGAGAACACTGCAGGCAAGATCAACAAACCTGAGCAGGCCGCAACCAGCAAGGATAAGCCGGCTACCGTTTTACCGGCTGAGACGATATTGTCATGTTTTTGGATATAAGAGCCATAGGTGATCAGAATCCCCATTGCCAGCGACAAGGAGAAGAATGCCTGCGCCAGCGCGCCATTTAATACCTGCCCGGTGAGCTTAGTGAAGTCCGGGATCAGGAAAAACTTAACACCCAGCATGGCATTTTCTTTGGTTAGCACATAAATAACCAACAAAATCAGCATAATAAACAATGTTGGCATCAAGATGGTGGTGGCTTTTTCAATGCCCTTTTTCACACCGCCTTGCAGGATCAAAAAGGTTAAACCCACGACGATGGCCATATACACGAACAGCTCATTACTATTGATAAAGGCGCCGAAGCCATTAGGGTCAGCAAGTTGATCAAGCTGACCAAGCAGCGCCTTACCGAGGTAACCGGCGATCCAGACGGTGATCACCAGATAGAACACCCCAATCATAAAGGGCGTAATCACCGATAACCAACCCACAGTACGCCAGGCCCGGTTTTGGCCAATTTGGGTGTAAGCGCCAAGTGGGTTTTGCCGCGTGTGACGCCCCAGGCTCATCTCGGCTAGCATCACCGGTAAGCAAATAAAGAACACGAAAATCGCGTACATGATAAGGAAAGCGGCGCCGCCATTTTTACTGGCCATTACCGGAAAGGCGACCAGATTACCGATACCAACGGCGGAGCCGGCCGCGGCCAGAATAAAGCCAAGGCTGGAACTGAATTGTTCACGTTTCATGCGTGGGTGGACTCCCTGAATGGATTTTTTTAGTTATTGTTAGAAAAAGCGCCTTCATGCTAACAGCCTGTGGCGGGAAATCCTAGCCCGACCTGCCGGCCTGAATTGGTTTTAAGGCTCAAATCTGCTAAGGTGCAGCCAGAATTTCTAGCGTAGCGAGTTTTAACATGTTCTATATGATTTATGCCGAAGATGCGGCCAATAGTCTGGAAAAACGGTTACAAGCCCGGCCAGCGCATTTAGCCCGTCTGGAGCAATTAAAAACTGAGGGGCGGCTATTAATGGCAGGCCCGCTGCCCGCCATTGATTCGGACAATCCGGGCGCAGCCGGCTTTACCGGCTCACTGGTGGTGGCTGAATTCCCCTCGTTAGCAGAAGCAGAAGCCTGGGCCGCGGCTGACCCGTATTGGGCAGCAGGCGTTTATGTTAAGGCTACTGTTAAACCTTATAAAAAAGTCTTGCCTTAACTGTTTCGTTTTTTAGCCAAAGGATTGCCTATGAGCTCTTATATTTTGCTGACCGGCGGTGCTGGTTACATCGGTAGCCACACAGCACTGTGTTTGCTGCGCGCCGGCTATAACGTGATTAGCTTTGATAATTTTAGTAACAGCTCGGCAGAGTCGCTAAAGCGGGTAGAACAACTTGCCGGGCGCACGCTGTTAAGTATTACCGGTGATATTCGCGATCAGGCGGCGCTTACGGCAGTATTCAGCCAGTATAAAATTAGCGCGGTGGTTCATTTCGCGGGTTTAAAGGCGGTGGGTGAATCGACCGAACTGCCCCTGCATTATTATGACAATAACGTCTCGGGTACTGTTACCCTGTGCCGTGTGATGCGGCATTTTAATGTCAAAAAGCTGGTATTCAGCTCTTCGGCCACCGTTTATGGTGATGCCAAAGAAGTGCCGATCAAAGAAACCTCGCCCCGCTCGGCTACCAATCCTTATGGCCAGAGTAAGCTGATGATTGAGCTAATTCTGGAAGATCTGGTAAAGGCCGAACCAGACTGGTCTATTGCCCTGCTGCGCTACTTTAACCCGGTCGGTGCTGATGAAAGTGGCCAGATCGGCGAAGATCCTAATGGCATTCCGAATAATCTAATGCCGTTTATTTCCCAGGTCGCGGTCGGCAAACGCCAACAACTCAATGTGTTTGGTAACGATTATCCGACCAAAGATGGTACCGGCGTGCGCGATTATATTCATGTCGTGGATTTAGCCAATGGCCATTTAAAGGCGCTGCAATATCTGGAACAGAGAAAAGGTATTGAGGCGATTAACCTCGGTACCGGCGTTGGCTACAGCGTGCTGGATATGGTTAACGCCTTTAGCGAAGTGAATCAGGTAGCGGTGCCGTATCAGATTGCGCCGCGTCGCCCCGGTGATATTGCCGTCTGTTATGCTGAGCCAACCAAAGCGCTGACTTTACTGGGTTGGAAAACAGAGAAGACACTGGACGATATGGTGCGCGATACCTGGCGCTGGCAGAAACACAACCCCAACGGCTATCGCAGCTAGCTGGTCAGAACCAGCTCTTCCCAACGGCAATAGAGACGTCTGGATAAACTGGTCGGACTGGTACCGGAGTGCTGTGGATAAACTGGTCAGACCGGTGCCGGAGTGCTGTGGATAAGTTTAAGGGGTGATAAGGCCCAGCTCCAAAGCCAGTAATACGGCTCGGGTGCGATCCCGCACCCCGAGCTTACCTAAAATGGTCGAGCATTGGTTTTTTACTGTGCCTTCAGATTTAAACAAGGCGCTGGCAATTTCTTTATTACTGTAGCCAGCCGCCATTAGCCGTAAAATCTCTAACTCTTTATCCGTTAGCGGCTCTGGCAACGCCGGCTTGCGGTACTGAGTATCGGCACTGCCGGGTAATTGCTGCAATAAGCGCTCAGTAATAGTAGGTTGAAAACAGCTGCCCCCGGCCGCCAGGCTCTCTATGGCTTTGATTAGCGTGTCCAGCGACACATCCTTTAATAGAAAGCCACGGGCGCCGGCTTGCAGGCTTTGCAGTACCAACTCATGGTCGTCAAAGGTGGTCAATACCAGCACCGGCGTATCGCTGCCGGCTGCTTTCAAGGCTTTAATGGCGGCGATGCCATCCATTTTCGGCATCGACAGATCCATCAGGATAACTTGGGGTTGGCAGCTTTGCCACAGTGCTACGACTTCACTGCCATCACAGGCTTCGCCGACCACTTCGACCTTACCGGATATCGCCAGCAAGCTGCGAATGCCATCACGGATCAGCTTCTGATCGTCGACTAATAACACTTTAAACATCGGCCACTCCTGCCTGAGGTAACCAGATTTGTAACGCCAGACTTCCGGCATCAGCGGCAAGATGCAGCTTGCCGCCACATTCGGCAACGCGCTCGCGCATGCCAATCAGACCGTTACCTGGCTGCCAGTTTGCCTTTAGCTGACCATTATCTTTAATCTCTAAGGCGATGCCCTGCTCTGCCTCCCTGGCATGGATCCACAAGCAGCTGGCATTGGCATGTTTTAGGGTATTACTGATGGCTTCCTGCACCAGATACTGTAGATGCTGAGCCTGATTTAAGGAGCTGGCTTTTAATTTGGGTGCTATATCCAGCTCAACCTGCAAGCTATCCGGTAAATGCTGCAGCAAGGGGGCAAACAACTGCTTTAAATCCAGCTCGGAACTGTCGCGCATCGCGGATACCGCTTCGCGCACATCAGAGAGTAACAGTCTGGCCAGCTGCAGGCTTTTCTCAACCTGTAGTTTGGCCTCGCCATCACACTGATAACTGGCAACCTGCAATTGTATCGTCAGCGCCGTCAGATGATGTCCTAATAAATCATGCAGATCGCGGGCGATCCGATTACGCTCTTCCGCGCGTGAGGCCAGCTGTAATAGTTGTTGCGCGGCCAGTAGTTGGCGATGCTTTTCTGTTAATTCAGCGCGCGCCTCGGTTTCAGCCTTGATTGCAGTTTGCATCAGTACCGCAAAGAGATGAAAACTACCGTACAACGCTGCCGAGATCCACAGACTGCGTTGCTCAAGATAAGCTTGTAAACTAAACCAGAGTATAACGATCAGCGCTGTCAGTATCATAGCCTTCTGCTGTGACATGATATGCGGCAGTAAAGACACCCAAATTACTGTGAGGATGGCCAGATAATCAAAATAACCAGTCGGCAAAACCCACTGCAGGGTAAAGGCCGCGACCAAGGCAGTCAGCAATAACAGCCTACCATAGCGTCCTGTTAATCCGAGTGGATGTTGTTCCTGAGTTAAAAAGACAAAACAGACACCGTATAGTAGTAATAGTAAAGATGCTGCCAGCATCGGTTGCGGTGATGGCAGCCTTTGCAGCAGTAGTAGGGTAATGCCGGACACTAACAGCCAGGTAATTACCCCAGCTAAGGTCGCTAACGGAAAGCGTAATTTCATTCACCTATTATGACGCTAGCTTTAACTTCTGCAATAGGCCGAAAGTCATGTCTGAAAATCCTGACTTCTGGCACCTGTGTTAAAGCCGCCTCAGCCGTAAATTGGCTATGTTCCTAGCCAGAGGAGGCATAACATGAACTACTTACATACTACCCTGCTTATTCTTCACATTGCCCTGGGCGCGATTTGTCTGGTGCTGTTTTGGGTGCCGGTAGTCAGCGCTAAAGGCAGTATGCTGCATAATACCGCTGGCAAGCTCTACTATCAGCTAATGCTGCTGATTGCCGGCTCAGGCATTCTGATGTGCCTGATGGTGCTTTATAGCCCAACCCTGGTTTATGGCCAGAATCCAAACTGGACTGCAGCGCAGTTGGAGAAATTTATTTCTGAACGCCGTCAGTTTTCTTTTTTTCTTTTTCAACTGAGTTTACTAACCTGGGTTACAGTGCGCCATGCTTATGCTGTACTGAAAGTAAAAACACAGTTGTCACAGCTGCGGGTTTGGACTTATCAAGGTCCTGTATGGCTGTTATTGGCAGGCAGTATTGTCCTGGCTATCGTTGGCTTCAGAGCCGGCGACGTGTTATCGATGGTTTTTAGTGGTGTTGGCGTTTCAGCCGTCATCGGAAACTTACGATATATTCGTACTGTTCAACTTCAGCCCAGGCAATGGATTATCGAGCATTTTACCTCGATGATTGGCACCGGCATCGCGCTATACACGGCTTTTTTCGCCGCCGGTGGCCGCCGCTTACTGGCCGAAGTGCTGACTGGTCAATGGCAAGTGGTTAGCTGGATTATCGCCCCGGTGATGGGTATCAGTGCCATTATGCTGTTTAAGCGCCACTTTAGCCGTAAATTCCGGGTCGGCAGCTAACTTATCCACAGCACTCCCTTTTCTTTGGTAAGAGTAGGGTCTGACCAGTCAGCGTGACTTCACTTTGACAGTCACACCGCAAATCCCCTAACATCGGCCATCTGTATCTTAAGATGGCCATAACAATGACAATATCGCTACAAGACAAGGTGATCTGGATCACCGGTGCGTCAGGGGGCATCGGTGAAGCTTTGGCAAAGCAATTTGCCGCAGCCGGCGCCAAGGTGGTGCTGAGCGCCCGCCGTAGAACAGAGCTTGAGCGCGTGCAACAAAGTCTGCCGCAACCGGAACGGCATTTAACGGTACCGTTGGATATCTGCGATGAGCATGCTCAGCAGCAAGCGCTTGATAAGATTATTCATCACTACGGCCGGCTGGACTGGCTGATCAATAACGCCGGGATCAGTCAGCGCGCACTAGTGATGGATACCAGCAGCGACACTGATCGCAAAATTATGGAAATTGATTACTTTGCTCAGGTGGCGCTGAGTCGGCGGGTGTTGTCGGTGATGTTAAAACAAGGCACCGGCCAGCTGGTGTTTATCTCCAGTGTCGCCGGTTTAGTCGGTACCCAATACCGCGGCAGCTACTCTGCTGCTAAGGCAGCGCTGCACTTATGGGCCAATAGCGTGCGGGCCGAGCTGTATAACCAGGGTATTCGCGTGGCGGTGGTTTTCCCCGGCTTTGTGAAAACCGCGGTATCAATGAATGCACTAACCGGCAGTGGCGAAGCGCTCGGTAAAATGGATGATGCCCAGGCAAAAGCCATGACTGCCGACGAGTTTGCTACAGCAACACTGAAAGCATTGCGCAAAGGTAACAGTTATATTGTTATCGGCGGCTTTAAAGAAAAGCTGGCGGCTTTCATCGCCCGGCTATCACCTGAGTTGCTGTACCGGCTGATCCGCAAAAGCAAGGTGCGTTAAGGCAGGTAACTGGTCGGTCCCTGAGGTATCCCCACGAAATAGGATGATAAAACAAAGGATTAAATAAATTGGTATAGGAAGGGAACATTCATGGCGCTCGATGATCAGATCTTTCGCCAAAAAAAACAATCAGGAATCGCCATGAATGTTCAGCACATCCTAACCAATTTCATTCACGCTGTCACACCTTCTATGCATAGTGCCCGGCGCAAGGCGCTACAAAATATAGTCTTAAGTGCCTCGACCCAGCAGCAACTCACAGTCACTTCGCTTGGGCGGAACCTTGACACGCAAGCCTATGAAAAGCATCGAATAAAAAGTGCTGATCGCCTGCTCTCCAATACGCAACTTTTTTATGAGTTACCGCACATTTATCAGCAACTGGCCCGATATTTTGCAGGTTATCAAGCACAGCCAGTGATTTTGGTCGACTGGTCAGACTTAGAGCCCGGTCAGCAGTTCTTCCTGCTGCGCGCCGCATTGGCATGTGAGGGGCGCTCGATAACCCTTTATGAGGAAGTGCATTCCCTGGCGACTAAAGATAAACCCCAAACTCATCAGCAATTTCTAAGGCGCCTTCACGCAATACTACCGGCAAGCTGCAAGCCCGGTTATCGTTACAGACGCCGGATTTCGTGGCCCTTGGTTTAGGCAAGTACTGGATATCGGATGGGA
>NZ_ALAB01000013.1 GCF_000280055.1 Alishewanella aestuarii B11 | reverse complement strand
GGGTCGGTCCGGTACCATTTTTAAGCAGAAAGTGCTGTGGATAAAGTGGTCAGACCCTGATTATCCTGAGAGCCAGGGTCTGCTGTGAATAATTAGCCTCTACCTTCTCGGGTTGGGGTTTTGCCGGTTGACTGCCGCTGTGTGCTATTGCCTCTACCCGTCTGACCTTTAGTCGCAGTCGGTTTTTTGGCCGGCTCTGCCCGGTTGGGTTTTGCGCTGGGTTCAGTTTTTTTAGCGGGCGTTTTTTCGGCAATTTGATGCTTACGCACGGCCCGTTTCATGCTAGCCAGGCGGCGACGCCGCTCAGTGCGATCTTCCGGTTTTACCAGCGTGGCCACTTCATCTTTTAACCCGACCAGGTTACGCAGATAGTTGACTTCAGCAAGGGGATATTCGGTATAACCACCAGCAGGTAAGTGCTTAGGCAACAACAGATCACCATAGCGTACCCGGATCAGCCGGCTAACGACCGCGCCCTGAGATTCCCACATCCGGCGTACCTCACGGTTACGGCCTTCAGTAAGCACCACATGGAACCAGCGGTTAATCCCCTCGCCCGGCAGCGCTTTAATGCGTTTAAAGTTAGCTTTACCGTCTTCCAGTTCCACCCCGGTGCGCAGACGCTGGATCATGGCATCGTTAATCTCACCGAAAACCCGCACCGCATATTCGCGCTCGACTTCAAATTTAGGGTGCATCAGGCGGTTAGCCAGCTCACCGTCAGTGGTGAACAACAGTAAACCTGAGGTATTGATATCCAACCGGCCGATGGCAATCCAACGTGCGCCCTTGATATTGGGTAAGCGCGAGAATACCGTGGGCCGCCCTTCCGGATCGGTACGCGAACAAATCTCGCCCTCGGGCTTGTGATAAGCCAGTACCCGGCAGACTTGCTGCTCTTCGCTTGCCACCTGCACCGGATGACCATCAACGCGGATCGCCTGAGTCGGGGTAACCCGATCACCCAGGCTAGCCGGTTTACCATCCACGGTCACGCGGCCACGGCTGATATAGTCTTCCATTTCGCGGCGCGAACCGATGCCGGCCCGGGCCAAAACTTTCTGTAATTTTTCACTCATTAGTGGAGCTCTCCTGTCATCCCGACGGTGGTTAATAATTCCGCTTCTGCCGGCTGCAAGGCTGCAAACTCGGCTAATGGCGGTAATTGATTTAAATGGCGTAAGCCAAAGTAATCTAAAAAGGCCTCAGTAGTGGCATAAAGCCCGGGCCGACCCGGTACTTCTTTGTGGCCGACCACCTTTACCCAGCCGCGCTCGGTCAGGGTGCGCATAATCTGGCTACTGACCGATACGCCGCGAATTTGCTCAATTTCACCGCGGGTAATGGGCTGGCGATAAGCAATTAAGGCTAGCGTTTCCAGCACCGCACGCGAATAACGCGGTGAACGCTCGGGCCAGAGTCTGGCCAGCGGTTCGCTTAATTCAGGGCGGGTTTGAAACCGGTAGCCACTGGCCGTTTCCATCAATTGGATGCCACGGGCACTGTAATCGTCCTGCAGTTGTTTCAGACATTGTAGCAGCCGCTTCGCGCTGACGTTAAAGCCCTCCAGCACTGTGGCTTGCAATTCGGCGCGGCTAAGGGGCTTTTCGGCAGCAAAGATCGCAGCTTCGACAAGTTGCAGTAATTGAATATCGTTAATTTTCTGCGCCATTATGCCTCACTTAGCGCCAGTTTGACATGAATTTGTGCATAAGGCGCCACCTGGATCAGCTCTACCAGCTTTTCTTTGGTTAGCTCCAGGATCGCTAAAAAGGTCACTACCACGCCTTCCCGGCCTTCAGTTAAGTCAAAGCATTCAGCAAACTCCAGATAACCCTGCCGCTGCTGCAGTAAATCCAGAATACGGCTCATCCGCTCCCGGGTCGACAAATGTTCACGCTGAATATGATGATGCGCCAGCGCCTTGCTACGCTTGACTATGTCATTTAAGGCACTGATCAGCTCCGTAAAATCCACATCCGGTAAAATCAATAAAGGGCTGAAGTTATCAGCCAGGCTGGCCTTAGCAGTAAAATAGTCGCGCTCATCGCGCGGTAAGGCATCCAGATCGGTCGCTGCTTGTTTAAAGATTTCATATTCCTGTAAGCGGCGCACCAGCTCGGCGCGTGGGTCGTGCTCATCGTCTTCCAGGTTAGTGATTTTCGGCAACAGCAGGCGCGATTTAATTTCCGCCAGCATGGCGGCCATCACCAGATATTCGGCTGCCAGCTCGAAATTCAGCTCCTGCATCAGCTCAATATATTCCATATATTGCAGGGTAATTTCGTTTACCGGCAAATCGACCAAATCAAACTTATGTTTGCGAATTAAATACAGCAGAAAATCCAGCGGGCCTTCAAAGGTATCGAGCAGCACCTCCAGCGCATCTGGCGGGATATAGAGATCTTCCGGCCGCTCCAGTACCGCCTCACCGCGGACAAAGGCCAGCGGTAACGGTTGCTGTATCGTTAACGGCGGTAGCTGCTCAGCCATCTTAACTCGTTACTTATTCAAACGGCCGGCTATCGCCACGGCCCTGACGAATAATCTGCGGTGCGTCTTCCGATAAGTCGACCACTGTGGTTGGGTCCTCACCGATAATACCGCCATGCAGAATCAAATCGACCTGCCGCTCCAGCTGATGCCGCATCTCATCCGGATCACTCTCGGCAAATTCCTGACCGGGTAAAATTAAGCTGGTGGTCAATAACGGCTCGGCCAGCTCTTCCAAGAGCGCCAGCGCGATTTTATTTTCCGGAATGCGCAGGCCGATGGTCTTCTTCTTTTCATTTAACAGCCGACGAGGCACTTCTTTGGTACCGCGCAGAATAAAGGTGTAGGCACCGGGGGTGTTATTTTTAATCAGTCGAAAGGCGGTGTTTTCCACCTTGGCATATACCGATAATTCCGACAGATCGCGACACATCAGTGTAAAGTGGTGTTCACCGCTGACCTGACGGATTTGCATAATGCGATCCATAGCGGTTTTATCGCCCACATGACAGCCCAGCGCATACCCACTGTCGGTTGGGAAAATCACCACACCGCCTTTCTGGATAATTTGCACCGCTTGCTTTAACAGACGCTGCTGCGGGTTTTCCGGGTGAATATGAAAAAACTGGCTCATGTTGGTGTATCCATGCTGATAGTTGCTTCAGCGGACTTGGCCGCTGTACGGTTTAGTTCTGACTCTGGTTCTGCCTGGGGTTCTGCTTTGGATTCTGAGACTGCGCGTTTTGAGATCAGGCCCCAGCTGGCCCAAACGGGCGTGACGTCGTCTGGTAAATATAGATGCTTTCCAAGCTCATTCCAAGCTGTTGGTTGATGAAAATCCGAGCCGACAGAAGCAGTTAGCTGATGTTGCTGGCAAAGCGCCCATAGCTCGCGCCGCTGCACCGGCGTTTGTTGCGGGGAAATAATTTCCATCGCATCGCCGCCGGCTGCGGCGAAATCGGTGACCAGGCGCTTTAAATAGCGGCCGTTCAGGTTGTATTTTAATGGATGCGCCAGCACTGCCTGGCCGCCGGCATCATGGATCCATTGTACAGCACTGGCTAAATCGACCCAATTATTGGGTACATAGCCAGTTTTACCGCGCGCCAGGTACTTTTTGAATACCGCATTCATCGAATCGGCACGGCCGGTTTTCACCAGAAAGCGTGCAAAATGACTTCTGGTAATGGCGCCATCGCCAACCTCAGCCAACACCGCCTCTAATGCGCCTGGGATTTGTGCTTTTTCCAGCCGGCGGGCCATTTCCTCGGCCCGCTGCAGCCGCCGCTGTTGTTGTGACGCCAACCGCGCCAGGAACTGTGGGCAATCGGGGTTGATATTTAAACCGACAATATGAATTTCAAACTCATGCCAGGCGGTAGAAATTTCTACACCGTTAATCAGCGTTAGCGGTGCTTGAGTTTCTGTCAGCCAGGCCGCAGCCTGCGGCAAGGCACTCACCGTATCATGGTCGGTAATGGCCAGCACATCCAGGTTGCAGCTGATTGCACGCGCCAACAACTCAGCAACCGGCAACAGGCCGTCTGAGTGGTTGGTGTGGCTATGTAGATCTATTTTCATATCATCCTCTAATTAGGTAGCTATTGTCGCATAAACAGGCCATTCAAGGACAGTGAACCTTTTTCAGCATCCTGACGTATGCTGTACCATCAAATTAATGGAGCAACGATGATGTTTGGCTGGTTAAAATCCGATCCGGTAAAAAAACTACGCAAGGCCTACGATCAAAAACTCGAACAGGCGATGTACGCCCAGCGCAATGGCGATATGCGTTTATTTGCCGACCTGACGGCAGAAAGCGAGGAGCTTTGGCAGAAAATTGAGCAGTTGCAGCAACAACAAGCTGCCAACCAATAGAGCCGTCCAGACTTTTATACGTTTTTCTTTCTTGTTTTTGTGATTAAGGGCTTGACGCCAAGCCCGATTCGCGGTTTTATGTAGACGTTCAAGAATAAGGTAGTTAAAGCCAATGCAATTTCTAACAACGTTTTCACTGATCAACTGGTGGTGGCACATTCCCAACGGGCGTGTGTAGGCGTTGTATTCGCTTTAGAAACCCAGGCCCGTTTCCCCCGAAACGGGCTTTTTTTTGGGCGCAGTTTTGGGGTTAGCCGGCGACAAACCAATAGCAACAGGTTAACCAACTAAAAATTAAGGAAAATTATTAAGATGATTTTCAGCCATATCACAGACACCCCAGGCGAGGTGGCCAGTATTGCGCTAACGTTGCCCTATCAGCGCGATGCCTTAGCGGCTTATGCCAGCCTGTGTCAGGCCGACCGCTGCTCACTGCTGCTGGAATCAGCCGAGATTGACAGCAAAAACAGTGTCAACAGCCTGATGCTAATTGATGCGGCGCTACGCATTGAATGTAACGGTCAGCTGGTAAGTATTACGGCGCTAAGCCGCAACGGCCTTACCCTGCTGCCCTTTTTAGCCGACCTGCTTAGCCCCATCGCCACCCTCACTTATCCACAGCACTCCGGTACCGGTCCGACCAGTAGTTATCCACAGCACTCCGGTACCGGTCAGACCACTGCAGCTGTTTTAGTCGCCGAGTTTGCACTACCCGATCCGCTATTGGATGAAGTCAGCCGTTTAACGCAGCCTAATCCGTTTAGTGCGCTACGTTTAATACAGCAGCAATTGCGCAGCCAGGGTGATGAACCCTTTGCTATCTTTTTAGGTGGCGTGATTGGCTATGATATGGTGGCCAATATCGAGCAGTTGCCCGAGGTGCCGGTAAAAGAAAATCAGTGCCCGGATTATCTGTTTTATCTGGCCGAAACTGCACTGGTGATTGACCATAAAGCGCAGCAAAGCCGCTTAGTGGGCAATGTATTTTGCGGCGAAGCGGCTCCTGCCAACTGCTTTGCCATTGGTAAACGGCTGGAGCAGTTAAAACAACAGCTACTGCATAGCCAGCCATTGGCTGTGGGGCAAGCCGCCAGCAGCAAAGAAATTGCGGTTGATATTAGCGATGCCGATTTTGAAACCCAGGTCGAAACGCTAAAGCAACATATTGTCGCCGGCGATATCTTTCAGGTGGTTCCGTCGCGCTGTTTCTCGCTGCCCTGCCCTAAGCCGCTGCAGGCTTACGCCAAGTTAAAACAGCTGAACCCCAGCCCCTATATGTTTTATCTGCAAGACCCTAAGTTTTGCCTGTTCGGCGCCTCACCGGAGTCGGCGCTGAAGTTTAATGCCGCCAGCCGCGAAGTGGAGATTTACCCCATCGCCGGCACCCGCCGCCGCGGTTTTGCCGCCGATGGCAGTATTGACCGCGATCTGGATAGCCGCATTGAGCTGGAGCTGCGCCAGGATGAAAAAGAAAAAGCCGAGCATTTAATGCTGGTGGATTTAGCCCGCAATGATGTGGCACGCATCAGCACGCCCGGCAGCCGTTACGTCAAAGAGTTACTAAAAGTCGACCGTTATTCCTATGTGATGCACCTGGTATCACGGGTGGTGGGTGAGCTAAAACCAGAGCTCGATGCGCTGCATGCGTATCAGGCCTGTATGAATATGGGCACCCTGGTAGGTGCGCCTAAGGTGAAGGCGGCTGAGCTTATTCGCGGTGTTGAGGGGAAAAAACGCGGCTCTTATGGCGGTGCTGTTGGTTATCTGGCCGGTAACGGCGATTTTGACAGCTGCATTGTGATCCGCTCAGCTTATGTCGCAGAGGGTATGGCTTATATTCAGGCCGGTGCCGGGGTGGTGTTTGACTCAGTGGCGAAGCTCGAAGCAGAAGAGACACGCAACAAAGCGCAAGCGGTGATTAACGCTATTCAGGCGGCGGGGTATTAAGATGAGCCAGAACCTTAATTGCACAGTGTATCTGCTGGATAATATCGATTCTTTTACTTACAACCTGGTGGATGAATTTGCACAGCTGGGCGTAAGCTTAAAGCTGTACCGCAATACTGTCCCGGCCGATTATATTTTTGAAAAAATGCAGCAGGAAAAAGGCCCGGTGCTGCTGGTGTTATCACCCGGCCCGGGGGCGCCAGCCGATGCTGGCTCAATGCCGGCGTTATTAAAGCGCTGCGCCGGGGTGTATCCGGTGCTAGGGATTTGCCTCGGGCATCAGGCTATCGTTGAACATTATGGCGGTGTGGTCGGCCGCGCCGGCGAAACCGTACACGGTAAAACCTCGGCGATTAGTCTGGCAGAGCATCCGGTGTTTAACGGTTTACCACGGCCTTTCCCGGTGGCACGTTATCACTCGCTAATGGCGACGACACTGCCAGAGCAGCTTACACAAATTGCCAATGAGCGACATATTCCGATGGCGGTGATTAACGAGACTGAGCGGATGCTGGGCTTTCAATTTCACCCTGAGTCGATTTTAACTACGCTTGGCAAGCCGCTGCTTAAGCAAAGTATCGAATATTTATTAAGGAGTTAAGAGCATGACAGATCTTAACAACACAGAGGCAGGGGTTTTACCGCTGGTGCAACAAGCGCTGACGGGTAAAGCACTTAGCCGCGAGCAAGCCGAGCAATTCTTTAGTGCTGTGGTAACCGGTCAGGTCGATCCACTGCATTTAACCGCCATGTTAGCCGCCTTGAAAGTACGCGGTGAAAGCAGCGCCGAAATTACCGGTGCAGCCAGTGCATTACTGCAAGCCGCCGCACCATTCCCGGCTACAACCAAACCGAGCATCGACTGCTGTGGTACCGGCGGTGATGGCAGCAATACCATTAACATCTCCAGTACTGCCGCCATCGTCGCTGCCAGTATGGGATTGCCGGTGACCAAACATGGCAACCGCAGTGTGTCATCACGTTCGGGCTCTGCTGACTTACTGGAGCATCTGGGGCTGAATATTCAACTAAGCCCTGAGCAAGCTGCCAGCATGCTGGCAGAATCACAATGTACCTTCTTATTTGCGCCCTTGTATCACAGCGGCATTAAGCATGCGATGCCGGTACGCAATGCGTTGAAAAGCAGAACTATTTTTAACTTGCTCGGGCCTTTAATTAACCCGGCGCGGCCTGCTTTTCAGCTACTTGGCGTCTACGATCCGGCGCTGTGCCGGGTGATGGCCGAAGCCTTACAGCAACTGGGTACTGAGCGCGCCTGGGTGGTGCATGGTAGCGGCTGTGACGAAGTGGCGCTGCATGGCAATACTTATGTCTGTGAGCTAAAAGACGGTGCACTGCGCGAATTTACGCTTACGCCGGAAGATTTTGGCCTGAATATGACTCCTCTTAGTGCCTTAGCTGGTGGCGAGCCGGAGCAAAATGCGGCAGCGACGCTGGCCATTTTGCAAGGCCGTGGCGAAGAGCCCCACAATCAGGCAGTAGCAGTAAATGTGGCGGCGATGCTAAAAATTGCCGGTTTAGGCCAGAATTTAAAAGTGAACACCCGAGCAGTACTGGAACAACTGGCCAGTGGTAAGGCGATGGCGACCTTGGAAAAAATGCAGGAGTTAAGCCGTGGCTGAACTGGTATTACACAATAAAACCATTACCGGGGTACTGGCGAAAATCGTCAGCCATAAGTTAACTGAAGTCTCGGCTATGGCTGAAACCCGGCCCTTGGAACACTTTATAGCCACTGTCAGCCCAACCAGCCGCGATTTTCTCGCAGCGTTACAACAACCTGGCGCCCGTTTTATTCTGGAGTGTAAAAAAGCCTCGCCGTCAAAAGGCTTAATTCGGGCGGATTTTGATCTTAGCGCTATTAGTCAGGTGTACAACCAATACGCCGACTGCATCTCGGTGCTGACCGACAGCGAGTTTTTTCAAGGCAGTTATCAGTATCTGGAGCAGATGCGCGCTTTATCTGACAAGCCGCTGCTGCATAAAGACTTTATCATTGATCCCTACCAGATCTATGCCGGGCGGGCTGCCGGTGCCGATGCGGTACTGTTAATGCTGTCGATTTTATCACCCCAGCAGTACCAGTTGTTAGCGGCCATTGCCGCCGAGCTGAATATGACGGTATTAACCGAAGTCAGTAACGAAGAAGAAACCTTACAGGCGGTGGAGCTTGGCGCCAAATTAATTGGGATCAATAACCGCAACCTGCGCGATCTGAGTACGGACTTAAACACCAGCTTTCGCCTGCGGCAGCTGATCCCAGCTGATCGCACTGTGGTATCGGAGTCCGGCATTTATCGTAATCAGCAGGTACGAGAGCTGCTGCAGATCGCTGATGCCTTTTTAGTCGGCAGCTCACTGATGGCTGAAGCCGATCTGGCAGCTGCCTGTCAGCGGCTGATTATCGGCGAGCATAAAGTCTGTGGTTTAACCCGGATGGAAGATGTTAAGGCGGTGGCCAACGCCGGCGCTTACTATGGCGGCTTAATTTTTGCCAAGGCGTCACCGCGATATGTGACACCGGAGCAGGCGCAACAGCTGGTACAGGCCGCTAAACTTCGCTTTGTTGGCGTTTTTGTCAATAGCCCACTAGCTGAAGTGGCCGGGCTGGCTAAGGCGCTACAGCTGGCGGCCGTGCAGCTCCATGGCGAAGAGGATGACGCTTACCTTGCTGCCCTGCGGCCGTTATTACCTGCCGGTTGTCAGATTTGGCAAGCCTATCGGGTGCAACAGCAGCTACCGGGGTTTAGCCCACAGGCCGATCGGATCTTGCTGGATAGTTTTCATGCCAGCCAGCATGGCGGCAGTGGCTTGAGTTTTGACTGGACACTGCTGTCAGCGCTTAACAGCGCACAAGCTATTATGTTAGCCGGCGGCCTTAAGCCGGATAACGTGGCGCAGGCGCTGGCCTTACCGGTGGCGGGGCTGGATTTAAACTCCGGATTAGAGAGTGCGCCGGGCATTAAAGATCACACTAAACTGGCGGCGGCCTTTAGCGCCATCCGTCATTTCGATTTTCAGAGCAAAACCAATACTAAGGGTGAGCAGAACTGATGAGTGAGTTAAAACTAAACCCCTATTTCGGCGAATATGGCGGCATGTTCGTGCCACAATTGCTGGTACCGGCGTTAAAGCAGCTGGAAGCCGCCTTTGTCGAAGCACAGCAGGATCCGGCCTTTCTAGCCGAGTTTCAGCAATTGCTAACCGAATATGCCGGCCGGCCAACGCCGCTGACGCTAACCCGTAACTTATCACCTAACCCGCTGGTTAAAATTTACTTAAAGCGTGAAGACCTGCTGCATGGTGGCGCTCATAAGACCAACCAGGTGTTAGGTCAGGCGCTGCTAACCAAACGCATGGGTAAAAAAGAAGTGATCGCCGAGACCGGTGCCGGCCAGCACGGTGTGGCCACAGCGCTGGCGTGTGCGCTGTTGGGCTTAAAATGCCGCATCTATATGGGTGCTAAAGATATTGAACGCCAGCAACCGAACGTGTTTCGGATGAAGCTGATGGGCGCGACCGTGATTCCGGTGACGGCAGGCTCCGGTACGCTAAAGGATGCCGTAAACGAAGCGATGCGCGACTGGTCAGCTACCTATGAAACCACCCACTATATGCTGGGTACCGCAGCAGGCCCACATCCGTTCCCCACTATTGTGCGTGACTTCCAACGGATGATTGGTGAAGAAGCCAAACAACAGATCTTAAAAGCCGAGGGCAAATTACCGGATGCGGTGATTGCCTGTGTCGGTGGTGGCTCTAATGCGATTGGCATTTTCGCTGACTTTATTGATGAAGCTGGTGTGAAACTGATTGGCGTCGAACCCGGTGGCATGGGTATTAACACCCATCAGCATGGCGCGGCGTTAAGTACCGGCAGCTATGGTATTTTGCACGGTGCCTATACTGCCATTATGCAAACCAGTGATGGTCAGATTGAAGAGTCGTATTCGATTTCGGCCGGTTTAGACTACCCGGCGGTCGGGCCACAACATACCTATCTGCAGCAAAGTGGTCGCGCGCAGTACGTGGCGATTAATGATGATGAAGCTTTGGCGGCGTTCCAACATCTGGCCAAAGCCGAAGGCATTATTCCGGCACTGGAAAGCTCGCATGCGGTAGCCCAGGCGTTAAAAATTGCTGCTGACGCCACAAAGCCAATGGTGTTACTGGTGAATTTATCCGGCCGTGGTGATAAAGATTTGGCCCACGTGCATAGCGTGTTAGCGGCGCAGCAGGGAGGAGTATAAGATGCAGCGTTATCAACAAATGTTTCAGCGGCTTAATAACGAAGGCCGCGGTGCCTTTGTACCCTTCGTGACCCTTGGTGATCCGAACCCGGCGCTGTCGTTTGAAATTTTAAAAGCCCTGGTCGATGGCGGCGCCGATGCGCTGGAGCTGGGTATTCCGTTCTCTGATCCTATTGCTGACGGCCCAACGATTCAAAATGCCAATATCCGGGCGCTGGCCGCTGGCGTGACACCGGCAGTCAGCTTTGAGCTGATTGAGAAAATCCGCGCCTATGCCCCAGCAGTACCTATTGGTTTATTACTGTATTCAAACCTGGTAATGGCTAAAGGCATTACTCAGTTTTACCAACAAGCGGCGGCTGCCGGCGTTGACTCAGTATTGATCGCTGATGTGCCGCTGCATGAGAGTAAGCTGTTCCGCCAGGCCGCGATGGCACAAAACATCGCGCCGATTTATATCGTGCCGCCAAATGTCGATGATGATGACTTACGCGCTATCGCCTCTTATGGCCGCGGCTATACCTATCTTTTAAGTCGCGCCGGCGTGACAGGTGCCGAAACCAAGGCTGCGATGCCAACCTCGGAGCTGATCGCGCGCATTCGTGCTTATAATCCGGCACCACCCCTGCTGGGTTTCGGGATCTCCGCGCCCGAGCAGGTAAAAGATGCGATCCAAAGTGGGGCTGCCGGGGCAATTAGCGGTTCGGCTATCGTCAAACTGATTGAACAACACCAACACGAGCCTGAGCTACTGCTCACTAAGCTTCGTGACTTTGTCAGCAAGATGAAAGCCGCCACCTGATTTGATCCGCACCACTTATCCACACC
>NZ_ALAB01000012.1 GCF_000280055.1 Alishewanella aestuarii B11 | reverse complement strand
TCCCATCCGATATCCAGTACTTGCCTAAACCAAGGACCACGAAATCCGGCGTCTGTAACGATAACCGGCTTGCAGCTTGCCGGTAGTATTGCGTGAAGGCGCCTTAGAAATTGCTGATGAGTTTGGGGTTTATCTTTAGTCGCCAGGGAATGCACTTCCTCATAAAGGGTTATCGAGCGCCCCTCACATGCCAATGCGGCGCGCAGCAGGAAGAACTGCTGACCGGGCTCTAAGTCTGACCAGTCGACCAAAATCACTGGCTGTGCTTGATAACCTGCAAAATATCGGGCCAGTTGCTGATAAATGTGCGGTAACTCATAAAAAAGTTGCGTATTGGAGAGCAGGCGATCAGCACTTTTTATTCGATGCTTTTCATAGGCTTGCGTGTCAAGGTTCCGCCCAAGCGAAGTGACTGTGAGTTGCTGCTGGGTCGAGGCACTTAAGACTATATTTTGTAGCGCCTTGCGCCGGGCACTATGCATAGAAGGTGTGACAGCGTGAATGAAATTGGTTAGGATGTGCTGAACATTCATGGCGATTCCTGATTGTTTTTTTGGCGAAAGATCTGATCATCGAGCGCCATGAATGTTCCCTTCCTATACCAATTTATTTAATCCTTTGTTTTATCATCCTATTTCGTGGGGATACCTCAGGGTCTGACCTGTTTATCCACAGGTCTCCAGTACCGGTCATACCAGTTTACTTCGCTGCCTGAATCACTGCCATAGCTGTTATCTGTAGGTGGATATCATATAATGGCACCACTTTTATCAGCTAACAGACATATCATTATGCAAATTACCAACAATGCCGTTGTGCAATTCCACTACACCCTAAGCGATGCCTCAGGCGAGCTGGAGAGCTCGCGCAAAGCCGCGCCCCTGCTCTATCTTCATGGCCATAATCAAATGTTGCCAAAATTAGAAGCGGCGCTGGAAGGTAAGACTGCCGGCGATACGCTTGAAATTACGCTGGCGCCAGGTGATGCCTATGGTGAACGTCGCGACGATGCGATCCAGAGCGTGCAGGTTAAACATTTGCGGGGGGCTAAAAAGTGGAAACCTGGCATGGTGGCCTGGGTTAACACCGATCAGGGCGAGCGTCAGGTGACTATCGTCAAAGTGGGTATGTTTAAGGCGGAAGTCGATACCAATCACCCACTGGCCGGCAAAACCCTAACCTTCGCACTCGAAGTGCTGAGCGTACGTGAGGCGACCGCAGAAGAAATCGCGCATGGCCACGCCCATGGTGAAGGTGGCCATCAGCACTAACTGGTCAGACCGGTACCGGAGTGCTGTGGATAAACTGGTCAGACCGGTACCGGAGTGCTGTGGATAAGTTACTGCGGGCTTAGGCGCAGTAACTTGCCGGCCGGGCCGTCGGTTAGGATATAGATCAGGCCGTCCGGGCCGGTACGCACATCACGCAAACGGCTGTCGAGTTCAGTGAGTAGCTTTTCTTCCTCTACCACCTTATCACCGTCCAGTACCAACCGGTGCAAGGCCTTGCCCGCTAAAGCCGTAATCAAGATGTTGCCCTGATACTGCGGGAAAGCCTCGCCGCGATATAGCGTCATCCCGGCAGGGGCAATCGAAGGTGACCACTGATATACCGGCTCAGCCATTCCAGTAAAGCGGGTAAAGGGAGAAATGCGGGCACCGGTGTAATCAATACCTGTGGTCGCCACAGGCCAGCCGTAATTAACACCGGCTTGTAGCAGGTTCAGCTCATCGCCACCTTTGGGGCCATGTTCGTGACTCCACAATTTACCGGTTGCTGCATCATAGACGATGCCCTGCACATTTCGATGCCCGAGCGTAAAAATCTCGGCGGCTACTGCAGCTTGCCCAACAAAGGGGTTATCGGCTGGCACGCTGCCATCTTGCTGTAAACGTACGATTTTCCCCAGGTGATTGGTTTTATTCTGGGCCTGCTCACGATAATCAAAGCCATCACCTAAGGTCAGTACCAGACTTTGATCCGGTAGCTGCACCATACGGCCGCCATAGTGTGCGGCACCACGCCGATCCGGTGTTGCCCGAAAAATTTGTTTTACATCAGTCAGTTGATTGTCCTGCCAGTTGGCACTGGCCAGACAAACACTGTTGGCGTTAGCCGTGCCGCAGACATAGCTTAAAAACAGACGGCCACTTTGTGCGAAATCCTCAGCAAGCAGCACCTCCAATAAGCCCCCCTGTGAGGCGGCATAGAGATCCGGTAAGTTAACATCCAACTTTTGCAACACCTGTCCATCGCTACCGAGGGTGACTAACTGCCCGCTGCGCTCGGTTAGCAAAAAGCCACCAGAGGGTAAAAAACTTAATGACCAGGGATATTCCAGGCCCTCGGTAAGTGTCTGTACTTTTGGCTTGGTCGGCAGCGGATCTGCAGTCAACGGCTCAGTTGTCAGCGCAACCGGCGCGACAACTAACATCAGAGAGAGAAAAAGCATTCGGTTCAGGCTCATGCAACACTCCTGCTACGACTAAAATAATGATAGAAAACAGCGCCCAGACCACTGCAGGCAAGCAACATCAGGGTGCCTGCTAAGGTGCGGTTTAATGCTATTAGGGTTGGCATCGGTGCCAGCTGATTAATCACAGATAACGCCAGCCAGGTGGCAAGGGCGGTAATAGCAAACACCGTAGGGGCTTTAATCAAAGGCGTGCGGTTAAGTAGCAACCGGGCGGCGATTAAACTCAACAACATAATAGGCAGGAAAATCGCCGCCAGTACTGGCATAAAGTGCCTTAAATCAAACCAGAGGGTACTCAGTTGATCAGCGGTGGCAATGGAACCTGCCAGAGCGGCGATAGCCTGCAGATTCACCAGGCTTTGGATCACCGAGCCGGCGCTGGCCGCCAATAACACTGCCAGCAAAAAAACGAGGATTCTACGCATTCAGTTCTCCCTGATATCTATTACACCTTAACAGGTTAGACCTCGTACCGGTACCGGAGTGCGGTCTGACCAGTGATGCTAAATATTCTGTTTCAGTCATAGGTTTACGCAGCTGAAACTGCTAAGATCACTTTAAAGCCGGGCGATCTAACGGGGCTCCTTCGCCGTAATGCCGGCTTTAGTATAATCAGGAGCGCAGCGTCTTATGGGATTTATTAATAGTAAAGATTTTAGTCACGCCAGAGCCGATAAGATCGGGGTATTGTTAACCAACCTCGGTACACCGGATGAAGCTAACCCAAAAGCATTAAAACGCTATTTAAAGCAGTTTCTATCCGATCCCCGGGTCGTTGAAGTGCCGCGCCTGTTGTGGTGGTTTATTTTAAATGGCGTCATTTTAAATATCCGGCCGCGCCGCTCGGCCAAGGCTTATCAAACGGTATTTACTGAACAAGGCTCGCCGCTACTGTTTCATACTGTCAGTCAAACTAAGGCTGTGGCTGCCGAATTGGCCACGCGCGGCTATCCGGATCTGGTGGTAGACTTTGCCATGCGCTACGGCAACCCCAGTTTTCAGTCTGTGCTGGAGCGGATGATGCAACAAGGGGTCCGCAAGTTGATTGTCCTACCCTTGTATCCACAGTATTCAGCTTCGACCTCGGCCTCAAGCTTTGACGAGTTGGCACGCGATTTTATGCAGCGGCGCTGGCTGCCCGATCTGCGCTTTATCAGCCATTATCATGATTATCCGGCCTATATTGCCGCCTGTGCCAACCGTATCAGAGAACACTGGCAGCAGCATGGTCAGGCCGATAAGTTGCTATTTTCTTATCATGGCATCCCGAAACGCTATTTAATGAACGGCGATCCCTATCACTGCGAGTGTTATAAAACCTCGCGGCTGATTGCTGAAGCGTTACAGCTTAAGCCCGAGCAGTATGTAACCACCTTTCAATCACGCTTCGGCCGTGAAGAATGGCTGAAACCCTATACCGATGAAACCTTAAAGGCCTTACCGGCACAAGGAGTCAGTTCGGTGCAGGTATTTTGCCCAGGTTTCTCCGCCGATTGTCTGGAAACCATCGAAGAAATTGGCGAAGAAAATAAAGAATACTTTGAACATGCCGGCGGTAAGCGCTATGAATATATCAGCGCGCTAAATGATCGACCGGACCATATCCAGGCTCTAAGCCAGCTTATTATTGATAATTTACAGTGCTGGCAGCTAACTGCCGATCCTGAGCGCTTAGCCAGAGCCCAACAGCTTAATCCACAGGAAGTGCAGTAAGTCAGATTATGTCAGATCAGCAAAGGGTTGAACCCCGACTAGGTGATGCACCGTTAGACGCGCCACCACTAATTAATCGGCGCAATTTCGATAATGTTCGGGATAACGCCGCGCCGCGCGCCCGCCCGGCAGCGACAGGCCCCAAACAACCTATTAACTGGCGGCCGCTAAAATGGTTGCTCTGGTTATTGTTGCTGATTTTACTGGCTGGTCTGACTTATCAGGAAATGCGCACCAGTGTTCTGCAATCTAAAGTCTGGCATTATCTGGCGCAACAGCTGACCTTTAGTCAGGGCAAGGGGCCGGCACCTGAAGACGAAGCACCGGTTTATCCGCAAGGCGGTCCTTTTGACCAGCGCGCTGGTTACAGCCATCTGCCGCACTGGCTGAGCAGCCTGCAACAACAAGGCTATAGTATTACAGAGCAAAGCCGCTTTTCACCGGCACTGCAACGCTATGCCGACTGGGGCTTTTATCCACCCTACGCTCAAAAAAGCCAATGGGGGCTGCAGATTTTTGACTGCCGTCAAGATGCACTGTTTAGCTTTCATAAGCCGGAGTTTCAATACCCACATTTTGACGACGTCGCGCCATTATTATTGCGAGCCCTACTCTATGTAGAGAACCGCGACTTGTTCCAGATAACGCCCTTTGCCAACCCTGCTGTAGACTGGTCTCGCCTGGGTGCTGCGGTGCTGGCGCAAACCAAAAAGCTGCTCGGACGCGATGCGGCGGCAGCGGGTGGCAGTACGCTGGCAACGCAAATTGAAAAATACCGGCACTCTAATCAAGGCTTCACCGCCGACGCCCTGGATAAGCTGCAGCAGATGGTCTCAGCATCGGTGCGCGCTTATCAGCCAGCCCGGGAAACCATGGAAAGGCGCAAACAAATTGCGCTGGATTATATCAATACGGTACCGCTGGCAGCGACACCGCAAGCCGGCGAGGTGCATGGTATGGCCGATGGTCTGCACGCCTGGTTTGGTGCCGATCCGGCCCGGGTCAATCAGCTGTTAAAAGACAGTACGGCGACGCCGGCTCATGGCTTAGCATTACGGCAGGTTATGGCGCTGATTATTGCCCAGCGCCGGCCAAGCTTTTATCTGTTGCAAGGCCGCGCCGAGCTGGAGCAGCTGGTCGACAGCCATTTACGCTTACTGCGCCAGGCCAATATTATCAACCAAAACTGGCTGGAGCAGGCAATGGCGCAGCGGCTGAGCTTCCAAAGCGCTGCCACAACACCACGGCCACAGCTGGACAAAACCGCACTGCTGGTGCGTAACCGTATTGCAGCCTTGCTGGAGCGCACCCTGTACCAAACCGATCGTTTGGATCTGACGGTACAAACCACCCTGGATCTGGCGCTGCAACAACAAATTAAACGCTATCTGGAGCGGCTGGAGCAATTAGCACCGGCCCAGCAAGCCGGTATTATCGGCCCGCGCTTATTACGGGAAGACCAGCTGCGCGGCGTAAAATACAGCTTTACCCTGTATGAGAGCACGCCCACCGGCAATAAGCTGCGGGTACAAACCGATAACCATGCTGAGCAACCCTTTGATTTAAATGAAGGTGGCAAGCTGGAACTGGGCTCTACCGCCAAGTTACGGATGCTGACTACTTATCTGGAAATCGTTGCTGAGCTGCATCAGACTTATTCTGAGCAACCGGTCAGTTCGCTGGCATTACTGGAAATTGCACCGCAGGATCAATTATCGCAATGGGCGATTAATTATCTGATTGCAAACCCCGGTGTGACTTTACTGACGATGCTCAACGCTGCGATGGACCGTGAATTTTCAGCCGATCCACGGATAAGTTTCTTTACCGGTGGCGGCCTGCATACCTTTAGCAACTTCCGCCGCGAGGAAGATCGGATGGTGCCGACAATGCGCCAGGCACTGTATGAGTCGATTAACCTACCCTTTGTTCGTTTAACCCAGGAAATTGTTAACTACAGTATTTATCACGGTGAAAGTAGCAGTTATCAGCTACTGAAAAATGATAATGATCCGCGCCGTGATCAGTATCTGCGTCGCTTTGCCGATAAGGAAGGTGTTAGCTTTTTACAACGCTTCTGGCGTAAGTATCACCGCTTAACGGCTGAGCAACGACTGGAAGTGTTCTTAAATGGCTTACGGCAAACCCCGGACCGCTTAAGCGCCGGCTATCGGTTTATCTACCCGGATGTCAACGAGGCGGACTTTATCCGCTTTATGCAACAACGCTTTGCCGATAACCCGCTAACGGTTGCGCAGTGGCGGCAACTGTACCGCAAATATGCGCCGACCGAGTTCAGTTTACCGGATCAGGCTTATCTGGCCCGCAGTCACCCGCTGGAATTATGGTTACTCGGTTATTTACAGCAACAACCCAATCCGACGCTGTCGGAGGCCGTCAGTTTAAGTGCTGACGTGCGCCAGCAGGCCTATCAGTGGCTGTTCCGCACTCAGTCACGTAGCGCCCGGGATAACCGTATTCGCACTATGCTGGAAATTGAAGCCTTCTGGGATATCCATCAGCGCTGGCAACGGCTGGGTTATCCATTCGACTTTCTGGTACCCTCACTGGCGACTGCGCTGGGTAGCTCAGGCGATCGTCCGGCCGCGTTAGCGGAGTTGATGGGCATTATCCAAAACGGCGGCCGCCGTTTACCGATGTTCCGTGTTGAATCATTGGATTTTGGTCGCGATACGCCCTATGCCGTTAGCCTGGCCCGCACCGAAGTCGAAATGGAACGGGTTATGCTGCCTGAGGTGGCACAGGTCCTAAGAGAAAATCTGGCCGGTGTGGTGCAACAAGGTACAGGCCGGCGTTTACAACAGTACTTTAGCTTACCGAATGCACCGCAACTGCCACTGATTGGCGGTAAAACCGGCACTGGTGATAACAGGATCAGTACCGTCAACAGCCGCGGCGAAACCGTGCAGTCGCGGGCATTAAACCGCACTGCTACTTTCGCATTCTATCTGGGAGAGCGGCATTTTGGGGTAATTTCGGTTTATCTGCCGGGTAACGCCGCTGAAGAGTATTTCTTTACCTCGGCACTGCCACTGCAGGTACTTAATGGCATGTCACCGCTGTTAATGCCGTTGCTACGGCCGCAGGCCGGCTGCCCGGTTCCGTAATAAAATCAGGCTGCAACCACCTGGTTGCGGCCCTGATGTTTGGCCTGATACAGCGCCATATCCGCCCGGTGCAACCATTGCTCCCAATCTTCCGCCGTTTGTAACATGGCGGTGCCTGCCGACAAGGTCACTGCCTTGCCATCTGGCAGCAGTAATTGCGCTTCTACCCGCTGGCGAATTTTTTCAGCCAGCAAGGGCAAATCCTCCGCTTGCATATCACGCAGTAACACCAGAAACTCCTCGCCGCCATAGCGGAAGACCCGATCACTTTGTCTTAGCGTACTGGCAATAAGCGGCACCAGACGGATCAACATATCGTCACCAATGCGGTGGCCATAGTTATCATTAATTTGCTTAAAATGGTCCAAATCGAACAGGATCACGCCAAAACGGCTACCCAGTTTCTGTTTTAACTGTACCGCCAGCTCCAGTTCGGCATTTAAAGTATGACGATTACCGGCACCAGTCAGGCTATCAATGCTGGCCAGCTGTTTTAGTTCGTTGCGTTGTAATTGGGTACGATAGGCAAACACATAGGCGAAAAAGCTGGAGATAAAGGCTGTGACCGCAAAGGCCGTCAGTTGATAGTGGCTTTCAAAAATGGTGGTTGGCCATAACAAATCGGTAGCAATTAATACCCCAAGCATCGCCATTGACAGCAGAACCGCGGTCAGTGGCGCGGCCAGAAAAAAGATAAACACCAATAGCGGATAAATCCAGAATACACCACTGATGCCCAGGTTCAGGCAGACAATAACGGCTCCGGCACAAAACACCACCGCCAGAAACTTACCGGGGCGCACCGTATCACCGGTGCGCCAGGCGTAAATCACAGCGGCAATAGCAGACGACACGATCAATAAGTCAGCGATACCCACAATCAGATTACCGGTACTTAGCCGGTAAATTGCATAAGGTGTAACAAATAATGTGATTATCAGGCCGACCAGGCTAATCATTGCCAGATAGAAATTGTCCTTTAACCGCGCCAGCACTCTGCACCTTTTTTTCAGGTTGTTCTTATACAACCACTATAGTGCGCCCGGTGCGGAATAACAACCGTTGCTGGCTGATTAACCATTTGCCTACTAAAACGCCTGGGCCAACTCGTTAAAGTGCTGAATATGATAGTGGGCCAGTGGTTTGAAATGCTGATTCGTATCATTAAGATACAAGCAAGACCAGGCGCCGGCGTTACTGGCAGTTTGCAGATCAAAGAGATAGTCCCCAACGTACAACAGCTGCTGACAAGGGATGGCATAGTATTCAGCGATGCTATGCAAGCCGGCCGGATCCGGCTTGGCCGCGCAGTCTTCCCGGGTTAATACCAGCGATACCGGGATCTGCAACCGTTGTAGCATTAAGCGGGTGGCATCACGCATATTACGAGTTAGAATCGCCAACGGCAGCTGCTGCGCAATAAGATGCTGCAGACATGCCGCCGCGCCCGGCATCCAGGACGCCTGCTCGGCGCCGCGCATTTCATGCTGATAGATAATCTGCGCCGCGCGGCGGGCCTCAGCACAATCACCCAGTTCAGCCAACCGCTCCAGTAAAGGCGTTCCTTCTGGCCAGCCAATATCCTGACATATCGCCGTAAAATTCAATCGTGAGTCGACCAGAGTACCATCCAAATCAAAGGCTACCGCCCGGATATGCGCTAAATTCATGCCTGCTCTCAAAAATTAAAACTGACACTACGACAGTAGCGGCCAGGTGGATTAAAAAACCCGGGGTAGCGGTTGCAGCCGATGGCTGCAATTCGCTAGACTAGCCGACCGAAATTTATCTTCAGCTTAACAGGAATGCGTTATGGGTGCCCAGTGGAAAACCAAGCATAAAATGGATGCGGCCAATGCCAGAGGTCGTATTTTTACCAAACTTGCCAAAGAAATTATGGTTGCCGCGCGCAATGGTGCCGATCCCAGCATGAACGCCAAGTTACGCTCGGCCATTGAAGCAGCCAAAAAAGCGTCGATGCCAAAAGATACGCTGGAGCGGGCAATTAAAAAAGGTGCGGGCCTGCTGGATGGCCCGGTAAACTACGAAACCGTGGTTTACGAGGGTTTCGCCCCGCACCAGGTGCCGGTTATTGTTGAGTGTTTAACCGACAACAAAAACCGCAGTGCCCAAAGTATGCGCATCTTATTCCGCAAAGGCCAACTTGGCAGTTCAGGTTCAGTATCCTGGGATTTTAAACATCTCGGACAAATTGAAGCCGTGCCCACGTCAGCCGATGCCGACATGGAGCTGGCCGCCATTGAAGCCGGCGCTCAAGACTTTGAGCAGGGCGAGGACGGCGAGGTGATTTTCTTAACCGAAAGCACCGATCTGGATGCCGTTGCCAAAGCGCTACCAGAGTTTGGTTATGATGTACATTCAGCCAAACTGGTCTATCGTGCCAATAATCCGGTAAGCTTAGATGACACTGCCCGCGCCGAGGTAGAAGCCTTTTTAGACGCCATTGATAACGATGACGATGTGCAAAACGTTTACGTTGGTCTGGCCTGAGCCTGAAACGTCAGTCTTTAGCCCGGCATCAGCCGGGCTAAGCACTAACTCAGTTATAACCGAGCACAGCGCAGTGTTCGGTGTCCTGCTCTGTACCACCTTTCTCTGCACTGCCCAGCGGCCTGACTTCATCCGGCTCTGACCAGACTAAACTGAGTGCCCGCCGTTCCTGTCGGCTAAGATCAACGGTATGTGGCTGATAATAATAACGCTCTGCGAGCGGTTGCTTGCTTTGCTTGGCTTTCATCTCTAAGCTCCTTTGCTGCAGGTTCGAACTAACTATAGGTCCCGCAGCCTGAGCCCAGGCTGAACACCGTGGCGCTTTTAAAAACGGCCAAAGATCAATTTCCACAAGCTAAAGCGCCGTTCTTTATGATAACGCTCACGCAACTGGGCCACCTGAGTCAGGTGCTGTTGCAGTTTAGCGGCATCATCAGCGGCAGCAGCTTGCTTCGCTAAGGTCAGTTCAGCCAATACCTTATCCAAACCTTCCTGAAATACGGCAGCTTTATCGGCCGGCATGGCCACCTGCTTGGCGTCTTCGGTTAAACGAAACAGTTTCTCCAAATGAGGTAAGGCTTCAACCGGCGTCGCGGCCTCATTCGCCAGTTTAAAGGCAAACCCCATGGTCTTCATGGTTCTTTCCATGGTACGAGGTTCTGCCGCTGTAGCCAGCAAACTGCCGGATAACAGCACAATTGCCAGAGTTGCTTTTAACAAGGTATCACCCTCTTTATCGCCTGAATCAGCGGGCATTATACCTAAATCGGCGCCCCAGGCGAGGCGAACTGGCAACAGCGCCACGACCTTGCGATAAATGGCAGTATCAGTAAGCGGAATTGCGGTAAAAAAAACCGGCCAGCTAATAGCAGCAGTGGCCGGTTATCACAATATCGACAACTGGGGATCAGAGACTATCAAAAAACTCCTGCACCCACTGGCGGGCATCTTCCTCATCCAGCTGGTAACGTTCCTGCACTAATTCGGCAAGATAATCCGGATCGCCGCGTGCCTGCTCCAATTCGGCATAGCTGATCCTGTCCCACTGCAGCTTGGCCTGGGCACGCACCCTGCCCCATTGACTCTCGGCAAAGTAAGCACTCATAGTCATTCCTCGCATTAAAGGTGACGGCAACGGACGCTCATCGCAGCGTCCGTTTTGAGTATAGCCGGACCATACCAGCGCTGCTTATTTTTTAAGCAGTTTACAGGTAGGCTTTATTAAACGACTCGCGGGATTGTTTCAGATAATCGCGCGCTTTTTTGGCATGATTTTCCCAGGCATCCCGATCGGCTTTTTCGGTAAAAGGGTTTTGCTCGGGGGCTATCGAGCGTTCAAAGCGCTCGTAGTAGGTTAGCATCGCCGCGGTGATTTGATTAAAACCGTCGCGGTAGCTTTGCATCGCCTCCAGTAACTCTGAGGTTTTCAGGACAAAGCGGATCAGCTCGGTATTGTTACCGTCATTCAGATAAGAGCCGGCTTTCAGACTGATATTACCGGCCACGGCGCTACTGATACTTTGCCGCACTTTTTCATCTTTACTCAGCACGCGGCTGATATTTTCTTTCGAACTGGCGATATTAGCGTGCAGCAGGGTGTCGCGTAGCTGCTTCTCCAGATCACGGCGAAACAGTTCGATATTGCGCTGAATTGTCGCTAATTCACTATCTAACTGGCTGACCTGTTGTAACTCGCGCTCCAGTTCAGTTAAAAAACGCTCGGCATCCTGATAGATCTTCAGCCCGTGTTCTTCGGCAAACTTACGATCGGCACGGCTTAATCCGGCATTCTGATAATTAGAGCGGTCAAAGCTGGCCGCCAGAAAGGATTTAAAGGGTTCAGCAAAGGCGGCATAGGTACCGGCACTCACCACATTCAGCGTGGCAGTAACCAGATCGCCAAAAGGCTTAATCATTGAGTTAAGCCGCGCCTGCTGAATTTTAGAACTGACCCGGCGCGTATCGCTGATAATATTACGAAAGGTGGCGTAGGCCATCGGATTCGACATTTTATTGCGCTCTGAGCTGGCCAGCACCAAAGAGATCCCGGAGTGCAGCGCATTGGCATATTCCAGATACTGCCGCTGCACCTCCAGTTGCGCGGCATAATTGCTACCAAGGGTGCGGAAGGACTCAGATTGCAATTCAATATTCTGATCGCGGCGCAGTTTGTCGAGGATACCGCTGATAATGCGTTGTTCATTCTTATGTAAGGCTGTCGCCAGCAGAATGCGCTCTACCTGCACATCGTCCAGTTGCACAAACCCCTGATTTGCCTCGATATCCAGCCGCAGAAACTTACGGCCCGGATCATCAACCGAGATGCGGTGCGCCTGGTAGCCGGCACTCCCCCCATGATGCTCAATCACTGCAACTGGTGACCAATTGGCGTCAACCGCATTGCGCTCGGCCACCAAAACCTGGATGCGGTAGCTGGTAAACTCGGTTTCAGGTAACACCCAAAACTCCAGTAAGCCCAGTTCACTTAATGCATCGCGGCTAAATAAACTGCTGGTACCGGCGGCACAGCGCAGTGCCTGCTGTCCGGTGCGTGGTTGTTCGCTGCTAAGCTGACACTCGCCTAACTGTCGCCAGGGCGTAAGGGCCGATTTTTCAAAATCACTGCTAAATACCACTGCTGCAGGCTTAGCCAGCACAGCGGCAGAACAGAGGGTAAAGCTACTAAGTACTACAGGTAAGACAAATCGACGCATACAAACCCCGATTAATAAGCGTACAGGCGCGAAGCCCGAGCGGTGAAAAGCGCTGCGATTCTAGCAATCGGCCGGACCGTCGGCAATGCTCCAGACAGACTAAAATCACAGTTTGGACCCTTGGCGAAAAAATTTACTTGACAGTCTGCGATAGATCGGCGAATTATAGCGACAGTTTGATTTTTCATCTCCCATTATCACAGGAGGCAGCTAATGCAAAAATGCGCATGCAATCGCTACGGCTACTACTGTGCTCCCTATTATCTGTCCGAGTGGTTCAATAATTAGTTCTCCCTCTGCGTCAGGCAGAGGCGTCCATCTATAACGCTCCTCCTTAGTGTTGTCTCCGGTTTTAGCCGCAGCATACCTATGGTCGCGCTTCTTTGGCTGGTTTTGCTTTGACGCAGCTTTTATAACCCGATTGTCGCTAACGGCAACGTCAAAACAATAAAACTATCCAGAGGAATAAAAATGAAGCAAAGCAACCTGATCCGGTTTTCCCCGGATGAGTCTGGCTGTGGCTATGGCGCTATCTGCCAGCGCCATGGCGCAACAAGCCGCGACTGAAGAGCCGCAGATTGAGAAGATTGAAGTCACAGGTTCACGCCTCAAGGGCGTGGATATGGAAGGCGCTAACCCACTACAGGTATTTAGCCGGGATGAACTGACCAGCCGCGGCTATGACAGCATCAGCAGCTTTTTACGTGATTTACCTCAGGCCAGTGCCGGTACCTTTAATGAAATTGGCAGTACTGCCGGTAACGATGGCACCCCAGCGGGTTCAGCTGGCGTCAGTTTGCGCGGTTTGGGCAGCAGCTCAACGCTGGTGCTGGTGAATGGTCGCCGGGTCGCCGTTGACTCTTTTGCCAATGGTGCTGATACCTTTGTCAACGTTAATACCATTCCAATGTCAGCCATTGAACGGGTTGAGATCCTAACTGACGGCGCCTCATCGGTCTATGGTTCAGACGCCATTGCTGCTCTGCGTTACGACAGCTACAGCGATTTTGGCAGTGATGTTAACCCCAAACTGTCACTACGCTACCGCGCTACCGACAATCTGATCCTGCGTGCTTCTGCCAGTACCGGCTTCAGAGCACCGTCGTTGTCGCAAATTGGTGCCGGTAAATCACTGGGCTTTAACTATATCAGCTGTTTACCGGGTCAGCCGTTCCTCAGCTTCTGCGGTAACCAGCCGGTTGAAATTGGTTATGACGAAGAGCGGGTCGGCAATAAAGAGTTAGACGCTGAGAAATCGCGGGCTCTTAACGTCGGCATGTCGTGGAACCTGACCGATAGCCTGCAACTGACCGTGGATTACTGGCGTTACCGGCATACCGATATCGTTGACTACGATTCAATCACTACCCTGCGTGGTTGTTTAAGTGGTGACGTGCCGGTAACCGGTAGTGAAGCCGCGCTGGGCGACAGCTTTGGTTGTGTAGTAGTGAACAACGAACTGGTGTTCCTGCGCACCGGCTTTTATAACATCGGTAGTCAGGAAACTGATGGTATCGACGTTAACCTGAACTACCGGCTGGATACTAATTACGGCAGCTTTAAGTTCTATGCCACAGGCACCAAAACCTTTAATTATGAGCGGCAGTTAACGCCGGACTCACCAAAAGAAGATTTGCTGGGCCGCTTATCCGGCGCCAACGAAATTGCCCGGCCGGATCTGGTGGCGGATTTTGGTACCGATTGGCGCTCAGGCAATTGGAAAGCCAGCTTGTCAGCACACTACGCCAGCTCTATGGGCGATGGTGATTTCCGCTTTGGCGGCAATGAAACCGTGAAGTCCTGGACCACGTTGAGCGGTAGCCTGGGGTACGACATTACCGATAACCAGAGCATTAGCCTGGCGGTTCGTAATCTGACCGACAAGGCGCCACCTTATGCGTCTTCGCCAACCAATGGCTATGCCAGCTCAGTACATGACTGGATTGGCCGCTTGTGGACGCTGCGCTACACAGTAAGCTTCTAACACTTCCCTGGTAGGGGCGCCTGGGGTTGGTCTTTCCCCGGCGCCCTTTTTTATGCGGCGCTGCCACTATCCTGCCAGGTAAGATAGAGCCGTAAATCAAACTCCAGCTGGTGATAAGCCGGTTCCATATACTGACACAGCTGATAAAAAGCCTTGTTATGTTCCTTTTCCCGCAGATGCGCCAGTTCATGTACCACCACCATTCTTAACAGCGGCAAGGGCAACTGCTTTAACTGACTGGCGATGCGGATTTCGTTTTTACTTTTCAGCTTACCACCCTGCACCCGGCTGATTTGGGTATGGGTACCCAGGGCATTATTAATAACATGGATTTTTGGATCGAATACGGCTTTGCTGATTGGCTCGCTGCTTTTCATATATTGCCGCTTTAATTGTTGGGTGTAATCGTAAAGTGCTTTATCGGTTTGAATATTATGGCTATTTTGCGGGTAGCGAGCGGCCAGCGTTGCCGCCAGTTTGCCTGTCGCCAGCAAGTGTTGCACCTGTTGGCGAATGTTATCCGGATAACCTTGCAAGTAAGGCAGTTCAGTCATATTGGGCTTTTATAAGATGTTACCGGGTATCAATGCTAGAACACCGATCAGTTTAAAAATTATACAGGGATCGACTTTGTAACGTCTCTATGATCAAATGCGCAAATTGTTTCATTCAGAGTATTTGATTATGTCCTCATCACGTCAGTGGGATTGCCCGGTAGAACTGTCAAAAAAAGAGAAGTTTATCTGCTCTAAACTTAAGAACTCCGGCAAATTATTTGTGTTTCTTCGTGAGCAGCGCCATCGAATTTTTGACGCTCAAATGGAGCAACAATTGCTAACCTTGTATGCTGACCATCCGATCGGTAAACCTCCTGTGCCTGCGGCATTACTTGCGATGGCCTCATTGCTGCAGTGTTATGAACAAAAATCCGATGCGGCAGCCACGCTTGAAGCCATGTTTGATGTGCGATGGCGCATGGTTCTTAATTGTCTCTCACTTGATGATGAAATCGCCCCTTTTTCTCAAGGAACATTGTGTGATTTCCGGCATCGTCTGGTCAGGCACAATATGGATGAAGTGCTATTAGAGCATACGGTGAATATCGCCAGAGAATTTGGGGGCTTTGGTCACACACAACTTCGGATTGCCCTTGATTCCGCGCCATTACAAGGCGCAGGGCGTGTTGAAGATACCTTCAATCTGGTGGGCCACGCATTAGAACTCTTGGTCAGTTGCGCAGCAAAGATCCGCATGACGACAGAAGAGCAAATCCAGCTTGAAGCCGGCACACAATTGGTCGGGAAAAGTAGTATAAAAGCGGCGCTGGACATTGACTGGTCAGTTGCAGCGGAGAAACAGAACGCTATCAATACCTTACTCAAGGATGTGTTACAGCTTCAGCAGTGGCTTAGTACACAGGCTCCCTTGGTGTCCGAGCATAAGGAGCTCCAAGCCTGTTTGACCTTGCTGGACACGGTGCTATCTCAAAATATTGAGCCCGATCCTGATGGTGGAAGCAGGATAAAGCAAGGTGTTGCAGAAGACAGACTTATATCGCTTCATGATGGAGCAATGCGACATGGTAAAAAGTCCAGCTCCCGAACAATCAATGGTTTTAAACAGCATATAGCCGTTGATATAGACACGAAGCTGATACTTGCCACTTGTGTGCGGCCAGCTAATGAACCGGAACATAAAGCGGCAGAATGGCTCAAACCTAAGGTACTAAAGGTGGGAGAAGTTAAGGAGCTCAGCATTGACCGTGGTTATCTAGCCGCGTCGTGGACAGTGGAATTGTTTCATCTTGGTCATAAGGTAATAGCTAAACCCTGGACGTCGACCAATAAAGGGAAGTTCAGTAAAAAGGAGTTTGAAATAGATTTACTTAACCGCCGTGCGGTCTGTCCCGCAGGGCATAGTGCCGGATTTAGTCGTGCAACGCCGACTCAGATTCGATTTGGTAAAGAGCGCTGTGATAAATGTGCGTTGAAACCACAATGCACAGATTCAAAAACAGGCAAAACACTAACATTACATGTCAATGAAGAGATGTTACAAGGTCTAAGAAGGTTCGTTGAGACACCAGAAGGTCGTGCTCAAGCAAGGGAAAGAACCAAAGTAGAACATGCACTTGCATCTATTTGTAACCGGAAAAAACACAGGGCAAGATACATTGGATTAAGATTAAACGAATATGATCTCAACCGCACAGCAGCCATCACCAATTTACATATTAGCATGGCCATGGCTGCTTAGTTTTTAAACTATATGGTGCTCTA
>NZ_ALAB01000011.1 GCF_000280055.1 Alishewanella aestuarii B11 | reverse complement strand
AAAAACAAGCAGCAAACGTCAACACGCCCTAATAAATTAAGATTTTACTGTTTAGTGGCTAAATAAGAAACAAAATCTGTTAAGCTAAAGCCAGAATCTTTTAGCGCGTATTGTAAGGATAAACAGTTGTTGCAAAGGATACTGCAGATTACGTTATTGTTACTCCTCGCCGGTACCTTTTCTGCGAAGGTATTTGCCGATGCCGGTTGTCAGTTGACCCGAAATCTGGCAACCGGCATTGAGCACTGGCAACTGCAATCAGGCAAAAATACTCTGGTGCCGCTTTATAAAGGACAAAACGCTTTCTTATTGCAATGTGATTTAGCAGAAGATGGCGTGCTGACTTTTCAAAGACCCGGTTTAATCAGCCATCAGCTGGACCTTGGCAATGAAGTCGGTTTGACTATTACCGCAGGACAAATCGCCTATGCGTTGCCACAGGGGCTTTTCAAGGCGACCCTAAAACTCGAAGCTGAACAGGCATACACTCCCCGCTTTAAATGGCAGTATCAGCAAGATTTTCTCACGGCTAGCCAACAGCATAGTCTGATTATGGGCGGCTTTTATGGCTTAGGCTTTACGTTGATGTTACTGTCTTTTGTAGTTGGCTGGAGAATTAAAGCGCCGGCCTTAAAGTTATATGGTTTTTATATTGCCTGTCTGACCGCTTTTTTAGTACTGCAGGAAGGCCAGCTGTTCATCTTCTTCAGTGAAGATATCGCCGAGCTGCACAAATTCGCTTATATCTTGAGTATTGGCTTCACGGTCCTGAGTGCCAGCTGGTTTTTTTCCAATTTTTTATATATCAAACAAGATTTCCCCTACTTAAATTACGCTGTTATTGGCTTTTCGTTGGTGGTGTGTGGCTGCGCAATTCTGCGGGCACTCTTTGCGGAAAGTCTGCCGCTGTTTTGGGTTGGCGCCATTATGGGCTACGGTACTTTGCTGATTGTAACGATGGTGTTTATCGTATCCTTGGTGCAAGCTTATCGGGGAACCCGTGAGGCAGGTTTAATTTGTATTGCGTTATCGATAGTGCTGTTCAGTCTGTTGTTTCGTGTGGTGTTGCTCAACTACAGCCCCTTTATACAGCGCTATGGCTTTGTGTTCGCTCTGGCAATTGAATCTATTATTCTGGCGCTGGCGTTGGCACAACGGGTTAGTCGGATTACTCAGGAAAAAGACATTGCTGAACAAGCGGCTAATCTGGATCCATTATGTGGTATTGCAAATAGAAGAGGTTTGAACTCGAAACTGGCAACGCTTGCTGCGTCTGACCCGGACGACCAGATGCTGTATGCCGCTTTTTATATAGATGCAGATGATTTCAAATCGATTAATGATAACTACGGCCATAATGTTGGTGATATGGCGCTACAACAAATTGCGGCCTGTTTGACTAAAAATATGCGACAACATGATGTCTACGGCCGACTGGGCGGTGATGAATTTATCGCAATCGCCAGTTTTAAACATATTGCCGAGGTTTACAAAAAACATACTGAGCTAAAACAGGCAATGAGCTGTGTTACCTTTAACCTTGGTAATACCGAGCGGACAGTTTCAGCCAGTGTCGGTTGTGCCATTTTCGAATCGCTGCCAGACGATCTTGATGACATTATCAGCGCCAGTGATCGCTCGATGTACGTAGAGAAAAATAATCGGAAGTTGGGGATGGTTCGGCAATCATAGGAAATGTCGTTGGGTAAAAACGGCCAAACTTAATTATGATTTTTTGTATTAAGCACGGAGCTCAAGGTGGTCGTATTGCGAGATAAATTGCAGCTCATTGTGTGCCAGCGACGGCGCAGCTTTTGCCAATAATGCGCTTGGGTTAAACCACAGGCATGTGCAATCATCGAAGGGGCGTTGGGATGGCTCACTTACCAGGCTTTGTGGATTGCCCCAATGTAAATCACACCAAAATCCATCCGTCGCACACACAATCTGGCTATCATCAGGTAGATCGAATTGAAAATATTCAGGCGCAAAAGCGCGGTGAAGCTTTAAACACCGCGTCAAGACATGGCGGTTTGATGAAGATTTGAGCTCGTCAGTAAAGGGTACAAAAACGTTCGCCGCGGTATGAACGGGCGAGAGCCAATTCAGCGCACCTTCTCGCATATAGCCCATTCTCACATCGCCAGCACAATAGCCCCATACCCTCTGCGCATCAATAAACGCTACCGTGATACTGACACATCCGCCGCTTAGCTGCTCATTGAGCTTCCCAGCGAAGCATTGCAGCGTGTTCAATAATGATACGGGCTCTGTAGCCAGTTCAGAGCGGGCTATCGCATCATCGATAGACGCTTTAAAGGTCGTTAATAATAGATCTTTTGGCAAGGGGCGTGACGTTGAGATATCAAACATCGCCAACAACAAGAGATCTTTAAAGCGAAATATTACCGTCGCATCGTCGTACAGCAGTTGAGCAGATCCTGGCAACGCAATAAAGCCTTCAGGCTGAGCGATATCTGCTACGCTCATAAACAGGCCTCAATGCGCTCAAAAATGAGTGACTCCCGCGCGCTATTGTTTCCTGTCGCGCTTTGCACGGCATACTCAAAATTAGCATCGTCAAGCAGCGCTTGAAGCTGAATTCGAATAAAGTCTCTAAGCTCCCCATCAACCGCGTTAACCTCAGCAACGATTTCTGCGCGTCCATCAAAGATATTAATCAAATCCTCAATATCGTGGCTGGATAGCGCATCACCGTTTCCGCGCCCTAAATACGCCTCAAGCTTTGTGGCCACAAAATAAACCGGCTCGACGAGCTTAATAGTGATCGCCTCAGTCAGCGTAAAATCCCGAGCAGTTGCCATCGCATCATGATACCAACGATTACTAAACCCGAGAATGTCGGCATTATCCGGCATAAAGTCCACTTTCAGTGGACCGAGCATCTTAGTACAGATAACTTCCTGCTCCATTGAATCACGAAAACCCAACTGGCCCAAACGCTCAGACAGTTGAGTCCAGTCAAAATAACTACCGACGTTCACAATTAAGTCAACATCATCGGTATACCGAACCTGCTCTTTGGTGAAATCATCAGTTAGAAATAGCCCGGTGGTACACCCGCCGATAAACACGACCTGAGGCAGCAATTCATCCAGAGCAGTGGCCACCTGGACTAGCATCTCTTTTTGGAAATTGATCTTACTCATGAGCTTACCCGCAACAGTTTACGCATCATGTCGATAGCGATCCCACGTTCCCGAGAATGGCCAATCCTAACAGCATCGGTTAGCGCTAATAATGCGTACGTTAAATCATCTGTTCGAATAGCGGCAAAGATATTTTCATGTAACGGTTGAACAGCCACACCTTTAGTCTGCCCTTTGAAATAAGGCCAGATGGGTGCGAGCTCCCCGGAAGTCATTAACTTACCTTGCAGAACCGGCGCAGCAATTGATGTCGGGATCCCACGGGTCACCTCGCCTTCTTTTGCAGGAAAAACGTATTGGATACCGTATGCGATGAATTCAAGCAGCGCGCGAGTGTTGGTTTTGGGTAAGCCGGTTTTACGATCGGCTTTTGCTAGACCTACGTCAAACATTCGTTTCAGACTTAAGCTAACTTGAGATTTGCTGATCCCCGTGTCCTGCTCTAAGGCTCTTACGGAAAACAGACTCTCAGTGAAGGCAACAGGTGGCGCATCGTTATGCAGAAGAGCATCGCCCAGCCAATCGATAGACGAATCATGCGGTACAAGCAACTCTGCATCATACCGATTAGGATTGATCCAGCGCTGTGTGAGCGACTCTATTTTGAAGAGCACGACGATATCTTGACTTTTCATATTAACCACCAACTGAAAGTCCTATGTCCTAGGACGCGGGACAACTCTCAGTTATATATCGTAAAAAGTCAAGACCTAGTTTTTAGCATTAAGTGGTCAGAAAGGCAGCAGTCTTTGAACTTTTAACTCAGTAAGGCTACTATTCTTCGGTACATAACAAACGGACTTGAGGTTGCACTATGCGCAAGCTATTAATTGCCACCACGCTGTTATTCCCCGTGTGTTCCTATGCACAGGTGTATAAGTGTGAAGTCAATGGCGTTGTAAAATACAGCCAGCAGCCCTGTGCTGATAATGCAGAGTTAACCCAATATTCAACTGAAAACTCAGTTCAATCTGATCCACCCCAGGTAAACGATAGTGTAACACAAACGGCAAGGCCGACCCAACCTGCAGCTAACCATGAAGCTGAATTGGCACGTATTAACGAGTCAATCAGGAAGCGGAACATCAATACGGAAATTACCCGGTTAACTGCTGAGCGCAATCGTAAGATGCGAGAGCGTGACCAAAAAATGGCACAACTTCGCCGAACCAAGCAATCAGCTGCAAATAATCTGGCCGGTGCCACCTGGGAAGAGTCACTGTCAAAAGAGATGTCTGCAGTAGCTATGCAATACGATACCGACATCCGTTCTCTGGATAACCGCATCGATAGATTGAGAGAGGATTTAAAACGCGATTAATCAGTTCCTGATTTGTTGCGAGAATTTCAACTGGCTATATGTTGTTCCCGAACTGTTAACATTAAGGGAGTTTTATGGCCAGCTTAAAGGGTGTTTGCGCAGAGGGTTTAGCAACTGTTTAAAAATCGATGCTTTGTTTAAACGAATAGAGCAATTTAAGTCGTTAACGGAATCAAACCCAGACCTGCTTTGCTTGATGAACTCAGCGGAGGAGCTATTGCACAGGCAGTCAGAAACTGGAGTTATTCATACGACAGCTGTGGCCTTAATAGTGAATGAAGTAGCTAAGCACCCGGACTGCCCGAATTTTCTCAAACTAACCTGCGGTTGCAAGTCGGCACTTTCTCAAACTAACCTGCGGACTTTCTCAAACTAATCGCGCGGCTACAATAAGGCCCACGCTTTTGGCGTGGGCCGAGAGAGGGATTGCCAGCGCCATCCTTGGCGCTGGCCCTCCGGGCCGCACTAAAGTGCGTCCAAATTCGCTCCCGGCGAATTTGTCGAACCGCAGGGTTCGAACCAAGTCCTCAGTCTCGTCCGCATAAATGAATAAGGCCCACGCTTTTGGCGTGGGCCTTATTCATTTATCTGGCGGAGAGAGAGGGATTCGAACCCTCGTTAGGGGTTAACCTAAACACACTTTCCAGGCGTGCGCCTTCAGCCACTCAGCCATCTCTCCGGGGCTTGCACTGCAAGCGCCGCTATACTAGGGAAAAAGCAGCGGCGGTGCAAGGGTTAAATGCGTTGGTCGCTGTTGTTGCCGCTATTTTAAGCAATCACAACTCAGGCGTTGCCCTTTACCTGTACCTTTTGCTCTTTGGCGAAATTCAACATCCGGTTAAGCGGTAACAGCGCCCGCTCGCGTAAGGCGGCGTCAACAAAGATCTCATGGCCGCTTGGGCTTAGCAGCGCATCCTCAATGGCTTTTAAGCCGTTCATCGCCATCCAGGGGCAATGGGCGCAGCTACGACAGGTTGCACCGTTACCGCCGGTTGGCGCCTCGACAAAGGTTTTTTCCGGCATTAACTGCTGCATCTTATAAAAGATACCGCGGTCAGTCGCAACGATAAAATGTTGGTTTGGTAAGGTTTGCGCCGCTTTAATCAGTTGGCTGGTGGAGCCTACGGCATCGGCCAGCTCCACTACGCTATCCGGTGACTCTGGATGCACCAATACGGCGGCTTCCGGGTGCTGCTTTTTCAGCTCACGTAGCGCATTGGCTTTAAACTCGTCGTGCACGATACAGGCGCCGTTCCACAGCAGCATATCGGCGCCGGTTTTCTTCTGCACATAGGCACCCAGATGCTTGTCCGGGCCCCACAGGATCTTTTTACCCTGACTATCCAGATAGTCGACCACGTCCAGCGCTATTGATGAGGTAACCACCCAATCAGCACGGGCTTTTACTGCCGCAGAGGTATTCGCATAAACCACCACCACTCGGTCAGGATGCTGATCACAGAATGCAGAGAACTCGGCGGCAGGACAGCCTAAGTCGAGCGAACAGGTCGCTTCCAGCGTTGGCATAATCACGGTTTTTTCCGGCGTCAGGATCTTCGCCGTTTCCCCCATAAATTTTACCCCGGCTACCAACAGGGTTTTTGCCGGATGCTGGTTGCCAAAACGGGCCATCTCCAGCGAATCTGACACACAACCACCGGTTTCCTCAGCCAGGGCCTGGATTTCCGGATCGGTGTAGTAGTGGGCGACCAGCACAGCATCTTTAGCGGCCAGCAGTGCTTTAATGCGCGCCCTGTAGGCCTGCTTTTGCTCGTCAGTTAATGGCACAGGCTTTTTCGGGAAACGGAAGTCCTGCTCAGAAAAATACAACGGCTGCTCCATTAGGCTCACTCAGTCAGCTGATAAGGGCGGGTATTATATAAGGGACGATTCAAAAAAGACAGTATCAGGCTGTTTGGTGGGTCATGATGGATTCGAACCATCGACCAACGGATTAAAAGTCCGCTGCTCTACCAGCTGAGCTAATGACCCAAACAGGATAACGCGAGAAGTGGTGGGTCATGATGGATTCGAACCATCGACCAACGGATTAAAAGTCCGCTGCTCTACCAGCTGAGCTAATGACCCAAACAGGATAATGCGAAGTGGTGGGTCATGATGGATTCGAACCATCGACCAACGGATTAAAAGTCCGCTGCTCTACCAGCTGAGCTAATGACCCACTTCGGATTTACTTGTTTGCGCGGTTTGGTGGGTCATGATGGATTCGAACCATCGACCAACGGATTAAAAGTCCGCTGCTCTACCAGCTGAGCTAATGACCCCTACCGCGGACGCATATCTTACTGATTTACGGAATTTGTGCAACCAAAAACTGTGAAAAAAAGCGCTGAGGCGGGCTGTTTGCTTAAAATGCCAGCGGCTGCGGCTGACTTTGTTGGATAAAGCAGCGCTTGGGTATGCATTGGATCGCTGGGGCTAAAATTAAAAAACCCGGCACTTGGCCGGGTCGATCATTTCAGCGCGTCTATCCGCTCTTTCGCCAGCCTGGCAGCTGTTGTACTGCCATGAGCTGACACCACCTTGCGATAATGAGTTAAGGCCGTAGCCTTATCATTCTGCCGCTCGGCGATCTGCCCCAGTTTCAACAACGCATCCGCTACTTTGTTCGAATCGGGGAAGTTTGTCACCACCCGCTCAAACGAGGTTTTGGCTTTTGCATTATCATTGTTATTAAACAATAACTGACCAAGCCAAAAGTGAGCATTCGGCGCGTAAACTGAATTGGGATAGGTACGCAAAAAATTCTCAAATTCTGGAATAGCAGCATCAAAGCGCCGATCTTTCAGCACTAAGTTGACCGCTCTCTCATAGGCGTCATTTTCCGAGGCATTGCCCGAAACCGTGACTGCCGGGCCACTCGCTGCGGCTGCCGAACTGGCAGTGCTGTTGCCAGCACTGCCCTGCACGGCACTTACCCGCCGTTCGATTTCCTGGTAAATATCACGTTGCCGCTGAACGATTTCATCCAGCTGATACGAGTGGTTTTCAGTAACACCACGCAGCTCACTGACTTCATCCAGCAAGATCTGCAGTTGTTGCTGCATTCTTACCTGCGCTTCGGCACGGGCTTCAACCACGCGCTCCAGAGCGGCCAGCCGCTGTTCAACAGAACCTGTTGCCACAGCAGTGGTGGAAGAAGCAACTCTGCCGCTTCTGCCTATCTCAGTAACCGGGGCCGGATTGGCCAGCACACCAGCACTAACTAAGGACATTGCAATAAGCAGCGGTTTCTTCACTGTCATCCTCACTCGTACCGTTTAAATTAATATACTAAAACTGCGCGACGGTTTTGTGCGTAAGCTGCTTCGTTGGTACCACGAACAGCTGGCTTCTCTTCACCGTAGCTAACAGTAGACAGTTGACCAGCGCTTACGCCCAGGTTCTGTAAGTACTGTACTACAGACAGTGCACGACGCTCGCCCAGGGCGATGTTGTACTCTGGAGTGCCACGCTCGTCAGTGTGACCTTCGATAGTTACACGTACGCTTGGGTTAGCGCGCAGGAACTCACCGTGTGCTTGTAATACTTCAGCAAACTCTGGACGGATAGTCGATTTGTCGAAGTCGAAGTAAACAGTGTTTTCACGACGCAGAGCTTCCATTTTTAAACGCATTTGCTCAGCAGCAGAAGCGTTTGGATCTACGCGCTCAACCTGTACAGTTTGAGTAGTTGCTGAAGTGTCGGCATCACCGGCACCAGTAGAAGATTTAGAGCTACAAGCTGCCAGTGCTAATACCGGAACTGCAACTAATAAACCTTTTAACACTTTGTTTAAGTTCATAATGTTGTCCTTAGATTAAATTTACCAAGTTTTTGTTTTATAAAAAAGGTGACCAGGCCGGCGATTTAACTTGTCCATCAGACGCCGGTAGTCGTGCTTTAAAACGCCCATCCATAGAAACTAGCGCCAACACCTGCGAGTTACCATGCATGGTGCTGTATATTATCATAGAACCGTTTGGTGCAACACTGGGCGACTCATCAAGATTCGTCGTGGTTAACACTTGTAAAAAACGGCTCTGCCGATCCATACGTGCTAAATGATAGCGTCCATTTGTACGATTTACCATCACTATGGATTGGCCATCAGGCGAAAAAGTCCCGGCCAGGTTCATTTCACCCTGGAAAGTTAACCGACGGGTATCACCTGTTGCTAAATTTGCGGTGTAGAGCTGCGGATTACCGCCACGCTCCGAGCTAAATACAATTTCTTTACCATCTGGTGACCAACTCGGCTCGGTATCGATAGCGCGATGGTTGGTGACCCGGGTTAATGCCTTAGTTGCGATATCCATCACATAGATTTCCGCATTACCGTCTTTAGATAACACCATTGCCATACGACGGCCATCCGGTGACCAACGCGGCGAGCTGTTAATACCCGGGAAGGCGGTTAAAATGGTGCGCCGGCCAGTGTAGATATCCTGGATATAGATCTGCGCCTGACGCTTTTCAAAAGTGACGTAAGCCAACTTGGTACCATCAGGTGACCAATCCGGTGACATTAACGGCTCTTTCGAGCGCAGTAACACCTGAGGGTTATAACCATCGTAATCGGCCACGATCAATTGATACGGAAACTCGTCGCGCGGTTTAACCAGCACATAAGCGATTTTGGTCAGGAAAGCGCCGCGTTCACCGGTCAGCTTTTCGTAAACGATATCGCTGATTCTGTGAGCGTACTGCCGGAACTGACCGCCGTTAATCACCGTTTCACGACTGTCCAGAATAAACTGACTACTGCCTACCAGTTGGCCGGCATTCAGCATCTGCGTACTCAGGCCGCTATTGCCCTTTAATACATCAATCAGTTCAAAGCTAACACTATAACGGTCGATACCAATTTCGGTGATCTCACCCATGACGATAGCTTCAACGCCCTCACGCGCCCAGGCAGAGAAGTTAATCTCGGCAGATTTGGAGGGCCGCTGTGGCATTTTGATAAAAGGAATAGGGCTAAACTTACCGCTGCGCATTAAGTCAGCCGCTACCACCTCAGCAATATTCTCACGAGGCAGGTTGGTGCCTTTAAAGGTGAAAGGCAACACCGCGATAGGCCGCGCTGAGTCCACACCGTCAGTGATAATAATTTCCAGTGAGGCTTGCGCCTGCACCCCCAGCAGTAACAAAACACTGCAAAACACGCTTCGAAGTAATCTAGTCATAATCAAAATTCAGGTGCCACCGTTAAGGTTATATCTTTTAACTGATTATACACATCCGGATCCTGAGACATCGGTAAGGTTCCGGCCCGGTTTACTGCCCGTACGGCAGCGTCGCACACTACCCTGTCGCCACTGATGACGTTGACGCTGGTTACAAAACCATTAGTCGCCAAACGGATGTTTACCCGGCACGAGCGACCACGCATGGTAGACTCATCTTTAATCAGATTGCGGGTAATCGCATCACTGATCATTGCCGTGTAACGTTGTACTTCGGTTACGGCCTGCTGTGCACGGGCACGGCGTCTGGCTTCGGCTTCAGCGGCCAGTTGCTCTTGCAGCATCCGCTCCTGCTCTGCCCGCTCACGCTGCTCTCTGGCCTGACGCTCACGTTCAGCCTGGGCTTTAGCCAGAGCTTCCTGTTCAGCTTTGCGCTTTGCTTCAGCCGCTTTAGCCGCTTCTTCGGCCTTCTTGCGCTCTTGCTCCCGCGCAGCACGCTGCTGTTCAGCTTCCCGTGCTTTTGCCGCTTCGGCTTCCTGCTGCTTCTTGGCATCCGCTGCAGCACGTCTTGACGCTGCGGCGGCTTCGTCAGCCTTACGTTTCTCTTCCGCTACCCGCTTTAAGCGAGCTTCTTCCTGTGCCCGGGCGCGCTCTGCCTGCTGGGCACGACGCTCTAAGTCACGAATGCGCTGCTCTTCTGCGCGCTTAGCATCTTCCTGTTGCTTTTGAATTTCCGCAACACGTTGTTCCAACACCTGACGGTCAATCGCCACTGCCTGCACCGGTGCCGGCGGCGGTGGTGGCGGCTCAGCACTGGCACTGCCGGCTTCGCCGGACAAAGTAATCTGGGTGGGTTTTGGCCAAAAGCTTAAACTACTAATCACCAAACCCAATACCAGCGCCACATGTAACCCAACCGACTTAGCCAGTGGGGTTTGCCACCACTTTTCACTCAGTTCAAACTTCATTGTCCGTCATCAACCCGACAGCCGGCGCACCGGCTTGCTTTAATACATTAATTAAGCGGATCACGGAATTGTAATCAACGCGGCCATCCCCTTTGACGATCACCTGAGTGCCAGGTTCAATCGTTAACCAGCTGGCGACTTCTACCTGTAATTGTGAAGACGTAAAAGGACCTTGCTGTTTGCCGTCTTTTTCAAAGTAATACAGGCCACCTTCATCGACAGTCGCAATTAACGGCGTTTTGCCATCTTGCATCTGCGCGATTGGCTCAGCCGCAGATTTTGGCAGCTCAACATTCACGCCCTGGGTAATGATCGGCATGGTCACCATAAAAATCACCAACAGCACCAGCATAACGTCGATATAGGGTACGACGTTAATCTCAGCTACCGGGCGACGCTTTTTACGGGTATACATCAGGCTGCCTCACCGCTACTGACAGCCTGACGATGCAGGATATTGGCAAACTCTTCCACGAAATTGACGTAGCTGCTTTCAATTTGTTCAACTTCGTGCGAAAACTTGTTGTAGGCGATAACCGCCGGGATAGCAGCAAATAAACCAATGGCAGTCGCAATCAAGGCTTCAGCGATACCCGGCGCGACCATCGACAAGGTGGCTTGTTGCACTGAACCCAGTGCAATAAAGGAATTCATAATACCCCATACGGTACCAAACAAACCGATGTAAGGGCTGATCGAACCAACGGTAGCCAGAAAAGGCAGGTCTTGCTCTAAGCGCTCTACTTCGCGCGACAAGCCAACGCGCATCGCGCGGTGAGTACCGTCCATGACGGCTGCTGACTGGCGGCTGCTTTTGTGCAAACGGGCAAACTCTTTAAAACCAGCTTTAAATAATGACTCCAGACCATCTGCCTGCTGCCGGGCACTGACTTCGGCGTACAGCTTTGACAGATCAACACCGGACCAGAAACGGTCTTCAAACTTTTTCGCGTCATCCAGTGCGGCTTTCAATACTTTTTTGCGTTTAAAAATCATCGCCCAGGAGGTGATCGACATACCAACCAGGATCAACATAACCGCCTGCACCACAATACTGGCTTCGAGCAATAAATGCAGAATCGAAATTTCACCTGAACCTGTCACCTGTTGGCACCTCTGTTTAAACGAATGAATTACTTGCAGCCTTTGATGCTAAGGTACTGATATGACAAGACTGAGTCAACCAAAGTTGGTTCAGTTGTCCTGTACCGGCAGCTAAGGGCTTAGCTTAATGCGTAAAACCGTCGTTGTATCATTCGCTCACCCGCAAGGGCACGCTACCCACTGGTGCGCGCTTTTCCTCATTAATCAGGGAGTTAATCAGGTTTACTTGTCCGTATGCCACCGCTATGGTGCTGGCGACAACAACTTTGAGACAAGCCTGCAACTGCATGAGCTGAAACGACGATTTTTCGCGCCTGTATGATAATTAAGCCTGCAATTTAACTCAATCGGTTGGCATCGCTTTTCACAACTATATTTTTTTAGCGCCGCCACTTGTTTTTCTGCCCGAAATCAGAATGTGTTACAGCGGTATTAAAACACGGCCTGCATTCTGGATTCAGTAGTAAAACCGACTACCGAACAAATCATTTTTACCGACTTAAAGTATCACGAAGCTTATCTTGGGCAACCAAGCTTAACGCTGGATGAACAAGCGACAAATCTACAGATTTACCCGTTAAGTTGCTGGGCATTCCCTACTGCAGCATTCGGAATATCCATTAGTTTTTTTAATGGCAAAGTGTCAGTTTTTCTCGTTTGAAGTAATTACTCCAAATCTTTAAGATACGCAGGTGTTCTGAGCTAGCGCAAAGACAACCAGAAAGTTGGTAGCGAGTTTTGGTTGTTTAGACAGTTCACTTAACAATGAGACTTTGTGAGAGAGGTTTTGTTGTTTGCTCCAAACATGTTCCCTGGATTTATTGAAGCACTCCTTCAACTTGTTGCTTGCCCGCTCATTGAGCGGGCTTTTTTTTAACTCGACTTATTTCGCCTCGGGCAAGTCAAAGCCCAGATGGCGATAAGCTCTTGGCGTGGCGATACGGCCGCGCGGTGTACGCTGAATAAAACCCTGCTGAATCAAAAACGGCTCTATCACATCTTCAATGGTTTCTTTCTCTTCGCCGATCGCTGCCGCCAGGTTATCCAGCCCCACTGGCCCGCCCATAAAGCTGTCAATAATAGCTGTTAATAGCTTACGGTCCATATAATCAAAGCCCTCGGCATCGACATCGACCATTTTTAATGCGGCTGAGGCAACCTCGATAGACACGACACCATTGGATTTTACCTGCGCATAATCGCGCACCCGGCGCAGCAGCCGGTTGGCAATACGCGGTGTGCCGCGCGAGCGGCGGGCAATTTCGGTCGCCCCTGCCACGTCCAGTTGCATATTCAGATAATGGGCTGAGCGCTGAATAATCTGACTCAGCTCCTCTACCTTATAAAATTCCAGCCGCTGCACTATGCCAAAGCGGTCGCGCAGGGGTGAGGTTAAGGCACCGGCACGAGTGGTGGCACCCACCAGCGTAAAAGGTGGCAGATCAAGTTTGATCGAGCGTGCGGCTGGCCCTTCGCCAATCATAATATCCAGCTGATAGTCTTCCATCGCCGGATACAGGATCTCTTCCACCACCGGACTTAAGCGATGGATCTCATCAATAAAGAGCACATCATTCTGCTCCAGATTGGTTAACAGCGCGGCAAGATCCCCGGCTTTTTCCAGCACCGGGCCAGAGGTGGTTTTAATATTAACGCCCATTTCGTTAGCGACAATCATCGCCAGCGTGGTTTTACCCAGACCCGGCGGGCCGAAAATCAGTAAGTGATCCAGTGGATCGCCCCGGCCTCGGGCCGCTTCGATAAAGATCGCCATTTGTTCGCGCACATGCTGCTGACCGGTATAATCTGCCAGACTTTTTGGCCGTATCGCACGGTCAATCACTTCTTCTTCTTTTAATATTCCCGGCTGCAGCAGGCGATCGGCTTCAATCATGGCTTAAATCATACTCTTTAAGGCTGCCTTGATTAGCTGCTCGCTGCTAATCCCCGGCGTCAAATACTGTTTTACCGCTTTCGCGGCCTGTGCCTGACTATACCCCAAGGCCAGCAAAGCGCCAATCGCATCCTGCTCGGCTGTGGCTGGCGGCGCGAAAATAGCTTCATCATCACTGAGCAGTAGCTTATCGGTTACCGGCGTTTGTGGTGTCACACCCCAATCCTTTAGGCGGTCGCGCATCTCAATCACCAGACGCTCCGCCGTCTTTTTACCGACCCCAGGAAGCTTAATTAAGGTGCTGATATCGTCAAACTGCACGCAACGCACAAAATGTTGCGCGGTCATGCCGGATAGAATAGTCAGCGCCAGCTTAGGGCCGACGCCATTGGCTTTAATCAACTGGCGAAATAAGCTACGCTCGGTCGGGTTACTAAAACCATAGAGTAACTGTGCATCTTCACGCACCACAAAGTGGGTATAGAGGATAGCGGTTTTGCCCACGTCCGGTAATTCATAAAAGCTGGTCAGTGGCAGCTGCACTTCATAACCCACACCACCAACATCAATAAGCAGATCCGGGGGTTGTTTTTCCAGAATAGTGCCTTGTAAACGACCAATCATCAGCTTTCCTTATTTACGTAAACGACCGCGTACCGTTTTACTGGCCTGCCCGGCCAGACTGACCAGACTCTGCTGGGTATGACCATGACACAGCGCTACTGCCAGTGCATCAGCAGCATCAGCTTGCGGGTTAGCTGGCAGCTTCAACAGATAGCGCACCATATGCTGTACCTGCGCTTTATCGGCCGCGCCAGTACCAACCACCGCCTGTTTCACCTGACGGGCAGAATACTCAAACACCGACAGCCCGGCATGGCAGGCGGCGACGATAGCCGCCCCCCGAGCCTGCCCCAGCTTTAACGCCGAGTCGGCATTACGCGCCATAAAGACCTGCTCAATCGCAAAGACGGTGGGCTGAGTTTGGGCGATAATTTCGCTTACGCCGTTAAAAATGCGGATCAACCGCTCCGACAGCTCATCGGTACCGGTACGGATACAGCCGCTGGCGACATAACTAAAGTTACCGCCAAGCTGCTTAATCACGCCATAGCCGGTCAGCCGGCTGCCGGGGTCGATACCCAGAATAATCGCCAAGCTTACTCCAGTGTCGCCATAATGTCGTCGCTAATGTCGGCATTATGGTAAACGTTTTGCACATCGTCTGAGTCTTCCAGCGCGTCGAGCATTTTAATAAACCTGGCCGCGGTCTCGGCATCCAGTTCAGCGCGGGTATCCGGTAACAGGGTGATTTCTGCTGATTCGGCAGTAAAGCCAGCTGCCGCTAACGCATCTTTGACGGCACTGAAGGCCTCCGGGCTGGTCAGCACTTCCTGGCTGCCATCATCATGGCTTTGTACATCATCGGCACCGGCATCCAACGCCAACTCCAGCAGCTGATCTTCATCAATGCCCGGCGCAAACAACAACACGCCCTTGCGTTGAAACATATAGGCGACTGAACCGCTGGTACCCAGGTTACCACCGTATTTGCTAAAGGCATGCCGCACATCAGCCACAGTGCGCTTATTATTGTCGGTCATGGTTTCAACGATAACCGCGACCCCACCCGGCCCATAGCCTTCGTAGACCAGTTCTTCGTATTGCTCACCGTCCTGCATACCGGCGCCGCGTTTAATGGCGCGCTCAATGGTATCGCGGGTCATATTTTCACTTAAGGCTTTGTCGACGGCCAAACGTAAGCGTGGGTTAGCGGCAACATCGGGGCTGATGCGGGCTGCGGTGGTCAGCTCGCGGATCATCTTGGTCCAGATTTTGTTTTTCTTCGCATCCTGGCGGGCCTTACGATGCTTCATATTGGCCCATTTACTGTGTCCAGCCATCGGTGCTCCTGTGCTTGTAAAAACTGCGGGGTAAAGACGCAGTGGGCAATGCCCACTGCACAAGCTTAGCGATTGTTTCGCTGCTTAAACTCAGGCTTTGACCGCCACCTGAATACCCAGTTCGGCTAGCTGGGCTGGATTAGCGGCACCCGGTGCGTCCGTGAGCGGACAGGCTGCAGTAGCGGTTTTCGGGAACGCCATCACATCACGGATGGAGGTCGCGCCGGTCATCAACATCACCAGGCGATCCAGGCCAAAGGCCAAACCGGCATGCGGTGGCGCGCCGTATTTTAACGCTTCGAGCAGGAAACCGAATTTCTCGGCGGCTTCTTCATCGCTAATGCCCAATAAGGTAAAGACCTTGGCCTGCACTTCAGCGGTATGGATCCGCACTGAGCCTCCACCTAATTCAGTGCCGTTTAATACCATATCATAGGCATTGGATAACAGCTCACCGAGCTTGAGCTCGTTATTCGGGGTATTCAGGAAATGCGCCGTGTCCAGTGGCGAGGTAAACGGGTGGTGCACTGCCGAGTAACTGCCATCATCGTTTTCTTCAAACATCGGGAAGTCTACCACCCATAGCGGTTTCCAACCCGGTACCGTCAGTTTTAAGTCTTCGCCGAGCTTTAAGCGCAGTGCCCCCATGGCTTCGCAGACAACCTTGTAGCTATCGGCACCAAAGAAAATTAAATCGCCATTCGCCGCGCCGGTACGGACCAGAATTTCGGTAATAATGTCGGCGCTTAAGAACTTGGCTACCGGTGACTGGATACCTTCAGCGCCTGCTGCCAGATCGTTAACTTTCAACCAGGCTAACCCCTTGGCGCCATAGATGCCAACAAAGCTGGTGTAGTTATCGATATCTTTGCGGGAGATTTCCTCGGCAGCGCCGGGGACCTTTAATGCCACAACGCGGCCTTTTGGATCATTAGCCGGGCCGGAGAAGACTTTAAATTCGACGTCTTTTAATAAGTCAGCCACATCGACAAACTGCATCGGGTTGCGTAAATCCGGCTTGTCGGAACCGTATAAGCGCATCGCTTCCCAATACGGCATCCGTGGGAAATCGCCTAAATCGACATTCAGCAGGCTCTGGAACATCTCACGTACCATCTGCTCGGTCACCGCCATCACTTCCGGCGCCGTCATAAAGGAGGTTTCGATATCGATCTGGGTAAATTCCGGCTGGCGATCGGCCCGTAAGTCTTCATCACGGAAGCATTTCACGATCTGGTAGTAGCGATCCAGACCTGACATCATCAACAGTTGCTTAAACAGCTGTGGTGATTGTGGCAACGCAAAGAACTGGCCTTTGTGCGTGCGGCTGGGTACCAGATAATCGCGCGCGCCCTCTGGCGTGGCCTTGGTCAGGATCGGCGTTTCGACATCTAAAAAGCCCTGGCTGTCCATAAAATTGCGCACAAAGCTGGTGACCTTGGCGCGGAATTTCAGCCGGTCGCTCATCAGCGGCCGGCGTAAATCCAGGTAGCGGTATTTCAGGCGCTGCTCTTCACTGTTTTCGTGGTTAAAGTCCAGCGGTAGTGGCGCGGCTTTATTCAGAATGGTCAGCTCACTGGCATAAACTTCTACCGCGCCAGTGGCCATATCCTGGTTGACCTGGGATGCCGGACGCGCCCGCACCTGGCCTTTTATCTGAATGCAGTATTCATTACGCACGGTATAGGCAACATCGAACAAATCTTTTAAATCCGGGTCACATACCACCTGCACCAGACCTTCACGGTCACGCAAGTCAATAAAAATCAGACCGCCCAGATCCCGCCGCCGGTTGACCCAACCACTTAAGGTGACGTCTTGCCCAACTTCTGTTGCCGTTAACTTACCGCAATAATGGCTACGCATTAACCTTTCCTTTCATTCAAGCTGAAGTGCCACACCTGTCATCTGGCGACAACCACGGTTTTTGTCTGCGCGGCTGTCGAAATTGATAGTGTATCTATTTAATGGGCGCTAATTATAGCGAAATGCGCTTTAATGTCACTGCCCGCTTTGGAAAAGCAGTAAAGCCCTACGGCTGTAACGATTAACTGCAGAAAAGTGCCCGCCTTTGCGTTAAAATGCCGGTCATATCGTGCCCTTATTGAGAAATTAAGATGCAAAAAGATCAGGTATATGCCGATCCGCTGGCCCATATTGCCGATTTTCGCTTTGACGCGGCCGTGGCCGAAGTATTCCCGGATATGATTCAGCGCTCGGTACCCGGCTATCAGACTATTATTCAGACCATTGGTAAGCTTACCGCCCGCTTTCAACAGCCTGACAGTCATTACTATGATCTCGGTTGCTCACTGGGTGCTGGTACGCTAGCGATGCGCCGCAATATTAGTGCCGCTAATAGCAGGATCATTGGTGTCGATAACAGTGCAGCGATGGTCGAGCGTTGTCAGCTGCACTTACAGGCATTTCGCTCTGAGGTGCCGGTGGAGATCCTGCTGGCCGATATCCGTGATGTGGCGATTGAACATGCCGCCGTTGTCGTGGTGAACTTTACGCTGCAGTTTTTAGCGCCTGAGGATCGTAGTGCGCTGATTAATAAAATTTATCAGGGCTTAAAGCCAGGTGGCCTGCTGATCCTGTCCGAGAAATTTATTAACGACGATAGCCTGACCAATGAGCTGCTGATTGACCTGCACCACGACTTTAAACGCGCCAATGGCTACAGTGAACTGGAAATCAGCCAAAAGCGTACCGCACTGGAAAATGTGATGCGTCCGGATAGCCTGCAAACCCACCGTAGCAGACTGCAGCAAGCTGGTTTTAACACGCAAACACTATGGTTTCAGTGTTTTAACTTCTGCTCAATGCTGGCAATTAAGGATTAAGCATGCTGGATTTTTCTCCCTTTTATGCCGCCCTGGCGCAAAACCAGTTAAACGCCTGGCTGGAAACCTTACCGGCCCAACTGGCCAACTGGCGCAAAGAAGCGCTACATGGTGACTTTGCCAGCTGGCAAAAGGTGTTGCAGCATTTGCCCGTAACCAGGCCCTCGGTCGTTGAGCTACAGCAGGAGGTGAAATTCGGTACAGCCGCTGATATCAGCGCCGGCGAAGCCGAACGCATTCGCTATTTATTACAACAATTAAAACCCTGGCGCAAAGGCCCCTTCTCCATTCACGGCATTGACATTGATACCGAGTGGCGCTCGGATTGGAAATGGCAGCGCGTATTGCCGCATATCAGTAATTTAACTAACCGCACCGTGCTTGATGTCGGCTGTGGCAGCGGCTATCACTTATGGCGGATGCGCGGTGCCGGCGCCCGTTTTGTGGTCGGTATCGACCCGTCGCAACTGTTTTATGCGCAGTTTCAAGCCATTAAACACTTTAATCCGGATCCGGCGGTGAATTTAATCCCGATTGGAATCGACGAGATGCCCGCCTTAAAGCAGTTCGATACGGTGTTTTCGATGGGGGTGTTATACCATCGCCGCTCACCGCTGGATTTTTTACAGCAATTAAAGCAACAACTGCGGCCGGGAGGCGAGCTGGTGTTGGAAACCTTAGTGGTCGAAGGCGACGAGCAAACAGTGTTAGTGCCGGGTGAGCGCTATGCCAAGATGCGTAATGTCTGGTTTATCCCCAGTACCGCCGCCTTATGCCACTGGTTAAACCGGCTCGGCTTTAAAGATATACGGGTGGTTGATTTGAATACCACCAGCCTGGAAGAGCAGCGCGCCACAGCCTGGATGGAAAATGAAAGTCTGATTGATTTTCTCGATCCGAATGATCATAGTAAGACCATTGAAGGTTATCCGGCACCACTACGGGCCGTGGTGCTGGCCCGGGTGTAACGGCTGCAACAACAAGCAGCAAACGTCAACACGCCCTAGCAGGAGCAAAGTATTCTATGCCATTTCGACCAAAGTCCACCCTTGAACAATGGCGTATTTTACAGGCTGTCGTAGACGCCGGCGGCTATGCTCAGGCCGCCGAGTTACTGAACAAAAGCCAATCCTCACTCAATCATGCGGTGGCCAAATTGCAATCGCAGCTTGGGGTGGAATTATTGGAAGTCATTGGCCGCAAAGCCCAGCTCACAGCAGCCGGTGAAGTGATGTTGCGCCGCTCCCGTATTCTGACCCAGCAAATTGAAGACTTAGAGTTGTTGGCCGATAACCTGGACAAGGGCTGGGAGCCGGAGATCCGCATCGCGACGGAATTGGCCTATCCGAAACAGTTTTTATATCAGGCGCTACAGGCCTTTTATCCGCTGAGTCGCGGCAGCCGGGTGCAAATTATTGATACCGTACTGACCGGCACCAGTGAAATTATTACCCAGAAAAAAGCGGACTTGGTGATTACTGGCGTGGTGCCCAAAGGCTACCTCAGTGAACCGCTGTATGTGACTCGCTTTATTCCGGTAGTGGGCTGTCAGCATCCGTTAGCGGCTATCGAAAGCCTGGATCAGAATGAACTGAGTCAGCAGCTGCAGATCGTGATCCGCGATACGGCGGTTAAACCGCAGGAGCATATGGGCTGGTTAAAGGCAGAGCAACGCTGGACAGTCGATAACTTTTACGAAGCCGTCGAAATCTTGCAGTTGGGCCTGGGCTTTTGTTGGCTACCCGACTTTGTGGTGCAATCACAGCTTGATAGCGGACAACTCTGCCGCTTACCGCTTAAACAAAGTACCGAGCGGCTGGTACCCATGAGCCTGTTGGCACCACAAGAAGAAACACTGGGGCCTGGCAGCCGGCAATTGCGCCAACTGTTACTGGCCGCACATCAAAAATAATCAGGAGACATTATGCAATCACAGGAACTGAGTACACTGATGCAGCAATCTGCAGCAGATGCCGTAGGTTATGCTGCCGAGCAGCACCAACTGACACTAGATTACAGTCTGGATAGCCTGCACCAAGTCGACCAGCTGTTATCCCGCTTGCATCAGGATCAGCAGAGCAAACCCCATTCCAGTGAGCTGCTGTTTACCCTCTGTAACATTATTGGTGCCTATATTGGTGAAGTCTTTATCCGCCACGTTGGTGGCCAATGGCAAAATAATACGGCGGATGAAAGTGCACCCTATATGGCGGTAGGTTTTGGCGACAAGGAATTTCCTTTTGCATCAGTGTGTTACCATAAAATTGTGAACCATGACAGTATCAGCTTGCAGGACTATCTGCGTCAGGCACGTGAGAATGCTACACAGTAAGGCTTTTGTCGGCGCCGTTAAAAAGGTAAAATAGCGCCCTCTTTAGCCAACCCCCAAGCCATTCGAGGAAAGCCGTGAGCGAGCAGAAAACATCTTTAAGCTATAAAGACGCCGGAGTAGACATAGACGCAGGTAATGCGCTGGTTGATCGGATCAAAGGCGCGGTTAAGCGCACCACCCGTCCGGAAGTCATTGGTGGCCTCGGTGGTTTTGGCGCGCTGTGCCAGATCCCTGCCGGTTATAAAGAACCGGTGCTGGTGTCAGGTACCGACGGTGTCGGCACTAAGTTACGCTTGGCGATGGATTTAAAACGCCATGATGGCGTAGGCATCGATCTGGTTGCGATGTGCGTGAACGATCTGGTAGTACAGGGTGCCGAACCGCTGTTTTTCCTCGATTATTACGCCACTGGTAAATTAGATGTCGATACGGCGTCGCGCGTGGTAGCCGGTATTGCGGAAGGCTGTGTCCAGTCAGGCTGTGCACTGGTTGGCGGTGAAACCGCTGAAATGCCAGGCATGTATCATGGTGATGACTATGATATCGCCGGTTTCTGCGTCGGCGTGGTCGAAAAAGCCGATATTATCGATGGCACTAAAGTCCAACCCGGCGATCAACTGATTGCCTTAGCGTCTTCTGGCCCACACTCTAATGGCTTTTCACTGATCCGCAAGGTACTGGAAGTGTCAGGTCAATCCCCTGACACGTTATTGGCAGGCAAGTCACTGGCTGATCATCTGCTGGAGCCAACCCGCATTTATGTCAAGAATCTGCTGGCACTGTTTAAAACTACACCGGTACATGCTTTGTGTCATATCACTGGCGGTGGCTTCTGGGAAAATATTCCACGGGTGTTACCAGCCGATACCAAGGCCGTGATTAATGGCAAGAGCTGGCAGTGGCCGGCGATTTTTGACTGGCTGCAACAGCAGGGCAATATCAGCCGCCATGAAATGTACCGCACCTTTAACTGTGGCGTGGGGATGATTGTGGTAGTACCAGCTGCACAACTCGATAATGCCCTGTCACAATTACAGCAAGCCGGTGAAACCGCCTGGCATCTGGGTGAAATCCAGGCTGCAGCGGCTGACGAGCAGTTGGTTATTATCAACGAGTAACGAGGCAGCATGAAATCTATCGTCGTGCTGATTTCCGGCAGTGGCAGCAATTTGCAAGCCCTGCTGGATAGCTGTGCTGCGGGCTTTATCCCCGGTAAGATTACCGGGGTGATCTCGAACAAAGCAAACGCCTTTGGTTTAAAACGGGCTGAAGCCGCCGGTATCAGTACCGCAGTGCTTAGTCACAAAGGTTTCGACAGCCGGGAAGCCTATGATCAGGCGCTGATTGCTGCGATTGAGCAATTTAAGCCTGATTTGATTGTACTGGCTGGCTTTATGCGCATCCTGACTGCAGAATTTGTGCAGCACTTTTCCCGTAAATTATTGAACATTCACCCTTCTTTGCTACCTAAGTATCAGGGATTGGCTACCCACCAGCGGGCAATTGACGCAGGTGATACCGAACATGGTTGCAGCGTACATTTTGTTACCGAGCAACTGGACGGTGGTCCGGTAATTTTACAGGCCAAGGTACCCATTTTCCCGGGGGACGATGCTTCAATCGTAGCAGAGCGGGTTCATGCGCAGGAACATCAGATCTATCCGCTGGTGGTGCGCTGGTTCTGTCAGGACCGTTTACAACAACGGGCAAATGAGGCATGGTTAGACGGTAACGTACTTCCAGCACAAGGTTATGCCCAGGATGAGGATGATGTCGAGGTTGCGCCATAGCGCTGCCGTATTAATTAGCACCTGTTTACTCAGCGCTGCAGCTCAGGCTGCAGCCCCTGTCACGGTCGAGGCGCCAGCCTTCAGCACCTTTAACGCCGAATATTTAATTTATCGTGCCGGTAAAAACCATGGTAAAGCCCGTCGCTATCTGCACGATAAAGGCCAGCATTATGAAATGGGCTACAGCAGTGATATCAGTTGGCTGGTGTTTAGTGATAAACGCAGTGAATTATCAGAGTTTAAGGTAGAACAAGGGCAGATCCGGCCTGTACATTATCTGATGAAACGCAGCGGTACCGGCAGCAACCGGCATTACGAATGGCGGCTGGACTGGCAACAGCAACAGGTGTTGACTGGCAAAAGAGCCACCTTGAAACAGATCCCATGGCAGGATAACTGGCTGGATCCGCTTAGTTACCATCAACAACTGGTAACGGATCTGAAAGCCGGTAAAACGGAGTTCAGTTATCAGGTGCTGAACCGGGATGGTAATAGCCGCACCTACCATTACCGGGTGGAACTGGAAGAGCCACTGGCCCTGCCCTATGGCAACCTGCGCGCCATCCGGATCGCCCGGGTAGAAGAAAACAGCGATAAGCAGGTGCTGGCCTGGGTAGCACCGGAGCTGGATTATATGCTGGTACGTCTATGGCGTGGTGAAGATAATGTCGAGCAATTTGACGTGCAGCTCCACAAATTAGAGTGGCTACAGCGTTTAGCGCCCGAGCGGCTCACCGAAACGGAATAACTGCGCCTCCCCCGGTTGCATCTTATGCCACTGCTCGTTGTTAGTCAGTGGCTCTGTGGCAATAATGGTGACCACATCCTTGGGTGTGGTTTCCCGGCTAAAATCAATATCCACATCAACATCAGACAAGCGCGCCACACCAAAGGGTGCGCGGCGGGTGATCCAATGCAGCTTGGTGGTGCAAAATGCCAGCACATACTCGCCATCCGTTAGCAGCATATTAAACACTCCCAGCTGTTGCAGGCGCGGTAACAGCCGGGCGATAAAGCGCATCGCCGCTTTAGGGCCAGGACTACGATTGGGATAGCGTTTCACCAGCTCACTCAGCAGATAGCAAAACGCCCGTTCACTGTCGGTAGTCCCTACCGGCTGAAAGCGCTCAACCGCTAACTGGCGGAAATCCTTTAGCTGGCCATTGTGGGCATAGGTCCAATAACGGCCCCACAGCTCGCGGGTAAAAGGGTGAGTATTTTCAAGGCCAACGCGACCGCTGTTAGCTTGCCGCACATGGGCCACCACGGCCGTACTTTTGATTGGATAGTCGGATACCAGGCGGGCGATTTCTGACTGATAGCTGGGCAAGGCATCCTTAAAGGTACACACGCCCTTACCTTCGTAGAACGCCACGCCCCAACCGTCTTTATGCGGCCCAGTGCGGCCACCACGTTCCTTTAAGCCTTTAAAGCTAAAGCAAATATCCGTTGGCACATTAGCTGACATGCCTAATAATTCACACAACTGCCCGTCTCCGCATCTGAAAACTCCGGAAAAACCCCACTGTTTAGCGGTACATTTCACATCTGCTTGCTATGCTAAAACGTAACTAACAGTGTCTGCAACTTTTGTTGACAGCTGCAACGCCAGCGCATCAACACGAATTGCTTGCAACTTGGCTTAAAGCATTCTAAGCTAAAGCTTTAGTGGTCAGACCTCTTATCACAGGAGTTTACAATGAGTGTGTTTCTGCTTTGTGTTGCCCTGCTGGTGGCGACGGGCGTTCTCGCCTATCACCGCGCCAGCCTGACATTATTTACCGCCGTACTCGGCGCTATCCTACTACTGGGTACCTTTAGTGGCGTCGCAGGCGTTTTCGCCTGGCTGGTCTTTTTAGCCATTGCCTTACCCCTGAACATTGCGTCCGTGCGTCAACAGCACCTGACCAAACCGCTGTTAAAGCTGTATCGCAAGATTATGCCGGAAATGTCCAGCACCGAAAAAGAAGCCATTGACGCCGGTACCACCTGGTGGGAAGGCGATCTGTTCCGTGGCAATCCGGATTGGCACAAGATGCACAACTACCCGCAGCCGCGTTTAAGCGCTGAAGAGCAGGCCTTTTTAGACGGCCCGGTAGAAGAAGTGCTGGCAATGTTCGACGACTGGCATGCCACCCATGAGCGGGCCGATCTGGCCCCGGAAGTGTATCAGTACCTGAAAGACAAAGGCTTCTTTGCCATGATCATCAAGAAAGAATACGGTGGTCTGGAATTTTCTGCCTTTGCCCAGTCTTGCGTGCTGCAAAAACTGACCAGTAAGAGCATGATGTTATCCAGCATCGTCGGCGTGCCAAACTCCTTAGGCCCGGGCGAACTGTTGCAGCATTATGGTACTGATGAGCAAAAAGCCTACTATTTACCGCGTCTGGCCAAGGGTATCGATGTGCCCTGCTTCGCCCTGACCAGCCCGGAAGCCGGCTCTGACGCCGGTGCCATTCCGGATTTTGGTGTGGTATGTAAAGGTCAGTGGAATGGCGAGGAAATTCTCGGCATGCGCCTGACCTGGAATAAGCGTTATATCACGCTGGCACCGATCGCCACTGTACTGGGCCTGGCTTTCAAACTGCAAGATCCGGACAAACTGCTGGGTGATAAAGAAGATCTGGGCATCACCTGTGCGCTGATCCCTGCTAATACCCCTGGTGTTAAAATTGGCCGCCGTCACTTCCCGCTAAATGTACCGTTCCAGAATGGTCCAACTCAGGGTACTGAGGTATTTGTGCCGCTGGATTATATTATCGGTGGTCCGAAAATGGCGGGCCAGGGCTGGCGGATGCTGGTGGAATGTTTATCAGTGGGCCGAGCTATTACGCTGCCATCGAACAGTACCGGTGGTATCAAGGCTGTGGCGCTGGCAACCGGTGCCTATGCCCGTATTCGTCGTCAGTTCAAATTACCTGTTGGTAAGATGGAAGGCGTAGAAGAAGTGATGGCGCGGATTGGCGGTTATGCCTACATGGCCGATGCGTCAACGGCAATGTCAGTGAGTTCGATTGACCTGGGCGAAAAGCCGTCGGTGATCTCTGCTATTACCAAATACCATATGACCGAACGTATGCGTCAGGCCATTATTGATGCGATGGACGTGCATGGTGGTAAGGGGATCTGTATGGGCCCGAACAACTACCTGGCCCGCGGTTATCAGGGTGCACCGGTAGCCATTACCGTAGAGGGTGCCAATATCCTGACCCGGAATATGATTATTTACGGTCAGGGCGCGATCCGTTGCCATCCTTTTGTACTGGCTGAACTGCAGGCAGCACAACTGACAGACGAAGGCGCAGCTGTCACGGCTTTTGACAAGGCACTGTTTGGCCATATCGGCTTTGCGATCAGTAATTTCTTCCGCACCTTCTGGTTATCGTTAACCGGCGGCGCCTTTAGTCACGCCCCTTACAACGATGATACCGCCCGCTACTACAAGCAAATGAACCGCTTTAGCGCAGCACTGGCACTGATGTCTGATGTGGCCATGGGCACCCTGGGTGGTGATTTAAAACGTCGTGAACGGATTTCAGCGCGACTGGGTGATATTCTTAGTATGCTGTATATCACGTCATCTGTGTTAAAGCGTTATCAGGATGAAGGCCGTCAGGTGCAGGATTTACCGCTGGTGCAGTGGGCCTGTGAAGATAACCTGTTCCGCGCTCAGGTCGCCTTAACCGAATTGTTCGATAACTTCCCGAACCGCGTTGTCGGCGTGGTATTAAAGCGTATCGTGTTCCCGTTTGGCCGTACCTTGCGTAAGCCGTCAGATAAACTGGATCATCAGGTATCGCGGATTATGATGACACCTTGTGAAGCCCGTAATCGTTTGGGTAAACACCTGTATCTGACGGTAGAGCCAGGTAATCAGTTAGGCCGTGTTGAGCAGGCGCTGCTGGATATTCTGGCTGCAGAGCCCCTGTTTGATAAGGTCAGCAAAGCGTCCGGTAAACGTTTACCTTTCTTCCGGCTGCATGAAGTGGCAGATGAGGGTTTACAGCTGGGCGTGATTAATCAGCAGGAAGCCGCCTTACTGCGTAAAGCAGAAGAAAGCCGCTTATTTGTGATTAACGTTGATGACTTCGAGCCGGAATATCTGGCCGCGGATAAATCATTAAAGCAGCAAGCCAATGGCGCTGAAGCCCTGAAAGCCGAAGCAAAGAACGCTGAAGCCGCGTAATCGCCATCTCAGCTGCCAAAGCTGAATCGGCATAGGGGAGATCATATTATCTGATCTACCCCTGCCACACCACCCGGCATGCGGGTCCGCACCGGGCGGTTCGAGAAGTTGAGGTCAGGAGAGTCGCACCAGTCCTTGCCTATCGAAGTAGCTTATCGTCAGTACCGTATGGAGTAACATCTGACTGTTTCGCCACCAGCTGCGGCAGTTTCCGGCAATCCGCTTCGCGACACTTTCTGAGCCGCCAAGCTTGCGTACCATTTCATACGCGCGCTTGCCATGCCGCCACTGCTTTAGCTGAATAGCTCTCAGACGATGTCTTATCCATTCATCCAGCCTTTGCCAGATGTAAGGCGTTTGGGATAACCCGAAATAACCTTTCCATCCCAGCATATAGCAACGTAACCCAGCAATCACTTCACTTAGACTGCGCCCTGTCTGGCGGCGTGTTAACTGCTTTACCCGTGTTTTGAAACGCGTCAGTGCCGCTTCAGATACCGCGCGTTTAACCTCGCCTCTTCGGGTTCGCCACAGGCTGTACCCTAAGAATTTTCGGCCAAACACACTGCCTACCGCGCTTTTGCTTTCATTCACTTGCAAACGCAGCTTCCCATAAAGCCTGCGCAGCCACGCCATCACCCGCTCTCCTGCTTTCTGACTGCGAACATATACATTGCAGTCGTCCGCATAACGGGCGAACCGATAGCCGCGTTGCGCTAAAGCTTTATCAACCTCATCCAGTAGCACATTCGCCAACAACGGCGAGAGCGGTCCACCTTGTGGTGTGCCTTCCTCGCGCGTTATCACCACGCCATTAGCCATGATACCGGCGTTCAGATAGGCTCGGATAAGATGCAGTACGCCTTTATCATCCAGCCGTTTGCTCAGTCGGTCCATCAGAATGTCATGGTTCACCCGGTCAAAGAACTTTGACAAGTCAACATCAACGACTATCTGATAACCCTCCTGCACATAGCGCTGAGCCGCTAATACCGCGCTTTGGGCCCGTCTGCCAGGTCTGAAACCATAACTGTGCTCACTGAATTGCGGGTCCAGTTTCGGTTGCAGTACCTGAAGTAACGCTTGTTGGATAAGCCGGTCCGTCACCGTTGGAACACCCAGCTCGCGCTCGGTGCCGTCGCTCTTCGGGATACCGACCCGGCGTACCGGTTGTGGACGATAACTGCCGTTTAGTAGCTGCGCTTTGATAGCCGGCCACTGCACCTTAAGGTGCTCTGCCGTCTGCGCTATCGTCAGCCCGTCTACTCCGGCGCTACCTTTGTTCGCTTTTACGCGTTGCCACGCTAAGCGCATGTTCTCTCGCGCAAACGCCTGCTCAAGCAGGCCTTGCCCTGTGTGTTTGAACTGTTGTTGCGGGAGTACCGTTTCATCACGGGTAGGCACCAACAAGGCTTCACCTTGCTGTCGCGAACCTCGCTCCAACACTTTGGACATCTGATGCATGACGTTATTCATCAACAACGCGTTTCACACTCCTTCTCGTTCGGCCCTTCGTGTTATCCACTACTACGGCCTCTGCTGACTTCTCGCTCCGTATCACTACGTCGCCCTTTCAGGCATAAGGCGAGAGCTCCCCAGGTAAGAGCGCATTCCTTCACTGCACAACCGCCGGATTTACGTCACAGAGCTTTGGCTACGAGAGCTTCGCAGAATTATGCCTGCTCGCCCTGCTCAGTCACGCCTCATATCCGATTCTTGTTCATCGGCTCGCAGTTTCGCTCCACGCTTCCTCCCCACAGTCCGTCGCCGTTCTGCAGTTGCGCTTCACTTCATTCGCTGTAGCCAGCTTATGGGAGGACTTGCACCTCCAAGAATGCGCCCATGCTGGGCGCACATAAAAAAGGCCGGTCAACAGACCGGCTTTTTTATTTACCACCCTGCCAATTAAGTTAACTGAGCTCGCGGCAGCAATTTTGTTAAATAAAAAAGGAGCCTGCTATCGCGGCCCCTTATGCTTTATATCCCGGCAGCTGATCCGCTGCCGGTAGATGTCGCTATTAGGCGCGACGACGCATTAACAGCAAACCAGACAGGATCAACAGTAAGGCCGCTGGTGCTGGCACCTGAGCCGGATTAATGGTTAGAGCTAAACCACTGCCGGTTACATCGATAAATTGATTATCAAAACTCAATACACTCAGCTGAGCAGGGGTAAGGCCTAACCACAGCTCTCCAACACTGCTGGCTAACAGGCTAAAGGTAGCAAGTACGAAGCTGTTACCTTGCTTTGATGCCAGCACGCTCTCGTCAGCCCAAATATCGGCATAATTAGACACAAAGATCACACCGGCGTCCGCATCGTGATCATCAAAAGGATAGTCCCCCAGCCCATCATCAAAACCGGTACCAAACTGCCAACCCAATAGGGTTAACAGTGTCTTCGGATACAGCATTTCTGCAGTAAAACCGCCAAGTGTTTCAGAAAAATCAGAAATTTTCAGTGTTACCGTGATGGTTTCACCCAGTTGATACACACTACGCTCGGAATGCAGCTGAACTAAAGCGGCATGACTGTAGCTACTGAAAAATAAAACTATCGTTAAGAGCATTGCTTTCATTATTTTCTTTCCTTATCAAATTATTGTGGTATGGCGCAACGAGGTAAATCACACAACAACATCATACTTCTGACGTCCAGCTGATTGACAACACCGTCACCATTAAAATCATATTCCGCGCCCAGCAAGGCTGGCTGACGCAACAATTGTTGGAACACAGTGATATCCCGACTATCAACAACACCGTTCTGGTCCAGATCACCACGCTTGACCGGCTTTTGTAAATTCAGCTCAATAATCAGCGGGTCATGATCCGAGGTACGGAACGGATCCGCATTATAGAAACTGGCTGGCTTCGGCAAGTTGCTTGCCAGATTGGCTTCGCTGTAGTTAAAGTTAACGATTTCATCGGCATTGATATGCCAGGGCGCTGCGGCGACTACTTGTGATAGCAAGCTGCTGCTGACCATAGCATGATCCAGACTACCGGCCTCACCCATAAAGGTGTAGCTATATTCAGGCTCTTCGTTTAGTACGGCAACATTCACAAAACCGGCATTCTCCAGAATGCGCATCGGATCTTCTTTAGCATAAGCATTAAAGTCGCCCATAATCACATAGTCCGGGTCGGCAATGCCGGTCGGATCCGTGGTTAACCAACGGCCCAGCGCCGCTGCTGCGCGGCTACGCCATTGATTCCAGCAGCTTTGACCATCACCGGAATCCGCATCAGCGCCAGTGGCAGAGCTGGAACAAGACTTGGCACGTAAATGCACGGCGACCGCAGTAAAGGCTGCGCCCTCTGCGGTGACAAAGCTCTGCGCCAGCGCCGGACGCTGTCTGCTGGTATCAAAATCAGCATCTGCCGACTCATCCAGCACCGCGAAAGCGCCTTGCGGTACCACGCTGCCCCGCCGGAAAATAAAGGCCGGTTTAATAGCATCAGTACCAACACTGCCGGTTGCCACATAGTCCCAGTCGGCACGCAGATCCAACTGATTCAGGCGCTCAACTAATAACTGCAGCGTGCTGTCATCAGCGTCGTTTTCAACCTCAATCAAGGCCACCATATCGGCGTCAATCGCCAGTAAGGCAGAGACAGTTTTCGCCAGTTGCCGCTCCAGTTCAGATACCGTGGTAGCACCACGACAGGCTAACGCATTAGGACCACAGCTGTTACCACTGACGTTCAAGGTAGTAAACAGGTTCTCGACGTTAAAGTTAGCAATCCGCAGATTACCGCGCTCAGTTTGCGGCGCTGCGGTACGTGGATTACTGCTGCTGTCGTAAACCGGCGTTCCGACCGGGCGTAAACGGTAGACGTTAAAGCCATAACCGAGAATACCCTGATAACCCGCTTTTAAAGTATAACCATTGCGGATAGGGTTAGTTGCCGAAACCTCAGTGATACCATCTTCGCCGACAATAAATGGCTGGCGGAAAGTACCGGTACGGCCATTCTCCAACAGCAAACGGTTACGGGCATTAGCGGCCGAAAGTTGCCGTGCTGCCTCACCCGGTAATACTAACTGAGTAGGGGTAAATAAACGGCCATTTGACAGCGTCACTTCGCCAAAACGGACTGCGTTAAAGACATCAGAAACCGTCAGATCGGTGGCGGTTGTCAGTAACATACCTTCTTTAGATTCCAACTCTATAAAATCATTAAATGGCAGTGTGATCGAGGATGCCGATACCGATGATAATTGATTAGTGCCACAGTTCGCCCACTGAGTTAACGCTGTGATCTGCGTTTCTTCAAAGTACTCGGCAACAGTGCCTTCTACCCGCAGCAGATCGCCAACTTGCACTTGCAGATCGGTACCTTCAGCATAAACAAAGACACCCTCAGAGGTTAGCGGATTGTTGTCAGTACGATAATCCGGCTCCTGCAGATAGAAACCGCGCAGACTACCTGGCGCCGTATCCATGAAAGTCGCAGTAACCACAGCCTCTACCTGAACGCGGGCGCCTTGTAACGGGCTCTGGAAGCCCTGTCCCTGCAAACGGTGAATCGCCAGCGCCGGGTTATAACAGGCAAAGTTTTGCGCCGGTAACGGATTATCGGCAGTCAGGATCAGATTTGATAAGCGCCAGGTGCTGCAATTGGCGACAGCCTCCGTCTGATAGCGATAAGCCAGATGCAACTGCCCGCTTAAATTGGCAAACTGCTCATAATCACCAAAGCGTTTTGGCACGTTATTCTGAGTAAAGTCTGCGCCACTGATCTCGGTCAGTAATAGCCAGTCCGCCGGATTAATCGCGCCCGAACCGTCATAGGATACCGAGTAATACACCTCCAACGGATTAACGCCGTTAAAACCGCGGGCAATATCGAAATTTAACCGCTCAGCACTTTGCTGATCCAGATTAAAGGCGGGAGAGACCAACCAGCTATCAGCGATATTACACTGTGGTTGACCAGACACAAAGCCGCTGATCGTCACGTTACGGAAGCCGCTATCCCAGCTCCAGCTGGTGCTCCCCTGGCGGTTAACTACTGTCCAACCTGCTTCAAAGGGGTTAGTGGCAAAATCACGGTTGTATACTGTAATGCGGTCAGCGTCGGCAATCAGGCTGCCGCTAATCAAAATATTGTCAAAGCGGTTATTGCCGGTAGCGTTAGTCGCGCCTGTCAGGGTAATTTTAAAAAACACCTCAGCCTGGTCGTTCAGCTCGCTAACGTCCGATAAATCGAACTGCCGTAGCGTCATCGCCATAGCGCCGCTGTTAGTATCAGTCGCAACAAGCTGGTAATTTTCACCATCAACTGACCAGGACAAGGCGCGACTGTTAAAGCCCGTTGCAGTAGCTTGCTGCGCCCAACTAATGTTGAGATTGGCCAAACCCGTGCTACTGACCTTTATCAGAATACTTGCACCATTATTACTCAGGTTGTTACCACCCTGGATAGATAGCGAGCCACCTGCCGCATAACCACTGAGAGAGTTGATGGTCGAGCCAGCAAAGGACTGTAAATACTGATAACTGCCATTTGCCACCAGCGATTGATCGAAGTTAAGCAGAGATAGCTGTCCCTGCCCTTCATCAGCTGACTGCGGAAATGAGGCCGGATTAAAGGCTCCGCCGCTTGGCAAAGTGTTGTTATTTTGTGCCCAATAGGCGATAGGTTGCTGCGCGAGTGCGCTCTGCATCAGTAACACACTGAGCAGGATTATTATTATTCTCATCTTTTGTCGATTCCAAAGTTAGGCGTTATGCGCTTAGTCAGTACCTACTTACGATACAGACCTGTTCCCGACGGCAAAACGGGAAACTAGACTACTGCAACTAAATGACAATTTCATTAACACTTCATCAGATAACGTAAATTCATGTTAAAACCATTTTTAGACGTCTTTACACCTAAAATACTGGCATTGGATGAATTTTTCCGCTTTACTGCTGTTTTCAACCATAACAGGACATCCAGATGTTTAAAGTAAATCAGTATTTCGACGGTCAGGTCGCGTCTATCGCCTTTCAGGGAGAACAATTACCAGCAACTGTGGGCGTAATGGCAGCGGGAAACTATGAATTTGGTACCAGCCAGCACGAGGTGATGACAGTGATCAGCGGCGAGCTGACGGTAAAATTACCCGGTAGCGACAGCTGGCAAACCTTTTCCCGCGGTCAATCTTTTCAGGTGCCGGCTAATGCAAAGTTTCAGTTGCAAGTCGCCCGCGATACCGCTTACCTTTGCACCTATCAGTAAGCAGTCTGAACGAGTGAATTATGCGGGGCATGCGCAGCGCGGCCAAACAACCTGAACCACAAAAACGTAGCTATGCCATGTCATTAGGCCAGAGTGTGCAAACCCTCTGGCCTTATTTAATGGCATTTAAAGGCCGGGTGTTGCTGGCGTTGCTTTGTCTGATTGCCACTAAAGCGGCAACCCTGCTGGTGCCCTTTGCGTTAAAAGAAATTGTCGATGCGCTGGACTCCGGCCGCCAGGCGCTGTTAGTGCTGCCACTGGCGCTGATCCTGTTGTACGGTGGTCTGCGTTTTGCCACGGTATTTTTCGGTGAGCTACGCGATGCCCTGTTCGGCCGGGTCACCGAACATGCGATGCGGCAACTGGGTTTAAAGGTATTTCAGCATTTACATCAATTGGAACTCAGCTTCCATCTGGATCGGCAAACCGGTGGCATTAGCCGCGATATCGAACGTGGTACCAATGGCCTCAGTTTTCTGATGCGCTTTTTAATGTTTAATATAGTACCGACCCTGCTGGAGATCCTGGCGGTGGCGGTCATTTTCAGCCTGTTGTTCTCTCCGCTGTATGCGTTGATTACCGTGGTCGCGGTTGCGCTCTATATCTTCTTTACCGTCTATGTCACGGAGTGGCGCAATAAGTTTATCCGCGAAGCCAATCAGGCCGATAACACCACCAATAGTCGCGCCGTCGACAGCCTGCTGAACTATGAAACGGTTAAATACTTTAATAATGAACAGCATGAAGCCCAAATTTATGACGGCTTTTTAGCCAGCTGGGAGCAGGCGCGTTTAAAGAACCGTCTTAGTTTACTGCTATTAAACTCGGGGCAGGCACTGCTTATTGCACTGGCAGTCACTGCTTTGATGTATCTGGCAGCCCGCGATGTGGTCAACGCGCAGCTGAGTCTGGGCGAGTTGGTGATGTTAAATGCCTATTTAATTCAGTTGTTTTTGCCGCTGAATTTCCTGGGGTTTGTCTATCGCGAGATCCGCAGGGCTCTGACCGATTTGGAAAATATGCTCGGACTGCTTACCCGCAAGCCAGCAATCGTCGATGCGCCAGATGCCCGGCCCTTGCAGCTGCAGGCAGCGGCAATCAGCTTTCAGCAGGTCAGTTTTCGCTATCAGGCAGAGCGGCCGATTTTACAACAACTGAGTTTTCAGGTACCAAGTGGCAGTAAGGTCGCAATCGTTGGCGCCTCTGGTGCCGGTAAAAGTACCATTGCCCGCCTGTTGTACCGTTTTTATGAGCTGGACAGCGGACAAATTCTGGTCGATGGCCAGGATATCCGGCAGCTGACTCTGGACTCACTGCGCCGGGCTATTGCGATAGTTCCGCAGGATACGGTGCTGTTTAATAGCAGCATTCGCGAAAACATTGCCTATGCCAACCCAGATGCCAGTGCCGCCGAGATCGAACGCGCCATTGACCTGGCGCACCTGCGGGACTTTATTAACAGCTTACCGCAACGCGATCAAACGCAGGTTGGTGAACGCGGTTTAAAAGTATCCGGGGGGGAGAAGCAGCGTATTGCGATTGCCCGAGCCATCCTGAAAGGCTCGCCGATCCTGATCTTTGATGAGGCCACCTCGTCACTGGACTCACAATCAGAGCAAGCGATCCTCAGTGCGATGCGCGAAGTGGCGAAACAACATACCAGTTTAGTGATTGCGCACCGCTTATCTACCGTAACCGATGCCGACCAAATTCTGGTGTTACAGCATGGTCAGTTGATTGAGCAAGGGAATCATCAACAGCTGCTGGCCGCTAACGGCAGTTACGCCAGAATGTGGCGCCAGCAGGCTGAACAGCAGTCGGAATAGTTAGCCTGACCGACAGCTCGCCGACGGCGATTGCACAATTTTTGTGCGCCAGATCAACTGTAGGCCAACTGCAGTCTGCTACAGTTAAGGCGGGTAGCACAGCAAACAGGAGCCGCAGATGCCATTTCAAGAGCTAAAACGCCGCTTACTTAGCCGTAAATTAGAACTGGAACGTCAGGTCGCTGCAATTGAACGTGATTTTGCCATGGGCCGCAGCGCTGATTTTAGTGAACAGGCGCAGGAGCGTGAAAACGAGGAAGTCCTCAATGCGCTGGAACAAAAGGATCGGTTAGAGCTGCAGCAAATTGAACGCGCCCTGGCGCGTATCGAACAGGGTACCTATGATCAGTGTGCCCGTTGTGGTGACAATATCAACGTAGAACGCCTGAATATTATCCCCTTTACTGAGCGTTGTATTAAATGCGCTAAATAGCGCTGTCTTAGCGCTACTCTAGCGTTGCAACGCGCTGTTGTCACACCGTCCACACACACCAGCCGGCCGCACTATCGCGGCCGGCTGTTTTACTGTTCAGCTCTGCTGCTGCGCTTTGACTCTGAATACCAGGGCGTACAATACCGGTACCGCAATCAGTGTCAGGACGGTCGCAAAAGCCAGGCCGGCCATTATGGTCACCGCCATACTATTAAAGAAGGCATCCCACAACAGCGGTAACATCCCCAGAATAGTCGTGAGCGCAGCCAGGATTACCGGCCGGATCCGGCTGGTACTGGCTTCGATAATGGCTTGCAGCTTGTCAGTTTTTTGCGCGCTTTGCAGATCAATTTCATCAACCAGCACAATGGCATTTTTCATCAGCATACCCGATAAACTGAGGAACCCCAGCAGCGCGGTAAAACCAAAGGGTAAGCCGGATGCCAGCAGGCCTGCCGCCACGCCGCAGATCGACATCGGCACAATCAGCCAAATCACCAGCGGTTGCTTTAGCGAGCCAAACAGCAGAATACTGATCACCAGCATCACGATAAAGCTTAGCGGTAACTGCGCCGCCAACGACTGCTGCGCCTCAGCTGAGCTTTCATACTCACCGCCCCAACTAAGCTGATAGCCGCTGGGTAGTGGCAAGGCCTCAACCTTTGCTTTAATACGCTTTAACGCCTGGTCAGCGGTATAACCCAGTGCCGGCTCCGCTTCGACGGTCAAGGTTCTTAAACGGTCACGGCGCTGAATTTTTGCCTCTTCGGTTTGCGTTTGCAGCCCATTAATCACCTGCGTGATCGGAATATAGGTATTGTCGCTGGAACTCCAGATCATCCGATCATGCAGGCGGTCGATATCAAAGCGCTCCGAGGCCGGCGGTCTGACCACGATCGGGATTTGCTTATCATGTTCACGGAAGACACCGCTGCGCACCCCGGTGCTGGCAAACTCCAGCGTTTGCGCCAAATCAGTACGGTTAATGCCCGCGACCCGTGCCCGCTCCTCGTTAAAATCCGGAACGATCACCAGCTCACGCTGCCGCCAGTTTTGCCGTAAATCGGTAATACTGGCATCCTGGCGCATCAGCTCGGTAATTTGCTGCCCCAACTGGCGCAAAATACGCTCATCCGGCCCTGATACCCTGGCCTGCAGCTTGGCACCACTGCCCGGGCCGAACATCAGTTGCTGGGTGTAGATTTCAGCCTGTGGTAAGCGCGGCGGCAGTTCAGTGCGTAGCCGCTGCATCAGCGGTGGGATCTGATCGCGGTGTGCGGTACGGATAATCAACTGACCATAGGCCGCATTCGGTTGCTCCGGTGCATAGGTCAGCATAAAGCGACTGGCGCCCGAACCAATAAAGCTACTGACCGATTCCACCTCAGGCTGCGCCATGACAAAGCGTTCAATCTCTGCCAGATCGCGTGAGGTCGCCCGGATATCCGAACCTTGCGGCAAAAAGTAATTCAGATAAAAGATGGGGGTGTTAGAGGCCGGGAAGAACACCTGCTTAACCTGACCAAAACCGATCACACTAACCAGGGTTAACAGCGCTAGACCACCCAGAGTTAGCGCCCGCTGGCGTAGTGCCAGGCGCAATAAGCCGGCATAACGCTGGTAGAACTGACCTGCATAAGGGTCCTGATTGGCACTGTCAGCGCTGACTTTAAACAGGTAATGCGCCAGTAACGGCGTGACACTGATGGCCAGCACCCAGCTGAGCAGCAGCGAAATAGCAATCACCGCGAATAACGAGAATAAGAATTCACCGGTGCTGTCCGGCGACAGGCCGATACCGGCAAAGGCCATGATACCGATCACCGTCGCTCCCAATAACGGGATCTGGGTCCGACTGGCTGCTTCGCCGGCAGCCTGGCGTGAACTCTGGCCGCGCTGCATATTAATCAGCATGGTTTCGGCGACAACAATCGCATTGTCAACCAGCATCCCCATCGCAATGATCAGGGCACCAAGCGAAATCCGCTCCATCTCGATATGGGCTAGCTTCATAAAAAATACCGTGCCCAATACCGTCAGCAACAGGGTACCGCCAACGACCAAGCCAACACGCCAACCCATGGTCAGACATAGCACCGCTATCACGATCACTACGGACAGCACCAGATTGACGATAAAGTCGTTAATGGCGTTATCGACTACCAGATGTTGCTGATAAATCGGATGTAGGGTAACCCCTAATGGGATCCGCTCTGCAAGACTGGCCAGATGCCGGTCGACCGCTTTGCCGACATCGACAATATTGGCGTCCGTCAGACCGGAAATAGCCAGCGTAAATGCCGGCTGGCCATTGAAGCGGATCAACTGTGTCGGCACCTCTACCTCGCCACGGCTTACCGTAGCGACATCAAAGATACTCAGTTGTTCAGTAGAACCAGGTTTGCCGATACGCAGATTCTCAATGGCTCTGATGGAGTCTAAGCCCGGCTTGCTGATCAGCCGTACCCTTTTATCGCCGACCTGCACCGAACCTGCGGCCGCTACGGCATTCTCGGTTTGCAAGGTATTGACCACCAGCTGCAGCGGCAAGCCGATGCCCAGTAAGCGTTCCTGCGAAATTTCAACGCTGATTTGCTCTTCCGGCTCACCGGCTGTTTGCACCTTAGCGACGCCGTTAACCGTTAACATTTCGCGGCGTAAAAAGGTGGCCAGCTCACGGATTTCGCGATCCGAAAAGCCCTCGGCGGTTACCGCATAAAAGATGCCGAACACGTCGCCAAAGTCGTCATTGACGATCGGTTTCATCACCCCAGCGGGTAAGCGCATACTGGCGTCATTGACCTTGCGTCTGAGCTCATCCCAAATTTGCGGCATCTGACTGCCATCGTATTTATCCTGAATTTGTACCCGGATCTCCGATTTACCAGGCATCGACTTGGAGGTAATACGTTTTAACTGCGATAACTGCTGAATGCCGGACTCCAGCAGCTCTGTCACTTCTTCCTCCACCTCTACCGCCGTCGCTCCGGGGTAGTAGGTCATTATCACCGCTTCTTTCAGCGTAAAGGCCGGATCTTCCAACCTGCCAATACTGACCAGCGCCCATAAACCGCCTAAAAAACACAGCATAATCAATAACCAGGTATTGATTTGCTTTTCTATTGCATAACTGGCAATCCGCATCAGACCGCTCCTTAATAGGCTACAAAGGGCTGAACTTGCTGCTCAGGTTGCAGCTGATAGATCCCGGCTGACACCACCTGCTCGCCACGGCTTAAACCACTGATTATCTCCACCTGCTGCTCACGAATACTACCCACCTGCACCGGTACCCGCTGCACGCTTTGCGTCTGGGCCTGATAGCGCCAGACATAGAATTGGTCCGGTGTGGCAGTATCCAGCGCCGATACCGGGATCAGTACCGCACTGTTCGCCGCCACTTTTTCCGTGACGACGTTGACGGTCATACCAGGTAATAAATTCACATCCGGCAAACGTGGCATGGCAAAAGACACCTGATAGGTTTGGGTCAGCGGATCAACTTCGGTTGCGTGCTCGCGGTAGGCCAGGGGATAGCGCTCAGTGGCAGACTCTGACAAGCGCACCGAAACCAGATAATCACTGGTATCCCGCACCTGGCGCATAATCTGCTCCGGCACATTGATATGTACCCGCAGCTCGGTAATATTTTGCACTCTTAATAACGGCGTGCCGGCGGCTACGGTAGCAAAGCGCTCGACAATACGCCGGGTTACCAGCGCATCGAAGGGCGCTTTCAGTTGGGTATAGTCCAGATTACGCCGGGCATTTTCCAGCGCGACCCGGGCAATCTCAAAATTGGTTTGTAACTGATCAAAAGCAGACGGTGTTAAAATCCCCTGCTCACGCAACGGCTTGCCCCGCTCTAAATCACGGCTGGCCTGCGCCAACTGCACTTCGGCTTGTTCCACTGCTAACCGGTAATCTGCTGGGTCCAGCGCGGCCAGCAATTCCCCTGCCGGAACCACCTGACCTTGCTGCACGGGTAGCTCTGTTACTCTGCCGCCAACCTGAAACGCCAGATCCACTGTACTTACCGCATCAATACGCCCGACAAAATGCCGGCTACTGGCCTGATCTTCGCCATTAACGGTATAAAGTTTCACCGTTGGCACCGCCACTGTTGCCTGCTGTGGTGCGTCCGAGCAGGCACTTAGCCCGACGACTAAACTGGCAATCCACCATGATGATTTCAGTGTCAATTTCATGCTTGCAGCTCCCGTGCCTGTTGCACTAATAATTGTTCCAAATCGATTCGCTCCTGCTCAGTGAAGGGCGAAATATGCAGTAAATCATGAAAAACCAGGGCTTCGCTGGCTAAAAACAATAACAAGGCCTGAGGTGATTGCTGATGCTCGGCCAGCACTTGCTGCAACATCACAATATTGTGTTGCTGTACCGGTTTAAGTAAGGCTGGTTGCTCAGCCGCAGCGGCCAAAATGGCCATAGCAGTATTGCCGGCAATTTGCCGGGTAAAGGAAGCTCGGGTTTGCAGCAACGCAGCCAGCGTCGATTGCTCCAGTTGCGTCTGTTGCTCGCGCCGGCAATCGGCCTCATCCAGTAAATGCTGCACCATGGCGCTGATCAGTGCCTCCTTGCTTGGAAAGTGATAGATCAAGCCCCCCTTACTGACGCCTGCCGCTTTGGCAACAGCGTCCAGAGTAACTTTGCCGGCGCCTTTATCTGCTGCAACGCTAAGCGCGGCCTGGATAATCTGGCTGACGGTGATCTGGGCCTTTTTGCTCAATATGCTACTCCTGTGTTCCGCCGGGCTGAGATTACGGCCTGGCAGGCCACCCGAAAAAACCGACTGGTTGGTACAGTAAATTATTATAGAATAACTGGCTTAAACTGCAATAAGCCGGCTGAAAAATGACTATATTTTAGTTATTCTCGCTATAGGCTTGGAAAGCAAAAAATTAAAACCAATAAAAACAATGCATTAAATATTGGCATACTATTGGCAAGTATAGCAGGGAATAAAATCACTGCTGGCAGATAGCGGCTGTCAGCGTGCGGATTTAGCGTTACACACAGAAAAAGAAGGATTGGATGATGGGCGTGCTTCGGTTAGTTTTTAATATCTTCTGGTTTATTCTAGGCGGCTTTGTGATGGGGCTGGCTTGGTGGCTGATTGGGCTGATTTGTTTTATCAGTATTATCGGTATTCCATTTGGCCGCGCCTGCTTTGTGATGGGTGAACTGGCATTCTGGCCTTTTGGTCAGGACACCATCAACCGCCGCTATCTGAATAAGGCGGACGACATCGGCACTGGTGCCCTTGGTACTATGGGGAATATTATCTGGTTTGTGCTGTTTGGTATCTGGCTGGCAATTGGCCATTTGTTCCATGCTATTGTCTGCTTTATCACAATCATTGGTATCCCCTTTGGTCTGCAGCATCTGAAACTGGCCGGCCTGGCAGTAGCACCCATTGGCAAAACGGTGATTAATAAGCAGCGTCTGGTCTGATCCCGGAACCAGGCCGGGGCGTAGAAGCAGCATCTGAGTATCACTATAGTATGTCGATGATTGCGCCTCTGGGTTATGCGGGTTTAATCCCCTTTGTCTTGTTACCATTTTGCAGCCTGCTCTGGCCTTTGCTTGCTCCGGCACAGGCCATGCTGTTGTTTCAGTTCTACAGCTGCCTGATCTTAGGTTTTATGGCTGGCGTGCTATGGCCGGTATTATACCAGGCGCCAGAGCCGTCAAGCCGGGCCCTGTGGGTAGTCAGCTTTCCGGTACTGGCAATCCTGGCGTTAGCACTGCTACCCGCATATAGCCTGCTGGCGCTCGCCCTGCTATTCGCAGCCTTAAGGTGTTATGAGGTTATCAGCGGTATTAATCAGCGCTATGCTTTGCCTTACCGTAGCCTGCGCAATCAGCTCACCTTTGTCGTAATACTGTGTCATCTGGGGTTTTATGTCGCCTACTAAGGTCAGCACCACTGTAGATAAAAACGTGGATAAAAAGCTATTTTTCGATGGCAGCTGCAAATTGTGTCGGCATGAAATGAGCTGGCTGGGTCCGAAACTCAGCGGCAAAATTGAGCTGATTGATATCAGTGCGCCTGCCTTTACCGGCTTTGCCGGGGTAACGCGCAGCGCCATGCTGGCTGAAATCCATTTGTGGGATGGCAAACGCTTTATTACTGCCCTGCCCGCTACGCTCTATTATTGGCGTTTAGCAGGTCTGCGCTTTTTACCCTGGCTTTTGAGTTTACCGCTGATTACTTCGCTGGCAAACCGGGCGTATTATTTCTGGGCAGCCCGTCGCAAAGGCTGTAGCGATGGCCAATGTGACCTTTAACCGACCAAGTCTGAACAGCTCGAGCCCTGAGAGTAAATAAATGCGTCGTCCCCGTCGTGCGCCCAGCCGGGCGCAAATTCATACCGATGCCCAGCTATTGGCGCTGCACCAGCTAATTGCCGATAAGCTATTGGCTCAGCCTGAGCTGGCAGCGCCATTACTGGAAAAACTGGAGCTGCGCTATCAGAGCGGTTTAATTAAACATTGGGGCTATATCCGCTGGTACAGTATGCTAAGCCAGCTTGACCAGCCGGAACTGTTTCGTCGCGCCCTGCTGGAAGACAGTGAGAGTATGCGCCGGCTACGCCGCAAAACGCTGCTAACCGGTATTCTGACCGAAACCGAACGGCAACAGGTGTTAAGCCAGGAATTTTCTGGCTAAGATAAGCTAATTACTACAACAACTACTCCAAGGAACTGCTTATGCACGCTCGATCCTATCTGGCGCTGTGCTGCACGCTTGCCCTGTGCGGTACAGCTATGGCCAGTGAAGGCAGCCGGCTATTACGCCAACCCGATATTTCAGCCAATCATCTGGTATTTGTTTACGGCGGCGACCTGTGGCTGGCGAACCGTGATGGCTCGTCACCAAGGCAACTGACCAATCACCCGGCGGCAGAGTTTGCGCCCAAGTTCTCACCTGACGGCAAGTGGATCGCATTTTCAGCCAGTTACGATAACAACACCGATGTCTATCTGATGCCGGTAAGCGGTGGTCCGGCACAGCGTCTAACCTGGCATCCCGGCGCCGATATCGTCAATGGCTGGAGCCCGGATGGTCGCAAGGTCTTGTTCGCCTCGAACCGCGAAGTGGCCAATAGCCGCAGCAATCAGCTGTATCAGGTCGCCGTAACCGGCGGCTATGAAGAAAAACTGATGCCGGCTGTCGCCTTCGAAGGCCAGCTGTCGGCCGATGGCAAAAAATTGGCGTACCGTCCAAACAATATGGCGTATAGCGGCAGCAGTGGCTGGCGGCTGCATCGTGGTGGCAGCACGCCACCGATCTGGATCCTCGATCTGGAACAAGCTCAGCTGGAAAAAGTCCCCCAGCCCAATGCCAATAATTTCAACCCGTTCTGGTTACAGGATGAGGTGTACTTCTTATCTGACCGCGATAACCAGGCTGTCAATTTATTCCGCTACCGTGGTCAGCAAGTGGAACAACTTACCCAATTGCGTGATTGGGATATCCGCTCAGCAGCTGGCTTTGACAACACCGTGGTCTATGAAGCCGGTGGCTATCTGTATCAGCTGGACCTGAGCAGCGGGCAAAGCCAGCAGCTGGTAGTGCAACTGAATACCCAATCAGAGCAGCGCCGGCCACAATGGAAAGATGCCAGCAAAACCCTGACCTCTGCCCGCTTATCCGCCACTGGTCAACGCGTGTTACTTAGTGCCCGCGGTGATATTTTTACTGTGCCAGCCAAAGAGGGCTCTACCCGCAATCTGACGCAAAGCTCCGATATTCGCGAATTTGATGCGCACTGGAGCCCGGATGGCACTAAGGTGGCGTATCTTTCTGATGCCGGTAATAAGCACCAACTGGTGATCGCCAGCCAGGATGGCAGTGGCCGGCCGCAACTGGTGGAGTTAGCGAATCCGGGCTATTACAATCTGCTCGCCTGGTCACCTGACGCTAACCTTTTGGTATATCAGGATAATCATCTTAATTTATATGCCTATGATGTGAAGCGTAAACGCGAGCTGAAACTGGATACCTCCTTGCGCCGCCAGGGCTTTAGCGTCAGCTTCTCGCCGGATAGCCGTTATCTGGCCTATACGGTGGTGGGGGAAAATTATTTTAGCCAAATCAAAGTGTATGACTTTACGCTGCAGCGCAGCCAGCAGCTAACGGATGGCCTAAGCCATGCTACCAGCCCGGTATTTAGCCAGGATTACCTGTACTTCGCAGCCTCGGTAAATACCGGCCCGGCTCAGGTGGGGCTGGATCTGTCGACGCGGGAGCGGCCGGTACGCTCTGCACTATATGCTGCCGTGCTCGCTGCGAATGGTAAGTCGCCGTTGTTACCGCGAAGTGATGAAGAGAGCCCGAAAGCGACGGCAACGAAAACCGAGGCCGATGATAAGGCGGCGACCGTCAAGCCGGTACAGCTGGACCTGATCGGTATTCAGGATCGGATTGTCGGCTTACCGGTTGCCGAACGCAACTACAGCCGGCTTAGCGTCGCCAGTGATGGTGCCCTGTTCTATCTGGAACTGCCACAAAGCGGTGCCAGTAATGAGCCACCGGGCAGCGACACTCGCAACAGCGCCAGCTTGTATCGCTTTGATTTTAAAGAGCGTAAACCGGCCCTGGTGCAGCAGGGGATCAGCGACTATCAGCTGAGCGGTGATGGCAAGAAGCTACTGTTGGTGAGTTTACCAAACCGCCTGCAACTGGCGGATGCAGTAGCCAAGCCTGAACCCAAGGCGCTGGATTTAAGTCAGGTGCGCAGCTTTATCGATCCGGCAGCCGAGTGGCAACAGATCTTTAATGATGCCTGGCGGATGCAGGTGGAATATTTCTACGATCCGGCACTGCATGGTATCAACTGGCAAGGGATTTACGATAAGTATCAACCAATGCTGGCCCACGTGCAGCGGCGCGAGGATCTGAACGACGTGCTGGTTGAGATGATTGCCGAGCTGCAGGTTGGCCATAACCGGATTGGCGGCGGCGATGTCTACCAGGCTGCCAGCACCGGCGTAGGCTTGCTGGGAGCCGATTTTGAAATTGATAATAATCGCTACCGCCTGAAAACCGTCTATCAGGGTGATCGCTGGAGCCCCTTCCTGCGCGCGCCGCTGGCGACGCCTGGCGCCAGTGCCAAGGCCGGCGATTACCTGCTGGCCATTAACGGTGTCGAGCTCACTGCTGCGCAAAATATCTATCAGTTGTTAGATAATACGGCTGGCAAGCAAGTTCGCCTGACGCTGGCCGACGATGTGCGCGGCCGTAACAAACGCGATATTACGGTAGAGCCAGTGACCGATGAAAGTCAGCTACGGCTCTGGCATTGGGTAGAAAACAATCGTAAACGGGTGGAAGAAAAGACCCAGGGCCAGGTTGCCTATGTTTACCTGCCAAACACGGCCGATGGCGGTTTCTACTTCTTTAACCGGATGTTCTTTGCGCAAACCGAAAAGCCGGCGCTGATTATTGATGAGCGGAAAAATGGCGGCGGTCAGGCGGCGAACTATATCACCGAAATCCTGGCCCGGCCCTTCCTGGCTGGCTGGAAAGATCGGGCCGGTGCCGGCTTTACTACGCCGGGCGCCGGAATCTATGGCCCGAAAACCATGCTAATTGACCAGGATGCCGGCTCAGGCGGCGACTTCCTGCCCTGGGCCTTTAAACGGTTGGGATTGGGCAAAACCATAGGTACCCGTACCTGGGGTGGTCTGATTGGTATTTCGGCTAATCCAGCGATGATCGATGGCGGCTTCCATGTGGTACCCTTCTTCCGCTTTTACACGCCGGATGGTGAATGGCGGGTGGAAAACGAAGGGGTGGCGCCGGATATCGAGGTAGAGCTGGATCCGATAGCCGTCAACCGTGGCATCGATGTGCAGCTGGAGCGGGCGATTGAACATACGCTGCAACAGCTAAAAGCCAACCCACCGCAGGACCACCGGCAGGCGCCAGCCATGCCAACCAAGTTGGGGTTGTAAGCATTAGTGCTGCATACAAACACAGCACGCTCTAATAAAACGCCGGCACAGATTTAACGCTGTTGCCGGCGTTTTTTCGCCCGGCACCACTATACTTAACCGAGTATTTAAGCCGGAGCCAAAGCGACCAATGGAAGCCCCCACTAAAGCACAAATTCTCGACACCGCCTTACAGCTGGCTGCGGCCAGCAGTTGGGAACAATTGCGGCTATGCGATATCGCCTCAGCTCTCAAGTGTCCGCTCAGTGCACTCTATCAACAGATCAGCACCAAAGATCAGCTGGCCGACGCCTGGTTTGATCGTGCCGATCAACAGATGCTAAGCAACTACTATCAGGAGCGGTCAGCAAGCGAGCGCTTATATTTGGCCATTAGCAGCTGGCTTAATGCTCTGGCCCCTTATCAACAGCAAACCGGGCAAATGTTGCTGTATAAGCTGGAACCGGGTCATGTTCATCTGCAGGCAGCGGCGCTGCTTAGGATCAGCGCGACGGTACAGTGGCTGCGTGAAGCAGCAGCACTTAGTGCCAGTGGCCTGGCGCGAATTGGTCAGGAACTGGCACTAAGCGCGCTTTTTGTCGGGGTTTTTATCTATTGGTTAAATGACCGTTCAGACGGGCAACAGCAAACACTGCAGCTGCTGCAACGAAAACTGAATGCTGCAGATAAATTGGGTCTATGGCGCTAATTAAAGACCGGCTTCTTGGCCCTGCTCGCTGGCTCGAAATTCTGACTTTTCCCGCCCTACCTGATTAAAAGGTAGTTGCTCTTTCTCGATCCAACGCTCAGTTTGGGTGCGGATCTCAGGCCAAGGATGATCTAGCATGAAATGGTTGGTATAGGGCAACTGAATGTGGGTGATATTCGCATCATCCTCGAGATTTATAGCCGGTGCAATCCAGTCAAACTCGCCACTAAATACTAATACAGGTTGATTAAGTCTGGCTGCGCTATAGTTAAAATTTAAGGTTTCAGAATCTAACTGATTAATTTCTAAAATATTTGTCAAAGCCTGTTCAACCGATGCTTGCGGAATCAAACGCAGCAGTAATCTGCGTTGTTTAGCTCGTGCAAATACTGTATTGCCAACGGTCTTAAAATCTTGCATTGGTGCTATCGCAATCGCGCCAAGTACCTTTGGATGCTGATTCATAAAGGGTTCAATACTGCTTGTCCCCATTGAAAATCCCACCAAGAGTACCGGCCGCTCTGGATAACGTTCAGCAAGTATCTTGGCCAATAAATCGGCATAACGTAAACCAAAATCGAAAGGCTGCTGATAAGTTGGGCCATCAGCAATAATTGGGAAAAAACCGATATCATTTAACCAAGCGGCATAGTTAATCATTTCGGCCGCATGCATAGTATAGCCGGGGAAAATTACTGCCAGAGGGGCAAGCTCGTCTTGTATATTCAAACTAAAGGTAACATTATCAATAAGCCGAGTATCATCTATAAAATGATAATCATAATTTACATTAAAGTTATTATCTTCAAGGCTCTTTTCAACACTTAAATCATAATAATGCAAGCAATGTACTTGCTCATTTTTTGATGCAGAAAGACAGTAGTGTTGCTGCTGATAAAAATGCTGCAATACTATAGGTAGATATTCTGAAGTACTTTGAGCACTTGTTAGTTTTCTTTCAATAAAGGCCGCACAGCCAAGCAACTGGCTTAAGACCAGCACAGCAATCAGATAGCGCATACCTCAAGACTTCCATTTCATTAACACCAAACGGAATAATAACAACGAAAATGCAATTTTCAATATGCATTTTTAATACCCTATCGCCGCCTTTGCTGCCACAGCAGATATAAACCACAGAGCATAATCACAGTGGCACCAAGCAAAACACTGCGCCCCGGATACAGTTGCCATAACGCAATATCAAAGCCAATGCCCCACAGCAGCGCTGTATACTCAAAGGGCGCGACTATTGCCGCCGGCGCAATACGAAAGGCTTCGGTAATAGTAATTTGCCCCAGAAAGCCACAGACACCAATCAGCAGATAGACCGGCCATAGCTGCGCTTGTAACGGCTGCCAGTTCGGCAAAGCCAGCGCTGTGGCGCCCAGAGTTAAAAAGGTCATCAGCCAGAACACCATATTGGCAGCACTGTCTGAGCGCGCCAAAACCCGCACCGAAATTGCCGACACGGCGTAGCAACAGGCCGCCAACAGTGCCGCTAAAGCACCTAAACTTAGCCACTGCCCGGCATCCGGTTTTAACATATAGCACACCGCCGCCAGGCCCATCACCAACACCAGATACTGCCGCGGTGCCACATACTCTTTCAGCCACCAGGCCGACAGCAGGGTAATAATAAAGGGTGCCGCAAAGAAAATGGCATAAGCATCGGCCAGTGCCAGCGTTTGCAAGCTAAACACAAAGGCCCAAAGCATGGTAATACCGAGCGCAGCGCGCAGCAGATGCAGCGACCAGCGGGTTTGCAAAATCTGCTTAATGGCACCACTGCTACATAACCAAATGACTACCAGCGGCCAGGCTAAGGCACCACGCAGTGCGGTGATTTGCATCGGGCTATGATAAGCAGTCAAGGCTTTCATACCGGCATCCATCGCCGAAAAAAACGCCACTGCCAGCAGCATAGCGATAATGCCGCGCAGCGGACGGTCAATCAGGGGTTGCGACATGACTTACTCTTCATCCTCAGGCAACAACAACTGCCTCTCACTGCGCCAAACGCGGATCACACTGACTGCTGAGCTATCACGCAAATAAAGGATCCGAAACGGCGGGTAAATAAGCTCGCGGATATGCGCCTGACAAAACTCAGGCACTATACGTCCAACATCAGGCTGTAATACCAGATTTTGGACTTTGTCTAGAATCGTCGTGACAAAACGCTGACCGACTTCAGGTACCGCTTGTGCTGCGTAAAAAGCTTTGATTTCCTGCAAATCTTTGATGGCAGAGTGGGTAATTACCAGCTTCACTTAATCTACACCAAGTAACGACTTAGCCTGCTCCAGTGTCACGGTATTACCATCACGGATATCCGCTAAACCTTGCGCTACTGCTTTAATAAAACGTAGCTCCTCAGCGGTATTTTCATAATCGGCAAGCGCTTGCACAACAGCGACACCGCGTCCACGGCTGGTTAACAGTACAGGTCTGTGAGTTTCGTTGACCTGATTAACCACCTTACCCGGATTAACTTTTAAATCGGATAATGGAATAACATCTTCCGAGAATTTAGTCTGCATTGTTGTTACCTCATCGCAATTGATGCTTTTAATAGCACCTGTTAAAAGGTGCTGTCAAGTTTGCTGTTTCCATAAGTTTAATGCGGGCTTTGATATCGCAGATGACGACTCCGGTACGACGAGCATACCGGAGTCGGAGTGCGGTTTAGCATCCGCTTTGGTGTCAGGTCTGATATCGCAGGTGACGACTCCGGTACGGCAAGCATACCGGAGTCGGGATTAGATGTTGTTAAGGTCGTTAAACGTCAGGAACAGCGCTAAAATGAAGAGTCATTAACCACGAAGCCTTGCTCGGCAAGCCAGTTAAATGCCAGTTGCTGCTCAAGACCACCCTGTTTTCAACCCAAATCTGAAACGCTTTTGCTTCGACCATTAATAGTCCCCTACCTGCCTGCGTAAAGCATAGCAGCTGAGGATCTTACTGCTTAGCGCTAACTTGATATGGCTTAAGGATTGAGCTTATAAATGACATTCACGCTTTTTTGCAGTGTAATCTGTTTCGGCGCTAATAAGGCCCCGGCTATGCCGCTGTCGGCACTCATTTTCTCCATCCGGCCATAACTTACCTGGCCACCGCCAAAGCCAAAATCACCGGCCAGATTACCGAAACCGACGTTCTCGGTAATGGCAAACACGGTGCTAAGCTTTACGCCTTGCGCCGCGGCTAAGCGGTTGGCACGGGCACGGGCATCCGCGCCGGCTTTTTCACTTAGCGTCAGTTCAAATTCCTCGCGTTTGCTGTGATCAAAGCTGCTGTGAATAGAAAAAATCTGTGGCTGGGTAAACAGATAATCCATTACCGTCACATACTGCTCCAAATTCGTCAGTGTCAGGGTGATCGGCTGACTGGCTTCATAGCCGGTGATGGTTCTGTCCTGGTAGTCTTTATACAGCGCTTCTTTATTGATCTGCGCCGCATCCAGTGCTTTCTCAGTTAAGCCTTGCGCTTGCAAAAACTTCAGCAAACTTTCGCCTTGCTGATACACAGCCCGGGTAGCCTGTTCAGCAGTTGCCCCCGTCTGGCGTAAGACAAAGCGGATCTGAGCTTTGTCGGGGGCCACTTCCAACGTCGCCTGACCGGTAACATTGATAAACGGAAAATCAGGTAACGGACTGGCGGTGACACTGGCAGCAGCAACTAACAGACTAAAAGCGGTGGTTAATCTCAGCATGATGGTTCTTCCCTTTACATAAGTGCGACTATTACATACCTTGTTGACTGTACTTTAGCTGAATAAGAATAAGGTTTGCTATGTTACTGCGTTTTTCTGCGCTATCTTCTGTACTCTCTGCTGCACGCGCTTCCGCGCTGTGCGCACTGCTGCTCGGCGCGGGTCTGACTCAGGCCGCTGATGATGCCTATACCTACGCCAATTTACAGGATGTGAAAGTCAGCCATCTCTATCTGGATTTGGCGGTCGATTTTGAACAAAAAGCCCTGACCGGTTTTGCCGATCTGAGCCTAAACTGGCAAAACCAAACGGCGAATACGGTTTATTTGGATACCCGGGACTTAATCATTAAACAGGTGTATGCCCGCCGCGCTGATGGTCAGTGGCGTAAAGTGCCCTTTAGTCTGGCCGCCGCTGAGCCGGTGCTGGGTAGCAAGCTGACGATAGAGCCGGGCTTTCAGGCCGATACGCTTCGTATTCACTATCAATCGCAACCGCAGGCCTCGGGCTTGCAATGGCTGAGCAAAGAACAAACCGCGGCGAAAACGCAACCCTTTATGTTTAGCCAGAATCAGGCGATTCATGCCAGAAGCTGGATCCCGATTCAGGATACGCCCGCGGTGCGCCTGACTTATAGTGCCCGCATTCAAACCGATAAAGACCTGCTGGCGGTAATGAGTGCGCCAACCGCCCCCGGCGCAGCGCGCAGTGGCGATTACCGCTTTACGATGCCGCAGGCGATCCCGCCCTATTTGCTGGCCATCGCCGTCGGTGATCTCGAATTTAAAGCCATGAGTGCGCAAACCGGCGTTTATGCCGAAGCTTATATTCTGGACGCTGCAGCCAAAGAGTTCGCCAGCACGCAACAGATGATCGATGTGACTGAACAGCTATACGGTGACTATCGCTGGGGCCGTTATGATTTACTGATCTTACCGCCCAGCTTTCCGTTTGGCGGCATGGAAAACCCGGTGCTGTCTTTTATTACACCGACCGTGGTTGCTGGCGATAGCAGCCTGGTCAATCTGATTGCCCACGAGCTGGCGCATTCCTGGTCCGGCAATCTGGTCACCAACGCGACTTGGCAGGACTTGTGGTTAAACGAGGGCTTTACCTCTTATGTCGAAAACCGCATTATGGAGCAGGTGTTTGGCACCGATCGCGCCATTATGGAGCAAGCCCTGGCGGTGCAGGATCTAAAGCAAGAATTAGCCAGTCTGGATCCGGACGATAGCCGGCTGTACCTCGATCTGAAAGGCCGCGATCCGGATGATGCCTTTAGTGGCGTACCCTATACCAAGGGGCAACTGTTTCTGATGTTTTTGGAAAGCCGCTTTGGCCGTGAGGTCTTTGATCCTTTCGTTAGAAAATACTTCGACGATCATGCTTTTCAAAGTATCACCACTGCCGCCTTTGAAGCTTACTTAACAGCGAATTTGCTGGATAAGTATCCCGGCAAAGTCAGTGCCGCCGAAGTACAGGAATGGATCCATGGCCGGGGTTTACCGGCGACAGCTCCCAACCCGCAATCAGATGCCTTTGTCAGGGTACAACAACATAGCAATGCCTGGTTATCAGGTTTACGCACCCTGGATGAGCTGCCAACGACAGACTGGACAGTGCATGAGTGGCTGTATTTTATTAATAACCTGCCGCTGAGCATTAGCCCCAGCCAGTTACAGCAGCTGGATAATGGCTTTAATCTAACGCAATCGACCAATAGCGAAATTGCCCACGCCTGGTATCTGTTAGCCCTAAAAACCGGCTATCGCGAAGTGCTACCGGCACTAGAGCGCTATCTGATTAGCATCGGCCGGCGCAAACTGATCCTGCCACTGTACCGCGAGCTGGCCAAAACGCCGGATGGTTTGGCCTTTGCCCGTAAGGTCTATCAACAGGCGCGGCCAGGTTATCACCCACTGGCACAAGGTAGTGTCGATGAGATTCTAAAGCAGTAACTAAGGGGCTCTACAGCACCCTTACCATACCAAGCAGGGCGCCAGCCAGCACCAGTAACCAGGCTGGCAGGCGCCAGAATTGCAAAGCAATAACCCCCAGCAGTGCCAGCGCAAAATCAGTGGCTCCGAACACACTACTTTGCCAGATTGGCTGATATAGCGCTGACAGCAAAATGCCGGTGACACTGGCCCCCACGCCGGCCATTAAGCGACTGACGTTATTAGAAGCGCGCAGTTTCTGCCAGTACGGCAGCACCGCAGCCAATACCAGAAAAGACGGCAAAAAGATGGCCAGCAGCGCCACTACCCCACCCCAAACACCGCTTAGTTCACCATTACTGGCGGCACCTAAAAAAGCAGCAAAGGTAAACAAGGGGCCGGGTACCGCCTGCGCTGCCGCATAACCGGCAATAAAGTTATCAGCACTGACCAGATCTGTTGGCACCACTTCGGCCTGTAACAGTGGCAACACCACATGCCCCCCGCCAAACACCAGCGCACCGGCACGGTAGAAAATATCGAACATAGTGACAACAGCACCGGGATAGAGCTGCACCACTAGCGGTAAACCGAATAACAAGACCAGAAATAACAGACCATAAGCCTTAGCCGCCGTATTCGACACACTAAGAGGTAAAGCAGAGGCCGCTGCGGCTACTTCCTGCTTTAACAGAAAATAACCGAGCAGCGCGCCGAGCAAGATCACCACAGGTTGCAACCAGATAACCGGAAATAACAGCAACAACACCGCACTTAGCGCCATAATGCTGACTTTTGGCACCGTATTACATAAACTTTTTGCCATGCCCCAAACCGCATGAGCGACCACAGCCACCGCCACCAGCTTTAAGCCCTGCAAGGCACCCTGCAACAGCGGGCTTTGTAAAATCGCCAAACTGAGGCTAAACGCAATCAATACCCCAGCCGATGGCAGCGTAAAACCAAGCCAGGCAGCCAGCGCACCGCGATAGCGCCCGCGCAATAACCCAAGCGCTAAACCCACCTGGCTACTGGCCGGGCCGGGTAAGAACTGGCATAACGCCACCAGTTCAGCATAGTCGCGTTCAGTCAGCCATTTACGTTTTTCAACAAACTCGGTACGAAAGTAACCAAGATGCGCAACCGGCCCGCCGAAGGAGGTTAGGCCCAGTACCAGGAAAATCCGGAAGATGCTCCAGAAGTTATTTGTCGATGTCTCAGTCATGTTTTTAATCATTGTTCCTTGCTAAATTCTGCTTGCTCGCAGATGTCATTTAAGCCCCGGGGCTCCCGCAGGAGTGTTTAATTTTCAAACACTCTGCTGCTGAAACCAGCTTTTAAGACATCCTCCAAATAATCCGTTTTCATCCAGGCACGTTTTTGATTTGCAGGGATGCTGCCTTTCGACGGCTCTGCTCTTAGCATGTTTAAAGACCATTGCCGTAGGGCGTGTTGACGTTTGCTGCTTGTTTTTGCAGCCGTTTGGCTGGTGTTTATACAAGGCAGAGCTTGTGATGTGTAGTTATTCTACATGAACAAGCGATAACGCAGTAGAAACGCCAGCCAAACGCTGCCCGAAGGGGTCGCTCTGGCGACACTTTGCTCTTTGGGGCCTGCATGGATGCAGGTCAGGGGCGAGAGCAGGACGCGGTAGCTTCACTCGTCACTTATTTAGAATAACTAAACCGCACTCCTCGTTTCGCGATCAAAGCGCCGCCAGTGCGAACAAAATCTAAGCAGAAAACGTCAACACGCCCTAATATTGACCAGTTTTCCGCTGCGTGATTCTGATAAATCTGGCAAGCATCTTCTTTCATGCTGACATCCAGCACCCAATGTAGGCTATTTTCAACGGCCCCTTATGTGCCATTAGTGGACACTCAATCTTGACACCAAGTGATCAAAAACCAATCGAATACGTTGTGGTACTGGACCACGTTGAGGGCGATAAATATATAAATCCCAAGGCACAGGCTCGACCTCTTCTAACACTCTCACAAGTTTCTCTTGGCGTAATAAGTCTTGGACCAAAAAGTCAGGCATTTGAGCAAACCCCAGTCCATTTTGTACACCCATTAATTCAGCTTCGCTGTCGGCACTTCGAAAACGTGTTATGGATGGCGTCCACTGTCTGCCCATGGAAAAAACCCATGGCCAAAGCCTTCCCGTATTGCGATCGACTAACCCTGTAACCGGCAAGTGGTTTAGATCTACAATAGACGCAGGCCTTCCCACTCTATTTATTAAGTCAGGCGAAGCCACGACATACAGATTAATTTTGGCGAGCTGGCGGGCAATAAATCGACTATCCCTCATGAAGCCGATACGAATCCCAATATCTATTTTTTCGTCAACGACATCCACGCGCTCGTCACTGAGTGTCAGGTCTATATCCAGTTGAGGATGTATTGTTGAGAGCTCCAGTAATACTGGCATCAAGCATTTATGACCAAAACCAACAGGCGCTGCGATACGAACCCGACCTTGTAATTCATTACCCGAGTTAGGGGCGCTTGTTTGAAACAATTCATCTACAGCGCGCAGGCGTTCTTTTGCTATCAAAGCAAATTTTTCTCCAACTTGGGTCACTTGTATGTGTCGAGTATTTCGATGAAATAAAAGCTCCCCTTGCAATTGCTCTAACTCCTTCACTGCTCGTGTCACTGCCTGAGGAGAAATTCCCAGACGGTTAGCCGCTTCTTTAAAGCTGTGAGACTCAGCAGCAGTACAAAATATCCGGAGCATTTCTAATCTGTTAAGCATCACTGTCACATTCAGGTTTGATATGAATACATAAATATTATTCCAAATTATGGAATTGTGAAATTAAAACGTTTCCATTTATTGGTTTTTGAAGGTAAGGGATACTTTGCTTGTTATTTAGACAGAGTCATTCATTCAACTAATTTGAGGATATTAACTATGAGTAGTGTTTTAGCAAACAACATCAGCGGTAAGGTCGTTGTTATCACTGGTGGTAGCAGCGGTTTAGGCGAGACCACGGCAAGACATTTAGCCAGTCTTGGCGCATCTGTTGTTTTAGGTGCCCGACGCATCGACAAGCTTGAAGCTATTGCTGCTGACATACGTACAGCGGGCGGAAACGTTGCGGTTCAAGCGACAGATGTGACTCGCCCGGACGAAGTGAAGGCCCTTGTAAATCTTGCACAAGAGCGCTTCGGTAAAGTTGATGTGGTTATCAATAATGCAGGGTTAATGGCGATTGCACCGTTAGCTGAGACTCGAGTTGACGAATGGGATCGCATGATTGACATCAACATTAAAGGTTTGCTGTATGGCGTAGCCGCAGCGCTTCCGATCTTTCAGGCTCAGGGAACAGGCCACTTTATCAATATTTCGTCCGTAGCGGGTATCAAAGTATTCAGTCCCGGCGGCACGGTTTATAGCGGAACCAAATTCGCTGTTCGCGCTATTGCCGAAGGCTTGCGCCATGAAGTTGGGGGTAAAATTCGTTCAACAATCATTTCACCGGGTGCAGTCGAATCTGAATTAAAATTTGGAAGTTCAGATACTCAGGGTGCAGCCTTTGTAAAAGATTTTTATCAGCAAAATGAAATTCCATCTGAATCTGTTGCTCGTGCTATCGCATACGCCATTGAGCAGCCTGCGGATGTGGATATCAACGAGATTGTTCTGCGCCCAACTGTTCAAGAATTTTAATTCGTTGAATAAAAGACCTATTAACCAGCGGGTGATTTAACCACCCGCTGAATATTCAGTTTGTGAGGTTATTCATGACTGCGTTAAACAGACAGCTTTACCTCTGGTTGCACTTACCGCTTGGGAAGGTTTGGTTGACAAGGCGAATGTTAAAGCGGGCCAGAAAGTCCTTATCCAAGGTGGGGCTGGCGGAGTTGGGCATGTAGCTGTGCAAATTGCTAAGGCCTTAGGTGCCGACGTTTATGCCACTGCATCGACTGGAAAACAACAACTGCTCAAGGCGCTTGGTGCCACGCCAATTGATTATCACACTACAAGCCCTGCTGACTACGTGGATGCACACACCCAAGGCAAAGGATTCGATATCATTTACGACACTGTCGGTGGCTCTGTACTCGATGCCTCATTAGGTATCATTGCACATTATGGACATATTTTAAGCTGTGCTGCATTCGGCTCACATAACCTCGCACCGTCGTCATTACGCTCTGCAACATTGTCAGCGATTTTTGTGTTACACCCACAGCTCAGCGGAGAGGGGCGCAAACATCATGGTGACATTCTGCGGCAAATTACGGCTCTCGTTGAAGCTGGACAAATTAAGCCAATACTCGATCCGTTACGCTTTTCCCTTGACACGGCCATGGATGCACATAATGCCGTAGAGTTGGGGTCCATGGGTAAAGTCGTAATTGATGTAATTGCTTAAAAAATCATTGTAGTAATTGCTTAAAAAGTCATTATTGAGGATGCATATGAGCCCAAGAAAACTCATTCGAACTGTTCGTTTCCATGAATTAGGTGGTCCCGAGGTGTTAACTATTGACTCGCTGGCGAGTCCGAGTTTGCAGGCCACTAATGTTCGTATTGCGGTCAAAGCTGTTGGGCTCAATCGTGCTGATGCCATGTTTAGGCGAGGCCAGTATATAGAAAAGGCTGACTTCCCTTCGCGAATCGGCTATGAAGCATCCGGGATAGTCATTGAAGTCGGGGAAGAGGTAAATCATTTACGCCTTGGAGACGAGGTTTGTATTGTCCCTCAGATGGGGCTTTCTCAGAATGGCTGCTACGCAGAAGAGATTGTCGTACCAAGTGAATATGTGGCACTCAAACCAGCAGGACTAACCTTTGCTGAAGGCGCAGCAGCCTGGATGCAGTACCTGACAGTTTATGGCGCTTTGGTCGAAATTGCTAACGTGCAAAAAGGCGATGCAGTACTGATAACCGCCGCATCGAGCAGTGTTGGATTGGCTGCGATTCAAATTGTGAATTCTCTGGGGGGTATCCCTATCGCTACAACTCTAACAGGAGCTAAAAAGGCTGCTGTGCTCAAGGCTGGCGCGGCCCATGTGATAGCAACCCAAGAAGAACCGCTACTGGATAGCTTGAGAAGCATCTTGGGAGCAAACAATTTAAAAATCGCATTTGATGCTGTCGGTGGGCCGCAGATAGCTGAAATTGCTGAAGCAATGAGCCCTGAAGGAACAATAATAGTACACGGAGCATTAAGTCCCGACATAACGCCTTTTCCCTTAAAAATAGCACTTCGTAAAAGTCTGACAGTTAGGGGGTATGTGTTTACTGAAGTTTTAAAAGACATCGAGCGTTTTCGCAGAGCAAAGCAATTTATCCACTCGGGTTTATCCGAGGGAACACTCAAGCCTGTCATTGATCGAAGCTTTAAATTTGAAGAGATAGTGGCAGCGCATCACTATCTGGAGTCAAATCAGCAGATTGGTAAAATAGTGGTCGAACTTGATTAACAGTTCGTAGCTTCCGCTTGTCTCTGGCCGGCGCATAATTCACCGCCTGAACAATAAGAAAAAGGGGTAGTGTATGGTAATTAGCGATCTTCTCTGGCGGCGACCACGCCATCACATGGATGTCGACGAAAGCCACGAACACGTGCACTGGGTGGAACTATTCTTCGATCTGGTCCATGTAGTGACAATTTTCATTCTGGGGAATTACCTGTCCCATCATCTGGGGTGGCAAGGATTCTGGGTGTTTACGGGACTGTTCCTGGCGATTTTCTATGCCTGGGCAGACAGTTCGGTCTATAACTCGCTGTATATCTCCACGGACATGCCGCATCGCGTGGCGATGGCACTTAAGATTGTCACGATGATGACCATCGCGGCGGCGATTCCCGACGTCGGCGGTGAAGGCTGGACGTATTTCGCGCTGGCCTATGCGTTGAATCGGGCGCTGACGGCCTATCTTTACTGGCGGGCGCGCTGTAGCGACAACGCGGCCGATACGCTGGCGCAGGAACAGGGGCGGAATTTTTTCGTATTGGCCGGAGTGTTCGCGCTGTCGGCTTTTTTGCCTAAACCGGTCGCCTACTGGGTCTTCGCCGCCGGCGTGGCAGCAATCCAGCTGCAGTACATGCTGCCGCGCGTGGGCACGCTCCGCTTCGAACGCTTTGTGCCTCGGCTCGGACACATCTCGGAGCGCTTCGGCCTTCTGATGTTGATCTTGCTGGGTGAAGGCTTCTTTAAACTGGTGGTCACGCTGGCCGACAAGGGCATCTACAGCGTCAGCGCGGGTACGCTGTTCAATGTGACCATGGGCGGCTTGTCCCTCTTCGCGCTGGCCTGGACTTATTTCGACTGCGCCGGCAATGAAAAACCGAAGAGCCGCACCAGTGCCGTGCTGCTGAGATACTGGTTTGCTCACATCGTGATTTTGTGGAGTGCGGTGACGATTGGCGTTGCGCTGGCCGGACAAGTCTACGTCGGCCTGTGGGAGCCTTATCCGCCCGGCTACGCCGCGCTTGGCTCGGTCGGCCTTGCGGTGTTTTTAGCTTCGCTATGGGCGCTGCGTCGAACTGTGGCTGATGCCACCGACAACTACCACAGCGCCGGTCTGAGGCTGTTCGGCATTGTCATGGCGCTGGTTGTGCTAGCCGTTCATCCCCACATACCGTCGATTGTCAGCAACGGCCTTTGGGCCCTGGCGCTGTTCTCGCAGATTGGTGTGCCGATTTTTCTGGCGCTAAGAGATGCGCGCCGGTCTGATAAAATGCTGTGATGGAACATGGCTACCGCAATATCTACATGGACTTCCGTGACAATAATGAATATTGCGGTCTCGACCGAGTGTTGCGCTTAATGCAAAAAGAAGGCATCTGTGCGCAACGGGACTCCCAGCCGTTACTTCAGATGCGTTTACAGGAAACTTAAATACGCCTCCTGCGCCTTAATCCGGTTAGCTTTTACCGCAACCCCATGACCTTCGTCCGGGAACAACACATACTCCACCGGCACATTACTAGCACGGTTCGCCCAACTCATCGTACAGCGACTGACGGAAACTCTCCCACCATAGCGGAATACTCTCCAGCGTCCGAACCCAGTTGGTAAAAAAACAACAAAAGAAAAATTAATCTGCTCAGCCGGTTATCTGCGCCGATGTCTGACAGCGCCGTAACGCCCAGGTACAAGCTACAGCACCGAGCAACAGTAACCCCGAGATCCACAAACACGCCACTAAACCATAGGCCTGAAACGCCCAGCCGGATAATAAAGTGCCGACTAAGCGCCCGGCCGCGTTTGCCATATAATAAAAGCCGACATCCAGCGAGACACCGTCACGATTGGCACTGGCCACAATTAAATAGCTGTGCAAACTGGAATTAATGGCAAATACCGCACCGTAGAGCAGCAAGCCTAGCAGCAGTGCCCATAGCGGCTCGCCACTAAATAGCATCGCCAGGCCGATCAGCCAGGGTAAGGCTGCCAGCACTAACGCCCAATGCAGAGCTGTACCCGCCGCCGGTGGTGCTTTTTTACTGCTGCGGGTAAGTGCAGGCGTGAGGGCTTGCACTATGCCATAACCAATTACCCAGCAGGCTAAAAAGGCCCCGACCGCACTTTGTGACCAACCGGCGCTGCTGGCAAGATAAATAGGCAGAGCTATGACAAACCAGACATCGCGCGAGGCAAACAAACAAAAACGCGCCGCCGATAGCCAGTTTAAACTGGCACTTTTTGACAGCAACTCGGTAAATTTGGGTTTGAAACTTTTTTTCCCCAGATCCTTTTTCAGCAGCAACAAACTAAGGATCCACACCAGCAGCAGCGTAGCCGCCATCGCGGCCATAGCACCCTGAAACCCCAGCAATGCCAGCAATAGACCACCGAGGAAAAATCCGACGCCCTTTAGCGCATTTTTGGAGCCGGTTAATACCGCCACCCACTTATACAGCGCCCCTTGCGCCTCATCCGGTAGCAATAGCTTGATGGCACTTTTCGCGCTCATTTTATTCAGATCTTTGGCAATACCCGAGATCGCTTGCGCCACCATGACCCACAGTACCGTTAACATATCCGCAGGAACTAACAACATACTGAGTGCAATAATTTGCAGAAACAAACCGATATTCATCGTCTTGTTTAAGCCGAGCCGGGCGCCGAGCCAACCGCCGGTGAGGTTAGTTACAATCCCGAAAAACTCGTAAAACAAGAATAACGAGGCAATGGCCAGTGGCGAGTAACCCAGCTGATAAAAATGCAGCACAATCAGCATGCGCAGCGCACCGTCGGTCAGCGTGAAGGCCCAGTAATTACCGGTAACGACCAGATATTGTTTGATATCGCTGCGCATAGTCATCATATCGTCATTTAGTCTGCCAAACCGACTAATTTCGCCAGTTCGACCGTGCGATTGGCATAGCCCCATTCGTTATCGTACCAGGCATAAATTTTGACCTGAGTGCCATTGACCACCATGGTTGATAAGGCATCAATAATGCTGGAGCGTGGGTCGGTTTTATAATCCACCGATACCAGCGGCCGGCTTTCATAACCCAAAATTCCTGCCAGCTCACCTTCAGCGGCAGCCTTAAGCATGGCATTCACTTCCTCGGCGGTAGTGGCGCGCTCGACTTCAAACACGCAATCCGTTAACGAGGCATTGGCCAGTGGCACCCGCACCGCATGGCCATTTAAGCGGCCTTTTAACTCCGGGAAGATCTCGGTAATAGCGGTAGCCGAACCGGTGGTGGTCGGAATTAAACTGGCACCACAGGCGCGGGCCCGGCGTAAGTCTTTATGGGGTGTATCTAAAATCGATTGCGTATTGGTCAGATCGTGAATCGTGGTAATAGAACCGTGCTTAATCCCCAGCTGTTCGTGGATCACCTTAACCACCGGCGCTAAACAGTTAGTGGTACAACTGGCTGCAGTAACAATGCGATGTTCGGCGGCATTAAATAACTGCTGATTCACCCCCATCACCACATTCAGCACTCCGGCTTCTTTTACCGGTGCGCTCACCACCACCCGCTTTACGCCCTGCTCCAGATAAGCTTGCAGCAGCGCTTTGGTTTTCATCTTACCCGAGGCTTCAATCACCAGATCACAACCTGACCAGTCAGTATCGGCAATGGCTTTATTGCCGCTGACCTGAATGGTTTTGCCATTAATAAGTATGGTATCGCCAGCCGCCTCAGCTTGATGCTGCCAGCGGCCATGGACGGAGTCAAAGTTCAGTAAATGGGCAAAGGTTGCAGCATCGGCCGCCGGATCATTGATCTGTACAAACTCAAACTCTGGCCAATCAAAGGCCGCTCGCAGGGCCAGGCGGCCAATCCGGCCAAAGCCGTTAATGCCAACTTTAATCGTCATTCCCAATTCCTCATCATTAATTGCAGCTTTGACACAGCTGTTTGCGTTCTGGTCGGGCGCCCATGGCAGCCAGATTAGTTAAATACTTATCCAGACTTGCGCTTTCGGTTTGCGCAAACTGTTGTAAGGCAGCACTGGCCCAAGGGGCTAATTGATCGTGCAAGCGGTAGTATACCCACTGCCCTTGCCGGCGGTCCTGCAACACCCCTGCCCGACGCAGCATCGCCAAATGGCGGGAGATTTTCGGCTGAGTTTCATGCAAGGCGGCAGTCAGCTCACAAACACAAAGCTCCTGTTCAGCCAGGATCAGTAACACGGCTTGCAGGCGCGTGGCATCGGCTAGCAATTTACAAAAGTTAAGCGGGGTTAAAGCGCTAGAAGTCGGCATTAGCAATGCTCCATCTGAAAATATATGCGAAATAGTACATATATGGATTAGCGCATATCAAGTCACAGAACCAAAGTTCATAGAAATGTCATAAACGAGATTTCGAAGGGATCTTGTCAGAAAGCGGAAACAGCCCGACCGAAGCCGGGCAAGACATTGAGCAGCGATTAGAAAGGTAAGGCATGCTGGCGCAGAAAGTCGGTTACGCCAGCCAGTAGCTCTTGGCTTAATGTCAGCTCAAAGGCGGCCAGATTTTCTGCTAACTGGCTGGTACTGGTGGCGCCGATAATGGTCGAACTGACACCATCAACCTGATTCACCCAGGCCAGCGCCAATTGCGCCGCGCTTAGCTGATGGGCGGCAGCCAGTTCACCAAAGGCACGGATCGCCGCATTTGACTCTGGTGTGTCGCGAAATAAACCATTGCGCTGCACCAGGGTCCAGCGGCTGGCAGCCGGTCGTTGCCCGTCCAGATACTTACCGGTTAGGGCACCACCTGCCAGCGGTGACCAGGGCAAATAGGCGATATTCTCGTGCTGGCATTGCTCAATTAGATAGGGCCAGTCTTTGGTATGCAGCGGGCCAAACTCGTTTTGAATCGAGACCATCCGCGGTAGGTTATGCTGTGCGCTGAGCTTTAGGTACTGGCTAATCCCCCAGGGCGTTTCATTCGACAGGCCGCAATAGCGGATCTTGCCAGCCTGCACCAGCTTGCCAAGCGTCTCCAGAATCGCCAGCATCTCTGCTTGCTGCGCTATGCTATCCGTTTCACTAAAGCGTACCTGATTCACGGCATGCCGGCCAAAGTGCGGCGAACGGCGATTTGGCCAGTGTAGCTGGTATACATCGATATAGTCTGTCTGTAAGCGCTTAAGCGAGCCGTCGACCGCAGCGACCAGACTTTGCGGGCTAATATCACTGCCGTCGCGAATATGTGCCAGGCCGTTGCCGGCGATCTTGGTAGCAAGCACTAACTGCTCTCGTTTGGCGCTATTACGGCTTAACCAGTTGCCAATAATCTGCTCGGTGGCGCCATAGGTTTCTGGCCGCGGTGGAATCGCATACATTTCTGCAGTGTCGATAAAATTCACGCCGGCATCCAGTGCCAGCGCCAGTTGCGCATCGGCATCTGCCTGGGTATTTTGCTGGCCCCAGGTCATGGTACCCAGGCAAACCCGTGACACCCGTAGACCGCTGCTGCCTAAAGTGGTGTATTGCATATGTTGCTCTGTATTCAGGGAAATAAGCGGACTATACCAGATCGCAGGGGGTTTAGATCAGTCACTAATTAAAGCCTAACCTTGCGATATTCTAAAGTTCCTGCTCATTCCGCCGAGATGTTTCCGGCGAGGTAGCTTCCAGATCACTGCATACGGCGGCTAAACGCGTCGTACAACTTTGCCGGGGCACGCCGTGAACCCATCCATGGGGGCTCCTCTTTCGCATCCATGCGAAAGACGTCCCCGGTCAAAGTGTACTATGCATTTACCGCCTCGTTCAGCATCTACAGCAACCTCAATCTTCAATCGAAGCTCGCTGGACGTCATGTATACTTTTTGAAAATACTGGTAGTGGCACGATCGTGAACGAGGTGGTAAGCATTCCGTGCACTTTGTAAGGGAATGTATTTTTCAGGGATGAAAAATGCAAGCGTACAGGGAGGTATTCACAGCGTGTCCCGTCAAAGTTGTACGGTGTGCTTGCCGCCGGATGCTCCGATCAAAACCCTAATGATTACCTTATGGGGCAGGCTTAGCAAACACCTCCTCCAGCCAACGCCATACCCGCTGCTGTTGCGCCGCCGAAAACTGATGCCCGTACTCCGGCCAAAGCTCAGTCACCAGCTTTTCGCCGGCGCCATGCGCCTGCCAGATTTGTTGCATCGTGGCAAAAGCCTGCTCAGTGCCTGCCGCTGGCATTAGACGATCTTTAGCACCACTGATAAACAATGCCGGTTTAGGTGCGGCTATGCCCGCCATATGCGGATAATCCAGTTTCGCTGCCAACCCGGGATGTAACATCCAGAACGCCGTTTGGCCGCGTAATTGATTATTGCCCGGCGTCATAGCAGTATCACTGGTGGTCATCCAGCTAATGGTCGCTGCGGCTTTGATATCATCCGTCAGCGCCGCCAGTTGCCAGGCCCGAAACCCGCCCATTGAAAAACCCAATGCAGCAATGCGAGTGTTATCGACCTGCGGCAACTGGGCAAGAAAGGCTGCCAAGCGCAAGTCTTCATAAGCCGCCAACCCGGCCAGCGAGCGCCCGAGCTGAAAAAAATTCGCGGCCAGCGCCTGCTGGGCATCGGCATTTAAAGGTCCCCGTTCACCAAAACCCAAGGAGTCCGCTGCCAGCACCAGATACCCCTGAGCCGCTAGCTCATCACCGATAAAACGGCCATCGTAATAACGTTTAGTCCAGGCCTCCGCCTTGGCAAGATCGGGATCCCTGGCAAAGGGTTTGATCAGCTTGGCTTTACCAATTAAAAAATAAGCGCCGTGATCATGCAGCAGCAGTACCGCCGGGAAAGGCCCCTCACCTGCCGGGCGCAGCACCGAAACGGTAACCCGGTTTTCTGGCGTCAGATTAAGCTGCCAGCGCTCGGCCTGATAGCCATCGCGCTGCTCAACCATCAGTTGTTCAGCCGCAAAATCCAGTGGCTGTTCAGGCCACAGCAGTGCGTCGCGCAGTAGTTGCCGCGCCTCAGTGCGCCACTGCTGAATTGGCGTAGCGCTATCCGGGCGCCAGGCGGCACTAAACTGTTGCTCTGCTTTCAGCTGCTGATAAAAACCCGGTAATTGCTGCGCCAGAATCTCTGCCGAAAGCGGCGCTGCAAAAGCTAATGCCAGCATGCTTAGCAATACTCTCAATTTGCACTCTCCGTAATAGACCGTGTTACAGACTAAGTGATTTTCCGCGACAGGGAAATTCCAGATACGAACAAAAGCACAAAAACCCCAGGCCTGACTTTGCCTGCGATGCCGGCGCTGGCGGTAATGGAAAGTGCCAGCCTGCTGGATTTTTTGCTCAGCTTGCCCAAGCCATCCGTTGAGTTACAGCAAGCTATTCATGCGGCAGCCGGCTGGTTAGCGCGCCATGCTATCGCTGATCAACACTGGCATCCGCAACTACGGGTGCTGCAAGCCAAAGCCGGCGCCGGGCCGCTGTGGCCGCGCTTTGCGGAGCTTAATACCAACAGACCGATCTTTGGCGATCGTGATGGCGAACTGTATTATGACGTGCATCAGGTCTCATTCGAACGCCGGCAAGGTTATGCCTGGTACACCGAGCGCCCGGCACCAACTCTTGAGCGTTATCAACGCTGGCGTGCGGCCTTTAATGACGCTGCAAAGTAAAAACCGACTCAGCGACCTGGCGCGTTAATTCCACATCCAACAGCAGTGTTTGATGCGGTGCAAAAATCTGCGCCAGTTCCTCAACTGCCAAGCGCAGCCCTGCAGCTGCACTGGCTGGCACCACGCTAAAGCCTGCGGGTTGCCGCGGTGGCTTAAACAGCGGCTGGGCATGAAAACTTAAAAACAACTGCTGAAAGTTCGGGCTTTGTTTAAGCTCGTTTAATGCCGCCACATCAAAATAAAACGCCCGGTTTTGTGGCTGCTGGCTATGCGGATGCACGTGCCGTAAAAACTGCTGATACAGCCTTTGTTCAAAGCGACTATCGGCATTGGCCGTGCGATACATTTCTAAAAAGTAATCGGTGACCGGATCGCCATGCTGATCCTGGAGCTTACAAAGCACCTGGCTGCGCAAATCCGCGTGCCAGTTGGCGGGCGGGTTTTGGCTATCCAACTGCTGCTGATAGGCAAAATGACCTGTGCTGCCAACCTGAAAATCGGCATCTTCGACTTGCAGTGCCTGCCGAATCAGCTGTAACGTCAGCGGGTTATGCGGGGCTTTTTTACCATTACCGATAATACTGCCATGATGTTCATCTGGCAGTACCGAAAAGGCGATTTCACCCTGACTTTTTCGTAGCTGCAAACTGCCAGGCTTAACGTTTTGCTGCTCATCCAGTGCCACTTTCAGATAACGGCAATTCAGGTTTGCCCCGGCAATGCGCACCGTACCATCTGAACCGGCTTCGTTGGCGATAGCGCTGATCCCGCTGTAACCGCGGTTACCAATTAAAATGGTGCTGAGCATTCTGCCCGCACCATACCAGGACTCAGCGGCAAAGAGATCGGCTTTAGCCAGTTCCCGGCTATAGTCGGCCGCCAACTCCAGCCCATATAACAAATTGGCGCCGGTTTGAAAGCCCGGTTGCTTCCAGCCTTTAACGGCCCGGCCATAGAAGCTGCGGCCTTTATGCGCCAGCGGCGAACCAAAGTTGGCCGGCGCCAGTTGCAAAAAACGTTTAACCGGATTGGTGGCCGCAGCATAATAACGGGTAAACCAGTGCCGGCTAACCAGGGCACCGGTGCTGTGGACGATCAGATCAACACTTTGCGGCGAAGTAGGCAGCTGCATACCCAGCCAGGCTTGTTGCATCGCCGCGGCCAGATCGCCATAACTGATCTCATCCTGTAATGACAACCAGTCAGCCAGATACAGATGTTGTACCGCAGCACCAAACTCGGTTTGCAGAAAGTGGGCTAAGTCACGAAACGAGCGGCTGTTATCACTCCAGCCGTGCAGGATAACAATGGGATTACGCATGGCGGTTCCTCTGCCAGTTGCTGCTTTAAGCAGCAATCAGTATAGCTACCGCTGTCGCAATAGGGCAAAGTTGTGGTCACCGCTAAGTGTAGAAAGCGGAATAACTTAAATATCGATAGGTTTTGTCGCTAACCTAAACAGCCGGAATAATGGCATTAGGTCCCCCTGATAACCTGCAATGTTTGCTAGCAACCAGTCTTCCTGCGAAATATGGTGCCAACTTAATTCATAACCCGCCTGCAATGCTAAAACCTCACAAAACAATCTTAGGCTTCTGCCATTACCCTCTCGAAACGGATGAAGCACATTAACTTCACAGAAAAAGTCCGCAAGATTATTAATAAATACTGGGAGCGGCATCTCTCGGAAGTAATTATTTCTCGGCAGTACTTCAAAACACTTTTCCGCTGACTTTGAAATAAATCGAACATTACAAAAATGCGTCGATTGTTTTGCAATATCGACAGTTCTGATTTGTCCGGCCCAACTGTATAAGTCTTGAAATAGATGATAATGGATATGGCAAAGATAATCGAAGCTCAGATTATCAAAGTCTGGGATAAAGGTGCTCAACCGGTATGAGGTGAACTCAACTTCCGCTGCTATAAGTTCCTCTTCAGACTTTAAATCCAGCAGATTGATCAATAAAGAAGAGTTTGGGTAACAGTAGGGATCTTGTCCAACACCATACTTATCAGTCATGTAACTCTTGTAATTGCTTGAGTCTAGCTAAAATTTTGGGGTTCAAGCTAGCTTTGTCTTTGGTAGGTTTTAACCCCTCAAGACGCAGGCTCTCAGCAAAATTGCTAACCTTTATTGCTTCAAAGCGCTTTTGTAACTGCTGCTTGCTGACCATATTTAGCCCCTTGATTAAACTATTGGTAATTCTAGCGCTTAATCGGTTTTGCAACAAGTTACTGTCAAGCACCATCTTTGAACATATACCGCGCCTGTTCCCCGGTATAACTCTGCAGTGCCGCCCCGGCATCGGGGCAGAGTGTGTCTTGTACGAGAAACCCCTGCCGCTGCCAGTAGCTTACCGAGCCCTGTACGGCTACCAGCGCTAACCGGGTTAATCCCTGTTCTCTGGCAAAGTATTCGGCCTGCTGCAGCAAGCGGCTGGCCAGGCCTAAGCCTCTGGCCTTAGCGCTTACCGCCATATCATGTAAATACAAAAGCTCCGGCTTGCTGGCAGCCTGAAACGGACTGCCCAGTGGCGCCACCTTGCCAGCTACAGAGGGGTAGCAAAACAAATAAGCGAGCAGCTCACCGGCTGAGTTTTCTGCCAGCCAACAACTCTGCGGTGCCGCAGCCAGACGCCTTGCCAATAATTCCGGTGGCTCATACAGATTATCGCTGTAACAGCTATCCTGCAGCGCCACCACCGCCGCCAGATCGGCAGCGCTGATTAAGCGGATCTGAATACTCATGTTGCTTACTATGCCGGTTATGCCGACTTTGCTGACAGCTGTGCCCGAACATAGTTTAAGCCACCCACTACCGCGGCTACCTGCGCCAGAATACACTGCTCGGGCGTGGCACTGGGACTGTCCGGATAGACTTCGGTGGTGGTAACAAAGCGCGCAGCGGTCATGCCGCCACAAAGCCCCAGGGATTTTTTCGGGTAATTGACGACGCCAAACTGCGCCAGTTTTTCACCAATCAAACAGCCTTGCTCATCAGCAGGGGCGATATGCGTCACTTTAACCACTTCATCAATCATGGCTTTTTGAAAATCCGGCTGTGGGTTTTCGCTGTCGCCAACCAGATAAAAGCCATCCGGAATATTCCAGTTGGTGTTGACCGTACCATCGCGGGCGGCTTTGGCCGGACGAAACTCACTGTTATCCGAATCCGTGGTTTCATGCAGATCAATATGCAGCAAAGGCGTGGTCCCCAACGCCAGCAGATAATCGCGCAACAAACCGGCTTCGGCGGCCGGGCTATTGGCAATAAAGGAACGGTTTGGATCGACCGCCAACGGGTTCCAGCGATTGATCGTTTCATAACCCCAGGGGCTGATACAGGGCGCAATTAACAGGTTAAAGTCGGCAACATAAGCTGCCGCATGGTCTTTAGCAAAGCGCAGCGCACCATGCACACCGCTGGTTTCATAACCGTGCACACCGCCGGTGACCAGCGCCAGCGGTTTATCGGCCTGCCAGTTGCGGCTTTTTAATAAAAACAGCGGATAGCGGCTAAAGCCCTGCGCCTGATAATCCAGCTCACCGTATTGGATCACCTCGAACTGCGACTCCAGCGTACTAAGCTGACTTAACACATCGCTCTGATAGCTGCGCTTGATGTGTTGCTCGGCAAGCCATTGTTGTTTTTCTGCCTCGCCCCAGGGTTGTCCCTGAGTGCCGATATGATAGATAAAGGGTTGCATAGTGCCTCGCTGTATTGCTTGTTCGAGCCGGATAATAGTGGCAGCCTAACGGCTTTGGCTATTTTGTAATAGCCTTGTGCCGTCAGTTGCTGAAAAAAAGCGCTGTGACGGCGATTTGGCGGCTTTCTGGCGGTAACTTGACCGCCCAAACAGACCATTTTCGCTTGCAGCCTGGTCATGGTAACCCCTAAGCTACCCAGAAAGAACAAGGAGATGACAGATGGATATTAGTGCAGAAAAGCTGAAGCAGTTAAGATTGGAACGTGGCTTAAGCCAGGATCTTTTAGCCAAACAAAGTGGTCTCAGTTTAAGAACGATTCAACGTTTAGAACAGGCAGGTGGTGGTTCGCCCGAATCTTTACTGGCGCTCTCTGCGTCCTTGAACGTCTCACCTCAGGCGCTGCGCCACAGCTCTGTCCCGACGATCAGCCACTGGTCCTTTGCCCAACGCAGCGTCCAACTTAGTGCCTTGCTCCTTTTGCTGGCATTACATTTGGCCCTAGTCAGCCTAGCCTCACATGGCCAATTCAGTATTTATCTTGATCTGGTTTCCCTGCTATTCCTGCTGTTATTTGTCCCCGGGGTAACCTTAATCGCTGCCGGCCCAATGGGTCTGATAATGAGCGTCATTAACTTATCATTACTATGGCAGCGCGCTACTGGCTCCTTGGCTGAGCGGCGTTTTTTACAGCAGCTATACCAACTGCAATACCTATTATGTTACAGCGGTGCTTTAGTACTCAGTCTGCTCGGTTTAGTCAGCGTGTTTTACCATAGCCCGCACTTATCCACCGCAAGCCTGCAGGGAGCACTCGGCGTACTCTGCCTTGGTTGGCTCTATGCCGCCTGCGCTGCAGAGTTACTGTTGCGTCCAGTGCTGTTCAAACTCAAGGTAAGCATTCAAGCAGAACAGCACACGCTAGCCAACTGACTGCCAATGAGTGCTCTGTCCAGCCAAGAATTAAAATGGCACAAATACCTGAATATTGCCGCCACCAAATTGCAGATTATGTAATTTAACCGTAGGGTTGATCAGCAGATAAGCACCGCTGCTTTGGCTAAGCTGCCAAAGCAGATTGGGGCTAATTTTGGCCAGCCAGCCATTATCTTTTAACGGTTCATCGCTATTTGTTCTTAGCTCGCTACGGACTGCACCATAGCCAACATAAAGCGTAGGCCGCCAGCGCCAGTTATCGTTAAGGCTGCGATCTTGTCGCAGATAAGCAAAGGCTTCACGTCGGGATTCAGCACTTTGTGTCGCATTGGCAAAGCGGCTATCGTACTCAGTTAAGCGGTTAAGTTGTAAGCCTAATGCTGTTGGTCGTTGCTGCAAGGGTTGCTGCCACTCCAGATTCAGCTGTGCAAAGCGCCGGGTGAGTTGCCAGTCGGCATCGCTATCAGCAAGCGGGCTGTCGGCGCGGCGTTTGCCATACAGTCCCTGGCCTTGCACGCTAAGCTGGCGCTCGCCTTGGAAACTGCGCTGCCAACTGATGCCGGCGGAGTATTGTTCATCCTGTAGCAATTGACCGAGGGTGGCATCGTTAAACTCGGTCGGTAAGTTGATATTGATAAAGGCCGACAGCTGCTGATCGACGAATTGCTTAGCTCCCGCCAAATAGAGCGTGAGCGGATTGCGCTCGTAACGATTGTCGCTGTAGGTTTTACTGTTATAAAACACATCGGTCAGCACCACCGCCGCCGTCAGATAGCTGCCATCATCAAAATAGCGGTTCGCCTCAAATTGCAGATCCATTTCTTCTTTCGCGCCACTGACATCGCCCCAAACGCCCAGGTCCCAGTTGGTGCGGGCCTGATAGCCTACTCCGAATAAAGCCCGGTCATACCAACCGTCAAGATCCTCCGAGCGCTTATGTCGGAAGCCGGCAAAGAGCGGCGCATCAAAGCGCACTTTTTGCTGCAATAAGGAATGCACATAAAACTCTTTACCCCGGCTGCTGCCGCCAGTGCCATACCAACCATTTTGCTGCCATAGCGGCACACCACTGCTAATCGGTTGTTCGGTAAAGCTCAAACGCTGTAAAAAACTCTCCAGATTGTAATCAAACTGACGCCCGTCAAAGCGCTCCAGCCGGAATGGCTCCGGGCCATGCCAGCCATTCGCCGCCTCGACCAACGCTGCACTGCAAAGAAGTGGCAAGGCCAACCAGGAGTATTGTGCGTTTTTCATCATCACCGCCTGCTATCCGAAAAAATCGTAGTATGCTGAACCTCGACTGAACCCTATCTGAATCTTCGCTTGAGCGCCCAGATACCAACTGCTAAGCTGTTGATCATTCATCTATTCAGCCTTTAAGCCTTATGCGGCAACTCCTAGTGCAGCAAATTGATCCCCAGGCGTGTCCTACGCAGGGCCTGTCAACTTTTAACAAAGTGATTTGTCTGGCGATCCTGCTTTCTACCCTGCTTGCCATTATCGAGACCGAGCCTGTATTAACCACCAACTGGCCACAACTGTTTTGGTGGGCTAATCTGGCTTTCTTGCTGCTATTCAGTGCCGAGCTGGCATTACGGATCTATATTGCCCCCTATACTCAGGCGCATTTGGCACAAAGCCGCTGGCGTTTTTTACGTAGCGGTTGGACGCTACTGGATTTGCTGGTGCTGTTAACCTTTATGCCGTTATCAGAAAAACTGCCGCTGCTGGTGATCCGGCTGCTCAGAGTGTTCCGAATAGTTCGCCTTTCTCGGTTGACCCGCTTTAATGCCTCATTAAATTTGCTAATTCAGGCGGTAAGAAAACGCAAAATGGAACTGGGTATCAGTTTTATTATTGCCATGTCGCTGTTATTAACCACCTCTATCCTGCTTTATCTGGTTGAAGGTAGTAGTAATCCGGAAGATTTTGGCAGTATTCCACGGGCCATGTGGTGGTCAATTGCCACTCTGACCACGGTTGGCTATGGTGATGTCACACCGCTATCGCCGCTGGGAAAAATTTGCGCAGGTATCACGGCCCTGATTGGTATTGGTATTGTCGCTATGCCAACGGGGATCCTGGCGGCAGCCTTTAGCGAAGCCTATCAAAAAGCCAAGGTCCAATCTGGACCTACAGAACAATAAGGAGCACCTTATGCCAATTTCGATGTCCGAAGCGGCAATTGAGAAAGGGAGTAGCCAGAGCTGGGCGCATTGGCTGGCTTTGCTTACTGCCCGACAGGCCGAGCAACTTAGCCATAAAGATATTGCACTCCTGTTAGCCGAACAGGGCGTTAGCCCCTGGTGGTGTCAGATGCTGGCAGTACAGTTTGAGCAACATCTTGGCCGGCGGGTAGTAGGTCAGGACTGCAGTGGCAGTTTTAGTGTTTCGGTTAATAAAACACTCAGTGGCAGCATGGACGACGCCCTTGCCTTCTGGCAACAACTTGTTGCCGGGGAACAGGCCTTTGCCGATATTCCACTTAGCCGCGGTCCCGATATCAGCCAAACCGAAAAATGGCGCTACTGGCGCTGTGGCCTGGCCGACGGTTCACGGCTAAATATCAATATCTATCAGAAAGCAGCGGATAAAGCCGCGCTGTCGATACAGCATGAAAAGCTGGAAAGTGAAGCCCAGGTCGAATTCTGGCGCAGCTACTGGAAAGGCCGGCTGGCCGCAGGCTAATACTGTTTCTGGAATTTACCAGCTTCGGATTTGAGCAGGCCGCTCCAATCCCAGCGCGGCGACATGCGCCTGCAATTCGGGATAAAAGCTTAAAAAAACCTGTTCCAGCCTGGGGTAATGGCGTTCAATATCCTGCCCGGCACCGCTAAAACGGTTAGCAAAACGAATGCGCTGCGCGATGCGATCCAGCGCCATTGCTACACCATCTAACTGCTGATAGGCCGCCAACCAGTCTTGCTGGCGTACCTTACGCATTACCACCGCCATCGCTTCCGGCATCAGAGGCTCCGCTGTCGCCAATTGCAGGTAGAGCTCTGACTTGGCTTGCAGATAAGGCGTGGCGTAAAACTGCTGCCAATGCTGGATCAAGAAATGATCGAACAGCACATCTAATGCCACCGGCGCAAAACGACGGCGCTCAGTACTAAAACAGGCACGCGCCTCGCGCACCAGCGGATGACTATCGGTAAAACGATCCACCGCCCGATGATTGGCCAAACCGGCCTGAATTGGCCGCGGCAGCGTATCGATGGCAACACCTTTGCAGAAGTCGCCTAATAAATTGCCCACTAAAGATTGCGGCTGTGGCTGCGCCAGCGCCGCATGCGCCAGATAATTCACTTGTTACTCCAATACCAGGGCTTGTTGTAGTTTACCCTGACATTCCTAACTGGTGATAAAAAAATTATTGTGTAGTTATTAAACAGTCTTGACGCCCACAAAAATTAGGGGTAAAACGTTTAAGACAATTTTAACTGATAAAGTTTTACCCAAATAATAACAGTTGTACCTGAACCAGCCAGCAGCTTTGGCGTGTCATCGAGCTGTTATCACGCTGCACTGGTCGGTTGCCCTACTGAAAATGCCTACCGGCATTTTTTTAACGGCAGTGAACTTAAACGTTTCAGCTTATAAAAAATACTATTCCAGATCGACAAGGGAGACACCCAAGATGCAACAGCAACCTGCGTTATCCAGCCTGGCGCTGGCCATTACTCTCGCTTTAACTTCTCAACAACTTATTGCGCAGGAAACTGCGCCTGAACCAACGGCAGCAGAGCAAACTGACGCGGCCGCAGACGCTGCCCCCAGTGGCCTCGGCTTTGAGCGTATTCTGGTAACGGGTGCGGTATCGCGCAATCAAACCGTAATGCAATCCAGCGTCTCGGTCAGTACCCTGACCTTTGAAGATATCGATGCGTCCGCGCCCCGCTCTACTGCTGAAGTGTTCCGTATGCTGCCGGGTGTGCGCAGTGAAGCCAGTGGTGGTGAGGGTAATGCCAATATCGCAGTGCGTGGCTTGCCGGTGGCTGCTGGTGGCGCCAAATTTCTAACCCTGCAGGAAGATGGTCTGCCGGTGATCCAGTTTGGTGATATTGCCTTTGGTAACGCCGATATTTTTGTCCGCGCTGACGCTACCCTAGCACGGCTCGAGGTGATTCGCGGTGGCTCTGCCAGCACCCTCGCCAGCAACTCACCGGGTGGCGTCATTAACTTTATCAGTAAAACCGGGCTTGATAATGGCGGCAGCGTCGCGCTGACCACCGGCCTGAATTATGATCAATTCCGTACCGACTTTGAGTATGGCGGCGATATTAACAACGATATGCGCTTTCATATTGGCGGCTTTGTGCGCCAGGGCGAAGGCGTAAGGGATCCGGGTTATCAGGGTGAGCGTGGCTATCAGCTAAAAGCTAACCTGACCAAAGACTTTGACAGCGGTTATGTGCGGCTTTACGCCAAACATCTGAATGACCGGGTAACCAGCTATATGCCGATGCCAATGTATGCTGATGGCAGTTCAGTTCCCGGCTACGATGCCAAAAAAGACACACTGCAATCGGCTTATTTAACCCAGACCGTGCGGCTAAACGGCGACAACCAGATCTCACGCGGCGATGTTCGCGATGGCATGAACCCACAGGTTAATAGCTTTGGTATCGAGGCGCAGTTTGACCTCGATGATAACTGGACCCTGGATAACCGCTTTCGGATCAGTGAAGTCAGTGGCAACTTTATTACGCTGTTTCCGGCCGAAGTCGACAGCGCCCAGTCGATTGCCAATAGCATTGCCGGCAGTGGCGCTACCGTGCGCTATGCGGTAGGCCCACAAGCTGGCGACTTGTACGGCAACGGCAATGCGATGCGTATTCATACCTTTGATGTGGAACTGCATGACTTTGGCTCCATTGTTAACGATCTGAAATTATCACGCCGGTTTGGCGAGGTCGATGTCAGCTTAGGTTATTACCTGGCTGACCAGAGCATCAGTATGTCCTGGCTGTGGAACTCTTACCTGATTGCGTTAAAAGGTGATAATGCTGAACTGTTAAATGTGTTTGCCGCCAATGGCACCGCCTTCTCCGAGCAGGGCCAGCTGGCCTATGGCGTGCCGTTCTGGGACAACTGCTGTCAGCGCAATTATGATACTGACTACAGCATTAAGGCACCTTACGCTTCAGCCAGTTGGGCCTTTGGCGACTGGTCGCTGGAAGCCAGCGTACGCCGCGATATTGGCAGTGCCAGCGGTAGCTATGCCGGCGCGGTACAAAGTAGCCGTGATATGAACGGCGATGGGGTGATCAGTATTATCGAGCAGAGTGTGTCCGGTATTGATCTGGCCAATCCACAACTGGTGAACTACGGTTGGGCTTATAACTCGTACTCAGCCGGTGCCAACTATCAGTTTAATAACGATTGGGCCATGTTTGGCCGCGTCAGTAAAGGTGGCCGTGCTAATGCCGATCGTCTGTTATTCGGTAAGGTCAATGCCGATGGCTCAGTAGCCCGCGAAGATGCGATTGACCAGGTGAAGCAATATGAACTGGGTAGCAAAAGCCGCCATGGCAACCTGAATTTGTTTGCGACGCTGTTTTTCGCCGAAACGGATGAACAGAACTTTGAAGCCACTACCCAGCGCTTCTTTGACCGCGTTTACCAGGCCAAAGGTATTGAGCTGGAAAGTAGCTACCGCATCGGCAATCTGGATCTACGCGGCTCTATTACCTGGACCGATGCCGAGATCAGCAAAGATGCGCTGAATCCTGAGTTAGTCGGCAATACGCCACGGCGTCAGGCTGATATGATTTATAATCTGCTAGCCCGTTATACGCTGGATCAGGTGCAATTTGGTGTCAGTTTAATTGGCACCAGTGCCGCCTATGCTCAGGATAATAACGACTTGAAATTCGGCGCCTATACCCAGGTCAATGCCTTTGCCAGTTACGAGCTTGCCAGGGATCTGACAGTATCACTGAATATCAATAATCTGTTCGATAAAGTCGGTTTAACGGAAGCTGAACAAGGCAGTGTGCCGGCCAATGGTATTATTACCGCCCGCACCATTAACGGCCGCACTGCCTCTGTTGGCTTACGCTATCAGTTCTAAGCAACCGCGGCATTACACTTTAAGGCGACTGCGGTCGCCTTTTTTATACCAGCGAGATTTCAGCCCGGTACCGGAACCTGTGATCCACCTCCACTCCGGCAAGCTAGATCCTAAAACCAAAGCACAATTTATCTTAACGTTTAAGATAAACTGAGTTAGAGTGGTTTTATCTGTCAGCTCTGTCTGCTAATACGCACAAAACCCGGAAAACCTGATGCCAAAAGTTACCCTTAAAGCGCTGGCCAAACACCTTGGGGTGTCGGTGGCGACTGTATCTAACGCCTTTAACCGCCCGGATCAGCTCTCGGCAGAGCTGCGCAAACATATTCTGCAGGAAAGTGAAAAGCTCGGCTTTAGCGGCCCTAATGCCACAGCCCGCAGCCTGCGTACCGGCCGCTCCGATATGATTGCCATTCTGCTGTCGGATACGCTGGAGTATTCGGTCAGCGATCCGGTTGCGAATCAGTTGATTAAAGGCATCGCCGAGGTGCTGCAGGACGCCGGCAAGGATATGTTGCTGTTATCCGGTGCCAAAGCGGTACACAGCACCGCCGAAGCCCTGCCTGATGGCTTTATTATTTATGGCAGCCCAAAAAATCCGGAGCAACTGGAGCGGGTAAAGCAAAGCGGCAAACCGCTACTCTGTGTCGACTGTAATCTCAGTGGTATCGGCTCGGTTAATATCGACAACTATCAATATGCCTATGATATTGCTGAGTATGCGCTGAAAAAACAGCCTGGCAAGGTCGCAGTATTAGGGCTTAGGTTGATAGATTCCGATCGGGTCTGCCGGCTACAACAACACGAGCTATACGATGCGAATGAGGCGATTTCCCGCCGCCGGCTCGAGGGCTATCTGGCCGCCGCTAAGCAGCAGCAACGCGAATTAAACGCTGAGCAAATCTGGCATATTCCAATCAATAACCATCATTACGCGCAAATCGCCGCCCGTGAGGCTCTGACGCAACATCCCCGCCCAACGCTGCTGCTTTGTATGAGCGATCGGATTGCGCTCGGAGCTATTAGTGTCGCCCGACAATTAGGTCTTAATATCCCGCAAGATCTGCGGATTGTCGGCTTTGATGGCATTGAAGAGGCCGAGCGTAGCTATCCGGCGCTGACTACCGTCGCCCAGCACAGCGATGAAAAAGGCCGTATTGCCGCCAGAATGCTGCTGGCCGGTGATACCGCTGAAAATGTGCTCTTACCTTGCGAGCTACGCCTGCGCGACAGCTGTTAAAAAACGTTGTATTTTTCGCCAAAAGCATTGATTGCGGCTTGCAACTTAAACGTTTAAGGTGTAGTTTTAAGCTGTACAACGATTACAGCAGGATTAGCGTGAATGGTCAGTGTCTGCCGATAAGCAGTATCCTGAGCCACTGACGCTTACCTGCGCACAAGGCCAGCTGCGCATAGCGCAAACTGCCACACTAATAAAACGCTGCACTGATGACAGCGATAAGACAGGGTTAGACTATGCAACAGCTCAGCAGCGCAGCGGTAACCGCCGTGCCGACGCACACCTATACCCAGGTTAAATGGATGACCTGCCTGATGTTCTTCGTCTTCGCCATGACCACGGATGCCGTGGGGGTGATTATTCCCGAAGTGGTCAAGCAGTTTGACCTTAGCCTGACGCAAGCGGCCGCCTTTCATTATGTGCCGATGATTTTTATCGGCTTATCCGGTCTATTCCTGGGCCAACTGGCCGATCAGCTTGGCCGGAAGAAAATTATTCTGTTTGGTTTACTGATCTACTCCCTGGCCTGTTTTGCCTTTGCGCTGGGGCAAAGTTTTTACTTTTATAACTTATTGTTGGGGCTATGTGGTCTGAGTATCGGCTTATTTAAAACCGGCGCCCTGGCGCTGATTGGCGATATCAGCCCTAATTCTGCCAGCCATACCCGGCTGATGAACCGGGTCGAGGGGTTCTTTGGCCTGGGCGCCATCGTTGGCCCAGCCCTGGTTGCGATCCTGCTGATGTTTGAGATGGCCTGGGAGCAGCTGTATTTTGTGGCCGGCTTTATTTGCGCGGTATTACTGCTAATTGCCTACCGCATGGACTATCCGCTTTATGCGCCACAGCCCAAAGCCTCGATCTGGCAAACTCTGGCTCTGGTGAAAAATCCTTATGCGCTGGGCTTCTCGCTGGCCATTGCCTGCTATGTCGCAACAGAAGTGGCGGTCTTTGTCTGGTTACCTACTCTGTTACAGCAATATGAGGGTCAGTGGACCTTACTGGCCGCACATGCCATTACCGTATTCTTTATTTTGCGGACTATCGGCCGCTTTCTGGCGGAATGGTTACTGACCCGCTTTAGCTGGACCATTCTGCTGGCCTGGTTTAGCAGTGTTATCGCGCTGTGTTTTGTCCTTAGTATGTGGCATGGCGTAGCCTGGGCGCTGTGGTTGATGCCCTTATCCGGCCTGTTTATGTCGATGATGTACCCCACGCTAAACTCTAAAGGCATCAGCTGTTTCCCACGCAAACAACATGGCGCAGCGGCAGGCCTGATCCTGGCCTTTACCGCTCTGGCGGCCGCGCTGGGGCCACTACTGATGGGTATAGTCGGTGACTGGTTTGGCGATGTGCGCTACGGCTTTTATCTGGCAACCGGCTTTGCGCTGCTGCTGGCAGCGGCCATGTGGTGGAATCATCTGTTTAATCCGGCTGAGGCTCAATTACAGGCGATGTCCGACTAGGGCGTAATAACCGCTATTGTTGATTTTCTCTCGTGCTGTTGCCCCGCTTGATCGGGGCTTTTTTATTGCTAAAGTCAGCACCAAAGTTGCAAGGCTCCCGGCCTTGCAGTAAGGTAGCGCCGCGCTATTACTCTGATCAGGTAGATATGATGTCCAGACCCTTTACTACTATTCTGCTACTTGCCTGCCTGTTTGTTGCGGGTTGCGATCAATTTAAAACCCTGACCGAAGCCGAGCAGATCGCGCGCAGCATTCAGCAGGAAGTTAAACGTAACGAACGGGGTCTGGATGCGTTGATCGCAGCCGCAGATAACACTACCTATGATGGTTTCGCCTGGCGGCGCGGCGAACGGATCCAGATCCGCCAGCGCCTGACTGAGGGGGAACAACAGGGCGAGCTGCAGTTACTGGCCGAGGCAGAAGCGCCTGAGATCATTGCCACTGCGGTGGCCAATAACCTGCCCAGCTTTAGTATAGTGCGCTATCAGCAAGGCTGGCTGGTGGTGTTTAATACCTATCTGACCGAACATTGTCAGGCGGTTTACGCCTATGCCTACCGCGGCCAGCTGCCAGAAGTAGCGCCTTGCAGCGAAGAGCGCTTTGCCGAAACGGCCAATGGCCAGTGCCAAAGTCCGATCACGGCCAATTGGCAGCTATTTAAAGAATGGTTTTTTGCCGAGTCGCTGGTAGCAGAAGGTAACCCCAAATGCATCAGCAAAGCCGAACAAGGCTGGCGGGTTAGCGCCAATTAATTGCCAAGCCTACTTACGCAAACTCAAGCAAACTTAATATTAAATCGATTCCTTGCTCTGAACGTTCTGTGAGACTATTATTTGTACGTTAATTTGTACTAAGTGGAGTTCAGTATGAGCCGTATTCACCTTGATCAAGATATTCGACCCTTGTCTGAGTTCCGTGCGGGCGTCGCATCTTTTATCAAGCAAATCAATGAAACTCGTCGCCCACTGGTTATTACACAGCGTGGTAAAGGTGTCGCCGTTGTTCTCGATGTTGCTGAGTACGAAGCCATGCAAGAAAAAATCGAATTACTTGAAGAAATGCGTGCTGCAGAAGTGCAGCTCGCTGCAGGTTTGGGTATATCGAGTGAAGATGCGCGCTTCCAAATACTGCGCCGTCTGGAAAAATGAAAGTAGTTTGGTCACCTCTAGCGTTACAAAAACTTGGTGACGCGGCAGAATTTATCGCCGCGGATAATCCTGTCGCAGCAAAAAAATGGGTTAATCACCTGTTCGATAAAACAGATTTGCTGGGTTCAATGCCAGAGATGGGACGAATGGTTCCGGAGTTACTGGATGCCAACTACCGTGAAATCATTATTGGCCATTATCGTATTATTTATAGCGTGAGCCATGAAATCAAGGTGCTAACAATACGACACTGTCGTCAACAGCTGTCAGAGCAGGAGCTGTAAAACTGCGTTTGAGCAGAGATACCAGAGGTTTCAGCAAACAAATAGGTTTGTCGTTGATTTGAATATCTTTTGGCAAGCACCGCGCCCTTAAGCGCGGTGCAAGAAAAGAATAAGCCTTGTGCCCAACTTACAGTGCCGTTAACCACAAGACCTGATAAGGCTGCAGCTCAAGCCGGGCGCCCTGATACAGGTTACCGCTTAACTCATCCCGCCACTGGCTGCAGGCCGGCATCGCCAGCGTCTGACTATGCTCGCTAAAATTGACCACACACAGCAAACTTTGCTGATCCTGATAGCGGCGGTAGCTAAACAGATGCGGATTGGCACTGGCCAGAATTTCGGTTTTGCCCTGCCCCAGCAGCGGCAAGCGCCGCCTTACGCCCAGCAGCTGCTGCAGTTGCTGGTAAATTTTACCGGACAGCTTAGTACTGTCGGTCGCGCTTTCAAGCTGCTGCTCATTAACCGCCACCCGATTTACCCAACGGCTGTCGTCTTTTTTCGCTGCATCCTGCTGATAGCTGTAATCATTTAACAGGCCCAGCTCATCGCCCATATACAGCAGCGGCAAACCGCCGATACTCAGGATCACGCTATTAAGCAGGTAAATACGGGCCAACGCATGCTGTAAATGCGCAGTATTACCGGTTTTCAGAGCCTGCTCAACGCCGGTTAATGACGCCAGCATACCGGCGACGCGGCAATCGCCGGTTTGCGGATTTTGCTGAAACGGCACCCCGCTGGCAAAGCTGCCGGCAAATTGCCCGGTATAGAACTGATTTAAAAACTGCCGGTGATGCTCCGGGTTAATCCCCAGCTGCCAGGCGACATTATCGTCAAAGGTCCAGCCGATATCATCATGGCAGCGGATATAGTTAACCCAGCTACAATGTGGGTCAATGGCAAAGCGCCGCTGTAATGACTCGGTCAGCAAGCGGGTTTTACGGGTCGCCAGACTATTCCACAGCAGGGCCATCAGCAGTGGGTTGTATGATAGCTGACACTCCTCGGGGGCGATATATTTTACCACCTCATCCGGATGCACTATGGCTTCTGATTTAAACTGTAGCGCCGGCGCCGCTAGCCGTGCCACCTGATTAAAGGCGCGGATCAAGGTGTGTGCCAACGGCAGGTTTTCGCAGTTAGTGCCAGCCTCTTTCCAGACAAAGGCTAACGCATCCAGGCGCAGTACGGCAGCCCCCTGATTGGCCAGAAATAGCATTTCTTCCGCCATCGCATTAAATACCGCCGGGTTAGCGTAATTCAGATCCCACTGGAAACTGTTAAAGGTGGTCCAGACCCACCGCCCGGAATTGGCTTCCCGCGTAAAACAACCACGGCGGATTTCCGGAAAAATTTCCCGTAAATAAGGCGCGTAGCGATCACGTTCGGCTTCATCAAAAAAGAAGTAATAATCCTGATACTCAGTGTCGCCCGCTTTGGCTTTTTGCGCCCAGCGGTGCTCATCTGAGGTATGGTTAAAGACAAAATCCAGCACCGGTCTGATGCCATGCTGATGCAGTGACTGCATCAGATCTGCCAGCTCAGTCATAGTGCCCAGCTTAGGCATGGTGGCGCGGTAATCTGATACCGCATAGCCGCCATCGCTGTTTGGCTCGGGCGCTTTAAACAGCGGCATCAGATGCAGATAATTAATCCCGGTTTGCTGTAAATACGGAATACGCTGCTTTAACCTCTGAAAATCGCCGGCAAACAGATCGACATAACAGGCCGAGCCAAGCGCCTGCTGCGATTGATGCCAATCTTGCGGCGCAGCATCTTCGGCCAGCAGATAATCCGGCCGCTGCGCTATGGCTTTGGCCAGAATTTTTAGCAGCTGCTCCAAATGATAATAGGCATCAAAGCGTGCGCCATAAAGCGGCAGATATAGTGCCAGCAAAGCCGGTAACTGCTGCCGTAAACGCTCTGCCAGCAGCGGCCAGCGCCCCTTCGCCAGCGTTTTTAGCGACGAACTATAACGTTTAAGTAAAATATCAGAAAAATGCGCTAATTGTGCAGGATCAGCTGTCATGGAGCGGGTCAGATACTGTGGCATAAGCAAGGGTCCAAACCAAAGTTTTATCCGCTATCTTTGCTTTATTTTTGCTGCATTGCAAGCCTTTGCTAAAAATTTAAGCAATTTTAGCCAGCGTCTAATTTACAACAGCTGGCGAATAGGCTAGCTTAAGCTTAAACATTTAAGTTAATCTTCGCAGGTACCCTAATGTCGCTACCAGTCTATTGTTTTGGCGAAGTCTTAATTGACTTCTTACAGGATCCGCAACAAGCCGGTGTCTTTCGCCGCTTCGCTGGCGGCGCACCGGCGAATGTCGCTGTAGCCGTAGCGAAACTGGGTGGCGATGGCCGCTTTGTCGGCATGCTGGGGGCCGATATGTTCGGGGATTTTCTGCAAGCCGAGCTGGAACATTATGGCGTTAATGTCAGCGCCTGCGCGCGCACGGCAGAGGCAAAAACCGCGCTGGCCTTTGTCGCGCTCAATGCCGACGGCGATCGCAGCTTTTCATTTTACCGGCCACCGGCAGCAGATTTGTTGTATCGACTCAGCCATTTGCCGGCGGATTTCTGGCAGCAGCAGGCTATTTTGCATTTATGCTCAAATAGCCTGACCGATAGCGCCATTGCCGATACCAGTTTTGCACTGATAGCCGAGGCCAAACGCCACGGCTGGTTAATTTCTATCGACGCCAATTTGCGGCATAACCTCTGGCCAACCGGGCAAGCCAACCGCGAGCTGGTGCAACAGCTGCTACAACAGGCCGATATTATTAAACTCAGTGACGATGAACTGCGTTATCTGGCCGTGGATGGCGATGAGCAAAGCTGGTTAAGCGCGTTAAATGCGCACAAGCAGCGCTGGATCGTGGTTACCGCCGGTAGCGCAGCCGTGCAGAGTTATAGCAAGCTTAATCTGAGCATCCCGGTGCAACCGGTAAAAGTGGTCGATACTACTGCCGCCGGCGACGCCTTTGTCGGTGCCTGGTTATATCAGCTTAGCCAAACTCTTATCTATCAAGACTGGCAAAGTCTATTGGCCGATCAGGTGTTACAGCAACTGATATTACAAAAAGCCATTAAGGCCGGCTCCCTTACCTGTCAGCATTTTGGGGCCTTTTCTGCCCTGCCCACCCGCTTTGAATGGGACGCTGGTTAGTCGTAGCAAATCGGCCGTACTGGTCAGAGCGCACCATGTAAAAAAGGGCTGTCATAAACAGCCCTTACGTTTTTAATACAGGTTAGCCCATAAAGCGCTGATAACCGTACCAGGCGGCTACAGCAACGATGATCAGCAACAGCAGATACAACGCCCAGGGCCGTTTTTTCTCAGCAAAAGGATCATGCAAGGAGCGTTTGGCGCCCTTAGGCAGGTGCGCCAGTCCGGTCAGCGAGGCACCAAAAGGCACATTAATTTTCGCCCGGGCATTCACTGCCCAGCCATTAGCATCCAATAAGGGGCCAATATTGCGCCGGCGTAGTGTCAGATACGCCAGTAACATCGATGGTGCCGAAATCAGCAGCATTACCCCGAGTAATACCAGCGGAATTTGCCACCAGCTCAGCGAAAACAAGCCCGCCACTATCGCCGCCAGGGCCGTGCCTAAGGCGCCTAAGGCCAGGCCAAAGGCGGCAAAAATACCGGCAAATTTAGCAATATCAAAGTTGCTGGGGGCCGCGGCAGGTGCAGCGGCAGCATCTGCTACACCGCTGGTGGTTTTCGCTTCAATATCTTTATCGCGGGAGGCGGCAAATTTCTGGATCTGACCTTCAATAAAGGCAGCAACCCGCTTATAGGGCGACCAGAACGCCTGACGGATACTGACTGGCTGTGCCACAACTTTAGTCACTGTTGCTCGCCAGTCACGGCCCTTGCGGTCATAAAAGATACCGTTACGACCAGCCACCATCAGCTCATCGACATCGCCGCCGGTCAGCGCTGCTACGATATCCATCGGGGCTTCGCCCTGCCGCACACAGCTGCAATACACCAGATAACAGCCACTAAAAGGTGCCATAGTCGCATGCCGGCCCTGATCACTGACCCGCATCACTAATTCGCAACTACGTTGATCCAGAAATAAGGTACCAGCCTGGAAGATGGCTTTATGCTCGGTTTGATAGAAATCACTCAGACTGACAAAGTTACGCAATAAGGTCACCAGATCGCGCTGATAACGCAGTAACTTTTCCAAGGCTAACAGATGATCGGCAAAAGTACTGGCGGCAAGATCGTCATTAATCAATGCTTCCAGCCGGTTTTTTACGTCACCGGCAACCAGTTGTTGCAGATATTCCAGTTCCAGACTATGGAGGGCGGTATCCGGTTTCGCCGCCTGCCAGCTACGCCAGGCTGCCAACCTGGCAGAAACCTGTTGCCAGTCAGCCGCAGTCAGCACTTCATAATCAGCCCCCAGTAACGGAGTCAGCACTTTGTCTTTTAACGTGGCGATAGCGCAAGCCCAAGCTGGGTTAATACCAAGACTTAAGTCCAGAGGGCGCTCCGCCGCAATGGCAGACAATGGTAAAGCCGCTATCTCGGCATCAGCATCAGCTACCACGCGGTTAGCCAGCACTTCATAAACCGAAGCAGACGGATTTAAGGTATCGGCAGCGCGCTGATCAAAGGCGGCCAATTGACAACGTACAAAATAATCATCAACTTTCGCTTTAACCGCTTCAAAAGCGGCAACGGCATCGGCAGTGGAATCGGCCAGCGGACAAAGCTGATTCTGCTCTGCCGTAAAAGCCGCGTGCCAGTTAACTACCGCTTCGGCCTGCTCAAAAAATGCCGATAAGGTATCCTGAGTCACACCAAGACCGCCACTGCGGTCGGCAACCCCACCCTGAGTTTCGACGATCTGCAGCAGCACCGATTGTAAGCTTTCATCTGTAGTCAGCTCCGGCATAATCACGCCATCGCCATTAAAGTGATCAGCCGAGAATAACCGTGTTGTATCCAGCACATCCTCCACCTGCAGGCTCTGCTCAGCTGTTTTATCGCTATAGCGCAGTACCAGTTCGGCGGCATGTTTAATGCCGGCACCTTCGGCGTCCTGATCAGCAATCGCAGCAAGCGGCAAGCCAGGTGGTGCAAACATAATGCTAGCATCCGTCAGGCGCTGGCAACTCCAACGCACTGCCGACAGGATCTCCGGTACCCGGATTTGGCCGTCGCCGTCACCATCCATTAGCGCCAGGGTACGGTCGTCAAATTCCAGGCCGGTAGTTGGGCAATTAAGTACAGTCCATAGCTTAGGATCGAGTTCGTGCAGATGCAGTAAATCATCTGCAGTTTCAATCGCGACCTGGTCAAAACCGCCGGAGCGGAAGAAACGCCATTGATGGGGTTTGGTTGCAGCAGTCAAGGTTTGTCTCCGTGAATTGTTATTCTCGCTCTCAGCATATGCCAGCCGATGCAAAGTTGCCAATAACTAAAGAAAAAACAGCCAAAGCATTAGGGCGTGTTGACGTTTTTCACAACGGTTTTATGGTAGGCTAAGTCAAATTTGTTAACAGGAGTATCAGGGTGCAGATCGTTATTCAACCAGATGCACAAGCCGTGGCCCGTTATGGTGCTGCTGCAATTATCCGGCAAATCAGGCAACATCCTGCCTCTGTGCTGGGGCTGGCGACAGGTGCGACACCCATTCTGCTGTATCAACAATTAATTACTGCCTATCAGCATGGCGAGGTGTCATTTCAGGCCGTTAAAACCTTTAATCTGGATGAATATATTGGTTTAGCGGCAACGCATCCACAAAGCTACCGCTATTTTATGCAACACCACTTGTTTAATCACATTGATATTCAGCCAGAAAATACCGCAGTGCCAGAGGGTGACGCCGCAGATCCATTACTTGCTTGCGAGCAGTATGAGCAAAAAATCATGGCTTCAGATGGTATCGATTTGCAGCTTTTGGGCATTGGTCGTAATGGCCATATTGGTTTTAACGAGCCCTCGTCCGGATTGCGTTCACGCACTAGGGTTAAAACCCTGACGCAGCAAACCATCGCCGATAATGCCCGCTTCTTTGCGCCCGGCGAATATCAACCACATCTATCAATCACTATGGGCATCGGCACTATTCTGGATGCCCGCAAAGTGCTGTTACTGGCAACCGGTAAAGCTAAAGCTGAGGCCGTAAAAGCGATGATCGAGGGACCACTGAGTGCCAGCTGTCCGGCGTCAGCTTTACAGCTGCACCAGCAGGCTACAGTAGTACTGGATGAAGAAGCTGCCAGTGACTTAGAGCAACTGGCATTTTACCGCCATATTGAACAGGAAAACGCGGCGCTATTGCGCCGCCTGAATCGTGATTAGCCGCCGTTGTTATGACCAGCGTCGTAGCTTATGGCCTTTCATCGCATAAAATAAGATATAAAGATAGGCCGGAATGAGAATCCAGTACGCACCCTGGCTATTACCGGACTGTTCGGCCAGATAACCATAACTTAGTGGTAACACCGCGCCACCGGCAATACCCATTATCAGCAAGGCTGAGCCGGTAGCAGTTAACTTCCCGAGGCCTTCCAGCGCCAAGGGCCAAACCGCCGGCCATACCAACGCATTGGCCAACCCCAGTAACGCAACGAACACCACGGAATCCGGTACTAGAGGAATACCCAACCAGCCAAATAGCCAAGCCGACAACTGCTGGCTATCGCTTGCGCCAAATAAAACGCCGATACTGAGTAACGCTCCAGCCAAAGCGGATAGCTGCAGAGCGCGGCCTTGTGACAGGTAGCGCGGGATTAGCAGCACCCCCAAAATATACCCTAACACCATAAAGCTCATAGTGTATGAGGTCAGGATGCCAAAGTGTGGCACGCCAAGTTGTTTGCCATATAGACCGATGGTATCAGCAGCAATCACCTCCACACCGACATAGCAAAATAACGCCAACACCCCCAGTACTAACTGCGGATAAGCGAGTACCGCTTTTACCGCCTTAAATTCGACGCCTTTTTCGTGCTTGTGCTCTGCTAACTCAGGTAAAGGAGCAAACCAGATAAATATAGACAACACTAACAACATCAGCGTCATATACACATATGGCAGTACCAGCCTATTCGACAGCTCAGCCAGTTGTACTTGCTGCTCTGCCGCTGGCAGCATTGCCAGCGCTGCAGCGCTATATTGTTCAATATTGGTCAGCACCAGAGTGGCAAACAGCATCGGCACCACTATTCCGGCCGCTTTGTTAACCAGCCCCATAATGCTGATCCGCATCGCAGCACTATCGAGCGGACCGATACAAACCAGATAGGGGTTAGTTGCGGTTTGCAAAATCGTCAGGCCGCTACCCAACAAAAACAACGCCAACAGAAATAGCGGATAAGCCGCTACTTTCGCTGCCGGAATAAACAGCAAGGCGCCAAAGGCCATAATGAGTAAGCCAGCCAGCATACCCTTTTTGTACCCCAGATAGTTAAGTAAAAACGACATCGGGATCGCCATGACGGTGTAAGCAATATAAAACACAAAGGTCACCAACAGTGCCTGAAACTCGTTTAACTGACAGACAATCTGCAAAAATGGAATAAGTGCACCATTAAGCCAGGTCACAAAACCGAACAGAAAAAACAGCACCGCCAGGATCAACATCGGCACCAACACACTGGGTGCTGGCGTGGTTTGGGTATTGGGCATCTTCGGATCCTTATTGTTATTCTTATTGTCGTTACCGGCTTAGATTACCAGCTTAACCCAGTTGAGCTTCGCCGTTAATCCAGCATTGTTGTACCTGTAGCTGCGCGTTCAATTGCACCAGATCAGCCCTATGGCCGGGTTGTGCCTGGCCGCGGTCAGTCAGCCCCAGCGCCTGCGCCGGATATAAGGCTGCCATGCGCAAGCTCTCTGCAAGGTCAAGATCTAAGGTATTTACCGCATAACGCACGGCCGCCGCCATATCCAGCACTGAGCCGGCCAGTGCGCCGCTACTGTCAGTCAACTTATTACCTTGGCGGGTCACCTTACCGGCGAAGAAATCAAATTCGGTCTCGTCGGTGCCAACCGGAGACATCGCATCTGTGACTAACAGCACCTTGCCGCGGGGTTTTGCTAAGACTGCCAGCTTTGCCGCTAACGGATGCAAATGTAAACCGTCCAGAATCACGCCACACCAGCTTTGACTATCGGTTAACGCAACACCCACCATGCCGGGCTCACGCGAAGTCAGTGGTGACATTGCATTATATAAATGAGTAAAGCCCTGCGCGCCGGCAGCGAGGGCTTGCTGTACCTGCGCGGCACAGGCATTAGAGTGGCCAAGCCAAACTTTAACACCGGCGGCGGTTAAACGTTGAACTTGCTCTGGCGTCACATTTTCCGGCGCCAGCGTAACCAAGACACACCCAAGATCACGGCGCAGATACAGCTGCATCTCTGCCTCTGCCAACGGCCGGATATGTTGCAGCGGATGCACACCTTTTTTCGGTGCCGATAAATGCGGTCCTTCGAAGTGAATACCCAAAATGCCTGGCTCGCCAGCAGCAACCGCTGCGGCAATCACATCGGCACTTTGCTGCATCACCGCCAGTTGGTCGGTGATCAGGGTTGGCAGCAGTGCCGTGGTACCAAAACGGCTATGGGCTTGTCGCATCCGGCGAAGCGTGTCAATCGTCGGTGCGTTATTAAACAGCACGCCGCCACCGCCATTCACCTGTAAATCGATAAACCCCGGCACCAAATAGGTTGCCTGTGGCGTATCACGACAGGGTCGGATGTCTACAATACGACCGTTTTCAATCAACAACTCGACATTTGACTGCCAGACAAAACCATCAAAAAATTGGGCAGCGCTTAATACTTGCTGCATAAGGAACCTGTAAGGAAAGACGTTATGCCATCTAAACTAACGCCTATGCGCGAAAAGCTCAAGTATTCGCGATGGGGACCCGTCCCGCTTTCACAAACCCAGACCACAGGCGCGGTTGTGGTGCCAACACAAACAGATCACCGTTTTGCCCCTGCAGTTGTTGCGGTACCCCAACCTCGCGGGCAATGGCAGCATTGGCTTGCATATGCGCAGCTTCGCCATGCACCGGTATCGCCACGGCCGGTTTTACCGCCTGATACATTTCAGCCAATTCACCCTGATTCGGATGACCGGAAACATGGATTGGCAATAAGGTATCCGCCGCTTGCAATACCTGCAGCTGTTTGGCTTTTAGTTTATCCACCAGCCGGCTGACCAGCATCTCATTGCCCGGAATGAGGTTAGCGCTAAAAATCACCAAATCGTCTTTTGCCAGCAGCAGCTGCGGATGGCGATCTTCAGCCAGTTTACTCAGGGCGGCTCTGGGTTCGCCCTGACTACCGGTTGCCGCCACCAGCACTTCTTCCGCTGGCAAAAAACCGATATGGGCGTTATCAATCAGCGGCAGATCCTCCGGCCAATAGCCGCAGGCCCGCGCCGCGCCAACCATATTCTCCATCGCCCGACCGAACAGTGCCAGGTACCGGCCTGTCTGCTGGGCAATGCGCCCCAGGCTAATTAAGCGGCCGATATTACTGCTAAAACCGGTTACCAATACGCGCTTCGGTGCCTGACTGACCACCTCACGCAGCGCATGAAAGCAGGCCGTTTCCGATAACGAAAAGCCACTTTTCAGTGCATTGGTTGAATCACAAACCATGGCAATAACACCTTGCGCAGCCAGCCGTTTAAATACCTGCGGTTTAAATGGCCGGCCCAGCATAGGTGCCGGGTCCATTTTCCAGTCGGCGGTATGAAATACCTTACCGGCCGGCGTGCTGATTAACAGCGCCTGACACTCCGGGATCGAGTGGGTGATATTTAGCCAATTGACGAGAAAAGGCCCGATCTGACAGGTGCCGCCAGGTGGAATTTCGATAATTGACATCTGCTCAATAAGGTCGGTACGCGCCAGTTTGCGGCGCAGCACCTCGGCGGCAAAAGGTGTGCAATACACCGGCGCCTGTAAGCGTGGCCATAAATAGGGCAAGGCACCGATATGATCTTCGTGGGCATGGGTAATAACAATGCCGCCCAGGTTTTCGCGTTGTGCGGCAATAAAGCTGGGATCGGCGGCCTGCACTTCAGCCGTAAGCTGCGGTGGCTGTGTCTGCGGCTGCAGCGGATTATAAAAGGTGACGCCGCAGTCCACCATTAACCAGCGCCCGGCATGACCGTATAAATTCAGGTTCATCCCAATTTCGCCGCAACCGCCAAGCGGCAAAAACCAGAGATCCTGCTCGCCGGCTAAGGTCATTTCAGCGCTCGCACGGCTGGCCATGTCACCTCGTATTACACTACTATCAACTGCTAAGTGCTACGTATAATACGCCATTCACGTTCACAGACCCAGCAGACATTTCCGCTGTCAGCGACGGGGTGGCAACATTTTTAATAGCGTGCGATCTTTTAGATGATAGTGATGGTAAAGGGCGGCCGCGGCATGCCCCAGGATCAATAGCCACACCAGATAAGCACCGCCCTGCTTATGAATAAAATCCATCGGCGCTTCAAATTGCTCAAAACTCAGGCCCATACCATCCGCAACCAGCGTCTGAAACAACCAGGTATCGGCAAATTTCGGGATCTCAAATAAAAAGAAAAACTCCGTTGCCACACCGGTACCTAAATAACCAGTCAATGGCATTACAATCAGCACGCCATACAATACCAGATGCCCAAGGTGCGCAGCCTTATGCATCAGCGCCGAACCGGGCTCAGCCGCAGGCTGAACATTAGTCAGCCGCCAGTAGAGCCGCAGCGCCACCAGTACCGCGATAGTCACACCAAAGGATAAATGCAGCTGCAGTGCAGTCCAGTTCTCCGGCGTCCGGGTCTCGGTAAACCATTGCCGGTAATACACTGCGACATACGCCAGTAAAAACAGCAGTGCTGTCAGCCAATGCAAAGCGCGGGCAACCCGGCCATAGTGAGTTGGGGAGTTTTTTAGCATAACGAAATCCAGTAGCCTTTGTTAACCAAACTATTAGCCTAGTTTGACGCCCTAGTGCACTGGCAACAACAGTATTAGTTGCTCACTTTGTTGCAGAAATTCGAATAACGTCAGGCAAAAGCGAGCAGTAAGGTGTAATCAACGCTATCAGGCGCCATGAACTTTGATTACACTAGCCACTGCTATTTTTACCGTAGTTTGAAGGATAACGGACAGATGTCTGAGTTGTTTCCTATAGCCAATCCGGTTGTTGTGTTTGCGATTGTTGCCAGCCTGATCCTAATCTGCCCTATTCTGCTCGCGCGCTACCGCTTACCCGGTATGTTGGGACTATTGTTTGCTGGTGCCCTGCTTGGCCCCAATGCGCTCAATGTGCTGGCCCGTGATCAGTCTTTTGTGCTCTTTGGCACCGTCGGCTTGCTGTATATTATGTTTATTGCTGCACTTGAAATTGATATGCAGCAATTAAAACGCTCCAAATCGCACACGCTGCTGTTTGGTCTATTCACCTTTGCCATCCCGCAGGCAACCGGCACTGCTATTGGCTTATTGCTTGGCTTTGACTGGCTGGCGGCGATACTGCTGGCCAGTATGTTCGCCTCTCATACGTTGCTGGCGTATCCTATAGCCAGCCGCTTAGGTATTAGCCGCAACCCGGCCGTAACGACTGCCGTTGGCGGTACTATTATTACCGACACGCTCGCCTTGTTGGTGCTGGCGGTGATTGCGACCATGGCCAAAGGCGAGCTTAGCGAGCATTACTGGCTGCAACTGGGCATCAGTTTAAGCCTGTATATCCTGCTTATTTTAGTGTTATTGCCCAAGCTGGCGCGCTGGTTCTTTCGCAGTGTCGGCGGCGATGGCGTGGCGGAGTTTGTGTTTGTGCTTGCCACGGTCTTTATCTGCGCCAGCTTCTCACATCTGGCTGGCGCTGAGCCGATTATCGGCGCCTTTTTGGCGGGGTTAGCCCTTAACCGTATTATTCCGCATAACAGTACCCTGATGAACCGGCTGCAATTTACCGGTGAAGCGATATTTATCCCATTCTTTTTGTTATCGGTTGGTATGCTGCTGGATGTCGGGATTTTCTTTGCCAGTGCCCGCGCCTGGGTCATTGCCTTTGCTATGGTCGCCACTGTCATTTTAACCAAGTGGGCCGCCGCTGAGCTATGCCGACTGTTTTTAGGCTATAGCAAACCGCAAGCGCGGGTGGTGTTTGGCTTAAGCGTCGCTCAGGCCGCCGCCACACTGGCCGCAACGATGGTCGGCTATGAAATTGGCTTGTTTGATGAAGCGGTGGTAAACGGCGCCATTCTTATGATTTTGGTTACCTGCTTTTTGGCACCCTGGCTGGTTGACCGCTACGGCCGGAAAATTGCGCTTAGCAGCCAACAGCAGCCCGAGGAAAGCCTGGCGGAGCAACGGATTATGGTAGCACTGGCACCGCAGCAACAGATGGAACCCTTTTTACAGTTGGCGAAATGGCTGCGCGCGCCGGGCGCCCGTCAACCTGTGTACGCGATGACAGTGGTAGAAGAGCAGCGTGACCACAGCCTGCCGTTACAACAAGCCGCCAGTCGACTGGAGCAGGCGGTCAGTTATCTGGCTGCCGCCAATATTCCGGCTCAGGCCAAAACCCGGCTGGATCTGAATATCAGTGATGGTATTTTGCGTAGCCGCCGGGAACTGAATGCGACTGAAGTTATTGTGGGCTGGAGTGAACACAGCAGTACCGCAGAGCTGCTATTTGGCTCAATGTTAAGCCGCTTGCTGGCCGATCCGGGTTATACACTGCTGGTGAAGCGTCAGCTGTCACCACTACAACACGGTCAACGCTTATTCTGGCTTATTCCACCGAATGCAGAAAAAGAGGCCGGCTTTGCTGAAGCACGCGAGTTGGTGCAACGTCTGGCACAACAGTTAAGTCTGACGGTACAGCTCTGTTGTCAGGATAACCAGGTCGCGGCTATCAAAGCCGCGCTGAATAAAGCCAATATCAGTGGTTACATAACCGCGCCGCAGTATCAGTTGTTACCCGATCAGCTGCATAAGCTGGCACCAACAGGTGATTTACTGGTGCTCTACGGCGTGCGTCAGGGTGGTCTGGCCTGGGATGCTGATCTGCCCCGTTTACAGCAAAAGCTGAGTCAGGCACTGCCGCACACCAATTTGCTGGTGATTTATCCGGCCGAACGGCAAGATCCCATCGTGATTGCCACCGTCGCTATCGCCTAGCCCGCCAGCAAAATATAGCGGGCTTTGCCAGCCCGCTTAGATCCCTTCCCCTAAAAACACCTTGCTATAACGTGGCAGGATCCAGGCTTGTTCGCCCTGCTTCAGGTTTAGTTGCTTAAACTGCTCTTTCGGCAGTTCAACGTGGATCAGCTGCTGATCGGATTCAGCCAGCACTTCCAAACGCACTGAGGGGCCAACAATGGTCACCAGATCCAGTTTTACTTTAATGGCATCGGGCTGCGGCAGGTTGAATACATCTATTTCATGCGGCCGCACATAGGCCAGGCCGTCTTGCTCTTCGCTGTTGGTATATTCCGGTGACGGAACCCTTAACTGTCCGATACTGCTCTGGCCTTGTTTTACCCGGGCATGAAACAGGTTTACATTACCTAAAAACTCATACACAAAGGGATTGGCCGGGTTGTCATACACCTGCTCCGGCGTACCTTCCTGCTCGATGCGGCCTTTGTTCATCACCACGATACGATCGGCCACTTCCAGCGCTTCTTCCTGATCGTGGGTAACAAAGACACTGGTGACATGAATTTCATCATGCAGGCGTCGCAACCAACGGCGCAGCTCAGCGCGCACCTTGGCATCCAGCGCACCGAACGGCTCATCCAACAATAACATTTTCGGCTCAACTGCCAGAGCCCGGGCCAGCGCAATTCGCTGCCGTTGTCCGCCCGAGAGCTGTGACGGATAACGATCGGCTGTCCAGCCCAGCTGCACTAACTCCAGCAGATTGTTCACTTTTTTGGCGATCTCCGCCTTAGATGGGCGGAATTTTTTCGGTTTAACCGTTAAGCCATAGGCCACGTTTTCAAACACCGTCATATGCTTAAACAACGCATAGTGCTGAAACACAAAACCGACACCGCGCTCGGAGACATGCTGACCGGTAATATCTTCGCTATTAAAGCGGATAATGCCACTGTCGGCCTGCTCCAGCCCGGCAATAATCCGCAGCAAGGTGGTTTTACCCGAGCCGGATGGCCCCAGCAAAGCAGTAAGCTCACCAGTTTTGATATTTAAATTAACATTATCCAGCGCCACAAAATTGCCAAAGCTTTTCCGAACCTGCTCAATACAAATGCTCATGACTGTCCTCTTTGCTTAAGCAAAGCTGTGTTATTTTTCACCAAAAATCTAATCTGGATCATATCAATGCTTATGGATAACTTTAAAATCACATTTTCAATGCTGATATAGCCAAAAGGAATATATGGTTCCATACTAACGTTATAAGTTATTCCTAAATTACTAACCAGCTTGCTTTGCACTACTGCAAAAGAGTATTACAGTATTATGACTAAGGCGGAGTTCCTTAATCACAACCTCAATCCGGGAAATTCAGATGAAACTATTTAACTATTCTTTACTAGCCGCATCCTTACTGGCTGTGGGCTCTGTACAAGCCAATAATGTCGAAATCTATGGTTTAGCACATCTCTCGCTGGACCGTTTGGATAATGGCATCGACAGCGGTACCAACGTTTCTAGTAACGCCAGCCGGTTGGGGTTTCGTGCCAGTACCAAACTGGAAGGCGGTTTAGAGGCCTTTGTGCAGCTTGAGCAAACCATTCGTATCGATGAGGGTGCCGGTAGCTTTGCCGATCGCGATTCTTTTGTCGGCCTGCGTGGCGATTTTGGTACAGTAAAAATTGGTCAGTTCGATACACCGCTAAAAGTATTGCGCGGCAAGGTCGATCAGTTTGGTGATCGGGTGGGTGATATCCGTAACGTCAGCCGGGTTAGTGGCGGAACCATTGGTAATGTGTTTGACGAGCGCTTTAAAAATGGTGTGGCCTATCAAAGCCCGACCGTCAACAACCTGACCTTTGCTTTTCACTATACGCCGCATAACAATACCGGCGCTACCGTAGATAACCTGCGCGAGTCTTACAGCAGCTCCATTACCTATGAGCAAAAAGGCATTTATTTAGCAGCCGCCTTTGAGCGTTTTGAAGGCACCGATGGTTTAGATCCGCAGGCGATCCGCCTGGGTGCTTACTATGATATTACGGATGCCATCCGCCTGACGACCTTGTGGCAAAGCGCTAAGGATATTCCGGGTGGCGACCGCAATGTTTACGGTGTTGGTGCCAGCTACAAGCAAGGTAACTATGTCTGGCGCGGCCAGGTGTATCAAACCGGCGACAACGATACGGCAGACAGCGGTGCGACCTTATTTGCTGTGGGTGTAGACCGTAATTTTGGCCGCGAGCTGGTGCTGTATGCCGTTTACGGTATCACCAGTAATGATGACAATGCCGCCTTTCGCATCTCTGGCGGCGGCCGTGGCACTCAATTGCCGGCAATCGCCGGTGAAGATAGCACCGGCTTATCGCTGGGGATTATCTACCGCTTCTAAGCTTAGAGCGGGTAGCCTGCTACCCGCTTGCTTTTCCGAAACGATATTTACCTCGTCACACTTTTCCTCTACTCGTCATCAACACTGAAATAATTTTTCAGCATTTTTGCTGCTTAATGTTTTCTTAAGCTTCGCCACCTAACCTGCCAGCATCGAGGTTAAACCGGAGCGTCTTATGTCTGAACCCTTATTACTGGCACCACCCGCTGCCGCTATGCCGCTGCTGTGTAGCCTGGGAAATATGACCAGTAAACTGACTTTGCTGGCAAGACAAGCCGATGGCCGTGTTGAAGTAGAAGACCTTATCGCCCGCGAGTTTCAGCGCAAGCATCAGGCCGAAATCCGCTACTTTCTGCCACAATTGCTAAGTTTACGCTGCACCGGAACCCTGACCGCAGCGGTCGGGTTGCAGGCTGCCACACAGGGCCCGCTGTTTCTGGAGCAATATCTGCCACAGCCGATTGAGCAGCTACTGTCAGAACAATCCGGGCAAGAGGTAAAGCGCGGGCAGATTCTGGAAATCGGTAATCTGGTATCGGCACGCGCCGGCAGCAGCTTGCTGCTGATGGTTGCCTTGAGTGAACTGATTGCCGCTAGCCGCTTTCGCTGGGTGACCTTTACCGCAACCGATGAAGTGCAATCCTTGCTAAGCAAGCTGCATTATCAACCCATGCTGTTAGCCGCAGCCAATGCCGATAAGCTGCAGCACCCCCAAGTCTGGGGCGCGTACTACCAAAAACACCCGCAAGTGATGGCAGGTATGGCCTTACCGGCCATTACCAGTGCCCGGCGCTTGCCGCGCTATCAGTTGTTACAGCAGTTACTGGCTCCACAGCTGACTGAGCTGCAACCGCTATTGGCGCGGCTAACGGAGGCTGGTCATGGCTAAGTCGGTACCTTTGGATTTTCCTAGCCTGCGCCAGTTTGCCGAGCGCCCGGCGTTAACTGACGGTCAACACAGCCTGAGTTATCAGCAACTCGCTGCACAGGTATCTCAACTGGCCAACTGGCTACAACAACTGCCGGCACAGCGCTTTGCCATTAGCGGCCCCAACAGCATCAGCTGGATTATTGCTGATTTGGCACTGGCCGTGAGCGACAAAATTTGTGTCCCACTACCACGTTTTTTCTCAGCCGCGCAGCAAGCCTATATCCTTGATACCGCCGCGATTGAGATTGTACTGGAAACCGAGCCACTTGCCGGCAGCATAGCCAGCACAGTGCCAGGTTTATGGTATCGGCAGATGCCGCCAGCAGGCACTCACTCAATACCAAGCTTTCCGTTCTTGAGCGGTAAAGTCACCTTTACCTCTGGCACTACCGGCAGCCCGAAAGGCGTATGTTTAAGCTGGGCACAGCAAGCGGCGACCTTAGCCGGCTTAGTTAAAGCACTAGGCGCAGAATTTAGTGCAGAGGCACAACAGCAACAACTGCGACATTACTGTCTGCTGCCCTTATCTACCCTGTTGGAAAATCAGGCCGGTGTGTATTTACCACTGGCTCTGGGGCAGCAAATTATTGTGCTGAACGAATTGCAAAGCGGTTTGAGCGGAAGTTCAAAGCTAGATTTAGCGCAATTGGGACACAGCCTGGCGCAGTACCAGCCGCACAGCCTGATCCTTACGCCACAGTTACTGCAGGCGCTGCTGTTGATTTGCCAGCAGCAACCGGCACTGGCAGCAAGTTTTCGTTTTATTGCCGTTGGTGGTGCGCACTGTGCACCGGCATTACTGGCACAGGCCGCACAGCTGGGGCTACCTGTCTATCAGGGCTATGGTTTATCCGAAGCTGGCTCAGTGGTGGCCTTAAACTTACCCGCTGCTAATCGGCCTGGTAGCGTCGGCAAAGCGTTACCTCATGTACAACTGCGGATTAACGCAGGCCAGATTGAAGTAAAAGGTCAGCTTTATGCCGGCTATTTAGGTGAAGCACCGCGCGACGCCAACAGTTGGTTAGCGACCGGCGATTTGGGGCAACTGGACAGCGAAGGTTATCTGAACATTGACGGGCGCAGCAAACAACTGTTGATCAGCAGCTTTGGCCGCAATATCTCGCCCGAATGGCTGGAGGCTGAGCTACAACTTTGCCCGGCGATCGCCCAGGCCATGGTATGCGGCGATGCCAAACCCTGGCTAAGTGCACTGATAGTGCCGCGCTCGGCGAAGCAATTGACGGAGCTTAGCACCCAGTTACAGGCGCTTAACGCCCGGCTCCCGGATTATGCACAAATTCGTACCGTACTGCTGCTAAATGAACCCTTTAGCAGCCAAAACCAGCAACTTACCGACAACGGCCGGCTGCGCCGGCAACATATTCTGACGCGGTACCAGCAACCTATTGAGCAACTTTACTACCTTACCCCAACAACGGCAGAGCCAGTGCTTGTGCCGCTAAACCAGGAGCATCGCGATGAGCTTTTATCAGCAATTAATTGAACAAACCCAGGCCGAACGCGAGTATCTGTTAAGTGCACCGCTGATCCAGCGCTGCCTTAAGCAACTAAGCTTTACGCTCGCCGAGTATCAGGCGTTTTTAACGGAAGCTTACCATCATGTTAAGCACACAGTGCCATTGCTGATGGCCGTTGGCAGCAGGCTAAGCAGTGCGCAGGAGTATTACCGCGAAGCCATTGCGGAGTATATCGAAGAAGAGTTAGGTCATCAGGAATGGGTGCTGAATGATATTGCGGCGACCGGTGCCGACAAGGAGCTGGTGCGCCATGGTCAGCCACGGCTGGCAACCGAATTAATGGTCGCCTATGCCTATGACACTGTACTGCGAGGCAACCCTCTCTCATTTTTTGGCATGGTGTTGGTACTGGAAGGCACCAGCGTTAATCTCGCCACAGGCGCCGCTGAGATTATTCAGCAGCAGCTACAGTTACCCAATAAAGCCTTTAGTTATTTACGCTCGCACGGCAGTTTGGATATTGAACATCTGAGCTTTTTCGAAAAGTTGATGAATACAATTAGCGATGCAGCTGATCAGCAAGCGATTGTGCATGCTGCTAAAGTGTTCTATCAGCTGTATGGCAACATCTTCCGCACTATTGAAGCTGCGCCTGCGGCTAAGGCGGCGGCATGAGCGCCGCAGCCCTGCGGGGCCAAACACTATTGCTGCTAGGTGCCAGCGGCGGTATTGGTGCTGAGCTGGCGAAACGACTCACGGCACAGGGAGCGAGCCTGATTATTACCGGGCGCAATCTGTTACCGCTACAGCGGTTGGCAACGCAACTGGCCACAAAAACCCAGTGTGTAGCCGCCGATCTCAGCGACCAGACAGGCCTTGAGCAACTGATGCTGGCGCTACCGGATAAGCTGGACGGGGTGATCTTCGCCGCAGGTTATAACGATTTTGCGTTATTTGAACAGCAGGACCCAACAGCGATACAGCGGCTATTTGAACTAAACACGCTGCTGCCGATACTACTCACCCGCGCCCTGCTACCCCGGCTGACACCTCAGGCACGCTTAGTTTATGTTGGCTCGACACTGGGTGCTATCGGCTATCCGGGCTATGCCGCCTATGGTGCCAGCAAAGCCGCGCTAAAGCATTTTGTGCAGGCGCTGCGCCGGGAAATGGCCGATACCGCCCTGCAATTTTGCTATATCGCACCGCGGGCAACCCAGACCAGTATGAACACCCTGGCAGCACAGCAGTTGAATCAGGCGCTGGGTAGCAAAACCGATCAACCAGATTGGGTAGCATCCCAAATTCTAAACCAGTTAATCGCAAAACAGATGCAGGATCAGAACCTTGGTATGCCGGAGCGACTGTTTATCCGGCTCAATGCGCTGCTGCCAGCCTTACTGGATAAAGCACTACGCAAACAACTGACGACCATCAAACAATTTGCCCGACGGCAAGCCGCAGGGTTAACCCACAATACGCTGGCTGAAGTGAAAAACGTCCCTGCCAGCGATAAAGGAGCATGCAAATGAAAAAAACCTCTTCACTTATTGCCCTAAGTTTACTGAGCGCCAGCTTACTGCTGGGGTCAGTACAGGCCGAAAGCTCGCTTTCCGCAGTACCAAGCGAACTAAGTCAGATTCAACAGCAATGGGCCAGCGTTAAGTATCAGCAAAGTGGTAAACCCCAGCAGCAAGCCTTTGCCGAACTGGTTAGCGCCGCCCAGGCCGCAGTAAAGGCCCACCCGGATGATGCCCGCTACCTGATTTGGGAAGGTATTATCCGCGCCACCTATGCCGGCAGTGTCGGCGGTTTGGATGCGCTTAGCGAAGTTAAAACCGCGAAAAAGCTATTTGAACAGGCGCTAAAGCAAGATGAGAAAGCGCTGGATGGCTCGGCCTATACCAGCCTGGGTTCGCTGTATTATCAGGTACCAGGTTGGCCTGTCGGCTTTGGTAGCGATAAAAAGGCCCGCGAATATTTGCTAAAAGGCCTGGAGGTTAACCCTGACGGTATCGACAGTAATTATTTTTACGGTGATTTTTTACTGCAACAAAAAGAATATAAGGCCGCCGTGGCGGTACTGGAAAAAGCCTTACTGGCGCCGCCGCGCCCCGGCCGTGAAGACGCCGATGCCGGACGCCGGCAAGAGATTGAGCTGGCGCTGACCAAAGCGCGTAGCAAAATTAAAAGTTAAGGCTCGATATCCTCTAAATATACCGGCAAGGCCGGTATATTTGCTATTCAATGCGATAACTTTGGATAAACGTCTGACCGCATTTTTCCCCGCTAGTCATTTAGCTGCTGTACGAGATGAAAACTTAAGAATTTCTTAAGTAAGTGAGGTTAATCTGGTTATAGTTAACAGACTGACCGTAAACGGATAAATGGCATGCGGATCTTACTGGTAGAAGACGACAACTTGCTGGCACAGGGCATAGTTACAGCCTTGGCGCGGGCCAGTTATCAAACCGAACATTGCCGCACCGGTAAGCAAGCCCTACAGGCGCTGGATAATGCGGAGTTTGATTTAATGATCCTGGATTTAGGCCTACCCGATGGCTTTGCCGGTAAAATCTTACAACAGCTGCGCGCGCAGCAACATCAACTGCCGGTACTGGTACTCACGGCGCTGGATCAAATTGAAACCAAGCTGCAACTGTTAAACGATGGTGCTGATGACTATATGGTAAAGCCCTTTGATGTGCGGGAGTTGGAAGCGCGGATCCGGGTACTGTTACGCCGCAAAGCCGAGCGGCGGCATGATGTGCTGCAGCATGGCGAACTGCTACTCGATTTAGTGAAACATAGCTGCGAATATGCCGGGAAAACCGTGAATTTAACCCGGCGCGAATTTTTACTGTTAAAAGACTTTCTGCAGCATAAAGATAAGATTTTAAGCCGCCAGCATCTGGAAGAGCTGAGTGTGGGCTGGGATGGCGATACCGAAAGTAATGCCATTGAAGTGCATATTCATAACCTGCGCAAAAAGCTGCACCCGGAGCTTATTAAAACCGTGCGCGGTATCGGCTATCTGCTGCCGGGGCAAGTATGAAGCCACTGAGTATTCAAACCCGGTTAGTTTTACTGCTAAATTTGTTGGTGATCGCGGTATTAAGCCTGACCGGCTATATCAGTTATCAGCAAAGCTTGCATGAAATAGACGAAGTATTTGATGCGCAGTTGGCGCAAAGCGCCCGCTTAACTGCTGGCGTAGTTATGGCCAACCCCACCTTATTACAGCAGGATAAGCCAGTGCTGATACCGGTGGCGCATCTGGACGAGCTGGTTAAAGGCCAGGCTGAGCTTAGTGAGCGCTTTCTTACCGGCTACAAATATGAGAGTAATATCGCCATTCAAATTTGGCGCAATGATCAGCAGCTGATTTTACATACCGCCAACCTGCAACAGCCGATGCGGCCGGTGCGTAAAACCGGTTTTAGCGAATATCACACTGAAAATGGTGATCTGTGGATCAACTTTACCCTACGTCTGGATGAGCTGGGGGTGCAAATCGTTAGCAGCCAACGCGAAGCGGTACGCGAGGAACTGAGCTATAGCATCGCCCTAACCCAGATCCGCCCTGTTCTGTTTTTGATCTTACCACTGAGTCTGCTAACCCTTTATCTGGTGCGGCGCGGTTTAAAGCCGTTAAAACAACTGCAACAGCAGCTCAGCCATACCAAACCGGAGCAGCTGCAACCGATCAATAGCCCGATGCCGGCTGAACTGACTCAGGTTGTCACCGCGATTAACCAGTTGTTAGAGGCGATTGAGCAACATATGCAGCGCGAGAAACGTTTTATTGCTGATGCCTCGCATGAACTGCGCACGCCACTGAGTATTATCAGTTTGCATGCCCAAAATCTGGCACAAACACCACTTACTGCGGAACAGGATGCCGCGGTGACTGCCATTAAACAAGGCAGTGAACGGATGAGCCATCTGACCAATCAACTGCTGGCGCTGGCGCGATTAGAACACCCGAAACTGGCGTTACGTTCACAACCGCTGGCGGATTTACTGGAAGCCAGCCTGCACCAGGTTGCACCTGCCCTGCTGCAAAAAGTGATCTGGCAATTAGCCGACCTTGATGCTTGCCGGGCTGCGGGTTATCAGGTGCAGGCTGACACGACACTGTTACAGGTAGCGCTGCGTAACCTGTTTGAAAATGCGGCCAAGTATGCGCCAGCAGATACAGAGGTAGTCCTGCGCCTTGAGCCGGGTTTAAATAATAAGATTGTACTGACAATACAGAATCAATGCTTAGTCGCAGTGGATAATGATGTCCTGGGACAACGCTTTTACCGCGCTCCCGTGCATCAGGATCTGACAGGCTCAGGTTTGGGTCTGTCAATCGTAAAACGCATTACGGAGCTACATCATCTGGGGTTTAACTGCGCCTTTTCAGGGCATACGTTTAGGGCACAGATCATTATCACGCTTGCCAACAACCAGAGTTAAATATCATTTAGCGATATCGTTTTCCCGCGACATCTGGCTGCGCACCTTCCTGCTTTAAAAATTAAATTTTTATGCATCATTGTTATTTTAAAGAAACAATGCTTTATTCTTCTGGTATCTAAAACGTATCATCAGGGAGTTGAAAATGGGTTTTAGTCAGAAGATAAAGATCATCAGTCTAAGTATCGTCCTGTTACCCCTACTCGTTGCCACTACCGTGATTACCCTGCTGGGTCGCACTGAACTGTTTCGCGAAGCGGAATCGCGTTTAGTCGCAGTGCGGGAAATTAAAGAGCAAAATATCGCTGCCATGCTGCATGATTTTCGTGCCGGATTAGAAGTTGCGGCCAGTGCAGTGGCCGAGTTACCGCAGTTGGAGCAAACTGAGAGTCTAACGCCATTTTTTAGCGCTATTAATCAGCAGCTTGGATTTTATGATCTGTTTGTCATAAACAATGCTGGTGACATTATTTACACTGTGGCGCGAGAGTCCGATCTGCACACCAATCTGCAACATGGGCCCTACCGCGACTCTGGTCTTGGCCGGTTGTTTCAGCAACTGCGGGCTCGGGATAATCAGGTGCTGATGGAAGATTTCTCGCCCTATGCCCCCTCGAATAATGAAGCCGCTGCCTTTCTCGGCAAAGCCATTACGCTTAATCAGGAGCGGGTTTATGTTGCCGCTCAGCTGTCGATCGATAAGATTAATAGCGTGATGCAAATCCGCGCCGGTATGGGTGATAGTGGCGAAACCTATCTGGTTGGCAGCGATTTCAGAATGCGCTCAGATTCCTATCTCGATCCGCAACAACGCAATATTCAGGCCTCATTTCGTGGTACCGTCGCCGCAAACGGCGTGGATACCAAGGCGGTACGAGAGGCGCTAGCCGGGCAGAATGGCGTTATGCAAGTTATCGATTACAACAACAATGCCGTGTTATCGGCCTTTGCCCCGCTGAATGTGTTCGGTGTACGCTGGGCGCTGCTGGCGGAAATTGACGTGGCCGAAATCGCAGCACCAGCCCGCCGCATGCTATTTACCGGCATTGGTATTAGCCTGGCCGCTTTACTGCTGGAGATTCTGGCCGCCGAGCTGGTGTGTCGTTTAGTGATCAGGCCGCTTGGCGGTGAGCCGGAGCAAATGTGCCAGCTTACCAGTGTCATCGCGTCCGGTGACTTTACCACTGAGTTAATGGTACCCGAACAACCCGGCCATGTGATGGGTTGGCTGGCAAAAATGCAACATACGCTTAAAGGTTTGATTTCGCAGCTGCTAGGTATCAGCCGGGAGCTGGAAAATACTGCGACCCAAAATTCAGCAGCCATTACCCAGGCGGATGGCAGTATCCAACTGCAGGCCCGCGAGACTGATATGCTGGCCACAGCAGTTGAAGAAATGAGCTATGCCGCCGCCGAAATCGGTAAAAATACGGCCTATGCCGCCGATGAAGTAAAAGGCTGCAACAATTCCAGCCTACAGCTTACCGCCGCGCTCAACGCTACCAGTGAAAGTTTACAACAAACCTTAGCCCGCTTTGCCCACATTCATCACGAAGTCGGTGAGCTGGATCAGGATAGTCGTAAAATTGGTCAGGTGTTTAGCGTCATCAACAGCATTGCCGAACAAACCAATTTGCTGGCATTAAATGCGGCTATTGAAGCGGCGCGTGCCGGCGAACATGGCCGTGGCTTTGCCGTCGTGGCTGATGAAGTCAGGCAGCTGGCCTTTCGGGTGCAGGAAGCGATTAAAGAGATATCTTCAGTACTCAACGGCATAACTGGTAAAGCGGCGTCTCTGGCGACGCATAGTGGCTTTTGCAGCGAAGCCGCTCAACAAACACTGCAACAATCTAACGCGATGGCAAAGGCCGTAAATGACATTTATCAGCGTCTGGCCGTGCTAAAAGATTTAATGACCCAAACCGCAACAGCGGCGGAAGAACAAACTACGGTATCCGCTACTCTGGCAAATAGCATCTCCAGACTTAGCGCCGCCGCCGAGGAAAACAGTACCGCCATTTCCCAGGTCGCCAGTAGTACCCGCCAGTTACTTGGTATGGCACAGAGTTTGGGGCAGTCGGCCGGACAATTCAGAGTCTAGTGAGGGTGTGGCAAAGCATTACTGATTAAAGCCTGCGGCAACGCAGGCTTTAACATCTTGCCCCGGATTAACCATCTTACCGTGGCTACTGCCCCTGTCCCAGTGCGAAACCGCGCTCACCATTAAAACTATACAGGTTCTCGGTTTTCATCACATCCAGCCCGGCCTGGGTTAATGTTTGCAGCAGTTGCAGAATATCCTGCTGTTTAACCTCCTGTGGCAGTTGCGTGAATTGTGTCGATTGGGCCGGCATAAAACGGCAGCGCCAGTGGTCGGTACAGAAGGTTTCCGGAAAGCCTTCCGGCCATACTTTAACGCCACGGTTAGTAACCATCTGTAGATGCAAGATACCTTTAGTCAGTGCCAGTAAACGGCTGGCCAGCTGCTCCGGTGTAAAGTTACGTTCATGCAAAAAGATGTCGACACCCAATAGTACTTTATGCGCTGGTGTCGCCCGCTTATACAGGCTCTTTACTGCCGGCTGACGCGGTTGACTCTGATACTGCACCGGCGTAAAGCGCTGCGGCAAGCGCCCCAGCCGGGCAATGACGGCCTCTGCAAAGCCTGCTGTGCTAACAACTTGCTGGCTTTGCTCACCCTGCAGATCGGCGGTATGGATCCCTTCCTCAAGGGTTGCCAGCCAGGCATTATGCACGCGCGCTGCCACCTCGGCCTGACCAATATGCACCAGCATCATTACCGCTGCCAGTAATAAGCCACTGGGGTTTGCCACGCCCTGCCCGGCGATATCCGGCGCACTGCCATGAATAGCTTCAAACATGGCAATTTGTTCACCAATATTGGCGCTGGGGGCCAGGCCGACACTGCCGGTCATCTCGGCTGCGATATCACTTAAAATATCGCCATATAAATTGGGCGTCACGATCACATCAAAACGTTGCGGCTGGGTCGCCAACCGGGCTGCGCCGATATCAATAATATAGCGTTCGGTCGCAATATCAGGATACTCTGCGGCTATCTCCTGAAACACCTTATAAAACAGGCCATCTGTCATCTTCATAATATTATCTTTGACCATGCAGGTGACTTTTTTCCGGCCATGGCTGCGGGCATAGTCAAAGGCATAGCGTACAATCTTTTCACAGCCCGGGCGGCTAATCAGCTTCAGGCACTGAAAAACCTCATCAGATTGACGATGTTCGATACCCGCGTACAGATCTTCTTCATTCTCCCGCACTATGACGATATCTAATTTAGGATGCAGGGTTGCGACAAAGGGGGCATAACTGACACAGGGCCTTACATTCGCGTACAAACCCAGAGTTTTACGGATGGTCACATTCAGGCTTTTGTAGCCATCGCCGGCTGGCGTTGTCACTGGCCCTTTTAGAAAGACTTTGTTGCGGCGCAACGATTCCCAGGCATCTGGCGCGATTCCTGAACTGTGACCAGAGAGATAAAGCTTCTCACCAATATTAATATATTCAGGGGCAATTCTGGCGCCGGCAGCGGCCAGAATATCCAGCGTGGCCCGGGTGATTTCTGGCCCTATCCCATCGCCCAGTGCGACGGTTACCGCTACCTTTTCGTACTGCTCTGTTGCCTCTGAGTTTAGCTGTTGCTTAGCTTGCATGTTAACGACTCCGACTGTGGTTGCTATGCCGGCACTGTAGAGCAGTTAAATCATTAAGAAAAATATTTAGTTTTAATCTTATCCATAGCTTAAAATCTATATATCAGCCAACCAGAGCCAACTTAGCGATGCCAGCCAGTACCCTCGCCCGTTTTCAACGTATTACCCCGCAACAACTGCGCGCCTTTGAAGCCAGTGCCCGCTTGTTATCGGTAACCCAGGCTGCGCGTGAGCTCTTTGTCAGTCAGCCTACGGTGTCGGTACAACTGAAAGAGCTGGCAGAAACCTTGGGCGAGTCCTTATTTGAGCAAAGTGGCCGCCAAATTCGTTTAACGCAGGCCGGCGAACTACTGTATCAAACGGTACGCGAGCTTGCTAGCTGCTGGCAGCGGCTGGAATCCGAGCTGGCGGCAATTCATGGTTTGGTGCGCGGCAAGCTAAAAATTGCCGCGGTTACCACCGCCGAATACTTTGTCCCGGATCTGCTGGGCCCTTTCGCGCGTGCCTATCCAGGTATTGAAATTGAGCTCAGTGTCGAAAACCGCGATCGTATTGTGCAGCGACTAAGCCAGGGGCTGGACGATCTGACGGTAATGATGCTACCGCCAGCCGAGCTGGATTTGGACAGCCAGGCCTTTCAAACCAACAACTTGATTGTCATAGCCCCGGCGAACCATCCGCTAAGCAATAAAAAGTTGCGCCTAAACGAACTTAGCGGCGAACGCTGGTTAATGCGGGAAGCCGGTAGCGGTACCCGTAAAGTTACGGAGCAATTTTTTGCCAAGCAACAATTTCAGCCAAATATTATGATGAGCCTGGGCAGTAACGAGGCGATTAAACATGCGGTAGCGGCCGGGCTTGGTATTGCGGTGCTGTCCGATTTGGCGGTCAATCAACCGGCCTGGTCAAGCACCACAAATGGACTAAGGATACTGGATGTCGCCGACTTTCCAATAGTCCGACAATGGTACCTAGTCTGGCGCCGGGATACCCCGCAAAGCGCGACGGCGCGGGGATTTATTGCTTATTTACAACAGCAGGCATCGGGCTGAATGTACTAGCGCTGGCGAAAAGTTCAGCGCCGTGCTAGAGTGCGCGCGATCCGGTTCCGGCTCAATTCAACCCCAATCCCAACACCATTCAGGTACCCAAAAACTATGTTCACTTATGTCGTAAACAAGTGCGCAGCCGTGCGCCTAAGCTTGTTGTTATTAGCGGCGTTATTATTAAGCGCCTGCGTCGCGCCAGCCTTGTTGTTGTCACCACAGGGTCAGCTGATGTGGGCCATTATGAAGCCAATGGTTGGCCTCGATCCCAAGGAAGTGAATTTATTTGAGCAACCGCTGATTAAAAAGCGGCTGGAACCCTTACTGGGCGAGCATTACCAAACGGCAGTATCTTTGCTGAACACGGCAGATGAGATCAAACAGCAAGGGCCGCTGTTTTATGTTGCGTCCAACTATACGCCGCTACCGCAGCTTGCTGAAAAAGCGGGCTTTGTCTGGAATGCCGAAACCAACCAGATGGCGGTATTAATCAGTAAAGGCGGTGTTACAGAGATTTTCGCCGAAGCGGTAGAGAAAAAGGCGAAGGCCGTGCTACCAGTGTGGCCGGCTGAGCTGGTAGATTACGCCAAAATGGCCAGCAATCCGGAAAAGTTACTGCAACAGCAACTGGAACAGCAAAAACAACAATTACTTGAACAGCCGCAACAACAGCTGCAGCAAGCTGTTGAGGCACAAAAACAGCAGCTAATTGATGCGCCCAAACAACAACTTGAGCAGGCGATAGATGCGCAAAAGCAGCAATTAATTGAAGCGCCCAAGCAGCAACTTGAGCAAGCCATTGATGCGCAAAAACAGCAGCTAATTGAAGCGCCCAAGCAGCAACTTGAGCAAGCCATTGAAGCGCAAAAACAGCAGCTAATTGATGCACCCAAGCAACAGCTGCAGCAGGCTATCGAAGCACAGCAGCAACCGTTAAGCGAGCAGCCCGAGCCGCAGCTGAAAAAGCTGGCAGCACCAGTACCAAAACAGGATTAAAGGGCTTTTTGCATAAAAACGCTAAGCGGGTCCGGTTGATAATCGGCAAAGGGCCCGCACTGCAGATAGCCATGCTGCTGATACAGCTGCCGCGCCGGCGCAAAATAAGGTTCGGCGCCGGTTTCCAGATACAAGGCAGTTACGCCTTCGGCTTTGGCGAACTGCTCTAAGTGCGCCAGTAGCGCCTTCGCCACCCCTTTACCGCGGGCAACACGAGCAGTACGCATCGACTTAATTTCTGCTATAGCGGCAGCATGGCGCTTCAGTGCAATACACCCCAGCAACTGCCCGTCCTGCCAGGCACTCCAGAACACAATATCCGGCGCTTTTAACCGTTCCAGATCCAGAGCATGTACGCTTTCCGGCGGCGAGGTCGCATACATATCAGCCAGATGCTCATTAAGCAGATCCTGAATGGCCTGGCTGGTAAGGGGATCACGGATAATATTAATCATGACATACTCAGTACACTAAAAGCTGATCACAGCCGGCAGCATAACCTTGTGTCCGGCATAAAAAAAGAGGCCACAGCCTCTTTTCAGTAACTCAGGATAACCGCAACTTAGTTCTGACGTAACTGCTGTGCGGCTGCCACCATATTTTTCAGGGCTGGCAATACCTCACTCCACTGCCGGGTTTTCAAACCACAGTCCGGATTGACCCACAGCCGCTGCGCCGGGATCTGCTGCGCCGCCTTTTGCATCAGCTTAACCATCTGCGCTGTCGTAGGGGTATTGGGCGAGTGAATATCGTAAACACCGGGCCCGATTTGATTCGGATAGGCAAAGTGCTCAAAGGCGCGCAGTAACTCCATATCGGAACGTGACGTTTCTATTGTAATCACATCGGCATCCAGCGCCGCGATCTCAGCGATAATGTCGTTAAACTCGGAGTAACACATATGGGTATGGATTTGCGTACTGTCAGCCACACCGTTGGCACAGAGTTTAAAGGCAAACACCGCCCAGTCCAGATACTGTTGCCACTCGCTTTGCCGTAGTGGCAAACCTTCACGCAGTGCGGCTTCATCAATCTGGATGATCCCGACACCGGCGGCTTCCAGATCCTGAACTTCCTGCCGGATCGCCAGCGCCAACTGCAGACAGGTTTGCTGCCGCGGCTGATCATCGCGCACAAAAGACCAGTTCAACATGGTAACAGGCCCGGTTAACATGCCTTTCATCGGTTTAGTGGTCAGCGACTGGGCATATTGGGTCCAGGCCACTGTCATCGGCTGGGGCCGGCTGATATCGCCATAAATAATAGGGGGTTTGACACAACGCGAACCGTAGGATTGCACCCAGCCATGCTGGCTAAAGGCAAAGCCCGATAACTGCTCACCAAAGTACTCCACCATGTCGTTGCGCTCCGCCTCGCCATGCACCAGCACATCCAGCCCCAGTTGTTCCTGCTGCGCCACCGCATGAGCAATTTCCGTTTGCATCTGATCCCGATATTGCGCCGCCGAGATAGTGCCTTTTTTCAGCGCCAGCCGCGCCTGACGAATGGCCGTCGTTTGCGGGAAAGAACCAATAGTCGTCGTAGGGTATAGCGGCAGAGCAAAACGTGCTGCTTGCTGTTGCGCCCTTACCGGATAAGGACTTTGCCGCTGTGCCTGCTCTGGCCGGATCTGCTGTAGCGCCTGCTGCACTGCCGGATTATGCACCAGCGCAGACTGACGGCGACTGGCGATCGCCGCCGCATTGTCGATTAACGCTTCTGCCACCAGCAACCGTCCGCGGTTAAGTGCCAAGCCCAGGATCTGCAACTCCTGCAACTTCTGCTTGGCAAAGGCTAACCAGTTTTTCAGCTCTGGCAGCAGTTTCTGCTCGCTGTCCAGATCAACCGGGACATGCAACAAGGAACAGGAAGGCGCCAGCCATAGCCGATCACCCAGCAAAGCCGCAATCGGCTCCAGCCAGTCGAGTACTGCTGTCAGATCGGTTTTCCAGATATTACGGCCATCGATCACGCCCAGTGATAGCACCTGTTGCGGCGCCAAACCCTGTAACACCTGCTGCACCTCAGCGCGGCCCCGCACCGCATCCAGATGGATGCCGGCAACAGGTAACGCCTGTAATAAAGGTAAATTGGCTCCCAGCCGGCCAAAATAACTGGCCAGTAGCAGCTTAACCGGCACCTCTGCCAGCAGACTATAGGCGCCAACAAAAGCCAGTTGCCACGGCTCGCTCAGCTCTGTTGCCAGTATCGGCTCATCCAGCTGGATCCATTCGGCCCCGGCTTGCTGCAGTGTCTGCAATAACTGCTGATATACCGGCAGTAGCCGTGGCAGCAGCGCCAGGGGCTCAGACTGATCTTTGGCCTTACATAGCCACAGATAGGTTAAGGGGCCAATCAACACCGGTTTGGCCTGAACGCCCTGAGCCTTCGCTTCGCGAAATTGCTGTAACAGCCGGCTGCTTTGTAACGAAAACTCGGTCTGGGCGGTCACTTCCGGCACGATATAGTGATAGTTGGTATCAAACCACTTGGTCATTTCGCCGGCATGAATACAGCTGCACGCACTGTCCTGTGCCGAGCGCCCGCGCGCCAGCCGGAAATAATTGTCCAGCTCACTGCCGGCTAAGTGCTGCAGCCGGGCCGGGATATTACCAAGCGTAAAACTTAAATCCAGCACCTGATCATACAGCGAAAAATCGCCAACCGGCAGCCAGTCCAGCCCTTGTTGCAGTTGCCAGTTTTGCGCTCTTAGCTGTGCTGCGGTCTGCTCCAGTTCACTCTCGCTGCTCTGGCCCTGCCAGTAAGCTTCCAGCGCCTTTTTTAATTCCCGTTTGCGGCCAATCCGCGGAAAACCCAGGTTGTGTAATATTGCCATTGTGCCCTTCCTTTTATATCCATCTGGATGGCTAAACATTAACAACTTTATTTAATGAACAAAAATGGTATATTTTCATCAACCAATGAAATTAGATCATAAATATCATGATAGAACGGATCCATCTGGCAATTCTGCGCGAATTAGCCCGCCAGGGCTCGGTGACAGCCGCCGCCACGGCACTGCATCTGACGCAATCGGCACTGAGCCACAGCATTAAAAAACTGGAACAGCAGGCGGGCACGACGCTGTGGGATAAGGATGGTCGTTCGGTACGGCTGACTCAGGCCGGCAGCCATCTGCTAAGCCAGGCCGAACGTTTACTGCCACAGTTTGAGCGGCTGGAGCAAAAGCTGCAGCAGTTTGCCAGCAATGAGGCCGGTACCCTGCATATCGGCATGGAGTGCCATCCCTGCTATCAGTGGTTGCTGCAGGTTGTAAAACCCTTTCTGGCGGCAGCGCCGGGGATGGATATCGATGTGAGGCAACAGTTTCAGTTCGGCGGCATGGCGGCGTTGTTTAATCAGGAGATCGATCTGTTGATCACCCCGGATCCGATCCGCAAAGCGGCTATCGAGTTTGAAGCCGTATTCCCTTATGAGTTAGTGCTGGTGGTCAGCAAGCAGCATCCGCTTAGCCAGCAACAGCAGGTGAGCGCAGCGCAGCTTAGCAAGGAGCGGCTGTTAACCTATCCGGTAGAGCTAAGCCGGCTGGATATTTTTCAGCAGTTTTTACTGCCGGCACAATGTCTGCCCAGACAGCATAAAACTCTGGAAGATACTGATATTATTCTGCAAATGGTGGCAGCCGATCGCGGTGTCACCGCCCTGCCCGACTGGCTGGCCCGTCAGTACGCCAGCAAACTGCCACTGAGTTTACTCAGATTGGGCGAGCGCGGTATCCAAAAACATATCTATGTCGGCTGTCGCCAGCAAGAGCGGCAAAACACGCCCATTGCTACCTTTATTCAACTGGCGAAAGGCGCTGTTGCGCCCGTTGCAGCCCCAGCGCCAGACCCGCACTAAAGAGTCCGGCTTCGAGCATGGCGCTAAGATGGAGCCAGCCGTTGCCAAGGCTAATGCGGGCAAAACCCTCTGGCAGCAAGATTTTACCCAGCGTTGCCTGAGGAAATTCCGCCGCCAGTTGCGCCAGACTGCCAGCCAGTAAGACGCCGCCGCTTAGGCTAATCAACAGTCCGGCCAGCATACCGGGCAGTAGTGCAAAACCTAAACGGTAAAAGCGTGGTTGCCGTCGCAGCAACAGCACAGTTGTTGCCACAGCAAGGCCAATCAGCAAACCTTCGGTAGCTCCGGTCAACTGTGCCGGGCTGCGGCCAAAAAACAGGATCAGCATATCCTTAAGTAGCACACTGACAAAGGCACCAACCAGCAAACCTGCCACCGCCCCGGCCAACAGGGTCCAGAGCGGTTGCTGCGACCGCCATAGCTGTGCGGCGCTGATAGCGGCGGCAATCGCAGCGCCGGCCACTAACGCCAGCAAGGTCGTAACACTTAACAGCACCAGCAAAAATGACATGGCCTGACTGCCGCTGTTCAGGGCTTGCATCGCCGCCAGCAAACCATACAGCATGCCACCGGTTAAGCCGGCCACAGCTGCACCGGCCACGCCATAACCGATACTGAACCAGAGGTGTTGTCGCTGCCGCTCGCGCTGAGTTTCGTTAGCAACCAGCCCTGCCGTCGGGGTTAAGCTTGCGCCAACGCCTACTTGCGAATTGCCATCCTCCCGGCTGACCGCCGCAATAAAGCGGTAACCATGTTTGGGAACCGTTTCAATAAAGCGCGGCGCAGTGGCATTGTCGCCCAGTACCCGGCGCAAAGTCCGGATACACTGTGTCAGGGCCTCATCACTTACCACCAGTCCCGGCCAGACTTGCTCGAAGAACTGCTGTTTGCTAACCAGTTCGCCGGCATGGTGCAGCAACAGCAGCAAGGCATCCAGATAGCGACTGTTTAGCTCCTGTCGCTGCCCGTGATAATACAGCTGCCGCTGTGCCGGGTTCAGCTGAAAACCTGCAAAAGAATAACACTCTGCCGCCATAGGGCTGACTCACTCCATACTTTCAACCAAGGGTATTATGCCTCAGAACCCGGCCGCTCCGGGTCAGAATTTCGTAGTAATCCCGCCGCCAGTAACCAGAGTAAAGCAAAAGCCGTATTGATCACTGGTGCCGCCCCTAAATCCGCCACTTGAATCACCAGCTCAACACCCAGCTGCAGCGCAGCACTAAGGTATAACACCTTGCTCATACCCCGTGCTCGAAACCTGACCCACAGTGCGCCCAGCGCTGTCACGGCCAACACCACCAGATACAATAAGTTCGCCGGGTTATCTTCACTGCCAATAATGCCGACAGCCAGATTAATCCAGATCAGCAGTAAAGAGGTGAGCACGACTAAAGCCCAACCGGCACGCCCGGCCAGATTGTTGCCCACCCGACAGCCCAGCTCAATCAGCAAGGCGGTGCCTCCAAGCAGTACGCCGGCAACCACGAAGTCGGAGCCGGTCCAGTTCACTTCGCTGCTAAACTGCATGGCGAGCAGCGGCAGTAACAATAATCCCAGCACGCTACTCCATAGTGCCAGACGCCAGGGATTAAACCAGAATAACGAGGGTTTCTTTAACGTTTGCATCAGATGCTCCTTGATTAATTAGCGCGCCTATCATCAGGCTAAGGCGCGCTAAAAACATGAGCAAAGGATGAGGAAGGGCTGATTTTTTGCGGTATCAGTTAAATCAGTCCGCTGCGAGCGATGCAGCGGGCACTGGCACCTGGCCGGCCGAGACTAACTGCTGGCGGCTTTGTTCCAGACGTTCGAGTCTCGACAGGTATTGCGCACAGGGTACCTTGGAAGCGCGGTTCAACATCTTACCTACCGGGTTATACGCCCAGTGATACCAAGGAGCAATAGCTTGTTGCCCGCCGGCTTCACAGCTTAGCAGCAGTGCCCGCTCATTACTGCTGGCCTGCGCTTGATAAAGCGGTTTAAGTAGTGTTACGCCTAAGCGTTGCAACAGCTTTAATTCGCTGCTTTCATTTAACCCTTTTGCAATTAGCTGCTCAGACAGCTGCCACTCGCCGGCCAGGGCCAGCTCCAGGCTCAGTTCAGCCGGACTAAAGGGTTGCTGCCAGATCGCAGGTCGCGGACGCTCGCCATCAGTCAGAGATTGGTTGATCGCGCTGGCAAATAGAAAATGCTGCTCAATGGCGGCGACGCTGATCATCTTTGATACCAGATAACGATTTTGTGGTAACAACTTGCGCCAGAATTGCAGATCGGCCGCAAGTAACTGCTGTGCCAGCTCGCTATCCCCCTGGCGTGCTGCCAGATACGCCTGTAGCAACTGCAACCGCTGGCCATTTAATAACGGTTGATAGGCAGGTAAGTCATTACTAACCAGCAGCGGTTCCTGCCAATGCTCGGTGGCAAGCCACTGTTGATAGGCCGCTAACAGCTGTTGCTGTTGCGCCAACAGTTGCTGCAACGTTTCCGTTTCCGCCTGAAGTAGCGACTGACATCCGGCTTGATAGCAATCACTAAATAATTGCTGCAACTCGGGGATAGCGGCGGAGCCCAACTGCGCCAGCTGTGTAGTATAAAGCTGATAGCCATTGTTGCTAACCGGCTTTAGCGTCAACTGGCGTTTCAGATCCAGCGCGCGTTCTGACGCTGCCTCATCCTGCCAGTTGACCGTCAATAACAGCAGGTAGCAGGTCACAGCAACTGCCACCAAGCCGCCCAGACATTTGCCAAGGAATTTCGCTAACGTGGTAACTAATGACATCCGTATCTCCTTATTTATTCTTATTTTTCTACCTTAAAGTAAAGAGCTTTATATTACCAGTTTAGTGCGGATAAATTTTAAACAACAGTAACAACCACAGCGGCAGACTAATGCAGCCGAGCATAGTGGACTGGGCGATAAGGGTCGCCACCGGTTGGCGCTCAGCACCATACACCGAGGCCAGCACATGCGCCGCTGAGGCTGTTGGTAAGGCCGCAAATAATACCAGTACCAGTGCCGGGCCGGCTGGTACTGCTGCCAGATAACAGATCAGCAGCATCAGCGCCGGCATCAACAATAGCTTAATCGTATTTAAAGCCAGCTGAAAACGGTCAAGCCGCCATAATGCTTGCCATTGCATAGCGGCACCTATAGACAACAGCGCCAATGGCAGCGCGGCCTGCGCCAGTTTATGTAATGCCAGCAGCAGCTGTTCAGGCAGGGAAACCGCCAATACTGAACATAGCAAACCGGCCAGACTAGCCAATAAAAAAGGATTGCTGACCACCAGCTTCAAAGTTTTTACCAGCCCCATGCCCTGCCCGCGCGATAGCGCAGACACCGCCAGGATATTTGCAACCGGTACTGCCAGACCTATCGCAATCGACATCAGTGCCCGATACTCAACTGGCAGCGCCTGGACCATCACCATCGCCAGCGCCGTATTAAAGCGCCAGGCGGTTTGCCACAATGCAGCAAAATCCAGGAACCGGGCCGGCCCCCAGGCGCGCACCAGCCAGCCGAGCAGACAGGCAAACAACATAATACCCCAGATCCCGGGAGCCAGAATCATTAAATCCCGGCTAGCAGGAGGGGCACCAAGGGCACTGATGAAAATCAGCGCCGGAAACAACAAATAGAAATTCAGGGTATCCAACGCCTGCCAGCCGGCCGGCGGTAACACCTTACGCAATGCCGTGCCACCCAGTAGCAATAAAAAATCCGGCAACAAGGCCAACAACACCATCCCCACCACACTTATCCACAGCACTCCGGTACCGGTCTGAGCTCAGACCCTGAGGTATCCCCACGAAATAGGATGATAAAACAAAGGATTAAATAAATTGGTATAGGAAGGGAACATTCATGGCGCTCGATGATCAGATCTTTCGCCAAAAAAAACAATCAGGAATCGCCATGAATGTTCAGCACATCCTAACCAATTTCATTCACGCTGTCACACCTTCTATGCATAGTGCCCGGCGCAAGGCGCTACAAAATATAGTCTTAAGTGCCTCGACCCAGCAGCAACTCACAGTCACTTCGCTTGGGCGGAACCTTGACACGCAAGCCTATGAAAAGCATCGAATAAAAAGTGCTGATCGCCTGCTCTCCAATACGCAACTTTTTTATGAGTTACCGCACATTTATCAGCAACTGGCCCGATATTTTGCAGGTTATCAAGCACAGCCAGTGATTTTGGTCGACTGGTCAGACTTAGAGCCCGGTCAGCAGTTCTTCCTGCTGCGCGCCGCATTGGCATGTGAGGGGCGCTCGATAACCCTTTATGAGGAAGTGCATTCCCTGGCGACTAAAGATAAACCCCAAACTCATCAGCAATTTCTAAGGCGCCTTCACGCAATACTACCGGCAAGCTGCAAGCCCGGTTATCGTTACAGACGCCGGATTTCGTGGCCCTTGGTTTAGGCAAGTACTGGATATCGGATGGGA